>NZ_JBYMDX010000004.1:0-1607813 GCF_057766425.1 Mesorhizobium sp. P160187
GCACTCTAACCAACTGAGCTACACCCGCGCATTGGACGAGCACGTGTCAGCCGTGTTCGTCGTTGGGGCGGTGGATAAGGGGTTCGCCACCGGGTGTCAAGCGCAGCTGGACAGCATAAACGCAAACAGGAGAAGGTTTTTTGACGGGCGGCACTTTGCCCGCGAAAACCACTGTGCGGCTAAGCTCGCAGCTGTTCATTTGGCCTTGCGAAGCCGGTCGCGACCGCTTAAAGGTCCGGCCGGAGCGGGCGATTAGCTCAGTTGGTAGAGCGCTTCGTTTACACCGAAGATGTCGGCGGTTCGAGCCCGTCATCGCCCACCACTTTGATTAGGCAAGGTAATTATTGTTTTTTGCTTCTTTGCGATCGCCGCGTCACTTGCTGCCTAGCTACAAAGTAGCAACAGATGGCTGGTCACGTGGGAACAAAATAGCTCGCCGGGTACTCCGGGCCTTGTAACGGCGATCTTCATACCCTAATTCAAAGAACAACAAAAAGAATGGCGGCCGGTCCAATGGCCCAAGCCATCTCAATCAGAGGGCGATCTTGGTCATCCGAGATCTGGGAATTTGGACTAACCCTATCGCTTAGGCGCTTCGCTCTGATCAGCCATCCATATCAACATGGACGGCGGTCGGATTGCATGTCGCCATCCCATCGCTGTCCGGATTTTAGAGGGCAGTCATGAGGCAGCGAAACACTGAACAAACATTCGTCAATCTCTATCTGTTTTTTGCAAAGAAGGGACTCCTCCCCCTTCCTGATGAGCTCGCACGTCGGAAGAAGCGAAGGAGAGGCTTTCGTGATGGGGAGCTTCTAACCACATCGCAGACGGCGCGGTTTCTCAAAGTGAGCGTCAAGACGCTCGCCAATTGGCGCGTAAAGGGCGACGGGCCGGTTTTCACGAAGATCGGCAGCTGCGTGGTCTATGACTTCAGTGAGCTGAAATCGTTCGTTGCTACTCGCTCGAGGCCCAGCACTTCTGCCGGGAGGGCGTAATGGGCAATTCCCTAAAAAGAAAGGTGAAGCATCGGAGGCGCAGGAGGGCCGTTCAAAGAGTCGAACCCATGCGGTTCCCTCCGATCGACGAACTCCTCCAGCAAGGCGGCTTGAACGGCGCAATAGACGATCTGGGGCGCAATTTGGGTGCACTTGGAAGGCAACATCGCCGCGAGCATCGCAAGGCCATTGCCTGTGGCTACTATCTTGCTCGCATGTTGCAGGCAGTGCCCGACCTTTGGCGCGATTTCTGTCAGCGGCTCGAATGGAACGACAAGCCGAGCAAGCCAAAGCTGGAAGATTCCGCGAGGGCCATCGAGTTTGTCTTCCGTATTTCTTGCGGCCTGGATTCCACGGTTGGGCAGAAAAAGGCATCGAAACTCAAGTTCGCGCTGTTGGATGCTTGGGAGGCCGAAGTCTCGCCTGTCGAAATATCCGATTGGCTGAAGCGGCAAGGGGGCATCGAGAAAGCTTACAAGGCAAGGCGAACAAGGTTGGCAGCTGCGGGCGAGAAGTCATCTATCCGGCGGAATCCCAAGCCAGACACGATGCCTGATGACCACGGGGTGGCCCCGCCTTCGACATTCCAGATTTTGGCGAGCAAGGAACATCTCGCAGCGATCAACATGATCAAGGCCCCGCTATTCACCTGGATCTACATTCGGCGTTCGGACGAAGACCCGTCCAAATTCGAGATCGATCATGTGGGGAAGAGCGATACTCTTCCATGGCGGAAGCCTTGATGCCCGTTGTAGCACCAAAAAACGTGCCAGCGCCCACCAACGTGCCAACGCGAACTAGGCGCTGATATCCCGCACACACTACGTCGACCGTCGAGTGCACGAAACACGTCTCTGACGCCGCCCGTGCACTCGACATCACCCCACACATCACGAGATTTATCATGGCTTCAGAGCCCATTATAAAGTGGAAGACGTTCGTATCCTCCCATCAACAATTTGACGAAAAAGTGAAGAGATATGCGCTCGGAAAGCGAGGGCGCGAGGGCAAGTTCGCTTTAAGCGAAGCCGTCAGGGAGAACTTTCAAGATCGCTCATCACTGTCGCTTAAAGCGACAAATGCGAGGGCCAGAATCGAATTCTGCCGGGCAGCCCGGAAGATCATGAAGGCCACAGCTACGCCAACTCCTCAAAGCCCAGCCTTCTTCCTTACGCTATCCCCGATCGATTTCGTAACCACCGCTGCCGACGCAGAAACGTATGATTGGTCGGTCCTACAAAAATGGGCCGAGGAGGAGCTTAAGGGACTTTGCTACTTTGGCGTCGTCGATGCTGCGCCGTATGCCAACACCCCTAGAGGGCGTGAGAAGGTTGTATCGTGGCATATCCACGCCATTGTGTGGGGCGCAAGCCGTGAAAAAATGAAGGCGTTGAAGAACACCGTGAATGCTCGGTACGAATCGCTCTTGCCAAATCGAGAGGCAGCGCATTTCCGTGTTCGTAGTAGCTGGAAGGGCCTTCGTCAGAGCCTTATCTACATGCTGAAAGCCCCTCTCAAGACCTACCGAGTTTACGCTATAAAAGATTCTAACAAGCGGCCAACCGGGGAATACCAACAAAAGAAAGATTGGCATCGTTCAGGCGAGGCGGCCGCGGTCTGCCGGTTCATGCATGGTGCGGAGATCGACAAGCTGTGTGTCGCTGGTCTAGGCGGTCGTGAGGTTTTGGAGCGGACTATCGCTAAATCCATTTCAACCATCGGGCAGCAGGATGCCGAGCGGCTTCGTGCCTTAGTTCGGTGGGTTTCCTGGGGATAGTTCCTATCCGACTGACCCAGCTGTCTCGCAGGCGCGGCAGGGTCCTCTTAGCAGCTTGCGCTGGCCACAGAGAAAGGTCCGATGTTATCGCACACGTCGGGGCAACATCATGCAGAACTTGATCTTCTATCACTTCACCAGCGCCGAAAGCCTCTTAGGCATCGGCCGTCATGGGCTTACGGTGGGTGACGTGCCGACTAATATCGTAAAGATGCGCGGACTAGTCGGAGTTTGGCTTACCAGTTCGCCCCTCTCGGACAATCATGGGCTTGGCAAGCAATATGACAAGCGCCGATATAGGCTCACCGTCGAACTTCCAGTTGGCCTGCCGACCTTTCACAAATGGACCGACTGGTCGAAACAGTACGTCACCCCGCAGACCATATCTGGCCTTCAGGACACTGCTTCGGCTTGGGACACTTGGTACATTGTGCTGGGAGTGGTGCCTGCTGATGCGGTGATCGCGTGTGTCGATGTCCTGAGTGGCGAAACAATCCACAACTGGCGTGAAATCAAGCTACCCGGCAGCGAGAAGCGTATCGTGCCACCGTGGAGGCGCGAAGCGTGGCAAAAGAGAATGTTCAAGCAAGTTAGCAAGGCTCTAGCAATGCGGGCGAAATAGCGTTCCCTGCCATCCATCATTGGCAGCCGCGACAGGCCTCTCGTTCTACCGAACCAAGCCTCGTGGTCTCGGAGACCTTCGTCAGATTCCCCGATCCGACATCGTAGAAGCGCCGAACGCAGGTGTCGTATTTGTCGTTGCTGGTGTCCATCCAGTCAGCCTGCAGGAGAGTGCTGTCGATGCCATAGTGGAGTTGAAGCTGGTAGTTGTCTCCGCCGCCCAGCGGGAAATCGACCACTCTCCCATCGCGACCATCGATCAGAAACGCGAAAATGCATGACGTGCCGCAGCCGATTTCGATCGAGAAGTGGCCGCCGTAATTTGCGCCGGACTTCATGCCGTTCCGAATCCTGGTTTTGGATTGGGCGACACAGCCTCGGCTTTCCCTTGAGATACATTTTCGTTGGATAGTCGCCGAATTTAGGTTCTGCCGCTGCCGGTGAGACGGCGAGTAAAATGGCTGCTAACAACGCTCAAATCAGTTTCATCATGCTGCCCAAATCCCCTCAACGACGCGGCAATGCCTCCGGCCGCCAAACCTGTCAACAGTTTTCCTACACCCGGTTTTAACTGAGACCTCGCACTATTCCGCGTAGACATTCGATGCCTTTGTGGGACTACCTGCCAACTGCTGACTAGATTGGGCATTTGATCTGAACGTGCCATCCAATAGCTGGTCCATGATCCGGCCGCAGGTTTTGCAGCGCGACGGCTATTGCTGTGTGTCTTGCGGCATCAGGCTCAAGTCGGTGGATGCGGACGTCCACCATTTGCTCCCCCGCTCGATGGGCGGGACCGACGAAATGTCGAACTTGGTCACCCTCTGCGACGGCTGTCACGCGCGCCATCATCCCAACTTGGCCGGTGGTCTGGCGAGACGGGTGATGGAGAGATGGGCTGTGCGCCTTGCAAAATGGCTGGACCGTGAAGGGGTGGTGACCGAAGCGGCGGGCAACTTCGGACCTGCTCTACGCCTGTTTGGGCTGCAGCGATTTCGTAACGGTCAGTTGCCAATCATATTGGCAGCGCTTTCGGGAAAATCCGTGTTAGTCGTCAGTCCTACAGGCTCCGGCAAAACCCTATGCTTTCAGCTTCCCGCGGTGCTCAGACGTGGCGTCGCCCTTGTTGTTTCCCCCTTGAAGGCGCTGATGTCCGAACAGGTGTCCGACCTTCTAGCCAAGAAAATACCGGCAACGTTCATCAACAGTGATCTCAGCCGCGAAGAGAAAGAGACCCGCTTTTCTCTGCTTGGCCTCAAGGCCATAAAGCTCCTCTACATAGCGCCGGAGCGCTTCTTCGTTCGCAGCGATGCGGAGCGCAGCCAACTCAAGCGCAGCGAGCCGTCATTTCTGATCATAGACGAGGCCCATTGCGTTGACCGCTGGGGTGAGGACTTTCGCCCCGAGTACGGCCGCTTACGCGAGGTTCGGGAAAAGCTCGGTGCTCCCCCAGTCTTGGCTTTCACAGCTACCGCTGGAAAGGAAATGCAGGACCGGATTCTCGCCTCGCTTGGCATCCCGGATGCAAAGGTGTTCGTCCGCGACGTGGATAGGCCGAACATTGCGATGTTGCGACGGCATTGTCGATCTGAACAGCGGGCGCAGGAAATAGCATCCATGCTGGCGCTGCCCCAGTTGAAGGGGCAAAAGGCGATGATTTTCGTCCCTACGGTAAAAGTGGGTGACGAACTGCGGACTGCTATGTCGGCGATGGGGTTGGACATCCCATTCTATCATTCCAAGCTGGGAACCGCATGGGAGCGGCAGGAACTCGTCAAGCGCTTCTTGGGGCAGAGCCGCCCAGTGGTCGATCAGATTGTCTGCACCAACGCCTTTGGCATGGGCCTCGACGTTCCTAACGTGCGGCTGGTGGTGCATTGGCAACAATCAGCATCTGTTGAAGACCTGTTGCAGGAGTTTGGCCGCGCTGGAAGAGATGGGAAGCCGTCGGTCTCGGTCATGTTCCACGACGGTAAGGGCCGAGGTGATACGGGACGCCTCAAATTCATGGCCGAGATGACTGTCTCGAATGCAACGGGAGATGAACAGCAAAGAGCAGTCATCCTGGAGCAGAGGACCCGGAACATCGATCAAGTGGCTGGGATGCTCCGCTCGACTTCTTGTTTTCGTAATTCGATCCGCAACTATTTCGGCGACAGCGAGGGACGGCACAGACTGAGCCTTGCAGAGCGGATCCTGGAATGGGTTTTTGGGACCCGTGCGCCGACAACCTACCACACCGCTTGCTGCGATAGCTGCGACTCCGCAACAATCAAAAAGCACGGCGCGATAGCTTATGTTGCGCGGGTCATGGGCGGTGAATTCCCGCGTTTAGGGCGAAAATGACAATCGATTGTGCTCAGAAGACGGAACCCCGTCATCACCACAATACAGTATTTGGTCCAAACATTTAGTGATCTCTTAAGCACTTCTCCACAATCGGTACTTGCCCGGCTTGGCCCGTTTTGCTAATGAGTCCGTACAAACGGGGGTTTGGATAATGTCGAAGCGCAATTTCCTGTCACCAATGGCCTTGTCGGCCACGATGATTCTCGGCGGCCAAGTTCAGGCTGCAGTCCTTGTCGAATCGGCAAATCAGCCTTCGGCCAAGCTCGCTGAAGCTGGCACTGTTCCGGCGGACCTCGGCTACGGTGAGGTGCTCGATCGCTCAAATGGTACCGACGTTATCATGGCGTACCACACCAGCCATTCGAGCCATGCTAGTCACGGGTCTCACTGCTCTGGCTACAGCTATTGTTGATGTCGGACACCCCTCGCGACAGCGAGCTCGTCCAGACTGCCCAAGTCAAGTTTGATCTGTCAGTCTTCAGCCTCGACTGTGTGAAGCGCGCAGCGTATCGGGTAACCGGCAACGCTGCGGTTGAGATCACGATCGAAGGCGGCTTCGCAGTATGCACGATCAACTTCAGCAAGGCGGCCGCGCGAACTTCGGCCGACGCAGCGGTAGAAGGGCTGCGGCTAGAGGTCTTGGATCAGGACCTGCGTAGCAGCATCGCCGCCGAAACCGCCACGGTTAGAAACGCGATACTGGCGCTGGCGTTTTCCAGATCGGGCCTACAGTCCGATGACTAAGTTTGCTCCGGCAACTGACTTCCAACGACCGTTGGACGACACATATCAGCTCGCGTACTTCCGTTTTTCCCAGTTGGACAACGAGCGGTATGTGCTGACCAACCAAGCGGGCGAATATCTGGTATTGCCGCGCGCCGTGCTGGCTTCGTTTGTCAAGCACGAGCTTCCCAGCACACACGCTGCCTACTCCCGCCTGCGCAGCAGGCAGTTCCTCTTTGATGCATCCTCCAATATCGGCAAGGAGCTGCTGGCGCTTAAGGTTCGGACAAAGGCAAAGAGGCTTGAGAACTTCACCTCGCTGCACATTATGGTCATATCGCTGCGTTGCGAGCACTCCTGCCCCTACTGTCAGGTATCTCGTCAAAGCGAAGATCGTTCAGCCTTCGATATGTCAGAGGAGACTGCCGAGAAGGCGTTGGCGCTCATTTTCCAGTCTCCAAGTCCGGCTATCAAGGTCGAGTTCCAAGGCGGCGAGCCGCTTCTGAATTTCCCGTTGATCCAACACGTCGTGCATCGGGCTGAAGCGCTCAACAAGGTCGCCGGGCGGAAGCTGCAATTCGTTATCACGACGAATCTCGCTGTCGTTACCGACGAAATCTTGGAGTTTTGCCGCGAGCACAGCGTCCTAATTTCTACGTCGCTTGATGGTCCGGCCACCCTTCACAATGCCAATCGACCGCGCCCGGGAAAGAACAGCTATGAGTTGGCTGTGGCAGGTATCCACAAATCCAGACTGGCTCTCGGCCATGAACGCGTCAGCGCACTTATGACGACGACCAAAGCCAGCCTTCCACTAGTGCGCGAGATCATTGACGAATACGTGCGGCTAGATTTCCCCGGAATATTCCTTCGGCCGCTTTCCCCTTACGGCTTCGCGGTCAAGACAAAATCATACGCCGCCTACGATGTGGACCGCTGGCTCGACTTCTATTTCGACGGGCTGAACTACATCCTCGAACTGAATCGGAAAGGCATTCCCTTCAAGGAGTTTTACGCGGCCACCATCCTTACAAAGATGCTCACGCCTTTCGAGCCGGGATATGTGGACCTCATGAGCCCGGCAGGCATCGGTATCTCTGCCGTTGTCTATAACTATGACGCCAGCGTCTACGCATCCGACGAAGCGCGCATGTTGGCTGAGATGGGCGACAAGACATTTCTGCTCGGGAACGTCCGCGAAAACACGTACGCGGAGATTTTCGGGTCTGATGCTCTCATCGATCCTATTGAGCAGTCCTTTGCCGGGTCAGCTCCGATGTGCGCCGAATGCGCCTACGAGCCTTTTTGTGGGTCTGATCCCGTATTCCACACTGCAACGCAGGGCGACTTTGTTGGCCTCAAAACGCGGTCGGGATTCTGCAATCGCAACATGTCGATCTTCAAGAGGCTGATCGACCTTATGGAGAGGGACGTTACCGCCCGAGAACTCTTTCTAAGTTGGGCGAATTAGGATGTTGCGACTGAGTGGCTTCGCTGCGTCAGCAAGCGTCGGTGATTTCTCACAGCGAGTGGCACTTAGGCTCGTGACGGGCCAAGCTGATCAAGCGCCTAACCCGGAGCATGATGCGTATCTTTTCAAGGGGAAGGCGTTTCATCCTGAATGCCAGTGGGTTGTCACCTTTGAGGAGCATCGGCCGGAGGCTGAGCGATTGTTTTCAGACCGACGACTAGTCGTTCTGCCCCACGAGTTCGACTACCTCAGTGGGGGAGACGTTATCCGCTTTGTGCCGGATCGGAAGGCAGTGCGTGTCCTGTTCAGAAAGGATGCCAACGCGAACTATTTCCTCGTAACGGAGCGGTGCAACCACCTGTGCTTGATGTGCTCCCAGCCACCCAAAGACGTTGACGATCGCTGGTTGGCGCGGGAGATTTTGGATGTGCTGCCATTGCTGCCCGCAACGACCCCGTTTCTCGGGATCACTGGCGGTGAGCCAACGCTGGGGGGTGAGGACTTTTTTGACATTTTGTCCTCGGCTCGTGACCACCTTCCTACGACGCCAATTCATATTCTTTCCAATGGTCGGACGTTTAAGGACAAGGCGTTTGCTGAGCGGTATCAAGCAATTGGACATCGCCGCCTTTCGGTCGGCATACCGATCTATTCCGCCGACCCGGAAGTTCACGATTACGTGGTTCAGTCCAAGGGCGCTTTTGACGAAACAATCCGCGGAATCATGAACCTGAAGTCCGTCGGGGCTGAGGTTGAGATACGAGTTGTCGTTCACAAGCAGACCTATGAAGGTCTCGCCGACCTGTCAGATTTCATTTTTAGAAACCTCACCTTCGTAGACCACGTGACGTTCATGGGGCTGGAGATCACGGGCTTCACAAGGGCAAATATGGATAAGCTCTGGATGGACCCGTACGACTATCGAAGTGAGCTGCGGGCGGCTGTGCAATATCTGGCTGCGGCTAGGATCAATGTTTCAGTCTACAATCACCAGCTCTGTCTTCTTGATGGCTCCATCCATCGATACGCGAAGCGTTCGATCAGTGATTGGAAGAATGAGTACGTGGATGAGTGCGCGCGATGCTCCCGTCGGGACGATTGTGGTGGCTTCTTTTCGTCGAGCAGCCTTGCACGGAGCTCCCACATCTCGCCTTTCCAGTGAATTCACGGAGCAGCCTTGGATAAAACCGCGATCAGAAAAGACGCGTATGAAATCGCGCTTCTCCTTACGGCCAAATCCAGAGAGCTAACACAATTTGACCTGCGTCTCCCGTTCGAGTGGAAAGCGGAATCGCTTCAGTGGCCGAATCCGCCGGAATGGGTCTTAGAGCACAGGTTACACCGTCTAGCATCCGAGCTGCTGGAACTCCTTGATGCGCTCGATCGGCTTCGCCGGGAAGAGCATTTTGACGCACTGTACGCGCCCTTGCAGAAAGGAGAATTCTGGAACCTTGGTACAATTGAGATTCGATTGGAACAGAGACCAATACACCTCGGGTTTTTAGAACCAATCCTTTATACGCCATTCGACGTTTCCGACGAGAATCTTGCCGCATATTTGATCACCGTGTCAGGTGACGACCATCCCCTGAAGCGCGAACACCATGACCATTTCGGCTGGCACTACCACTATCTAGATCGGAAAATGAGGCGCTCAGACGTTATTCTGTGTTGGGATACGTTCGCTAAGGTGACCGACCAACAGATCCGCCCCCTGTTCTATGAGAATCACGCAGAGGGCAGTTGTGATTTTCCTGCTCGCCCCACCTTATGGGCTGACCGAAAGAGGAAATCCATGCACGAGGCTTGCAGACCCGATCTGCTCAAATGGCGGATCAACGAATTCAAGACCCCCGGAAAGACCTCCTCGGCAGTATGGCCATTGGGAGCAGTCCTTACGCCACGCCCGCCTAGTTCTGGTCAGCAACAATCTGAGCAAAAAAAAGCTGCTGGAAAGGGCGTACATCGCAAACGTGGGCACAGGAGTTAGCCTTTGAGCAAGTACCAAGAACTTCAAGAGCTTGTGGCTTCCTATGGGGAAGCAACAATCTTGTTGATCAATGAGTCCCGGCGCTTTGGGCAGGCCATCATTGACGGCTTTCCCGACTATCTCGGATGCGAGAAGCATCGGGTCAAGGGGGTGCCTCCGCAAGGCGAAGTGAACGTCAATGCCCGATACCAAGACGACATTTTCAGTTTCTATCACAAGAACCCTAATTTCCTCGAACCCGTCACCATGGGCTTCTACGTCGAAGTGGCCAATAAGATTGGCAGAGGCGCAACATGGGTGATCTTTGGCGTTGAGTTTTGGCTTAGTGGCCAAGACGTGATCATCACTGTAGCTGGCAAAGACCAACGGGCGATTGCCCTCCCTCGCGTCGAGAGCCCTGATCTGACCCGCGTTTTTGAAGTGCTCTTCGATGAAGTTCGATCAGAATTCTCGGTCGATTTGGACGCTTCGCGAGAGCGGCCGCGTATTGGCTTCACCGGCCGCGAAAAGCTGGACTAAGTACGAGTCGGGATCAACAGAATAAAGGGAGCAAACGGTGCCGACCTACAACTTTACGCCGAACGCGTTGTTTCGTGGCGGGCCAGTCACTGAATATAATGCTTGTGTAGGGGAAAACGGGGGGCCCTACGATTTGATCGACTACGGACAGGGCTTCTTCGACGGGGCACAGGAAATTGTGCTCGCTGTTAAAGAACGAAACGGGACCGTTGATCTTTTGGTTTATCCGATTTGCTTTTCGTTTCGACATGGGATCGAACTCTACCTGAAAGCGCTTGTGCAGACGGCTAACAAGTTCAACGGGTCGAAACGCACTTACCAGAAAAACCATAGCATTGACGAATACTGGAAGATGGTTGTCGAGGAATTCGAGAAAATGGACGACCGAGTCATTGATAAGCTGGAGGTCGGGATTGCAGGTGACATCATCGCTGACTTTGTGCAGATTGATCCGACTGGGCAGGTGTTCCGATATCCCGAAGACCTTAAAGGCAACACTCATTTGACTGGGCTAAAGCTGATTAACGTTGAAGTTTTATCGCTTGGCATGAGAATGCTGCATGGTTTTCTAGACGGCTGGTATTTCCGAATAGAAGGTCTGATGGAATTTCGTCGCGAGAATGCCTGACTGATAGTTTCGGAACCAAGAAAGAGGCCAGATGCCAACGCTCCAGCAAAACATTGCGCACAAATTCGTTGCGGCACTTGCCGAGGGGCAGAAGGTCGATAATGACAAGACCGAGCAAATCCGCAAATTGTTGGCGAATGGTAAAAAGCCGAAGGCTGAGGACCTCGTCAAAATCTTCTTGGCACCTACAGACGGCGACGTGAAGTGATCAAGCTCGAAACCGCTCACATCGAAGAAGTGCGCGGAATCCGCAAGCTCGATATCGACTTTAGGAAGGAAACCTTCGCGATTTCCGGCCCGAATGGCACGGGAAAAAGCGGCGTTATCGACGCGATTGAATTTGGGCTTACTGGGGAGATCGGTCGACTCACAGGCAGAGGCACGAAGGGCCTGTCAGTTGCCGAGCACGGCCCGCATGTCGATAAGGTAAAATTCCCGGACGCCGCCTTCGTTGAATTGAAGGTCTTCATTCCCGCTCTTGGCAAATCAGCAACGATCACGCGTAAAGTTTCCGCGCCCGGCAAACCGAAGATCGTGCCTGCCGATGCCGACGTGAAAGCGGCCCTTGATGAGATTGCAGATCACCCCGAGATCACGCTCGCCCGACGTGACATCCTGCGGTTCATTTTAGTCGAGCCGACGAAGCGCTCAGAGGAAATTCAGGCGATCCTGAAGCTGGAAGAGATCGGACAAACGCGGTCAGCACTCAACACGGCCCAGAACAAGCTCCAGACAGGCCACAAGAACACCTCAAATCTTGTGAAAATCAGCCGGGAGATGCTGCAGCGTCATCTGCAAATCGCGATATTCGGGCCTGCCGAGCTCTTGGCGGCTGTAAATCCAAAGCGGGAAGCATTGGGCCTTCAGAAGCTCGAAAAGCTGACACCCGAGACGCGGCTGGACGCCGGATTGTCGGACGCGGACAAGCTGCCCGAATTCAACAAGCAATCCGTGCTGCGCGACCTCAACGCCATGTTGAACGCGCTGAACACGCTTACCAATGCCGGAGAAGGGGATGCGGGTGCCATTCTGTCTGGCATTGCAATGCTAGAGAATGATCCCGCCTTGCTGCAGGCGCTGCAGCGGCGGTCCCTCGTCGAGAAGGGTCTTGACCTGATCGATGGCCCCGAGTGCCCACTATGCGACTACGTGTGGCCCGATGAGGCCCATCTGCTGGGCCATCTGCAGGCAAAGCTCGCCAAATCTGAGGACGCTGGGAACCTTCAGTCCTCTCTAATCAAAAGCGGGACTGCGCTTGGCGGGCATGTTGACGGATTGCTAGGTTTGCTCAGACAAACACTAATCATCGCAAGAACTGAGAACGATGGAGCTTTCGTTGACCTGATTACGGCGTGGGGCACGGAGCTGCGGGAGCTGAAAGGGCCGCTTTCAACCTTCGATGGGCTGATGGGGATGAAAGAGCGCCTCACCGATGGATGGCCCAGGATGCCTGTAGATTTTCCCGCAGGCCTCTCCGCCCTGCAATCCAAGGTCGAAGCTAGGCCCGATCAGAGTGCGACCGTTGAAGCGCAGACGTTTCTTACGACTGCGCAGCTTCGCCTGAATGACTACCGTGACGCGCTGCGGAACAACGAGAGGGCGAAACTCGCCAGCGATGCTGCCAAGGCCGCCTACGATACCTATTGCCGCGTCATGGAAGGCGAACTGAACGCGCTCTATGACGACGTCCAGGAGGACTTCAGCACTTTCTATCGGCTAATCAATGGTGACGACGAGGCCAAGTTCACCGCCAAGCTGACGCCAAGCGAAGGACGCCTCGATTTCGATGTGAACTTCTATGAGCGCGGTCTCTTTCCGCCCGGTGCGTACCACAGCGAAGGGCATCAGGACGGCATGGGTGTGTGCCTCTATCTCGCCCTAATGAAACGCCTTTTCGAAACGAACTTCACCATCGCGCTGCTCGACGATGTCGTGATGTCAGTCGATTCCGGTCACCGCCGCGAGTTCTGCAAGCTTCTGAAGACGCATTTTCCCAACACGCAGTTCATCATCACGACACACGACCGCCTCTGGGCTGAACAGATGAGATCGGCGGGGCTGGTCACCGCGAAGACTTCGCTCGCGTTTCATAGCTGGACGGTGGATACAGGTCCCTTGGTGGAGTCAAACGTAGATATCTGGGATGAGATCGCTGCAGCTCTCGCCAAGGGGAAGGTGGAGACGGCGGCCCATGGGCTGCGTCACCATCTCGAATACGCCTCACGTCAGCTCGCGGATCAGCTTGGCGCGCGCCCGATCTTTAGAGCGGACGGCAACTACGAGCTTGGCGAGCTGCTCCCCAGCGTCCTCTCGCGTAGCAAGGACCTGTATGGCAAGGCTGCGGATGTAGCGCAGTCCTGGGGTAACGCTGCTGCTAAGGAGGCCGCGCTAGAGCGCAAGACAACGCTTTCCGGCTCGAGTGGTGCGAGCAACGTCGAACAATGGGTCGTTAACAAGGCTGTGCACTACAACGAATGGGCCAACTTCGGAAAAAAGGACTTCGAGCCCGTCGTCGCGGCGTTTAGTGAGCTGCTTGAATGCCTGCGATGCAAGGACTGCCAGTCTTGGCTTTATGTCACACCGCGCGGCGGCAGCCCGGAGTCCTTACGCTGCCAATGCTACGCGGTGAACCTGAACCTGAAGGCGAAGCCGAAGTGACCGGTGCTGACCTTCGTAAACTGAAAAAACTTTTCGGACCCAATCATGAAAATACGGGGACCCATGGCATATTGCGCTCGTTGTCGCTTCAAGATCTTAACGCCCTTGCAGATTGCCGAGGGTGCATCGTTGACCGTTACAATTCCCGGCTGTCCACCGGCAGTCATCGATGTCGGCCCAGATGCGTATCCATCAGGGCAATGGATCGTTATCAGAATGGACGGGTTCGAAACCGAAGACGAAGCGTTCAAGGCAGGGACGCAGCTCGGTGACGTTCTGTCAATTGTTGGCGCTGTTACGCGGCTTGGAATTGATATTGGCTTCAGTCGGCCGACTCTTCAGTTCAGCGAGCATGTCCACGCCGCCATAAAAGCGGAATCGGGTAAGCAGCTACGCACGGAAACCCACGGCTTAATGGTCTACGAAAAGGATGCTGTCACTATCGTCGGGATGGAAGCTCGCGGCAGGTCCACGATTGCCTCCGACGCATTTGTCCAACGTCTAGAAGAATGGGGCCATGCGACAAAACAGCTTACCCAACGCCAACAGAACTGCGCCGCGCTGCTGAACGACTCATTGTTTGTACCGCAGGCGGAAGGCCAATTTGTGCTGCGCGTTTCCGCAGTGGAGGCATTGTGCGATCAGTTCGACGTAGGTGCGGAATTGCAAGCAGCAATCACTCAAATCGAAGCGTTTGTGGCAGGCCTGTCGCTTAACGCTGATGTTCAAGAGACGATAAGGAAATCACTCTCTTTTCAGAAGAAGCAATCACTACGCCAGTCGTATATGACGAAGTTTAGAACCCTTCTATCCGAAGATCACGCTAGAGCTTTCGATGCCTTGTATCAGAAACGCAGTGCGCTGGTTCACGACGGACGCGGTCGTGGACAGCTGAGTGAGGCTGCAAATGAAGCAATGGACCTTGCCTGCGCCTTGCTTGCGGCGGAATTGAAGTAGCCCTGTCAGATTCTTCGATCACATACAGCACCGAGTTGCGGTAGGCACGTTAGACACAGTGGGGGAATATTGCATGATGATCATTCGACAAAGGGGAGAGAGCGACTGCGGTATTGCCTGTGTTGCGATGCTTATCCAACGCTATGCAGGATGCCCCGCGAGTTCCTCATACGATGCTGCGCGGGCCGTATTGTTCGGGTCAGCTAAGGGCTCAGACACCGGCACGAGGGATCTCCGAAGAGCACTTGCGAAGTTTGGCATAAAAACCGCAGGACGCACGGTCGGTTTCAAACCGATCTCAAGCACCAATATGGGGTTGGAATTTGATGCAATCGTCTCAACAAAAGTCAAGGCGGACGGTTGGTGGCATTGGCTTGTTTGGGACGGAAAAAACAACGTCCTGTTGGATCCCCTTGAAGTTCCATACAAGCGCCCGATCGTGACCCACTATCTAAGGATTGTGAATTGAGTGCTTTTGTTTATCGCTATCTCAATAAGCAACAACAGATCAACTGGCGGCCGATGCACGCCGATCGCAAGACCCGCTCGCAAGGGAAAGTTGGATGAACCTCCCAGAGGAGATACTGTATTTTGACGAGCCCGGGATCGACTCCTTGTCGAACCAAATTGACAGTGGGCGACTGGTAGATTTCTCCAAGGAGCACGAAGTCAGCCGCGAAGGGTCTGGTTCTGTTAAACCTAAGCTCGGCATAGGCTCAATCCTTTCGATGCTCGGAGGTCCATCGTTGGAGGTCGACAGTGAGTTTGGTCTCAAACGTAGCGGAGTCGATAAATCAGTACAGAATTTTTCTTCCACCCGAGAGACGCGATATGCCCAACTCTTGGCGCATTTGGGAGGGTTTTCGGCTCTCAAAGGAACTCTTGATCAGGCATGGCACTCCTCACTCAGCAAAGACGGTAGCGTATTCTGCCTTATCGAAGGGCGCTTTCAGCCCACAGAGCCATCTTTCTGGGTCGAAACCGCAAACGAATTGCACTTTCTGCAACTGACCGACAGCGTGTCGGAATCGTTCAAAATGGGCATGAGCTTCTCGAACATCTCTGGCATGAGGGACAATAAGTTGCACCATCTAAGCCATCTCGTAAGACGAATCCGTGATGGCGCGCATCTGCGGGTTTTTGGAAAGATGGATAGAACGCGGTACATAAAGCCATTCGTCGTTTCGTGGAACTAGTCAGGTATTGATGCAACGTTGGGGTATGCCTTGAGGTGACGTAACACCATTCTCGCCAATCGATGTAACACAGGAGTTGACACCGACTATTTGTGACAAGGTAGCCTCGGGCCTAAACCTTGAGGTGACACACATGAGCCGGATTGGCTACGCCCGCGTCAGCACCATCGACCAAGATCTCGACCCGCAGATCGCAAAACTGAAAGCCGAAGGCTGCGGCATCATTCGATCGGAAAAGGTCTCTGGGGCCAGCCGCGATGGCCGGGCCGAACTGGCGACCGTCATCGACTTTCTACGGCCGGGCGATGAACTGGTCGTGACACGGTTGGACCGGCTCGGCCGCGACACGCGCGATGTCCTTAACTTGATCCACGAGTGCGAACAACGAGGGGCGTTCGTGACTGTCCTGGACCCGCACGTATCAACCCGAGGCGAGATGGGTCACATCGTCCTTACGGTCCTCGGGATGGTCGCCCAGATGGAACGGAGGTTTATCAAGGAGCGACAGCGCGAAGGTATCGACAAGGCTAGGCGCGAAGGTGCCTATAATGGTGGGAAGCGGCGTATTGATCGCGAGCGGATAACCGCTTTGCACTCCGAAGGAAACGGGGCCGCTCTGATTGCTCGATCCGTAGGCTGTTCACGAATGCAAGTCTATCGAGTGCTGCAAGAAAATAGAGCCATGAACCGGACAGTTCTGTAGGCATCGGTCGGCGGACGGCACGGTCAATGCCATCCGCTGCTATGCAGTGGCACTCAGGTATAAAGGTTCGCCAAAACGTGGTCTGCGACTTTATTTCCAACCTCAATGCCCACACTGGCATCAAAATGCCAGTGGATTCCTAAGAAAATTCGGCTTCTAGCATTGAGGTACTCTGGGTGCGAGTACGAAACAAACGATTGAGGAAGTCGAGGGCGCGGTTTCTTGTCATAGATTCCGCGATTTTGACCGTTATACTCATCAGAAACGAAAGTGAAACTCTCATCGCCATCAGCTGGTATGAGCGCTCGCAACGCCTGAAAGACGGCGCCGCCAAAAACTGCGTGGCCGGATGGGTAGGCGGGAAACGGAGGGGTGAAATTAGGTCCTCGTCCGTTCGTCGCCGGTGCGCCTAGAGGATAGAACGCGGGGTCTGGATCAGTCTGAGGATTTCCATCGTCTGGCCACCTGATACCCGTTACTGGCCGCCAAAAATCATAATGCCACTTAGCGTCCCACGCGGCGATCCCAGCGTCCGCCATCGCTACGTTCACGATAGCAAGAATTCGTGCCACCTCTTCCAACTCAGTGACACGCTTCTGAAGCGCAACGTCTTGGGCAATCTTATTATACAAGCGCGGCGGGGCGCATAAGCCCGGTGTACCGTCGAAAGCCCAGAACACGCCTTCAAAAGTCTCAAAATCCATGCGCTCGGTTGGTGTATTGTTCCGAGGATCGCCACCCACTCGTTTTACTTCCGAATATGCGGCCGCATATTCAGGGCTATCCAGCGCGGGGGGGGCGGCGGGACGAAACTGGTCACCGGACGTCAATATGAAAGGGCGTACACTGCCCCACCGCGCTCCGAGGGCTACCGACAGTTTGGATATCGGATCAATGTCCCAGTGACCCGCGCCCCCTACAAGCGGGTGGTCCACGCCTACCGCAGGCTCCACGTGGTTAGAGCCATCGTTTGCCCGCATGGTGACAATGGTTGACGCAGCTGCCTTGCCCAAGGTCATTGACGCTTTCGCTAAAGCGTCCGATTTCGCGATGTCGGTTGGATCGTTTATCTCTGGAATTCGGATGAGGTCGCTGCTTAGCAATGCCGAGATTCGTTGCTGCTGATAAGGATACAGGGCGACTAGAGCATCGTGCGCTGCCCATGCTACCGCCGCTTGGATGGATACGTCACCAGCAGCTGGCGGCAGCCCAATGTAACTCTTTCGCTTCTTCGTAACCGCGTTGATCGCCTCGAACATAGCGATGTGAACTATCGCCATAGCGCGACTAGACCGGTGCGGTCCCAGTTGAAATCCAAAGCGCTGTGGGGCCTCGGGAATATCCTTTGACGTGGGAACATGATCCAACGCGCTGGCGTCGTGAGCCAGCAGGCTCCACATCAGATATCGGTCTACTGGCCCTTCAGCTATCCGTGGTAACTCGCGGAAACCCAGTACATTTGCTTTGCCCTCTTGGAGACTTAAAAGGCGCTCAAATTCTTCACGAATCTTGTCACTTAGCGGATAGCTCGGTTCAGCGTCACTTGATTCTTGGGAAAGTGCCGAACCTGCAGATCCAACCATCGCAATTGGCGCTGCTCCAGCAAGCTTTAGTAAATCACGCCGCTTCATAATAATTTCCTCCCCAATGACGCTGCCTACAGTTACCGGTTGCGATCTCTCCTAAAGAATTGCATTTTACTAATGTGGAGTCGACAGATGTTTTCTGAATGGAAACTGCAAGATCCGTAACGCAGAACGATAGGCGAACTAAGGTGACGCTCTGCCGGTTCTTACAATTCGACGTTCCATGAAGCGACGGAAGATTGTTTGCAAAACGTACTCGCGCACGGGACGATGCGGGATAGCTATTTCTGGACCCCAGACGCCATCTAGGCAACATAGCTCGTATTGATATAGCCGGACCAAGCGCGGCCGCCCTTTCAGACGGAACACCGCTTCATCGCGGATCGGCAGCGCGAGGGGATCGAACGTGCTAAGGCCTCCAGAACCTGCCCGGACGCAAGGGCAGCTTACCCTCGGTGGCGAACGCTGCGGCACACCCGCTGTAGCAGTTGTTCACCAGTCCTAGTCGCTGAAGACGGCAGTCCAGTTCGTATACCAGTTGCTGTGGCAATACCCGTTGATTGTTCTAGGCTCTAACTCTGAATTCGCATAAACATAATACACATAAACCGGCGCCCCGCTGGACGTCTCGACCCTAATTCTGTGCTGAGCGTTTCGGTTGGCAAGTATTATACAGTTGTTTCGTTGATTTATACTCAGATCTTGGCAGGCTACTCCTGAACAGCCTGCAAATGCGGTAGCGTTGAGGTTCAATACCATGGCGGCACTCACAGCAGCCAGACTCCCAATTCGAAGCACACCAGATGGCGACATCTCAAAATTCTCCTCAGTCAACGTCCCAGACCACTACGAAGCTCCCTGTAGATCCGTATGTGAGCGAAACCTGCCCACTAATTATCGACGCAAGTTACTTCCCAGAGGCCGAAGCCACAGGCTCCCCCGCTCATAATTTCCTTTTGGATTACCCTATAGGGGGAAACCGTTTTCTTGCCGTCGGCAGTTATGGTGCAAACGTTGACGGCCATTTGGTCGATCGAGGTTCCGCATGGAAACCATGTATCGCCTGCCCACGGGCAGCCGTTGCCTCCCATGCAAACTTTAAAGGTCTGATCAGCCGATGCTGGAAAGCTGGTGGTCAACATTAATACTGTCAGAACACGCGCCGAACCGCGATTCATGGGATCCTCCCCAAACAGACAGAATCTGATATAATGGACTACAAACCTGTTGAAAGGCGACGTTGTACAATCAGTTCGGAGGCGCTCAGTGATGTTAATCAGATTCAAACTGAATTAAGCTAGTCAAACCTCACAGATCGAATCCTGTTTCGCCAATCTCCCGCGCCGCGAAAGCAGTTATCCAGCTCACAGAATATTTTCTTGTTTAGAATTTTTATGCAAGGATTGCCATAGTTCGGCTTTTCGCAGAGGGCCACTGGCCCTCCGTCTACTAGTACGACTACACTCTTCGCGTTTATGCTAGCTGGTAGAGTTGGAGAATTCATTTCGATCCGCACCCGCGTTTTGTCCGCAGCGATTAACGTCACTCGCCGTGACGTCTGGCTATCTGAAGCGCCGGAGAAACATACGAAGACGATGCCAATTATGCTGTACAACAATACCTTCCGGCCACTTTTCTTCGGGCTTTGTTCGGTTATCACGAAAACCTCCATTCAACTGGTGCGCAAGCGCATCACTGCGCCAGAACACCCGCACTGCGCCAAGATCGACATTGTCTCAGCTTCTTGCAGTGACTAGGGGTGACACTGCCCGGACCACTGAATTTCCTCGGACGATCGGGTGCTCACGTCTGAGCCCTTGCTTCTGCAAGGATCGCCACCGGGTGCTTTGCCTGCAGTCTCGGCAATTGCTTGTCGTGAGGCGGCACATGATGATCCATCCGCAGAAATTGTCTGATCACCCTGATCCCGCCCGCTAGTGTCGAAACAATAGAAGCGTTTAGCCACAAAGAACTGGCCATTGTCCGCGACCGCGAGCGAACAAGACAAACCAAGAAAAATAGAACCTAACATGAATGCCTTCATCTACTCCTCCTACACTAAATTAAATGATTAATTTGCACAGCACGAAGTGATTGACGACACAACTAGCGGCAAGTAGCTGCTACCTCGCACCCACAAACATAAACTGGTTTGAGTTGTTCTCGCGGTCTGGTCCCGTTCGGTGGCTTTTTACAAGTAATTGTCGTGCCGTTGACACACGTATATGTCGCACCGCAATTCCCGGTGTAGTCAATCGGCCGGATGGCATTCTCAGGAACTGAAGGACTGACCATGACTCCGTAAGCAATCACGGTCCCGGCTGGGAACAAGGCAGCGACCAGCGCCGCTATTACTAGCGTTCGCATGTGATCCTCCTCAAGTCGTAAGTTCTGAAACGCTAATATAGCGGCGAATGCTGGCTGTGTCCAGCGGCACATTCAACGAGTGTAAAATATCTAAATATTTTATTGTCTTTTCAAAATGTTGCGCGCGGCTCTTATCGGTCGTGATAAAGTAGCCGTGCGCCTGAAGGCCTTTTCAGGAATTCTATCCGGGCGCACAAATCGATACTTCGATCCTCAATCTAGTGCGCCTGTAATCTAGTGATAGGTTCGCTTGACGTTCCACAAATTTGTTGGGGGAGGTTTCCACGAAGCTGGCTAAGAGATGGATCTCTGGATCGAGAAGCTACAGCCATCTACCGCTCGAATTGAAGATATCAGGTTCTTGCCGTTTCTGCGGACTGTCTAGACAACCGACCGCCCTACGGAAGTTTGCGATTTGCGCTCGAAGGTATAGCGAGCAAGAAAGCGGCCTCCGGTTCAAGGCTAACGAGCTGTAACGGCTTCTTGAGATTGCGATAGAATGCGGTCATCGCCGCCGCAGAAAGCGGCCCGCGATTGCGCTTTTCTGGAATGACATATTGTGCGGCTTGATCACCGTTGCCGTCTGCAAGAGCGTAGTAGAATGCCCTCACGGTGGTAGCCGCAGTTCCGTACTCTTCGGTAATGTCCTTGGTGGGAGAGACCTCGACTGCGCTCGCCAGCAGAGGCGCATGATGATGGCCCGTGGTCGCCGCTGCCTGACTAGCTAATTGGACCTGGACGTCTTTCCCCACGAGGGATCGCAGCAATGCCTCCGTGGCGGTTGTCGCGAAGAGTTGGACCGTTGAGACCGGCTCGGCCTCGTTCGCAAACTCGTCACCGGTTAGGCAAATCGGGGAGTCAAGACGGAGTATGTACGCAGGCTCCGGTTCGTCTCCTAATGTCACATCCTCGAAATTGGGCGATCCGGGGAATTTCCGGTAGATGAGTTGGCCAGACAGATGCTCCGGCTGTCCTTTGGATATGTCGAAGCATTGGCTTGCCTCCAGCCGCGTCGACAGGATGGACAACGCGAACACAATCGCGATTAGGGATCCGACCCGTTTTCCCATTGACTTCATACCTTCGCCTTTCGCCACCCAGCCCACCAAGCCTCCCATTGGGAGCAGAACCAGCGTTCCCCTCGCGCCGGGTTTACGCGCGTGGCCGAGTAATACTCCTGGCCGGGCATGTGATAGATATGCTCGCCGCGCTCATTGATGTTTCCTTTGATGTCACAGCCCACTCTGCGCACGGCGACGGAGGTCGTTGACGTGCCGGGATAATGAACATTTGGAAGTGAGTGCTGGGTGTCTATCGCGACATAAGCGAGGGACGCCGTGCCAAGCAGCGCCAAAGAAATAGGGAGGCGAGCGCGCAGAAGCGAACGCCACCAAGGCCTTCGCCGTCTAATCCACGGCTGAACAGAATTGCCCATAGCCATCTCCCCGAGGGGAGAATGCTTCCGTCAGGCGGAAGAGTCTAGAGAAGGAAGAAAGCACTATCGGGCTATTCTGAACTGTCCTCGTCGCTTTCGTCGGGAGGGACTTCATCGTCTGGCGCTGGCTGTTGCTCCTCAACGTAAGCCTGACAACCTTCATTGAAGGATTGGCTGTTGCCGTCGCAGTCGTTGGCGTCCGAAATACCATTTCGTTCGGCCCAATCGTATCCTGCTTGGTGGCCTGAACAGTCTGCGGTGCAGTCGTAACCTTCGAAAGTTTGCTGCGCCACGGTAGGGTAGGCCGTAAGGCTTAACCACACGATAGCGCCAACGGCGGCTGATCTATTCATCGAGGTTCCGGCCTAAGCCGTCTTCCGCCGCGCGGCAGGCTTTTTGGCTTTGGCTGCAGGTTTTTTTGGGGCAGCTTTTGCAGCCGTTTTTCGGCCGAGGCCTGAGGATTTCGCAAGGGCCGACCGCTGAGCAGCATAGTTTGGTGCCACCATCGGATAGTCTCGAGCCAAGCCCCACTTGGACCTGTATTCCTCCGGCGCCAGCCCATAGTGGACATTCAAGTGACGCTTGAGGGATTTGAACCTCTTTCCGTCCTCCAAGCAAACAATATAATCTGGGAACACGGACCGCTTGGGATTCACTGCGGGAATGAGTTCAGGCTCCGGCTGCTTCGCAGGCAGACCAATCCCTACCAATGCAGAATTGACGCTGGCGATAAGGTCGGGGAGCCCGGCGACAGGCACAGCGTTCTTTTGGACGTAGGCCGCCACGATATCCGCAGTCAGCTCCAACAAATCGGGGCTCATCTGTCCATTTGGCTCGTTCATCAAATTCAATCTCCTCGTTGACCTTCTGCGTTCCTATTCAGGAAATTCACGCGACGCAACAGCCGCGCAAACGCAGCACATCGAGAAATTCTGCTATTCGTCAGATCGAACCCCGCTCCACCCTGCGGGGTTTCTTTCGACAGAGCATTGATCGACAGGGATTATTAGACGACCCTGTAGCGAACGAATGCTGGGAGCGTTTGCGATGCTGGTTAACTTGTTTTTGGCAAGCGTGGCGGTTTGCCCCGGCCTGATGATAATTATCATTTGGCAGTTCTTTCGAATGAAGAAGGAGCAGAAAATTGCGCTGGGGAATCAGACTTTGCTCGCGGAGCACATCCATCGACTGGAAACCAAGTACAAGCCGATATTGGACATTGAGGCTGAGGTGACACGTCTAACAGGAGATTTACAGTTTCAGGAGAACAGGATCGTGAACCTGCGTTCTGACTATACAGACAAGAAGGCTATCTATGACCGGTTGCTCAAGGAAGTTGCGATCTTTGACGATAAGCTGGCGTTCGCCGAGATGGGTGTCTACGAGCCGCACTTCGATTTCACGGACAGCGAGGAATACAAGGCTGCGATATTGACGGCTCGGGAGCAGCAGAAGGCTATGATAACAAGTGAAAACGCCGTGATCTGCACCACTAAATGGTCTGTCGAGGGAAGCGCCGCCAAAGGTCAGACAATGACGCGCCGTAATATCCGTCTCACACTAAGAGCGTTTAATAACGAGTGCGATGCCGCGATCGCTAATACTCGCTGGAACAATGTGAATGCGATGGAAAAGCGTATTCTGAATGCGCAGGCTCAAATCGACAAACACAATGCGTCCAACACAATTTTCGTCACCGGCGACTTTGTCAAGCTCAAGCTCAAGGAGCTCTACCTTGCGCACGAGCATCGCGAGAAATTGAAGGCCGAAAAAGAAGAGAGAGCCGAAGCTGCACGTCTCGCCCGTGAGGAGCAACGGCTAATCCGTGATATGGAGCAGGCGCAAGAGGAGGAAGAGCATTACCAGCGTTTGCTGGACAAGGCTAAGACTGAGGCAGGCAGCATTGTGGGACCGAAGCTTGATGCCTTCGCTGAGCAGATCAAGATGCTCGAACGAGACCTAGCGGCGGCTCATGCTAAGGTCGAGAGAGCCCAAGCCATGGCAGAGAAGACGCGATCGGGGTACGTCTACATCATCTCGAATATCGGCTCTTTCGGCGGTGACATTGTGAAGATCGGGCTCACACGGAGACTAGATCCGCTGGACCGGGTCCGGGAGCTAGGCGACGCAAGCGTTCCATTTGTTTTCGATACCCACGCGATCATCTATAGCGATGATGCGCCGACGTTGGAACGCGCGCTCCACGTAGAGTTTGAGCCGACACGGGTGAACGCCCAGAACTATCGAAAGGAGTTCTTCAGGGCGTCTCTTGATGATGTGGAAGCTGTGGTGAAGCGCCTCGCACCCAGTGCGCCCTTCTTCAAGGATATCGAGGCTCAAGAATATCACGAAACGCTGTCGAGGAGACGTCAGGCCCTGGAATTTGTCGCACATGCCGAACAGTCAGTTTTCCCAATGACGATCTAGGCCAAAATTGCACCTGCATAACCGCCCGCGGCTGATCGTAAGCAGATACCCTAATGCTGGTGCGACTGATGGCTTGCCAAGATATTGCAATTGCTGCCACTCTTCAGGACAGCAAGCGGGGACAGCTATGACATTGGAGTTGCGAAAGCGAGTATTTGAGTTGCTCGCGTCAAGACCGGACGAGCGGTTCAAAGCTCGCGACATAGCGAAGTGGATCTGCGAGCACTATCCTCTCGAGGCCGCAGAGAAGCTAGAAACCAGCGCGTCGGTGACCAATCAAACCCAGCTTTTGAATCAACTGGTGGCGGAAATCGGAGCCAATCGACCCGGATGGGAGCAACGGTATCCTGAGTTGCGCACGACAGAGGGTGTTCGTCCCCGCCTATATTATTGGACAGCGAAGTCGGAGGCGGCCGAAGTTGAAGAGGCAGAGCGGGCTGGAAAGGCCCCCCAATCCGAGCTTGAAGACCCAAAAATCCGAGAACATGACCTTTATCCGATGCTCGTCGATTTTCTGCTGAGTGAGCAGGGCATCCGAGCCGAAAGAATCGACGAGCGAAGGTCGTCAAACACTAGCGGATCGGGCGGAAACAAGTGGCTGTTCCCCGATGTGGTCGGAATTGAGGACCTTACCGCCGGGCTCAACTCCGAAGTAGTTTCCGCCATAAGAGAAAGCAGGGATAAACGACTCCGCCTCTGGTCATTTGAAGTCAAGATGCTGGTGAACCGGTCGAACGTGCGCGAAACCTATTTCCAAGCAGTGTCGAATTCGTCGTGGGCAAATCTCGGCTATCTTGTTGCGGCAGAGATCGAGGGAGTTAACACTCTCAAAGAGCTCCGCATCCTATACGCGATGCATGGCATTGGACTTATCAAGCTTGATGTAACCAACCCACCAGAAAGCCAAATACTCATCCCAGCTCGGGAACGGCTCGACCTTGAATGGGCCATGTGCAGCCGTCTCGCGGATGAAAATAAGGACTTCCGGTCATTTATAAAGCGAGTTCGGCAGTTTTTTCAAACTGGCGATCTATGACTGTGTAGTCTTCCGTTGTAGCCTTCACGGGCCGGGACTACCCGGCACTTTGCAGTTCCAGTGAGGGCATACTTTTGATCAGGGAGTTCTAGTCCGGCGCTGCCAAGAACGGCATCGGACGTTTCCACCGGTAGGGCTCGAGTCTATCGAAATTGCGGAGGGCCAGAGAGTGATCCCGTATGCTGATCGAAAAGAAGCCGTTCGAGCTGTGCTCAAGTATTGCGCGATGCAGGGCCAGACGGTTCGTTATGGGGTGCTTGGGAAGGCGGTCGGCATCCCTGCTCAAGGACCTTGGAAGCCGATTCTCGATGAAATAAGCGGTGAAGAGTTGCCAGACATTACCTTCCTAGTAGTTAACAAGGACGGATTGTCGAGCCAGATCGATTTTAAGGAAGCCAAGCCAGCCATCGACAGGCAAAGGAGAAAGGCCGCAGATACGATCAAAGCTGTCTTCACACACTATAGCAATCAGAAATAGCCAGTTTCTCGTACTCCGCCGCGGGCAAGCCAACTCGATTCAGAAGAGAAAATCTGGGGCGACCAGCAGACAGCCTATGCTTACTCGATGGAGCGTCCGAATTGGACAATGAAGCCCTTCCCGGGGTAATGCCCGCCTCGCGGTCACTGAGCCCAGCAATCGGCTTCGGAAATGTTCTTGAATTGCTGCCCATCAGCATCTGCAAAGGTCAGTCGGGTGTTGGCGACGTCGTAGATCGCGAACCTTTTGCGACCGTGCAAAGCTCCACCGATGAACATTTTTTGCATCGCATGGAATTGCATGTTCTCGTCGTCGCTGAGGCCCATTGAGGCACCGGTTGCGTTCTTGGAACCGGCGAGCAAATAGTCTTCTACCGAGATCATCGAAAAGGAGACTGCCCCGCCATTCCGAACGACATCGACCGCAGCAATCTTTTTCCCCTCGATCACGAAATCACCGGCGGAAGTGAGCGCGACCTCCACCACTTCCTCGGGATCGTCCGACCCCATGTTCACCACGCCCAGAACTGTTGTGCCTTTTGCTGAACAAGTCATTTCAGATATGCGCCCGTCCGTGGCGCTTTGATTAGCGAAATTCTGGAGGCTTGGCGGATTTGAAGACGGCAGCGTTTGTTGCGTCTGGCCCGATTCAATAGCGTCAATCTTCTGGTCAATGGCACTATCCAAATCTCTCCATTCGTTTGAGGCGAATGCTTCAACCGACTCGTTACGGATCTCGATGAGCCGTACTTTCAGTTCTTGCAGGGCCGCCCTTGATGACGGATCGGCGGGGAGAGCTTGAGTTCGTTTGATCAGCTCGACAAGTTCTTGCTTGTAACCCTTCGCCTGTTGCTTTCTGGCCTGCAGCTTTTGCGTGAACTGCTCGAGAGACAGTGCATCTGCACCGGCAGCTGATTGGCCGCACTCTGCCGCCTGCGATATAAGAACTTGGACCCAGTTCGGGTCCATCTTAGAAATGGGCGTTTCCTGATACACACCCGAACTGTTTGCGGCAATCATATCTCTGCAAACGTCGGCAAAAGCGCGCGGGGTTAGGAGCAGCGCGACCCCAACGCAAACAGCCGCGCATCGAACGGTTTTCCTCACTTTGTGGCCTCGCTGGATGTCTTACCTCTGCCTGCGCGACCGCTCCTCCATGCGAAGAATGCCATGGCGGCCAAGATCAGGTCGGCGATGGCCCAAATCTTCATGTCGGTGAAGGCGCTGGCGGCGATGAATGCAAACAGGCTGCCGACGCCGAAGATGATTGCGGAGATCAGTGGCAGGCCGAACGCAAAGGCGCCGCCGACGAAGAACAGCAAACCCACCAACACGCCGACTGATCCAGCGCCCGCTAGGTCATGGTTGGCCGCGATGCTTCCACCCGTCGCGACCGCGCAGGACTGCAGCATCGAAATCAAGCCAAGCAGAATTCCAATAATCCCAACTGCTATTTTCATTTCACTCCCCCAAGCAAGCACATGAATCGTGCAATCCCCTGAAATTGGAAATAGGGGACTATTGGTCCGTCGATTGTCAAGCCGTTTGTATTGCCTTCTTGCCCACAATGAACGTGCGCAAGATCATTGGTTGGAATCTCCGTAACCTGCGTGTCGAACGCGGGCTGTCGCAAGAGCGGTTGGCGTTGGCGGCGGAGATCGATCGTTCTTACGTCGGCCGCGTCGAGCGCGGTTCTGAAAATGTGACGATCGATACGCTGGAAGCTTTGGCGAAGGCACTTGGCGTCCCGGCCGCAGACCTTCTGACCGAACCTCCGAAAGGCGCTCGTGAGCCGTCGCCGCTTACGTCGGGCAGAAAGCCCAAGGCAGGTTAGAAGAGCGGGGAACTGTGCCCCTGTGCCCTGTGCAGGGGAGAACATCAGTACTCCTCCGGCAGCATGACGGTCATCACGCGAATGGTGACGGCCGGGTCGGAGGCATCGGACGATAGGTTCACGAGAGCGCGGTCGTAGCAGTCGATTTTCCACAGCAGCTGCCGATCGCCGACGTACAGCAGAGCGCAGTCGTGGGTGTCATAGGGATCGTTGTCCTCGTTGAACACGTCGAAGTTGGCGATGGCCAGCAGGATAGCGCCGATCTCTTGGGCAGGCAGTGCGGCGACACCGGCGGTCATCACCATGCGCCCGCCAGCGCCGGTCTGGCGCAGCTGGTCGTTTAGGGTCCGAATACGCGCGGTTCGATCAGCTGCCGACAGCCGACCGACGCGCTCGGTTGAGCATGTCATGGGTGTTTCCTTCGAATGGATGTGTGATTGACGGGGGTGGTGGGCCGGGACGAACCCGGCCCGTTGCAAGACCGCTTACTTCTTCGCCAGCTGGCGGGGGTGGATCAAGCCAAGCTGGTAGTAGCTGCGGTCTACCTGCGGGGCGTCTGGGTAGTCCCTGAACTTCAGGGTGAAAATCCCCTTGGCTTTCGCTTTCATAATGCGGGCCTCAAAGTATCCCTCGTCGGGTCCTTCCGATGCCAGCACGACATCGCCGACCGTTAGCTTTGCCCAAAGGTCGCTACCGTTACCGCCAACGGCACCGCCGCCACCGCCGCCCTCGCCATGGCCCGCCACGGCCTCAGGCGAGCCCGCTGAAGCGTTTTCGGGGCTGTTGGCGGCCTCGTCATCGCCCGGCCCGCCGTCGCGCTCGTCAGCGACGCCCGCTAGGGCCGCAATGCGGGTATAGACTTCCGATTTGACGAACGGCACGAAAGCCTTGCCGCTGTCGAACAGCTTGCCAGCCGGAAGGCGCATGACGATCTCGGGAGCTTCGCCGGGCTCAACGCGGTGCGAATGCATCCCCATCAGCCTTGCAGCGCTTTCCGCCGCCTCGACTTCCGGCAACAGAAAAACCGATGCGTGGGGTTTACGGGTATCATCGCGGCCGAAAACAATCAGCGAGCGGGTGGTTTCGAAGGCGACATTCATAGTCTTGCCTCCTGATACGACAAAGGGGCCAGAAGGCCCCCTTTGGTGTGATTTGAGTGGTGCCCACATGGCGTGTCGGGTCGATCTGTCAAAGGCATGTTAGTCCTCCTGTTAGGGTCTGGCCTAACCGCGTCAGCCGACGCAGCTCGCCGCAACCAGTATAGAGGAATGTTTTCCTATTGTCAAGAATCGGTTTAAAATCAGCTACTTACCTCCAGCGGGTTGCTCATTCCTCCAGCGGGTTGCTCATTGAGGGCGTAAAGCTTGTAGCGATTTCGACGACAGGCCACGCCTCGCCCTTTCTCGGTGGGATGTCTCACTTACCCACCGAGATCGGAATCTAGTTCAACGCGGCGCGCAATTCCCGACAGCAGGCGGGGACGCGGCCCCGGCGATGGCACCTACAAAACGCCCAGACTCAGCATTTTTGTGAACACCTTCCAGTAAAATGGTCCTCTGCTAGATTCCTCCGGCTTCTACATAGCATTGAATTTGCTCGCTAATTTCATCTGCCAGTTTTTACACGCAGATTTTCTTGCATCGCGAATCAGTTTTTCTTAGAAAATTGAACCCCACCGCCGATGAAGAAATGTGGGGCAAAAGGGAGTGAGCCTCATGTTTAAGACACCATCGATCCCCGACAGCATTCGTCGCTCGAAGCCGCCGCAGGAATTCGTCAACCCGCTGCAGATCGGAATAGTTGGCCCAAACCTATTTGGCACGGAAACACTATGCGGAGATTGGGACGGGGATCTATTGCTGTTGGCGCAAGATTTCGCGCCCGCCGATGAAGTGCGAGCAGTTCTGAAAAAGCATGGCTCGAAAGGCGCATGGCGTCACAATGACGGAGATGGGCGCTATGGGATCGGAATGATCACCAACGAAAACATTTGCCATCATCTTGGAAGCATCGGCAGGACGATTGACCTCGCAGGCAGGAGATCGTTCGACAGCGGTGTGCTTTACGGCAACGCTTCATTTTTCCTCAAGGAGGGCAATGTCTCTCCAACGAAGGGGGTCAGAGCCTCGGCCCCGGTATTTGAGTTCGTCACGAATAATATGCGGAATCTGAAGGTTGTAGCTTGTCTTGGAAAGCCAGCTTTCGAGGGTGTGATGGGCTGGCTCAGCAGTTCCGCCGACTGGCGAACTCACATGAACGCCCGAAAGCCGGTCAGATACGGTCAACTGTCGGTTTTTGCGCTCGCTCATCCCGGTCAACTTGGGATCAACGGACGACTACCGAGTGCGACCTATTCGGAGCGACTTGCGGCCATCGCGGCTGATTGGAAAGCCGTGGGCAAGGCCCTGAACTGACGCTGCAACCTCGGCAAAGGTGGATTCATGACCGTTAATGCACTCGCTCATCGACATCTCGACGAAGAATTTCTGACGGCGTTAGACGATCTGGCTAGATCAAAGACGAACAAAAACTGGTGGCGGGACGTGTTACTCCGGCCTGACGTGGTGATAGCTATTCGAAGAAATTCGATAAACGTCTATAATCGCGGTGCGTCGCTATTTAAGGTCGATTGGAGCGGTGGCAGAATATTGCTTTCTACCCATGCCAAGTACCTAGTGAGACAGGAACAAACCTACGTTCCGCTTACTGATTCCGGATTCGGAATTACTAGCGAGAGGCTCTTCTGGCAGGATTATGAAGGACCGCAAACGCTCGACTCCATGGTTAAGGCCGCGCAGAAGCTGGCAGGGCCGGAAAAGACCGGCCTTCATCCCCTTCTAGTCAACGATCCGAAGGTGATCGATGCCGAGATTGCGCTGACCCGGGCCGCCGAGATTGAAGACGGTGAAATGATCTTAGCCCCTGTGTCGGAGAGGCGGCAGGATCGGTTGGATGCAGCTGTTGTCCGGAGTGGCACGGATGGCCTGACGATCTCATTCTATGAGGCCAAGGACTTTTCGAACAAGGATCTCCGAGCGTTCAGTGACAATCCTCCTGCGGTTCTTATGCAGCTGGCTGCATACGAGAAAGCGCTCACGGCAAAAGGACCGTCGATAGCGGCCGGATACACCAATGTCGCAAAAGCATTGGTCAGGATTGATGCCATGCGAAAGCACGTGGCAGGAGATGGCTTCATAAGACAAATCGATCCCTTGGTGCTCAGCCTTGCGGAAGGTGGGTTGTTGCCAGCAATCGACTGCAAGCCCCGGCTGTTAATCTTCGGATTTGACAGAGCTCAGCGCGATGACAGGGGTTGGCAAGGCCATTTAGCCAAGCTGAAGTCGGCCGACGGAATCGGGCGAGGTCGAGTACAAGCGGTCGGCAGCGCCAACCGCCAAACACGGTTCTCCTAAGTTTTGAAACCGAAAAGAGTATCAATGCGTCAGAGAGCCTTTGCCGCGGTTTTCGCAATATTTGGCACCATCATATCCGCTAATGCCGCTAAGAGACCTGAGTCCAAAGCCGGGGCACTTCAGGCGGGGCAGTTCGTCGGAGTTGCTGAGCAATGTTTTTCAGCCGGGAAGGCTGTCCTCACAAAAGCGGCGCGCAAATTCGCGGCGGCGGCTGAGCGGAACAATCCCAAATGGTACTATGCTGCCTATAATGACGAGATAAAAGGTCCTCCAAGCGTTTATGATGAAGCCTTCTGCAACGATATAGCGCGAAAGGATTACGGGCCAAAAGGCTCAGTCAGCAAACGCCTTGGGTTCACGATAATGGACGTTGCGAACTTCGTTGAATGAATGGCGTCACGGCGCAGGAGGGGGCTTGTTTGATGCCAAGATGCCTGCAATCTCTGCGCTTACTGCTTCGGCGGCGGAAGCGAGTGCCTTGTCAGGGATGTGAATATATCTAGAAGTCACCCCCCGTCCTTTGTGTCCAAGTAATCCCGCTATCGTGCCGTCCGAATAGCCTAGACCTGATGCGACAGAAGCAAACGTGTGCCTAAGACAGTGGGGGCTCGCCTTGTCGATCTTTGCGGCCTTAAATATGCGCGCGGCTTCCTTGCCCATGCCTTGATAGGCTGCGGTGCCTCTGCTGCCAGGAAATATAAAAGGCTTGCCAGCCATACGACGATGAGCCTTGAAGACCGCGATTGCGGCATCTCCAATTGGTCGCAGACTCTTGCCAGTCTTTGTATCGTCGAGCCGAAGGCATTTCAGCCCGAGATCAAGTTCGGTCCAACGCAGGCCGTTAATCTCTCCGATTCGACATCCCGTTAGGCAAAGGAGCTTGATGATGGTGAGGGCATATGGATGGATCGAGCTGTCTCCAGCGTCTTTTTCATTCGCCAGCACTAAACCAAGGCGGCGCAGCTCCTCCGTACTAAGAAATCGTTGTTTCGATTCACTGCGAAACCGCCGAACCCTGTGCACTGGATTCTGATCTATGATGCCTTCGTCGACTGCCCAAGTCATGATGCCCGACAACAGATCCGCGACCCGAGCAGCGGTGGCGGCTCCTCCGGTGACTTTTGCCCGACCTCGCAGTTTTGTTTTTATGAGAGCCTTTGTTTTGCCAATCGTTATGTCTTCAATTAGGCGCTTCACAGCACGGCTATCTATGTCGGTGACCGATTTCGATCCGATCAGTGGCTTGATGTGGCGGCTGATCCGGCCTTTGTCGATCAACAGGGTGGAGAGCTTCTTGGGCCGGTTGAACCGAGTAAGGATTCCACCGGCTTCAGCCGATTCCATATACCGATCGCACAACTCGCCGACAGATACCGGCGTCGGTCGGTCCCGAACGACGGCTGGATCGTCACCGGCGGCCACAAGGCCGAGTAATCGCTTAGCCTCTATCCGTGCTTGATCAACTGTCCACGGCGAACCGTAGCGACCGATGGTGTACCACCTCTGCTTCCCGCTCTTGCTGTACTTAAGGCAGAACGTCGGGTGCTTGCGCTGACGTCGAACTCCGAAACCTGCAACCGATCCTCGGCCAGAATCCCAAAGCGTGGATTTGAGAGACATTGCATCGATATCGGTCTTTGTGATGGGCATCGGGGGCGGCCTAGCTACAAACTAGCAACAGCCAATACGGGAACTCAGGTGATTTGCAAAGACCCTGAAACTTGGAAAATCAAACAAAATCAGCGAAGATATGATCTTGCGGGTTCCTCAGTGACCTGTAAGTTATACGTTTACACCGAAGATGTCGGCGGTTCGAGCCCGTCATCGCCCACCATATCCCGGCCGACATATCTCGAATGCCGGGCGCGGCCGCAATGAGCCGCACCCGCCGTTCTTTCCCGGCGCGCTAGCCTATCGCTTGACGTAGCAGTTCTTCTTCACGCGGCGGATGGGATCCTCGCCAAAGGCGTCGACGCTGCATGTGACGCCGTTCCTGAATACACCCTGGACGTACTGGCCACGCGCCCCGTATCTCACCACTTTGCGGCCACGGAACTCGCAGAACCGCCCCTCCGAGGCGCAAGCCACCCATCTGCCGCGGCCCTGGCCGTAATCATTATCGCCGTAATTGTCATCATTGCCGTAATTGTCGTCGTCGTTGTCACCATAATCATTACCGCTATCGCGCCTCGCAATATAGCAGGCCTTGTCGCGGCCGGGCGCCGGGTCGCCGAAGACGCGATTCGAGCAAGGCACGGAACGACGATCGAAGAAGCGGGAGGTGGTCTGGCCGCGCGCGCCGTAGACCACTTCCGAGGGGTAGGGCAGGCGGCACGTGCCGCCTTCATCGGCGCATTTCTGCATGCGCTGGGCCGACGCGGTGGCGGGGAAAAGGATAGAAACGGACGAGGCCAGGCCGACCAGGCAAATGAATGTAAACGTCATCCGGATCAAAGCAGTGAAGGTTTTTGACATGATTTTGTCTCCCGTCGATTCGACCAGCATGGTACAGCTGCCTTGTTAAATGCACGATGAATGAAAGCCCTCGCGGAGGCAGCACAATGATCGACCATCCACGGCGGCTGATGTTACAACTGCTATTGGCATTGGCAATCTCTGGTATTGGGCGCTTCGCCTATGCAGGGAATGCGGGCGACGGCGTCGACCAGCCGGCGGCCAAGGCCGCCTTGCTCAAGGTCTATCCCGGACTTTTCACCATTTCGGGCAATGTACTGACCTGGACCGACGGCACCACGATGGTGTGGGACGACGGCAAGGCGCGCGAAGCCGACGCGCTGCTGGAGAGCCCTGACATCGAAGACATGTTTCGCTACGTCTATCCCGGAGCAGCCGAGGGCGCGCTGGTCCCGGCGGAGGATTTCGATCCCGGCCGTATCCGCAATGAACCTTTCTTCGAGAAGCTCTACGGGGCAAGTGCCGCCGAGGTGGGCAAGCACATCGCCAACGTCAAATGGTTGCCGAAGCTCGGCAAGAAGACCGTGCAGGTCACCAGGATTTTCGGCATCAACGACCGGCTGGGCAAGGTCTCCGCTGCGCTTGAGGCGATGCCCGCGGAGCTGAGCCGTTACGGGCTCAAGCCCGGCGGCGGCTTTGTCTGGCGGCCGATCGCCGGCACCGACCGGTTGAGCGTTCACTCGTTCGGAGCGGCCTTCGATATCAATGTCGGCTTCTCCGACTATTGGTACAACAACAGGAACAAAACCAACCCGAAGGCCCACATTCCCTTCAAGAACCGGATTCCGCTGGAAATCGTGGAATTGTTCGAGAAAAACGGCTTCATCTGGGGCGGGCGCTGGTATCACTACGACACCATGCACTTCGAATACCGGCCTGAGTTGCTGCTGTACAAGAAATCCGGCTGATCACGGCGGCAGCAGCCGGAAATCCTTGCCTTCGGGCAGCAACTGGCCGCCGTCGACGACGATGGTGGTGCCGGTGATGTAGCTGGCATCGTCGGAGGCGAGGAACAGGAAGGCGTTGGCGACGTCGCGCGGACTGCCGAGGCGTCCGAGCGGGATCGAATCCTCCATGTTCTTGATGTAGGCGGCGCCGCGATGCAGCTCGATCGCTTCGGTCAGGATGTTGCCGGGCTCGACGCCGTTGACGGTGATGCCGTAGCCCGAAAATTCCAGCGCCGCCGAGCGGATGAAGCCGTTGATGCCGGCCTTGCTGGCGGCATAGTGGCCGTGGCCGGGGCTGGTGACGTGCGGACCGGTGATCGACGAGGTGTAGAGCATGCGCCCGTAACCTTGCACCTTCATCGGCGCCAGCGCCGCCAGCGTGGCGTTGAACGTGCCGCGCAGATTGACCGCCATCACCCGGTCCCAGTCGTCCGGGCTGGTGTTTTCGATCAGCTGCCAGGGATAGATGCCGGCATTCTGCACGACGATGTCGAGGCGGCCATGGCGGCTCAGCGCCAGCGCCACCGCAGCTTCTGCATCGGCCATTTGCGAGATGTCGGTGCGAATGAAATCCGCGCCGAGCTCGTCCGCGGTCGCTTGACCGGCCCCGGCTTCGCTGTCTGCCAGGACCAGCCGCGCGCCTTCCTCGGCAAAGCGCTGCGCGATGCCCTTGCCGATGCCGCGCGCGCTGCCGACGATCAGCGCGACCTTGCTTTCGAGCCGTCCTGTCATGCCAGCCGTCTCCTATGCCAGTCTTTGGCGAATGGTTTGCTTGAAGGCGTCGAGCAGCACGGCGGCGAGCACCAAAAGGCCGTGGATCACCTGGGTGAAATTGGCCGGCAGGCCCATCAGGTTGATTGCCGTGTTGATGGAGGAGAGCAAAAGCACGCCGGCATAGACGCCGGGCAAGGTGCCGACACCGCCTTTCAGGCTGACGCCGCCGATGACGACGGCGGCAAAGGCGTTGAACAACAGCCCGGTTCCGAGATTGGCGGTGGCGCCCGAGGTGCGGATGGCGAGCAGCCAGCCGGCGAGGCCGGCGATGGCGCCAGCCAGCACGAAGGCGATGATCAGGTTGCGGTTGACGCGGATGCCGGCGCGGAAGGTCGCTGTCTCGTTGCCGCCGATCATCACGAGGTGGCGGCCGAACGGCGTCTTGGCCATGATCAGCGAGAACAGGACGAAACAGGCGACGGCGATCCAGGCGGTCAGCGGCAGGCCCGCCAGCCGCTGGATGCCGAACCAGCGGATGGCCGGCGCCAGATCCTGTGCCGAGCGGCCGCCGGAAATCACCAGAACCAGGCCACGCACCCAGATGTAGGACGCCAGCGTGATGATGAAGGCGCTCATCTTCACCTTGACCACGAGATAGCCGTTGAAGACGCCGATGAGGCCACCGACGGCCAGCGCAACGAGCAGCGAAACCGGAACCATCAGCCATTGCGGATTGAGCTGTATGCCCATGCCGATGCCCGATGAGCAGAACAGGATGCCGACCGCCATGGCGCTGAGCGCGGCCACCGATTCCACCGACAGGTCCATATGGCCGGCAATGATGACCAGCGACAGGCCGATCGACATCACGCCGAGAACGCTCGAGGCCTCGATGATGTTGGCGAAGATGCCGAGCTGGAAGTAGTTCGGGACGAAGATGGAAAAGACAACCAGCACAAAGATCAGCATGAACCAGACGAGGTTGTCGAGGACGAACTCCAGGGCTTTGCGGCTGCGCGGGTTCATGGGCTGATCCGGTTGGCGCTCCCGAGAAAATCAGGCTGAGAAATCAACTCGATTTCGTCGGGTTCAGGCGCGGGTTTAGGTTCGCCACGGTGTCCTGGGACGCGGCGTCGTGAATGGGCAGGCTCCGGGCCGCAATGGCCCGGAGCGCTTCGCTAGGCTACTATTCGACAGACTTGATCGTGTCCGTCGGCGGCTTCTGGTTGCCCCAGAAGGCCGGATTGTCGACGTTTTCCTTGGTGATGGCGGCGCCCGGGATCTTGATGTTGGGGCCCCAGCTCTCCTTCGTTACGGTCGACTTCAAGCCGAGCACGTCATACTCGCCAGGCTTGATTTCCTGCTTGCCGGCGATCTTGTCCATGAACATCGCCACGGCCGCGGCCTGCGCGTAGAGCGGTTGCTCGACTTCGACATTGAGCCAGCCCTTGCGGATCAGGTCGAGACCGACCGGAGCGCCATTCGAGCTCATCAGCAGGACGTCGCCCGGCTTCTTGCCGGCGGCCTCGAGCGAGGCGACGGCTGCGACCGACAGGTGCGCGGCATGGCTGAAGATCAGGTCGATGTCGGGGTTGGCGAGCATCTGGTCGGCAACGATCGTGCCGGCGTTGCTGGCTTCCCATTGCATGGCCGGCAGCGAGATGATCTTGACGTCAGGAAACGCCTTCAACTTCTCCTCGAAACCCTTCTGGATGTCGAGCGTGTAGGGATCGCCGGGATCGCCGAGCACCTGCAGGATCTTGCCCTTCACAGAACCGTTCTTGGCGGTCAGAAGCTTTTGCGCCTGCTCGGCGGCGACGTAGCCGATCTCGACCGTGCCCGCCACCGAGGTGAAATCGGACGGGGTCGAGGTGATCTGGCGGTCGAACTCGACCACCGGGATGCCGGCCGCTCGCGCCGCTTCGATGGACGGCTTCAGCGCGTTGAAATCGACGGCGGCCAGGATGATCGCCGCCGGCTTCAGCGCAATGACGTCGTTCATCTGCGATTGCTGCGCGTCGGTCTTGTTGTCGGCGTTGAGTGTTTTCACCTCATAGCCGACCTGCTTGAGGAACAGCTCCAGCGCGCTCACCGAGCCGGTCTGGAATTCATCGAGCAGGGTCGGGACCATGTAATAGACGGTGCCCTTGGTCTGGGACATTGCCGGCGTGAGCGAGGCAAGAGCCAGTGCCAGGATACCGAAGACAAGAACCAGTATTCGCTTCATGTCGTTCGCTCCTCTTTTATACCGGACCCCTCTTTTGTCCCTCAACCTGCCGGTCCGGCACCGGCAAGCGTCTCACCGGTGATCATGTTGATCACCGCATCGGGACTTGTTTTGTTGCGCGCGACATCGCCGGCCACGACGCCTTGCCGGATCACCACGATCCGGTCGGCAACCTGGAAGGCCTGTTGCATGATGTGGGTGATGATGACGACGCCGATGCCCTGGTTGGCCACCTGGCGGATCATCTCGAGACCGCGCCTGGTTTGTTCGACGCCGAGGGCGGCGAACGGCTCGTCGAGCAGCACGAGCTTGCCGCCCCAATGCACGAAGCGGTTGAGCTCGATGGCCTGGCGCTGGCCGCCCGAGAGATGCTCGACATTGGTGCGCAGCGACGGGATGCGGGTGCCCGCACTGGCCAGCGCCTTGCCGACCACGGCCTCCATGGCGCGCTCGTCGAGGATGGGGATACCGAGAACCTTGCGGGTGATTTCGCGGCCCATGAAGAAATTGGCGACGACGTCGACATTGGTGCAGAGCGAAAGGTCCTGGTAGACGGTCTCGATGCCGGCGGCCTTGGCCTCGGCCGGCGTTTTCGCCAGGAATTCCTTCCCCTCGAACAGCATGCGGCCGGAGCTCGGCTCGAGGCCGCCGGCGATGATCTTGACCAGCGTCGACTTGCCGGCGCCATTGTCACCGAGCAGCGCCACGACCTCGCCCTTGCCGATCGAGAAGCTGATGCCTCTGAGCGCATGGATGGCGCCGTAATTCTTGGTGACGTTTTCGAGTACCAGCAGCGGTTCGGTCATGCCGCCACTCCCTTGCTGTGCATGAGGTCTGGCCGGCGCTCGCGCTCGGCAATGAACATCTGGCCGAAGCGCGGCGACAGCACGCCCGAAACGGCCAACGCGGCAGCGCCCCGCAGCACCGAATGCTTGCCGCCGGTCGCCACCGTCACGCGCGGTGTCTTGCGGTCGCGCCGCGCCGAGACCGAATTGGGAAGCTGTCCCGCCGCGCCGACCAGCTTTTCGAGCAGGTCGGTGGGCGCGAGCCCGCCGAGGATGACGGTTTCGGGGTCGAACACATTCTCTATGGTGACGATGGCGTTGCGGAAGATCGGCGCGATCTCAGCCACCCAGGCGGCGTCGCTGATGTTGCGGCGGCGACGTGCTTCCAGCGAGAGATACCGTTCGAGGCAGCCGCTGTTGCCGCATGGGCAAGGCTCGCCACCGGGAACGGCAGGGATGTGTCCGATTTCGCCGGCATTGCCCCAGGCGCCGCGCATCACCGCGCCGTCATGCACGATTACGCCGCCGAGGCCGACGCCGAAATAGAGGTAGTAGTATTCGGAATAACCGGAGCCGAGACCGTAAAGCCGTTCGCCCATGGCCGCCGCCGCCATGTCGGTTTCGAAGAAGGCCGGCAGCCCGGTCGACGCCGCCAGCCGTTCCGGCAGCGCGACATCCTTCCAGCCGGCCATGGTCGTCGGGCCGACGAAGCTCATCGACTCCACGCCGAACGGTCCAGGCAGCGCCATGCCGATGCCGAGCACGCGTCCGCCGGGCCGCAGCGCGGTCAACTCGGGCACCATCGCGCCGATCAGCTCGAAGGCATGGTCGGGCGTCGCATGCGGCGCCTCGCGATGCATGCTCTCGATGACATCGCCGCTGAGATTGATGAGCGCCGCGTCGATCCCCAGCGGGGTGAGGTGGACGCCGACGGCATAGCCGCCCTCGGGGTTGATCCTGAGCGTCGCCGGCGGCAACCCGCGTCCGCGCGGCTCTTCGCGCAGCGACAGCACATAACCATGCTCTTCGAGTTCGCGAACGATGGTCGATACGGTCTGGACGGTGAGGCCGACCCGGCCGGCAATGTCGCCGCGAGCGATGGGACCGTGAAGACGGATGGACTCCAGCACGATGCGCCGGTTGTAAGGCCGCCCGAACTCCTGATTGGTCCCCCGCAGTGCCATGTCCCGCGCCCCATAGGAAGACCAAGACTTGCACAGGCAATTTATTCAGTCAAATGGAATTCAAAAATAATTCGTGACGGTTCCCGGGCGCGCTGCAGGACCTGTCCCATTCGTCGCGCTGGCCGATTGCAGCCGGGCTGAAACCACCGCAATGGTGAATGACGTCAGGCGGGCGCGGGGCTCGCCGGCCAACAATCCAGCAGGAAAACCGATGATCGAATTGCCTTTTGCGCGCGATGAGTACCAGCGGCGGCTCAAGAAGATCCGCGCCGAGATGGCGGCGCGTGGGCTGGAACTGCTGGTGGTCAACGATGTCGCCAACCAGCATTACATCACCGGCTATGACGGCTGGTCGTTCTACACGCCGCAGGTCGTGCTGGTCCCGATCGAAAACGAGGCCGAGCCGGTCTGGATCGGCCGCGCCATGGATGCGGCAGGCGGCTTGCTGACGGCCTGGATGAAGCCGGAGAATGTGGTCGGCTTCCCCGAGGACCACGTGCAGCGCGCCGATCGCCATCCGATGGACTGGATAGCGGCCTGGATCGTCGACAAGGGCTGGGGCGCGAGACATATCGGCATCGAGCTCGAAGCCTATTATTTCTCGCCGAAGGCGCATGCCCGGCTGGTCGCCGGCCTGCCCAATGCGAAATGGCACGACGCCGATCTCCTGGTGAACTGGATCCGCGCCGTGAAATCCGCTCCAGAAATTGCCTACCTGCGCAAGGCGTCGACCTTGGCTGAAGCAGCTGTTGCGCGGGCCTTCGAAGTCATTGCGCCAGGTGTGCGCGAGTGCGATGCGATTGCCGCGATCCAGGCGACGCAGATCGCCGGCAGCGCGGACTTCGCCGGCGACATCACGGCACTGCCGCCGACCATCCTCGGCGGCGAGAATGCATCGGCTCCGCACATCATGTGGAGCGACCGGCGGTTTGGAGAGGACGAGACGATTGCGCTCGAACTTGCCGGTGTCTGCCGCCGCTATGCCGCCGGCCTCGCCCGAACGATGCAGCTCGGCAAGACGCCGGCCCGTGTCGCCGACACCGCAAAGGCGGTGATCGAAGGCATGGATGCGGTGCTCGACGCGGTCAGGCCGGGGACCACAGCCGAAGCGGTCGAGGCCGCATGGCGCAAGGTTATCCAGCGCTACGGGCTGAAGAAGGAATCGCGCATCGGCTACTCCATTGGCGTCGCCTATCCCCCGGATTGGGGCGAGCACACGATCAGCCTGCGGCCCGGCGACAAGACCGCGCTGCAACCCGGCAATGTCGTGCACTCCATTCTTGGCATGTGGATGGATGGCTGGGGCATCGAGATCAGCGAGACCATTCTGGTGACCGAGACCGGCCATGAGACGCTGACCAAATTCCCGCGAGACATCCATGTCAAATCCTGACCGGTCAGCCACGACGGACGCCACCGCGACCCGCCTGACGCATCTGCTCAATATTGGATCGTCCGGCGCTCGATCAGCACCACAAGACAAAACAGGACGATCGACAGGCCCGATGACAGCACGATCGCCGCGTAGAGGCGGTCCGACCGGTAGTTGAAGGACGCCTGGATGATCAGCGCGCCAAGTCCTTGGTCGGAGCCGATCCATTCGCCGACAATGGCGCCGATCACGGCGGTGGCCGAGGCAATCCTCAGCGATGAGAACGGCATCGGCAAAGCGCGCGGCAGCCGCAGGCTCCAGAACGTGACGCCGGAGCACGCGATGTCGGATTGCCAAACAACAGGATGGTACAACGGGTGAAGGAGGCGGGGGCGTGCAACCAGCCGCCTGGCTTGACCCTACAGATACTGCTCGACCTTCTTGCCGACGGTCAGGAAGCGCAGCGGGTCGATGGCTTCGCCATTGTGGCGGACCTCGTAGTGCAGGTGCGGGCCGGTCGAGCGGCCGCTGCTGCCGGTCTTGCCGATGATGTCGCCGGCCGCGAGTTTTTGGCCGACGGCAACGTCGATCTCGCTCAGATGGCCGTAGCGCGTGGCAAAGCCGTTGCCGTGATCGACCTCGACCATGCGGCCATAGCCGCCGTTCCAGCCGGCCTTGGTGACGATTCCGGCCGCGGTGACCTTGGCTGGCATGCCGACCGGCGCGCGGAAATCCATGCCTGAATGCAGGGCAGCGGTGCCGAGGATGGGGTCGGTGCGCACGCCGAACGGGCTGGTGACGGAGTGGCCCGGCGCCGGGTTGGCAAGCGGCAGCCGCCGCGCCTCTTTCTTCAACTGGTCGAGCGTATCCAGCGCCTCGTCGAGTTCCTTGACCTTGCTGTCGAACATCATCGAGCTGTCAAGCGGGATCAGCGGCCCGCCGACATCGCTTTCGTTCTTGCCGAAATCGCTGTCGACCGGCAGGCCGGCCGCCTCGAGCGCCTGGGTGATGGCGTCGGCGTTCTTGTAGGCATTGTCGGCCAGGGTCTCGATGCGGGTGAGTTGCTGGCTTTCGATAGCCTTCAGTGAATCATTGATCGAGACGAACAATTTGTCGGCACGGTCCGCAGCCGTTTCGCTGGGCAGCGGGTCGGAGCGTGTCGACCACAGCGAGAATGGCCTGGTGTCGCCCGAACCGAGGCTGGCGACCGAATAGGCGAGTGGCTCGCCGCCAGTCAGTTCGGCATGCTCGTCGAGTTTTGCCGCCACATCCGCGGCGGCCGGCGTGCCGACCTCGTTTTCCGCCCGTTCGAGGATCGGGCCAAGGCGGCCATGGCGCTGGCTGAGCTGGCTCTGCCGCTCGATCAATTCGCTGACCTTGGTCTCCATCAGTTTCTGGTCGAGAAGCTGGCGGCTGGTGATGCGGTCGACCTGCGCGCGCAATGCGGAAATGCGATCTTCATAGGCCTGCTGCATGCGCGCCTGCCGGGCCGTGGTGGCGCCGATCAGATCGTCGCGCAGTACGAGATAGGAGGTCGCCAAGAGATAGCCGATGGCGATCGCCGCCAGTGCCGAGCCGAGAAAGGCGACGAGCCACGGCCGGATGGTGAAATGCCGTATTTCATTGCCCCGCGCAATGATGACCGTATGCGGCTCCTCGCGCCTGCCGAAGACCGCTGACTGACCGGTTAGGTTCACGGGACCAAGCTTTCGTTACGACACCAACGAAGCCCGATTACACATTATTAGGGTTAACAAAGTTTTATTAGGGTTAACAAAGTTTTGCCGTCGAGCGGGCGCGCCAGTGACCAGCGGTGTCAGCCAACCGCATATGTGTCTTATTCCCCTAATGCAGGGCGCGGCGTTGGCCAGATCGGTGGGGCCTCAGAGCGCGCGGACCGCCTCCAGCACTGCTTCGGCATGGCCTTTCACCCGGACCTTGCGCCAGATCCCGGCGATCCGCCCGTCCTTGCCGATCAGGAACGTCGCCCGCTCGACGCCCATATAGTTGCGGCCATACATCGTCTTCTCGACCCACAGATTGTAGGCCTCGATCACCTTGCGCTCCTCGTCGGCAACCAAGTCGACGGTGAGATCGTATTTGGTTTTGAACTTGTCGTGCTTCTTCACGCTGTCCGGCGACAGGCCGATCACCACGGCGCCGGCCTTTTCGAACTCCGGCTTCAGCTGCGAAAAGCTGATCGCCTCATTGGTACAACTTGTGGTGTCGTCCTGCGGATAGAAATAAAGTACAATGGGCTTCCCCCGCATCGAGGCAAGGCTGAGTGAGCCGCCGCCGTCGCGCGGAAGATCGAATTGCGGCGCAACGTCGCCAACGTCGAGATCAGCCATATCGATGCCCTTGTTTGAGGTTACGCGGCCCTAAATCAAAGAGATAGAGCATGATGTCGTCCGAAAACCGCCTCACACCTTTCGGCATCATGCTCTAGCCTGCGTCGTTATAGTGTCGGGCGGGGATTCGTCCACGATCGAATTCGCACAACGGAAAATTGCGTGGATCAGGAAGAACCGCAGCACGAGAAAATCCGGTTCAGGCGTGACGAGATCACCGACCTGGGGGCTTTCCCGTCCGCTTGCCGCGTGCCGCCGCTCGGCAAGGCACGGATCGGCCGCGGCTTTCGCATCCTTGCCCGGCTGTTTGCCGGCATTGGAGCCCTTGTGCTGCTGGCAGCGGCCGCCGTCTACGTCATCGGCGCCACCGGCATCGGCAACGAACGGCTGCGGTTGGAAGCCGAAACGGCGATCGAGAAACTGGCCGGTTTCGACGTCAAAGTCGCCGTCGGTCCTGCCAGCTTGACACTCGACGGATCGAGCTTCATTGCGCTGCAGGTCAAGGATGTCAGCGTCGAGACGGCGGACGGCAAGCCGATGGCCGATGCCGGGCGCGTCCGCTTCGGCATCCGGCTGATCCCGCTGCTTTCGGGCGAGGTTCGGCTGACCAGCGCCAGGGTTTCCGACGCCCATATCGTCACCGCGGCAATGCCGTCGGGTGGTGACTGGACAGCGCGCCTGCGCAATCAAGACGGTCTCATCGATCCGGAAAAACTGGCCGCCGCCGTCTTCAGTGACGTCAATCGTGCACTCGATGCCGTGCGCGAGGATTCGATGCGCCGCATCGATCTCAAAAATGTCGCATTCGAGCTGCCCGAGGCCGGATCGGTCAAGCTGGTCATGATCGCCAACGCGACGGTGCTGCAGTCGGGCCCCGGCAGCGTGGAGTTCTCGTCCGAGGCGGATGTCGATGGCCGCGCGCTCACCGTCACGGCCACCGCCACCCGCGATACGAGCTCGATGCGCGTCACCGCCTTGAACGCCGCCATCGACATGGCGGATGTCGCGGAGACAACGCCGGCGGCCGGCGGGCGAACCGGCGCGATGGCTTTGAAGCTCACGGGATCCGAAGGCTCGGGCGAGACCGATTCGCGGCTGACGGGCTCGCTGTCGCTAACCGGCTCGGTGCTCGACCTCGGCACACGCGGGCTGTTGCCGGCCGATGTCGATGTCGACGCCGCCCTTGTCTCCGGCTCCAACAAGATCGATGTCGGCAGGCTGGTTCTAAAGACCGGGCGCTCGGCGTTCAATTTCGCCGGCTCGATCGGGCCAAAGCCGTCGACCGGCGCGGCCGGCGAGGAGCCTTCCTATCGTTACGACCTGACCAGCGACGGCTCGACGCTGGCGCCTTCGGAATCGCCCGAGCCGGCGCTGAATTTCTTCGCCCGCATCGCCGGCGTCTATCAGGTCAAGAGCCGCAAGCTTGTCGCCGACCAGATCGGCATCAGGTCGGGATCGGGGAGCGAAGTGCTGGGAACCGCTGCGGTTTCCTTCATCGACAACGGACCGCCGGGTATCTCGGTGTCGCTCAACGTCCACGACATGGCGGTCTCGCACGTCAAGCAATTGTGGCCCTGGTTCTCGGCCAAGAACGCGCGGCTGTGGGTGCTGCAGAACCTGTTTGGCGGCCGCGTCGTCGATGCCAGCCTGCAGTTCCAGGTCGTTCCGGGGCGTCTCGGCAACGGCGTGCCGCTTTCGGCCGACGAGGTGTTCGGCCGCTTCCAGGTCGAGGGCTCGCGTTTCGACACCGCCGGCCGCATCCCGCCGATACGCGATGCCGTCGGCGTCGTTTCCTTCCACGGCAACGATGTCGACGTCGCGCTGTCCTCGGGCAGCGTCTATATGCCGAGCGGCCGCACCGTGGCGGCAAGCAATGGCACACTGTCGGTAAAGGCGGCAAACCACCCGCCGGTGATCGGCGCGCTCGACATCGACGTCGCCGGCGAGGCGCCGGCCATCGCCGAACTTGCCTCCTACGAACCGATCAACGCCATGCGCCATGTCGGCATCTTGCCGGACGACCTGTCGGGCACGGTGACCGGCCACGTCAAGGCCGACATTCCGTTGCAATCCGGCGTCGACACGTCGAAGCTCGATTGGCTGGTATCGCTCGACTACAAGGACCTGTCGCTCGCCAAGCCGTTCGAAGGCCAGATGGTGACCGATGCCGACGGTTCGATCGAAGTCGGGCCCGGCAAGGCGGTGATCTCTGCCAAGGCGCGGCTGAACGGCATTCCAGCCGAGCTCGATCTGGTCGAGCCGCTCAGGGATGGCGGCCCGCCGCGCAGCCGCAAGGTGGCGCTTGTGCTCGACGACAAGACGCGCGCCATCGCCATGCCTGGCCTGTCGCCGCTGATTTCCGGCACCATCAAGGTGGCAATCGACAAGAGCGGCGAAGGCGGCAGCCAGAACGTCGACGTCGACCTGACGAGCGCCAGGCTGGACATTCCCTGGGCAGGCTGGAGCAAGGGGCCGGGCATTGCCGCCAATGCCACTTTTACCGTGAGCAAGTCCGGCGATACCACGACGCTGTCCGACTTCGACCTCGACGGAAAGAGCTTTTCGGTCGAAGGCGATGTCGTCCTGGTCAAGGGCGCGCTGTCGTCGGCCCGCTTCAGCAAAGTCGCCTTGAACCGGGGCGACGATGTCGCCGTGACGGTGAAGCGGTCGGGCAAGGGCTTCGCAGTCGATGTCAGCGGCAACGCGCTCGATGCCCGCTCGCTGATCAAGCAGTTCACCTCCGATGTCGATACCGCCACCAAAACCACCGGCACGGACGCGGTTTCGGTTAGCGCCGACGTCAATTCGCTAACCGGGTTCCATGACGAGGTCCTGTCCAATTTGAAGCTCGACTACAGTGCCGCCGGCTCCAGGGTGAACAGGCTCAAGGTCAGCGCCGCGGCAAGTTCCGGCGCCGCCATCGCCATCAGCAATACGGCAGGCAATGGTGCTCGCGCGCTCACCATGAAGTCGGCCGACGCAGGCGCCATATTGCGCTTCCTCAACATCTACGAGCATATGGAAGGCGGATCGATCACGCTGGCGCTCAGCGGCGCGGCCGACGGCCCGATGCGGGGCCAGGTCGATTCGAGCAACTTCTTCATCGTCAATGAACCGAAGCTTGCGTCGATCGTATCGACCACGCCAGCCGGCGACAGCCGCAGCCTGAACGAAGCGGTCAAGGGCAAGATCGACACCTCGCGGGTAAAATTCGAGCGCGGCTTTACCGAGATCGACAAGGGGTCGGGCTATTTGAAATTGGCGAATGGCGTGCTGCGCGGCCCGCGCATCGGCACCACCTTCCAAGGCACGCTCTACGACCAGAACAACAATATGGACATGACCGGAACCTTCATGCCGGCCTATGGCCTCAACCGCATCTTCGGCGAGTTGCCGTTGGTCGGCGTTCTGCTCGGCAACGGCCGCGACCGAGGCCTGATCGGCGTCACCTACCGGCTTAAGGGCAACGCCAACAAGCCGGTGCTGGACATCAACCCGCTATCGGTAATCGCGCCGGGCATTTTCCGGTCGATCTTCGAGTATCGCTGAGGATCCCAGAAGACGGCTCAGGCAGGCCGCACAAGCACGTGCTTTTTCTTGCCCACTGAAAGCTTTGCGACGTTTTCCGGACTCAAATCCTGAGGCGTCACCATCCGCCGGTCGTCCGCCACCGGCTGGTCGTTGAGGCGCACAGCGCCACCCTGTATGTGACGCCTTGCCTCGCCGTTGGACCCGGCAAGGCCCCCGCTGACCAGCAGCGACAGGATGCCGATGCCGGCTTCCAGCGCGGCGCCGTCCACTTCCACGGTCGGCAGCGTTTCGGCCGTCACGCCTTCCTCGAAGGTCTTGCGCGCGGTCTCCTCGGCTTGTTGCGCCGCCTCGCGGCCGTGCACGATGGCCGTGGTTTCGGTGGCCAGCACCTTCTTGGCCTCGTTGATCTCCGAGCCGCCAAGGGCGGCCAACCGCGCGATCTCCGAAAGCGGCAGCCGGGTGAAGATCTTCAGGAAGCGCTCGACGTCGGCATCCTCGGTGTTGCGCCAGTATTGCCAGAAATCATAGGGCGAGAAGAGGTCGCCGTTCAGCCACACCGCGCCCTTGGCCGATTTGCCCATCTTGGCGCCCGACGATGTCGTCAGCAGCGGCGTGGTCAGCGCATAAAGCTGCGGCGTGCCCATGCGGTGGCCGAGATCGACGCCGTTGATGATGTTGCCCCACTGGTCCGAACCGCCCATCTGCAGCCGGCAGTCGTGGCGGCGGCTGAGCTCGACGAAATCATAGCCTTGCAGGATCATGTAGTTGAATTCGAGGAAGGACAGCGACTGTTCGCGCTCGAGCCGCAGCCTGACGCTGTCGAAGGTCAGCATCCGGTTGACCGAAAAGTGGCGGCCGACATCGCGCAGGAACTCGACATAGTTGAGCTTCATCAGCCAGTCGGCATTGTTGACCATGATGGCGTCGCTGCCAGTGTCGCCGAAGCGCAGGATGCGGCCAAAAATTCGCTTGATGCCCTCGATGTTGGTGGCGATCGCCTCGGGCGTCAAAAGGCTGCGCTGGTCGTCACGGAAGGACGGGTCGCCGATCATCGAGGTGCCGCCGCCCATCAGTGCGATCGGCCGGTGGCCGGTCTCCTGCATCCAGTAGAGCATGGTCGCCGATATCAGATTGCCGATGTGCAGGCTGGTCGCCGTGGCGTCGTATCCGACATAGGCGGTCACGGTTTCCTTCGCGAAAAGTTGATCCAGCCCGGTCTCATCCGAAATCTGGTGGATGAAGCCGCGCTCGCTCATGACGCGCAGGAAATCGGACTTGAAGGCGGACATTGTTTCTTCCTGAAAGCGCCGGGTCCGAACGGCCCGGCATGGCCTGAACGCGGGCGTTTAGCATCCAAGCGCGTCAAGCAAAAGTGGTTTCCGATTTTGCGCCGGCATGGACAGCCTATTCTGCACTGCCGCGCATGCTTGCTTCATCCTGTCGGCTGGCGTAATGAGGCGCCGCGCCAACGGGTTCGATCCGCTGGAACGGCACCGCACGGCATCCACCGAATGCCATATCTTGTGACAGAGCCCGACGCGATATGCCGGACGCATTGATATCCATCGTCATTCCCTGCCGCAACGAGGCGGCGAACCTGCCGCTGCTGATCGACGAGATCGAGGCGGCGATGACCGGGCGCGATTTCGAAATCATCGTCGTCAATGACGGTTCGACTGACGACACCGCTTCGGTGCTTGCCGCTGAAGCCGCCAAACGTCCGTTTCCGCTTCGGCAGCTGCGGCACGAAAAATCCGCCGGCCAGTCGCTTTCGGTGCGCTCGGGCGCCTGGGCGGCGCGCGGCTCGATAATCGCCACCATCGACGGCGACGGCCAGAACGACCCGCAATATATCCCCGTGCTGGTCGATGCGCTGCGTCGGGCAGGGCCCGATTTCGGCGCCGCGCAGGGGCAGCGGTTGAAGCGCCGCGACAGCAAGATCAAGCAATTGGCATCGCGTTTCGCCAACTGGCTGCGCGGCGCGATCCTGCATGACGACACCCGCGACACTGGCTGCGGCTTGAAGGCGATCCACACCGATATCTTGCGCAAACTGCCGTTTTTCGACGGTACGCATCGTTTCGTTCCGGCGCTTGTCATCCAGGAAGGCTACCGCGTCGTCCATTGCGACGTCGTCGACCGCTCCCGCCGCCACGGCAAGTCGAATTACGGCATCTTCGATCGCGGCCTGCAGGGCGCGCTCGATCTCGCCGGCGTTTGGTGGCTTCGGCGCCGGCGCCGCAGAATGCCAAAGGTAGAGGAAATCACGCATGGCTAACGTGTTTCAGGAATTGGCGATCTGGCTGCACCAGGTTTTCGTCAAGCAGTTCGACGCCTGGGTTCTGCTCGGCTTCGTTGCCCAGTTCTTCTTCACCATGCGCTTCCTGGTGCAGTGGATCGCTTCGGAAAAGGCCAAGCGCAGCGTCGTGCCGATCGCTTTCTGGTTCTTCTCGCTGTTCGGCGGCGGGCTGCTGCTCGTCTACGCCATCCAGCGTGAGGATCCGGTGTTCATCGCCGGCCAGGCCATGGGCATGGTGATCTATGTCAGAAATTTATGGCTCATCGCCAATGAGCGCAAGGCGGCGATGACCAAGGTCGACTGAGCCACCAGTCCCGCCAAATTCAGTCTGTCCGGTGTCGAAATGAGCAGGAACTACATCTTTCTCTTCCTGTTCAGCCTGATGATGACGGCGTCGGGACTGGCCTCTTTGCCGCCGCTCGACCGCGACGAGCCGCGCTTCGTCCAGGCGACCAAGCAGATGACGGAGACCGGCGACTATATCGACATCCGCTTCCAGGACGCGTCGCGCTACCAGAAGCCGATCGGCATCTACTGGCTGCAATCGGCGGCGGTCACGCTGAGCGGCGAGGGGGCACAGGCGCCGATCTGGATTTACCGGCTGATCTCGGCGCTGGGCATCGCCATCGCCGTCGTCGCAATCGCCTGGACCGGGGCCAATCTGTTCGGCGCCAATGCCGGTCTTGCCGCCGGCCTGGTCATGGCGGCGATTTTCGCCACCGCCTTCGAAGGCCGTGACGCCAAGACCGACGCGATGCTGCTTGCCTGCTGCGTTCTGGCGCAAGGCGCGCTGGCGCAGATTTATCTGGCATCGCGCCGCGACGAGCCTGTCGCCGGCCATCTGCCGTGGATTTTCTGGGCTGCGCAGGGCGCGGCGATCCTCATCAAGGGGCCGATTGCACCGCTGCTGTCGGCGCTGACGGTGCTCACGCTGGTTGCTTTCGAGCGCGACTGGCGCTGGCTGGCGAGGCTGAAAGCCGGGCGTGGGCTGATTCTGGTGCTGTTGATCGTGCTGCCTTGGCTCGCCCTCATCACCTGGAAGAGCAACGGCGCCTTCCTGCAGCAGGCCGTCGGCAAGGATATGCTCGGCAAGGTCGCGCAAGGCGAGGAGTCGCACGGCGTTCCGCCGGGCTTCTACATGCTGACCTATTGCCTGTTCATGTGGCCGTTCGGCCTTGTGGCGCTCGGCGCCGGACTGCAGGCGCTCAACCGATTGCGCGACGATCCGCGCCTGCGTTTCTGCCTCGCCTGGTACGTTCCGTTCTGGCTCGTCTTCGAATTGATCCCGACGAAACTGCCGCATTATGTGCTGCCGGCCTATCCCGGCATGGCCCTGCTCATCGGCTGGCTTTTGACGCTGACGCCGCAAGAGGCAAATGCGCCGCTCAGGCGCTGGCAGACATGGCTGTGGTGGGCGACCGCATTCGGCACCGTTCTGGTGACCGTCGGTCTCGCCGTGCTTTGCGTCGGTGCGCCGATCTATCTCATGAAGACATTTTTATGGTGGAGCGTTCCGGCCGCCGCGGCAGCATTGGGCGCCGGCTACCTCGCTGTTTCGCGCCAGACGCTGGTGCCGCTGGTCCGCATCGGCGGGGCTGCGGTTTGCGCCGGTATAACCTACGCCCTGCTGTTCGGTGTCATCGTGCCGTCACTGAAACCGATTTGGATGAGTCGGGAAATCGAGGCGGCGGTTCGCGCCGATCGTCCCTGTGAGATGAGCGTGCTCGCCTCCGCGCAATATCACGAACCGAGCCTGGTATTTCTGGTGGGCACAAAGACGGTACTGACCGATGTCGACGGGGTTGCGCAACATCTGCTTGGCGATCCGGCCTGCGCGCTGGGCCTGGCGCCGGTCGGCGATGAAAAACGGCTGGATGACCTGCTGGCAGGGCAAGGCAAGAAGGCCAGCCGCGTCGCCGAGATCGACGGCATCAACTATTCGTCAGGTGATAAATTGTCGCTCGGCCTGTACCGTGTGGCGAACTGATAGCTCTTCAATGATCGCGCCGAGCTCCGCATGTTGATGAAGTCGCCATCGCCGGCGCGTGCCGCTTTGCCTGCCATGCTCCGGCAGTCTGTCGCTAATTTCCGCGATACCTTCGGGATTGTACGGCATCGCCTGGCGACGCGCCCGGCGCGCTACCCGAAAATCCTGTGGTCGGTCTGGGTTGTGGCCTGGCTTTTGCTGACGATCGCGGTGTCGCTCCGTTTCGACCATCTTGGAGGGACCATGGCGAGGCAGTGGGCTTCAGGCTCGACCAATGTCTTCCGCATCGCCGAGTTTTTTACCTTCTTCGGCCTAGGCGGCTGGTATCTTGTCCCGTCGGTACTGGTGCTGATTGCCGCGAATCTGACGGATTGGCGCAGCCTTTCCCGGCGCGCGCGGATGACCTTCTACAACTGGACCTGCTTTGCTTTCATGGTGCTGGGTTCGATCGCACTCTCGGCCATGGTCGTCAACGTGCTGAAATATGGCGTGGGCAGAGCCAGGCCGATGAATTTCGACAAGCTCGGCGATCTGTCGCTGCATCCTTTTTCCTTGGAGGCGCGCTTTGCCAGCTTCCCGTCCGGCCATGCCACGACCATGGGCGTCATTTTCGGCATTGCACTGCTGTTGTTGCCCCAGCGCAGATGGGTGCTGCTGGCAGCAACCTTGTCGGTCGCATCGACCCGGATCTTTATCGGCGCGCACTACCCGAGCGACACTGTCGCCGGATTCGGCCTTGGCTGTGCTGTTGCCATCGTCTGCGCGATGGTGCTTGGCCGGCTGGGATGTATCTTCCGCTACACGGCGTCGGGGTTGCCGGTGGCAAAAACTACGTTCCGCCTATTCCGTCGGGCTCGCAAACCAAACCAAAACGATGCGCCGAGACAGACGAATTTCGGCATTGGAGCAGCGCCGGCAGGCAACTGAATTGCTGACGCCTTTGGAACCATCTAAGACCACCCCAGCTAGCTGTCGATGCCGCCCCAACTCCGCACCAGCCGAGCCATGTCGGGCGCGCCGGCGGCTTCCTTCTCCAGCCCTTCGGCGACACCGACGCGGTCGGCGACAGGCCGGTTCTGGCTGACTTTCCACTTGCCGCTGATTTCGGCGATCTCGATCTCAAGCCCGACAATGCCCTTGATTTGCGACTGGATGAAGGTAGGCGGCGCATCGGTCACCGCCCAGGGTGCCTCGCGGGCGCCTTCCTGCGACAGCGTCAGCTCGGTGATCTGCTGTGCGATCCAGGCGGAATCCTCGATCACTCTGACGGTTCCTCGCACCTGGACAATGGCGTAGTTCCAGGTCGGCACGACCTTGCCGGTCTCGCGCTTGGTCTCGTACCAGGACGGCGTCACATAGGCGTCGGCGCCCTGGAAGACGACCAGCACCGGCGATGTCGGATTGTCGGCCAGCTGACGCCATTGCGGGTTGGCCCTGGCCAGATGGGCGCGCAGCCGGCCATTCGGCCCAACCTCGGCATCAAGCAGGAAGGGAATGGCATTGGCGACCGGGCCATCGGCGCCGTTGGAGATCAGCAACCCCAGCGGATGCGTCCGGATCAGCCCGTGCAGGACGTCCGGCCGCGTTTCCTGGAAATGGGGAGGCTGGTACATGATCGGTCATGCCTTCTTGCGCTGGCTGAACCGGCATTGTGCACCGTTCAGCCGAGCCGCGCCACATGTCAGGCTGGCTTCACCGTTTGGATCAGCCGAAATGGCATTTTCGCGCCCATGATGGGCACGACTGTGACGGCATCGGACCGGGAGTTTTTGTTTTGACGCAATTCCGGACGGAAAACCCGTTTACACTTTTCCTGGAATTGCTCTTAGCGCAGCCGCTTCGGCCGCGGATCGGACAATTCGCCGGCCAGCCGTCGGTCGAGATAGTCGGCGCATTCCTCGAGCAGCAGATCGGCGTCGTTGGCGAAGAAGTGGTTGGCGCCTGGCAAGGTCTTCTGCGTGATGGTGATGCCCTTTTGCGTGTGCAGCTTGTCGACCAGGCCCTGCACATCCTTGGGCGGCGCCACCTTGTCGGCATCGCCATGGATGATCAGACCCGATGACGGGCAGGGCGCCAGGAACGAGAAATCATAGGTGTTTGGCTGCGGCGCGATCGAGATGAAGCCCTCGATCTCGGGCCGGCGCATCAGAAGCTGCATGCCGATCCAGGAGCCGAAGGAATAACCGGCCACCCAGCAGCTCTTGGAATCCGGATGCAGCGACTGCACCCAGTCGAGCGCTGCGGCGGCATCCGACAATTCGCCGGTGCCGTGGTCGAATTCGCCCTGGCTGCGGCCGATGCCGCGGAAGTTGAAGCGAAGCGTGGTGAAATCGCGCTTCTGGAACATGTAGAAGAGGTCATAGACGATCTTGTTGTTCATCGTGCCGCCGAATTGCGGGTGCGGATGCAACACGATGGCAATCGGCGCGCTCTTTTCCTTGGAAGGCTGGTAGCGGCCCTCCAGGCGGCCGGCCGGACCGGTGAAAATGACCTCAGGCATGAACTACTCCAAATGGCATACGAATGCGCGGCGCCCGGAACAACTCTTTACTCTAGCCCCAGCCCTTCCGGGCCTTGACGCAGGGCAAGCGTCTTCTTAGAAGCTAGTTTAGAATTGTTCAAAACTGGATAGCCAGCCGTGACGGCCCGGCCATCCTCGCCGCAAGCCGCGTAAATAGGACGTCTTGCCTTGCAATTTCAAGGAAATAACGCGCTATCCTTGCGGAAAGGGTCTTGACGGGATCGATTGGGTGAAAATGGCCGCAGCACGCGCCTATCTCGACTACAATGCCAGCGCGCCGCTCATTACCGAGGCGCGCGAGGCGATGATTGCCGCGCTCGATCTCGTCGCCAATCCGTCGTCGGTGCATGCCGAGGGGCGCGCGGCGCGGCGCCTGATCGACACTGCCCGGCGCGATGTGGCAGCACTTGTCGGCGCCAAGGCCGAGCATGTCGTCTTCACCTCGGGCGCGACGGAAGCCGCATCGACGCTGCTGACGCCGGATTGGCAGATGGGCCGTGGCACGGTGCGCATGAGCCGGCTCTATGTGTGCGAGGCCGACCACCCTTGCCTGTTGAACGGCGGCCGCTTCCCGGCAACACAGGTTTCGCGGATCGGCGTCGACGCCGATGGCATTGCCGACCTCGCTCAGCTGACAGCCGCTCTGGCCGCGCATGACAAGGCCGAAGGCCTTCCGTTGGTCGCGATCCATGCCGCCAACAACGAGACCGGCGTCATCCAGCCGATCGAGGCAATCGCTGCAATCGTCAAGGCGGCGGGCGGCATTCTGGTGGTCGACGCGGTGCAGGCTGCGGGCCGTGGTCCCATCGATATGTCGGCGGCTTACGCCGACTATTTGATTCTGTCTTCGCACAAGATCGGCGGCCCCAAGGGTGTCGGCGCCGTCGTTGCGGCAGCCGATCTGATGATGCCGAAGCCGCTGATCAATGGCGGCGGCCAGGAAAAGGGCCATCGCGGCGGCACCGAAAACCTGGCGGCCATCGCCGGCTTTGGCGCCGCGGCGCGGCAGGCTTTGGCTGGACTGAACCATGTCGATACGCTCGCGCACCGGCGCGGCGAGGTCGAAACCATCATCAAAACACTGGTGCCGGACGCAGAAATCTTCGGAACCGGCGCGCCAAGGCTTGCCAATACGACATTCTTCGCTATTCCCGGCATCAAGGCCGAGACGGCGCAGATCGCTTTCGATCTGGCTGGCGTTGCGCTGTCGGCGGGATCGGCCTGTTCGTCGGGCAAGGTCGGGCCGAGCCATGTGTTGAAAGCCATGGGTTACGGCGACAGCCTGGGCGCTTTGCGCGTGTCCATCGGCCACGCAACGAGTGCCGGGGATATCGAACTGTTCCGTGCTGCGCTGGCCGGTATTGCCCAGCGCCGGGCGGGCAGGGAACAAGCCGCCTGAGGCGGCGACAAAGAATTCAGGCCTCGCGGCCTGGTAGAGCCGTGCGTTTGCAAGTGGCCGGGTGAATTCCCGGCCGAGACGCACTATATGAAACTTACGCCGCCTTCGGCGCCTCATGGGCAGCCCTCGGCGATGCCATAGTTTGAAAACTGTCGGGCCTTGACCCCGGCGTGGATGGAGAACGCTTATGCCTGCTGTGCAGGACACGATCGATCGGGTCCGAAAGATCGACGTCGACCAGTACAAATACGGATTCCAGACAGAGATCGCGATGGACAAGGCCCCCAAGGGCCTGAGCGAAGACATTATTCGCTTCATCTCGGCCAAGAAGGATGAACCGTCCTGGATGCTGGAATGGCGTCTGGAAGCCTATCGGCGCTGGCTGACGCTGGAAGAGCCGACCTGGGCGCGCGTCCATTATCCGAAGATCGATTTTCAGGACCTCTATTACTACGCGGCGCCCAAGAGCACGCCCGGCCCGACCTCGCTGAGCGACGTCGATCCCGAGCTGTTGAAGGTCTACGAGAAGCTCGGCATTCCGCTGCGGGAACAAGAAATCCTCGCTGGCGTGCAGAAGACCGACGTCTCCGATCTCGAGGAGCCCAGCGACAATGTCTACAAATCGGGCCGTGTCGCGGTCGACGCGGTGTTCGATTCCGTTTCCGTCGTCACCACCTTCAAGAAGGAGCTGGCGCAGGCCGGCGTCATCTTCTGCTCGATCTCGGAGGCCATCCGCGAGCATCCGGAGCTGGTGCAGAAATATCTCGGCTCGGTCGTGCCGACCTCCGACAATTTCTACGCCACGCTGAATTCGGCTGTCTTCACCGACGGCTCGTTCGTCTTCGTGCCCAAGGGCGTGCGCTGCCCGATGGAGCTGTCGACCTATTTCCGCATGAACGAGAAGAACACCGGCCAGTTCGAGCGCACGCTGATCATCGCCGAGGAGGGGGCTTACGTTTCCTATCTCGAAGGCTGCACGGCGCCGCAGCGCGACGAGAACCAGCTGCATGCCGCCGTCGTCGAACTGGTGGCGCTCGACGATGCCGAGATCAAATATTCGACGGTGCAGAACTGGTACCCCGGCGATGCCGAGGGCAAGGGCGGCATCTACAATTTCGTCACCAAGCGCGGCGACTGCCGCGGCCACCGTTCGAAGATCTCGTGGACGCAGGTCGAGACCGGTTCGGCGATCACCTGGAAATATCCCAGCTGCATCCTGCGCGGCGACGATTCCTCCGGCGAGTTCTATTCGATCGCTGTGTCGAACGGCTACCAGCAGGTCGATAGCGGCACCAAGATGATCCATCTCGGCAAGAACACGTCGAGCCGCATCATCTCCAAGGGCATTGCCGCCGGCTTCTCGCAGAACACCTATCGCGGCCAGGTCTCGGCGCACCGCAAGGCGACCAACGCCCGCAACTTCACCAATTGCGATAGTCTCCTGATCGGCGACCAGTGCGGCGCGCACACCGTGCCCTACATGGAAGCCAAGAACTCGACGGCGCAGTTCGAGCATGAGGCGACGACGTCAAAGATTTCCGAGGACCAGAAGTTCTACGTCATGCAGCGCGGCATCCCGGAAGAGGAGGCGATCGCGCTGATCGTCAACGGCTTCGTCAAGGATGTCATCCAGCAGCTGCCGATGGAGTTCGCGGTCGAAGCGCAGAAGCTTATCGGCATCAGCCTTGAGGGCTCGGTCGGCTGACCGGACAATATATCCAGGAAAGAAAAAATGCTTGAGATCAAGAACCTGCATGCCCGCATCGTCGATGACGGCACCGAGATCATCCGCGGCCTGAACCTGACGGTCAAAAACGGCGAGGTCGCTGCCATCATGGGTCCGAACGGCTCGGGCAAATCGACGCTGTCCTACATCCTCGCCGGCCGTGAGGACTATGAGGTCACCGAAGGCGACATCCTCTATAACGGCCAGTCGATCCTCGAAATGGACCCGGCCGAGCGCGCCACCGCGGGCATCTTCCTCGCCTTCCAGTATCCGATGGAGATACCTGGTGTCGCGACCATGGAGTTCCTGAAGGTGGCGATGAACGAGCAGCGCAAGGCGCGCGGCGAGGAGCCGCTAAAAATTCCGGAATTTTTGAAGCGGGTGAAGGAGGCGGCAGCCTCGCTCAACATGGACATGGCGATGCTGAAGCGGCCGCTCAATGTCGGCTTTTCCGGCGGCGAGAAGAAGCGCGCCGAGATCCTGCAGATGAAGCTGCTGGAGCCAAAGCTCTGCGTGCTCGACGAGACCGATTCAGGCCTAGACATCGATGCGCTGAAGATCGTCTCGGACGGCGTCAACGCGCTGCGTTCGCCCGACCGTGCCATCATCGTCATCACCCACTACCAGCGCCTGCTCGAGCACATCGTGCCCGATAGCGTGCACGTCCTATACAAGGGCCAGGTGATCAAGTCCGGCGACAAGTCGCTGGCGCTCGATCTCGAAGCCAATGGCTATGCCGGCGTGATCGGCGAAGCCGCGTGAGACGCCAGAAGGCCATTTTATGCTGAAAGGCGGGGCAAAACTGATGAATATGCATACACAACCCCAGCGCACGCAGGCCGAAACGGCGCTGATCGACGCCTTTGGCGAGCGTCTGTCGTTGCTGCCGGGTGACGGCGCGGTGATGCTGAAGCGCGACGACGCCATTGAGGCAATCAAGCACGGGCTGCCGACGCGGCGCATCGAATCCTGGCATTACACTGACCTGCGCCGGCTGTTGACTGCGGTGCCGGCGTTCGATCCGACGGCCGCCGCTAAGGGGCTGGCGCCCATCGTCGAAGGTTCCGCCGTGCTGGCAGTTCTAAACGGCGTCTCGAGTGCGAAATTCCCTGCCATCGAAGGCGTGACCGTCCAGCGCCTGTCGGAAAAGCTGACCGACGGCTCGATTGCGCCCGGCCTCGACCCCTATGGCAGCGATGACGCCATCGGCGCGCTGAACACTGCTTTCGTCGCCGACGGCTATTTCGTCGACATCGCCGATGGCGCAGCACTGGAGAAGCCGATCGAATTGCAGAACCTGCAAGCCGGCGGACAGACCCATGTGCGCTTTCCCGTGCGTGTCGGCGCCGGCGCCAAGGCTGCGATCGTCGAGCGTCAGGCGGGCGAGGGCGCGGCTCTGGCCAGCTCCGTCAGCCAGCTGGTGTTGGGCGAGGGCGCCGAGGTGACCTGGCTGATCATCCAGGAACAGCCGGAAACGGCCACCCATCTGGCGCAGTTCAAGGCGCATCTCGGCAAGAATTCGAAGCTGACGCTGTTCTTCATGAATGCCGGCGGCAAGCTTGTGCGCCAGGAGATCGTGGTGAAGACCACGGGCGAAGGCGCCGACTTCAAACTGCGCGGCATCAACCTGCTCGCCGGCGACACCCACACCGACGTGACCATGGTGCTCGACCATGCCGTGCCGCATACGACATCGACGGAAGTGATCCGCAATGTCGTGACCGGCAAGGCGCGCGGCGTCTTCCAGGGCCGCATCAACGTCCACCAATACGCGCAGAAGACCAACGCCAAGATGGCCTGCAACACGCTGCTTTTGTCGGATGATGGCGAGTTCTCGACCAAGCCTGAGCTGGAGATCTTCGCCGACGACGTCATCTGCGGCCATGGCGCGACCGTTACCGAGATCGACCACAACCATCTGTTCTACCTGATGGCGCGCGGCATCGACGAGAAGAGCGCCCGCGGCTTGCTGGTGAAGGCGTTCGTGGCCGAAGTGATCGAGGAACTGGACGACGAAACCATCGTCGAGGCCCTGGAAACAAGGCTGGACGACTGGTTCGTGGCGCACGGGTAAGCGCCTCTTTCCCTTCTCCCCTTGTGGGGTCCGAAGGACGGGCGAGGCAAGTGACTCGCCCCGGGCGGTGGCCGAGCGAAGCTCGGTCGGATGAGGGGTGCGTGACGAAGTGAGGCGGTGCCTCAAGAGAGCTTGTAATGGACCAGAAGATCGAAACAACCCCATACGACGTCGAGGCGATCCGCCGCGACTTCCCGATCCTGTCGCGCGAAGTCTACGGCAAACCGCTGGTCTATCTCGACAATGGCGCCTCGGCGGAGAAGCCGCAGGTGGTGCTGGATACGATCCAGCACGCCTATTCCCAGGAATACGCCAACGTCCATCGCGGCCTGCATTTCCTGTCGAATGCCGCAACCGACGCTTATGAGAAGGCACGCGAGACGGTGCGCCGTTTCCTCAATGCGCCAAGCACCGACAACATCGTCTTCACCTCGAACACGACCGCGGCGATCAACACCGTGGCTTACGGCTATGGCATGCCCAATATCGGCGCGGGCGACGAGATCGTGCTGTCGATCATGGAGCACCACTCCAACATCGTGCCGTGGCATTTCATCCGGGAGCGGCAGGGCGCCAAGCTGGTCTGGGTGCCGGTCGACGATCTCGGCATCTTCCACATCGAGGAATTCGAAAAGCGGCTGACCGACAAGACAAAGCTCGTCGCCATCACGCATATGTCGAACGCGCTGGGCACGGTGACGCCGATCAAGGAAATCGTGCGCATCGCGCATTCGCGTGGCATTCCCGTACTTGTCGATGGCAGCCAGAGCGCCGTGCACATGCCGATCGACGTCCAGGACCTCGACTGCGATTTCTTCGTCTTCACCGGTCACAAGGTTTACGGGCCGTCCGGCATCGGCGTGCTTTACGGCAAGAAGGATATTCTCTCGGCCATGCGCCCTTTCATGGGCGGCGGCGAGATGATCGAGGAAGTGACGGAAGACGTCGTCACCTACAACGAGCCGCCGCACCGCTTCGAGGCCGGCACGCCGCCGATCGTGCAGGCGATTGGCCTGGGTGCAGCATTGGAATACATGGAAAAGGTTGGCCGCGAGCGCATTGCCGCCCATGAGGCCGATCTCAAGACCTATGCGCATGAACGGCTGCGCGCCATCAACTCGCTGCGCATCTTCGGCGACGCGCCGGACAAGGGCGCCATCATTTCTTTCGAATTGCAGGGCATTCATGCCCATGACGTGTCGATGGTGATAGACAGGCAGGGTGTTGCCGTCCGCGCGGGCACCCATTGCGCCCAGCCGCTGTTGAAACGCTTTGGCGTAACCTCCACATGCAGGGCATCGTTCGGCATGTATAATACCAGGGCCGAAGTCGACGCTTTGGCCGATGCGCTGGAAAAAGCGCGCAAGTTCTTCGGGTGACAGGTTCTTTGGATGACGACCATGGATGATGCGAGCCACACCACCGCGCCGGAAGCAGCCATCAATCCGCTGGTTTCCGCCTCGGCCATTCCCGCCGACGAGCTGGCGCGGCTGACCGACGACATCGTCTCGGCGCTGAAGACCGTCTATGACCCGGAAATCCCGGCCGACATCTATGAGCTCGGCCTCATCTACAAGATCGACATCGAGGACAACCGCGCGGTCAAGATCGACATGACGCTGACCGCGCCCGGCTGTCCGGTGGCCGGCGAAATGCCCGGCTGGGTGGAAAACGCCGTCGGCGCCGTCGAAGGCGTCTCCGGCGTCGAGGTCAACATGACCTTCGACCCGCCCTGGTCGCCCGACCGCATGTCGGAAGAGGCGCAGGTGGCGGTGGGCTGGTACTAGGTTGACTGAGGTTGGTGCACTTGCACCAGTGGTAAAACTTCACCATTTTAGGTGAGGAATCATTCGGCAGGCCTTGAACCTGCATGGAATGGAAGAGGAAAAAGAATGGGACGCTTCGCCGTCATCACGATGACCGAAAAGGCCGCCGACCGGGTGCGCGAGATCGTCGCCACGCGCGACAATGCGCATGGCATTCGCCTCGGCATCAAGAAGGGCGGCTGCGCCGGCATGGAATACACGGTCGACCTGGTGACCGAGCCCAATACCAAGGACGACCATATCGAACGCGACGGCGCGCATGTCTATGTCGCGCCCGAGGCTGCCCTTTTCCTGTTCGGCACCGAGATGGATTTCGAGCAGACCACGCTGCGCACCGGCTTCACCTTCCACAACCCGAACCAGAGTTCGGCCTGCGGCTGCGGCGAATCCGTCGAACTGAAGCCCGCCGACCTGAAGGCGCTGGCTGAGGCGCGCGCTTCGGCCTGATCTTCCTTCTCCCCGTTCACGGGGAGGTGAGGAAATGGTCCGCGCAGCGGGCGAAAAGCCAATTGCTTGGCTTTTCGAATGACGAACGGCCCGAAGGGCCGGATGAGGGGCAGCGCTGACTATCGGAAGTCGCGCTCCGAGCCTCACTTCACCCACATCTTCGTCCGTTTATGCCAGTCGGCGATGGATTCCTCGGGATAGACGTCGAACGCATTGTCCTTCTTGCCGATCACCGGCTCGACCCAACTCGCCTTGTATTTCAACATCAGATGCACCTTCTCCGGCGGCTTCGGCAACTCGCTGTCGATTGCCGAGGCGAAGGGGTGGACCAGGTCCGGCCATGTCGGATCGTAGAGCCAGAGCGCCGAACCGCACTTCTTGCAGAAATTGCGCTCGCCCGTCGAAATCTCACACTTTGGATGCTCGTCGTCCGCGATCTCGGCCTGGTAGACGCCGAGATTGCGCTTGCCCTTGATTTTCAGCGTCTTGTAATCGGCGCCGAGATTGATGGCGAAGCCGCCGCCGCCCTGCTGCTTGCGGCAGATCGAGCAGTAGCACAGCATGAACGGCACCGGCGTGTTGCTCTCCACCTCGAAATGGACGGCATCGCAGCGGCAGGATCCCTTGAGCAGCAGCGGCATGACAAAACTCCGACGGATGACTCTCAACTTGCCAGCATGGTTTTTGATTGCAGCCGTGGCAAGCCCGGTGACATGATTGCGGCATGGACAATGAACGCATCGAAGAGCTGTTCGAAGGCCTCGGCCCGGTCAGTATCCGAAAACTGTTCGGCGGCAAGGGTATCTATTTCGACGGCGTCATCGTCGCCATCGTGCTGCGCGGCGAATTGCTGCTCAAGGCTGACGAGCAAAGCGCGTCCGACTTCGAAGCCGCCGGCTGCAAGCAATGGACCTATACCGGCACCCGCCACGGCAAGCTGGTTGCGATGCCGTACTGGAGCATTCCCGACAACGCGCTTGATGATCCTGACGAGATGAGGGTGTGGGCGCGCCGGGCGTATGAGGCGGGACGCCGGGCGGGGAAGTGAACCGGGACCGCCGCGTTTCTTCCCACCCCCCTCTGTCCTGCCGGACATCTCCCCCGCAAGGGGGGAGATCAGTTGTCACATTGGCCTTCGCCAATCACCAACGTTGAAAATGGGAGCCTGCGGCTAAGCTGTTAATCTCCCTCCTTGCGGGGGAGATGGCCGGCAGGCCAGGGGGGTGCTGTCCCGCCGACGTAGGCGATCCTACAGCGCCTTCGCAATCCTCGCCGCCAACCGCGCATTGTTCTCGACCAGCGCGATGTTGGTCTTCAAGCTCCGGCCGCCGGTCAGTTCGAGGATTTTGCCCAACAGGAACGGCGTCACCGCCTTTCCGGTCACATTCTGCACTTCCGCCGCCTTCTGCGCGGCCTCGATATAGCCGGCCATCTCGTCGGCCGGGATTTCATCGTCCTGCGGCACCGGGTTGGCGATCAGCATGCCGCCGACCAGGCCAAGTGCCGCCCTGGTCTTGTAGAAATGCGCGATCTCTTCCGGTCTGTGCAGGGTCAGCGGCGCGCGGAACGGCGAATGCCGCGACCAGAAGGCCGGCATCGTCTCGCAGCCATGGCCAATCACCGGCACGCCGCGCGTCTCCAGCACTTCCAGCGTCTTTTCGATGTCGAGGATCGCCTTGGCGCCGGCCGAGACGACGATGACCGGCGTGCGCGCCAACTCGTCGAGATCGGCCGAGATGTCGAAGCTCTTTTCCGCGCCCTTGTGGACGCCGCCAATGCCGCCGGTGGCGAACACCTTTATCCCGACCATGTCAGCGGCGATCATGGTGGCGGCGACCGTGGTGCCGCCGGTGCGGCCTTGCGCCACCGCAAAGCCGAGATCGGCGCGCGACAGCTTCATGGCGTCGCCGGTCATCGCCAGCGACTCGCGCTCGCCGTCGGACAGCCCGATCTTGATGCGGCCGGCAACCACGGCGATCGTCGCCGGCACCGCGCCATTGTCGAGGATGATCTTTTCGACATTGGCGGCCATGGCGCCATTGTCGGGGTAAGGCATGCCATGGGTGATGATGGTGCTTTCCAGCGCCACGACGGGGCGGCCAGCGGCGAGCGCCTCGGCCACGGGCGCGTGGATGTCGATGAAGGGGCGGGCGCTTTGCGGTGTCATGATGGTCTCCGATCCGGAGATCCGCGCGTCCGCTTGGACGTCGCGCTCCGGCAATGGCAATTGGCCGCCCTCATGCCATTTCCTGTGCGTCGGGCACAAGAGCCAGTGCCTCGGTGAAGGTCGCGGCCGTAAAGGCCGGAACCGCGTCGGCGCTTTCAATGGCCAGCGTGGCGGCGGCAACGCCCTCGCGCAATGCCCGGCGCAGGGGCAGGCCGCGCAGCAGAGCAGCGATGGTGGCGCCGGCCAGCGCGTCGCCGGCGCCGGTGACGTCGGCGACTTTACTCGGCGCCGGCGGCAGGATAGAGAAGGCGCCGGCTTCGTCGAATCCCAGCACCGGGCCATCGCCCGCCGTCACCACGCCACTGGTGAGGCCGCTGCAGCGCAGTCCGTCGATGGTCTCGCGCTCGGTGGCATTGGCATCGACGCCGGCCAGCACCATGGCCTCGCGCCGGTTCATGAAGACCTGCGCGAGCTCCTTCAGCACCGGTATCATCCGCACCACCTTGGCCGGCGAAATGGCAATGGCGAACACCGGCTTGCCGGCGGCGAGCCCCACCAGCCGCTCCAGCGCCGTTGATGACAGATTGGCGTCGCAGAGCACCGCATCGGCCTCGGCGACCACCTCGCGCACCTTGGAGCGGCGGATCTGCTTGGGGAACGCCAAATCGTAGAGCGCCATATCGGCAAAGCCGGTGATCAGCTCACCGTCGCGATCGATCAGCGCCGTGTAGCTCGGCGTCGTGCGGTCGAGGAAAACCGCCGACAGGTCGGCAATGCCGGAGTCGGCGATGGCGCGCGCAACCGTCTCGGCCGAGGCATCGCCGCCGCGCACCGACAAAAGCGAGGCCGAGACGCCGCGCCGCACCAGGCTGCGCAGCGCATTGAATACGCCGCCGCCGACATCCTCGCGCATCGTGCCGGGGTTGGACGCCGCGGGCACGTACGTGCCCGACACCTGGCCGCGGCGATCAATATGGGCGCCGCCCACCGCCAGTATCTTTGCTGATTTCACCATGCCGGCGATATGACCTTTGTTATTCGAGCCGCACAAGCGCTACGCTGTGCGGCGGAGCTTCGCAGGCAAGCCGGCGATTCGGCCGATCGAAACAGCCGGAGCGTCTGGCCCAATGGTGGATACATCCGGAAACGAAGGCGTGAGACAAAAAAAGAACAAATCCGGATAAAGATTGCTTTTCAGATATTTGACCCCTCTTGCCAAACGAGAACAAAAGTAGTACAAAATGGGCAGGGATTACGGATTGTCCGGCCTTCATTGACGACCAAGGGGTGATGTATCATGGCTCAGAATTCTTTGCGGCTTGTAGAGGACAAAGCGGTGGACAAATCAAAGGCTCTGGACGCGGCGCTGTCGCAAATCGAGCGCGCCTTCGGCAAGGGCTCGATCATGCGGCTTGGCGCCAACGAGCAGGTCGTCGAGATCGAAACCGTGCCGACCGGATCGCTGGGCCTCGACATCGCGCTTGGCGTCGGCGGCCTGCCGCGCGGCCGCATCGTCGAGATCTACGGGCCGGAAAGCTCGGGCAAGACGACACTGGCGCTGCACACAGTTGCCGAAGCCCAGAAGAAAGGCGGTATCTGCGCCTTCGTCGATGCCGAGCACGCACTCGATCCGGTCTATGCCCGCAAGCTCGGCGTCGATCTGGAAAACCTCTTGATCTCGCAGCCGGACACCGGCGAGCAGGCGCTAGAAATATGCGACACGCTGGTGCGTTCAGGCGCCATCGACGTGCTGGTCGTCGATTCGGTGGCGGCGCTGACGCCGCGCGCCGAAATCGAAGGCGAGATGGGCGATTCTCTGCCCGGTCTTCAGGCGCGTCTGATGAGCCAGGCGCTGCGCAAGCTGACCGCCTCGATCTCGCGCTCCAACACCATGGTCATCTTCATCAACCAGATCCGCATGAAGATCGGCGTCATGTTCGGTTCGCCCGAAACCACGACCGGCGGCAACGCGCTGAAATTCTACGCTTCGGTGCGCCTCGACATCCGCCGCATCGGCTCGGTCAAGGACCGCGACGAGGTCGTCGGCAACCAGACCCGCGTCAAGGTCGTCAAGAACAAGCTGGCGCCGCCCTTCAAGGTGGTCGAGTTCGACATCATGTATGGCGAGGGCGTCTCCAAGACCGGCGAACTGGTCGATCTCGGCGTCAAGGCCGGCGTGGTCGAGAAGTCCGGCGCCTGGTTCTCCTACAATTCGCAGCGTCTCGGCCAAGGTCGCGAAAACGCCAAACTGTTCCTGCGCGACAATCCCGACACGGCGCGTGAGATCGAACTTGCGCTGCGGCAGAATGCCGGGCTGATCGCCGAGAAATTTCTTGAAAATGGCGGCCCCGAGCGCGGCGAAAGCGACGACGGCTTCGAGGAAGAATCCGGCGCCATGTAGGGCACGGCCAGAGTTCGGCCATAAAAATCCAGTCTATTATCCGATGATTAAGTAACCGAGTTCTTTAGTATTGCGTTTCAAACCGCCGGCCTTCGCGCCGGCGGTTTTCGTTTTTGGGCAGCGTGAAGCCGGCTTGGCAGTTGCCGGGATGGCCCAATTCCGTGTTTCTGGACAGGGTGGGGCGTGCCCGCTAAAAGGCCAAGTCAATCTTCTAAAAAGCAGAGACCAGTGTCCGCCGGCCGTGCCGGCGGTTTTCGCGAAAAGGCAGCAGTCATGAGTGGCGTGAACGAGATCCGGTCGACATTCCTCGACTATTTCCGCAAGGAGGGCCACGAGGTCGTGGCCTCGAGCCCGCTGGTGCCGCGCAACGACCCGACGCTGATGTTCACCAATGCCGGCATGGTGCAGTTCAAGAACGTCTTTACCGGCCTGGAGAAGCGGTCCTATTCGCGCGCCACCACCGCGCAGAAAAGCGTCCGCGCCGGCGGCAAGCACAACGACCTCGACAATGTCGGCTACACCGCGCGCCACCTGACTTTTTTCGAAATGCTCGGCAATTTCTCCTTCGGCGACTATTTCAAGGAGCGCGCCATCGAACTGGCCTGGAACCTGATTACCAAGGAGTTCGGCCTGAACAAGGACAAGCTGCTGGTCACCGTCTATCACACCGATGACGAGGCGGCCGGCTTCTGGAAGAAGATCGCCGGTTTCTCCGACGACCGCATCATCCGCATCCCGACCTCCGACAATTTCTGGGCTATGGGCGACACCGGACCGTGCGGGCCGTGCTCGGAAATCTTCATCGACCGTGGCGAGCACATCTGGGGCGGCCCTCCCGGCAGCCCGGAGGAGGATGGCGACCGCTTCCTTGAATTCTGGAACCTGGTGTTCATGCAATATGAGCAGGTCACCAAGGATGAGCGCATCGACCTGCCGCGGCCGTCGATCGACACCGGCATGGGCCTGGAGCGCATGGCGTCCATCCTGCAAGGGGTGGAGAGCGTCTTCGAGACCGACCTGTTCCGCCACCTGATCGATGCGGCGTCATCGGCGCTCGGGCAGGGCCCGGACAAGGAGACGGTCGCCTCCTTCCGCGTCATTGCCGACCATCTGCGCTCGTCCTCCTTCCTGGTTGCCGACGGCGTGCTGCCGTCGAACGAAGGCCGCGGCTATGTGCTGCGCCGCATCATGCGCCGCGCCATGCGCCATGCGCAGTTGCTCGGCGCCAAGGAGCCGTTGATGTGGAAACTGGTGCCGGCGCTGGTGCGCGAGATGGGCCAGGCCTATCCCGAACTGCTGCGCGGCGAACAGCTGATCACCGAGACGCTGAAGCTCGAGGAGACCAGGTTCCGCAAGACGCTGGTGCGCGGCCTCGGCCTGCTCTCGGAGGCGACGGATACGCTGCACGCCGGCGATATGCTGGATGGCGAGACCGCGTTCAAGCTCTATGACACGTACGGCTTCCCGCTCGATCTGACGCAGGACGCACTGCGCCAGCGCAACATCTCGGTCGACCTTGCCGGATTCACCCATGCGATGGAGCAGCAGAAGGCCGAAGCGCGCAAGCATTGGGCTGGCTCCGGCGACGCGGCCACCGAGACCATCTGGTTTTCTGTACGCGAGAAGGCCGGCGCCACCGAATTCCTCGGCTACGAGACCGAACAGGCGGAAGGCCTCATCCAGGCGCTGGTCAAGGACGGCAAGACCGTCGACAGCGCGATCAAGGGCGACGCGGTGGCGGTGGTCGTCAACCAGACGCCGTTCTATGGCGAGTCCGGCGGCCAGATGGGCGACACCGGTATCATCTCCGGCGAAGGTTTCTCGATCGAGGTTTCCGACACGCAGAAAAAGGCCGACGGCCTGTTCGTGCACCTGGGCAAGGTGACGAACGGCACGGTCAAGCCAGGTGCAGCCGTCGAGCTGAAGGTTGACCATGCGCGCCGCACCCGGCTGCGCGCCAATCATTCGGCAACGCATCTGATCCACGAGGCGCTGCGCGAGGTGCTGGGCACCCATGTCGCGCAGAAAGGTTCGCTGGTCGCGCCCGAGCGCCTGCGCTTCGACATCTCGCACAACAAGCCGATCTCGGCCGAAGACCTCGAAGAGGTCGAGCGCATGGCCAACGAAATCGTCGTCCAGAACAGCCCGGTGACGACGCGCCTGATGTCGGTCGACGACGCCATCGCCGAAGGCGCCATGGCGCTGTTCGGCGAGAAATATGGTGACGAGGTGCGTGTCGTTTCGATGGGCACCGGCGTGCATGGCGCCAAGGCCAACCGGCCCTATTCGGTCGAGCTCTGCGGTGGCACCCATGTCCGGGCGACCGGCGATATTGGTCTGGTTCGCGTTGTCTCCGACAGCGCGGTCGCCGCCGGCGTGCGCCGCATCGAGGCGCTGACCGGCGAAGCCGCACGAAAATATCTCGACGAGCAGGACAGGCGCCTGAAGGCGACGGCGGCTGTGTTGAAGATTTCGCCGGCCGACGTGCCGGCGCGTGTCGAGGCGCTGCTCGAGGAACGCAAGAAGCTCGAGAAGGAACTGAGCGAAGCCCGCAAGAAACTCGCGCTGGGCGGTGGTGCCGCGGCCGATGCTCCGGCCACCACCGAAACCGTCGCCGGTATCGGCTTCCTCGGCAAAGCGGTTTCCGGCGTGTCGCCGAAGGATTTGAAGCCGCTGGCCGATGCCGGCAAGACTTCGCTCGGCTCAGGCGTCGTCGTCTTCGTCGGTGCGGGCGAAGACAACAAGGCAAGCGTCGTGGTCGCAGTGACGGACGATCTCGTCGGCCGCTTCAGCGCTGTCGATCTTGTGCGCGTTGCCTCGGCCGCATTGGGCGGGCAGGGCGGTGGCGGACGGCCCGACATGGCGCAAGCCGGCGGCCCGGACGCCTCGAAGGCCAATGATGCGATCGCCGCGGTGAGGGCGGCGCTGGAGGCAGCCTGAAAGCCACCCTATGTCGTATCTGGTTCGTGTGCGGCTTTCCGGCCTTCGCCGCCGTGCTTGCCATTCTGTGGCTGATAGTGGCAAGCCTGCAATCAGCTCTTAGACGGTCCGTCTAGCTAGTTCTTTTTCGCCGCTTTCAGGGCGCGCGTCATTCTGCTGGAATCGCCCCAGGTGGACAGCCAGATCAGCACGTCCGTGGCGATCGAAATCAGCGACCGTAAAAAGTTCAGCGCCGGGCCGGGCGATTTCAGCTGCTCTTCGGCGTGATGGAGATGGGCGAGCTCTTCCTCGCGGATCGCCAGGATGATGCCGTGCAAGTCGTGGTCGCGATTGGCGAGGAAAAACAGCTGATCGTCCAGATGGCGATGCACCGCCGCTTCAACCGCCGCCGTGCAGGCCCAGATGCCTTGCGGACCGAGCAGGGCGGTGACAAAACCCAGCACCCAGCCACCCCAGCTCCAGAACTGCATCACCCGGCACGGTCGCGACCGCCGCGCCGGCATGGCGGCGCGGAACGCAGCGCAATGCGTGCGCTCGTGCCCAAGCATCTCCGACAAGGATGGCACGCAATCCGGCCATAAGCGCCTGGCGACAAGAATCTGCGCCGAATAGATCCTGATCGCACCGAACTCACCGGCGTGGTTGACCCTGACAATTCTGGCGACGGTGAGCGCGTCCTGGCGAGATGGCTCAGCCATGGCCCGAACCCATATCAGCCCGCCGCCAGGCTCGGACGTTTTGCGATGCCCTCCCACCAGGCCTGGATGTCGGCGAACGCCGCAAGCAGCTTTTGCCCGTCGGCGACCTTGACGAAATAGGCGATGATGGATGCCGCATGCAGGTCGGCCAGCGTCAGTTGGTCCCCGAGCAGCCACGGCCCGGGAGGCTTGAGTGCGGTGAGCACCCGCAGCACCGTTTCTGCCTGGCGCAGCCCGTTGGCGACCAGTGCCTCGTCTGGCGCTTCCTTCTCAAGCCGCTCGACGGCGACGTCCCAGACCATCGACCTGTAGGCATAGGCGTCGAGCATGCCGATGATCTGGTTCATCGTTGCGCGGGTGCGGGCGTCTTTTGGCTGCAGTGCCGGGCCGTCGAACGCCTCGTCGACATAGCGGGCGATCGCGCTGGTTTCGAACAGGCGAAACCCGTTATGCTCGAAGGCCGGGATGCGGCCGAAAGGGTGATGCTCGAAGTACCAGGCGGGAGTGCCCTCGGCGGCAAAGACATCGACCGGCACAAGGTCGTAGTCGATGCCTTTTTCCGCCAGCACGAGGCGGACGATGCGCACATAGACGCTGTAGTCCGCCCCGTAGACGACCGGCTTGGCCATGGCTGCCGGCTTACGCCATCGCCTTCTGCAAATTCTCGTCGATCTTGTCGAGGAAGCCGGTGGTCGACAGCCATGGTTGGTCGGGACCGATCAAGAGCGACAGGTCCTTGGTCATGAAGCCGCTCTCAACCGTCTGGATGCAGACCTTCTCCAGCGTGTCGGCAAACCGCTTCAACTCGGCATTGTCGTCGAGCTTGGCGCGGTGGGCGAGGCCACGCGTCCAGGCGAAGATCGAGGCGATCGAATTGGTCGAGGTTTCCTCGCCCTTCTGGTGCTGGCGATAGTGGCGCGTCACTGTGCCGTGCGCGGCCTCCGCTTCCACCGTCTTGCCGTCCGGCGTCATCAGCACGGAGGTCATCAGGCCGAGCGAGCCAAAACCTTGCGCCACCGTGTCGGACTGGACGTCGCCGTCATAATTCTTGCAGGCCCAGACATAGCCGCCGGACCATTTCAGGGCGGAGGCCACCATGTCGTCGATCAGCCGGTGCTCGTACCACAGCTTCTTCGCCTTGAACTCGGCCTCGAATTCAGCCTCGTAGACCTCCTGGAAAATGTCCTTGAAGCGGCCGTCATAGGCTTTGAGGATGGTGTTCTTGGTCGAGAGATAAACCGGATAATTGCGCAGCAGGCCGTAATTCAGCGAGGCGCGGGCGAATTCGCGGATGGAGTCGTCGAGATTGTACATCGCCATGGCAACGCCGGCGCCGGGTGCGTCGTACACGTCATGCTCGATCACCTTGCCGTCCTCGCCGACGAACTTGATGGTCAGCTTGCCCTTGCCGGGGAAGCGGAAGTCGGTGGCGCGATACTGGTCGCCGAAAGCATGACGGCCGACGATGATGGGCTTGGTCCATCCCGGCACCAGACGCGGCACGTTCTTCATGATGATCGGTTCGCGGAAAATGGTGCCGCCGAGAATGTTACGGATGGTGCCGTTCGGCGACTTCCACATCTTCTTCAGCTTGAATTCCTCGACGCGCTGCTCGTCGGGCGTGATCGTCGCGCATTTCACGCCGACGCCCCATTTCTTGATGGCATGGGCCGAATCGATGGTCACCTGGTCGTTGGTGGCGTCGCGGTGCTCGACGCCGAGGTCGTAATATTCGAGCTTCAGGTCGAGATAAGGGTGGATCAGTTTGTCCTTGATGAACTGCCAGATGATGCGGGTCATCTCGTCGCCGTCGAGCTCGACGACCGGGTTCGCCACCTTGATCTTCGCCATGAAAAGAATGCCTCGCTTTTGGGGAACAAAACGGCCTCGCCCGCATGGCTTCGGCCGGGTATGCGGAGCGTATATCAAAGCCTATTTGGCCGCGCAAACGACGATCCGTGCAGAATGGGTCGTCTGTGCCGCGGCGGTTTTTCGCAAAAGCTTCATTTTGCCGAGCGGATGTGGCAGGGAACGATGAACATGCCGCAAACAGCAGTTCACTGAGATCATGTCCGCCGTCGATCATCCTGAAGACGCATCCGCCGCCGCCCCGGCGATCATCCTGGTCGAACCGCAGCTCGGCGAGAATATCGGCATGGTTGCGCGCGCCATGGCCAATTTCGGCCTTGCCGAACTGAGACTGGTCAACCCGCGTGACGGCTGGCCGAGCGATAAGGCGCGCGCCGCCGCCAGCCGCGCCGACCATGTCATCGATGCCGTAACAGTGTTCGGCGACCTGGCGTCCGCCGTCGCCGACCTCAATTTTGTCTTCGCCACCACGGCGCGGGAGCGCGACGGCTTCAAACCCGTGCGTGGTCCGGTCGAGGCGGGCAGGGCGCTCAGGGCGCGTCAGATAGCCGGCCTGCGCACCGGCATCTTGTTCGGCCGCGAGCGTTTTGGGCTCTACAATGACGAGGTCGGGCTGGCCGACGAGATCGTCACCTTCCCGGTCGATCCCGGCTTTTCCTCGCTCAACATCGCCCAGGCCGTGCTGTTGATGTCCTATGAGTGGATGAAATCCGGCCTGGAGGAGGAGACGGCGACCAATTTCTCCAGCCCTGAAATGAAGCCGGCAAGCAAGGAAGAGTTGCACGGCCTGTTTGCCTATCTCGAAGGCGCGCTCGAAGCGCGCGGCTATTTCCGCCCGGCGCCCAAGAAACCCAAGATGGTCGACAATCTGCGCGCCGTCTTGACGCGCGCCGGTTTCGCCGAGCCGGAACTGAAAGTGCTGCGTGGCATCATCTCGTCGCTCGACCGGTTTTCGCCGGCCATGCCGCGCGGTGACGGCTCGCCGGGAGACGATCCAAGGCGTTTGCCGGCCGCTGCGCGAAAACCCCAGGCAGACAAAGAAGATTAGAAATCGCTAAGCTTCGAACGGCTGAAGTAACCGAATTTTATTTGCTGCTCATCCATTGTTGTCAAAACGGTGGGTGGCAAATGTTCACGTCCAAAATCGGCCGTATGCGCTTCTTCTTCTATTCCCTCAGCGTAGCCCTGCTCGAGGCCGTTCTTGCCGTGCTGTGCATCGTTGGCACGATCGGCTTTGAGGGGCTGGTCAACTCGGCGCCCGGTCCATCGCGGCAAGGGATGGCAGGCGCGGTTCTGGTCGTTTCCCTCCTGGCCGTGGTCATGCGTGCCAACATCGCCTGGCGACGCAGCCGCGACGCCAACGGCAAAGCGTGGATCCTGTGGTCCTACATCGTGTTCTGCGCCATCTACGCCTTTCTCCAGGCAGGCACGCTGCTGGTCATCGATTTCAACAATCCGGAAAGCACGTCCAGCGGTCTCAACCTGCTTGCGCTGTCGATCTTTGGCCTTTGGTGCACGATCCTGGTGGCTAAGCCGGTGGCGGGCATCAATATCGACGAACTGACATCGGTTTTCGATTTCGATGGCGATACGCCCATGCCTGCGGGATCCGGCCGGATGGCCAGCAGCACGGCACAGTCTTCCATGCGCAACGCCACACCGGCCACGCGCTCGGTGCCGTCCGCCCAACCTTTGGGCCGTCCGCGGCCCGCCGGCTTCGGCAAGCGCGGGCTCTAGAGCAATCGAGGCAAGGTCGTCTTGGCCGGCTTTGCATGGAAGTTACTAACATTCGCCACTTCAAGACCATGATGGTTGCAGATAGAACGGCATTGGCCAATGACCGCCAAGCCTTCTGATCCAGCCTCTTTCATGGTCCGATATCAATGAGCCACCGTCCGATCCTGATGTTCGATTCCGGCGTTGGCGGATTGACCGTGCTGCGCGAAGCGCGCGTGCTGATGCCCGACCGGCGCTTCGTCTACGTCGCCGATGACAAGGCCTTTCCCTACGGCGCGTGGGAAGAGCCGGCGCTGCAGGCCCATATAGTCGAGCTCTTCGCCAAGCTGCTCGACCGTTTTGATCCGGAAATTTCGGTCGTCGCCTGCAATACCGCTTCGACGCTGGTGATCGATGCGTTGCGGGAAAAATTCCCTGGCCATCCCTTTGTCGGCACGGTGCCGGCAATCAAGCCGGCTGCCGAGCGCACCCGGTCCGGGCTGGTCTCGGTGCTGGCGACGCCGGGCACGGTGAAGCGCCAGTACACGCGCGACCTGATCGGCAAATGGGCGCAGAAATGCCATGTCCGGCTGGTCGGCAGCAACAATCTCGCCGGACTGGCCGAGGCCTACATGCGCGAGGGCTTTGTCGACGAGGAGGCCGTGCGTGCCGAGATCGCACCGTGTTTCGTCCAGCATGACGATTTGCGCACGGACATCGTCGTGCTCGCCTGCACGCACTATCCGTTTCTGGCCAATCGCATGCGCAAGACCGCGCCCTGGCCGGTCGACTGGATCGACCCGGCCGAAGCGATTGCGCGGCGTGCTCTGTCGCTGCTTCCGGCTGTCGACGGACCATTGCCGCAAAGCGAGCCCGACATCGCCGTCTTTACCTCGGGAAAGGCGGATTTCGCCATCAGCCGGCTGATGCAGGGTTTTGGATTGAGCGCGCGCTAATGCATGTCGCCCAAAAGTGCGCAGCGGTTTTGGGACAACGACATGCATAAAACGAAAAACTAAAGCGCGTCGCCGACGCGCTTTAGGCAGGCTCGAAGACAATGACGCGTCGATCCGGATCGGCCGAAACAAGCCTTAGCGTCAGGCCATCGCCCTGCCTGAACCCTGAGGCCTTCACATTCGCAACGACAGGCATGTCCGAGAGCTGAACGCGCACACGCTGATCACCGACGTCGGTGACGACGGCCTTGAATGTTTCACCCATGCGCCCCCTCAGCATCACCGCCTCGGCAAGGTCGATGGCCGCGTGGTTGATCTGCGAGGCGCGGGCGCCTGCGCGGCCCATCACCTTCGGCAGTCTGGAAAACGCCTCGGTAACGGCTTGCGGCACCGGCTGGCCGTTGACGATGGCCAGCACACAGCGCACGACATAGCGATCGGCCAGCCGCCTCAGGGGCGCGGTGGCGTGGGCATAGGTCGCGGCCATCGCCTCGTGCCAGGGGACAACGCCTTCTTCATAGGGTTGGTAGGACGCACCGGAGCCGGCGCGGCGGATTTCCAGCATCAGCGCTGCCTGGTGCATGTTGGTCGGATCGAGGGTTCGCTGATAGTCGGACAGGCTGGTCGAAGGAGGCCAGGACAGGCCTAAGGCCCGTGCCGCGCTGCGCAGTCTTTGTACTTTGGAAGCATCGGGCGGCGCCATCACCCGGAACAAGCCGGTCCGGTATGCCAGCATGGCGTCGGCAATCGCCATGTTGGCGGCCAGCGAAAGTGCTGCGTTGTCTTGCTCGGATTGCAGCAGCGGTCTGAACGCAAGCTGGAACGTGCCATCGGCAAGCTGTTCCACCTCCTGCTCGGGCGGGTCGACGCGCGAAGCGCCGCGACGGTCTTCGGCCGCCGCCATGCGCCGCGCGATTTCGGCGAAGCCGACTGGGACGTCGGCGGCCTGCACGCTGTCATAGGCGAGCTTGGCGCGGCTTTGAATGATTGCCCGCTCCGCGCCATCCAGCCTTACCGCTCCGTCGTCGGCGATCCGGACCGTGAAGATGACAGCCGGACGCGGACCGCCGGGCAGCAAGCTCGCGGCGCCCTCGGCAATCACCCGGGGATAGAGCCCGGCCTTGCCGTCCGGCAAATACAGGGTTTCGCCCCGCGCCCAGGCTTCGCGATCCACCGCGTCGCCGTCTGCGACGAACCAGGCTACGTCGGCGATGGCATAGTGCAACAGAAGGTCGCTACCGCTCGCTTCGATCGAAAACGCTTGGTCAAGATCGGTGGAAGCCGCGGGATCGAGCGTCACGAAGGGCATCGCCGTGCGGTCGGCATGCTGGTCGGGCACGCACCTGGCCGCCGTCTGTGCCATGACCACTACATCAGGGGGAAATCCCTCCGGCACATGGAACTCGGTGCGGATTTTCGCGAGGCCGGTGGCGAGTGCCTGCGAGGGATCGTTCAACGATTTCATGGCGCCGTCCTACACCGGCGTTGCGGGCACGGGAAGGTGGTTTTGCCGGCAGTGCCGGCCGACCATGGGCAGGCATGAGCGCGGAACGGAAGTTGACCGCCAGCGCTGGAACCGTCGCCGGAGCGCAACGTTTCTTCCTCTGTCAGCAAAGGAGGTGCCGATATGCCTGCAACCTCAAAAGCACAGCAAAAGGCCGCTGGAGCAGCCCTGTCGGCCAAGCGCGGCGAGACCAGGAAGAGCGAACTTCAAGGCGCGTCGAAGTCGATGTACAATTCGATGAGCGAAAAACAGCTCGAGGAATTCGCAGAGACCAAGCGCAAAGGCCTGCCGGAGAAGAAATCGGCAGACTGAAACCTTGAACCGAGTTGATAAACAAAGCCCGTGGCCGAAACCACGGGCTTCTTCGATTCAGGCCAAGCCCGAAACTCCTGACGTCACCAGCAGCGCTTCACCTTGTAGCGGATGACCTTCTTGTGGCCATGCCGCCAGATGACCTTCTTCTTCACCACGACATGGCAGGTCTGACGATGCTTGTGGCCCTGCCAATGCTTGGCCATCGCTGGCTCGGGCACGGCGATCGACATCGTCCCGGCCAGGACGGCTGCACCGACCAACGAGAGGAAAAACTTCTTCATGCGACTTCGGGCTCCTTTGGCTCCAGTCCCTTCCTAAATGCCGTCGGCGCAACAACCTCCCGCCGCATCCGGCACGGCACTCAACGCCAAAGACGTGATATGGTTGCCGGGCCCAGCGCCAGCGACGCGCTTGACTCTGCTCAAATCTCCGTTTAACGAGCCCACCAACACCGGGCCGCAATGCCCGGTTGTTTCTTTTGCATGGCAAGCCCGGGAAAGCAGGTTTATCGTTTCCTGGGTTTTGTCTAGACTGACGTGTCCCGTGGGTTTTCCGCCGCGTTGCGTGGGAAAACCCTGTCAGGCCTCGAAAACGGAGGCCAGAGGAGGGCGCGTTTCCTTCACCCGGACCATGAGGCTCCGGGTGGTTTGTTTTGAAAGGGAATGCGATGAGCAAGCGCGAATCCGCGAAGTACAAGATCGACCGCCGTCTCGGCGAAAACATCTGGGGCCGCCCGAAGTCCCCGGTCAACAAGCGTGAATACGGCCCCGGCCAGCACGGCCAGCGCCGCAAGGGCAAGCTTTCCGATTTCGGCCTGCAGCTGCGCGCCAAGCAGAAGCTGAAGGGTCACTATGGTGATGTCTCCGAAAAGCAGTTCCGCAAAGTCTATGAAGAGGCTGATCGCCGCAAGGGCGACACCTCCGAGAACCTGATCGGCCTGCTCGAGTCGCGTCTCGACGCGGTCGTCTACCGCTCCAAGTTCGTGCCGACCATTTTCGCGGCTCGCCAGTTCGTCAACCACGGCCACGTCAACGTCAACGGCAAGCGCGTCAACATCGGCTCGTACCGTTGCAAGCCGGGCGACGTCGTCGAAGTGCGCGAAAAGTCGAAGCAGTTGGTCATCGTGCTGGAAGCGGTCGGCCTCGCCGAGCGCGACGTGCCGGACTATATCGAAGTCGATCACAACAAGATGGTCGCGACCTTCTCGCGCATCCCCGGCCTGGCCGACGTACCGTTCGCCGTGCAGATGGAGCCGAACCTGGTCGTCGAATTCTATTCGCGCTAAGCGATCGCTTTTCTGCGATACCGGAAAGGGCCGCCCGTCGAGGCGGCCTTTTCTTTGTCGGCCATGTCCGCTAATCCGGTACTCTCGGCTATGGAAAGCGACAAGCCATGAACATGCTGGCAGACATCGAAACAGTTGAACCGATTGCTGAAGGCGGCTTCCATCCGCTGTTTGCCGACGTGCCGTCTTCCGTCGAGTTCAACAAACTGCGTAAGCGGCTGTTGCGGTTGACCCGCCAGGCGGTCGAGGATTTCGCCATGACGAGGCCCGGCGACCGTTGGCTTGTCGCTTTGTCCGGCGGCAAGGATTCCTACGGCCTGCTGGCCGTGCTGCTCGATCTCAAATGGCGCGGGCTGCTGCCGGTCGAGCTGCTGGCCTGCAATCTCGACCAGGGCCAGCCGAATTTCCCGAAGCACATTTTGCCCGATTACCTCGATGCGCATCGCATTCCCCATCGCATCGAGTATCAGGACACCTATTCGGTGGTCACCGACAAGCTGCCTCAGGGCAGCACCTATTGTTCGCTGTGCTCGCGGCTGCGGCGCGGCCATCTCTATCGCATCGCGCGCGAGGAGGGCTGTTCGGCGCTGGTGCTCGGCCACCACCGCGAGGACATTCTCGAAACCTTCTTCATGAATCTAATCCATGGCGGCCGCCTTGCCGCCATGCCGCCAAAGCTGCTCAATGACGACGGCGACGTCATGGTGCTGCGGCCGCTGAGCTACTGCGCCGAGGTCGATCTGGAAAAATTCGCGGCCGCTATGAAATTCCCGATCATTCCCTGCGATCTCTGCGGCAGCCAGGAAGGCCTGCAGCGCAACGCCATGAAGGCGATGCTGGACGACATGGAAAAGCGCATGCCGGGCCGCAAGGATACGATGCTGCGCGCGCTGTCCAACACCAGGCCGTCGCATCTGCTCGACAGAAAGCTGTTCGACTTTGCCGCCCTCAATGGCAGCCTCAGCACAGGACAAGACATTTCCGATGATATTTGACGACCAAGCGATCGACTGGCTGGCCGAGCTTCTCGCCGATGCAGCCAGGGCCGAAATCATGCCACGCTTTCGCCGGCTGGGCGAGGGCGACATCAGGCAGAAGACCTCGGCTGCCGACCTGGTGACCGAGGCGGACATCAACGCCGAGCGGCTGATCACGGCCAGGCTGCGCGAGCGCTATCCCACGGCGATGATCGTCGGCGAGGAAGCCTGTTCCGACAATCCGGCGCTGCTTCAGGGGCTCGGTGATGCCGACCTCGCCTTCGTCGTCGACCCGGTCGACGGCACCTTCAACTTCGCCTCCGGCGTGCCGCTCTTCGGCGTCATGCTGAGCGTCGTAGTCAAGGGCGAAACCGTCGCCGGTATCATCCATGACCCCGTAGGCCGGGACTGGCTGATCGGCGCCAAGGGCGCCGGCAGCCATATCCGCCATGCGCATGGCGCGCTGGAGACGGTGCACGTCGCCGATGCCGTGCCGATCTCACAGATGACCGGCTCCGTCTCCTGGCAATATCTGGCGGAACCGCAACGCTCGCTCCTGGCGCGCAACCAGACCAAGACCCTGTCGCAGTTCGGCTATCGCTGCGCGGCACATGAATACCGTCTTCTGGCCAGCGGCCATGCCCATTTCGTCGTCTACAACAAACTGATGCCATGGGACCATCTGGTCGGTGTGCTGATCCACGCCGAGGCCGGCGGCTACACCGCGCGGATCGACGGCAGCGCCTATCTGCCCTCGCATATCGACGGCGGCATTCTTGTCGCCCCGGACAAGGAAAGCTGGCAGGAGTTGCGCAGGGAACTCTGGGCGCAATAGGTCCAACTGCTGGTAGGGCTTTCGTCAAGTATATTGGCTCTGTTATAGTGTCCAATCTCTCGCGAAGTCGGAAGCCGCGAAATGAAACATCGGTCCGCAATTGTTGCAACGGCGCTTGCACTTGCCTTGGCCGCCGCTGGCGCCACTGAGGCAAGATCGCAGGAACGCGCGTGCGGCAGTCGCGATCCCGTCGATACCATAGACGAGATGTTTTCCGCGATCTTTGCCTGTTGGCAGCCGCCGCTTGGAAGTGCTGGCATGACCCTGACGCTGAGTTTCTCAATTCGCAAAAACGGCACGCTGATGGGCAAACCGCGCGCCACCTTTTCGCATATGGGAGACGATGCCGCGCTCAACCGGGTCTTCGTCACGTCCGTGCTCGAAGCGCTCGACAAGGCTCTGCCGATGCCGCTGTCGGACAGCATGGGTGGCGCCATCGCAGGGCGCCCGCTGTTCCCTCGTTTCACGGCAGTGATTGGCGGCGCATCCTGAAACGCGTCGCATAAAGGTGGATGCGGTTTTGAGACCAACAATCTCAAGGCGCGTCGCTCAATGCAGGTCGGTGACGTGCCCTGAAACGGGTGGGTTGTGCGGCTGGAACATCTTGCCGCGCTCGGCGATCAGGATCATCAGCAGGGCCGCAACCGAGACGCTGCAGAACCCTGCGGCCAGCGGCGTCACCGTGCCGTTGAAGGCCTGGCCGATCAGCGTACCGAGAATGCCGCCGAGAAATGTCTGCATGAAGCCCAGGATGGACGACGCCGTGCCCGCCAATTGCCCGAGCGGCTCCATTGCGAGCGCGTTGAAATTCGCGCCGAGCCCGCCGAAAGGCAGCATCGCAGAGGCAAAGAAGGTGATGAACAGCCAGAGCGGCATGTTCATTTCCAGCGAGACGACCAGCCAGGCAAGGCTGATGCACAGGAACAGAAGCAGCGCGCCTTGCGACAGCCGGCGCATGCCGACCCGTCCGACCAGCCGCGAGTTGAGGTAGTTCGAGAAGGCCAGCACGCCCGCAACGCCGGCGAAGATGACCGGGAATAGCTCGCCGACGTGGAAGATGTCGATATAGATCTGCTGCGCGGAGATGATGAAGCCGAACATGGCGGCGAAGATGAAGGTGCTGGCGAAAGCATAGCAGAGCGTGAGGCGGTTTGTGAGCACGATGCGGAAGCCGTCGATCACCGAAGAGACAGTCAACGGCCGGCGATGTTCGGGATGCAGAGTCTCCGGCAGGCGCAGCAGCGACCACGCCGACACGATCAGCGCCCCGACCGCCATGGTGACGAAGATCCAGTGCCAGGTTGCGAACAGCATGATGACCTGGCCGATCCCGGGCGCGATCACCGGGATGGCCATGAACACCATGAAGATCAGCGACATCACCTCGGCCATGCGCCTGCCGTCGAACGTATCGCGCACGATCGAGACGGCGATGACGCGTGTGGCGGCAGCACCGATACCTTGCACAAGCCGGCACAGCAACAGGATGGCGAAGGACGGGGCGATGGCCGCGGCCGCGGCCGCCACGACATAGATCGCCAGCCCGGCGACCAAGGGCGCGCGGCGCCCGAACCGGTCCGAAATCGGCCCGAAGAAAAGCTGTCCGCCGCCGAAGCCGAGCATATAGGCGGTGATCACATATTGGCGGTGGTTTTCATTTTCGACGCCGAGCGTGGCGCCGATTTGCTGCAGTGCCGGCAGCATGATGTCGATGGCCAGCGAGTTCAACGCCATCAGTGCCGCGCACAGCGCGATGAATTCCCAGCGCGGAATAGGCAATTTGCGTGCCTGTTGCGGCGCTTTTGCTGGCTGGTCCACGGCGGGTCCGATCTTCAAAACGAATATGCGCCGGCATGCCGGCGCATAAGTTCGTCCTCACTCCGATAGGGGGAGGTAACATTTTGCCGGGGCGGGGCTGCCCCGTCTCAACTCAGAATCAGGCTGTCGCTTTGACGCTGACGCCCTTGTCGACGAGCAACGTCTGCAACTCGCCCGCCTGGAACATTTCGCGGATGATGTCGCAGCCGCCAACGAATTCGCCCTTGACGTAGAGCTGGGGGATCGTCGGCCAGTTCGAATATTCCTTGATGCCCTGGCGCAGTTCGGCCGAGGTCAGCACGTCGACGCCCTTATAGTCGGCGCCGATGTAATCGAGGATCTGGACGACCTGGCCGGAAAAGCCGCACTGCGGAAAACCGGGCGTGCCCTTCATGAAAAGGACGACGTCGTTGCCCTTCACTTCGCTGTCGATGTAGTCGTTGATGCCGCTCATGAGATATCCTTTCACGCCTGTGGGAGTCAGGCTCGAAGCATAGCCATCAAATAAACCCATAGATGGGCCGAAACAAGATGTTTGCGCCGCCGTCGCGGAAATGGCGCAAAGGATCGCCTGTCTTGGGCCAAGCATCCGAGCCGATTGCAACCTTCGGAACATGATGAAAAGACGATATGGCGCCGCCCTTCCGATCGCCATCCTGCTGGCGGCGATTGCCGTTGTCTGGTGGCCGAGACGCCCGGAGCCGCCGCCGCTGGTCATTGGCGGAGACCTGCCCGCGCCTTGCCGGAATGTCGCCTTCGAGGCGGTGACCTATGTCGTCTGCGAGACCGATCTTCGCGCCGACAGCATCGGTGTTTTCCACGCCGGCGCCGATGGCAAGCCTTTTGGTTCGCTCGAAGCCTTCGACAAGGCGGTTGCGGGCGAGGGGAGGCCGGTGCTGCTCGCCATGAATGGCGGCATGTATCACGAGGATTTGTCGCCGGTCGGCCTGCTGGTCGAGGGCGGCAGCGAAAAGTCGCCGCTCAATCTTGCCGACGGCGAAGGCAATTTCTTCCTGAAACCGAACGGCGTTTTTCTGGTAGGCAAGGACGGCAAGGCGGCTGTCATGGAAAGCAACGCCTATGCCGTCGCCAAACCCGATGTCGCCTTCGCCACGCAGTCGGGCCCGATGCTGGTGGTCGATGGCGTGCTACATCCGCGCTTCGAGGCGAATGGCACCTCGCGCTACATCCGCAACGGCGTCGGCGTGCGCGATGAAAACACCGTTTTGCTGGCGATCTCGCGGTCTGAGGTCAGTTTCGGCATCTTTGCACGGCTGTTTCGCGACGCGCTACAATGCCGCAACGCCCTGTTCCTCGACGGCGCGGTCTCCGCGCTGTCGGATGGCGAGAGGATGATCGTCGGCGGAAAATACCCGGCTGGCCCGATCATCTCAGTGTCGGCGAAGCCGATCACGTCAGTGTCGGCGAAGCAGCCGCAGAAACAGTAGGCCAGTCTGGCTTCAGTCCGGCACGCTGGTCTGCAGGGCCAGCGCGTGCAGCACGCCGCCCATATTGCCCTTCAGCGCATCATAGACCATCTGGTGCTGCTGGACGCGGCTCTTTCCGCGGAAGCTCTCGGCCACCACTTCGGCTGCATAGTGATCGCCGTCGCCGGCGAGGTCGCGGATCGTCACCTTGGCGTCCGGAATGCCGTCCTTGATCAGTTTTTCGATGTCGTGGGCATCCATTGCCATGGCAAAATCCTGTTCTGGGCGGCTAGGCACGAAGTGACTCGGACGGCAGCCTAAAGCCTTTCTGGTCCGGGTTGAAGCCGTTCTGTCGGCGACGCAGTGTCTAAGGGCCATCCTGCGGCGGGTGCACCACACCATCTTCGGTGATGTCGTCGCGGGTCGAGAACCCCCGGCCAAGGCTGAACACCAGGACATAGAGCGGGATGTTGAGCGCCAGGTTGATGATCGGGAGATAGCTGGTCATCTGCCACAAGGGCGAAAAGAATGGTTGGCCATAGCCGTCGCAGATCAGCGATGAGCCGTATTCCCACAGCGCGCCGGTAATGACCGCAACGGCAAAGAGCTTGATGCAGGTGGCGACATGCCTTGCGCGCGCCGGGTTCGGCAAAAGGCGGCTCCACAGCACCAGGCAGAGGATGGGGATCGCATAGATCAGGCTTTGCAAGGCCAGCATCTGCAGTGTGCCATTGGCCGCCTCAAGGAACTGGTCACGCCTTTCCAGCAGCGGACAGACCTCGCTCGAGGTCGTCGACAGCAGGAAAAAGACGAACGGCCCAAGGAACCAGAAGAAGAACAGCGACGGCCAGAAGACGACTGCGATCAGCGTCCGGGCTGCCAGGCTGGTCAACTGGACTTGTCCATGAAGTTCGGGAACCAGCCTTCGTGGGCGGCGGTCAATTCGCTGACCGGGATCGCCCTGGCATCGCCGAGCTTCAGTTCGTTTCCACCGGTCGAGCCGATCCATGGCGCAAAGATGCCGAGCTTGCTCTGTTCCTCGCGGATGGCGTCCCATTCCTTGCTCTGCGGATCGACGGACAGCGTCAGGAGGTAGCGGCCCTGGTCTTCGCCGAACCAGACCGGGATCGGGTCGGTGCCGGCGAGCCCCGGAATTGTGGCGCCGATGCCGGACGCCATCGCCATCTCGGCCAGGGCTATCGCCAAGCCGCCATCGGAAAGGTCATGCGCCGCGGTCACGACGCCCGACGCGATCAGCGCGCGCACGTGGTCGCCGACGCGCTTTTCATGGGCGAGGTCGACGGGTGGCGGCGGCCCGTCGGTCCGACCGTGAATGTCCCTGAAATAGGCGGACTGGCCGAGATGGCTGCCCCAGCTTGGGGGCGCGCCGACCAGCAGGATCATCTGGCCCTCGGTGGCGAAGCCGATACGGGTCATCTTCGACCAGTCGGCGATCAGCCCGACGCCGCCGATGGTCGGCGTCGGCAGGATGCCTTGGCCATTGGTTTCATTGTAGAGCGAGACATTGCCCGACACGATCGGGAACCCGAGCGCCCGGCAGGCATCGCCAATGCCTTTCACCGCGCCGACCAGCTGGCCCATGATCTCGGGCCGTTCCGGATTGCCGAAATTGAGGTTGTCGGTGGCCGCCAGCGGCAGCGCGCCGGTGGCGGTAAGGTTGCGCCAGCATTCGGCCACCGCCTGCTTGCCGCCTTCATACGGGTCGGCCTCGCAATAGCGCGGCGTCACGTCGGAGGAGAAGGCGAGCGCCTTGGTCGGATGGCCTTCGACGCGCACCACGCCGGCGTCGCCGCCTGGAAGCTGCAGCGAATTGCCCTGGATCAGCGTGTCGTACTGCTCCCACACCCAGCGGCGCGACGACAGGTCCGGCCCGCCGAGCAGTTTCAACAGCGCATCGGCGACATCGGCCTTCGGCGCATCGCCGGCTGCGAGCGCCGCAGGCTTCTTCGGCTCGACCCAGGGGCGGTCATATTCCGGCGCCTTGTCGCCAAGGTCCTTGATCGGCAGGTTGGCGACCTCGTCACCCTGGTGAATGACGCGGAAGCGCAGATCGTCGGTGGTCTTGCCGACAATGGCGAAGTCGAGGCCCCATTTGTGGAAGATCGCCTCGGCTTCCTTTTCCTTCTCGGGGCGCAGCACCATCAGCATGCGCTCCTGGCTCTCCGACAGCATCATCTCATAGGCGCTCATGCGCTCTTCGCGCACCGGCACCTGGTCGAGGTGAAGCTCGATGCCGAGGTCGCCCTTGGCGCCCATCTCGACCGCCGAACAGGTGAGGCCGGCCGCACCCATGTCCTGGATGGCGATGACGGCGCCGGACGCCATCAGCTCAAGGCAGGCTTCGAGCAGGCATTTTTCGGTGAAGGGATCGCCGACCTGCACGGTCGGGCGCTTCTCGTCGATCTTGTCGTCGAACTCGGCCGAGGCCATCGTGGCGCCGCCGACGCCGTCGCGGCCGGTCTTGGCGCCGAGATAGACGACCGGCAGGCCGACGCCCTTGGCTTCCGACAGGAAGATCGCATCTGTCTTGGCGAGGCCGGCGGCAAAGGCGTTGACCAGGATGTTGCCGTTGTAGCGGGCGTCGAAATTGACCTCGCCGCCGACGGTCGGCACGCCAAAGGCGTTGCCGTATCCTCCGACGCCGGAAACCACGCCGCTGACCAGGTGCCTGGTCTTGGGATGGTCCGGTGCGCCGAAGCGCAAAGCGTTCATCGCCGCAATCGGCCGCGCGCCCATGGTGAAGACATCGCGCAATATGCCGCCGACGCCGGTCGCCGCACCCTGGTAGGGCTCGATGTAGGAGGGATGGTTGTGGCTCTCCATCTTGAAGACGACGCAGTCGCCATCGCCGATATCGACCACGCCGGCATTCTCGCCCGGACCCTGGATGACCTGCGGCCCGGTGGTCGGCAGCGTGCGCAGCCATTTCTTCGAGGATTTGTAGGAGCAGTGCTCATTCCACATCGCCGAGAAGATGCCGAGTTCGGTAAAGCTCGGTTCGCGCCCGACCAGATCGAGGATGCGCTGGTATTCGTCGGGCTTGAGCCCATGCGCGGCTATGAGTTCCGGGGTGATCGGCACGGAATTAGAAATGGTCATGGGCGGCGATTGGTGTCCATGGGAGAGGGAATTTGAGTCCCCTCATATCGCAAGCTTTGGCGTGATACACCCCATCGGATGACGAAAAACGCCGGAAAACACAAGGCGACGATGGTAGCGGGGCGCCGTTGGGGAACGCTATGGCATCCCGGCCGTTAGGCCTCAAACCAATCAGGAGATTTCGACATGGCCACCAAGCAAGGCAAGAAAGACAATCGCCTCTCCGACAAGGAGGCCATGCATATTGCCGAGACGACCGACGTTTCGCCCAAGCAGGCCAAGGACCTGGCCGAGAAGCACGGCAAGGACAAGGGCGCGAAGGAAGCCAAAAACTTCAAGGCAGAGGGCTGAACCTGAAGATCGGGATACAGGAGGACCGAGTCAGGACGAACTGTCGTAGCCGGCGCGGCCTTCCTCCAGCAGTCGCCGGATCACCGCGACGCCGCCGGTGATGTCCTCGCGCCGCCTTGGCTGCGAGACGCCGAAACGCACGCCGTGAAAAACCTGCTCGGAACGCCCCGCCTTAAACTCGTCCTCGTCGTCGAGGAGCACGCCATTTTCGAGGCATGCGCTCCTGAAAGTGCCGGACAGCCAGGGATCGGGCAGCGTCAGCCAGACGAAGGGCACGCTGCCGTGTGACTTGAAGGCGAAACCGGCCAGTGTCTCGCGCACGATGGCGATCCGGGCGGCAATTTCGGCAATGCTGCGTTTGCGGATATCGCCAGCCTTCCCAGACAGCACCAGCCGCGCATTCACCTCCGCCAGCAGGAACGGCATCCCGCCGGTCATCATCTTGTGGGCGACGCGGATGCGATGGCGATAGGCGGGCGGGCAGGAGAGCCAGCCGCCGCGAACACCTGCCGCGACCGATTTCGACAGACCGCCGGCGACAATGGTGCGCTCGGGCGCATATTCGGCAATGAGCGGCGTCGGATCTTCGGTCAGGCCGCCATAGAGATCGTCCTCGATGAGGATGACATTGTACGCGCGCGCGACGCGGGCGATCGCCTCGCGGCGCGAAACCGACAGGATCGCCAGGGTCGGGTTCTGCACCGTCGGCATCAGGAAGATCATCTTCGGGTGCTTTTGCGCGCAGACGCGTTCGAAATCCTCGGGATCGAGGCCTTCCACGTCCGATGCGACAAGTGCAATGCGCCGCCCGATCAGCCCGGCGCTGCGGGCGATCTGCGAATAGGTGAGGTGCTCGAAGGCGACATAGTCGCCCGGCGTGGTCAGCGCCGCGATCGCCGCCATCACCGCGGCATGTGTGCCAAGCGTGGGAACGATGGTTTCAGCAACCGGACGGAACGAATTGCGCGACAGCCAGCGGGCGCCGGCCTCGAACCAGCGCTCCGGAAAATCCCTGGTGTAGCTCGATATTTCGTGCGGATGATCCTGAACCGTGCGAAGCAACATGTCGGCGACAATGGCGCCCTGGCCGATGTCGGGCGCGGCAGTGCTGTCGAAACGCAGCTTGCCGGGCGGCGCATCGACATAGCGCGTGCCTTGCACGGCAGGCTCGGCGAATTCGGGTGACGCTTCCGATTGCTGCGCCAGCACATAGGTCCCGCGACCGACTTCGCCGCTCACCAGGCCGCGCTCGCGCAGCAGCTGATAGGCTCGGCCGATCGTGCCGACCGTCGTGCCGATATCATAGGCGAGATCGCGCTGCGGCGGCAATTTTGCCCCGGCATCGATGACGCCCTTGTCGATGTCCGACTCGATGCTGTCGGCAAGGCGCTGGTAAAGCGGGCCGGAACCGATGGTGAGGTCAGGGAGCCAATTTGTCATGGTGACAATTCTGTATATTGCACCAGATCGGGTGTCAATGCATATCAGAACCGAACCAAGATGGGTACAATTTGCAAGGTTGGCAGAAAGACAATGGATACAATCGAGACAATCCGCTGCGCGGGCATTGAATTGGTCGGGCCGCGCCCGTCCAGCCGGCGAGGCTTTGTCGGCCGGATCGTGCATGTGGTCAGATCGCTGGCGCGATCGATCGACGTGCTGATCGAGCGCCGTCGCGGCCGCCTGGCATTGCTCGAAATGACCGACGAGCAACTCAGGGACATCGGTGTGTCGCGTGACGACGCCCACCGCGAAGGCATCAGGCAATTCTGGGACTAACTTGTAGTCTGGTCAGCGGCGTGTGCCCGGAGCCCTGAGGCGTGAGACGCCCTTATCGGCAAGCACGGCGAGGATGCACAGCACCAGGAAAACACCGGTGACGGCCAGCGCCGCAAGGGCGACGTTGGCCGCGCCGTTTTTCGCAACGTCGAGGAACGGGTAGGGCACTTCGCCTGCGATCGGTGCGCGCGCCAGCGCATAGGCGAGATAGGCGATCGGATAGGCCATCCACCACGAAATGTCGCTCCAGCGTGTCCTGCCGTCAGCGCCTGCAACAAGCCACCACAGCACGAACAGCACCGGCGTCACATAGTGCAGCAGCACGTCACAGAGCAGGAACAGCCCCTGCGGCTGCCAGAGCTGCGCCAGAACTGTCGCGTAGACGATGAAGACTAGGGCGATGGAAGCCGCCACGCCCGCCCGCATCCGTGGCCCGGCAAAGGCCGGCAGCCAGGCGTAGCCCGAAGGCGACAGCAGCGAGACATGGACCAGCACTGCACCGATGTTGGTCAGGATGGTGAAGAAGCTGAACAGAAAGACGATGGAGCCGAGAAAGTTGCGGCCGGCTTCCATCGATGCCGGGATGGTGATGCACGCTTGCAGGACAAGCCCGGCCAGACCGATGATCAATCCCGCAAACTGCAGGAAGCGGCCCATGGCGTCAGGCGGCCGCGTTGCAGGAGGGGTTGCCCGTTTGCCAGCGCGCAATGTCGGATCCGATGCGCGCGCCGAGCGGATCGTCCATCAGCGGACCGAACACGTCGACGCGGCTGGAATTGCCTTGCGACTGGACGACCAGCAGCGGCTTGCCGCCATAATGCTTGGCCGGCACCAGCAGGAAGCGGGGCGTGCCGCTGAACGAATTCAGCTCATTGGCCATCTGATAGGATTTGAAGGCGGGATCCTTGCTGGCGATCCAGCATTTGTGGGCCGATATCGCTACCTGTTCCATGGCCAGCAGCGAAGCGCTCTTGCCCGTGGGGACCGGCGCGCTCTTCGGGCTGGACTGGCAGGACGCCAACGCCAAGCCGGCAGCAGCCAGGGGACCTAGGCGAACAATCGTCAGTCTCATGGTCAACCGCCCCCGCGTTTTGAAAGGAATTCGAAGAGATATCAGGCGGCGATGCCGAGTGCGCCTTCGAACAGCGCCCGGCCGTCACTGCCGCCATGCGCGGCCTCGATCAGGTTTTCCGGATGCGGCATCAGGCCGAGCACATTGCCCTTCTCGCTGATGATGCCGGCAATGTCGTTGATCGAGCCATTGGGATTGGTGCCTTCGGCATAGCGGAACACAACCTGTCCTTCGCCCTCGAGGCGCGCAAGCGTGTCGGCATCGGCGAAATAATTGCCGTCATGATGCGCAACCGGCGTGCGGATGATTTGGCCCGGCTGATAGCGGCGGGTGAACATGGTGTTGGCGTTGGCGATCTGCAGCTTCACCTCACGGCAAACGAATTTCAGCGAAGCATTGCGCATCAGCGCGCCGGGCAGCAGGCCGGCCTCGACCAGAATCTGGAACCCGTTGCAGACGCCAATGACCATGACGCCCTTGGCGGCCTTTTCAGCGACTGCCCGCATTACCGGCATCCGCGCGGCAATCGCGCCGCAGCGCAGATAATCGCCGAACGAGAAGCCGCCGGGAATGGCGATCAGGTCGACATCGGGGATTTCGGTGTCGGTCTGCCAGACGGTCGCCGGCGCCTGCCCGGAAATCTTGGTCAGCGCCGCAATCATGTCGCGGTCGCGGTTGAGGCCGGGGAGAAGAACGACAGCTGATTTCATATCAAGCGATCTCCACCGCGTAATTCTCGATCACCGTATTCGCCAGCAGCTTGTCGCACATGGCTTTCAGATCGGCTTCAGCCTTGGCCTTGTCGGTCTCTGAGAGCTCGAGGTCGAAGACCTTGCCCTGCCGCACCTGGCCGACGCCGCCGAACCCCAGTCCGGACAGAGCGTGCTCTATGGCTTTTCCCTGCGGGTCGAGCACGCCGTTCTTGAGGGTGACGGTGATGCGGGCCTTGATCATGCTGGACAGGTTCCTGTTCGAAGACTTAGCAATTCCAGGAAAAGTGTGAAGCGGTTTTCCGTCCGGAATTGCGTCAAGAAATGAAGACTTAGTGCGGCTTGCCTTTGAGGCCGTCGGTCGAGGCGACGAGCACCGGGCCGGTCGGGCGCGGCGGCTCGTTCTCGTTCATGATGCCAAGGCGGCGGGCAACTTCCTGATAGGCTTCGACGAGGCCGCCCATATCGCGGCGGAAACGGTCCTTGTCGAGCTTGTCCTGCGTTGCCACGTCCCACAGCCGGCACGAATCCGGCGAGATCTCGTCGGCAACGACGATGCGCATCATGTCGCCCTCGAACAGGCGGCCGCATTCGATCTTGAAATCCACGAGTTGGATGCCGACACCCATGAACAGGCCGGAGAGGAAGTCGTTGACGCGGATGGCCAGCGCCATGACGTCGTCGATCTCCTGCGGGCTTGCCCAGCCGAAAGCGGTGATGTGCTCTTCCGACACCATCGGATCGTCGAGCGCATCGGCCTTATAATAGAATTCGATGATCGAGCGCGGCAGAACGGTGCCTTCCTCGATGCCGAGGCGCTTGGACAGCGAGCCGGCGGCGACATTGCGCACCACCACTTCGAGCGGAATGATCTCGACTTCCTTGATCAACTGCTCGCGCATGTTGAGCCGGCGGATGAAGTGGGTCGGAATGCCCATGCGGTTCAGATGGTTGAAGATGTACTCGGAAATGCGGTTGTTGAGCACACCCTTGCCGTCGATGACCTCATGTTTCTTCTTGTTGAATGCGGTCGCATCATCCTTGAAGAACTGGATAAGTGTGCCCGGTTCCGGTCCCTCATAGAGGATCTTGGCCTTGCCTTCATAAATGCGGCGGCGATTTTTCATCTGATTTTTCTCTGGATTTGCGGGCAGGCGGCAAGCGACCAGTTCCTGTCCGTCTGCCTAAATTGGTGCGGCGACGGGTGGGGTTCAATGCCGGGTCTATCCCAATCACAGCGTTTGCTCAATCGGCAAATCCTTTCCATCGACCGCTTTCAGGAATGAAATGCCGCAGCGCAGCAAGCGATGTAGCATATTGACCGGCCCGCGCCCTTTTGGTTTGTGCTGCGGCAGCACACATATCCATCACCAACGCGAATCGATTTCATCGGAGGGAAGCCATGAGCAGCATGAAAGACCGCGAAGAGGGTTTTGAGCGCAAATTCGCCTTCGACGAAGAACTTCGCTTCAAGGCTTCGGCACGCCGCAACAAGGCGCTTGGCCTGTGGGCAGCCGAAAAGCTGGGCAAGTCCGGCACTGACGCCGACGCCTATGCCAAGGAAGTTGTGGTTTCCGATATCGAGGAAGCCGGCGATCACGACGTATTCCGCAAGATCCGCAAGGATTTCGACGCCGCCGGCGTCGACCAGTCGGATCACCAGATCCGCCGCACCATGGACGAACTGATGGCGCAGGCGATCGAGCAGATCAAGAACACCTAGAGCGAGTAGCGCTGGACCAATCGACCGCCCGGTCCAGCCGGGCGGTTTTTCTTTGCCTTTTCAGCCTTTTTCCGGCTGAAACTGTGCGTGGGCCTGTTACAAGGCTCTACCCAACGAGGAAAGCACCATGTCCCTGAAGTCACGCCTGGCGGCGGATGAAACGCTGTTCACCGCCTGGTCCGGCGTTCCGGACGCTTTGACGGTCGAAATCATCGCCAAGCAGGGTTTTGACGCCGTCACCCTCGATATGCAGCATGGCGGACACCACGAGGACTCGGTCCTGCGCGGGCTGGTGCCGGTGCTGGCCGCCAACAAGCCGGCGCTAGTGCGCATTCCGGTCGGCCGCTTCGACATGGCCAGCCGCGCCCTCGATTTCGGTGCCGAGGCGGTGATTGCACCGATGGTGAATTCGGTGGCCGATGCAAAACTCTTTGCCGCGGCGATGAAATATCCGCCGATGGGCGAGCGCTCCTGGGGCCCGACCTATGCTTTTCCGCGCCATGGCAAAGGCGACCACGCCGAATGGCTGCGCGACACCAATCAACGCACCATGGCCTTTGCCATGGTCGAAACGCGCGCCGCACTCGATGCGCTGGACGGCATCCTCGACACGCCGGGCATTGACGGCATCTTCCTCGGCCCATCGGATTTCTCCATCGCCTGGTCGAATGGCGCCACCGTCAATTCGACGCTGGAAAGCATGATGGAAACCGTCACCTCCATCGCCGAGCGGACGCGCAAGGCGGGCAAGCATGCGGCAATCTACGTCGTTGAGCCGGCGATTGCCGGCCGCGTCGTGGCGATGGGCTACCGGCTGCTGGCGATGGGCTCGGACCATGCGCTGATTTCGCTCGGCGCAAAGACACTCATCAAAAGCATGAACGATTCGATCAAGGGCTGAGGCGTGGTGCCTTGCCCGGTCAGGCCTTGAGGTCGGTCAGGAACTTGGCGAAGGTCATCGACCCTTCCGGCCACGGGCCGAAGCCGGCATCCTCATTGAGGTGACCGGTTTCGCCGGCATCGATGAACAGCGAACCCCAGGCAGCGGCAATGCCCTCGGCAACCTCGAAGGCGCAGAACGGATCGTTGCGGCTGGCGATGACGATGGACGGGAAGGGCAGCGGTTTGCGCGCATAGGGGCCAAAGGTCATCAGGTGACGCGGCCTTATCTCCGGGTTGGCGACGTCGGGCGGTGCGACAAAAAACGCGCCGGCGACCGGCTTCCTGAACTGCGGAATGGCCTGCACCGCGGCCGCCACACCGAGCGAATGGGCAACGATCACCACCGGCCGCTCGGCCTCGTTGACAGCGTTCGCCACGCTCGTCGTCCAGTCCTCGCGCACCGGCTTCGACCACTCCGCCTGTTCGACCCGACGCGCCGTCGACAGTTTCGATTGCCAGCGTGTCTGCCAGTGTTCGGGGCCGGAATTGGTGTAGCCCGGCACGATCAGAATATCTGCGTCTTTGACTTTCATGGCGCTGAGATAGCGAGCGACCGTGTCTCGTGCAACCCGCGCTGACGCATGCGGTGCATCACAATCGTGAACAACCTGTTCGATTCTTTCCATCTTGTGTGAACGATCGGGATCGACGATTTGAGGCGGGGAGAGATGGACAACAGAATAGGCTGGTGCGCGCCCTAGGGATAACGCGCTGAACGGAGAGTTTTATGAGCGAACTGCCTTTTGCCGCGACGACCCCCGTCAGCGTGTCACGCGTGGGCCTGAAGGCGCGCGACGCCGAAGGACTTGCCGATTACTACCGGGCTGTTGTCGGCCTGCAGGAATTGAGCCGCGCCGATGGCGCCATCACGCTGGGCGCTGCCGAGCGCCCGCTGCTGGTGATCGAGCCTGACGCAGCGGCCAAGCCCGACGATCCGCGCAGCGCCGGCCTTTTCCACACCGCTTTCCTTCTGCCCAGCCGCGCCGATCTCGGCCGTTGGATAAACCATGCCGCCGCCAACAAAATCCGCATCGAGGGCGCCTCCGACCATCTGGTCAGCGAGGCTCTCTACCTGACCGACCCCGAAGGCAACGGCATTGAAATCTATAGGGACCGTCTGCCGCAGGAGTGGAAGTGGAACGGCGACAAGATCGCCATGGCGACCGAGCGGCTGAACCTGGCTGCCGTGGTTGGCAGCGTGCCGGCCGGTGACGCCGGCTGGCAGGGCGCGCCGCAAAACAGCATTGTCGGCCATGTCCATCTGCGCGTCGGCCGGCCGGAAGATGCCGAGGCCTGGTGGCACGACGAATTTGGCTTCGACACGGTCGCTAAGTATGGAGGGCAGGCGGTGTTCCTGTCGTCGGGAGGCTACCACCATCATATCGGTGGCAATTCGTGGCACAGCGCGGGCGCCGGGCGCCGCGATCCGTCCCGCTCAGGGCTGGCCTGGGTCGAGATGCGCTCGGACAAGACAACCGCTGACATCACACGGGAAGATCCGTGGGGCACGGTGATCCGCACCGTGCCAGGCGCCCCAGGCTGAGCGTCTGCTCGGTTCTTACAAGGAATTGGCGGCGTAGCCCGTCAGCAGCCCATGCGCCCAGCTGTCGAATCCGGTCGCCGTGGCGCGGCCGGATGCTTCGGTCCAGTCATAGCTGACCGTATGATGGCTAAACGACCATTGTCTGTCCTTGCGCGTGGCAAGGGCATAGCGGGCATCCGGACTGCCGGTCACAGTCAAACCTGGGAATGCCTGGACGCCGACACTGCCGGGATTGAGGATTGTCCGGTTGTCCGACAAGCGCACAGCGCGCGGCGTATGTGTATGGCCGCACAAGGTCAGCCCGGCGCCGGCGCTGCCCAGCTTGTGCCTGATCTGCTTTTCATTGGACGGGTGGAAGTGGCTGCCTCCATCTTCCTCGAGCAGGAACACGTTGTCGTCACTCGGGCTGCCATGGCAAAGCAGGATGTCCTGGGCAGGCGACAGGGTGACCGGCAATGCCGAGAGCCAGGTCAATGATGCCTGGGACAGGCATTGGTGGGTGAAAGCATCGACGTCTTCCAACCCGGAAGCAGGCGGCTCGACCAGCACACGGTCGTGATTGCCGCGCACGGTCGGCCAATTCTGTGCAATTAGATATTGCGCAGTTTCTTCCGGCCATAGCGGCCCGGAAAGACAATCGCCCAGATTGACGATTATGTCGGGAGAAGCGTCTTTGATCTGCGCATGAACCGCCTCAAGCGCGCGCAGATTCCCATGGATGTCGGAAAGGACAGCCAGCCGCATGGAAGATCCTATCCGAAAACCCGCTTGAAGATCGTGTCGACATGCTTGGTGTGATAGCCCAGGTCGAATTTCTCGCGGATCTCGGCTTCGGGTAGCGCTGCGATGACTTCCTTGTCCGCCAACAATTCCTCAAGGAAATCAGCGCCATGTTCCCATACCTTCATGGCGTTGCGCTGCACCAGGCGGTAGGCGTCCTCGCGGCTGACGCCGGCTTGCGTCAGCGCCAAAAGCACGCGCTGCGAATGCACAAGGCCACGGAACTTGTTCATGTTCTTCAGCATGTTGTCGGGATAGACCAGCAATTTGTCGATGACGCCGGTCAACCGCGACAGCGCGAAATCGAGTGTTATCGTGGCGTCCGGGCCGATCATGCGCTCGACCGAGGAATGCGAAATGTCGCGCTCGTGCCAGAGCGCCACATTCTCCATCGCCGGCAGCGCCATGGAGCGCACCATGCGGGCAAGGCCGGTGAGGTTTTCGGTCAGCACCGGGTTGCGCTTGTGCGGCATTGCCGACGAGCCCTTCTGGCCCGGCGAAAAATACTCTTCCGCTTCCAGCACCTCGGTGCGCTGCAGATGGCGGATCTCGGTCGCCAGCCGCTCGACCGACGAGGCGATGACGCCGAGCGTGGCGAAGAACATGGCATGGCGGTCGCGAGGGATGACCTGCGTCGACACCGGCTCCGGCTTGAGCCCAAGCTTTTTCGCCACATGTTCTTCGACATAGGGATCGATGTTGGCGAAGGTGCCGATCGCGCCCGATATGGCGCAGGTGGCAATATCCTCTCGCGCGTGCACCAGCCGCTCGCGGCAGCGTGAGAACTCGGCATAGGCCTGCGCCAGCTTGACGCCGAAAGTGGTCGGCTCGGCATGAATGCCGTGGCTGCGGCCGATGGTGACGGTGTCCTTGTGCTCGAAGGCCCGGCGCTTCAGCGCGGCGAGCAGGCCGTCGAGGTCGGCCAGCAAAATATCGCTGGCGCGGCTGAGCTGCACCGCAAGGCAGGTGTCCAGAACATCCGATGAGGTCATGCCCTGGTGGATGAAACGCGCATCCGGCCCGACGAATTCGGCGAGATGGGTGAGGAAAGCGATGACGTCGTGCTTGGTGACCGCCTCGATCTCGTCGATCTTGCCGACGCCGAATTGGGCGGCGCCGCCCTTTTCCCAGATGGTCTTGGCGGCTTCCCTGGGGATGACGCCGAGCTCAGCCAGCGCATCGCAGGCATGGGCCTCGATTTCGAACCAGATGCGGAAGCGGGTTTCCGGCGACCAGATGGCGACCATTTCCGGCCGGGAATAGCGAGGGATCATCCGTCAGTCCTGATATGTCGGTGGTTAAGTGCGCCTCCTATCAGAGGCGGACCGAATGCTCAACGCTGCTGGCGTGCAAACCACAGGCTGGCGGCGGCAAGCGCGATGAATCCGAGCGGAAAATAGAGCCTGATACCCAGCACCACGAACTGGTAGAGCGCCGTCAGCGAGGTGAAGACCAGTTCGAACGCCCACCGGGCGGTGAAGGCCTCCGCGTGCCATTCGGCATAGTAGGAGCGGTATTGCAGCGCAAACAACCCGCCGGTGAAGGCGAGCGTCGTGGCAAGCAGGCAGACGAAGGCGGCGGCGAACGCCACCTCCCAATGCCGGTCGAGCGAGACAAGCCGCGCCGCGAACAACCCGACGGGAAAGGCCAATGCCGCGCCGGTCGCAAACAGCAGGACGACGAAGCGGATCTTTTCCGGGGTCTCCCAATTGTCGAGCCAAAGACCGGTCAGCGCGCTGGCGCCCATGGCCATCGCCCACAGCAAGGCGCCGACAAGCGCCGCGCCCGTCGATGGTATGGCGCGGCTGACGCGATTTCCGGCGCGCTTGCGCCAACTGGATTGATCGAGCGATGTCACAGGCGTCCGGTCACGGCGATCCAGCGAAAATCCGGTCCTTCGAAGCCGTATTGGCGCACTGCGATCAGCACCGCATAGGCGCTGATGCTGTCCATCGAGAACGTCTGCACCGCGCCGATCCTGTAGCCGTTCGGGCAGCCACGGCTTTTCGGGATCGATTTATCCTCATGCAGCAGATGGGTCTGGCCGCCATCCCTGGCCTCGATCCGCAGCAGGCGAAAACCGTTGACCTCGCCCTGGCTCTGGCAGCTTTCGGTGTCATTCATGCCGATCTCGTCCAGCCGGAATTCCAGCGGCGGGTCGACCGGCGAAAAGATCGGCCGTGGGTTCACCACCATGCGGAACGGGTCGGCCGACAATTCGGTCACCGGGTTGAAGCCGGCGGTGATGCCGCGGTTTGCGGTGAGTTCGGCCTGCACAACGACGGCTTCGCCCTTCTGCCTGGCTTGCTGACGGGCCGTCTCGAGCGAGGCGGTCTCATCCTCCAGCCGGACCCGGATTGGCGTGCCCTTCAGGAACGTGTCGTCGGCGGTGTTGATGTAGTAGCGATTAGCATAGGGAAAGCTCGAACCGTCTGCCACACCATATTCCTCGAAGGCGAAGACGCTGCCATCCTTGCTGAAGCCGAGGATTTCAAGCTCGGCGACATCGCCCGCTCGGGCGGCCATGGCGGATGCCAGATGGACCAGCAGGCAAACGCCAATCAGGACGAGATTTCGCATCGGGGTTCCGCTCCGCCTGCCGTGGTTCGATCGTTCCCTATCACGAGACGGTCAAAACATCGTGCTATTCAAAAGGCGATGCATCCAATTTCGCCTCTGTTTGTTATCGTCGATCGTTTTCAAAAGGAGAACACCCCATGACTGAGGCCAGCAAGATTCGCGAGCATATGGAAGTGGTCGGCGCCGACGGCGTTCACATCGGCACCGTCGACAGGGTCGATGGCGAGCGGATCAAGTTGACCAAGGCCGACAGCGGCGAGGGCGCCCATCAGGGGCATCACCACTACATTCCCTTGAGCCTGCTTGCCGAGGTCGAGGGCCAGAAAGTGTGGCTGTCGGCGAATTCGGATGTCGCGGTCAGCTTCGAGGAAGAGGAGTCCGACCCGACCTGACTGAAAGTCAGCGCGACGACCACACCGGAAACAGATCGCCTTCGGCCGGCGTCGCGGCATGGATGCCGCGGCTGATTGCGCGCGCCATGGTGGCGCCGGCGGCGGCAAAGAAATCGACGGCATCGTCGGCGCTGAGTTCTATGCCGCTCTTGCCCGTCGCCAGCGCGAACACCAGATCGCCGTCAGCCGGCGTGTGCACGGGCCAGATGGCGCGCACGAAGCCGTCATGCGCTGAAATGGCCAGCCGCTTGGCTGCCGCCTTGGTCAGCACGGCGTCGGTGGCGATGACGGCGATGGTGGTGTTGCCACCGGCCTCGGCTTGTCCACCGATACGCTTGTCGCGGTATTTCAACAGGATCCGCCTGGCGTCGTCCGGCATCGGCGAGGGATAGCCAAGCCCGCCGAACTCATCCCCGATCTCGAATGGCGCCGCCCAGAAATAGCGGGTCCGCGCGATCGTTACCGAGCCGGTCGGGTTGGCGGCGGCGAGCGCGCCGATGGTGACGCCCCTGTCGAGCACAGTCGAGGCAGAGCCAAGGCCGCCCTTCAGCCCGGAACTCAGCGCCCCGGTGCCGGCGCCGATTGTGCCGAGCGGAAAGTCGACTGTTGCCGCCTGGGCGGCTTCGTAGCCGAGGTCGCGGTAGGGAGGATAACGGCCCCAATCCTTGTCGCCGCCATTGCGCAGGTCGAACAGGATCGCCGCCGGCACGATCGGCACGCGAAAGCCGCCAACATCGACGCCAATGCCTTTTTCGCGCAGCGCTGCCTGAACGCCGGAGGCGGCGTCGAGGCCGAAGGCCGAGCCGCCCGACAGCACGACGGCATGAACCGCCTCGATGGAATTGTGCGGTTCGAGCAGGTCGGTCTCGCGCGTACCCGGCGCGCCGCCGAGGATCTGCACGCCACCGACCGCCGGTTCGTCGCACAATACGGTGGTGACGCCCGATTTCAGCTTGGCGTCCGACGCGTTGCCGACGCGCAGGCCGGCGACATCGGTGATCAGATTGCCCGGCCCGGTGCGAAACATCAATTCGTCTCCGCCGGCACGAAACGCGTCCCGTCGAAGCGGAAGGCGCGATAGAGGTTTTGGCTCAGATCGCCTTTGTCGTCGAACCGCAGCGGGCCGATCGCGGTGGTGAAATCATGCCCGGTTAGCGCGTCGGCCAGCCCCTTGCCCGAGGTCTCGGGCGCGGCCGAGGCCGAGGCCGCCTTGGCAATCTCCACCGCCGCATAGGCCGGCAAGGCATAGCCATCCGGCGCGATGTTTTTGGCCGTAAACGCCGCCAGCACCTTGGGATCGGCGACATCGGCCCATTCCGGCGGCGCGATCATCAGCGTGCCGACGGCGTAAGGCACATCGCCGGGTGGCGTGCGCAAATTCTCGCCGCCGGCAAAGACGATGCCGGCCTCGAGCTGGCCGGCGTCGCGGCCCATAATGGCGATGTCGTCGCCGTCGCCACCGGCAAAGACATGCGTAGCGCCCGCCTTCTTCAGCCGGCCGATCAGCCCGATCTGGTTGTCGAGCTGGGGCCGGAAGGTGTCTGTGAAGACCGGCTTCAGCGCCGCCTGTTCGGCCGCTGCGCGCAGCGTCTCGGCGATTTCGCGGCCATAGATGGTGCCGTCATCGACGATGGCGAACAATTCGCTCTGCCACAGCCGGGTCAGGATGGCGGCCACCGCATTGCGCTCGTCATCGCCGCGCGGGCCCAGCCGGTAGACCGGCCAGCCGGTTTTGGCGCGGCGGTCGGTCAGGCTTTCGGTGCGCACGCCAACGGTGATGACCGGTATGTTGGCGTCCTTCAGGATCGGCAGCGCCGCCTGGATCGCCTCGGTGCAGAGGAAGCCGAGGACGATATCGACCTTCGCAGCGGCGAATTCCCTGGCGGCGGCAGCCCCGCCATCGGCGGTGCAGGCATCGTCGACCGTCCTGATCTCGGCGCCGTCGGCTTCTGCTGCCAGGGCAGCACCCGCCTCGATCTGCTTGCCAAGTATCGCCGACGGACCGGACAGGGGTGCGGCGACGCCGACAAGCAAAGTCTGCGCGCCGGCGCTTGCCGGCAGCAGCCAGAGCAGTGCCGCTATTACAGCTGTTAGGGGTCGCATTCTGACGACGAATTCCTCCGTGCCGGTCGCATGCTTCCAGCGTCTCTTCCGCCAAGACCTAAAGGCTGCCCGCCCCAGGCGCAACACGGGAATTTGCGGATTGGCGTCAACCACTTCGCTTGTGGCCTATTGTGTGCCGCCATATATAACCCTTGGGTTCCCGCTTATGGAAAATCATCGGTGTTGAAGTTGAACGACATAGGGCCTCAGGCCTATCGCGACGCGATGGCGCATTTTGCCGGCCACGTCCATGTGGTGACCACCGACGGGCCCGCCGGCAAACGCGGCACGACGGTGATTGCCGCCTGTTCGGTGTCGGATACGCCGCCGACGGTTCTCGTCTGTCTCAACCGCGAGAATGCCAAGAACGAGCTGTTCGTGCAAAACGGCCGGTTTGCGCTGAACACGCTGGCTTCGCACCAGCAGCCGCTATCGGTGGCGTTTTCAGGCCTGACCGGGCTGTCGGCCGATGCGCGTTTCGCGCTTGGCGAGTGGGACGTCATATCGACGGGCGCGCCTACCCTGAAGGGCGCTCTTGCGGTTTTCGACTGCGAATTGATGGACACCAAGGATCTCGCCACCCATCGTGTGCTTTTTGGCAAGGTGACAGGCCTGCGCATGGGCGATAATTTGCGGCCGCTGATCTACCACGCCCGCGACTACCACGTGCTGCAGAGCGGAGCAGAGGCGGCAACGGAGAAAGAATGACCGAGCTGAAACCGCGCCCCGTGCCGCGGACGATCGACGAAACGCTCGATCTCCTGACCGGCGCGGACTATGTCGCGGATCGCTCGCTGGCCACGGTGCTGTTCCTGTCGCTGCGCATGCAGCGGCCGCTCTTCCTTGAAGGCGAGGCCGGCGTCGGCAAGACCGAGATCGCCAAGGTGCTGGCGCAGGCGCTCGGCCGCCGGCTGATCCGCCTGCAATGCTATGAAGGGCTCGACGTCTCCTCCGCCGTCTACGAGTGGAACTACGCTGCGCAGATGATCGAAATCCGCATGGAGGAGGCGGCAGGCAAGGTCGACCGCTCCGACATGGAACGCAACGTGTTCTCCGAAAAATACCTGATCCGCCGCCCGGTGCTCGATGCGCTGACCGGCAAGGCGGGTGCGGCCCCGGTGTTCCTGATCGATGAGCTCGACCGCACCGACGAGGCGTTCGAGGCGTTCCTGCTCGAAATCCTCTCCGACTTCCAGGTGACGGTCCCCGAACTCGGCACGATCAAGGCCGAGGAGCCGCCGATCGTCATCATCACCACCAACCGCACCCGCGAAATCCACGACGCGCTGAAGCGGCGCTGCCTCTATCACTGGGTCGACTATCCCAATGCCGAGCGCGAGCTGGAGATCGTGCGCCGCAAGGTGCCGCAGGCCAACAGCCGACTTTCCGCGGAAGTGGTGTCGTTCATCCAGAAGCTGCGCCGGGTCGAGCTGTTCAAGGCGCCGGGTGTCGCCGAAACCATCGACTGGGCCGGCGCGCTGACAGAACTCGACAAGGTGGCGCTCGATCCCGAAACCGTCTCCGACACGATCGGCGTTTTGCTGAAATACCAGGACGACATTGCCCGCATCGGCGCGGGCGAGGGCCGGCGCATCCTCGACGAGGTCAAGGCCGAGCTGGCGGCGGCGGAGTAGGGCAAGTGAAGGCGCCCGAACCCAGAGAGGCGACGGAAGACGGGCGCATCGCCGACAACATCGTCTATTTCGCCCGTACCTTGCGCAAAGCGGGCATGCGCGTCGGGCCGGCTTCGGTCAAGGATGCGATCGAGGCGGTGCTGGCCGCCGGCATCGGTTCGCGCGACGATTTCTACTGGACGCTGCATGCCGTGCTTGTGTCGCGGCACGAAGATCACCCTGTTTTCGACGAAGCCTTCCGGCTGTTCTGGAAATCGCGCGAGCTGATCGAGAAACTTCTGGCGATGTTCTCGCCGGTGGCTCCTGACACCAGGGAGAAGCAAAAGCCGCGCGCGGCAGAAAACCGCGTCAGCCAGGCCATGTTCGAAGGCCACGAGAAGAATCGGCCGGTCAGGGAAATCCCGGAGATCGAAGTCGACGCCCGGCTAACCTTCTCCGGGAATGAAGTGCTGCGCGGCAAGGATTTTGCCCAGATGAATGCCGACGAGATGGCAGACGCCAAGAAGGCGATTGCCCGGCTGCGGCTGCCGTTCGACATGGTCCGTACCCGACGCTTCAAGGCAGACCTGCATGGCCGCCGTATCGATCCACGCGCCATGATGCGCTCGGCCGCGCGCACCGGCGGCGAACTGATCCTGCCGAAATTCCGCTCAGCCCGCGAAGTGCATCCGCCGCTGGTGGTTCTCGCCGATATCTCCGGTTCGATGAGCCAGTACACGCGCATCTTCCTGCACTTTCTGCATGCGCTGACCGAAAAACGGCGGCGCGTGCACACCTTCGTCTTCGGCACGAGGCTGACCAATCTCACGCGGCAGATGCGCCATCGCGACCCCGATGCCGCCCTTGCCGACTGCTCGGCGGCGGTCAAGGACTGGTCGGGCGGCACCCGCATCGGCGATACGCTGGCGGAGTTCAACAAGCACTGGTCACGCCGCGTGCTCGGGCAGGGCGCGGTGGTGCTTTTAATCACCGACGGTTTGGAGCGCGACGATGTTTCCGGCCTGTCGCAAGAAATGGATCGCCTGCACAAATCCTGCCGGCGGCTGATCTGGCTCAACCCGCTTCTGCGCTTTGGCGGCTTCGAGGCGCGGGCCCGCGGCGTCAGAGCGATGCTGCCTCATGTCGACGAGTTCCGCTCGGTGCACAATCTCGATGCGCTGGCCGACCTCTGCGCCTCGCTGGACAAGAAATCGGCCGCTTCGGTCGATTCGCGTCGCTGGCTGGACGCTGGTGTCAGGCGCGCCGCATAGCCATATTGGATTCCGAAAAACAGGCTCCCAGAGAAAAACAGACTTTGAGGCAAGCGATCATGGACAACAGCATCTATCTCGATGAGGCCCGCGACCCCTTGATCATCGCGGAAGGCTGGATGAAGGACGGCAAGGATGTCGCCATCGCCACTGTGGTCGAGACCTGGGGTTCGGCGCCGAGGCCGGCCGGCAGTCATCTGGTCATCGACGCCGAAGGCAATTTTCACGGCTCGGTCTCGGGCGGCTGCGTTGAGGGTACCGTGGTGAGCGAGGCGATGGACGTCATCGACTCGGGGAAAGCGAAGATGCTGGAGTTCGGCGTTGCCGACGAAACCGCCTGGCAGGTCGGCCTGTCCTGCGGCGGCCGCATCAAGGTCTATGTGGAGCGGCTCGGTTAGGCATGGATCCCTACGCTCTCAAAGCCCTCAATGCCGAACGCCGTGCCCGCCGTGCGGCGATCCTGGTGACCGATCTCGGCGACGGCCGCGACCGCATCGTGCGAGAAGGCGACCAGGTTGCCGGCGATCTCGGGCAAGCGATCGCCAAGGCTTTCCGCACCGGCAATTCGGGTTCGGTCGAGGCTGAAGGGCGCACCTTCTTCCTCAACGCGCATTTGCCGCAGCCGCGCCTGGTGGTAGTCGGCGCCGTCCATATCAGTCAGGCGCTGGCGCCGATGGCCAGGATCGCCGGCTATCCCCTGGAGATCGTCGATCCGCGCACCGCCTTCGCCACCCCGGACCGTTTTCCCGATGTAGCCCTGCATGCCGAATGGCCGGAGGATGTGCTGAAACGCCAGCCGCTCGACAGCTATACGGCGCTCGCCGCCGTCACCCATGATCCGAAGATCGACGATTTCGCACTGAAGGCCGCGCTCGACGCCAACTGTTTCTATGTCGGCGCACTCGGCAGCCGCAAAACACACGCCAGGCGCGTCGAGCGCCTGCTGGCGCTCGGCGCCAGCGCCGACCAGATCGCCCGCATCCACGCACCGATCGGTATCGACATTGGCGCGGCGAGCCCGGCCGAGATCGCCGTCGCCATCCTGGCGCAGACGATCCACGCCTTTCGCTCGCGCGGGCTGGAATCGAAAGGCGCTGCGGCGTGAGATTCGGTCCGGTTCCAATCGACCAGGCCGAAGGCGCGGTGCTCGCGCATGCCACCACGGCGGGTGAGCGACGTTTCCGCAAGGCGCACACGCTGAGCGCACAGGACGTGGCGGCGCTGAAAGCAGCCGGCATTACCGAAATTGTCGCGGCGGTGCTTGCCGCTGATGATCTGAGCGAAGATGCGGCGGCTGAAAAGATCGCCGCTAGCATGATCCATCGCAACATCGAGGCAAAACCCGCCGCGACCGGCCGGGTCAATCTCCATGCCAAGGCAGCCGGTGTCTTCACCGTCGATGCCGCTATGATCGACGCTATCAACACGGTCGACCCGACCATCACCATTGCCACGCTGGCGCAGCACGCGCCGGTCGAGCAAGGCCAGATGGTGGCGACGGTCAAGATCATCCCGTTCGCCGTCGCCTCGGCCCTTGTCGATGCGGTGACAAAGATCTGCGCCGGCGGCGAGATCTTCGCCGTCAACGCCTACCATCCGGTGCGCATCGGCGTCATTCAGACGATGCTGCCCGGCATCAAGCCCAGCGTGCTCGACAAAACGCTGCGCGTCACCGAGGCCCGGCTGGCACGCTCCGGCGGTCGGCTGACGACGGAGCGCCGCACGCCGCACGAGATCGCGCGTGTAGCCGAGGCAGCGGCCGCGCTGGCGCGCGACAACGACATGGTGGTGATCTTCGGCGCCTCGGCGATGAGCGATTTCAACGATGTCGTTCCGGCGGCGATCGAGGCAGCAGGTGGCACGGTGATCCGCGCGGGCATGCCCGTCGATCCCGGCAATCTGCTGGTGCTGGGCACGCTCGACGGCAAGCGCGTCATCGGCGCGCCCGGTTGCGCCCGCAGCCCCAAGGAGAACGGTTTCGATTGGGTGCTCGACAGGCTGATCGCCGGCCTCGACGTCACCGCCAAGGACATCGCCGGCATGGGCGTTGGCGGCCTCTTGATGGAAATCCCGACCCGGCCGCAGCCGCGCGAGCCGCTGCCGGCGAGAGCCGGGCTGAAGGTCGAGATCGTGCTTCTGGCCGCCGGTCGCTCCAGCCGCATGGGCGGGCCGAACAAGCTTCTGGCGCTGTTCGACGGCAAACCGCTGGTGCGCCGGACAGTCGAGCGCGCACTGGCCTCGAAGGCAACCAGCACCGTTGTCGTCACCGGCCACCAGCGTGAGCGGGTGCACCAAGCCTTGACCGGCCTCGACGTGATCTTCGCCGACAATCCGGATTTTGCCGACGGCCTGTCCTCGTCTCTAAAAGCCGGCATTGCCCGCGTTGGAGCCGAGGCGGCCGGCGCCATGATCGTCCTCGGCGACATGCCGGGTATCTCATCGGCCGATCTCGACCGGTTGATCGAGGCCTTCCGTAGGGACGGCGGCCGCTCAGTGATGCGTGCCGCCCATGACGGCCGCCGCGGCAATCCGGTGCTGCTGCCACGCGCGCTGTTTGGAGGCATCGCTCACCTCGAGGGCGACACCGGCGCCCGCCATCTGGTCGAGGCCGAGGGACTGGATGTCATCGACGTCGAGATCGGCGACGGCGCGTCGATCGATGTCGACACCCGCGAGGCGCTGGAAGACGCCGGCGGCGTGCTGCAGGATTGACAAAGCGAAGCCGAAAAACGCATGCCTTTAGCATGGCTCTCTCTTTACTTGCCTCAGCGCTTCTACCCCCCTCTGGCCTGCCGGCCATCTCCCCCTCAAGGGGGGAGATCAGCAGCCTCGATGGCGGCGTCTATCCTACAGCTTTGAAGATTGGCGGAAGCCGGCGTGACATCCAATCTCCCCCCTTGAGGGGGAGATGGCCGGCAGGCCAGAGGGGGGTAGCCGCGCTCCATACCCTTCTGGTTTCACTTCTGTTCCTGTTCTCCACCACCCACGCTGACGCCCTCGAACTAAAACCCTACAAGGATGACCTCTTCGCCTATCCGGCGACGCTCTCTTCGTCTGACAAAGGCGCTTACGCCGTCATCGACTATCGCGAGATGCGCGACATCAACGACCGCGACGAAGTGCCGGAAAAGCGCGTGCATGCGCAGTATACCGACACCGGCGTGCGCAAGGTGCAGCGGGATTTGATGCTGAAAACCGAAGCCGGCGATGTCAGGCATGTCGCCGTAGGCAAGACCGAAGGCGCCGGTATCATCGTGCTTTACCTGCACGGGCAGGGCGGCAGCCGCAAGCAGGGCGTCGACGACTTCACCTTCGGCGGCAACTTCAACCGAATCAAGAACCTGATGGCCGGCAATGGCGGCCTCTATCTCTCACCCGATTTCACCGATTTCGGCGACAAGGGCGCGGCCCAGGTCGCGGCGCTGATCGGCCATTATGCCGAGGCCTCGCCGGACGCGAAAATCTTCGTCGCCTGTGGCTCGATGGGCGGCGCGCTGTGCTGGAAGCTGGCCGGCCGCAGCGATACGGGACGGCGCATCAACGGGCTGCTGTTGCTCGGCTCGCTGTGGGATGACAGTTTCCTGTCGAGCCCGGCCTACAGGCGCCATGTGCCGGTGTTCTTCGGCCAGGGCAGCAAGGACCCGGTCTTTCCCGTGGAGAAGCAGGAGGCCTTCTTCCGCTCCATCATTGCGAACTCGAAAGCCTATCCGACCCGGTTCGTCCGGTTCGAGACCGGCACCCATGGCACGCCGATCCGCATGGTCGACTGGCGCCAAACGCTGAACTGGATGCTGTCGAAGGCGCCCTGAGGCATATCGCCCAGAGGTGCCCCTTGGTTTTGGCAATCATGGTTCGGCCGATATCCTCTTAGGTGTAGGCTGATATGATCCAACAGATCGGAAGCACAGCGATGGACGCCCACCCCTTCAAGATCCAAATTCCGAACGAACAACTTGAAGATCTCCAGCGCCGGCTTAGCGCAACACGATGGCCAATTCCGCTAAGCGAAGCGGGCTGGAGCGATGGGGCCGAGCTGCCGTTTATCAAGCGCCTTGCGGATTACTGGCGAGACCGCTTCGACTGGAGAGTGCAAGAGGCGCGGCTGAACCGGCTGCCGCAATATCTGACGAGGCTGAACAACCTAGATGTCCACTTTGTCCACCAGCCAGGCAACGGACCGGCGCCGCTGCCGCTGATCATAACGCATGGCTGGCCCGGCTCACGGCGCGGTGTTGTAGTCGACCACTGTCTGCGGGTTCTCCTCGCCATCGTAAGACGCGTCCACATCATATTGGACGAGGGAAAAATCGCCGTTATGGAACAGGTATATCCCCTTGTCCGAGGCGTCGCCGATGCCGCGCCATTTGTTGAACGTGGTCAGCGTCTTGGCGTCTTCGTCATATTCGGAATTGGCCGCCCAGCCGGTTGTGCGGAAGCCGATGATATCCATGCCCAGCAGTTTGCCGTCGCTGTCATTGTTCTCGTAACGGATATCCATTTCGGGCTCGGTGAACTGCAACTGCCGCACGCCCGATACTTCGTCGGTCATGTAGTAGACCGAACTTGCGTTATAGGCTGCCGCTTGGCAGTAGAACTCGAAAAGCCGCGTTTCCTTGTCGGGATCGCTGGCAGCCGCGTCCTTTGCCTTGTATTTGATCGAAAAGATGTTCGGCTCCTCGCCGAGAAATTGCTTGTCACACTGATCGCCATAATCGGCGGCGAACAGTTTCTTCACCTGCTCGAGTGCGGTGTCCTTCTTCGGCGGCGGCGGCCCGTCACCACAGCTTGGCGGCAGCGCCCCCTCGAAATCGGCCTTGGATGGCTTCAGCGCGCCCTTGTCGATAAAGATTGGTCGGAACGGCGGGGCCTGGATCTGAGCGCTGACCTGGCGCAGCGTGTAGCAGCCGGCGAAGACTGCTTCCTTGCCGTCCTTGTCGGTGGCGCGGATGGCCACCGGGACACTGTAACAGATGCTGCCGGCGGCACCTTCATCGGAAATGGCGCCGGTTTCCACGTCGACCTTGTCGGTGCCGTCATAGCCCTTGACGAAAGTGTCGAAATCCTTTGCCGGCTTGGTATCGCCGTAGTAAGCCCAGGCGCGGGCGAATTCGTGCCGGTTGATGGCACTGTAGAGCGAACGGACCACCGCTGCGGCATCCGACCTGTCGTCGACATAAGGTGCCTGGTCATCGGTCGCCGGGTCATAATCGGCCAACAAAGCTTGGCTGGATACAGCAAGGGAGAAAAAAGCGGTCGCTGCCAGAAAGACAAGTCTCATCGGGGATCTCCACCACGACAGGATTCTATCACATCGATTGCGGCGACGTGGTGACGCTTGAAAAATCCTCCGGGAAGGCGCTACGTCCCGCCGTCGGCGCTTCAGCCGCAATGGAGATTTGAACGTGACACTATCGATGTATGAAGCCTCGGTGCCGGTGTTTTCGGCCAGGCTGAAGGCGCTGTCCGGCGTGCTGTCGGCGGCCGAACAGAATGCAATCGAGCGCAAGATCGACCCGCAGGTGTTTTTGACCGCGAGGTTGGCGCCCGACATGTACGCGCTGGTCAGGCAGGTGCAGGTCGCCACCGACCACGCCAAGGGCGCGCCATCAAGGCTGGCCCGTCGCGAGGTGCCGAAATACGAAGACAATGAAGCGACCTTCGCCGAGCTTCAGGCGCGCCTGACCAAGACGCTCGATCTGCTGGCGTCATTCTCGGCCGCCGAATTCGATGGTTCGGATGAAAGGGTGGTCGAACTGAAGTTTGGCCAGCGCGAAGCCTCGATGCCCGGCATGCAGTATCTGCTGCATGTCGCCATGCCCAACTTCTATTTCCACGTGACCACCGCCTACGACATCCTGCGCCACAATGGCGTGCCGCTGACCAAGGGCGCCTATCTCGGTAATCGTTGACGAATTCGGCATTCCGAGGTTTCCCGGTCGCTGCCGGGAAACCTCGTCTCGCGCTGGTTCAGCGCACGGACATTTCGCGGGCTATGCGCGGGAAGTCGGCCGGCTTGATGCCGATGTCGGCGCGGTCGGCATTGCTCATCGAGTGCAGCAGTGCCAGGGCGGAACGATAACGCAGATGCTCCTGCGGACGCGGACGGGCAAACATTTCAGTGAAGAACCCCATGATTCGGCCCCTAGTTGATCCTCCACATCTTCGAGTATAGGCAAATTATGAAGATTGTGGTGCAGCATTTGCATGGCAGCCATGCCGGGGGCGCAATTTTTTCGGCACAATTGGCTCACCCGCTGAAACTTATGACTGGTGCCGACCGTACGCATAGACGCTGGCACATGGCCGGCTTTTCCTCGCCACTCCTGGCGAATTTCCGGACTGCATGCAAATGCAGTCCGGCTTTTTGTTGAGCTGCACCATCAACCGGTCGCGCAAGCCCGGCGAACGCCTAAACTGGTTAAGATCAGCGGCATTCATTTTTAACGAGCCGGTTCTATGCTGCGACCGGCTCTGTTCGCACGCTTAAACGAGGGGGAGGCTGACATCGGCGCCAAGCGGGATTTCGCTTCCTTGCTCGACGATCTGTTCGTTGCCTCCGACAAGGATGAGGCGGCGGAAGAGACGAGCGCCCGGCCGTCGATCCCGTTCGACTATCTCTCCGTGGCCGACGAGCTTCATTCCGGCCGCATCAAGGTCTCGGGCGAAACGTTCGCAGCCGAATACCGCGAGGCGGGAGCCGATCTCGCCGCCGAATTCGCAGCCCTTCTCGATCATGCCAAGCTGGCGCTGGCCGGCGAAGAGGCAAAGCCCGAGGAAAAGCTGCCGACGATCGACCCTGACGCGATCGCCGTCGAGCTCGGCCTCGATCATCCAGTCAAGAACGCCGATCTCGGCCGCATGCGCCGCAGCTTCGCCTTCGCCAACCACCCCGACCGCGTCGCGCCGCATCTGCGCCAGCGCGCAATGATCCGCATGCAGGTGGCCAACATGCTGATCGACGAGGCCAAGCGGCGCGCTTTGGCTGGCGTCCGGCGCTGACTTTCCAGGGTTCACGCAAAAGTCGGTCCGCTAAGGGTTGGAGAGCGGCGCCGCTTTCCCTATAGATGCGGCTTCCTTCCAGCGTAGCCGCGCAATTCCCGCCGGAGAAAATTCGATGCATAAACGCCGTCTCGGTCGGACCGATCTTCTTGTGACCCAGATCTGCCTGGGGTCGATGACCTGGGGCGAGCAGAACACCGAGGCCGATGGCCATGCGCAGATGGATCTGGCTTTTGAGCGCGGCGTGAATTTCATCGACACCGCCGAGCTCTACCCGATCCCGCCCAAGGCCGAGACGCAGGGGCGCACGGAAAAGATCATCGGCAGCTGGATGAAGGCCAAGGGCAACCGCGACAAGGTGATCCTGGCCTCGAAGGTGGTCGGCCGCACCGCCAACAGCTGGTTTCGTGGCGACCGTCCGTCGAAATTGGTGCGCGCCGACATCTTTGACGCCATCGACAAATCGCTGGCCGAGCTCGGCACCGACTATCTCGACCTCTACCAGATCCACTGGCCGGAGCGCGACATCCCCTGGGGCGCCAACCCGACCCGCGTGGGTGCTGTGCCGCGCCGTGCCGATGCCGTTGGCGCGCCGGCCGGCGAGACGCCGATCGCCGAGACACTCGCAGTCTTCGAGGAGCTGGTGAAGGCGGGAAAGATCCGCCATCTCGGCCTGTCGAACGAAAGCTCCTGGGGTGTCATGCGTTTCATCGCCGAGGCCGACAAGGGCGTCGGCCCGCGCATCGTTTCGCTGCAGAACGCCTACAATCTGGTCAACCGTACGTTCGAGGTGAACCTGGCCGAAGTCTGCGGGCGCGAGGATGTCGGCTTTCTCGCCTATTCGCCGCTGGCGCAGGGCTATCTCACCGGCAAATACGACCATGGCGCACGGCCGCAGGGTTCGCGCTCGCAGCTGTTCAACCGCGGCCAGCGCTACGAGACGCCGAATGCGGCGGAGGCGCAACTCGCATACAACGAACTGGCGCGTTCCTTCGGCCTTGAACCGGCGCTGTTTGCCAACGCCTATGTCGCCAGCCGGCCTTTCGTCACGTCCAGCATCATCGGCGCGACGACGATTGCCCAGCTTGAGATGGCGCTGTCGTCAGCCGACGTGACCTGGACCGACGAGATGCAGAAGGGCGTGGATGCGATCCACCAGCGCGTCGGCAATCCGTGCCCATAAGCAGACCGTTTGGCCGGGATTGCCGAGCAAAGACAAGGGGAAGGGGACAGCCATGGATTTTCCGATCGAGACCGTCAGGGGAAAATTTCCGGCGCTGGACCTGACCGACAAGGGCCGCCGGCGCATCTATCTCGACAATCCGGCCGGCACGCAGGTGCCGCAAGCGGTTGCCGACGCGGTGGCGCGCTGCCTCCTCACCACCAACGCCAATCTCGGCGGCTATTTCGAAACCACGCTTGCCGCGCAAAAGGTGTTCGACGACGCCCATGAGGCGATGGCCGATTTCCTGGGTGCAGCGAGCGCGGAGGAAATAATCATCGGCGCCAACATGACGACGCTGACCTATCACATGTCGCGCACGCTCGGCCGCGGCTTCAAGCCGGGCGACGAGATCATCGTCACCCGCATGGATCATGAGGGCAATGTCTCGCCCTGGCTGCAACTGGCCGAAGATCTTGGCCTCCTGGTGCGCTTCCTGCCTTTCGACGAGAACAGCTGGCAGGTCGAGGAGGCGGCGCTCAGCGCTCTGCTTACCGACAGGACAAAACTCGTTGCGCTGAACTATGCCTCGAACCTCACCGGCTCGATCAATCGGGTGAAAGCGCTGACGGCCATCGCCAAACAGGCCGGCGCGGTGGTCTATGTCGACGCCGTGCAGTTCGCGCCGCATGGGCTGGTCGACGTGCAGGATCTCGGCTGCGACTTCCTGATCTGCTCGGCCTACAAATTCTTCGGCCCGCATATGGGCATATTGTGGGGACGCCGCGACATCATCGATGCGCTGCAACCCTACAAATGCCGTTGCTCTTCCAATGGCCTGCCGGAGCGCTTCGAACTCGGCACGCCGCAGATCGAACTGATGGCCGGGCTTACCGCAGCGGTCGATTACTTCGCCGAACTCGGTGCTGCGGCCGGCGAGGGCGGTTCGCGAAGGCAAAAGATCGCAAAGGCATACGAAGTGTCGATCGCCTACGAAAACCCGCTGGCGCTGAGGCTGATCGATGGGCTGTCCGCCATTGAGGGCCTGACCATCCGCGGCATCACCGATCAGAAGCGTGTCATTGAGCGCGTGCCGACCGTGTCCTTCACCGTCGACGGCATCGTGCCAGAGACGATCGTGCGGCAGATGAATGCCGAGAACATTTTTCTATGGTCGGGTCACAACTACGCCTGGGAGATCGTCCACCATCTCGGCATTCCGGCCGAGCAGGGCGTCGTGCGCATCGGTATTGCGCACTACAACACGGCGGCAGAGATCGACGAGACGTTGGAAAGCGTGCACCGGGTGATCGCCATGCTGAGGCAGCAGCGCTAGTCAGCTATCGCTGTTTGCCGCCGAAACCGGTGAGGAACGCCGTGAGATTGTCGCCGAGCGCGTCGCAAAGATAGCCGCCTTCCTGGACGATAACCGTCGGCAGGCCGAGCTTGGCAATTGCCTCGCCGATCCGCGAGAAACCGGGCGTGGTCACCGAAAGCCCGCCGAACGGATCGCCCTCGAACGCATCGAGACCGAGCGCCACGACCAGCGCGTCCGGCGAAAAGGCGCGGATACGCTGGAACGCCACTTCGAGGGCCTCCAGAAACGCCGCGTCGGCTGATTTGCGCGGCAATGGCAGGTTGAAATTATAGCCGAGGCCCGGACCTTCGCCGCGCTCATCGGCATGGCCCCAGAAGAACGGATAGAAGCGCACCGGATCGGCGTGCAGCGACACCGTCAGGACGTCGGAACGCGTATAAAAGATGCCTTGCGTGCCATTGCCGTGATGCAGGTCGACATCGAGGATCACCACCCGCGCTGCCTGCTTGCGCAACACCTGGGCCGCGACCGCTGAATTGTTGATGAAGCAGAAGCCGCCGGCGACATCGGCAAAGGCATGGTGCCCGGGTGGCCGGCAGAGCGCATAGGCGGCGGGCGCGCCAGCCATGACGGTTTCAGCCGCCTCGACCGCGCTCCAGGCGCTCCACAGCGCGCTGTGCCAGGTTTCGGCCGAAATCGGGCAGGCGGTGTCGGCCATGTGGTAGCCGGCCTGGCCGACCGCCGAGGCCGGATAGGACCCTGTGCGGGCCAGTGGATGGATGTTGGGGATGACTTCCGCGGATGCGCCCTCGATGCGCTGCCAGCGCGCAAAAATGTGTTCGAGGAAGGCGAGATATTCCGGCGTATGCACCGCCGCCACCGGGCCTAGGCCATGTTCCCTGGGCCGTTCGATGGTCAATCCGGCAGCTCTTGCGCCGGCTAACAATCGCTCGGCGCGCTCCGGCTGTTCCGGATTGGGCTGCGGCGCGCCGCTGGACAGGAATGCCTTCGGGTCGTGGCGTTTCTGCTCCTCGGCAAAGAAGGCTTTCATTCCGCGTCCCCATCCTGCGCTGCATCGGCAAAGGCGAAAAAGGCTTCACCGACGATCTTCTGCGTCTGCTCGTAGTGCGCCCAGGCAATGCCCAGCTTTTCATAAAAAGCCTTGGCGCCGTCATTATCGGTGTCGACGGACAGCCTGAGATAGACGCCGCCATCCCTGCGGCAGTCGCGGGCGACGCGGCGCAGCAGACTTTCGCCAATCTTGCGGCCGCGAAACCGGTCCTCGACATAGAGGTCCTGGATATAGACGCCGGGCCGCCCCATCCATGTCGAGAAGATCGGGAAATGCAGGCAGAGCCCCGCAAAATCGCCGCCGATCTCGGCGATCAGGGTGGAGAAGGCGGGCTTGTCGCCAAAGCCGTAGCGGCGGAGATCGTCGGCAGTGGACGTGATCTCCTGATGCGCGCCGATATGGGTGCCGAGCTTGAGCAGCGCGGCATGGATGGTGTCGACGTCGTCGATGGTGCCGGGGCGGAGGGTGACTGTACTCACGATAGGCAAGGCGCCCAGGCACCCCCCTCTGTCCTGCCGGACATCTCACCCTCAAGGGGGGGGATTGGCAGCTTTGGCGCTGCCATCCATTTTGCAACGATTGAGATTGGCGAAGGCCGCAGTGACATCCGATCTCCCCCCTTGAGGGGGAAATGGCCGGCAGGCCAGAGGGGGGTGTGCCAGAAGGCCATCATCGCAGATCAATCATCTCAAAACGCCACCCTATCACCGCCCTTCAGCGCCAGCATCTCGCGCGCCTCGGTCGGCGTTGCGACCTCCAGCGACAGGCCATCGAGAATGGCGCGTATCCTGCGCACCTGATCGGCATTGGATTTCGCCAATTGCCTTCCATCGTAGAGACTGTCCTCCAGCCCGACGCGGACATTGCCGCCCATCGCCGCCGCGATCGAGATCAGCGGCATCTGGTGGCGGCCGGCGGCGAGCACCGAGAACTGGTAGCTGTCGCCGAACAGCTTGTCGGCGATGCGCTTCATATGGATGAGATTGTCGGGATCGGCGCCGATGCCGCCGAGAATGCCGAGCACGAACTGGATGAACAGCGGCCCCGACACCAGCCCGCGGTCGCGAAAATGCGCCAGCGAATAGAGATGGCCGACATCGTAGCATTCGAACTCAAAGCGCGTGCCGCAGCCCTTGCCGAGCTTTTCGAGCACGCCTTCCATATCGGCAAAGGTGTTCTTGAAGATGGTGTCGCGCGTGGCTTCGAGCAGCTTTGGTTCCCACTCGTGCTGCCACTCCCTTGGCTTGTCGAGCATCGGGAACAGCGCGAAATTCATCGAGCCCATGTTCAGCGAGCACATTTCCGGCTCGGCCCGCAGTGGTGCCGCCAGCCGCTGGTCGAGCGTCATCAGCGACGAACCGCCGGTGGTGATGTTGATCACCGCATCGGTCGCTTGCTTGATGCGCGGCAGGAACTGCATGAACACCTCAGGATCGGCGGTCGGCCGGCCGTCTTTGGGATCGCGGGCGTGGAGATGCAGGATTGAGGCGCCGGCCTCGGCCGCCGCGATGGCGTCAGCCGCGATCTGGTCCGGCGTCACCGGCAGATAGCGCGACATGGACGGGGTGTGCACCGAGCCAGTGACCGCGCAGGTGATGATGACTTTCCTCGGCGCCATTCTTTAGCCCTCAGCCTTCGACCGGCAGGTCGAGTTCGGCGGCCAGAACTTCCAGCGAATCGCCGATGATGGAAATGATCTCGCCGACCTCTTCAGCCGTGACGATCATCGGCGGCGCCACCATGAAATTGTCGCCGTCGACACCGCCCTTGACCCTGCGGCCGTAGATGATCAGCCCGCGCTCGTAGGCGAGGTCGAGCAGGCGCTGCGTGGTTTTCTTGCCCTGCTCGATCGGCCGCAGCGTGTCGGGATCGGCAACCATCTCGGCGCCGGTGAGCAGGCCTTTGCCTCGGACATCGGCGATGAACGGAAAACGCTTCGCCAGCCCTTTCAGCCCGTCCATCAGCACGTCGCCCATCGCGGCGGCATTGGCGATCAGGTCGAGGCGGTCCATCTCGCCGAGCACGGCGAGCCCGGCCGCGCAGGCGAGCGGATTGCCAGCATAGGTGTGGCCATGCTGGAAGCCGCCCGACGCCAGCAGCGGCTCGACCAGCCGCATCGGGGCGGCCAGCGCGCCGAGCGGCGCATAGCCGGAGCCAAGCCCCTTCGACAGCGCGACGATGTCGGGCTTGCAGTTCCAATGGTCGCCGCCAAGGAATTTTCCGGTGCGGCCGGCGCCGCTCATCACTTCATCATGGATGAGCAGGATGCCGTAGCGGTCGCAGATCTCGCGTATACGCGGATAATAGCTGTCCGGTGCGACGAGGGCCGAAGTCGCCGCACCGCCGATCGGCTCCATGATGAAGGCGAGCACGCTGTCCGGGCCCTCGGCCTGAATCTTCTCCTCCAGCATGTCGGCATAGCGGACGCCGCGCTGCTCCATCGAAAGATTGTCGCGGTCGCGCCATGCCGTCGGCGCCGGCACGGTCGGCATCACCCGCATCATCGGTGTGAACGTTTCGGCCAGCGCATCGTCGCCGGTTATCGAAAGCGAACCCAGCGTGCCGCCATGATAGGAGGGAAAACGCGTGATAACCTTCCAGCGCTTCGGCTGGCCGGTCGCGACCGCCCATTGCCGCGCCAGCTTGATGCAGGATTCCGTCGCCTCCGAACCGCCGGAGACGAAGAAGATTCGGTCCATGCCCTCCGGCAGTTTGCCGGCGAGCTCCCGCGCCAGTTCTTCCGCCGGCTCGTTTTCGAAATGCAGGCGGTAGGCGAAGGTGGCGCGGTCCATCTGCCGCTTCATGGCGTCGAGCACGTTGCGGTTGGAATGGCCGATATTGGCGACCATCGGTCCGCTCGATCCGTCGATGAAGCGGCGGCCGTCCTGCGTCCACATATAAATGCCTTCGGCGCGGTCGATCAGCGGCCGGCGCAGGCTGGAGAGGTAGAACAGGTGCGAGGGCGCGCGCGTTCCTGAACCAGTTGATGAGGGCTTCTGCATGTCAGGACTTTCCGAGGTAGCGATCGATTACATTCCTGGTCACGCGCTCGACCATCGGGTCCTGCCTGAGCAGGCCGGCGACCCATTCGCAGCTTCCGGCGTGGAAAACCTCGCCCTTGCCGCGCGGGAAATTGACGATCATGCCGTTGCCGCGTTTGACCTTTTCCAGATTGGCGTCGGTCGCCTCACCAAACAGCGTTTCGGCCGTAAAGCGGCCATCCTCGTCGGTGAGAAACTGGTCCTCGATCGGGATATCGGCGCTTTCCTCGACCTGGCTCGCCATGCCGACGGCCAGCACCTGCAGCCCCTCAGGCGCACCGCTGTCCGGTGTCGGATAGGGCAGGCCGCCGCGGATCTCGAAATCGAGCCCGTCGACCTCATAGCCATAGACATGACTGTCGGCGCCAAGCAGGTCGCCATAATAGATTCCGGTGCCGGCAAAGGCCCAATGCTCGGGCCGATAGACCGGAAAGCCGCGCACGCCGCGCGGCGCGCAGCCGCCCCAGCCGGCATAGACGCCCCTCGTTGCGTTGAGGCCGAAGGTCAGAGCGCCGGGACGGCCGATCTCCGGCGCTTCCCAGGAGTTGGTGGCGCGGGTGACGTCGCCGCCATAGGCCGGGTCTTCGGCCCGCGCGCGGTATTTGTAACAGACCTGCCGGCGGCCTTCGTCCTCCAGCCTTGTCTGCCACATGAAATTGCCGGCAAAGCGCGCCGCATGGCCGCCGCGCTCGACGTAGCTGTCGACGGCGTCCCGCATTTCCCAGGTCCAGTACTCGTCATGGCCGACGAAGACCACGCAGTCATAGCCATCGAGGATTTCGGGCGAGAAGTGCAAATCGTGCTGGCTGGCGAGATCGACGCCGTAGCCGGCGCGCTCGGCAAAGCGGAAGAAGTGGCAGTCATAGCTCGCCCAGCCGGAGGAGGTGTATTTCTTCGAATGTCCGGTGGCGTACGCCCATTCCATGTGCGGATAGCGCGGCACTGTTTTCGGCGGCACCGCGACCTCCAGGGGCACGCGCGGCGCGTCCTTGGGCAGCACGACAAAGCCGCGGCACCACGGCCGCTGCGTCGACACCATGCGCGCATACTGGTCGCGGCCAGGTCCGGTGATACCCTGATAGGCGTTGGAGCCGCCCCAGGTGTTGTAGGACAGCCAGGTGCCCGTCGCCGCCACCTGCAGCACGCGACCGGGTTTTCTGCCGGGCAGGGGCGCGACGATGATGAGGTGATGGCAATGGATAGGCTCGCGCCCGTCCGCCGTCAGCGTCAGCCGATAGGCGCCGGATGGCCAATCGTCGCCGATGCGAAATTCGAAAGACGCCTCCCAGCCGCAGCCTTCGACCGAGCACTGGTCGGGCGTATCCTGCCAGCGCGCCGAAAGCCCCGTTTGCTCGAAGACCTTTGTCTCGCTGCCGCCGTCGCGGACAATGACAATGCTGAAGCGCGGCGCCGTCGAGCTGACATGCATCGTCACGCTCTCGCCGGCGCGGTAGGAAAATCGATCAGAATAGCACCAGATCTCGCCCCGCTCGCCGTCCATTCCCGGCCATTCATAGTAGTGGCCGCGCACTGCCTCGCGGCGCTGCTCGGGCGTCAGTCCGAAATCGGGAAATTCGGTTGGCAGATGGGTCATGAACACCGGAAAAGTGACAGGCCGCCATTTCGGCCATCTGCCGGCCAAGCGTCAAATGGAAACGATCGGGCCAGCAATTGCATACGACACAATTGCTTGGCCGCTCTTGGCCGCACCCGGCAAACCGACTATCTCAGGCGAGGCGGTATGTTCCGCCTCGGGAGCCGGCATGCTGAGAGTGCAGAAGGTCAAGGTCGATGACATCTACGTGCCGACGGCGCGCAAGAAGACGCTGCATCCCGAAACGGTCCGGCACCTGGCCGAAGACATACTGGAAAACGGCATGAAGACGCCGATCCAGGTTCGCAATGACGGCAAGCGCCACATCCTGGTCGAGGGCCTGCACCGGCTGGAAGCCGCCAAATGGCTCGGCGAGACCGAGATCGACGCCTATCTGGTGCAGGCCAAGCGCCACTGAGGCGCGCGACCCGATCGAAAACAGCCAAACCGGTCATTCTTCCGCGGATTTTTTCGCAGGGCATGTCGGCATGCGGCGTGCTCGCTCGTCCTTGGGGCGGAACCCGAGGAGACCGACATGTCCAGACCAATCTATTTCGCCATTCTTGCCTCGGTCGCTGCCTTGTTTGCAGCGCCCGGCCCAGCCAATGCAGTGGAGACCAAGCCCGCCATGACCACCGGAGCAACAGCCATGCCGAAGCCGGAAAAGTCCGGCCTGCTGCCGATCGACGGCCTGAATTACTACTATGCCGTCTACGGCAAGGGCGAACCGCTGCTTCTGCTGCATGGCGGCCTTGGCACGTCGGACATGTTCGCGCCGCTGCTGCCGAAGCTGGCGGAAAACCGCACCATCATTGCCGTTGACCTGCAGGGCCATGGCCGCACCGCGCTCGGCGAGCGACCCTTCAGCCTGGAGGGGATGGGCGACGACATGGCTGGTATCGTCAAGGCGCTCGGCTATGACAAGGTCGACGTGCTTGGCTATTCGCTGGGCGGCGGCGTCGCCTTCCGTATGGCCGTTCAGCATCCCGAGACGGTGAGACGTCTGGTCCTGGTCTCGACCGGCTTCGCCGCCAATGGCTTCTATGACGAGATGCGCGGCCAGCAGGCGCAGGTGAGCGCGGCCGCCGCCGATTTCATGAAGGACACGCCGATGTACAAATCCTACGTCGCCGTCGCCCCACGTCCCGACGATTTCCCCAAACTGCTCGATGCGCTGGGCAATTTCATGCGCAAGGATTACGACTATTCCGCCGATGTGGCGAAGCTGAAGATGCCAGTCATGCTGGCCTATGGCGACAGCGACATGTACAAGCCCGAGCACGAGATCAAGTTCTACCAGATGCTCGGCGGCGGGCTGAAGGATGCCGGCTGGATGCGTGAGAACCTGTCGCAGAACCGGCTGGCCATCATTCCCAATCGCACCCACTACGACGTCTTCTTCGCACCGGATCTGACGGCCGCGGCACTGCCCTTCCTCAATGGCGAAACCAAGGTGAAGACCTGGGACGAAGTCCTCAGCGAAACGAAATAGCTTGCCTGAAATGCATGCCGGCCGTCTCGAAGAGGCGGTCGGCTTTTTTGTGCCTGCGAAGCTACGGAGCCTTGGCGCAGCGATTGGTCGTATCAGCGCAATCGATGGCGCCATCAGGGCTTTTCAATTGACCGAAAGGTACCTGTCGATATCATCAAGAGACCTTCAGTGTGATGGGTTCGAATGATGACGAAATACCAGGGCGGATGCCATTGCGGGGCAGTGCGCTACGGCACCGAGGCGGCGCCGCTCAACCAGCGCGTCTGCCACTGCCGGCGCTGCCAGAAGGTCATCGGCGCGGCGTTCAACGCCCGCCTTTTGTTTCGCATCGACGATGTCACGGTCGAGGGAGAGGTGGCGACGGTCAACACCTCTCCGGACCTCAAGCGCGGCTTTTGCGCCGCTTGCGGCACCACGCTGTTTTCCCGACGCGACTCCGCCGGCATCGTCGGCATCACCACCGGCTCGCTCGACGATCCCTCGCTGTTCAAGCCGGAAATGCATATGTGGACCGCCTCGAAGCAGCCCTGGCTGCAACTCGATGACGGCCTGCCGCACCATGAAGGCGCGCCGCCTCCGAACTGACGCCGGCCTTACCGGAAATTAATCCCGAAACCACGACATAGCCGGCAAAGCGTCATTGGCGGGCCATGATTGCCTGCCTATCTATCGTCTGCGGGCCGGTATCGAGGAGACGACCGATGAGCGACAGAATCAGCACCCTGGACGAGCTTTTGAGCGACCCGATGGTCCTCCTCGTCATGGAGCGTGACCGCGTGCGCCCCGAACAGGTTCGCCTGCTGCTCGAACGTGCCCGCCGCCCGGCCGCCGACGCCGTGCCACCGGCGCATGTGGTGGCCAAAAGCTGCATGCAGCAATGGCTGGGAAGGTAAGGGCTTCCCCTTCTCCCCTTGTGGGAGAAGGTGGCCGAGCGAAGCTCGGTCGGATGAGGGGTGTTCCAGGGAACGCCAACGCCTCACTCCGCTGGAACACCCCTCATCCGTCTCGGCGCTACGCGCCGATCCACCTTCTCCCACAGGGGGAGAAGACAAGAGGGCCAATTCCTAACAACTTGATTCAAACTTTGTTGGTAATTTCTCGTTAGTAATCGAGGCCGGTTTGTCCGGCGGCGTCTGTTTGCCATCGGTCTGTTGTGTTTTGCGTACAGGTCCAGATGCGGATTTCAGGCGTCGTCAGTTTTGTCGTGGCATCGATTTGCCTTGCCGGCTGCTCGTCCACAGCGAGCGTCGATGGCTTGCAACCGTCGAACGAGACGACCAGTTCGGTCGTGCGTCCGAGCGCGCCGGTCACAGCGGCTCCGGCGGAGACCGCCGACCTCGCGCCGATGCGGTCCGACATGGTGGCCGACAACGCTGTGGCCGACAATGCGCCGCCCTTTTCCATGGTCGAGGAAGAAGAGGCCATCGTCGCGGGCACGCCGCAGGGGAGCACCAGACCACAGCTCGAGCCCGCCGCTCTGATGTCTGCGCCGAAGCGGTTGACGCGCGCTGCGCCGGCCATGCTGGCCTCGCCGGTCACCCGCTACGGTTTTCGCGACGCCAAGCCGATCAATTTCGGCAAGGCTTCGCCACGCTACCTTGCCGTCCACGGCGTCGACGTCTCGCGCTGGCAGGGCAATGTCAACTGGGGCAAGCTGCGCGCCCAGGGCGCCAACTTCGCCTACATCAAGGCGACCGATGGCGGCGACCATCTCGACCCGATGTTCATGAAGAACTGGCGCAATGCCGACGCCGCCGGGCTGAAGCGCGGCGCCTATCATTTCTTCTACTGGTGCCGCACCGCGGGCGAGCAGGCCGACTGGTTCATCCGCAATGTGCCAAGGGTCGAGGGCGCGCTGCCGCCGGTGATCGATGTCGAATGGAACGGCGAATCCTCCTGCAAGCGGCGGCCTTCGCGGGCCACCGTGCTGGAAAAGATGATGGTGTTCATGGACAAGCTGGAGCGCCATTACGGCCAGCGGCCCATCATCTACACCGCGCCGGATTTCTATCGCGACAATCTCAAGGGTGCGTTTCTCGATTATCCGTTCTGGCTGCGCGCCGTCGCGCGGCATCCCTCAAAAGTCTATCCCGGCCGCAAATGGCTGTTCTGGCAGTATTCCGGCTCCGGCCTGTCGCACGGCGTGACCGGCCGCATCGACCTCAACGTCTTCCATGGCGACGAGCGCGCCTGGCGGGCATGGGCAGGCGGGCAGACGACCGTCGCCGACGCCGACTGAACGTCAGGCAGGTGCCGGTGCGCCTGCGCTGCCTGCCGCTGCGCCTTGGATTGAATTTTCAGCGTCTCGCTAACGATCCGCTCACTCTGTCCTTTAGCGGTATCGCAACAGCCTTCCGGTAACGTGCCCGTGATCGGGTTTCGGAGGGGTCCATGCGCAATCCAGTTGTGGCTGTCGCACTTGCCGCCGCCGTCGGCTACGGGTTTTTCAGTTCGCTCGGCCACATGCCGGGCGGAAGTGGCGCTTCGCTGGCCGAGTCGAAGCAGAACGTCGTGTCCTATTCCACCGAGGACAAGGCGATGCAGGCCGCCAAGGACAGCGGCCGCTCGACCCTCAAGCGCTTCCACGAACTGATGGACGCCGGCACGCCGGGCACCTACACGGTAAAATTCCCGCTGACCCAGAACGGCGCCACCGAGCATATCTGGCTGCAGCTGGTCGGCTACAGCGAAGGCTCCTATATCGGCCTGCTTGCTGACGTGCCGGTCAATGGCAACAAGTACAAGATGGGCGACAGGATGACGGTAACCGAGGCCGACGTCGAGGACTGGATGATCAAGAACGGCAAGGTGATCTACGGCGGCTACACCACGCGCCAGGCGCTTGCGGATATGCCGAAGGAGCAGGTTGCAAAGTACGGGTTGACCTTCAAGGACTGAGGGTTGAGGCGCGGGCGAGTTTTATCGCGGTGCCTAGAGGGCTGTCGCGCTTTTCGCGTTCGCGTATCTCTGCCGTTTGCGCCAGCACCCAGTCGCGAAACACCTTGATTTTGGGCGCGTTGCGGCGGCTCTCCAGATGCACCAGCCAATAGCCGTCGCCGTCCGAGCCAAGCACGTCGAATGGCTGTATCAACTGGCCCTTTTCCAACAGGGCGCTGTAAAGGTTTTTGGTCAGGATCGCGGCGCCCTTGTCGGTCAGCGCCGCCATCGCATCATAGGCCTGCGTACCCAGCTTCGGGCCAGCGATGACGCGATCGGGCTCGAACGGCACGCCGGCAGCCTTGAACCAGATTTCCCACCAGGGATCGTCGGCACAGCATAGCGGCACTTGGTAGAGATCCTCGGGGCGGTGGATGCCGCCGACGCTTTCGGCGAGTCTCGGGCTGAGCATCGGCGTATAGTCCGCCTTGAACAGATAGTGAGCCGTCAGGCCCGGCCAATTTCCACTGCCGGTGCGAATGCCGACATCCATGTCGCCGCGCGTGAAATCGACCAGCCCGTGCGATGTATTCACCTTCACGGCAAGGTCGGGATGCATCAGCTGGAATGTTCCAAGCCATACGGCCAGCCAGTTCGATGCGAAGGTTTCCATGGTCGTCACCGACAGCACGCCGGTCGCTCCACCCTTGGTGGCGACCCATGCGTCGGCCAGTGTCGAGAACGCGCCTGTTGCGTGCGGCGCCAGCTGCTGTCCGGCCTCGGTCAGCACGATCTGCCTTGTTTTTCTTATGAAAAGCGGCGTTCCGGCACGTTCTTCCAGCACCTTTATCTGATAGCTGGCAGCTGATTGGGTCATGCCGAGTTCTTCGGCTGCCTTGGTGAAACTGCCCAGCCGGGCCGCGGCTTCAAAGACCCTGATGGCTCCTAATGGTGGCAGTTCCCAGCTCATGACGCATCAATCCTGCTGATGCATACTACGCGACGTTCGATTGGAAACCAAGCCCGGAAAACGGCATGCTGCATTCATCGGATCAAACCCTGGAGGATACGGCAATGACCACCACCATCGCTCTCTACAACACGCTTCGCCGGCCGATGCTCGACCTCTTCACCGCGCCGTTCAGACCTCGCAAGCACGGCCTGCTCGACCGCCGCTCGCTGTCGGATCATTTCCTCAGGGATATCGGTATGCTTGACGGACGCGTGCCTCCCGGCACCATTGGCTAAGCAAGCTCTTTGACCAGGGGAGGGAAAGATGACTGTGTTATCCGAGGATCTGGCGAAGAGCCGACAAACGATCAACGCCTATGAGGACTATGCCGAACGCTACGACGCTCTGGTGCGGCACGTTCCGAACCAAAGAGAACAGAAATGGCTGAAGCGCCTGGTGAAGATCGCCGGCAAAGGTGGCCGGATTCTTGAAGTCGGTTCGGGACCCGGATACGATGCGGACTTCGTCGAAGGGCTCGGTGTCCAGGTTCGGCGCACAGACGCAACGAAGCGGTTTCTCGAGTTGCAGGCCGCACGCGGCAAGCATGGTGAGTTTCTCGATCTCATCACCGACGATCTCGGCGGCCCCTACGACGCGGTGCTCGCATTGTGCGTCCTGATCCACGTGCCGCGCGAGCAGGCCGACCAGGTGCTTGCCAAGATTGCCGGGTCGCTGCGGCCGGGCGGCGCCTTCCTCGTCTCGATGCGCATTGGCGACGGTGAGAAGAGCGGCGAATATCATACGGTCTACTGGCGCAGGGACGACTTCGCGGCTCGCCTCGAAAACGCCGGGCTGGTTCTTGTCGGAGACGAATTCAACGTCGGCCGCGATCGCGAAGAGTGGACCACCTTTCTGGCTGTGAGGCCGTCATGACGCGCCGCGGACTGTTTTTGTTCGTGCTGCTCAGCCTCCTGTGGGGCATTCCCTATTTGTTGATCAAGCTGGCGGTTGCCGAGGTGTCGGTGCCCTTCCTGGTCTTTGCCCGAACAGCCGTCGGCGCCCTGGCGCTGCTGCCCTTCGTCCTTGTCCAGCGCAGTTTCGGATGGCTGAAGACACATTGGCGGGCGGTCGCCGCATTCTGTCTGGTCGAGATGATCCTGCCATGGGGGCTGATCACCCATGGCGAAGTCAGCATCGACAGTTCCACCGCCGGACTGCTGATTGCCATGACGCCGGCCGTAACCGTCGCGCTCTCAAAGCTGATGGGCTCGGATGAGCGGCTGGGGATACGCCGCTGGACCGGCCTTTTCCTCGGTTTTGCCGGTGTTTTCGTGCTGGCGCTGCCGACCTTGGGTGGCGGATTTCTCGCGGTCGTCGAGATTCTCATGGCCGCGGCCTGCTATGCCTCGGGTTCGATCATCGCGTCGCGCTGGCTGAACGATGTGCCGGCAACCTCGCTGACGGCAGTCTGTCTGGCAGGGGCCGCGCTGATCTACGCTGTGCCGGCGGCGTTGGCCTGGCCGGCGGCCATGCCGTCGACAACGGTGGTTGGCGCAATCCTCGGTCTTGGCGTGTTTTGCACGGCGATTGCCTTCGCCACCTACTTCCTGCTGGTGCGGGAGATCGGCCCCGAACGGGCGGTCGTCATCACCTATGTGGCGCCCGCCGTCTCCGTGGCAGCCGGCGTGCTCGTCCTTTCGGAGCCGCTCGATATCGGCATTGTCGCGGCCTTCGCGCTCATCCTGTGCGGATCATATCTCGGCACGTGGCGCGCTCCGCCAGAACCGTCCGCGTCCGCGACCTCGGCAAGTTGACCGGCGGCCGCCAGCCGCCGTCAGAAATAAGGTCGCAGGTTCTCGCGAATGCGGTCCAGCACCGTCTTTCCCGAGATATCGGCGGTGAAGGTCTTGCCGGTGATGGTCTCAAAGGCCTGCGTGTAAACCCGCGATGTCTGCTCGATGAGCTCGGCGGGGATTTTCGGAATACGATCCTTGTAGGGATCGCAGCGCGCGGTCACCCAGGCGCGAATAAAGTCCTTGTCGAAACTTTGCGGCCGCTCGCCCGCCTTGAAACGCTCTTCATAGCTTGCCGCAAGCCAGTAGCGGCTTGAGTCGGGCGTATGGATTTCATCGGCAAGGATGATGGCGCCATCCTTGTCCGTGCCGAACTCGTATTTGGTGTCGACCAGGATCAGGCCGCGCTTGGCGGCCAACGCTTTGCCGCGCGCAAACAGCGCCAGCGCATAGCGCGAGACTGTGTCCCATTGCTCTTCCGATAACAGGCCGCGCGTCAGGATCTCGTCGCGCGTCAAGGGCTCGTCATGACCGCCATCGAGCGCCTTGCTGGTCGGCGTGATGATGGCCTGCGGCAGCTTCTCATTGTCGCGCAGTCCGTCCGGTAGGCGGATGCCGTACATATCGCGTTCGCCGTTCTGGTATTTCGTCAGCACCGAAGTGCTGGTGGTGCCGGCGAGATAGTCGCGAACGACGATTTCCACCGGCAGAATGTCGAGCCTGGTGCCGACGACGACATTGGGGTCGGGATAATCGAGCACATGGTTGGGGCAGATGTCCGCCGTCTCCTCGAACCAGTAGCGCGCCGTCTGCGTCAGCAGCTCTCCCTTGAGCGGTATTGCGGTCAGGATCACATCGAAGGCGCTCAGCCGGTCGGTGGCGATGATGATGCGGCGGCCATCCGGCAGATCGTAATTCTCGCGGACCTTGCCTTTGTAGTGGTTCGGGAGTTCCGGAATGAAGGCATCCGAGAGAACGCGCAGTGCTGTCATCCTGGTCTCATGGCTCCTAACAGTTTGGGCGACTCTTAACAAAGTTGAGGGGGCTTCGATACCCGAGGAAGGGCGGTTCGTCCTTTGCGAATAATCAAGACATTGCCTTCGCCGTGCTATCTATTCGCAGCTTCCGGCACTCCTGGGGGACGCGGTGGACGTAGAGCTCAAATTTCTGATTGTCGGATTTGCCTGCGCGATCGCGGGCGGTCTGTCGTTCATCACCTTCGTCAAATGGCGCGAGGTGCAGGCGATGAGCCACTGGCTGCCGGCGCCGGGCAAGATCATCTCGTCGCGCGTCGAGGCGCGCGAAGTCAGAAGGTCGGGCGTCGGCTCGGACAGCAGCGACACCACCGAGATGCGCAATTTTCCGGCGGTCACCTTCGAATACAAGGTCGGTAAAAAGAAATATCAAAGCTCGCGCTACAGCGTGAAGGAGAATCTGGGGAATTTCGAAGTCACCGAAACCCTGGCGCAGTTTCCCACCGGCGCTGAAGTGACCGTCTTCTACAATCCGGCCGATCCGGGCAAGGCCGTGATCGAACGCACCCTGCCGGACGGCGCCTTCAAGTTCATGGTCAAGCTCTCGGCCGGGCTGGTGATCGGCACGGTGGTGCTGGTGTTTTCGCTCGGTGGCGTGCTGGAGGCGATCCGGCCGCACCTGCCCAAGCCGCAGAACCTCGGCGCCGGAGCGCTGCTGCTGTTCATGGGCCTGATGATCCTGCGCATGGCCTTCGTCCAGAAGTCGCTTGCCGAGCAGGCGGCAAAATGGCCGGTCGCCCCCGGCCGCATTGACTCCTCGGGCCTGCAGACGCTGCGAAACTACAGCAGCCATCGACGCTGGAGCACCGTCTTCAAATCCCGCATCGTGTACAGCTACGGCGTCGCAGGCCAGCACTACACCTCAGACCGCGTCACCTTCGGCGCCACGGTCACCGCTTCAATGCCCGGCCTCGTCAGCGGCCAGGCGCGCAGCTATGCCGAGGGCGGCAAGGTCGACGTGCATTACGACCCAGCCAACCCCGCCTCGGCAGTGCTCGAATGCAGGGTGGGCGGGCTTTGGCTGCTGTGGGTCTGTTCGGCCGCGTTTTTGGGCGGCGCGGCTTGGCTGGTCGGTTTTATCTGAGGTGCCACTTTCATGACGAGACATCCAATGATCGTTCGCAGGCTGGCCGTCGTTTGCCTGGCTCTGCTCGGCGCCGTGCAGGCAGCGAGCGCAAGAGAGTGTCTGCTAAGCCACGCCACCTATCGCGAGCCGCGTTCGGGCGCGGTATTGCAATTCCGGCCGCTCGACAATGAACCGGCGGCACTGACGGCCGAAGTGTTTTCGGTGACCGTCCCCAACACCGACACGCGCTTGCCGGCCGACATCACCTGGACCAATGGCAAAAATTCGTTTCCGCTCGGCACCATCCGCCATGCCTGCACCGACGACGACCGCGAAGCGGGGCTGGAAGACGGCAGCGGGATGTGCCGGATATGGATGGGCCAGGTCTATGCCTTGACCGGAGGCGGAGCCGAGCAGCTGAATTCACGCGAAGCGACACCGGCGCCCAAAGGGCTGTTGCTGCCCGATTTCGGCGCGGGCTTCACCGAATTTGCCGATTTCGCCAATGCCAATCCGGACGGCTCGGCGTGGGACGCCTTCACATTGACAGGATGCAGCGATGAATAGCGTCATGAGACCGATTGTCTGGATATGCACGCTGTTTGCCTCGGCGACGATATCAGCCGCAGCGCGGGCGGACGAGCCGGCGCCATCGCGCCCGCCGATCGACAAATGCGTCTGGGAAAAGCTGGCCGACAAGACGATCGGGCTGGCCGCCTGGGTGCAGCGCTGCGATTTCGGCTTCCGCCAGATTCATTTCGAATTCGTCGGCAACGCGCTCGCCATCAAATACAGCGATGGCGGCGCGCCCGATCCGCTGGTCGAGGTGTTCGACATCAAATCAGGCGAAACCGCCGAGGCCGCGGTGTTGCGCCTGTTGCTGGAAAAGACCGACAAATCAGGCAGCGCCCGCTGCGTGCTGACGCCCTACACCGAGGGCACCGTGCCCACCGGCGTCAAACTCTACACATTCAGCCCCGACGCCGCCTATCCCATAGAGCTGAAAGCGCTTGCCAATGACGAAGTTCCCGAACCGCCCTGCGGCGACTGGGGCGAAATGCCGGATGGTATTCAGTATTTCGAGGCGCCGGCGGGTGAGGGGCGGAGGGTGCTGTTCGTTCGGGCGGGGCAGGACGAGCCGCTGTTCGACGATCAGACGCTGCGGATGTTGCCGTAGGGTCTATGTGCGCGAAACCGACTGTAACCGTGCCGTGCGCCCTGACCTGCGAGCTAATGGTTGATCGTGCGTCACGCTTCGGACAAGTTTGATCGCCTATGACCACTACAACAGACAATGAGATGTACCAATGGCGCTGCTGACGATTGGCTATGAAGGTTCTGAAATTGACGACTTCGTATCCGTACTGAAGGCGGCGAAGGTCGAATTGCTTGTCGACGTGAGAGATCTACCTTTGTCGAGAAAACCAGGCTTCTCCAAAAATTCGCTCAGGAGCCATCTCGAAAACTCTTCGATCGACTATAGGCACACAAAAATCCTTGGTGACCCCAGAGAGGGGCGGTTGGCTGCTCGAAGCGGTGATCGTCCGCGGTTTGAACGCATCTTCAGAAACCATATCGCAAATGAGGCAGCCGGGAAAATTATCCGTGAATTAGCACTGCAGGCGGAGACAAAGAACATTTGTTTAATGTGTTTTGAAAGGGATCACAAAGACTGCCATCGATCGATTATTTGTGAAGAGATATTGAAAGTTAAGAAGAGTTCAATTAAAAATATTGGTGTTCCGAAGGGCTTTCGTCTAAAGGCTGCGTGATTGGCATCTCTCTCTCGGCGTGACTCTGCAGTGATTTTGGTAAAGGCGGCGCCACGAGTTGGAGAAACTCACGGCGAGCTGGTCTGTTGTGCAGGGCTAGATTTCAGCGGTAACTGGATTCGGCTATATCCAGTAGCTTTCCGGACGCTAGAAGATGCTCAGAAGTTCGGTCGGTGGGATACCATTGAGTACGGCTGGAGCCTTCCTAAAGGCGACCAAAGAAGAGAGAGCCGAAGGCTAGAGCATAAATCTCTCGTAATAACAGGCAGTTTGTCCGAAAAATCACGGGCTCAATTCTTAGCGCGGCATGTCGTTCCTAGCCTCAACACTGAACTGGAGGAAGGTCGAAGTCTGGCGCTTGTTCGACCGAAGAATGCTGAATTCGTGATTGAAAAAAAAGATCGCGCTACATTTGAGGACGAGAAAGCGCGATTTCGTATGTGGCATGACCAGGAGGCTAATAGCCTGTTTGGATTTCTGGATAAGAGCTTAGTTCCGTATGAGCCGGCTCCATTTCTTTTCAAATATAAATACGAAACGATGGACGGGTTGCGGGAAGGAACTTGTCAGGATTGGGAGATAGAAGCCACTTTTCTCAAGTGGCAACGGCTCTATGGCGAGACCGACACGCTTCAAAAGATGACCGAAAGATTTGGGGTTGAGTACTCGAGAAAAGGTTTTGTTCTCGCGATGGGTACTCACAAAGCCTATCCGCAATGGCTAATTAATGGCGTGATCCGGCTCGACCACGGAGTTGAGAACGAAATCCAACAATCGCTTTTTTAAAGGCCTATACGAAATCGGCCCGATCTTGCGACCGGGCCGATGATGTTGCGTTTTAGCGCTAGGACTTTCCTCAGCTGCACCCGCTCGTCGATCCACAAGTATCGCACTTCTCGCAGGTTCCGTTCCGTACCATGGTGAAGTTGTGGCATTCCGAGCATTCGTTGCCGGTGTAGCCTTGCATCAAGGATTGCTGACGCCGCGTAGAGGCAAGCGCCTTTGCCTCGGCCGCTTCTTTCGCTGCTTCGTCGGTGAACAACCCGGTGGGGTCGGCAGCCTCCTCGGAAACAATATCTTCGACCAGTTCCTTGGCTCGCTCCTCATAGTCGCGCTTGTAGGCGATGGCTTCGTCGCTTGCTGGTTTAAGCGCCAACACGTTGGAGCCCGAGAACGCAGTTGGAGTGACCCGGGCAGGGGCCGCGGTAGGCGATCCGGCAAAACCCTTGGGTTCGCCACCTAAGCCAGACACCAACTTGACCGGCGAGGCGCCGCGGGTAAGGCCCTTCGAGAACGGCGTCGCCTTGCCTTCGTTGATGCCGCGTCCGAGCGCCGTCTTGTCGAAATCCGACTGGTCGACATGGGCGAGGTCGTGGCGGCCGAGATAGGACACGGCGAGCTCGCGGAACACATAGTCGAGGATCGACGTCGCATTCTTGATGGCGTCATTGCCCTGCACCATGCCGGCCGGCTCGAATTTGGTGAAGGTGAAGGCCTCGACAAATTCCTCGAGCGGCACGCCATATTGCAGGCCAAGCGAGATGGCGATGGCGAAGTTGTTCATCATCGCCCGGAAAGCGGCGCCTTCCTTATGCATGTCGATGAAGATCTCGCCGATGCGGCCGTCATCGAATTCGCCCGTGCGCAGGTAGACCTTATGGCCGCCGACGACTGCCTTCTGGGTGTAGCCCTTGCGGCGGTTCGGCAGTTTTTCACGATCGCGATAGAGGCGTTCGATGACGCGCTCGACGATCTTCTCGGTGACCTGCACGGCACGCTGTGAAGCGGGCGCCGCGATCAACTGCTCGACCGCATCGTCCTCGTCATCCTCGCTGTCAGCGAGCAGCGACGAATTCAGCGGCTGCGACAGCTTCGAGCCGTCGCGGTAGAGCGCGTTGGCCTTCAGCGCCAGCTTCCACGACAGCATGTAGGCGCCCTTGGCGTCTTCCACCGTCGCATCGTTGGGCATGTTGATGGTCTTGGAGATGGCGCCGGAGATGAAGGGCTGTGCCGCCGCCATCATCTGGATGTGGCTGTTGATGGACAGCGAGCGCTTGCCGATCTTGCCGCACGGGCTGGCGCAGTCGAACACCGCGAGATGCTCGGCCTTGAGGAAGGGCGCGCCTTCCAGCGTCATCGCACCGCAGACATGGATGTTGGCGGCTTCGATGTCCTTCCTGGAGAAGCCGAGCGCCGGCAGCATCTCGAAGGAGAAGTCGTTGAGCTGCTCATCGGTGAAGCCGAACGTCTCCTTCACCCAGTCGGCGCCGAGCGTCCACTGGTTGAAGACGAACTTGATGTCGAAGGCCGACTTCAGTGCTGCGTTAAGCGCCGCGATCTTGTCATCGGTAAAGCCCTTCGCCTTGAGCGAGCCGGGGTTGACCGCCGGCGCCTGGTTCATGTTGCCGTGACCGACCGCATAGGCCTCGATCTCGGCGATCTGGCTTTCTGAATAGCCCAGCGTGCGCAGCGCTTCCGGCACGGCGCGGTTGATGATCTTGAAATAGCCGCCGCCGGCGAGCTTCTTGAACTTCACCAGCGCGAAGTCGGGCTCGATGCCGGTGGTATCGCAATCCATGACCAGGCCGATCGTGCCGGTCGGCGCAATCACGGTCGCCTGCGCGTTGCGGTAGCCATGCTCCTCGCCGAGTTCGATGGCGCGGTCCCAGGCAGCCTTGGCGTGCGCGGCCAGTTCCTGCTGCTTCAGGTCGGACGCGACCAGCGGCACCGGATTGACGGCGAGCTTCTCGTAGCCCTGCTTTTCGCCATAGGCGGCACGGCGATGGTTGCGCATGACGCGCAGCATGTTCTGCGCATTGCGGTCGTAATCGGCGAAGGCGCCGAGCTCGCCGGCCATCTCGGCCGAGGTGGCATAGGCAGTGCCGGTCATGATGGCGGTGAGCGCTGCGCAGATGGCGCGGCCCTCGTCGGAATCATAGGGAATGCCGGACGTCATCAGCAGGCCGCCAATGTTGGCATAGCCGAGGCCGAGCGTGCGGTACTCGTAGGACTGCTTGGCGATCTCCTTCGACGGGAACTGCGCCATCATCACCGAGATTTCGAGGACCACGGTCCACAGCCGCACCGTGTGCTCATAGGCGGCGATGTCGATCGTGCCATCGGCGTTGCGGTAGGGGAGTAGGTTGATCGAGGCCAGGTTGCAGGCCGTGTCGTCGAGGAACATGTATTCCGAGCACGGATTGGAGGCCCGGATCGCACCGGCCGAAGCGCAGGTGTGCCAGTCGTTCATCGTCGTGTTGAAATGCAGGCCCGGATCGGCCGAAGCCCAGGCGGCGTAGCCGATCTTTTCCCAGAGGTCGCGTGCCTTCAGCGTCTTCAGCACCTTGCCGTCCTTGCGGGCGGTCAGATGCCAGTCGGCGTCGTCCTCGACGGCGCGCAGGAAGTTGTCCTTCAGCGACACCGAATTGTTGGAGTTCTGGCCGGAAACGGTGAGGTAGGCGTCGGAATCCCAGTCGGTGTCGTAGGTCTTGAACGACATCGCGGTGTAGCCCTGCTTGGCGAACTGGATGACGCGGTAGATGTAGTTCTCCGGCACGGCCGACTTCTTGGCCGCCTTGATCTCGCGCTTCAGCGCGGTGTTGATCGACGGGTCGAAGCAATCGTCATCATGGCCTTCGCAATTGATGCAGGCCTTCATGATCGCTTCGAGATGTTTTTTCACGATCTTGGAGCCGGTGACCAGCGACGCCACCTTCTGCTCTTCATTGACCTTCCAGTCGATGAATTCCTCGATATCGGGATGGTCGGCGTCGACAATGACCATCTTGGCCGCACGACGCGTGGTGCCGCCCGACTTGATGGCGCCCGCCGCGCGGTCGCCGATCTTGAGGAAGCTCATCAGGCCGGACGAACGGCCGCCGCCCGACAGCTTTTCGCCTTCGCCGCGCAGCATCGAGAAATTGGAGCCGGTGCCCGAGCCATATTTGAACAGACGCGCTTCACGCACCCACAGGTCCATGATGCCGCCTTCGTTGACGAGATCGTCCTGCACGCCCTGGATGAAACAGGCATGCGGCTGCGGATGCTCGTAGGAGGACTTCGACTTGGTCAGCTTGCCGGTGAACGGGTCGACATAATAGTGGCCCTGGCTCGGACCATCGATGCCGTAGGCCCAGTGCAGGCCGGTGTTGAACCATTGCGGCGAGTTCGGCGCAACGCGCTGGGTGGCGAGCATATAGGCGAGTTCGTCGCGGAAGGCGCTCGCGTCTTCTTCCGACTTGAAGTAGCCGCCCTTGTAGCCCCAATAGGTCCAGGTGCCGGCCAGCCGGTCGAAGACCTGGCGGGCGTCGATTTCGGAACCGTAGCGCTCGGCTTCCGGCAGCTTGGCAAGCTCGGCCTCGTCGGCGACGGAGCGCCACAGGAAGGAGGGGACGTCGTTCTCCTCGACCTTCTTCAGGCGCGCGGGCACGCCGGCCTTGCGGAAATACTTCTGCGCCAGGATGTCGGCGGCTACCTGCGAGAACTGCGCCGGCACATCGATATTGTCCAAGCGGAACACCACCGAGCCGTCCGGATTCTTGATCTCCGAAAGCGCCTTGCGGAATTCGATCTCCGCGTAAGCTGATTGGCCTGGCTTGGTGAAACGACGCTCGATGCGCATTGGTCCGGTCCCTTTTGTCTATATATAGCGCTTTTCCCCGGGGATTTCTGCCCCCAATGCGAAACGCGCATGTCCGCCGTCTGCCGGCGTTCGAAAACACCGGCTCTCCTTGTGGCAGTCTTCGTCGCCTTGCTGGTCGAGCTTCTTACGAAGCCGCTGTTCCAACTCTGCGCCGAACCCTGCGGGTCCCTCAAAACTGAATTTTTCCTCGATTCCCTCGACCGAGGGAAATTCACACTATCTAGCGTCGAACCTGCCTGCAAACACTAAATATAGTGTTAACAGACAATTTATTCCAGTCCGACAAATCTCCCTTTTCGCTCCCGAAGCCCCCACGATCCAACGCTTCCGCCAGCCTCGTAAACAGGCAGAAATCATGGCCAAAACGCACAAAATCCGGGAAAAATGACCGGGCTCGAAACTCTCCGGTCGCGCCCTCAACAAGAGCACATGGCACATAAAAGGCGACTCGGTTTGCGTCGTCAAGGATTCGTTTGCGTAGCTTTTGTGACCCCAACATCTTGTGTGTCACATATGTGGATAACGGGGACAAAAAGCGGCTGAGGAAAGCCGATTCTGCCGGCGTGGACCGCTGGTGAGCGGTTCACCCGAGACAGGCCCGGCCGGATTCTGGCTCACAGCCTTTTCATTTTAGCTGGCGTGCATTATGTCTTTGGCGTCGCGCGGGGGCGCGTCTTGTCAATTCCAAGAGCATCCGTTACGCCCCGCTCATGACAGTTACCGTCCGTTTTGCCCCCTCACCAACCGGCCGCATTCATATCGGCAATGCCCGCACCGCCTTGTTCAACTGGCTGTTTGCCATGAACAACAAGGGCCGTTTCATCCAGCGCTTCGACGACACAGACATTGCCCGCTCGAGGCAGGAATTTTCCGACGCCATCCTCTACGACCTGCACTGGCTGGGCATTTTTCCCGACGCCACCGAATACCAGTCGCGGCGCTTCGAAACTTACGACGCGGCAGTGGAGCGGCTGCAAAGGGCCGGCGTTGTCTATCCCTGCTACGAGACCCCCGAAGAACTCGACCTGCGCCGCAAGGTGCGCCGCACGCGCGGCCTGCCGCCGGTCTATGGCCGCGAGGCGCTGGCGCTTTCGCAGCAGCAGATCGCCGAATACCGCTCCGATGGCCGCCGGCCGCACTGGCGCTTTCTGCTGCCGAATTTCACCAGCGATCCGCTGCAGCCCGAGCGCACCGAAATGCACTGGAACGATCTGGTGCGCGGCGAGGAAACCGTCGATCTGGCCTCACTGTCCGATCCGGTGCTGCGGCGTGAGGACGGCACTTATCTCTACACGCTGCCTTCGGTCGTCGACGACATCGAGATGGGCGTCAGCCATGTCATCCGCGGCGACGACCACGTCACCAACACCGGCGTGCAGATCGCGTTGTTCAAGGCGCTAGGCGCCGAGCCGCCTGTCTTCGGCCACCACAATCTCTTGACCACGGCCTCGGGCGAGGGCCTGTCGAAGCGCAGCGGTGCGCTGTCGATCGAGAGCTTGCGCGAGGAGGGCATCGAGCCGATGGCGGTTGCCTCGCTGGCCGTCCTTGTCGGCACCTCGGAAAATGTCGCGGCGGTGCATGACATGCCGGCACTGGCCGCGCGCTTCGATCCCGCCGCCACGTCGAAATCGGCGGCCAAATTCGACCCGGACGAGCTGTTCGTGCTCAATCGTGCGCTCATGCACCACATGCCTTTTTCCGAGGCGCGGGACCGGCTGATCGTGCTCGGCATCTCCGGCGACAAGGCCGAGCCGTTCTGGCTGGCGGTGCGCGGCAATCTCGACCGGCTGAGCGACGCGGTCGGCTGGTGGCGCATCCTTGCCGACGGCCCGCAGCCGGCGCCGGAATTTTCCGACGAGGATCGCGACTTCCTGCAGCAGGCCTTCGACCTGTTGCCGGAAGAGCCGTGGACCGGTACGGTCTGGAAAGACTGGACGGCCAGGATCAGGGAAGCCAGCGGCCGCAAGGGCAAGGCGCTGTTCATGCCGCTCAGGCTGGCGCTTACCGGACTTGCTTCCGGGCCGGAGCTTGCAGATCTATTGCCGCTGCTGGGTCGGGAAGGAACGCTGGCCCGACGACCCTGACCTTGCGCTGGTCCGGCGGGATCAGCGACACCGGCGACACCACCGGCTTGACGGCAAGGCGCTTGATGGCGGCGCGGTCGAGCCCGCCTTGTACGTTCGCCAGCGTCTCCGGATCCGCGCCCGGATCGGGTCTGGCCGCCGGCACCGGAATGAATGGCGTTGTCTCGGTATCAGGCTGCGATTGCTCGGGCGGTGGCGGGTTGCCTCCGATGATCTCGAAATTTCCGGCCTGCGCATTGCAGCCACAAGCCAGCGGCCGCGACATGTTGGGCTGTTTGTAGAGATAGGCGGTCGGCAACTCGCTGTAGGGCCTGCCGGTCACCGACGACGTCATGTTGGCCGAATCGTCTTCCATGCCGCGCGAATAGAACACCTGCATTTCGGTGCCGGGGCAGCTCGATTCACAATTCTTCTGGTCGCGCTCGAAATCGCCGAGCGAAGCCGAGTTCGACATCGGGAAGAAATAGCCGTCGCAGGTGCGCACGCAGCTCGTATGGAACTCGCCGCCAACCGTCGGGAAATCCGGCACGCCGGGCTGATTGAGCACCCGGCGCACATTGCGCTCCTCGCCGGGATCATCGGGCTGATCGAGCGTGTCGATCTGCCGGTTGCCGCCGAAAAGCTGGTCGAACAGATTGCCGTCGTCGGGTTCGCGGCTGGCTTCCTGCAGCGGCTCCCGGCGCGGCGCGGGCTCGTCACGGCAGCCATTGGCGTCGAGCGCGGCCAGGATGCGGCCGCGGTCGCGCCGCGAGCCGCCGGCAAGCTGCGCGCGCTTGGCTTGCAACGCATCGAGATTGGCGTTCATGCGATCGATGCTGCTGTTCAGCGCAGCACATTGGCTGACATTGCGCGAAAACAGCGAAAACCCGCAATTCGCATCGCTCGCACGACCGCGCACCTTTGATAGCTGTTCGAACTGGCGGGAGATGGCCTTGTCATACTTCCGCACCATGCTGGAATTGCCGCCGCCATTCGATGAAGAAGCAAGCTCGGCTTCCAGTTGACGGCAAACGCGGGAGGCGGCCTGCGGTTCAGTGGTGGCGACGGCCGAAAGCACAAGCGCGCCGAGCAGCGCAGCCAGGTGCTTCAGCCTCCATCGTCCGCCCGTCATTGCCCGAACCCCGCTTGCTTGCCTGTCTACCGGATTCGCGGTTAACCGTTCCCTCAATCTACAACCAAAGATGGTCTTAGCCCATAGAGGCGTTGCAGGAGGCGTTTGGATAGGGCCGCAACTGTGCGATCTCACCGCTGCATGAAAAAGGCGCAATCGCCCCGGAATTATCCCACGATCCAGCAATGCCCCGGGGAGCTGGCATGATCGCGATTACCCGTCGAACCGCGCTGCAGTTCGGTCTGTTGTGCCTGGCGGCGCCCGCCGCCCGGGCGCAGGAAAATCCGGCCGCTCCGGACTGGCGCAGCAAATTGGTCGAAGCCGCGCGTGAGCAGATCGGCGTCACCACCTTCTACGACCCGGCCTATGTCCGCCTCGGCTATCCCGGCGGCGACGTCGCGCCGGATAGGGGCGTGTGCACGGATGTCATCGTGCGCGCCTATCGCCGCGCCTTCAATCTCGACCTGCAGAAACTGGTGCATGAGGATATGGCCGCCAATTTCGCCGCCTATCCCAAGACCTGGGGCCTGAAAGCGACCGACCGCAACATCGACCACCGACGGGTCGGCAATCTTGCCGCTTTTTTCGGGCGCAAGGGAGTTTCCTTGCCCGCCAGCGAGTATCCTCCCGACTTTCAGCCGGGCGATATCGTCACCCAGATGCTGCCCGGCAACCTGCCGCACATCGTCATCGTCTCATCCGAACGCTCGGCGGACGTGCCGGAACGAGCGCTGGTCATCCACAATATCGGGGCGGGCGCCCGCGAGGAGGACACGCTGTTTGCCTTCAGGCAGACCGGGCATTACCGTTTCGTGCCTGCGTGAGAAACTCAGCCGAAATTAACCACCGCCTGCGCCTTGTGCGCCGCCTCGACCACCGCCAGCGCCGTCATATTGACGACGCCGCGCGACGTCACCGACGGCGTCAAAATATGCGCCGGCTTGTCGGTGCCAAGCAGGATCGGGCCGACATGCAGCGCATCCATCATCGTGCGCAGCGCGGTCAGCGTGATGTTGGCGGAGTCGAGGTTGGGGAACACCAGGAGATTGGCTTCGCCCTTCAGCCGCGAATGCGGATAGACGCGCTGGCGCAGATGCTCCGACAGGGCTGAATCGGCATGCATCTCGCCGTCGCATTGCAGGTCGGGCGCAACGCGCGCCAGGATCGCCGCTGCCTGCCGCATCTTCAGCGCGCTGGGAGAATCGCGCGAGCCGAAATCCGAATGCGACAGCAGCGCTGCCTTCGGCTCGATGCCGAAGCGCTGGATTTCCTCCGCCGCCAATATGGTCATTTCGGCGATTTCCTCGGCCGTCGGGTCGACCGAGACATGGGTGTCGGTGAGGAAGATGATGCCGCGCTGCGAGATCAGCATCGACAGCGTCGACAGGTCGCGGTCCTTGACGCTCGCGCGTGGTCCGATGACCAGCGTCACATTGCGCAGATGCCGCTCGAAACGGCCCTCGAGGCCGCAGATCATGGCGTCGGCGTCGCCGCGTTTGAGGGCCAGTGCCGCAATCACCGTATTGTCGGTGCGCACCATGGTGCGCGCGGCCTCCGTCGTCACGCCGCGCCGGCCGGCAAGCTCGATCAACAGGTCGACATAATGGCGGTAGCGCGGATCGTCTTCCGGGTTGATCAGGCCGAAATCGACGCCCGGCTTGATACGCAGGCCGTAGCGCTTCAGCCTGACCTCGATGACGTGCGGGCGGCCGATCAGGATCGGCTCGGCAATGCCTTCCTCCAGCACCACCTGGGCTGCGCGCAGCACGCGCTCGTCCTCGCCGTCGGCATAGATGACGCGCTTGGCGTTCGAAGCCTTGGCCGACGAAAACACCGGCTTCATCACCAGGCCGGAGCGGAAGACGAAGCGGTTGAGCTGGTCGATATAGGCGGCGAAGTCGGTGATCGGCCGGGTCGCGACGCCGGTGTCGCAGGCAGCCTTGGCCACCGCCGGCGCGATGCGCAGGATCAGGCGGGGATCGAAGGGCGAGGGGATAAGGAAGTCGGGTCCGAAGATCGGCGTCTCGCCGGAATAGGCGCGGGCGGCGACGTCGGATGGTTCCTCGCGGGCAAGGGCAGCAATTGCCCTGACCGCGGCCATCTTCATCTCCTCGTTGATGGCGCTGGCGCCGCAATCCAGCGCACCGCGGAAGATGTAAGGAAAACAAAGCACGTTGTTGACCTGATTGGGGAAATCGGAACGGCCGGTGCAGATCATCGCGTCGGGACGAGCGGCGCGCGCGACCTCCGGCATGATCTCGGGATTGGGGTTGGCCAGCGCCAGGATCAACGGCTTAGGCGCCATATGATCAAGCAATTCCGGCTTCAGCACGCCAGCGGCCGACAGGCCGAGAAAGACGTCGGCGCCAGGGATCACATCGGCCAGCGTGCGCGCCTCGGTGTCCTTCACATATGGGTCTTTCCAGCGATCCATCTCGTCGGTGCGGCCCTTGTAGGCGACGCCGAAGCGGTCGGTGACCCAGATGTTCTCTACCTTGGCGCCAAGCGAGACCAACAGGTTGAGGCAGGCGAGCGCTGCCGCACCGGCGCCTGAGGTGACGATCTTGATGTCGGAAATGGTCTTGCCGGCGAATTCCAGCCCGTTGAGCACCGCGGCGGCGACGATGATGGCGGTGCCATGCTGGTCGTCATGGAAGACGGGAATGCCCATGCGGGCCTTCAACTGCGCCTCGACCTCGAAGCATTCGGGCGCCTTGATGTCCTCGAGATTGATGCCGCCGAATGTCGGTTCCAGCGCCGAGATCGTCTCGACCATGCGCTCTATGCCCGGCGCGTCGATCTCGATGTCGAAGACGTCGATGCCGGCGAATTTCTTGAACAGCACCGCCTTGCCTTCCATCACCGGCTTGGAGGCGAGCGGGCCGATATTGCCGAGGCCGAGAACGGCCGAGCCGTTGGAGACGACGCCGACCAGATTGGCGCGCGCCGTGTAGTCGGCGGCGGTCGCCGGATTGTCGCGGATTTCGAGGCAGGGGGCGGCAACACCAGGCGAATAGGCCAGCGCCAGATCGCGCTGGTTGCCGAGTGGCTTGGTCGCCTGGATCTCGAGCTTTCCCGGCCTTGGATGCTTATGGAAGTAGAGGGCGGCTTCGTCGAGGTCCGAACGTGCCGTTTTCTTGTTCTCGCCTTCCATGCGGCCGCTCCCTCAAACCTGCTTTGCAGCCTTTTAGCACGCAAAAATGGTTTTTCGCGACGCCAAATGACGCAAGGGCGGCTAAAACAACCCGGTCCGGAAAGATCGAACTATTTCAAATGATTGCGCTGAAATCCTGCCGATTATCCATCGAGCCCTTCAGAACGCGCTGACATAGAGGCCGCCATCGACGGGGATGTTCTGGCCGGTGAGATAACCGGCATGGACCGAGCACAGAAAGGCGCAGATCTGGCCGAACTCTTCCGGCGTGCCGAGCCGCTTGGCCGGAACGTCGGCGCTGATGCGGGTCTTGCGCGCTGCGGCCGCTGCCGGGTCTTCCATCGTGCCGGCCTCATGCGGGCCGCGCAGCCGGTCGGTGTCGAGCTTGCCCGGCAGCAGGCTGTTGATGGTGACGTTGCGGTCGATCACCGTGCGCGCCACGCCGGCCAGGAACGAGGTCAGCCCGGCTCGCGCGCCGGACGACAGATCGAGGCCCGGAATCGGGACGTAGACCGACAGCGAGGTGATGTTGACGATGCGGCCGAAGCCGCGCATGGCCATGCCGTTGATGACGGCCTGCACCAGTTCGATCGGCGTCACCATGTTCTGCGTCACGCCTTCGAGGATCTTTGCGCGGTCGAGTTCGCGGAAATCGCGCAAGGGCGGGCCGCCATTGTTGTTGACCAGGATATCCGGGTCGGGGCAGGCGGCAAGGAGCGCGTGCTGCACGTCGGGTTTCGAGACGTCGCCGACGATCTCGGTCACCTTCACGCCGTAGCGTTCGCGCAGTTCGGCTGCGGTTTTTGCCAGCAGCTCGGCATTGCGGCCGTTGACGACGAGATCGCAGCCGGCCTCGGCCAGCGCCATGGCGCAGCCGCGGCCCAGCCCTTTGCTCGATGCGCAGACGATGGCCTTCTTGCCCTTGATGCCCAGATCCATGACGATTTTCTCCTGTGAATGGCGCGGCACGCTAGCCCTTTGGCTGGCCCAATCGCAACCGTCATACGGTTGTTGCATGAATCGAGGCATAGCCTGCGCGAAAGCAACGGTGACGATCTGATGTCCGGTACAGAAACCCGCACTTTCCGCAGCATGTTCATATCCGACCTGCATCTCGGATCGAAGGCGGCCAAGGCCGAGTTCCTGATCGATTTCCTGCGGTATCACGACGCCGATATCATCTATCTCGTCGGTGATATCGTCGACGGCTGGCGGCTGCGGCGCAGCTGGCATTGGCCGCAGAGCCACAATGACGTCGTCCAGAAACTGCTGCGCAAGGCGCGCAAGGGCACCTCGATCACCTATATCGCCGGTAATCACGACGAATTCGCGCGCCAGTTCCAAGGCGTGCATTTCGGCGGCATCGTCGTTGCCGACCGCGCCATCCACGAAACCGCCGATGGCAGGCGCCTGCTGGTCATCCACGGCGACCAGTTCGATACCGTCGTCCACAATGCACGCTGGCTGGCCTACCTCGGCGACTACGCCTATGACGCCGCGATGGTGGTCAACCGCGTGGTGACGAGGCTCCGCCATATGCTCGGCCTTCCCTACTGGTCGTTCTCGTCCTGGGCCAAGGTCAAGGTCAAGAAGGCGGTGAACTTCATCGGCTCGTTCCAGACGGTGCTGACCGAGGAGGCCCGCCGCTCGCATGTCGACGGCGTCATCTGCGGCCACATCCATCACGCCGCCATCGAGACTTATGAGGATGTGCAGTACATCAACACCGGCGACTGGGTGGAGAGCTGCACGGCGGTGGTCGAACATTTCGACGGCAAGATGGAGATCATCCACTGGGCGCTGGTGCTGCCCGAAGCACCGGACGAGCCGTTCATCCCCTTGCTGATCGAAGACAGGGTCGTCGAAGCGGCATAACCCTCCTGTTAATCGACTGGCCCAGGCAGTTTCGGACCGCTTTCGCGCATGTTAAGGGATCGATCTGCGTTGCAGCCCTTTGTGCAGCGTAATTGGATCGATTCATGTCGCTGCCGCCGCTCTCGCCCGAACAACTCGTCAAGCCGCGCCATTTCGAACTGCGCATGAGTCTGATCTTCGCGACATTATTCGTGTCGCTGGGAACGCATGTGCCTTATTTCCCGCTGTGGCTGCATGCCCAGGGTTTCCACGCCGAGCAGATCGCCATCATCCTGGCGGCGCCGATGTTCCTGCGCGTGGTGACGACGCCGCTGCTGACCGCGCTGGCGGACCGGGCGAAGGACAGGGCCGATGTCTATATCGCGCTGGTGGCCGCGACGATGGTGCTTTCCGCCGGCTATTTCCTCACTCCCACCTATGCGGCGGTGCTTGCCGTATCGCTGGCGCTGACGGTGGTGTGGACGCCGCATTCGCCGATCGCCGATTCGCTCGCGCTGTCGGGCGTGCGCCGCTTCGGCTCGAACTACACCGCGATGCGCAAATGGGGCTCGATATCCTATCTCTGCGCCAACGTCGCAGGCGGCTTTATCCTGGCCTGGACGAGCCCGCAGGCCGTGCCGGTAATCATCTTTGCGGCGCTGTCTGCCGCGCTCGTCGCCGGATTGCTGGCGCCGCGGCTTGGCCGCCCGCGCCGCGCTTCGCCGCTATCTGCCGCCGACATCCAGCATCAGGCGCCGAGCCTTCTCAATCCGTATTTCCTGTATTTCACCCTCGGCGTCGGCATCATCACCGCCAGCCATGCCTTCCTCTACGGCTTTGTCTCAATCTACTGGAAATCGGTCGGCATCAGCGATTCCGTCGTTGGCCTGCTGTGGGCCTGGGGCGTGGTGGCCGAGGTCTGCATGTTCGTGTTTTTCAACCGTATTTTTGCCTCCGTCTCAGTCGTCAAGGTGATGCTGATCGCCGGCGTCGGCTCCATCGTGCGCTGGATCGCCTTTCCGTTGATCTGGCCACTCGGGCTTGGCGTTGCCGGTTTCTTCGGCGTCCAGACCCTGCATTCGGTGTCGGTGGCGATGGTGTTGATCGGCCTGCAGAAGATGATCGGCGAAACGGTTTCGGAAGAACGCACGGGTGCGGCGCAAGGCATTGCCTATTTCTTCAACGGCTTCTTCATGGCGGCGGTGACGCTGGCGTCCGGCCCGCTTTACGAGCGCTACGGCGTCGACGGCTTCCTGGCGATGATCCCGATCGCCATCATCGGCCTGGCGCTGATCGGGCTCGCCGCGCGTTCAGCCCCACAGCATCCTGTCAGGCGGTGACACCAGCGACCCCTGGTACACGAGGCCGGGCTGGCGGTCGCGGGCAAGCAGCAGCGGACCGTCGAGGTCGACGAAGTCGGCGCCTTGCGCCAAAAGCACTGCCGGCGCCATCGCCAGCGACGTGCCGACCATGCAGCCGACCATCACGCCGAATCCCAGCTCCCGGGCGCGGTCGCGAAGGGTAAGGGCGGCGGTCAGGCCGCCGGATTTGTCGAGCTTGATGTTGACGGCGTCATAGAGGCCGACAAGCGCTTCGAGGTCCTTCGCCTCGTGGAGGCTTTCGTCTGCGCAGATCGGCGCCGGATGCGCGATGTGGCGCAAGATGGCATCATGGCCGGCGGGAAGCGGCTGTTCGATCAGGGCTATGCCATGTTCGCCGGCGAAAGCGAGATTCTCGATGATGTTGGCATCGGTCCAGCCTTCATTGGCGTCGAGGATGATGCGGCTGTCGGGCGCCGCTTCGGTCACGGCGCGGATGCGGGCCATGTCGTTGTCGCCGCCAATCTTGACCTTGAGCAGCGGCCGCCCGGCATTGGCGCGGGCTTGCGCCGCCATTGCCTCCGGCTCGCCTAGCGACAGCGTGTAGGCCGTCTCCAGCGCCGACAAGGGCACAGCGTGGATGGCGTCCGCGACCGCAACGCCGCTGATCTTGGCCTCCAGGTCCCACAAGGCGCAATCGATGGCGTTGCGGGCAGCACCCGCCGGCATCGCATCGAGCAGGTCCTTGTGGCTGATGCCGCCTTCTATCTGCCGGCGCATGGCCTCGATGGCGTCGCGCACCCCCTCCATGGTCTCGCCATAGCGTTTGTAGGGGACGCATTCGCCCCATCCGCGATTGTCCCCATCGCTGATCGTGCAGGTAATGACTTCGGCTTCGGTCTTCGACCCGCGCGAGATGGTGAAGGTGCCGGCAATGGGAAAACGCTCGGCCTCAACCGAAATGACACGCGCCATAATTTTCTGCTCCGGCTATGCGACAACGCGTCGTCGGCAAATCGACAGGTACGACCCGTCAGGCTAAACAGGACGCCATGTTGACCATCGGCAAACGCGACGCAAGCGGCAACGCCGCCAAGGAGGCCGACCACCAGCCCCGCGTTGCGGTCGGCGAGGAGGGCGGCGTCCTCGGCTGCGCTTTCTCCGGCATCTGGACGACGACCACAGTGGCGCTGATCGACGCCGAGATGCGCAAGATCGAGCAGCGCAAAGGCTTCCAGACGCTCGCTTTGGATCTTTCCCACATCGAGAAGATGGACACCGCCGGAGCCTGGCTGATCGATCGCCTGGTCAGTGTCTTCGAAAAGAAGGGTGTCGAGATCAAGATGCAGGGGCAAAGCGATGTCGCCTCGATCCTGCTCGGCGCCGTTGGCGAAGCTGTCCGGCGCGAGCCCGAATCGCGCGGCGTCCGGCGCCCCAACATCATCCTCCGCGGGCTGGAGGCGGTCGGCCGCCGCATCTATGAGATGCGCGACGATTTCCTCGCCTCGATGAACATCCTCGGCGCCACCATCGGCGGCGCCCAGATGAAGCTCGGGCGCGGCCATGCCATCAATCCGGCGGCGATCTTCAACCAGATCGATCGCATGGGTGTCGGCGCCATCCCCGTGGTGGTGCTGATGTCGGCGATCGTCGGCGCCATCGTCGCCCAGCAGGGCGCCTACCAGCTCAACTATTTCGGCGCCAACATTTTCGTTGTCGATCTGGTCGGCGTGCTGATCCTGCGCGAGCTCGGCGTGCTGATGACCGCCATCATGATCGCCGGCCGTTCCGGCAGCGCCATCACCGCCGAGATCGGCTCGATGAAGATGCGCGAGGAGGTCGACGCGCTGAAGGTCATCGGCCTCAACCCGATCGGCGTGCTGGTGTTTCCGCGCCTGGTGGCGCTGGTGATCGCGCTGCCCTGTCTCACCATCGTCGCCAATTTTGCCGCTCTTGGCGGCGGCATCCTAGCCGCCTGGCTTTATTCCGGTATTGCGCCGACGGCCTTCATCGACCGGCTGCGCGGGGCAATCGATATCAGCACCATCTTCGCCGGGCTGATCAAGGCGCCGTTCATGGCCATGATCATCGGTACCATTGCTTCCGTAGAAGGCATGAAGGTCGGCGGCAGCGCCGAATCGCTGGGTCTGCACGTCACCGCCTCGGTTGTGAAATCGATCTTCGTCGTCATCATCCTCGATGGCCTTTTTGCCATCTTCTACGCATCGATCGAGTTCTGACATGATGCACAGAAACTCAAAGGCGACCAAAGCTGTGCAGGGAATGGAAGAAGACGATATCGTGCTGTCGGTGCGCGATATCACCGTTTCCCTGGACGACAAGCTGATCCTCGACAAACTGGCGCTCGACATCAAGCGCGGCGAAATCCTCGGTTTCGTCGGCGCCTCGGGCGCCGGCAAATCGGTGCTGCTGCGCACGATTCTCGGCCTGCTGCACAAGCAGTCCGGCACGATCAAGCTGTTTGGTCTCGACCTCGAAAAGGCCAGCGACATCGAACGGTTGCGCATCGATATGCGGCTTGGCGTGCTTTTCCAGCACGGCGCCCTGTTTTCGGCGTTGACCGTGCAGGAAAACGTGCAGGTGCCGATGCGCGAATATCTCGATCTGCCGAAGAAACTGATGGACGAGCTGGCCTTGCTCAAGATCGAACTGGTCGGCCTGCCGCCGGACGCCGCGCAAAAATTTCCCTCGGAGCTTTCGGGCGGCATGATCAAGCGCGCCGCCCTGGCGCGGGCGCTGGCGCTCGACCCCGACATTGTCTTCCTCGACGAGCCGACTTCCGGCCTCGACCCGATCAGCGCGTCCGAATTCGACGAACTGGTGGTCAAGCTGCGCGATACGATGGATCTGACGGTCTATATGGTGACGCACGATCTCGACACGCTGTTTACCGCTTGCGACCGCGTGGCGGTGCTCGGCAACAAGAAAATCCTGGTCGAAGGCACGATCGACGACATGCTGAAAAGCGAAGAACCGTGGGTCAAATCCTATTTCCGCGGAAAACGCGCTCGGCAACTTGATCTTGCCGCGCGCGCATAGACATAAGTGGGGCAATGGAAACCAGAGCCAACTACGTAATTGTCGGCATTTTCACCCTGGCTGCAATCCTGGCGGCGTTCGGGTTCGTCTATTGGACCGCCCAGATCGGTGATCGCGGCGAGACGGCGGAGCTGCGCGTGCGCATTCAGGGTTCGGCCTCCGGCCTCGGCCCCGGCAGTCTGGTGCTGTTCAACGGCGTCAAGGTCGGGGTGGTCAAGCGGGTCTATTTCGACCGCAATGACCCCAATGCCGCCATTGCTACGACCGAGATCGACCAGACAACGCCGCTCACCAAATCGACGCAGGCCGATATTGGCATCGCCAGCCTTGCCGGCCAGGTCAACATCGAATTGAAGGGCGCCGATCCCAAGGAACCGAACCTGCTGGAAGAGGCGGCAAAGGAAGGCAGGACCGCCGAGATCATCGCCAATCCATCGGCGGTCACCAACCTGCTGCAAACGGCACAGAATATCTTCACCCGTGCCGACAAGGTGCTTTCCGAACTCGAAGGTTTCACCAGGGATGTGCGCGGGCCGCTGACCCAGACCGTCAAGAACGCCCAGACATTTTCCGATGCGCTGGCCAGGAATGCCGACGGCATCGACAAGTTCCTGACCGCCGTCAGCGCGCTGTCGGACGAGTTGAAGGGTGTTTCCGGCAAGCTCGACGGCACACTGAAGGCTGCCGAAGGCCTGCTCAATGCCGTCGACAAGGACAAGATCAAGAGCATCGTCGCCAATGTGGACGCCGTCACGGCCAATCTGAAGGAGACCAGCGGACAGCTCGATGGCGTGATCAAGAACGTCGATACCGCGGTCGGCTCGGTCAACGATTTCGCCAAGCGCACGCAAGGCACGCTGGCAAAGGTCGACAATGTGCTCGACGGCATCGATCCGGCACAAGTGCGCGTGGCGCTCGCCAACATTCAGAAGGCCAGCGAAAACGCCAACAAGGCCGCCGCCGACATCGCCAAGGTGACCGACAAGTTCGCCGACCGGGCCGACGACATCGACGAGACGATCAAGGACGCCAAACAGCTTGCGTCGCGCCTCAACGATGCCTCGGTGCGCGTCGACGGCATCCTGAAAAGGGTCGATACGCTGCTCGGTTCGGGCCAGGCCGACGGCGTCATGGCCGATGCCAGGGACACGCTGAAGTCGTTCAAGCAGGTCGCCGACACGCTGAACGCCCGGCTTGGCACGATCACCGACAATATTGCGCGCTTCTCGGGCCAGGGCCTGTCGAATGTCGAGGCGCTGGTCCAGGACAGCCGGCGTTCGATCAGCCGCATCGAAGAGGCGGTGACCGATCTCAGCCGCAACCCGCAGCGCATCCTGTCGGGCGGCGACGGCGAGGTCCGGCAGTTCGATGGCAGGGCACGGCGTTGACTTCCGTGCCCGCCCGCAGCAATTACATGGACCGCGGATGCGGATTCATCATACGATCCGGGGACAGTGGGGATCACGCGTGACGTTCGGGTTGGGTGGGTATAGATCGGCAGTCGTTTTGCTTGGCTTGACGCTGGCTGGTTGCGCGGCATTGGGAGGCAAGCCGGCGCCGCTCGATACGTTCGAGCTGTCCGCCCCGTCGATCGACGCCCATGGCCACAGCCGCCGCCAGATCCTGATCGCCCAGCCCTCCGCGCTCAAGGCGCTGGACAGCCAGAACATCGTCATCAAGCCGTCAGATCGCTCGATCCAGTATCTCAAGGGCGCGCAATGGGCCGACCGGCTGCCGCTGATCGTGCAGGCGAGGCTCGCCGAAACCTTCCAGCGCTCCGGCAGCTTTGCCGGCGTCGGCAAGCCGGGCGAGGGGCTGGCTATCGACTACCAGGTGATCGTCGAGATCCGCTCCTTCGAAGTCCGCGTCAATGGTGGCGAGCATGCCGAGGTCAATCTCTTCGTGCGCATCCTGAACGACCGCAACGGCGAGGTGCGCGCCTCGAAGAGCTTCACCGCATCCGCTCCCGTCTCCGGCAGCGGCAATCCGGCCTATGTCAACGCGCTCGACAGCGCCTTCGGCGAGGCGGCGAAGGATATCGTGGGCTGGACGGACTCGGTGATCTGAGCGAACCCGGCGAGGCTTCGAACGATCGTTCGTCGCGTTAAACCAGCACTCGACCAAATATCGCAGGTTCGCGCTGCCCCTCATTGCGCTGCCGGGCATTTCTCCCCGTATAGTGAGAAAGAACGCCATCGCCAATGATTTCGCCAATTGTCACCGTCGCAGTATGGGCGGCGAGGCTGATGCCATCTCCCTTCACCCCGTCGCTATACGGGAGAAGGTGCCGGCAGGCGGATGAGGGGCAGCGCAGACCGACGATTTTGCACAAAGAAAAAGGCGGGAACTTCCCGCCTTTTCTGTGTCTGTGGTGTCGCCTCAATTAGTGCAAACGGCCGCTCGCATGGGCCAGCATGGTGTAGACCTTGCCGGTGTCCGACGTCAGGTAGGTCTGCGCCATGATGTTGTCGCGGTCGTTGCGCGAGACGTCCTTGAGCAGCTTCTCGAAATCGTCGCAGTAGCGGTCGACGGCGGCGCGGAACTCCGCCTCGGCCTGATATTTGCGGCGGATTTCGTCAAAGGTCTGCTGGCCCTTGAGCGTGTAGAGGCGGCGCGTGAACACGTCACGCTCGCCGCGCCGGTAGCGGTTCCACAGCTCGATCGAGGCGTCGTGGTCGATCGCCCGGGCAATATCGACCGAGAGCGAGTTGAGCGACTCCATGACATGCAGCGGCGAGCGCTGGGCGGGAGTTGCGCGCGGTGCTTCCGCGGGCGCTGCCGGCCTGGCGACTTCCTCCTCGCGCGATGCTCCGGTCAGGAGATCGCGCACCCAGCCGCCTTGCGGCGTGCGGGCGTTGGCGTCGCGCTGGCGCGGTGCTTCGGCAGGGCGTTCGATATCGAGCGTGCCACGCAGGCCGCCGAGCGGCGCCTGCGGAGCAGGGCGCTCCGGCTGTGGCGCCGGCGGCGGGCGGCGTACCGGCTCGGCCGGGCGCTGCACTGGCGTCTGAGGCGCCGGGCGCAGGGCGCGCGGTTCGGCATTGTCGCCGCCACGTCCCGATTTCGCAACGATATCCGAAAGTTCCTTGAGCGCGTTGATCTGCTCGGCAACGGCACGGCGGATCGCCGAGGTCGATTCCTTGGCCTCTTCCGGCATTTCGATGACGCCCTTCTTGAGCTCGGCGCGGGTGAGGTCGAGCTCGCTCTTGATCGAGCTTGCGGTGCGCCGCATCTCCTCGGTCGCATCGGCGAACCGGCTGGTTGCCGAATCGACCACTTCCGTTATGGCGATGCGGATCTTGTCGGCTGATGCCAGCGTCTTGCCTTCGGCATTCTGCATCGTCTGGCCGACAAGGTTTTCGAACGAACGCATCACCTTCTCGAGGTCTTCCGACTTCTTGACCAAGCCGACGGCGAGATCTTCGAGCGACGATTGCCGCTCAAGCGTGTGCTCCAGATTGCTCTGCGCCGAGCTCAACAGATCCGAAGCCGAGGACAGCAAGCGGCTGTGCTCGTCGAACTTGGTGGCGATCGAGGCCACTTCGCGCAGGGTCGACGACGACAGTTCGGTAAGCCGCGTCGTGTTCGAATCGACCAGGCGTGCCGAGCTGGCGAAGGTCTGCGCGGCCTTTTCGGTGGTTGCCGCGAAGCTTTGCGTGCTGCCGCTCAGACGTTCGTCAACCTGGCCGAGGTTGATCGCCGCCTGTTCGATCAGCTCACCAAGCTGCGAGCTGGAGACGCTCATGCGGCCGATGAGGTCGGCGACGCTATCGGCGAGCGACGAGCGCGCGCCTTCGACGGCCGACAGCGTTTCGGCGGTGCGGCTGGCGAGCGCGTTGACGAGGGCGGCATTTTCGCTGCGCAGCTTCTCGGTCGCGCGTTCGGTGACCTCTTCCATGCTCTTTTGCAGTTCCGAGCCGCCCTGGGCGAAGCGCTCGACCAGCGGCCGCGCGGTTTCGTCCAGGATCTTCGCCATCTCGGCCGAACGCGCCGCCAGCATCGTGTTGAGCTCGCGGGTATTGGTGCCGATTGTCTTGGCAGCGTCGTTGGTGCTTTGGCCGATGTGCTGGCCGACCGCGGTAAAAGTCTCCGCAATCGTGTTGGCGCGCGAGATCAGCTGAGCTTCTGCGCTGGAAACCTGCTCGTTGAGCTTCTGGCCCATCGTCTCCGTCGTATAAAGAAGGCGGTTCTCGACGCTGGCGACCTGTTCCTCGACGCGCGAAGCTGCGGACGCAACGCTCGCGGCCAGTCGCTCATCGGCGCCGGCAAGAGCCTGCTCCATCTCGCGGGCGTGGACGGCAAGTTCCTGGCCGGTCTGGCGTGCGCGTTCGGCAACACGCTGCTCGGTGCTGGCGAAGGCGCCGACGATGTTGTCGGCATGCTCGCCGATCGTCGACGTGGAGTCGGCGATGCGCGACACCAGGCGGTGATCGGCCTCGTCGAAGATGCGGCTGATCTCGGTGGCGCGTGCCGACAGCGCGTCCGAACCCTCGGCAATGCGCGAGATCAGCTGCTGGTCGGCGGCGTCGAAGATGCGGCCAAGGTCGGAGGCGCGGGCGGCGAGCGCTTCGGCGGATTCGCCGATGCGCATGCTCAGCCGCTGGTCGGCGCCCTCGAAGTTACGCAGGATGTCGCCGGCGCGGTCGGCCAGCGACTGCGCCGTCTCGACCGCGCGGGCGACCAGCTTCTGGTCGGCGGCGTCGAACGTGCCGGCGATCTCGCCGGCGCGGGCAGCCAGCCGTCCGGCCGTTTCTTCGGCGCGGGCGAGCAGCGAGTTCGACGTCTCGTCGTGCCGGGCAAGCAGCACGCTCGACGTATCCTCGGTGCGAGCGAGCAAGGCGTTCGTCGTGTCCTCGGCGCGGGCCAGCAAGGCGTTCGTCGTATCCTCTGCGCGCGCAATCAGGGCGCTCGATGTGTCCTCGGCACGTGCGTGCATACGGCGATCCGCGTCCTCGAAGGTCCGGGCGATGTCCTCGGCCCGGGCCAAAAGGGCGGCCGAGGTCTGCTCGGCACGCTCGGCGATCTTGCGGTCCGCGTCACTGAAGGCAGCACCGGCCTGTTCGTGCAGCGCGCTGGTGACTTCCATCACCTTCTCGCGCAGCGCGCCGGCAACGAAGACGGCGCTCTTTTCGAGCACGCTGCGGACATTGTCGACACCCACCGACAACGCGCGCTCCATGGTTCCGGCGCGCTCTTCGATGATGCCGGTCTGCTTGCTGAAGGCCTGCTCGATCTTCTCGACATCGGCAGCGATTGCCGCCGAGATATCGGTGCTTCTGCCGGCAATCTGGTCGATATGGCCCGACAGCGAGCGGTCGACATCCTTACGAATGTCGGCGAGCTTTGCCAGATCGTCTTCCAGCGCCTGGGTCAACATGTTGCGGCCTTCGGCCAGCTTGCCGACATGGCCGGCGATGATGTCGTCAACCTCACCGCGGCTTGCCGACAGCTTCTGCAGGTCGGCTTCCAGCGCACGTTTCAGGATGTCTCGCCCCTCGGCCAGCTTCTCGACCTGGCCTGCGACCAGTCCGTCGATGCTCGACCGGCTCTCGGCCAGCTTGGCGAGGTCGTCCTCGAGAGCCTTCGACAGCGTCGCGCGATCCCGGACGAGCTTGTCGCTGTGACCCTCGATCAGGCTGTTGACATTTTCCAAATCCGCTTCCAGCACCCGTGCGAACTCGCCACGGTTTTCGCTCAGCTTCTGCGACTGGTCGGCAATGGCGCTCCTGATCGCATTGAGATCGGCTTCGAGCGCCCGTGTGAGGATGTCGCGGCCCTCGGCGAGCTTCTCGACCTGTCCGGCGACCAGCCCATCGATGTTGGAGCGGCTCTCCGCCAGCTTGGCGATGTCGTCTTCCAGTGCCTTTGAGAGCGCCGAACGGTCCTGGACGAGCCTGTTTTGATGATCGGCCATGATGCCGCTGACATTGTGCAAATCGTCCTGAAGCGCCTGAGATAGCGTCGAACGATCCTGGACAAGCCGGCTCGAGTGGTCGGTGATCAGGCTGTTAACATTCTGAAGGTCATCCTTAAGCGCCTGGGATAGCGTCGAACGATCCTGCACAAGCCGGTTCGAGTGGTCGGCGATCAGGCTGTTCACATTTTGCAGGTCGGCTTCCAATGCCCTGGAAAGCTGACCGCGCTCTTCCGCCACCTTGTCGGAATGACCCGCGATGGCACCCTTGATGGTGTTGAGGTCGGCTTCGAGCGCGCGCTTGAGGATATCGCGGCCCTCGGCCAGCTTCTCGACCTGGCCGGCGACCAGCCCGTCGATGCTCGACCGGCTCTCGGCGAGCTTGGCGAGGTCGGCCTCGAGCGTCTGTGACAACAGGCCACGATCGTCGGCAAGCCGGCTCGAATGGTCGGAGAGCAGGCCCCTGATGCCGGATAGGTCGTTCTCCAGCGCCTTGCTGAGTTCGGTGCGGTCCTCGGCCAGTTTCGCCGAGTGGTTCTCGATCACGCCCTTGATGCCGATAATGTCGTTTTCGAGCGCCTTGGTCAGGATGGCGCGGCCTTCGGCGATCTTTTCAACCTGGCCGGCGACCAGCCCGTCAATCGAGGCGCGGCTGTCGGCGAGCTTGCCGAGATCGGCTTCCAGGGCGCGCGACAGAATGTTGCGGCCTTCGGCCAGTTTACCGACATGTCCGGCGACCATTTCGTCAATGATCGTACGGGCTTGCACAAGTTTTCCGGAGTCTTCATGCAAAGCCTGGTTGAGCCGGTTGCGGCCTTCTTCAAGCCGCTCGAGATGGCTGCCCAGCGACGCGTCGATGGCGGCGCGCGACTCGTTGACCTTGCGCAGATCCTCTTCCAGGGCGCGCGAGATCAGGTTGCGGCCTTCGGCCAGCTTCTGCACCTGGTTGGTTACGGCCGCATCGATGCCGGCACGGCCCTCGGCGAACTTCGCCAGGTCCGCCTGCATGGCAGCCGCCATGCGTTCGCGGCTTTCGGACAGCTTGCGGCTGTGGTTTTCGACGGCGTCCTCGATGCCGACACGGGCATCGGCAAGACGCTGGATGTCGGTGTCGAAGGAGCGCGACACGACATGGCGGGCGGCTTCCATGCGGCCGGCGAAATCGCTGGCGCGGGCTTCGAGCATCGACGAGGTCGACGAGACGATGTCGGCCATGTCGGCGCCGATCTGGGTCTTACCCTGATCGATCATCGCCGACAAATGATCCTTGCTCTCGGCAAAGGTGTGGGCGATCTCGCGGGCGCGCTCGACCAGCGTTTCGTTGATCTGGCGGGCGCGCGCCTCGAGCGCGGCGTTGAGCTTCTGCGTGCCGGTATCGAGTGCTTCGGCGCGGGTCTGGAATTCGCTGATCAGCGCCTGGCCGCGCTCGGCCAGCGTCCGCTCGATGCCGTTCAGGCTGGACTCGAATTCCGAGCTCAGGGTGCGGGCGGCGCCGCCGAGCAGCGACACCATACCGGTGGTGCGGTCGTCGAGCAGGTCGGTCAGCGACCGGGTCAGGCCGTCTGTGGTGTCCGTCAGCTTGGCGATGCGGGTGTCGAGCAGCGAAGCAAAGGCTTCGCCCGATGTCGACAGCCTGTCGGTGATTGAATCCAGCCGGGTTTCGACGGAATCGAAGATCGACATCGAGCTTTCATTGATGCGGTCGATCAGCGTGTCGCCGGAATTCGTGATCGTCATCGACAGCTTGGTCGACGCGTTGAGGATAGAGTCGCGAATAATGTCGGAGGCGGCGCCGATCTCGTCCTTCAGCGTTTCATGCGCGCCGGTGATCGAGGCGCGCACGCGCTCGGCATGAGTGACGACGGCTTCGCGCTCGCTGCCCAGCCCGTCGACCAGCGACCGGATGCGCGATTCATTCTCCGAATAGGAGCGTTCGATCTGGTTGACCTCGCTGTGGACCAGCGTTTCGAGCTCGACGGCGCGCGCCAGCGTGCGCTCAATGCCTTCGCCCATCGCCGCCACTTCACGGCGAACGGCCTGGCCGATCATCATCACGCGGTCTTGGGCGAGGTTTTCCGGCTCCGCCAAGCGGAAAGCCACCTCCGTCATCGACTGCGCGGCAATGCGCATTTCCTGCGCGCGGCGGATCATCGCCGCGAAGGCCCAAAACAGGACGACCGGTATGATTGCCGCGATCGCCAGGCCGATCAGTTCAGGGCGGGCCAGGATTTGATCGAACGTACGAATTTTCCAGATGCTGGGGCCAAACAGCAGATTGGCGAGGCCGCCGGCGCCGGCGATCCAGGCCAGCGACACGAACGCCACGACCCAATAGATCGTGCTAGACGCGCGCCGGTTGAGGCTGTGCAGCAGCGTCTTGTAATCTTTCTGGCGGTCATCGTTTGCCGGCTTGAAGCCGGCTGGCTGGGCGCTGTTGCGCGATTCGACCGGGCGCAGCTCGGCGGGCTTGGCTGCCGGCTTCGCACTCTGGTTTTGTTGGACGGGCGCGTTTTGAGCGGGGGCGGGCTTCTGGGGGCGGCCTTCGCGCGCCAGTTCGTCCGCGGCCTGCGATATCTGCGCTTCCAGATCTTCCATCGACGCCGCGATATCGAGATCGCCGCTGCCGTCTCCGCTGAGATCGAGGTCTAGTGCCTTTTCGAGTTCCCTGGCTACGTCGCTGTCGAGAGTTCTGGTCGTCGTTGGTTTCTTCGCCATGCCTTCGCTACCCTGTACTAGCTGCCGAGGGACTTCTTATTTTTGCCTGATTCTGGCTCGTCTTATCCCACGCAGGAGGCTGAAAATGGACCTTCGTATCGTAATGACACACAGGGGTAAAGAAAACATGCATTCCGCGAGATACGTAAAACTTTAAATATAAGGTTAACGAGAACGTGATCTAACCGCCTCAGCGGCAACAATTTTCCAGCCCATTCATTAACGCGTTGGCGACGGAAATCGCCTAGTTTTTTCGGCGATCGGCACAAGGAGTTTCAAATTGGTACGCGGTGAAAGCGGCATTGCCTTCTCAATCCCGGGCGGCGATGCGTCGGGACCGGCCCGTTCGCGCCCAGTGGATCTGGCCCATCTGGCCCGTCAGACAATGGGCGATCGCGCCCTCGAACAGGAGGTATTGGCACTGTTCGTACAGCAGGCGCTTTCCGTCCGCGACAGAATAGTCGATGCCGACATCAGGGAGCGACTGCTTCTGGCGCATGGGCTGAAAGGTTCGGCGCGCGGGGTCGGCGCCTTTGCCATCGCCGACTGCGCCACCTCGATCGAACAGCAGCCGGAAGATGCGCGCATCCTCAAGCGCCTCGGCACCCTGATCGAGGAAGTGCGCGATTTCATCGCCGCCATCAGCCGGTAATGGCTGCCGCTCGGCAGCGGCCACCGGGATGAATCGACGAGGCCAGGGCGTGCTTTGGCCAGCCTTCCGAAAAAACGTCACAAAGCGGCGCTTTCGCGCCGCAGTTGACTTGTCCGGTGGAGTGATTATCTCGGCTGGGACTCCCTTCAGGTGATAAATGACCAAGCTGACCTTCATTGCCCATGACGGCACTCCTTTCGATGTCGAGGCCGAAAACGGCTCGACCGTCATGGAGAATGCGATCCGTAGCGCGGTGCCGGGCATCGAGGCAGAATGCGGCGGCGCCTGCGCCTGCGCGACCTGCCATGTCTATGTCGACGAAGCCTGGACGGCCGAGGTCGGCGAGCCGGAGGCGATGGAAGAGGACATGCTGGACTTCGCCTATGACGTCCAGCCGAACTCGCGGCTGTCCTGCCAGATCAAGGTGCGCGACGCGCTTGACGGCCTGGTCGTGCGCGTGCCGGCTCGCCAGGGTTGATCTCCCGTACCATCTGATTTTTCCCGCCGCCGCTTGGCAGCGGGCCAATGCTCATGCAGTCTCGCGCCAGTTTCGCCCCAGTCTGACAATGAGGCTCGCCTGGCATGACCGATGTAATCAAGACGGACGCACTCATCGTCGGGGCGGGTCCGGTCGGCCTGTTCGCCGTGTTCGAACTTGGCCTCTTCGACATGAAGTGCCATCTGATCGACATCCTCGACCGACCGGGCGGCCAATGCGCCGAACTCTATCCGGAAAAGCCGATCTACGACATTCCAGGCTGGCCCTCGATCTCGGCGCAAGGACTGGTCGACAAACTGCTCGAGCAAATTCACCCGTTCAAGCCGGATTTTACCTTCAACCGCATGGTCTCCAGCCTGGAAAAGCTGGACGACGGCTCATTTCGGGTCATCACCGACGAGAACGAGGTGTTCGAAGCCAAGGTGGTGGTGATCGCCGCCGGTGGCGGCTCGTTCCAGCCCAAACGGCCGCCCATTCCCGGCATCGAGGCCTATGAGGGCAGGAGCGTCTTCTATTCGGTGCGCCGTATGGAGGCATTCCGGGGCCACGACATCGTCATCGTCGGCGGCGGCAATTCCGCACTCGACTGGACGCTGAACCTGCAGCCGGTGGCAAAAAGCGTCACGCTGGTCCATCGACGCGCGGAATTCAGGGCGGCGCCCGACAGCGTCAACAAGATGTATGCCATGCAGGAGATGAAGCAGCTGGAGTTCCGGGTCGGCCAGGTGAGCGGCCTGACCGGCGCCGACGGCGAGCTGGCCTCTGCTACCATCAAGGGCGGGCCTGACGGCGACATCGAGGTGCCGTGCACGCGCATGCTGCCATTCTTCGGCCTGACCATGAAGCTCGGCCCGATCGCCGAATGGGGGCTCAACCTTCATGAGAACCTCATCCCGGTCGATACCGAGAAATTCCAGACCTCGGTGACAGGCATCTTTGCCGTCGGCGATATCAACTGGTACCCAGGCAAGCTGAAGCTGATCCTGTCGGGTTTTCACGAGGTGGCGCTGATGGCGCAGGCCGCCAAGCGCATCATCAGCCCGGGCGAGCGCATCGTCTTCCAGTACACGACGTCGTCGACGAGCCTGCAGAAGAAGCTCGGCGTCGTGGAGTAGGTCCTACAGGGCTTTCCGGATCACTCCACCAGAACGACCGGCGCCTCGGCGTCGTCGCGGCCGCGCAGTGACTTCTCCGGCATCAGCGCCAGCGTGATCAGCGCCAGCACGAGCGTGACCGCCGCGGCAAGGAAGATCATCATGAAGGGCGTCGCCGAGACGATCTGTCCGGCAGCCGGCGCGCCTTCGCCGGCAAGCGGCAGGCCATAGCCGAGCGCGACGGCGCCGAGCATGGCGACGCCGAGCGCGCTGCCCAGCGAACGCAGGAAGGTCAGCACGCCGGTGGCAACGCCGAGATGCGCGCGGTCGACGGCGTTCTGCACCGATACGGTGGCGACCGGGAAGGTGGTGCCGCTTCCAAGGCCGATGCAGATGGTCAAGAGCTCGACCACCAGCAGCGAGGCGCGGCCGGCGACCAGGCTGAGCACGCCAAGACAGATAATGGCGAAGAGAACGCCGACCATGGCGATACGCTTGTAGTGGAAGAAGCGCGGTATCGTGCGGCCGCTGAACGTCGCGCCGGCGACCGTTCCGAGCAGCAGGCCGAGCATGGCAAGGCCCGACTGGCTGACCGACAGGCCGATGATCGACTGCAGATAGACCGGCAGGTACACCGACAGGCCGATATTGGCGGCCTGCAGCAGGAACATCGACGCCGTGCCAGCAAGCACGATCGGATTGCTCAGCACTTCAAGCGAAATCAGCGGCTCGGCCGCACGCATCAGCCTGAGCGCGAACGCACCCCAGAAGACCGCCGAACAGGCGAGCAGGCCGACGATCTCGCGCGAGGCCCATGGATAGGCGCTGCCGCCCCAGTTGAGGGCCAAAAGCAGCAATGCCGTCGCCACCACCAGAAGCAGCGCGCCCGGCGCGTCGATGCGATGCCGCTTTGCGGCGACCGGCAGTTTGCGCAGCGGCTTGTTGATGATGGCCATGGCCAAGATGCCGAGCGGGATATTGATCCAGAAGATCAGCGACCAATGCAGATGTTCGGCAAATCCGCCGCCGAGCAAAGGCCCGGCGATGCTGGCGACCGCCCAGGTGCCCGAAATCCAGGCGGCATAACGCGCGCGTTCGCGCGGCGGCACCAGGTCGCCGATGACGATCTGCGCCAGGGCGAACAGGCCGCCGCCGCCCGCACCCTGGATCGCCCGGCCGACAACCAACACGAACATGTTGGGGGCCATGGCGCTGACCAGCGATCCCAGAAGGAAGATCAGGATCGCCGCATAGACGGTCGGCCGGCGGCCATAGACGTCGGAAATCTTGCCGTAGAGCGGCGCCATGGCCGTCGCCGTCAGGAGATAGCCGGTCACGATCCACGGCAGGTAGTCGGCATGGCCGAGCGAACGGCCGATGGTCGGCATGGCCGGCGCGACGATTGTCTGGTCGAGCGCCGCCAGCAGCATCGACAAAAGGATGCCGGCGATGATGACGTTCTTCTCGCTTTCCGTCAGCGGCGCGGCGGGCGCCACCCTATCCGGCTTGTCGACAGCCTGGTCCATATCAGTTCATCCATAACGTTCGAGAGCGATTGCGCGGCGCCAAATGGCCGCTCCGCTACGCGCCGCCTCAATTGGTCTTGATCTGGTGTTTCGAAGCTCGCGCCTTGCCAGCCTGACATATCTTGCGAGCCTGACATATGTCGTCCCGTATAGGCCGATTTCGACCTTTGCCCGAAAATTTTCTGGGGCTGGCCTCATGTTTCGGCAGAATTGGCTTGGTATCAGCCCTGTGGTTCAGCCGGGCGGAAGCTGGCCGTTCTGGACGCGCTGCATGCGGTAGCGCAGCAGCCGCAGGATGCGGCTTTCGAAATTCACGCCTTCGACGCGGTCGAAGCGCAACTGGTCCTGGTCATGCCTGGCGAGTTCGGCCGCGGTGATCTGCGCCGCCTTCGCCTTGGCCCCGGCGCAGGTCTTTTGCGCAAAGCTCGCGTTCAGCGCGTCTTCGAGCAGGCGGCCGTGGTTCTTGGCGATCTCGACATGACGCTCCTCATGGCGCTTGATGTCTGCCGACAGGGTGTCCCAGAACAGCCTGACATCGGGATCGGCCTTGCGCGGCCTGCGCCACTCCGGAAGGATGACCTTGACCTTGACGGTAACGGCGGCCTTGGCGATGCGGCAGGTGTCTGCGGTTTGCGCGTAGCTGATGCGGGTGGTGAACGCCATCTGGGTGGCGCCTGGATGCCGCATCCCGGTGCTTTTCACCTCGGGTCCATGCTTCGACAATTGCGTCTCGATGTCATCGAGCGTGCTGCCGCCGATGGCAAAATAGCTGTAGGTCTTCACCAGATTGGCAGCATTCGCCGGCAGGACGGTCAAAGCCAGCATCAGGGCGCAGAGCAGGGGTCGTTTCATCATGTTGCCTCTTCACTCACCTTGCTTTACGGCCGTTGCCGGCGCAACGGAATTGATCTTCCACCGATCACGCATCGTTGATGGATTGCAAGCGCTCGATGAGCCACATATGCCAATGAGCCACATGCCAATGAGACACATGGTTGAAGGACAATGACGACAAGGCGATGGCAACTGGCGCATAAGTGCCATCTCGACCTTGGCGAGAAAGCCATTGTGGTCGGCATTCTCAACGTCACGCCCGACAGTTTTTCGGATGGCGGACTGTTCATCACGCCTGACCAGGCGGTGGCGCAGGCGCACCGCATGGTGGAAGAAGGCGCCGCCGTCGTCGATATCGGCGGGGAATCGACGCGCCCCGGCGCCTCGCCCGTGACGCCTGAAGAAGAGCAGGCCCGCATCCTGCCGGTCATCGCCGCGCTCGCCAGTTCAGGCGAAGCCCTGATTTCGGTCGACACCTATCGCGAGGAAACCGCGCGCCTCGCCGTCGCCGCCGGCGCGCATATCGTGAACGATGTCTGGGGCTTGCAGCGTGAACCCGGCATCGCCCGCGTCGCCGCCGAGACCGGCGCCGGACTGGTCATCATGCATACCGGGCGCGGGCGGCAAAAACTGCCCGACGTCATCGCCGACCAGTTTTTGTTCCTCAAGGCTTCGCTGGAAGTCGCCAGGCGCAGCGGCGTTGCGGACGATCATATCGTACTCGATGCCGGCTTCGGCTTCGCCAAGGAGACGGCTGAGGAAAACCTCGACCTGATGGCGCGGTTTTCCGAGCTTAAGGAGCTCGGTTTTCCCTTGATGGCCGGCACCTCCAGAAAACGCTTCATCGGCACCGTCACCGGCCGCGAAGCCGGCGCGCGCGCCGCCGGGACGGCAGCCACCAGTGTCATTCTGAGGCTGAAGGGCGCCGATCTGTTTCGCGTCCACGATGTCGCAATCAACGTGGACGCACTGGCGGTCGCCGATGCTATGCTGGCGCGCGAAAAGCCAGGACGCTGAGCCCAGGACAGTAAGAAATGTACGTCATCCGCATGAAGAACTGCGCCTTCTTTGCCCGGCACGGCGTGCTGGATGAGGAAGAGGCGCTTGGCCAGCGTTTTTATGTCGATGCCGAGTTGACGGTCGAGCCCAGCCGCCCGCTGGAGGATGATTCCATCGAGGACACCGTCAATTACGGCATCGCCTTCACGGTGATTGAAAAGATCGTCACTGGACATCGCCGCTTCCTGATCGAGGCGCTGGCGCTCGAAGTGGCGAAGGCGCTGACTTCACGGTTCCCGCAGATCAGGAAGGCCGAGATCACCGTGCGCAAGCCCAACGCACCGGTGCCCGGCGTGCTCGATTATGTCGAGGTGACCGTTGTCTGGCCAGAGTAACAATAACACGGTCTATCTCAGCCTTGGCGGCAATCTCGGCGATCCCTCGGCCTCGATGGCGGCGGCGCTGCGCCTGCTCGACGCCGACGAGAGCACGCGCGTCGTCGCCGTCTCCTCACTTTACCGCACGCCGCCCTGGGGCAAGCTCGACCAGCCGGATTTCCTCAACGCCGCTGCCGAAATCTCGACCTCGCTGGCGCCAAGGGCGCTGCTCGACCTCTGCCTCGAGGCCGAGCGCAAGCTGAAGCGGGTGCGCGAGGAGCGCTGGGGTCCGCGCCTGATCGACATCGACATATTGGTGTTCGGCGACCGCACAATCCACGAAACCGGGCTGGAGGTGCCGCATCCCCGAATGGTGGAGCGCGCCTTCGTGCTGGCGCCCTTGGCAGAGATCGCGCCGGATCTGGCGGTGGGCGGCAGGAGCGTGACCGAGCGGCTCAGCGCCGTCGATACGTCAGGCATAGAGCGGCTGGCTTCCGGCCGCGATTGGTGGCTGGGTTAACCGGAGAAGCCGCCGCCATCGAGAAATGCCTGTTCGTCCGCCGTCGTCTCGCGGCCAAGCATCTTGTTCCTGTGCGGAAAGCGGCCGAAGCGCTGGATGATGTCGCGGTGCTCGATGGCGTATTTCACATACTCCGGCGCCCTGGCGGTGGTGAGCTCGACCGATCTGTCCTGGTCGGCGGGCAGTTCCGAATGTTCGTAGGGCAGGTACAGGAAGACGCGCAGGTTTTCTTCCAGCGAAAGGTCATGGCCGGCCGCAATCGCCTTGGCGGCAAAGTGCCGTGCCAGCGGATCGGTGGCGTACATATGGCCTGAGCCGCGAAAGCAGTTGCGCGGAAACTGGTCGAGCAGGATCATCAGCGCCAGCGAACCCTCGGCATGCTCCGACCATGCGTCGCACTCGCGCCGCGCGGCGGCAAAGTGCAGGTCGAGAAACCTGCTGCGGAAATCCGCGTCGAAGACGTCGTTCTTCTCGAACCACGCGTCTTCGCCGGCCTCGCGCCAGAATTTGGTGACGGCGAGCGCGCGCTCATCCGATGCGGTCATCAGCTTTCCCCCTGATCGGCGGGCTCGGGCTTGTGCAGCACGCCGGCCGTCTCTTCGTTCAGCGCCTGGCCGGGCCGGCGCGGTTGCGTCAGCGGCGTCGGGATCGGCGTGCCGGTATTGCCCCTGAGGAAACGTTGCCCGGCGCGGACGCCTTCGGCCAGCTGCGTCTCCAGTCGGGCATTGTCGCGCCGTCGCACATCCTCGATGACATCGGCGACATCTTCCGGCTCGACGCCCAAAACCTCGAGCGCGGAACCGCCGAAGACGAGGGCCGATTCGAAGGTCTCGCGCAGCTGGAAGTCGACCCCGGCGCGGATGAGCGACAGGGCGGTGCCGCGATCGAAGGCACGCGCCAGGACAGTCAGCAACGGGAACTCCGCCTTGATCAGTTCCGCCATGCGCACCGTGGCGTCCGGCTTGTCGACGCAGATCAGCACGGCGCGCGCGCGGCCTGCACCTGCGGCGCGCAGAATGTCGAGCCGCGTGCCGTCGCCATAGTAGACCTTGAAGCCGAAATCGGCGGCCGCCTGTATCATTTCGACATCATTGTCGATGATCGACACATCGATGCCGCGCAACAAAAGCGGCTGGCTCGCGATCTGGCCGAAACGGCCGAAGCCGATGACCAGCACGCTGCCGGTAAGGCCGTCGGCGATGTCGACGCCTTCAAGCGACTGCTCGTCGCGCGGCGTCAAATATTTGAGCGCAATGATGGCCAGCGGCGTCAGCACCATGGAGATGATGATGATAGCGGTCAGCGTTGCGTTGGCCCGGCTGTCGATGATGCCAACCGCCGCCGCGGCCGAATAGAGGACGAAGGCGAATTCGCCGCCTTGCGCCATGATCACGGCGCGTTCCAGCGCTTCACGATGACCGCTCTTCAGCATGCGGGCGACGAGATAGATGCCGAGCGCATTCATCGCCATGTAGGCGACGACATAGACGGCGATCAGCCGCCAGTTGTCGGCCACCACATGCAGGTCGAGCGACATGCCGACGGCGAGGAAGAACAGGCCAAGCAGGATGCCGCGGAATGGCTCGACGTCGGCCTCCAGCTGGTGGCGGAAGGTCGATTCCGACAACAGCACGCCGGCCAGGAAGGCGCCCATCGCCATCGAGAGGCCGGAAAGCTGCATAACCAGCGCCGACCCCAGCACGACCAGAAGTGCTGCCGCCGTCATGACTTCGCGCGCCTTGGCGTCGGCCAGGATGCGGAAGAACGGGTTGAGCAGATAGCGGCCGGCCACCACCAGCCCGACGATGGCGCCAAGACCGATGCCGATTTCGGCCAGCCTCTGCTGCAGGGTCATCTCGGCGCCGCCCGGCGCCAGGAAGGCGACCAGCGCCAGAAGCGGCACGATTGCCAGATCCTCGAGCAGCAGGATGGACACGATGCGCTGGCCCTTGGGGCTGGCCATCTCGCCACGCTCTTCGAGAAGCTGCATGACGATCGCCGTCGAGGTCAGGACGAAGCCGGCGCCGGCAACGAAGGATTGCGCGATCGGAAAGCCGCCGGCGAGACCAACACCGGTAAGCAGCAATGCGCAGACGCCGACCTGCAGCGCGCCGAGGCCGAAAATCTCGCGGCGCAGGCCCCATAGCCGCGACGGCTGCATCTCCAGCCCGATGATGAACAGGAACATGACCACGCCGAGTTCGGCGACATGCAGGATGGCTTCCGATTCGGAAAAAATGCCAATACCGAACGGGCCGATGACCACGCCCGCGGCGAGATAGCCGAGGATCGAGCCCAGCCCCATGCGTTTGAAGATCGGAACGGCGACGACGCCTGCGGCAAGCAGCGCCACCACCTGAATGAGATCGCTGCCCGATGCTTCCGCTGCCATGCCTCTTGTCCCTGTGTCCGACAGCACTCCTTGCATGCACTGGGAGCGGGAGGCAAGGGCGGGAAGCCTGCCAGAATGGGTAGGGTGCCGTGGCAGCGATTCCCCCGTGGAACAACAGTCTGCGCTTGCCTGTCGGACGGCTGGTATCTATATCTGGCAAATGCCTGATTATTCGTCCCGGCCGTCGCCGCTGCCACATATCCCGATGGATGCGCTCAGCGAAGTTCTGCAAGACTTTCGCTTGAGTGGCGTCAACTATGGCCGCTGCGAACTCCGGCACCCATGGAGCATAGACTTTCCGCAACAACAACTGCTTCGTTTTCACTTTGTCGGCCAGGGTCCATGCTGGATTCACACCGAAGCGCAAGGCTGGCAGGAGTTGCGCGATGGCGACCTGGTGCTGCTGCCGCAAGGCATCGCCCATCGGCTGGCGAGTGCGCCGGACGTGGTGGGCGACTCGCTCGAGGGCTGCCAGGTGATCAAGTTGGGCGGCAACGTTTGCGAAGTGATACGGCAGGGAACGGGCGCGACAAGCACCCTTTTCTGCGGCTCCATGTCTCTCGGCTTCTGTGCGCTCAATCCGTTGATCACGTTGATGCCGCCTCTCATCAAGGGTTGCGACGTGGCCGGCAATGACCCGATGGTCGGCCCTTTGCTGGCGGCCATGACGGTGGAGGCCGCGCAACCGCAGATGGGCAGCGCCACCATCCTGTCGCGTATGGCGGATTTGCTGACAGCCAGGCTCATCCGGTGCTGGGTCAATTGCAACGGCGCCTCGACCACCGGTTGGCTCGCAGCCATCCGAGACCCCCATATAGGGCGCGCTCTGGCGGCCATGCACCGCGACCCCGGCCACAACTGGACGCTGGGAAGCCTCGCCGGTGTGGCAGGCCAATCGCGTTCGATTTTCGCCGAGCGCTTCAGCGCGGTATTGGGGGAGGGTGCCGCACATTATCTCGCCCGCCTCCGCATGCAGCTTGCCCGCGAGTTACTGGGCCAAAACGGCTTGTCGGTTGCCGAAGTCGCTACCCGTTTGGGCTATGATTCCGAGGCGTCCTTCGCCCGCGCGTTCAAGCGCATCACCAATGTCTCGCCAGGCGTTGTGCGTCGCACAATCCCCGGACGAATGGATATGAATTTCGGATTTTAAGGTACATAACATCCGGGCGGACTCGCCTATCTAAGATCTCCAAACTGTGGAGATCTTTCCGTGACTGACACAACATTACAGCTTGAAGACGCCGCCATCGGCCTTGATGCCGATGCACCAGCCGCGTGGAGCGCGGCCACCTGGTTCGCGGTCCTTTCATTGGCGGCCACCAGCTTTGCCCTGGTGTCCGCCGAGTTCTTGCCGGCAGGGCTGTTGACGCCGATGGCGCGCGATCTCGGCATCAGCGAGGGAACGGCCGGACAGGTCGTCACCGCCACCGCTTCCGTTGGCGCCGTGACGGCCATGTTGAGCAATGTTCTCATCGGCCGATTGAACCGCAAGGCGGTGCTGGTTGGCCTCATGGCCTTGGCGGTCGGTTCCAATATTCTTGCGGCGCTGGCGCCCAATTTCTGGCTGTTGTTGCTGGGCCGGGCCGGACTGGGGATTGCTCTCAGCGCTTTCTGGGCACTTTCGGTTGCCGTCGTGTCGAGGCTGGTCGGCGCCAATGCGACAGGTCGAGGCATGGCGATCGTCACCCTCGGCGTCTCGCTCGCCACCATTGCCGCGCCGTCGATGGGTGCGTTGATCAGCGACTGGCTGGGATGGCGCAGCGCGATGGCCATGACGGCGGGGCTGGCCGCGCTTGCCATGCTGCTGCAGCTTCTCAGCCTGCCGACCTTGCCTGCGGCGGCAAGCAACAGCCTTGCAGACGTCTTTCGGCTGACACGGCGGCGTGGCATCCAACTCGGCATGCTTGCCATTGTTCTGCTGATGACCGGGCATTTTGCCGGCTCGGTCTATGTGCGCCCGTTCCTCGAACAGGTGACGCTCCTCACAACCGGGCCGATTGCCCTGGCGCTGCTCGGGTTCGGCATCGCCGCTGTGATCGGCAATATTGCCGGTGGCCGCCTGGCCGACACCAACATCCACATGGCCCTCGCAGTTACCGCCGCGTTGATGGCGTTTGCGGCACTCGCTTTGGTGCTTTGGGGCGCGCAAACCGGCGTTGCCTTCGGCTTTGTTACGCTGTGGGGCTTCGCCTTCGGCATGGCGCCGGTGGTGCTGCCGACCAATATGTCCCGCGCGGCGCCTGATGCGTTGGAAGCAGCAGGCAGTCTGATGGTCACTTCCTTCCAGGTTGCCATCACCGTCGGTGCGGTTGTCGGCGGTTATGTCGTGGACACCTATGGTGCTACGGGGCCTTTGACCCTAACCGCCGTCCTTGCCGCGGCGACGGCCGCACTGGCGCTGCTGCAGCCTCGTGGCTGAAACCTTGCTTCGTCTGACACGGGCGGCCTCAATCAGGCCGTCCGCGCCGTTGCAGCAGCGCTGCACAAGTTTATGCGCCGCACACGTTGCGTTTTGCCGCAATCGGCGGCTATGGGACGCCAGGCTTCGCCGTTGGAAGGCAGCGACGATCAAGTTCTGCCTTCGTGAGGAGAATGACTGACATGAAGAAGTTTTTGCTCGTCGGCGTGGGTGTCGCCATGCTTGCCGCATCGGCCTGTTCGAAGGCGCCTGAATGCACGCAGGAAATCGCGGCCAAGAAGGCGCAGGAAATGACCGCCGCGCTGCAGGAAGCGATCACCAAGGATCCGACCAAGGCCGCCGACCTGACCGCCAAGGTGCAGGCTGTGACGACCAAATATCAGGGCGCCACCACGCCGGCCGACGCCTGCAAGGCCTATGACGAGCTGACGGCCGCCATCAAGGGCTGATTCTTCGTTCGGAAATTGAGAAAGGCGGTGGCTCGAGTAGCCGCCGCCTTTTTTGCTGGTGTTCTTAGAGCGCATCGCGCTGACACGAAGGACGGCCGGCACGCACAGGACCCTGACACGTTGGCCTTGCTGTGGCTTGGGCCGTCGGAGACGCTGACATCGTCGGTTGCGCGCCACATGTCCGGTCGCGGCAGAAAGGTGCCGCCCCGAGCGGCCCGTGCTTGAGGAGCGCCAACCTGGCCGCAAGGTGGCGTGTCACTTCCCGATCGAGCTGAGCGGAACAGCTCAGCTATCGCGCAGTGCAACCCCGTTCCGCGCTTTTTTCGGGGAACCGCTTGAGAGTCAGTTTTTGGCGATGGAGCCGACTTCGACGGCGTCGACGCGCTTGAGGCTCATGCCGATGACCGGCACCAGCTGCTGGTCGACGCGCACCGCGATGGTCACCGTCATCGAATTGTCGTCGGGAATGCGGGCCTGCATGACGCCGCGCAATTGGTTGCGGTTGATGGTGAAGACGACTTTGCGGGCATCGACCACATTGCCGCCGATGATGTCCAGGCCCGACCCCGCGGCGCCGCCCATGAAATTGCCCTTGTAGTCGCGGCCCTTGCGCTCGACTGTCGCCGACATTTTCTGGGTGAAGACACCGACGCGGCAGTCGCCATCGAGCGTCATGCCGGTCTTGTTGTCCGGCGTCGAGCCGTCGAAGCTGCAGGTGAACTTCGTGCCCTTGTATTTGCCGGCGATGATTTCGCCCGGGCCGACCCATTTGCCTTCAACGGTGCGGAAGAACTGCTTGTCGGGCTCCGCTGCAAAGGCTTTCCCGGTCGGGCCCAGAGGTGCTGCAAGCGCGACCAGGGGCAGGACGCAGGACAAGATTACGCTTTTCATAGACGACACCCGGCAACAAGGAGGCTGTTGTTGGACGACCATGAACAAGATTGGTTAATGCTTGGTGACCGCGAGAGGGCGTTCACTTGGTCGAGGCGGGTGCTTCATTCTCTTTTCTGGCCGCAAACGAGGTCAGCGCCGACAGGAAATCGCCCATACCCGGCCGCCTGCCGGCAATGAAGGGCAGGGGCCGCGCCGTCTCCATGGCAGCAATGCCGATACGCGCCGTCATCATGCCGTTGACCACGCCTTCGCCGAGTTTCGCCGAAAGCCGTGCGGCAAGGCCATGCCCGACGATCTGCTGGACAAAGCTGTCGCCGACGGCGATCGAGCCGGTCACCGCCAGATGGGCAAGAACGCTGCGCGCCAGCCGGAAAAAGCCCAGCGTGCCCGGCTTGCCGCCGTAGAGTTCGGACAAGCGGCGGATCAGGCGCCCGGCCTCGAACACGACATAGGCAACGTCTACGAGTGCGCGGGGGCTGACGGCGGTGACCAGCGACACGCGTTTGGCTGCTTCGAGGATCATCACCTTGGCTCTCGCATCGAGCGGCCCGAGAATCTCGGTCTCGGCCAGTCGCACCAGATTGCCGCCATCGATGATCTCGCCGCGCAATTCGGCCAGGGAGCGCCTGCCGGCCGCGGTTTCGGGTTTCGCAGCGACAAAGGCCGAAAGCTCTTCGACGACGGCCCTTGCAGCCTTCGGATCGTCGCGCGCCACGGCATCGAGCGCCCGCTTTTGCAGTTTTTCGACCTCGGCCAGCCGGGCGATAGCCAGGAATTCGCGCACCAGCACGACTGCGAGGGCCAACACGGCAATTGCGGCCATTCCCGCTGCCAGCCACCCCAGCCACTCTGCGCGCTCGAACAGGTCGCGGATGAGCTGGTCGGTCCACAGGCCGACGGCGAGCGAAACCAGCACGCCGGCCGCGCCGAAAAACAGGCTGGCAAACAGCGAGCGCCTGCGCGGCGCGGTCGCCGGCGGCGGTTCGGCGGCGACAATGTCCGGCTCATCGAAGACATCGATCTCGGCCGGCACGACGACGGTGCGCGGCTTGCGCGGCGGCTCGGCATGGGGGCGGCGCGTTTCCTGCTTCGGTTCGGCCTCCGGCTCGATGCGGAAAGCTGCCGGTCTGCGGGGCGCGGTCATGCCAGATGGTCTCCGATCAGGAACTGCAAGGCGCGGTCCAGCCTGATATGCGGCAGCGACAGCGTGACGCCTTCAGCGGTGCGTTCGAGCTTTGGCGGGCGAAAGCGCACGAAACGGATCGCCGGATCGTCGCTGCTCTGCCGGTGGTCGGCTTCGGAAACGTCGAAAACCGCGTCAATTTTCTCCGGCAAGTCCCCGGGAAATATGGCGGTTTGGGCTTTACCATCAAAGGTTTCACCGTTGATCTTCTCGCCCTTCAGCGGCGTGCCGATGATCACCGGCAGGGTTTCGCGGCCTTGCTTGACCGTGCCTTCGCGCGTCGCGCGCACCGCCGCCATGGCGACCACGTCGACATCGGCGCCGGTGAAATTTGCCCGCGCCACGGCGCGGTCGGCAAGCCGCCGCACGATTGCCTGCAGCCGGTCATGGCTTTCGTGATGCAAATGGTCGGCCTTGGTCGCAGCAACCAGGATGCGGTCGATGCGGCGTGAAAACAGGTCGGTGAGGAAATTGCCTCGGCCAGGACGGAAACAGGAGAGGATTTCGGTCACCGCGCGTTCCAGGTCGGCCATCGCGCCGGGGCCGGCGTTCAACGCCTGCATCGCGTCGATCACCACGATCTGGCGGTCGAGGCGGGTGATGTGTTCGCGGAAGAACGGTTTCACCACATGCGTCTTGTAGGCCTCGTAGCGGCGCTCCATCATCGCTTGCAGCGAGCCGGACCGCGGCCGTTTCTCACCCTTGAGCAGCAAGGGCGCGAAGGTCAGCGCCGGCGATCCCTCGAGGTCGCCAGGCATCAGGAAACGGCCGGGCGGCAAGGTCGAAAGCGCCCGCTCGTCGAGCTTGCAGGCCTTGAGGTAGGCGGCAAAACTCTCGGCGAGGCGCCGCGCCGTCATCTCGTCGGAGTCGGCATTGGGGTCGATCCTCGCCGACAGCGCCCGCCAGTCCTGCGACAGGTCGGCCCGCACCGGCAGCATAGCCATCTCAAAAGCTTCATGCGAAAAATCGGCGAAGGATTTGCCGAGCAGCGGCAGGTTGAGCAGCCATTCGCCGGGGTAGTCGACGATGTCGACCGACAATCGGCCGCTGGAAAACATCCGGTTCCAACCGGAGGCAGACTCATATTCGATGGTGAGCCTGAGTTCCGAAATGGCGCGCGTCGAGTCCGGCCAGACACGGTCGTTGACCAGGGCGGAGATATGGTCCTCGTACTGAAAACGCGGCACGGCATCGTCCGGCTGTTCCTCGAGGAAGGCGCGAGCGATCCGTCCCGACTTCTGCGCCTCGAACAGCGGCAGGCGCCCGCCATGGACGAGATTGTGGACGAGAGCCGAGATGAACACCGTCTTGCCGGCCCGGGACAGGCCGGTGACGCCCAGCCGAAGCGACGGCGAAAAAAGCCCGCTCGCACGCCCCGACAGCGTATCCAGGGCAATTCTCGCTTCGTCGGTGAATGTGGTCAGCGATGATGCCAAAATCTGTTCTCTCAGGCGTGCTCTTGCGCCCGATATAGGCTTTGCGGTTCAAGTTTGAAATGGCGCCCGGCCTCGGCCGGCTCGGCTCAGAGATCGACGGGCGTCAGGAAGGCTTCGAGGTAGCCCGCGCCTTGCGCAGCCTCGGTGAGGTTGCCGCTGAAGCGCACGACCGCAAGGCCGGAGGTCGGGAAACCATGGTTCATGATGGCCCGAGCAGCCTCGTCGCCGTCGCCCGAGACCGCCATGGCAAGGTCTTCCGTCATCGGATTGTGGCCTATGACGAGCAGCGAGCCCGGCCCGCCATTGCTGCGGATGATGGCGAGGTAGCCGGCGGCATCCTCGCTGTAGAGCGTGTCGAAGAACAGCACCCGGCCGGTATCGGTGTGGCCGGCGATGCCTTCCAGCGTCTGGCGCGCGCGCTTGGCGTTGGAGCAGAGCGTGATATCGGGGATGTAGTTGCGGGCACGCATCGCCGTCCCCATCATTTCGGCATCGGCAATGCCGGATGCGTCGAGCGGGCGGTCGAAGTCGCGCACGCCGGGCAGGGCCCAGCCAGCCTTCGCATGCCTCAACAGATACAGTCTGCTCACCGGACCCCCAATGGTGTGCTGCCCACCAATGACACAACTGGATTAGCCACGAGAAAGGCCTGAGGCACAATGGGCGGCGACGCCCAAGCGCAGCGAATCATGTGCGAATTCGCCCGCGCCCTTCCTATGGAAGGCTTTGCTGAGGATCGCCCGCGCGGCATTAACAATTGCGTGAAACGCGCGCGGATTACGCTTGTGCAGCCTTCTCTGCGCGAATATATAGGCGCCAAATTTGGGGTTGTTGGGTGAGTCGAATGAACGATATCGTTACAGCCAATTACGTACCCTCCGAAGACGAGCCGTTCATGAACGAACGGCAGAAATCCTACTTTCGCTTGAAGCTCGTCACCTGGAAGACCGACATACTGCGCGAAGCGCGCGAAACACTCGAAATCCTGCAGCAGGAAAACGCCAACCATCCCGATCTCGCCGATCGCGCTTCCTCGGAAACCGACCGCGCCATCGAGCTTCGCGCCCGCGACCGCCAGCGCAAGCTCATTTCAAAGATCGATTCGGCGCTGCAGCGCATCGATGAAGGCACTTACGGCTATTGCGAGGAAACCGGCGAGCCGATCGCGCTGAAGCGTCTCGACGCGCGTCCGATCGCGACCTTGTCGATCGAAGCGCAGGAGCGCCACGAACGCCGCGAGAAGGTCTATCGCGACGATTGAGCCGCTGCCGTCAGGCAGGACTGTTTCATCAGAAATGGCCGGGTTTCCCGGCCATTTCTGTTTTTGGCCGAAGGGTTTAATCGCACGAAGTTAAAGCGTCGCGCTGAAACGGACGACGCGCTTTAAGCGCCGTTCCGATCGGGAAGCGGCAAGATGTGACGGTTCGCCGGGCTTTATCGTTTCTGGCTGGCGAGTTCGCCGAGCAGCTTGGTCATCTCGTCGTCGAGAGACTGCGGTGCCTTCGCAGCCGGCTTGCTTGCCGGTTTGGGGTGCGAATCGTCGAGCGAGACCTCGAGCTCCCGCATCAGGGTATCGTCGATGGACTCATGCTTCGGTGGCGGGGCCTGCCGGGCAGTATTGGCGGCGGAGCCATAGGCCGGCAGCGGTGTCACATTGGTCGCCTGGTAGATTTGAGCCGGTTTCGGCGCCGGCGCGGCCTGGCGCGGCGGAACGGCGGCCGGAGCAGCCCTTACCGGTTGCGGCGGCGGCGCCTGCCTTGCGGGCGCGGCGGGAGCGGGTTGTGGTGCGCGCGGACGCGGCGCCTGTTGCTGCTGGCCAACACCGCCATCGCCGGTCAATGCCGGACGGCGTGGCGCTGCAAGCCTGATATCGCGCTCGACGACAACGTCGGTTGGGCCGCCGATCAAAAGCAGGTGTTCGATGTCGTCGCGACGGATGAGCACCAGCCGGCGGTGGCTGTCGACCGCCGTGGCGTCCATGACCGCCAGCCGTGTCTTGCGGTTCCTCCCGCCGGCAACGAAGGTGCCGAAGGTCAGGTTGCGGATCAGCCTGATGATGATGAGCACGATGACCAGCAGGACAAGGGCAGCAAACGTCCACAGCAGCGCTGCGGCATATCCGGGACCCGCCACATTATCCAGCCACTGCATCGGTGCCCCCAATCGGCTTTTGAAGTGGAGGGACACTAGACCGTTGCGGCCAGCCACCGCAAGTTGCCTTCACGCTTCGTGAACAGCTTGAAAACACCGACGCGTCATTTTTACCCGACATTTGCCGCCAAGGCCTTTTCCGGATTAGGAGAATGTGATTCAACCGGCCGGGGGCGGTGTCGGACAACTCACGAGCAGGGGGCATATGGCCAGGGAAACGCGCGGCGATTTCTATCCGGTACCAATCGTCGATCAGAACACGCGGCCAGGCGCGGTTACCCGGCTCATCGTGTTCATCATCGTCCTGACCGGGGCCGCGATCGTTTTCGGCATTTTCCGCGAGCGTCTTGGCGATCCGTTCCTGCTCGGCATGCTGGGCGTGCTTGCCATGATCGGCGTTGGCTTCCTGTTCGCCACGGCCATCGGCTTCGTGCAGATCGCGCCGCGTTCGACCGGGGATGAACTGTCGAAGGCCTTCGTCGATTCGATGTCGCAGGGCCTGATCGTCACCGACACCAAGGGCCGCGTCGTCTATGCCAACCGGGCCTACGCCGAGATGACCGGTGCTGCGTCGGCCGCCGATCTGAAGACGGTCGAAGGCCTGCTTTCCGATGTCCCCGAAGCTTCGGTGACCATATACCGGCTGGCCTCGGGCTTGCGCGATGGCCAGGCCGGCGACGGTGAGTTCCGGCTAGCACAGTCGATCCGGCCGGGCGCCGAACCGGGCGCGCGCTGGTACCGGGCGCGGGCCCGGACCTTCAGCGTTCCCGGTCAGCGCCTGCCGATGCTTGCCTGGCAGCTTGCCGATATCTCGCAGGAACGGGCCGAGCAGGAGCGTTTCTTCCTCGACTTGCAGAAGGCCATCGACCATCTCGACCATGCGCCGGCCGGTTTCTTCTCAGCCGACCAGGAAGGCCGTGTCACCTACATCAACGCCACGCTCGCCGAATGGCTGGGCATCGATCTGGCGAGCTTCACCCCTGGCGCGGTGACACTCCCGGAAATCGTCGCCGGCGACGGCATGGCGCTGGTGCGCTCGGTCAAGGCCGATCCCGGCACCACCCGCAACGCCGTCATCGATCTCGATCTTACGACGACGACCGGCGAGGCGCTGCCGGTGCGCTTCATGCATCGGGTCTCGGCCAGCCGCGAGGGGACCAACGGTCCCACCCGCACCATCGTGCTCAACCGCACCCAGGGCGAGGACGCATCGGCCGACCTTCGTGCTTCGGAAGTGCGCTTCACCCGTTTCTTCAATTCGACGCCGATGGCCATTGCCGCCGTCGACAATGGCGGCCGCATCCTGCGCACCAACGCGCCGTTCCTGTCGCTGTTTTCCTCCGTCGTCGACGGCGACGCGGTCGACCGCCGCGTGCGGCTGGACACCGTGATCCACGAGCGCGACCGGCCGGCCTTTGCCGCCGCGTTCGAAAAGGCGCGGCTGAGGCAGGCCGACATCGAGCCGATCGACACGCTGCTGCCCGGCAATGAGGAGCGTCACATCCGCTTCTACGTCAACGCCGTCGCCGACGGCACCGGCGAGGGCGCCGAGGAATCGGCCATCGTCTATGCCGTCGAGACCACCGAGCAGAAGGCGCTCGAGGGCCAGATGGCGCAGAGCCAGAAGATGCAGGCGGTCGGACAGCTCGCCGGCGGCATCGCCCACGACTTCAACAATGTGCTGACCGCCATCATGATGGCGTCGGATCTTTTGCTGACCAATCACCGGCCGTCGGACCCGTCCTTCCCCGACATCATGAACATCAAGCAGAATGCCAACCGGGCGGCCTCGCTGGTGCGGCAGTTGCTCGCCTTCTCGCGCAAGCAGACATTGCGGCCGGAAGTGCTGAACCTGACCGACGTGCTTGCCGATCTCCGGATGCTGCTTGCCCGCCTGGTTGGCAACGAGATCAAGCTGAAGGTCGACCACGGCCGCGATTTGTGGCCGGTCAAGGTCGATATCGGCCAGTTCGAGCAGGTGGTGGTCAACCTGGCCGTCAACGCGCGCGACGCCATGCCGGCCGGCGGCGACCTCACCGTGCGCACCCGCAACGTCACCGCCGAACAATGCAAGAGCTTCTCCTACCGCGAGCTCACGCCTGCCGACTATGTCGTGGTCGAGGTCGAGGATAGCGGCTCGGGCATTGCGCCGGACGTGCTGAAGAAGATTTTTGAGCCGTTCTTCACCACTAAGGAAGTCGGCAAAGGCACCGGCCTTGGGCTGTCGATGGTCTATGGCATCATCAAGCAGACCGGCGGTTTCATCTTCTGCGATTCCGAAGTCGGCAAGGGCTCGACCTTCCGCATCTTCTTGCCGCGCCATATCGTGGAGGCGAAGAAGCCCGGCGACGTCAGCGAGGCGCCGGCTGCGCCGGTGAAAGCCGCCGACAGCGCCAAGGACCTGTCGGGCTCGGCCACTGTGCTCCTCGTCGAGGACGAAGACGCCGTGCGCATGGGCGGCTCGCGGGCGCTGACCTCGCGCGGCTATACCGTCCATGAGGCCTCCTCGGGCGTCGAGGCGCTGGAAGTCTTCGAAGCGCTCGGCGGCAAGGTCGATATCGTCGTGTCCGACGTGGTGATGCCGGAAATGGACGGACCGACGCTGCTCGGCGAACTGCGCAAGCGCCAGCCCGACATTAAGTTCGTCTTCGTGTCCGGCTATGCCGAAGACGCTTTCGCCAGAAACCTGCCGCCGGACGCGCAATTCGGCTTCCTGCCGAAGCCGTTCTCCCTCAAGCAACTGGCCACCGTGGTTAAGGATGTATTGGAGTCCTAGGGCGCCCTAATTCAAAGCTTGCGCAATGACGTGACACTGCCATGATTGCAGGCGAAACGGGCGGCGGGTTTTGGGGAGCATGTCGTGACGCCGCACAACGAGGCTGCCAGGGGCGACTATGCCGCAACGGTGCTGTTGCCGGGCGATCCGCAACGCGCCGAGTGGATGGCAAAGACATTTCTTGAGGCGCCGCGCTGCGTCAACCGCCGCCGGGGCGCACTCGGCTTCACTGGTCTCTATCGCGGCCGTCTCATCAGCATCCAGGCCACCGGCATCGGTGTCCCGTCCTTCCTGGTCTATGCGCATGAACTCCTGGATGTTCACGGCGTAAAAACGCTGATCCGCACAGGCACCTGCGGCGGCCTGACACCCCGCGTGCCGCTGCGCTCCTTGGTGATCTCGCAGTCGGTGCGCGCCGAAAGCGACCAAAGCGGCCAGGTCTTCGGCCTCTACGATGCTGCCGCCGGGCCCGATCCCGGCCTGTTCGCCCACGCTTTGGCCTGCGCCGCCCAGCTCGGCATCGACCACCAGGCCGGGCTGACCATCTGCAGCGATGTCTTCTACCACCCTGAAGGGCGCGACCGCTTTGCCGAAGCGCAGGCGCTTGGCGCTCTCGCTGTCGATATGGAAACCAGCGCACTCTACCGAATCGCGGCGCATTTCGGCGCCCGCGCGCTGTCGCTGCTGACCGTCGTCGACAACATCGTGACCGGCGAACAGACTGCCTATTCCGAACGTCAGGCGCTGTTCACCGATATGGCGCGGCTCGGGCTCGACGTTGCGGCGGAAGGCTAGCTTCCTCAGGCCGCTTCGCGCTTCGGCGTCAGCTCATCCATGTCTGGCCGGTGACCGCGCAGATAGAGCGCGCAGGTGGTACGCAGCATCGACGCGAAGTTGGGAATGGCGCCGTTGATCTCGATCGCTTCGTCATAGAGTTTTGAGATGAACTTCGGCGTCGTCAGGCCCTGGCTGTCGGCAATTTCGTCAAGCAGCGCCCAGAACGTTCCTTCAAGCTGGATACTCGTAGAGTGACCGTCGATGCGGATCGACCGGTTGATCTGTCGATAGCCTTCCGGATCCTGCCCGGCAAAAACCCTGCACATCCTTACCTCCCGATATTGTTGGTTTTGGGCGCAGCGTGTCGCGCTTTCAAGTTGTGGTTGTCCCTGCATGTTCGGCCTTGTGGGCCGAATCGGCAATCGGACTTTCGTCTTTAGGCGCAGGCATAGCAGCGATTGCAAATTTAGCCGTGGTAACCGGCTGCCACCACCTTTCGCGCGTGCCGCCCATAATCGCCTCCAACATGCAGCGGCGGAGACTGATTTGGCAAAGGCAATCCATTCCATGATCCGGGTTCTCCAAGAGGCCAGATCCGTCGATTTCTACAGAAACGCTTTCGGGCTCGACGTCGCCGACAGGCTGGATTTCGAGACATTCACGCTGATTTACCTTGCCAACGCCGAAACGGGGTTCGAGCTCGAACTCACCGTGAACAAGGGCCGCACCGAGCCTTATGGGCTTGGCGACGGTTACGGCCATCTGGCGGTCTCGGTGTCCGATCTCGACAGCGAACACGACCGGATCGGCGCGCTCGGCCTCAACCCCAAGAAGATCGTCGAATTCAACCGCGACGGATCGCTGATCGCCCGCTTTTTCTTCATTGAGGACCCCGACGGCTACAAGATCGAGGTTCTGCAGCGTGGAGGGCGCTTCCAGTAGGGGATTATCGGCCGCATTCAGCCCGCGCGACGCCAGCAACGGCGCTTTTCAAGGGCGCAAACAGCAAGCAGGGAGGAACAAAATGGTCACGATCTATGACGCGAGGCTCTCACGTCGTGAACTTCTCAAACGCGGCGGCATCGGCGCGTTGCTGGTCATTTCCGGCAGCGCCGTCATCAGCCCTGAAAATGCCTGGGGGCTCGAGACATCAGCGCTCAAGCCCGAAACCATGGCGACGCTGATCCAGATGGCGCGCGACATCTATCCGCACGATCAGGTGCCCGACAAATACTACGCCATCGCCGTAAAAAGCCATGACGAGCAGGCCGGCAAGGACGCTGCCTACAAGACGATGATCGAAGACGGCATCGCCGACCTCGACAAGAAGTCGGGCGAGGGCGGCTATCGCGGCCTCGGCTGGGAGGAGCAGCGCGTCGCCGTGCTGCAGCAGATCGAGGCGACGCCGTTCTTCCAGTCCATCCGCGGCGGCCTCGTCGTCAGCCTCTACAACCAGCAGGAGGTGTGGCCGATCTTCGGCTACGAGGGCGAATCCTACTCCAAGGGCGGCTACATCGCGCGCGGTTTCGACGACATAGAGTGGCTCTGAGCCCTCCGTCGTTTTGAAACCCCGCAAACAGGAATTCATGGGAGGAAACCATGGCAGCTTCATTTGATCTCAACAACGACGGCGTGGTCGTGATCATCGGCTCCGGCGCCGGCGGCGGCACGCTCGGCAACGAACTCGCCCAGAAAGGCGTCGATGTCGTCATCCTCGAGGCCGGCGCGCGCCACGAATACGAGGATTTCATCAATGACGAGTGGGGTTCCTTCAGCCAGCTCGCCTGGACGGACAAGCGCACAACCTCAGGCGACTGGCGGGTGTCGAAGGATTTCCCCAATTTGCCGGCCTGGATCGTCAAATCGGTCGGCGGCTCGACCACGCACTGGGCAGGCGCCTCGCTGCGCTTCCAGGAGCATGAGTTCAGGACGCTCTCGACCTACGGCAAGCTGGAAGGCGCCAACCTGCTGGACTGGCCAGTCACATTGGCCGAGATGGAGCCGTACTACGCCAAGGCGGAAGCCAAGATGGGCGTCACCGGCACCAATGGCTGGCCGCGGCTGCCCGGCAACAACAATTTCAAGGTGCTCAAGGCCGGCGCCGACAAGCTCGGCTATAAGGAATGTCATACCGGCAACATGGCAATCAATTCGGTCGAGCGCGACGACCGCAACTCCTGCCAACAGACCGGCTTCTGCTTCCAGGGCTGCAAATGGGGCGCCAAATGGTCGACGCTCTACACGGAGATTCCCAAGGGTGAGGCGACCGGCCATCTCGAGGTCCGGCCAAACGCCATGGCGATCAAGATCAACCATGACGCTACCGGAAAAGTGACCGGCGTCGTCTATGCCGACAAGGACGGCAATCTGCAGGAGCAGAAGGCCCGCATTGTCGCCGTCGCCGGCAACTCGATCGAAAGCCCGCGCCTGCTGCTGAACTCCGAGTCAGCGAAGTTTCCGCAAGGGCTTGCCAATTCGTCGGGGCAGGTCGGCAAGAACTACATGCGCCACACCACCGGTTCGGTCTACGCCATTTTCGACCAACCGGTGCATATGTATCGCGGCACCACCATGGCCGGCATTATCCGCGACGAGGCGCGGCACGATCCCTCACGCGGCTTTGTCGGCGGCTATGAATTCGAGACGCTGTCGCTCGGCTTGCCCTTCATGGCCGCCTTCCTCAATCCCGGCGGCTGGGGCCGTTCATTCACCACCGCGCTCGACCACTATGATCACATGGCTGGCCTGTGGATCGTCGGCGAGGACATGCCGCGCGCGGAAAACCGCGTCACGCTGCACAAGGACGAGAAGGACGCGCACGGCATGCCGATCGCCGACGTGCATTTCGATGATCATCCCAACGACACGGCGATGCGCAATCATGCCTACAAGCAGGCCACAGCGCTTTACGATGCGGTCGGCGCGACGCGCTCCTTCCCGACGCCGCCCTATCCCTCAACCCACAATCTCGGCACAAACCGGATGAGCGAAAAGGCGGAAGACGGCGTCGTCAACAAGCACGGCCAGGCGCACGACATCAAGAACCTGTTCGTGTCGGACGGCAGCCAGTTCACGACCGGTGCGGCTGAAAATCCGACGCTGACGATCGTGTCGCTGGCTATCCGCCAGGCCGAATACATCGCTTCGCAAATGTCGGCCAAGACGATCTGAGCCGTCCTCCCGGATCGCTACGCGGAACGCGCATGGCGCGTTCCGCCTTTTTCCCTGGGACTCACTATGCGCCGACCGGCTGTCCGTCCCTGCGGCGGATGGCGACGACGGAAGGTCGCGGCAACTGGCCGTCTTTGAAATCGGGCCATAGCGTCTGCACCTTGTCGAGCGTCTCGGCATCTTCCGCAGGGTGCTGCACCGACAGGAACAAAGTCGTGCCGTCCGGCGTGAAGCACGGGCCGGTCGCTTCGGCGCCGTGCGGGCAGGTGAACAGCAGCTTCGGCAGGCCGCGCGCCGCACCTTCGGTGTCGACGCCGTAGACGCCGTCCGGCAGGTCGAAAGCATTGGCGCCGTCCGTCGCCACCCACAGCCGCCCCGCCGGGTCGAAGGTGATGTTGTCGGGGCAGACGAACCAGCCATTGTCCGACGTATCCGGATGAAAAGTGGCGCCGACCTTGGCATCTTTCGGGTTGCCGCAGAGCACGAACAGGTCCCAGGCATAGTTTTCGGCCGTGTGGTCGGCGTCCGCGCCGCGGCCGCCAGGCGGGATCAACTCGACAATATGGCCCCAGAGATTTTCCGGCCGCGTGTTGGCCGGATTGACCTTTGACTGGTCGCGCTTCTTGTTCTTGGTCATCACCGCATAGACGCGGCCGGTCACCGGATTGGTCTCGATGTCCTCGGGCCGGTCCATCGGCGTGGCGCCGAGCGCATCTGCCGCAAACCGCGTCTTCAACAGCACCTCGGCCTGGTCGGCAAAACCGTTCTCGGCGGTAAGCTTGCCCTGGCCGTGCACCAGCGGCAGCCACGTCATCGAGCCATCGGCATCGAACCGGGCGACCGACAGCACGCCATCGTCGAGCAGATCGGCGCCGGAGGCCGCATTGGCCTTGTCATAGGCCTTGGCTGAGACGAAGCGGTACATATATTCGAAATAGTCGTCATCACCCATATAGACCACGACGTGGCCGTCCTTGTTGAGGACCACGGTCGAGGCCTCATGCGACATGCGGCCAAGTGCCGTGCGCTTCACCGGCTTGGACTGAGGATCGTAAGGGTCGATCTCGACCACCCAGTCGAAGCGGTTGGCCTCGTTCGGTTCCTTGTCGAGGTTGAAGCGGTCATGGAAGCGGCCGCGGCCATAGATATCGGAGCCGTTGAAGCCGTAACGGTCCAGAAGCTCGGCGGCCGGCGCCTTTTTCGGGTCGCCGCCGAAAATGTCGGACACGCCTTCCTCGCAGGTCAGCACCGTACCCCAGGGGGTGAAACCGCCGCTGCAGTTGTAGCTGGTGCCGAGCACTTTCGTGCCAGTCGCGTCGGCCGAGGTCTTCATCAGCGCATGGCCGGCAACCGGTCCGGAAACGGTCATTTCGGTGTTGGCGGTGATGCGGCGGTTCAGCGGGCTGTCCGCCACGCTTGCCCACTTGCCGTCCTTCAATTGCACCTCGACGATCGAATGGCCCATCGCGGCCATGCCGAGATCGACCTGTTCCCTGGTCATCGTCTTGCCGGCATCGCCCTCGGTCATCCCCGGAAACATCACATTGGGCGAGATGTATTCGTTGTTGACGCAGAGCAGGCCATGATCGGAATTCACCGTGCCCTTGGGCAGCGGCATGAAGGCGATGTAGTCGCAATTGTAGCCGAAGCGCTTTTCCTGTTCCTCCGCCGCGACCTTGTTGCCGTCGAATTCGGCGAGGCCGGCTGTAAGCGGGTCGCCCCAGCGCGCGACGATGGTCGTCTCATAGCCTTCGGCGGCGGCATGGGTCTTGCCGTAGACCCGTTTCAGCTCGGGAAAGCCGAGCGTCGACTGCGCTGTGGCGGCATGCGTTTCGCCGGCAAACAAGGAGCCGACAAAGCTGCCGCCGGCAATCAGCGCGCCGGAGGCGAGGCTGCCTTTCAAAAGAGACCGGCGCGAGACGCGCTCGGCGATGATTTCGCGGATGACGGGGGAGGATGAAGACGGTGCATTGGCCATGGTGTCTGCCTCTCAGGGTGGATGTTACGGCGCACCGTTGCCCTAGTCTGCTTAGGCAACATTCACATGACATAAGAGGAAGGTTTTGCCGCAACTGGGCGCGGCACTACGCATCGCTCAGCCCTTGGTGCAGGTCGAGGCGGTGAAGGCGCCGTCGGGCTGCTTCAGAATGATGTCGAATGACGGGGCGGTCTCGCCGTCCAGTGTTGCCTGTGTCATGGAGACGGAGTTGCCACCGGTGGTATAGCCGCCCAGCGGCCCGAGCCAGGTGATCTCGCCATTGGCGTTCATCTGATAGTTGTAGCCTTGCAGCGCCGTTCCGAACGTCACCGGGCCGGTATAGACATTGCCCTTGATGGTGATGTCGCCGAGGTTGAGGAAGGCGCCGAGCAAATAGACCTCGCAATGATAGGTGCCGTCAGGAAGTTTGCCCTCGCTGAAATCGGCGCGCGCGGCGCCGCTCGTTGCCATCAGCAGCAGGATGCCGGAAATGCGTGAGATGCGAGATGTCATGACGTCTCTCTTTTGAAGGGCGAGCTTGCCCTATTTTTGCGCGGTGCCGCAACATTGTTCGCCCGGAACCCACGGCCGGAGATCAAAAACTAGGCATTTGTCTCAATTGGGCGAAAATTAGGCAAAAGTCGTGTGCGCTGCGCAAATTTAGCTCAATCAATTTTCACTGGCTGCCATTGTTGTTTCTCCAGGCTAATATACCAACCGGCTGATAACGCTCGGCTATTCCATTCTTGTGAGCGGCGCCTTTGCGTTTGGCACGGCAGTTGCATTGCATTATCGCGGTGCAATCAAACAGCTTGGGAGTCTTCGGTATGAAGGGTAATTTCTCCACAATAACAAAAATGTTTTCGGCCGGCGTGGTCGCCGCCGGCCTGTCGATGTCGTCTCCGGCCAAGGCCGCCGAAGACACGATCAAGGTCGGCATTTTGCATTCGCTGTCGGGGACCATGGCGATTTCGGAGACGACGCTGAAAGACGCCATGCTGATGCTCATCGAAGAGCAGAACGCCAAGGGCGGCCTGCTCGGCAAGAAGCTTGAGGCGGTCGTTGTCGATCCGGCCTCCAATTGGCCGCTCTTCGCCGAGAAGGCGCGCGAGCTGATCTCCAAGGACAAGGTCGCCGCCGTGTTCGGCTGCTGGACCTCGGTGTCGCGCAAATCGGTGCTGCCGGTGTTCTCAGAACTCGACAACATCCTGTTCTACCCCGTCCAGTATGAGGGCGAGGAAAGCGAGCGCAACGTGTTCTACACCGGCGCCGCCCCGAACCAGCAGGCGATTCCCGCTGTCGATTATCTCATGAGCGAAGACGGTGGCTCGGTGAAGCGCTGGGTGCTGGAAGGCACCGACTACGTCTATCCCCGCACCACCAACAAAATCCTCGAGGCCTATCTGAAGGCCAAGGGCGTCGCCGCCGAAGACATCATGGTCAACTACACGCCGTTCGGCTTCTCCGACTGGCAGACCGAAGTCTCCGCAATCAAGAAATTCGGCTCTGCCGGCAAAAAGACCGCCGTCGTCTCGACCGTCAATGGCGACGCCAACGTTCCGTTCTACAAGGAACTCGGCAACCAGGGCGTCAAGGCCGAGGACATCCCGGTCATGGCCTTCTCGGTCGGCGAAGAAGAACTGGCCGGTCTCGATACCGCGCCGCTGGTCGGCCATCTCGCTGCCTGGAACTATTTCGAGAGCGTCGACACACCCGAAAACAAGAAGTTCATCGCCGACTGGCACAAGTTCATCAAGAATGACAAGCGCACCACCAACGACCCGATGGAAGCTCACTATATCGGCTTCAACATGTGGGTGAAGGCGGTCGAAAAGGCCGGCACCACCGATCCCGACAAGGTCATCGACGCCATGGTCGGCGTGTCCGTGCCGAACCTCACCGGCGGCTATTCGACCATGATGCCGAACCATCACATCACCAAGCCGGTGCTGATCGGCGAGATTCAAGCCGACGGCCAGTTCGAGACCGTGTCGCAGACGCCCGGCCTCGTGATGGGCGACGAATGGTCCGACTATCTGCCCGATTCCAAGGACCTGATTTCGGATTGGCGCGCGCCTCTGTCCTGCGGCAACTTCAACGTTGCCACCGGCAAATGCGGCGGCAAGGGCACGAACTGATCCCTCCCGGGACTGACCGATCGTGGACGCGTCCACGATCGGTACCGCCAAGCGTCCGGGCGCTTCAGCCCGCCCGGACGCCAAATTCCACCCTCCCGGAAAGTATCTGAACGGATGATCCTGTCGCGCACTCTCGGCCTCATGCTGGTGTTCCTGGTGGCAAGTCTTTTGCCGTCGAACGCAGCCGAAGCCGATCTGCGCGCCATCGTCGCCAAATTCGCCACCGGCACCGGCTTTTCCGCCACCGAGGCCGTGGTGCGCGAGCTTGCCGCCACCGGCGATCCGCTGGTTGAACGCCCGCTTGCAGCGCTCGCCGAAGGCAACCTTTACATCCGTAAAGCCGATTCCCTGGTCTTCGTCGGCAGTGAGGCCGCCGACAGCGTCACGCTGCTTGACCCGCTGAGTGGCGAGAAAGCCGGCGACGCCGCCAAGGCCGACATCACGAAGATCAAGGTCAACAACACGCTGCGCCGTGTCATCCGCGATGCGCTGGGAACGCTGACGTTGCGCGCGAAAGATCCTTCTGTCCGCATCGCCGCCGCCGACACCATGTTCAAGACCCCCGATGCCGCCAATATCGAGCCGCTCGATGCAGCCATCGCCGCCGAGACCGACGCCAAGGTCAAGGCATTGTTCGAACAGGCGCGCGCGGCATCGGTGCTGGTCTCCGACAAGCCGGAGGCCGACAAGCTTGCCGCCATTGCCCTGATCGGCGCGCGCGGCGACCGCGACGCGGTCTCGCTGCTCACCGCGGTCGAGGCCAATGCGCAAGGCGCGGTCAAGGATGCCGCGACGGCGGCAATCGCCAGCATCAATTCGAGCCTGGCGCTGTGGGATGCCGGCCAGAACATATGGTACGGCATCTCGCTTGGCTCGGTGCTGCTGCTGGCCGCCATCGGCCTCGCCATCACCTTCGGCGTCATGGGCGTCATCAACATGGCGCATGGCGAGATGGTGATGCTCGGCGCCTACACCACCTTCGTCGTCCAGCAGGTGATCCGAACCTCATTCCCCGGCCTGTTCGACTGGTCGCTGGTGATCGCGCTGCCGCTCGCCTTCCTGGTTGCCGCTTCCGTCGGCCTGATCATCGAGCGCGGCGTCATCCGTTTCCTCTACGGCCGGCCGCTGGAAACGCTGCTCGCAACCTGGGGCGTCTCGCTTGTCCTGCAGCAGGCGGTGCGCTCGATCTTCGGACCGACCAACCAGGAGGTCGGCAACCCCTCCTGGATGTCGGGATCGTTCGATGTCGGCCAACTCGCCGTCACCTGGAACCGCCTCTGGATCCTGGTCTTCGCGCTCACCGTCTTCGGCGTGCTGCTCTTTGTTATGAAGCGCACGCCCTGGGGCCTGCAGATGCGCGCCGTCACCGCCAACCGCCGCATGGCCGCCTCGATGGGCATCAGGACGCCTTGGGTCGATGCGCTGACCTTTGCGCTCGGCTCCGGCATTGCCGGCATTGCCGGCGTCGCGCTCAGCCAGATCGACAATGTCTCGCCCAATCTCGGCCGCGGCTACATCATCGACAGCTTCATGGTCGTGGTCTTCGGCGGCGTCGGCAATCTCTGGGGCACGCTGGTCGGCGCCTTCTCGCTCGGCATCGTCAACAAGGTTCTCGAACCCTATGCTGGCGCGGTGCTCGGCAAGATCGTCGTGCTGGTGCTGATCATCCTGTTCATCCAGAAGCGCCCGCGCGGCCTGTTCGCGCTCAAGGGCAGGGCGGTGGAAACATGATCACGGGACGCTTCTTCGCCGCGGGTGCCGACCGTCGCATCGCCATCACTATTTTCATCCTGCTGACGGCCGCCATTATCGTGCCGCTGCTCAACCTCGCACTGTCGCCGCAAAGCGCGTTCTATATTCCGTCCTACATCGTCGCGTTGACGGGCAAGTACCTCTGCTATGCATTGCTTGCCTTGGCGCTCGATCTCGTCTGGGGCTATTGCGGCATCCTCTCGCTCGGCCATGGCGCCTTCTTCGCCCTCGGCGGCTATGCGATGGGCATGTACCTCATGCGCCAGATCGGCTCGCGCGGCGTTTACGGCAATCCGATCCTGCCCGATTTCATGGTGTTCCTGAACTACAAGGAATTGCCCTGGTTCTGGACCGGTTTCGACCACTTCTGGTTCGCCGCCATCATGGTGCTGGCGGTGCCCGGCCTGCTCGCCTTCGTCTTCGGCTGGTTCGCCTTCCGCAGCCGCGTCACCGGCGTCTATCTCTCCATCATCACCCAGGCGATGACCTACGCGCTGCTGCTCGCCTTCTTCCGCAACGACATGGGTTTCGGCGGCAACAACGGCTTGACCGATTTCAAGGATATTCTGGGCTTCAACGTGCAGGCCGACGCCACCCGCTCGGCCCTGTTTGCCGCCAGCGCCATCATACTCGCGCTCGCCGTCTTCATCACCTGGGCAATCGTCGGCTCCAAATACGGCAAGCTGCTGATGGCGGTGCGCGACGCCGAGAGCCGCACCCGCTTCCTCGGCTGGCGGGCGGAGAACGTGAAGCTGTTTGCCTTCAGCGTCTCGGCTGTCATGGCCGGCATCGCCGGCGCGCTCTATGTGCCGCAGGTCGGTATCATCAATCCCGGCGAATTCGAGCCGTCCAATTCCATCGAAGTCGTGATCTGGGCAGCCGTCGGTGGGCGCGGCACCATTGTCGGCCCGATCGTCGGCGCGCTGCTGGTCAACGCCGGCAAATCCTGGTTCACCGGCCTGCTGCCGGAGTTCTGGCTGTTTGCGCTCGGCGGCCTTTTCGTCGCCGTAACCCTGTTCCTGCCCAAGGGCATCGTCGGCATGTGGGATTCCTGGCGCGGTAACGCTCGGGCGATGCGGGCTGCAGCGATTGCAGAGGAAGCGGGCACAGACCCTGACGTCCCGCCGCCACCGAAGATCGTGCGCAGCGCAGCAACAACGCCCGGTGCCTGGTCCGCGTCCGGGCCTGAACCGCAGCCGGCAGAATAGAGCGATGTCGAAGTCCAACACCATCCTCTATCTCGACGGCGTCTCGGTCTCCTTCGACGGTTTCCGTGCCATCAACAATCTGTCGCTGGTGCTCGACAGAGGCGAGATGCGCGCCATCATCGGCCCCAACGGCGCCGGCAAGACGACGATGATGGACATCGTCACCGGCAAGACACGGCCCGACGAAGGCGAAGTGTTCTTCGACGGGCAGGTCGATCTGACCCGGCACGACGAGGCCGAGATCGCCATGATGGGCATTGGCCGGAAGTTCCAGAAGCCGACCGTTTTCGAAAGCCACAGCGTCGAAGACAATCTGATGCTGGCGCTGAAGGGCCCGCGCTCGATCTTTCCGGCGCTGTTCCATCGCCGCTCGGCCGCCGAAGCCAGACAGATCGACGACATCCTCGGCATCATCCGGCTGGGCGACAAGCGCCACGATCAGGCAGCCAATCTCAGCCATGGCCAGAAACAGTGGCTGGAGATCGGCATGCTGCTGGCGCAGGACCCGAAGCTGCTTTTGGTTGACGAGCCGGTCGCAGGGATGACCGATGCCGAGACCGAGGAAACCGCGCGGCTGCTCAAGGACATAGCGCGCGACCATTCGGTCATCGTCGTCGAGCACGACATGCATTTCGTGCGCGAACTCGGCGTCAAGGTCACCTGCCTGCATGAGGGCTCGGTGCTGTCGGAAGGCTCGCTCGATTTCGTCTCGGCCGACGAGCGGGTCGTCGAAGTTTATCTCGGGAGATGAGCATGGTCTGGCGGGTGCAATTCCATCGCTTCGACTTTTCGTTCCTCCGCTTCTGGAGAAGGCGCTGACATGCTCGAAGTTTCCAACGCCACGCTCCATTACGGCGCTGCTCAGGCGTTGCGCGGTGTGTCGCTGACGGCGGGTGCCGGCAAGATCACCTGCGTGCTCGGCCGCAACGGCGTCGGCAAGACCAGTTTGATGAGATCGATCGTCGGCCACCACCGGCTGACGAGCGGAAGCGTTGCCTTCGAGGGGAAGGCGCTCGACCGGAGCGCGGCGTATGATCGCGCCCGGTCGGGCATCGCATTCGTACCGCAGGGCAGGGAGATCTTTCCGCTGCTGACGGTGCGCGAAAACCTGGAGTCCGGCTTTGCGCCGTTGAAGCGCGCCGACCGCAACGTGCCGGCGCATGTCTTCGAACTGTTTCCGGTGCTGAAGCAGATGCTGGGGCGGCGCGGCGGCGATCTCTCAGGCGGCCAGCAGCAGCAGCTCGCCATCGGCCGGGCGCTCGTCATGCGGCCGAAACTGCTGGTGCTCGACGAGCCGACCGAAGGCATCCAGCCCTCGATCATCAAGGACATCGGCCGCGCGATCCGCTATTTGCGCGATCAGGCCGGTATCGCCGTTCTGCTGGTCGAGCAATATCTGGATTTCTGCCGCGAGCTCGCCGACGAGGTCAACATCATGGACCGCGGCCAGATCGTCCACACCGGCCCGGCCGAAGATCTCGACCGGGCGGACGTCAGGAAGTTTCTGACGGTTTAACGCAGGTCGACGGCTGCACGGATCGTACACGTCGAAGATTGGCTGAAATGCCCACAATCACTTCGTCATTCTAGGGCGGAGCAAGGAGCGGAGCGACGCGCGCAGACCCTAGAATCCATGCCGCGACATCAGCCAAAGAGTGCCGCGATGCAGAACAAGATCGCTTCTGCGGCACATTGGCCATTCCACATTCTGCACCGTTAATGACGCTTCTTCGTCCCGGCATGGATCCCTGGGTCTTCGCTCCGCTTCGCGTCGCTACGCCCAAGGATGATGAAGTCGCGAAGGTCCGCACCCGTTGCGTCGGACTTTCGTCCGAGGCCGCCACACTCTGGCACGCCGAATACTACATGCTAGTCTTTCCTAGGCCTCGGTGAGTCGGCCGCTTCCGTATCAGTCTGGTTCTGTAGCAGATCGAGGGAATATGCTGGCTCAGCCTGCAAGTTCCACGCAAGCAAGCCACCCTAGCTTCCCTCGCAGTTCTGATTGTCGGTCAATGCGTTCAGATAATCTTGCCAGGAGAATGGGCTATGGAACGGTTCGTCGAGGACCACCAGAAACGACGGCTGACAGAGCGTGTCGACATCATCACCGCCATCAACATTCTGCGCTCGCAAGGCTACCAGCAGGATGAGCTGATCGGCGAAATCACCAAGGTTTTCTACGTCGACCTCGACACTTACAACGAGATCGTCATAGCGGCCTAAAAGCGCGTCGCGCCTGAACGGCCTCATGCGACGCGCTTTGGGGTGTTGTTTTACGTGTGGTGAGGTTCAGGCCCGCTGAATATCAGCCAGCCTACCCGGCGCGCCGGAAGGCGAGCACACGATTGCGGCCGCCGCGCTTGGCGCCGTAAAGCGCCTTGTCGGCGGCGCTGAGCACCTTGTCGAATTTGGTGCCGCCCTCGCTGCCGAAGGCGTAGCCGGCGCTGACCGTGCAGGAGAGCAGGCGGGTCTCGGTATCGATCCGGCGCATGGCAAAACTGGCCCGGATGCGCTCGGCTATGAATTCCACCTTTTCAGGCAAGGTGCGATCGAGCACCAATGCAAATTCCTCTCCGCCCATGCGCGCGGCGACATCGCCCGGCTGGAGATTGGCGGTCAAATCCTTGGCGAACAGTTTCAGCACCTCGTCGCCGGTGGCATGGCCGAACTCGTCATTTATGGCCTTGAAGCCGTCGAGGTCGAACACGATCACGGCGGTGAAGGACCGGACCGGTGTTTTGCCGTGCAGGTCGAACAAAGCGCGCCGGTTGAGCAGTCCGGTCAGCGGATCGGTCAGCGCTTCGCGGCGATGATGCTGCGCCAGGCGTCCCTGGTTAAGCGCCAGCGAGAGCGCGCCGATGCCGGTCATGCAGGCGATGACGACGATGAGGCTGAAATCCTCGGCCCAGTTGCTCGGCGCATGGCCAAGCACCAGCCTGCCATCCCAGACAAGTGCACCGGAGCACAGCACGAAGGAAATTGCGGTGGCGGTGTAGAGCCCTGCAATGCCGAGGATCGGGGCCGGGAATTCCGTACGACCTTTCCAGTATTCATAGGCCGTCGCAAACAAAAGCAGCGCGGCGAAGGCATTCTCCAGCATGAAGCCCAGCCCGTCATAGCCAAGCGCCATCGGCGGCAAGGCGACTGCCAGCGAGACGCCGGCGCCGACAGCAATGCGGGGCAGCGGTGACCTCCCTGTCGTGAACTGATGGGCAGCGCCCAGCATGGTCGCGAAGCCGAGCAGCAGGAACGTGAAGCTGGCGAGGCCGAGCAGGCGCCCGGGCGCGTCGATATAGGCCTGGTAGGCGAAGACGTCGGCAACGATAAGAAGCACGCTGACGGCCCAGGTCAGCAGGAATTTTTCCGAGCGCGCGGTAAGCCAGATGCCGAACAGCGTCAGGCCGAGGCAAGCGGCGGAAAACCCGACAGCCAACAGAAGGGAACTGTAGTCGAGCGACATGCCCTCGTCCTTGCGCGCGGCGGCCGGCCTCTAGAAAGGACCCGCACCGGATTTATGCAGGAAGGAGGTATCGATAAGGTTACGATGCGCATAAGCTATCACGCTTCGGTTGATCGTAGCAATTCTGGGTTGAAACCCTTTTCAAGGGAAAGCGCTACCCGGATTTCCGGGAAAACCGGTCCGCACTTTTCCTGGAATTGCTCCTAATGCATGTCGCCCAGAAGTGTGCCGCGGTTCTGGGACAACGGCATGCATCAAGACAAAGACTTAAATCGCGCCGTATGAATCCGTTTCAGCGCGACGCGCTTTAACCGATCAGCTCACCCGCTTCATCAGCGCCATGGCGCCGAACGGCGCGCGCACCTTGCCCTCGGTGATGAAGTAGACGAACACGTCGCGCGGTTTCACCGGCGCGTCGAAAGTCGGATCGGCGCGCCGCAGATCGGCCGGCTGCTTGCCTTGCGCCCAGGTCTTCACCCGCGCTGCCCATTCGTCCAAGCCATTCGGCGTATAGCAATCCGGATTGTCGTCGCTGCCGGTCTGCAGCCGCGCATAGATAAAATCGCCGGTGATGTCGGCGATACCAGGATATTTGGCATGGTCGGCATAGACGATTGCCGCCTTGTATTTGCGCGCCAGGCCCACAAATTCCGGCACGCTGAAACTGTCGTTGCGCACTTCCAGCGCATGGCGCAGCGCCACGCCATCCTGCTTTTCCGGCAGCAGCTTCAGGAAGGCCTCGAAATCGTCGGCGTCGAACTTTTTCGTCGGCGCGAACTGCCACAGGATCGGGCCCAGCTTGTCGCCCAGCGCGGCAATGCCGGAGCCGAGGAAGCGCGTGATGGACTCGCCGGCTTCGCCAAGCACGCGGCGGTTGGTGACGAAGCGATTGCCCTTCAGCGAATAGACGAAACCGTCCGGCGCCTCGCCCGCCCATTTGACGAAGGTCGGCTCCTTGAAGCTGGAATAGTAGGTGCCGTTGACCTCGATGCTCGGTACCTGGCGGGTGGCGTAACTCAGCTGTTTGGCCTTGGAAAGCTTGTCCGGGTAGAAGGACGTATCCCAGGGTTCGAAAGTCCAGCCGCCCATCCCGGCGCGGATTGTTCCTTGGCTGATCATCGTCTTCCTCCCAGTTCTAAAAATGCGGTCAGGCTATTTTTCCAACCGGTTTGATCATGTCGACCACGGTCCATCCGGGACGGTGGGGATTGGCTCGGCGGCCCGTTTCGTGGAAGCCATAGGCCGTATAGATCTCGATGTTCCGCTCCATGCGCGAATTGGTGTAGAGCCGCACCTCCGGCACCCCCCATAGCCGCGCCTGTTCCTGGGCGAAGTCGAGCAGCGCGGTGCCGAGTTTCCTGCCCTGGAAAGCGGGGGAGACCGCGACGCTGAAGATCATCGCATGATCGGGATGGCGCTCAATAACGATCAGCCCGGCGAGTTCCGCGCCGCTCTCCAAGAGCCAGACCTCGCCACGCTCGATGCGTGGCGCATAGTCCTCGGTGACTGGGAGCGGCGGCGCGCCTAACAGGGGCGTGTAGTGCTCATAGGCGGTCTGCGTCAGCGAGACGACTGCGTCGAGATCACCGGCAAGCGCCTGTCGGACTGTCATTCAAAGCTCTCCAGGCGCCCGACCGGTCTGTCAGTTACTCCGCCGCTTCGCGCTTGCCTCCGGGCCGCCGCTCCAAAAGCTCCTTCAGGAACTGGCCGGTGTAGCTGCGCTTTTCGCGCACGATGGCTTCCGGTGTGCCCTGTGCCACCAGTTCGCCACCGCCATCGCCGCCTTCGGGGCCGAGGTCGAGCACCCAGTCGGCGGTCTTGATGACTTCGAGATTGTGCTCGATGACCACCACCGTGTTGCCCTGGTCGACCAGTTCGTGAAGCACTTCCAGCAACTTGGCGACGTCGTGGAAGTGCAGGCCGGTGGTCGGCTCGTCGAGGATGTAGAGCGTCTTGCCGGTCGCCTTGCGCGACAATTCCTTGGCGAGCTTGATGCGCTGCGCCTCGCCGCCCGACAGCGTCGTCGCCTGCTGGCCGATATGGATGTAGCCGAGGCCGACCTGCTTCAGCGTCTCCAGCTTGTCGCGCACCCCGGGCACGGCGGCAAAGAAATCGACGCCTTCCTCGACCGTCATGTCCAGGACGTCGGCGATCGACTTGCCCTTGAACAGGACGTCGAGCGTCTCGCGGTTGTAGCGCTTGCCGTGGCAGACGTCGCACGTGACGTAGACGTCGGGCAGGAAGTGCATCTCGATCTTGATGACGCCGTCGCCCTGGCAGGCTTCGCAGCGGCCGCCCTTGACGTTGAAGGAGAAGCGCCCCGGCTGGTAGCCGCGGGCCTTGGCTTCGGGCAGACCGGCGAACCAGTCGCGGATCGGTGTGAAGGCGCCGGTGTAGGTGGCCGGGTTCGAACGCGGTGTGCGGCCGATCGGCGACTGGTCGATGTCGATGACCTTGTCGAGGAATTCGAGGCCCTCGATGCGGTCGTGATCGGCCGGATGCTCGCGCGAGCCCATGATGCGGCGCGACGCCGCCTTGAACAGCGTCTCGATCAGGAAGGTCGATTTGCCGCCGCCAGACACGCCGGTGACGGCGGTAAAAGTGCCGAGCGGGATTTCGGCAGTGACGTTCTTGAGATTGTTGCCGCGCGCGCCGACGATCCTCAGCCGGCGGTTTTTCTTGGCCTCGCGCCTGACACCGGGCGTGGCGACTTCGAGCGCGCCCGACAGATATTTACCGGTGATCGAGTTGGGATTGGCCATCACCTGCTGCGGCGTGCCCTGGGCGATGATCTCGCCGCCATGAATGCCGGCGGCCGGACCCATGTCGACGACATAATCGGCATGCAGGATGGCGTCCTCGTCATGCTCGACGACGATCACCGTGTTGCCGATGTCGCGCAGATGCTTGAGCGTGTCGAGCAGGCGGGCATTGTCGCGCTGGTGCAGGCCGATCGACGGCTCGTCCAGCACATAGAGCACGCCGGTGAGGCCGGAGCCGATCTGCGACGCCAGCCTTATGCGCTGGCTCTCGCCGCCCGACAGCGTGCCGGAATTGCGCGACAGCGTCAGATAGTCGAGGCCGACATCGTTGAGGAAGCGCAGGCGGTCACGGATTTCCTTGAGAACGCGCACCGCGATCTCGTTCTGCTGGTCGTTGAGATGTGGCGGCAGTTCGGTGATCCACTGGTCGGCCTTGCGGATCGACAGCTCTGTGACTTCGCCGATATGCTTGCCGGCGATCTTCACCGCCAGCGCTTCCGGCTTCAGCCGGTATCCCTTGCAGACCGGGCAGGGCGTCGCCGACATGAAGCGCTCGATCTCCTCGCGCATCCAGGCGGATTCGGTTTCCTTCCACCGCCGTTCGAGATTGGGAATGACGCCCTCGAACGTCTTGGTGGTCTTGTAGGAGCGCAGGCCGTCATCATATTGGAAGGTGACCTCGCGCTCGCCGGTGCCGCGCAGGACGGCTTCCTTGGCCTCTTCGGTCAGGTCTTTGAACTTGTCGCCGAGCTTGAAGCCATAGGCTTTGCCCAGCGCTTCCAGCGTCTGGGCGTAATAGGGTGAGGTCGACTTCGCCCACGGGCTGACGGCGCCGTCGCGCAGCGAGACGTTTTCGTCCGGCACGATCAGGCTGGCGTCGATGGCGCGCTGGTTGCCGAGGCCGTCGCAGGTCGGGCAGGCGCCGAACGGGTTGTTGAACGAGAACAGCCTGGGCTCGATCTCCGGAATGGTGAAGCCGGAAACCGGGCAGGCGAATTTTTCCGAGAACAGGATGCGCTCATGCGTCTCGTTCTTCGATTTGTTGACCGAGTCCTCGCCGGTCTGGCTGGCGTCGAGCGGCCGGTCGGCGAACTCGGCCACCGCCAGCCCTTCGGCGAGCTTCAGCGCCGTTTCGATGGAATCGGCAAGCCGTGTCGCCAGGTCGCCGCGCACGACGATACGGTCGACGACGACGTCGATGTCGTGCTTGTACTTCTTGTCCAGCGCCGGCACGTCGGCGATCTCGTAGAAGACGCCGTCGACCTTGACGCGCTGAAAGCCCTTCTTCTGCAGCTCCAGCAGTTCCTTGCGATATTCGCCCTTGCGGCCGCGCACGATCGGCGCCAGCAGGAAAAGGCGCGTGCCTTCCTCGACAGCCAGCACCCGGTCGACCATCTGGCTGACCGTCTGGCTTTCGATCGGCAGGCCGGTCGCCGGCGAATAGGGGATGCCGACGCGCGCGAACAGCAGGCGCATGTAGTCGTAGATCTCGGTGACGGTGCCGACTGTCGAGCGTGGGTTCTTCGACGTGGTCTTCTGCTCGATCGAGATGGCCGGCGACAGCCCGTCGATCTGGTCGACATCCGGCTTCTGCATCATTTCGAGGAACTGGCGCGCATAAGCCGACAGGCTCTCGACGTAACGGCGCTGGCCCTCGGCATAGATGGTGTCGAAAGCAAGCGACGATTTGCCGGAGCCCGACAGGCCGGTCATGACGATCAGGCTGTCACGCGGCAGGTCGAGATCGACATTCTTCAGGTTGTGTTCGCGTGCCCCGCGAATGGAAAGGTATTTATGGTCGGCCATCGCCGGTCGCCGCCTCAGGTCTGGTGTCAGTGGGATCGGCGGGTTTTCCCGGCCATTCCCTATGTAGGTATTTTTGCCGCCACGTCGAGAGACGCCACACTTCTCGACCAAGGCCGTTTAACCGTCTTTCGCGCGAAGGGGCAAGCGGAAAGAACAAAGGCCGAACACGCTCCTGACAAAGCTGTGCAGAAACTGACAAGGGTGTTTCAGAAACTGACCGTGACGCAAGCTCCCGGCGATCACATTTTCCGTAACCGGCTATTCAAGGTTGACGTCGTCGAATCGGGGGCGCACTCTGCCGGAGTCAACGGAGCCGGCCGTCTTTGATGGCCTCGCCGCCCATAGCGGCCTGCGAGACGCCGCAGGTTTTTGCGATTTGTGCTTCGGATTGACACCTGTCGCAACGGACATAGGAGCGGAGCATGACGCCACCGGATAGTCCCTTGAGGCTCCACCTGCTAGTGGAGCCGCGGCGGGCATAAGTGCCAGGTAGTTTCGAGGCATTGAAGTGTATGTGTCCAAATGGACGCATCGCGACAATCCAACAAACCACCCGACAAACCGTGACCTGCCGAATCCCACAAAAATCAGAGACGGCTAGTCGGATCGTCGGCTGAACGCCGCGAAGCATCCGAAATCAAAGTCGGTATAACACTACCGGCCAGTTTGGATTTGGAATCCAAAAAAAGCCCCGACCGTTAGCGGAAGCAACGGCGGGGCTGTTCTTTTGTGAGGAAGTCGTCGGCGCAGGGTTTCTCTCCCGTATAATAACTGGGAGAAGGGGCTACCGGTGCGGCGGCTTGATCCCACCCGTGCCGACATCGACAGTGATGTTGCCGGAAATCCTGACATCGGTGTCGCCGATCTTGAACGTGCCGTTCTCGCCGGCAGGCAGCGCGTCGTCCGGCTCCGGCTGCGGCGCGGGCTTGGCGATGCGGTAGTCGCCGGCCACGCCGGGCAGGGCGCCTTTCGGCGACGTGCTGCTGCTGTCCCCGGCAAATGCCATGCTCGATGTCGCCGCCGTGATGGCAATGGCTATGGTCAGTCTGTTCAGGTGGTAGCGCATGGCAAGACTATAGTGCCGCGCTCAAGGCGAGGCCAGACCAGCGGTGTTGAAATGAGGGAACACCGGCCTGCATTCAATCCGCCGATCAGGCCGCCGCCTTTTTGCGGGTGTCGAACACATGGTCGACGAGGCCCCACTCCTTGGCCTCCTTGGCGGTCATGAAGAAATCACGGTCGAGCGTGCGTTCGACCTCTTCATAGGTGCGGCCGCAATGCTGCGCATACAGTTCCGTCATGTGCCGTTTGGTGCGCAAAATGCCTTCGGCATGGCGCTGGATGTCGGAGGCCTGGCCCTGGAAGCCGCCCAAAGGCTGGTGCAGCACGATGCTGGCGTTGGGGAGCGCGATGCGCCGCCCCGGCGTTCCCGCCATCAGCAGGAAGGAGGCCATCGACGCGGCAAAGCCCATGCACACGGTCGACACCGGGCAGCTGACATATTGCATCGTGTCGTAGATGGCGAAACCGCTGGTCACCACGCCGCCCGGCGAGTTGATGTAGAGCGAGATCTCCTTGTCGGGATTGTCCGATTCCAGCGACAGGAGCTGGGCGCAGACCAGCGCCGACATGCCGTCATTGATCTCGCCATTGACGAAGATGATGCGCTCGCGCAGCAGCCGCGAGAAAATGTCGAAGGCGCGTTCGCCGCGGCTCGATTGCTCGATCACCATCGGCACCAGATTGGCAAAGCCGCTCATCTCATTGTCTCCGTTTTGATTTTTCCGGTTCAGGCAGCGCGCAGCAACAGGCGCGGCGCGTTGGCGGCGACTGGCGGCTTGGGCTTGTATGCGCGCAGCGAGAGCCGGCAGGCGGCGCCCGCCATCGCCACCGCAGGCGTTGCCGCCGCGGCAAACCCGTCATGAACAATGCGCAAATGCGTGCCACCGGAAACAGTGCGGGCAAGCGTGAAGGTCACGATACTGTCCAGCCCATTGGCATCGCCGGTTTCAGAACGCTCGCGCCAGGAATAGCGCAGCAGGCGCCCCGGTTCGGCATCGAGCACTTCGCACTCGATCGGCTTCTCAGGCCCGGCAAAGGCAAAGCGGCTGCCGGTTTCCGGCTTGATGTCGTTCGGCATCATCCATTCCGCCAAAAGCTCCGGCACGGTCAGCGCCCGCCACACTTTTTCCGGTGCGTCCGGCAGATCGCATTCGAAGGCGAGGGCATCCTTGGCGGTCTGCGTCTGCTTTTCGTCGGTCATTGGTCCATGTCCTTCAAAACGGCCTTCAGTCTTTCGATGCGCTCCGGCCAGAATGCGCGGTAGCGTTCGATCCAGCCGAGCAGCGGCTCGAGCCCTTGCGGATCGGCGCGATAGTAGGCGTTGCGGCCGGCCCGCCTTTCGCTGACCAGGCCGGCGCCGCGCAGCACGGCAAGGTGCTGCGACACCGCCGGCTGCGACACGCTCATGCCGGTGCGCAACTCCGAAACGCTCATCTCGCCGGAAGTCAGCCGCTCATAGACGGCGCGTCGCGTCGGGTCGGCCAGGGCGCGAAAAATCTGTGCTTCGATCATGGCAAAAGCATAAGTCAATACTTATCGATTTGGCAAGGGGTGTTTTGAATGCCCCGTATTGATTGGATCCTGCCGGGCCTCTAATCCATGGGCAACAAGATGGGCCGATCATCGCGAGGCAGGAGTAGTAATTTATGAATTCCAACGTCGATCTTTCGTCCGCCGAGAACCTCAACGAGGCTCTGAGGCTCTATCGCCGCCTCGTCCTCGGTATAGGCGCCATCGCCGTCATCGGTTTCGTGGCCGTAATCTTGTTGGCCAAGCTGGGTACGGCGCTATCGCCGCCATACGGGATTTACATCTTCGGCGAAGGATTGGGGACCTGGGGCCTGATCGCGGTGGTAGCGGCGCTCGTCGCTCAGGTCTGGTGGCACGGGCGCGCGATCGGGAAATTGCTGAATGACCCGGCTCTGAAATCTGAACCTGCAGTCGGGCTGATGTCGGCACCAACCGTGATCGCACAGCGCGCCCATGCCATGGGCATGGAGTGGAGCGGCTTTTTCGGTCCGTTGCGACCAGCGAAAAAACGGCGCTGACGACACCGCTTCTCGCCGCTGCGTGTCAGCTAAATCCACGCGCCCGCGTCGGCGATTGCGGCCATTCCTTGACAATCCGTGGTTAACAGTATAGGAACGAAAAGGGAACAAAAACCTTGTGGGAAAAGCCAGCCGCGGCAAGCCAGGATTGTGCGCGGCCTGTAAGGTGAACGACTTGAAATTTGTTTCGGATGAGCACGGAGAAGTGTCATGGCGGGTAGCGTCAACAAGGTCATTCTGGTCGGTAACCTCGGCGCGGACCCTGAAATCCGCCGCCTGAATTCCGGTGATCCGGTCGTCAACATCCGCATCGCCACGTCGGAAAGCTGGCGCGACAAGAACTCCGGCGAGCGCAAGGAAAAGACCGAATGGCACAACGTGGTCATTTTCAATGACCAGATCGCCAAGGTCGCCGAGCAGTACCTGAAGAAGGGCATGAAGGTTTACGTCGAAGGCCAGCTGCAGACACGCAAATGGCAAGACCAGACCGGCGCCGACAAGTACACGACCGAAGTCGTGCTGCAGAAATTCCGCGGCGAGCTGCAGATGCTCGATTCTCGCGGCGAGGGCGGCGGTCAAGTCGGCAACTATGCCGGCGGCGGCGGCGCGAGCCGTGGCTCGGATTTCGGCCAGTCTGGCCCCAATGAGAGCTTCAACCGCGGCGGCAATAGCGGTGGCGGCGGTTCCAAGGGCGGCGGTGGCGGCGGCTCGTCGCGCGAACTGGACGACGAAATCCCGTTCTGAGCTGACGATAGTCAGCGATATCTGAGGAGAGGGTGCGGTGTCGCTCGGACCGCTTCTGTCGGCGAGCCCTCCCATTCCATGGCACGCCTTCGCGGCCCTTGCCGCGCTGGCCGTTGGCGCTACGCAACTGGCGCTGCCGAAAGGCACGACGCGTCATCGTGTCGTCGGCTATGCCTGGGCGGCGCTGATGCTGGTCGTCGCCGTCTCCAGTTTTCTGGATCCAGCAGATACGCCTCGTCGGTCCGTTCAGCCCGATCCATCTCTTGTCGATTTTAGTGTTGATCGCCGTGCCGCTGGCGGTCTGGCACGCGCATATGCATCGGGTCGCCAACATCGCAGGGTCATGATATCGCTGTATGTTTTCGCCCTGATCGGCGCCGGCGTGTTCACGCTGCTGCCAGGGCGGATCATGCACACGGTCGTCTTCGGCCAGTGACGCTTTCTGAAAGGAAGATTGCCGTGAAAGCGCGGATCAAATGGGTCGAGGAGCGCACCTTCGTCGGCGAGTCCGGCAGCGGCCACAAACTGGTGCTGGGGACCGCCCCCGGCCGGAAGGCAAGACGCCGGGTCCGAGCCCGATGGAACTGGTGCTGATCGGCACCGGCGGCTGCTCGGCCTATGATGTCGTCCACATCCTCGAAAAAGGCCGCGAGGCGATTGAGGACTGTGTTGTCGAACTCGACGCCGACCGGGCCGAAACCGACCCGAAAGTCTTCACCCGCATCCACATGCATTTCATCGTCACGGGCCACGCGCTGTCGCACGACAAGGTCCAGCGCGCCATCAACCTATCGATCGAGAAATACTGCTCGGCCTCGGCCATGCTGGCCAAGACGGCTGTCATCACCCACGATTTCAAGGTCGTCGATACGGCGGTGGAGTAGGGAGTAGGGCTGCCGTTTACCCCGCCATCAGCGCCTTGATGCCATCCGCGACGAACTGAACCGCAAGCGCGGCCAGGATGACGCCGAGCAGGCGGGTCAGGATCGAGCGGCCGGTCTGGCCGAGGATGCGGTCGATGCGCTCCGACAGCACGAACACCAGATAGGTGATGGCAAGACAGACGAAGATGATGCCGACAAGCGCCGCTTGTGCGGCAAAACCCTGGAAAGAGCCCGACAGTAGCACGGTCGCCGAAATCGCACCGGGGCCGGCGATCAGCGGGATCGCCAGCGGGAAGGCCGCGATATTGTGGATCATGTCCTTGGTGATGGCGACGTCGCCGATCTTCTCCTTGCGGTCCTGGCGGCGCTCAAACACCATTTCGAACGCGATGAAGAACAGCAAAAACCCGCCGGCGACGCGGAAAGCCGGCAGCGTGATGCCGAACACCGACAGGATGGACGCCCCGGCCACCGCAAACAGCGCCATCACCAGGAAGCCGATGATCGAGGCGCGCACCGAAACCTGCTGACGTTCCTCGCGGTTCATGCCGCGTGTCACCGCGAGGAAGAGCGGCGCGAGACCTGGCGGGTCGATGGTCACCAGAATGGTGACGAAGGCGTTGAACAGGCTGTCGAAACTCGGCATCGCTGACCCCTCCCGCCGGGCCGGACCCCTGCGCCACGATAGTGGTAGAGCAAAGCCTGGCCGGTGGGAACCGTCTGAGATGCCGATACCGGAGACGCCGGCTATGTTAGGCGGCAGCGTTGCAACAGGCCTCCAGACGATAGCCGTCGGGATCGACGACGAAGGCAGCGTAATAGTTCTCGCCATAGTCGGCGCGCAGGCCCGGCGCGCCATTGTCGCTGCCGTCTGCACGCAAGGCGGCGGCATGGAAGGCAACGACACTCTGCCTCGTCGGCGCGGTAAAGCAGAAATGCAGACCGGACTTCTCGTCCGATGGCACTGGCCGCGCCGCGTCGTTCACCCACAGCGCCACGGTTTGCGCACCATAACCCAGTGAGCCTGGCGACTGGCTGAGGCAGGAATAACCGAGCGGCTTTAGCGCGGCATCGTAGAAGGGCTTCGAAACGTTGGTGTCGCGGACGCCGATCGAGACATGGTCAAGCATGCTTTTTGTCACCTTTTTGCAATATGTTGCGTCATCAGTCGTGGGCGACGCGGCGCGCCAGGAACTCGACTTCGAGACGCCATGTCTTGCCATCGTCGTGCGAACGCTCGCCGAGCCAGCGGAAGCTGTCTTTGGTGATGCGCGAAAAGCTCCAGCGGACCGAGGAACCAGTGCCGTCGGCGCCGACCTGCACAATTGTGTCGCCTTCGGCGCGACCAAGCTGGCGGCTGTAGTATTGGTTTCGCGGGTCGCTCCAGAAGATGTGCCAGGCATCCGAGCCGGGATCATAGGCCCGCAGCGTTGTGCCATAGAAAGTCCATCTGCCGACCGAGGGCGAGGGGCTGGCATCGCGCGCGGGCAGGATCCATACATCCTGGATCGCCCTGCCTTCCAGGACCCAACCGAAATGCACCTCGCCGCGTCCGGTGAGAACCGTGCCGTCCTCGAGATGGCGCGTGGCATCGAATGTCCAGGCGCCGACGAAGCGGCCGTAGAGATCCAGCTTTTCAGCCAGGCCGGGATTGGGGCCGTCGCTATGGAGCGCTTTGGCAAAGGAGGATGTACCGATCATACTTGCTGCCTTCGTTGTGTCAGGAGGCTGCAAGCGATAGGCCCCGACCGGGTGTCGCGCTTGGGAAAAATTGCTATCTTTCAAGCCATGACGACGAGCGAACAAAACCTGGCATCGGGGCAGGGCTGGCATGTGTCCGACGTGCTGTGCACGGCCGGCGCCGGCGACCGCCCGTTCGAGGAGGCGCACGACACCTTCTGCGTTGCCGCTGTCACCAGCGGCACCTTCCGCTACCGCACCAGGCAAGGCGCCGCCATGCTGGCGCCGGGCGCGATCCTGCTCGGCAATGTCGGCGCCTGCTATGAATGCGGGCATGAGCATGGCGCCGGCGACCGTTGCCTGTCCTTCCACTTCGCTCCGGCCTATCTCGACCGCATCGCCAGCGACGTGCCCGGCGCGAGCAAGCTCGCCTTCGGCGTGCCGCATATGCCGCCTTTGCCGGCGCTCGCATCGCTGCTGGCCGAGGCGGAAGCGGCGCGCGAGATGGTCGACATCGACGCCTTTGAGGAGCTTGGCCTGCGAATTGCCGGCGCAGCACTGGCTGTTGCCGGCGCAGCACTGCCTGTGGCCAGCGATGCGGTGCCGGGCGTCCGACCGCCGAGCCGCCGCGACCAGAAACGGGTTGCCGAGGCGGTGCGGCAGATCGAGCTCAATGCCGGCAGGCCGGTCTCGCTTTCCGAGCTTGCCTGCGCGACTGCGACCAGCCCGTATCATTTCCTGCGCACCTTCCGGCAGGTCGCCGGCATGACGCCCTATCAGTTTCTGCTGAGAACCCGGCTGCACCGCGCGGCGGTGCGGCTGCGCATGTCAGGCGATGCCATCTCGGAAATCGCCTTCGAGGCCGGTTTCAACGATTTGTCGACGTTCAATCGCCGTTTCCGGCGCGTCATGGGTGAGACGCCTGGCCACTATCGCTCCCGGCGGGTGGCTACCCGCTGACGCGTCTGTCTGCCTCCAGATACGCTCTTGACTTGGAAAACTGTCCTTCGCAGGCTTTTGCCCCTGGCGGCGGCGAATGCGTTATGGCCAAATCGTCGCAATCAGAGGTATCCATTTGAATTTACCGCTGAAATTGTCGTTGGAAAAGCACCACGAATATTGGAGTTTCGGCCGTGCTTCCTATATAAGCGGTCAATGATTCCTGATTAGATTGTGATCCGATTTGACCGACCAAAAACCCCCGCGCGGCGCCGACGGCGGCCCCACCGGCATCGAGCCCATCTCCATCATCGAGGAGATGCAGAGCTCCTACCTCTCTTATGCCATGAGCGTGATCGTCAGCCGTGCGCTGCCCGATGTGCGCGACGGCCTGAAGCCGGTGCACCGCCGCATTCTCTATGCGGCGCATGAGAGCGGTTACCACTGGAACCGCAAATATGTGAAGTCGGCCCGCCCGGTCGCCGACGTGATGGGCAAATACCATCCGCATGGCGACGCCTCGATCTACGACGCCTTGGTGCGCATGGCGCAGGACTGGTCGCTGCGCGTTCCGCTGATCGACGGGCAGGGTAATTTCGGCTCCATCGACGGCGATCCGCCGGCGGCGATGCGCTACACCGAATCGCGGCTGACCAAGGTCGCACATGAACTCTTGGAGGACATCGACAAGGAAACCGTCGATTTCCAGGAGACTTATGACGCATCCGACACCGAACCGAAGGTGCTGCCGGCCCGCTTCCCCAATCTTCTGGTCAACGGTTCCGGCGGCATCGCCGTCGGCATGGCCACCAACATCCCGCCGCACAATCTGGCCGAGATCTGCAACGGCGCCATCGCCATCATCGACAATCCGGCGATCGATTTGCCGGCGCTGATGGAGATCATTCCGGGTCCCGATTTCCCGACCGGCGGCATCGTGCTCGGCCGTTCCGGCATCTACAGCGCCTATGCGACTGGCCGTGGCTCTATCGTCATGCGCGGCAAGGTCAATGTCGAACAGCGCGGAAACGACCGTGAATCGATCATCATCACGGAAGTCCCGTACCAGGTGAACAAGGCCTCGATGATCGAGAAGATGGCCGAACTGGTGCGCGACAAGCGCATCGAAGGCATTTCCGACATTCGCGACGAAAGCGACCGCCAGGGCTACCGCGTCGTCATCGAGCTGAAGCGCGACGCCGTCGCCGACGTCATTCTCAACCAGCTTTATCGCTTCACGCCGCTGCAAACCTCCTTCGGCGCCAATATGGTGGCGCTGAACGGCGGCAAGCCGGAAGTGATGAACCTGACCGACATGCTAAAGGCATTTGTCGGCTTCCGCGAAGAGGTGATTAGCCGGCGCACGAAGTTCCTGCTGCGCAAGGCGCGTGACCGTGCCCATGTATTGGTCGGTCTCGCCATAGCCGTCGCCAACATCGACGAAGTGATCAAGCTGATCCGCACCGCGCCCGATCCGCAGACGGCGCGCGAGCAGTTGATGGAGCGGCGCTGGCCCTCCGGCGACGTCGAGTCATTGATTCTGCTGATCGACGATCCGCGCCATCGCATCAATGAGGATGGCACCTACAACCTGTCCGAGGAACAGGCGCGCGCCATCCTCGAACTGCGCCTGCAGCGCCTGACTGCGCTCGGCCGTGACGAAATAGCCGACGAGCTGAACACCATCGGCGACGAGATCAAGGATTACCTCGACATTCTGTCGTCCCGCGCCCGCATCCAGCAGATCGTCAAGGACGAGCTTGCCGCCGTGCGCGACGAGTTCGGCACGCCGCGCCGCACCGAGCTCACCGACGGCGGCGCCGACATGGAAGACGAGGATCTGATCCAGCGCGAGGACATGGTCGTCACCGTCAGCCATTCCGGCTACATCAAGCGCGTGCCGCTGTCGCTCTACCGGGCGCAACGCCGCGGCGGCAAGGGCCGCTCCGGCATGTCGACCAAGGAAGAGGATTTCGTCACCCGGCTGTTCGTCGCCAACACGCATACGCCGGTGCTGTTCTTCTCCTCGCGCGGCATCGTCTACAAGGAAAAGGTCTGGCGGCTGCCAATCGGCAATCCGCAGTCGCGCGGCAAGGCGCTGATCAACATGCTGCCGCTGGAGCAGGGCGAGCGCATCACCACCATCATGCCGCTGCCCGAGGACGAGACCAGCTGGGGCGAACTCGACGTCATGTTCGCCACCACGCGCGGCACCGTGCGCCGCAACAAGCTGTCCGAATTCGTCCAGGTCAACCGCAACGGCAAGATCGCCATGAAGCTGGAGGAGGAGGGCGACGAGATCCTCGGCGTCGAGACCTGCACAGACAATGACGATGTGCTTTTGACCGCCAGCTCCGGCCAGTGCATCCGCTTCCGCGTTGGCGATGTGCGCGTCTTCCAGAGCCGCAATTCGGTCGGCGTGCGCGGCATAAGCATGGCCGAGACCGACCGCATCATCTCCATGTCGGTGATCGAGCATGTCGATGCTTCGCCGGCGGAACGCTCCGCCTACCTCAAGCGGGCAGCACTGGAGCGGCGGCTTGCCGCCGAGGTGACCGGCGAGGAAGAAGAGATTGCACTCACCAATGAGGAGATTGGCGAGGAGACCGAGCTTTCCGACAGCCGTTACGAAGAGCTCAAGGCGCATGAGCAATTTGTGCTGACGGTGACCGAATATGGCTACGGCAAGCGCTCGTCATCCTACGATTTCCGCCTGACCGGACGCGGCGGCAAGGGCATCCGCGCCACCGACGTGTCGAAGGTGGCCGAGATCGGCCAGCTGGTGGCGACTTTCCCGGTCGGCAATGACGACCAGATCATGCTGGTTTCGGACGGCGGCACGGTCATCCGGGTGCCGGTCAACGGTATCCGTTTCGCCAGCCGCGCCACCAAGGGCGTGACCATCTTCAACACCGCCGAAGGCGAAAAGGTGGTTTCGGTCGAACGGATCTCGGAGCCGCAGGCCGACGAGGATGTCGAAGAGAGTGTCATTGAGGCCGTGGCCGGAGATGCCGTACCGGACAGCGCCGAATAGGTTTTGACCAACAACGCCGGCCCGATGGGCCGGCGCAAACAAGAAACTAGCAATAAATCAGGGGTGACGGTGGGGCCAGCGAGCGCCGAAACCTTCGAACCGCTTTGTCCGGACACGGACGCGCTCTGCCTCGCTATGCAATCCGAATGCGGTGGCGATCAGCATGGCGACGGTCATTGCGGTGGCGAGCATGTAGATCAGCATGTGCGTGTTCTCCTGCGCCTATCCAACGGTTAGATCGGGTTTTGGTTTCATCTTCCGAAGTGCAAACTAGCGAACGCGGCGTGAAGTCTTCGTGATCAAGGCATTCATCTGTCGTTCATGTCTGCGAAAAGGTTCACGCAGATGTTCCCAATCGCATTTGCCTTCCGCCCAATGCCCCGCTAGAAGCACCTCCCATGACCGATCGCATCGCCCTTTATGCCGGCTCCTTCGACCCGCTGACCAACGGCCATCTCGATGTCCTGAAGGCATCGCTGGCTGTCGCCGACACGGTTTATGCGGCGATCGGCACTCACCCCGGCAAGACGCCGCTGTTTTCCTTCGACGAACGGGTGAAGCTGATCGAGGCCGCGACCAAGGCCGAATTTGGCCGCGACGGCGACCGTATCAAGGTCGTCGCCTTTGACGGGCTGGTCATCGACGCGGCCCGCAAGCATGGCGCCTCGATCATGATCCGCGGCCTGCGTGACGGCACCGATCTCGACTATGAGATGCAGATGGCTGGAATGAACGAGACGATGGCGCCGGAACTGCAGACGGTTTTTCTGCCCGCCAGCCCGTCGGTACGCACCATTACCGCCACACTTGTGCGCCAGATAGCCTCGATGGGCGGCGACATCCGTCCGTTCGTGCCGGCCGCCGTTGCCGGCGCGCTCACCGCCAAATTCGCGAAATAGTGCATGTCGCCCAAAAGTGGATGCCGGTTTTGGGGCAACGACATGCACCCTAACAAAGACCTTCGGAGATCCCTTATGCAGCTGAAAAAGCTCGCCTCGTTCCTCGTCGTGCTTGCCGGTCTCGTGACCGCATCCGTTTCGGCCTTCGCCGCCGAGCCGGAAAACACCATGATCATCACCTTGAAGAACGGCGACGTCACCATCGCGCTGCGCCCTGATCTGGCGCCCAAGCATGTCGCGCAGATCAAGAAGCTGGTGCGCGAAGGCGTTTACGACGATGTCGCCTTCCACCGCGTCATCAACGGCTTCATGGCGCAGACCGGCGACGTCAAGTTCGGCAACATGAAGAAGGGGTTCAGCCCCGAAGCCGTCGGCACCGGCGGTTCCGAGCTGCCTGATCTTCCGGCCGAATTCTCGCAGAGTGAGCATTTCAAGCGCGGCACGCTCGGCATGGCCCGCTCGCAGGATCCGAACTCCGCCAATTCACAGTTCTTCATCATGTTCGCGCCGGCGCCAAACCTCGATGGCCAGTACACCATCGTCGGCAATGTCGTCAGTGGCATGGAGCTGGTGGACAAGATCAAGAAGGGCGACGAGGCCGACAACGGCACGGTCAGCGACCCCGACCGCATGGTCAAGGTACGCATCGCCGCCGACAAGTAAACCTATCAAATCATTCTGTTTTCTGAGATAAAGGAGATCCGACATGGCTGAGATCAAGGACCGCGAAAACGCGCTCATCCTGGAAACGACCAAGGGCAAGGTCGTCATCGAACTGTTTCCCGACCTGGCCCCCGGCCACGTCGCCCGCATCAAGGAACTGGCCCGCGAAGGCGCCTATGACGGCGTGGTTTTCCACCGCGTCATCGAAGGCTTTATGGCGCAGACCGGTGACGTCAAGTTCGGCAATTCGACCAAGCCCACTTTTGCCCCCTCCCGCGCGGGCATGGGCGGTTCCGAGAAGCCTGACCTGAAGGCTGAATTCTCCAACGCCAACCATGGCCGCGGCACCTGCTCGATGGCCCGTTCGCAGAACCCGAACTCCGCCAATTCGCAGTTCTTCATCTGCTTCGACGATGCCGCTTTCCTCAACCGCCAGTACACGGTCTGGGGCCAGGTCATCGAAGGCATGGACAATGTCGACAAGATCAAGCGCGGCGAGCCGGTGGTCGATCCCGACAAGATCGTGTCGCTGAAGGTCGCGGCCGACGTCAAGTAAGGACAAACGACGATGATGGGCGTGGTCTGGTCGCTGCTCGGCATCCTGTCAGGCGCCTTCATCGCCGTCCAGGCGCCGATCAACTCGCAGCTGGCGCGCGGCCTGGGGCTCCCGGTCGCGGCTGCTGCGTTTTCGTTCCTGTCAGGCGCGATCGTGCTTGGTATCATCTCCATTGCCGTTGTGCGGCTGCAGGACATCTCGCTCGACTGGAAGGCGCCGGCGCCTTGGCTGTTCATCGCCGGCGGCATGCTCGGCGGTTTCTATGTTACCCTGTCAACCATTCTTACGCCGCGCATTGGTGCAGCCGCGTTGATGGCGTTCCTGGTTGCCGGCCAGTTGCTGGCCGGCATGCTGATCGATCGCGTCGGCTTTCTCGGCGTGGCGGTGCGCGAGATTTCGCTCGGCCGCATCGCCGGCGCGGTGCTGCTGTTGGCCGGAGCGCTGCTCGTCCGGCTCTACTGATGCGCGTCGATCTCTTCGACTTCGACCTGCCGGAGGAGCGCATCGCGCTGCGCCCGGCCGAGCCGCGCGACAGCGCCAGAATGCTGGTGGTCAGGCCAGGCGAAGACTTTGCGGACCGCGCGGTGCGCGACCTTCCGTCCTTGCTCAGAACGGGCGACGTGCTGGTCTTCAACGACACCAAGGTCATTCCTGCCCAGTTGAGAGGCATCAGGCGGCGCGGCGAAGCGCAGGCGCAGGTCGACGCCACGCTGCATATGCGCATGGCGCCGGACCGCTGGCTGGCCTTCATGCGGCCGGGCAAGCGCATCGCCGCCGGCGACCGCATCCATTTCGGCCATGACGGCAATTCCTGTTTCCTCGGCCAGCTCGACGCCACAGTGATCGAGAAGGGCGATGCCGGCGAGGTGCTGCTCGGTTTCGACCTGTCGGGGCCGTTTCTCGACGAGGCGCTGCATGCCGTCGGCCACATCCCGCTGCCGCCCTATATCGCCTCCAAGCGCGACGACGACGCGCGCGACCTGACGGATTACCAGACAATCTATGCCAAGGAGGAGGGCGCAGTCGCTGCCCCCACCGCAGGCCTGCATTTCACGCCGGAGCTGTTTGCCGCGCTGGATGCAAAAGGCATCGAACGCCGCTTCGTGACCTTGCATGTCGGCGCCGGCACCTTCCTGCCGGTCAAGGCGGACGACACCGCTCACCACAAGATGCATGCCGAGACCGGCTCGGTCAGCGAAGCAACAGCCGACGCTCTGAATGGCGCCAAGGCGCGGGGCGGGCGCATCATCGCTGTCGGCACCACCTCGCTGCGCTTGCTGGAGAGCGCGGCACGGCCTGATGGCTCGCTGACCGCCTGGTCCGGCCCGACCGACATCTTCATCACGCCGGGCTATCGGTTCAAGACCGCCGACCTGCTGATGACCAATTTCCATCTCCCGCGTTCGACGCTGTTCATGCTGGTTTCGGCCTTCAGCGGCCTAGACACGATGCGTGCGGCCTATGCTCATGCCATCGGGAACAATTACAGGTTCTATTCCTACGGAGATGCAAGCCTGCTTTATCGAGCGGAGATGAGCGATGGACGATGACCTGCAAGCCCTCGATCGCGAAAGCCTGATCGCCGAAGTGAAGAAATTGCGTGCCGGCATTCGCCAGCACCGAGATTCTACCGGCCATGATTTATGCTGGCATCATCCCAACCTGTGGGACCTGCTTGCCGGAAAAGACCGATCCGTCGATTGCCGTGCCGCCATGGCCGAAATTCATGCGCGGCTGCATCCAATACCGCCAGTCGCTCGACAGGCAGGCGCCACGCGCGCCTGTCCATGACAAGGAATTCAATGGCTGAAACATTCACCTTCAAGATCCTCGCCACTGACGGCAAGGCGCGGCGCGGTTCCATCACCATGCCGCGCGGCGAAATCCGCACGCCAGCCTTCATGCCGGTCGGCACCGGCGGCACGGTCAAGGCCATGTATATGGATCAGGTGCGCGGGGTCGGCGCCGATATCATCCTGGGCAACACCTACCATCTGATGCTGCGGCCCGGGGCCGAGCGCGTGGCGCGGCTTGGTGGCTTGCATGAATTCGCCCGCTGGCCGCAGCCGATCCTGACCGACAGTGGCGGTTTTCAGGTCATGTCGCTGTCGAAACTCAGGAAATTGACCGAGAAGGGCGTCACGTTTCGCTCGCACATTGACGGCGCTGCCTACGAGATGTCGCCGGAGCGCTCGATCGAGATCCAGGGCCTGCTCGATTCCGACATCCAGATGCAGCTCGACGAATGCACAGCGCTGCCGGCCGACCTCAAGCAGATCGAGCGCGCGATGGAGCTGTCGCTGCGCTGGGCCGAGCGCTGCAAGACAGCGTTCGGCGACCAGCCCGGCAAGGCCATGTTCGGCATCGTCCAGGGTGGCGACAACGCAGCACTCAGGGTGCGCTCGGCGCAGGCGCTGAGCGCGATGGAGCTGAAGGGCTATGCCGTCGGCGGCCTGGCCGTCGGCGAGCCGCAAGCGGTGATGCTGGATATGCTGGAGATCACCTGTCCGGAATTGCCTGACAACAAGCCTCGATATCTCATGGGCGTCGGCACGCCGGACGACATCGTGAAATCGGTGGCGCGCGGCATCGACATGTTCGACTGCGTGATGCCGACCCGCGCCGGCCGCCATGGCCTGGCCTATACCAGGCGCGGCAAGGTCAATCTCAGGAATGCCCGCCATGCGGACGATCCGCGGCCGCTGGACGAGGAGAGCGACTGCCCGGCGGCACGCGACTATTCACGCGCCTATCTGCATCATCTCGTGCGCTCGCAGGAGGCGCTGGGCGCGATGCTTCTGACCTGGAACAACCTGTCCTACTATCAGAAGCTGATGCAGGACATTCGCGCCGCGATCGAGGCCCGGGACTTTGAGGCGCGCACGGCTGAGATTTCCGAGGCATGGGCGAGGGGTGATATTCCGGTGCTGTAGCCGGGCCTCAGGTACTGAGCGAATTCGCTGCGCGCAAGCTGCAGCCGGTGATCTGAAAGCTGCCGTCGGGCTGCTGTTCCAGCGTGTAGACCGCCTCATAGTCCTTGCCGTCGGGCCCAACGATCAGCACTTGCTGGATTAGCGAAGTTGGCCCCATCTGCTCGACCTTGCCGAAGGAATAGCTCTGCGGCTGGCGCACCGGCGGATAGCCGTTGGTCACCATGTTCATGAAGGTGTCGACGGTCGGAAAGATGCGCTTCACATTTGGAGCGGCGAAACTGTACGCCTTGGCGCCATCATTGGCGATGAGCGCCTTCAACTGACCATCGATGACGGCCTGGCCGGCCTTGACTTCGGCGTCGCCGGCAAGGGCTGCCGACACGAACAACGCGAACAGCAATGAAACGACTGCGAATGCGGTGCGGCGCATGGCCTGTCTCCATTGTCCCCCAACAAAACCCGTCCCGGGACGCATCATACCATACGCTTTGCGGAGCCTCACGGTTTCAGCAACCGCAATATTCGCCACGCAAGTGCCACATGATCATGCTTAAGCCTCCTTTAACGCGGGGCGCGCATCGTAGGACGGGTGGGGACCCGTTCGCGCAACCAGGGGACAACCATGTTCAAGCAGCCGATCGACCGGCGCCTTTTGCTGAAGGGCGCGGCAAGCCTCGCAGTTTTGGCTCCCTTGCCCGCCTGGGCAAGCACCGGGCCGACCGTCACGGAAGTCGCCTTCGATCCCGCCATTCCAGCGCTCGGCAACCCCGATGGCGACGTCACCATCGCCGAATTCGTCGACTATCAGTGCCCGATCTGCAAGCTCGTCTTCGTCGAGCTGAAGAAGTTGATGGAAGAGGACAACGGCGTCCGGCTTGTGATGAAGGACTGGCCGATCTTCGGCGACGTGTCGCGCGACGCGGCGCGGGTGACGCTGCTGAGCGGCGAACACTATGGCGCGGCGGTCGATGCGCTGATGACCAACCAGCGCGGCCTTTCGGAACGCCGCACCAACGACATCCTTTCTTCCGTCGGTGTCGATGTGGCGATGGTGCGTGCCGACCTCGCCATCCGTGAACCCGACATCGACGCTGCCCTTGTCCGCACCGAAGTCCAGGCGACGGCGTTCAAGCTGCGCGGCACGCCAGCCCTGGTCATCGGCGGCAACTTGTATCGGCGCGGCATGCCGGTGTCCGAACTGAGACAAGCCGTCGCCAAGGCGCGCTCGGCCTGATGCTTGAAAGCCGGGCGGCAGTCTGCCACAAGGGCCGCTTGTGTGCTGAAGCTTGATCGGGACCGGCAATGAAGACGTTTTTCATGCAGATAAAGTGCGATCTGGGCAAATCCTACGAGGTCGCCAGCGCGCTCGCCGATGCCGAAATCGCCTCGGAAATCTACTCGACCGCCGGCAATTACGACCTGCTTGCCAAATTCTACGTCGACGACGAGGAAGATGTCGGCCACTTCGTCAACGAGAAGGTGCAGATTATTCCCGGAATCAAGGACACCTTCACGGTCGTCACTTTCCGCGCTTTCTAAAGCAATTCCAGGAAAAAAATGTGAAGCGGTTTTCCGTCCGGAATTGCGTCAAAGCACAAAGCCATGGCAGGTCGCCGTTTCCATGAAACGGTGAACTGCTATGGCCGCATCAGGCACTTGCCCGGCGACAAGGCAGAGCCTGATTAAGGTCCTGTTCCGACTGCCCGAATTTTGGGCAGTCGGAACATACTGGTCGCCGATATCCTCCAAATCACCGATTGCGCTTGATTTTCTCCCGCGACGCCAGTGAAATGGCGTCACAGGGGAGTATGCGATTGGCAGCGTTCGATGAAATGCTTCCGGAAGTTTCCGGGCTGAGACAACCGTATACGGCTTACGACCGCTGGCTGAAGGAGCAGGATCCGGCCAGGCTTACCGAAAAGATGCAGGACGCCGAGCGCGTCTTCCGCAAGACCGGCATTACCTTCGCCGTCTATGGCGAGCAGGAAGCCTCCGAGCGGCTGATCCCCTTCGACATCGTGCCGCGCATCATCTCCGGCAATGAATGGCGGAGGCTAACGCAAGGCATCGAGCAGCGCGTACAGGCGCTGAACGCTTTCCTCGACGACATTTACCACCGCCAGGAAATCCTGCGCGCCGGCCGCGTGCCGAGGGAGCTGATCGCCAGGAACGAGGCGTTCCTGCCGGAAATGATCGGAGTGCGGCCACCGGCCGGCGTCTACACCCACATTATCGGCGTCGACATCGTCCGGATCTCGGAGAACGAGTTCTACGTGCTGGAGGACAATGCGCGCACGCCGTCGGGGGTCTCCTACATGCTGGAGAACCGCGAGACGATGATGCAGCTCTTTCCCGAGCTGTTCCAGCGGATCAAGGTGCGGCCGGTGGAGAATTATCCGCAATTGCTGCGCCAGTCGCTGGCGGCAGTGCGGCCGCAAAGCACCAAGGGCGCACCGACCATTGCCGTGCTGACGCCGGGCAGCTTCAACTCCGCCTATTTCGAACATGCCTTCCTCGCCGACCAGATGGGCGTGCAGTTGGTCGAAGGCCAGGATCTGCGCGTTGTAGACGGCCACGTCGCCATGCGCACGACCGAAGGCTACAAGCAGATCGACGTGCTTTACCGGCGCGTCGACGATTTCTTCCTCGACCCGCTGACCTTCCGGCCGGACTCGGCCCTTGGCGTGCCCGGCATCATGGACGTCTACCGCGCCGGCAACATCACCATCGCCAACGCGCCGGGAACCGGCATCGCCGACGACAAGGCGATCTATTCCTACATGCCCGACATCGTCGAGTTCTACACCGGCCGCAAGGCCATCCTCGGCAACATCCCGACCTGGCGCTGCTCGGAGCCCGACAGCCTGAAATACGTGCTCGAACACATCCATGAGCTGGTCATCAAGGAAGTGCACGGCTCCGGCGGCTACGGCATGCTGGTCGGCCCGGCTGCGACCAAGAAGGAATGCCAGGATTTCGCCAAGAAGCTGCAGGCGAAGCCTTCCAACTACATCGCCCAGCCGACGCTGGCGCTGTCGACTTGCCCGATCCTGACCGAAAAAGGCCTGTCGCCGCGCCATGTCGATCTCAGGCCCTATGTTCTGGTCTCCGACCGAATCCAGATCGTTCCCGGCGGCTTGACGCGGGTGGCGCTGAAGGAGGGGTCGTTGGTCGTGAATTCCTCGCAAGGCGGCGGCACGAAGGATACGTGGGTGTTGGACGATTAGGTAGGGAATAGGGCAGTAGGCAGTAGGCAGTAGGCAGTAGAGGGACAAGAAATGCCATATTCCACAGAGATTCAAATACTTACTAATCCCTACTCACTATTCCCTACTCACTAGCCCGAAGGGCCACTTCACATGCTTCTCGGCCGCACCGCCAACGGGCTCTACTGGATGAACCGCTATATCGAGCGGGCGGAAAACATGGCGCGTCTGGTCGATGCCGGCCTTCGCATGGCGCTGACCCGCACCCAGAGCGCGTCGGAAGAGTGGAATTCGGTGCTGCTCAGCGCCGGCTCCGACGTCACCTTCACGCAGAAATACAAGGACTATACCGCCGCCAACGTCGCCGACTTCCTGCTGCGCGACACCTCGAACCCGTCGAGCACGATGTCGGCGATCGAGACCGCTCGCAACAATGCCCGCATGGTGCGCACCGCGCTGACGCGCGAGACCTGGGAGAGCATCAACGAAGCCTGGATGGCCCTGAAGCGCATGCTGGCAAAGCCGATCGACGAGCGCGACCTGCCGAGTGTGCTCGACGCCATCAAACGCGAGACGGCGCTGATCCGCGGCTCGTTCTACGGCACGATGCTGCGCAACGAGATCTTCGACTTCTCGCAGCTCGGCACCTATGTCGAGCGGGCCGACAACACGGCACGCATCCTCGACGTGAAATACTACGTGCTGCTGCCGTCGATCTCCTGGGTCGGCTCGAGCCTCGACAACTACCAGTGGGAATCGATCCTGCGCTCGGTGTCGGCGCACCGTTCCTATCGCTGGGTCTATGAGGCCGACTACAAACCGACCAACATTGCCGACTATCTGATCCTCAATGTGCGCATGCCGCGCTCGCTGACCTTCTGTTATCGTTTTCTCGCCGAGCATCTGAAGTTCCTCGGCGACGATTATGGCGACCGTCATGCCTGCCACGCCACCGTCGACAGGACACAGGCGATGCTGCAGGCAGGGTCGATCAAGGACATATTCGACGCCGGCCTGCACGAATTCCTGGCCAGGTTCATTCAAGACAACACCAAGCTTGGTGAAGAGATCGCACAAGATTACCGGTTCAATTGAGCATGATCGCGAACCGGAGGACCGCGCTAGCGACAAGTGAGACCCGGTTTTCGGATAAGATCATGCTTGCAAACGGAAAATAGGGCATGCGGCTCAAGATCACCCACCGTACCGAATACCGCTACGACGCGCCGGTGCACTATCTGTTGCAGCGGCTGCGCCTGTTACCGGTCAGTGGCCCGACGCAGACCGTGCTGTCCTGGGCGCTGAAGATCGAGGGCGCGCGCGAGGAAGTCCGCTTTAACGACCATTTCGGCAACGATAACAGGCTGTTGAGCGTCGAGGGCGAGCGCGACTTCATCACCGTCGAGGCCTCCGGCGAGGTTGTCACGCGCGACACAGCGGGCGTCTCGGGTCCGCATCACGGCTTTGCGCCGCTGTGGCTGTTCAGCCAGGAGACAGCTTTGACCATCCCCGGCGAGGGCATAAGCGAGCTTGCCGCGGCGGTCGGCAAAGGTACCGACATCGAAAGGCTGCATCGGCTGATGGCGCTGATCGTCGAGCGCGTCGCCTACACGCCGGGCACCACCAGCGTGACGACCCCGGCGGAAGAGGCATTGGCGCTGAAGACCGGCGTTTGCCAGGATCACAGCCACATCTTTGTCACCGCAGCCCGCGTCATGGGTTTTCCGGCCCGCTATGTCAGTGGCTATCTGATGATGGATGCGGCCATCGAGCAGGCGGCGAGCCATGCCTGGGCCGAAGCCCATGTTCAGGGTCTCGGCTGGGTCGCCTTCGACGCCGCCAACGGCATTTCCCCCGATGAACGCTATGTCAGGGTAGCCACCGGCCGTGATTATCGCGACGCCTCGCCGGTGTCGGGAATTCGACTGGGACAGGCGGAGGAACAGCTTGCAGTCACCGTCACGGTAGAGCAGTAGTCTCCGGCAAGATTGCTGCCTGAAGAGATTCCATGACTTATTGCGTCGGCCTCAAGATCGATCGTGGGCTCGTGTTCATGTCGGACACGCGCACCAATGCCGGGATGGATTCGATCTCCACTTTCAAGAAGATGCATGTCTGGGAAGAGCCAGGCGAGCGCGTCATCGTGCTGATGTCGGCCGGCAATCTGGCCACGACGCAGGCCGTGGTCAGCCTGCTCGACGAGCGCACCAAAGCGGTGGCGGAACGCCACGCGACGCTGCTCGAGACCCCATCCATGTACCAGACGGTGCGGCTGGTCGGCGACACCGTCAAGGAAGTCATCGCCAGCTCGTCGCCTGCCGGCGAAAAGGCGGATTCCTATTTCAACGCCTCCTTCATCCTCGGCGGCCAGATCAAGGGCAGCCCGCCACGGCTGTTCATGATCTATCCCGAGGGCAATTTCATCGAATCCACCGACGACACGCCGTTCTTCCAGATCGGCGAGACCAAATACGGCAAGCCGATCATCATCCGTGCCTATGAAAGGACGATGAGCCTGGCTGAAACGGTCAAGCTCTTGCTGGTGTCGTTCGATTCGACGCTGAAATCGAACCTGTCCGTCGGCCTGCCTCTCGACCTGCTGTTCCTGGGGGAGGATACGTTCACGGTGGGTTTGAAAAAACGCATCGGCCAGGACGATCGATATTATCGTGCTATTTCCGAAGGCTGGTCGAACGCGTTGAAGACGGCCTTTGCCAGCCTGCCTGATTTTCCGGGGTAGCGCGGCAACCTTCGTCGCGGTTGCCTGTCTCTATTTAACATGTTAATCAAAAATTCAAACGGCTGGGCTGATCGGCACGTCGGGAGGATCCATGGACAACGAGCAATTCCGCGACTGGTCGAGGCGCGCCGCCGACTGGGGCGCTGATTACCGCGCCGGCCTTCGCGATCGGCCCGTGCGACCTGCCATAGCGCCGGGCGAGATCTTCAGGAGCATCGAAGCTTCTCCGCCGGAGGCCGCGGAATCGATGGAGACGATCTTCGCCGATTTCGAAGCCAAGATCGTGCCCGGCATGACGCATTGGCAGCATCCGCGTTTCTTTGCTTATTTCCCGGCCAATGCAGCACCCGTCTCGGTGGTTGCCGAATATCTGGTCTCTGCGATGGCCGCGCAGTGCATGCTGTGGCAGACTTCGCCGGCGGCGACAGAGCTTGAGACGCGCATCGTCGACTGGATGCGCCAGGCGCTCGGCCTGCCCGAAGGCTTTTCCGGCGTGATCCAGGACTCCGCATCATCGGCGACGCTGGCCGCCGTGTTGACCATGCGCGAGCGCACGCTCGACTGGCAGGGCAACAAGAAGGGTCTTTCCGGGCAGGGCAGGCTGCGCGTCTATTCCTCCGACCAGGTGCACACCTCGATCGACCGCGCCATCTGGGTCGCCGGCATTGGCGAGGAAAACCTCGTCCGCATTCCCGTCGCCGGCACCTACCGCGCCATGGATACCGCGGCTTTGGAAGCGGCGATTGTTGCCGACCGCGCGGCCGGCCTATTGCCGGCCGGCATCATCGCGTGCGTCGGCGGCACCAGCACCGGCGGCACCGACGACATCGCTGAAGTGGCCGCGGTGGCCAAACGCCAGGGGCTCTATCTGCATATCGACGCCGCCTGGGCCGGATCGGCCATGATCTGCCCGGAATACCGGCATTTCTGGACCGGTGTCGAGGGCGCGGACTCGATCGTCTTCAACCCGCACAAATGGCTGGGCGCGCAATTCGACTGCTCGATCCAGTTCGTCCGCCAGCCGGAGGATCTCGTGCGCACGCTGGCGATCAAGCCGGACTATCTGAAAACTCGCGGCCATGACGGCATCATCAACTACTCCGAATGGTCGGTGCCTCTCGGCCGTCGCTTCCGGGCGCTGAAGCTGTGGTTCCTGCTGCGCGCCCATGGCCTCGAGGCGCTGCGCACCATGATCCGCAATCACGTCGCCTGGAGCGAAGGCATAGCAGCGCGCCTGGCCGAGGAGGAGGATTTCGAGCTCGCCAGCCAGCCGATGCTGTCGCTGTTCTCGTTCCGGCATCGCGCCACATCCGGCGCTGACTGCGACGAGCACAATCTGCGTCTGGTCGACGCCATCAACAATGACGGCCGTATCTACCTGACGCAGACGCGTGTCGATGGGCGGGTCGCCATCCGCTTCCAGGCAGGCCAGTTCGAGACAACCGCGGCCGATGTCGATACCGCCTTCACTGTCATCTGCGAGTGTGCAAGATCCCCGAAGGACTGACAGGGATTGCCCGGGTGGTTGCCGCCGCCGGGGCAAGCCAGCAAGGACTTGCGAGCAAGCATATGGCCGGAAGGGCTGAAGGGGTTAGCCAGAATCTGACGGGCGTCTGGAGCGGGCGCTATTTCTATCCGCGCGAACTGCCGCCGGTTTCCTTCGTTGCAACGCTGATCGAGACGGCAACCAGCTTGACGGGGATGACCCACGAACCGGCGGCGACCAGCACGGCAAGATACGCAAGCCTGCAGGGGCAGCGAGAGGGCAACGCCGTCTCCTTTACCAAGACATACGACAAGGCCGAATTGAAGGCGCACCCGATTCACTACAGCGGCATCATCAACGGTGATGCAACCGAGATCAAAGGCACTTGGCGGATCCCGGGATACTGGTCCGGCAATTTCCTGATGATCCGCTCGCCAGGTAAAGTCGCGGCTGTCACCCGCAAGGTGGCGGAGCGGGTCTGAGCCGTATCTGCCCGGTTCGCCTTTGCAATCATCGATATTTCATTAGCCGGCGTCTCCCTTTTCATTGCTTTCGTTTTCAGCTACAAACAAGAAAAACGAAAACGGGAGGTTCTCAGTGTATTTGTCGCCGCGCCATGCCGAGATCATCCAGATGGCGAAGGACCATGGCCGTGTGCTGGTCGATGACCTCGCCACGCATTTCAACGTGACGCCACAGACCATCCGCAAGGACCTCAACGATCTCTGCGACCAGCGGCTGCTGACGCGCATCCATGGCGGGGCCCTGTTCCCGTCCGGCATCGAGAACATGGAGTATGAGGCGCGCCGCAAGATTGCCGCCGACGAGAAGGAGGCCATCGGCCGCGCGGCGGCCAGGCTGATACCCGACAACGCCTCCCTGTTCATCAACATCGGCACCACGACCGAGTCGGTCAGCAAGGCGCTGCTCGACCATACCGGGCTGATGGTCATCACCAATAATATCAATGTTGCCAACAGGATGCGCATCTATCCTTCGATCGAGGTGGTAATCGCCGGCGGCGTCGTGCGTGGCTCCGACGGCGGCGTTGTCGGCGAGGCCGCGGTCGATTTCATCAGGCAGTTCAAGGTCGACTATGCGGTGATCGGCGCCTCGGCCATCGACCATGACGGCGCGTTGCTCGATTTCGACTTTCGCGAAGTGAAAGTGGCGCAAGCCATTATCGCCAATGCCAGGCATGTCATCCTGGTCTCCGACCAGACCAAGTTCGAACGCACCGCGCCGGTTCGCATCGGCCATCTCTCGCAAGTCAACACCTTCATCACCGACCGTTGCGACATCCCGTCGGTGCGTAAGATCTGCGAGGAAGCGGAGGTTCAATTGATCGAAACGTCGCTCGGCTAGGCTATCGATCACGGTCCCGTTACATTTCGTTTGACATTCGTTCTTATTTCGAAATAATCCCGATACGGTTTCGTAACAACTCAAAAATGCTGCAATGCGAAATCGCGGGAGGGATTTGTGGACGCAGTCCGTGACATCTTCGTCATCGGTGGCGGCATCAATGGCTGCGGCATCGCCCGCGACGCCGTTGGGCGGGGCTTTTCGGTATTTCTCGCCGAGATGAACGATCTTGCCAGCGGAACCTCCTCCGGCTCGACCAAGCTGATCCACGGCGGTCTGCGCTACCTCGAATTCTACGAGTTCCGGCTGGTGCGCGAGGCGCTGATGGAGCGCGAGGTTCTGTGGAAGAACGCGCCGCACATCATCTGGCCGATGCGCTTCGTGCTGCCCTATGCCAAGGGCCTGCGCCCGGCCTGGCTGATCCGGCTCGGCCTGTTCCTCTACGATCATATTGGTGGCCGCAAATTGCTGCCGGCGACCCGGACACTGGACATGTCCAAGGATCCGGCGGGCAAGCCGCTGAAGCCGCTGTTTCACAAGGCCTTCGAGTACTCGGACGGCTGGGTCAACGATGCCCGGCTGGTGGTGTTGAACGCGCGTGACGCCGCCGACCGCGGCGCCACCATCCGCACCCGCACGAAAGTCGTCGGGGCGCGGCGCGAAGCCGATCTATGGGCGATCCGCGTGGAAGACGTGCGGACGGGAGATGCCGACGAGGTCAAGGCCCGGCTGCTGGTCAATGCCGCCGGTCCATGGGTCGACCACGTCCTGTCGACCACCGTGGGCCAGAACGACGTGCACAATGTGCGCCTGGTGCAGGGCAGTCATATCGTCATCAAAAAGAAATTCGATGATCCGCGCGCCTACTTCTTCCAGAACAAGGACGGGCGCATCATCTTCGCCATCCCTTACGAGGAAGAATTTACGCTGATCGGCACCACCGATCGCGACTATCCCGGCGATCCGCATGACGTGAAGATCAGCGACACCGAGATCGACTATCTCTGCGCGGCGGCGAGCGAATATTTTGCTGAAGCCGTGACGCGCCCCGACATCGTCTGGACCTATTCGGCCGTGCGCCCGCTCTACGACGACGGCGCTTCGAAGGCGCAGGAAGCGACCCGCGACTATGTGTTGAAAGCCGATGGCGGCGAGGGCAAGGCGCCGATCGTCAACGCTTTCGGCGGCAAGATCACCACCTACCGCCGGCTGTCGGAATCGATGCTGGAAAAGATCGAAGGTTTTCTCGGCAAGCGCGGCAAGCCGTGGACGGCGAACGCGCCCTTGCCAGGCGGCGATTTCCCGGCCACCGGTTTCGACGCCCAGGTGGCGAAGCTGAAGAGCGCCTATCCTTTCCTCGACCAGCGCCTGGCGCGTCGGTTGACCAGGCTTTACGGCACGCGCGCGCAAGTGCTGCTCGGCCTCGCCAAGTCGAACGCCGATCTCGGCCGCAATTTCGGCGCCGATCTCTATGAGGCCGAGGTACGCTACCTCAGCGAAAACGAATGGGCGCTGACCGCCGAAGATGTATTGTGGCGTCGCACCAAGCGCGGTCTGCATCTCAGCCGCGAACAGGCCTCGGCGCTTGACGAATTCATGCGCGGCATAAGCCGGCGCCATGTCGCGGCAGCGGAATAGGGAAGGCGATTGATGCACAAAGCCTGGGAGGAGGCATCATGCTGGAACTGAGAAACGTGACGAAGATGGTCGGCGCGGTGGAGCATATCCGCGACGTGTCGCTGACGCTTCAGCACGGCTCGCTCAACGTTTTGCTCGGGCCGACACTGTCGGGCAAGACCAGCCTGATGCGGCTGATGGCCGGGCTCGACGTGCCGACCACCGGTTCAGTCTGGTTCGACGGCCAGAATGTCACCGGCATGCCGGTGCAGCAGCGCAAGATCGCCATGGTCTATCAGCAGTTCATCAACTACCCCGCGATGACCGTCTACGAGAACATCGCCTCGCCGTTGCGCGTCGCCGGCACCGACCAGGCCAAGATCGACAAGGAAGTCCGCAACGCGGCAGGGCTTCTGAAGCTCACACCCTATCTCGACCGCACGCCGCTCAGCCTGTCCGGCGGACAGCAGCAGCGTACGGCGCTGGCCCGCGCCATCGTCAAGAATGCCAGCCTGGTGCTGCTCGACGAGCCGCTCGCCAATCTCGACTACAAATTGCGCGAGGAGCTGCGCGCCGAACTGCCCAAGATATTTGCCGCCGCCGGCACCATTTTCGTCTACGCCACGACTGAGCCGCATGAAGCCTTGCTGCTCGGCGGCAATACGGCGACGCTGTCCGAGGGGCGGATCACCCAATTCGGGCCGACCATCGACGTCTTCCGCAAGCCGATCGACCTGGTGACGGCGAAAACCTTTGCCGATCCGCCGCTCAACACCATCGTGCTGGCCAAGAAGGGCCCGGATTTCCTGCTCGAGGGCGGCGTCAAGCTGCCGGTGCCGGCCGAACTCGCCGGCATTGCCGACGCCAATTACACGATCGGCTTTCAGCCGCATCATCTGTCGCTGGAGCGGCCCAACGCTGCCGCGGTGCCGGTGCGCGCCAAGGTGACGATCACCGAGATCACCGGCTCGGAAAGCTTCATCCACCTCGATTTTGCCGATGCGCGCTGGGTCATGCTGACCCACGGCATCCGGGATTTCGAGCCGGACGCCGAGATCGAGGTGTTTATCGATCCGCGCCACATCATGGTCTTCGACAGCAACGGCAGCGCCGTCGCCGCGCCGAAGCTTGCGGCCTGAGGGGGAAGAGATGGCGCGCATCGACGTCAACCATGTCAGGCACTCCTACCTGCCCAATCCGCAGAAGGATGCCGATTTTGCGCTGCGGGAAGTGCACCACACATTCGAGGATGGCGGCGCCTATGCGCTGCTTGGGCCCTCGGGTTGCGGCAAGACCACGCTGCTCAACATCATTTCGGGACTTCTGCACCCCTCGCACGGTGAGTTGTTGTTCAACGGCAAGGACGTCACCAATCTGTCGACGCAGGAGCGCAACATCGCGCAGGTGTTCCAGTTCCCGGTCATCTACGACACCATGACCGTTTACGACAATCTTGCCTTCCCGCTGCGCAATCGCGGCGTGCCGGAGGCCGATGTCGACCGCAAGGTGCGCGAGACGCTGGAGATGATCGACCTGGCGTCGTGGGCGAAGAAGAAGGCGAGGGGCCTGACCGCCGACCAGAAGCAGAAGATCTCGCTCGGCCGCGGCCTGGTGCGCTCGGATGTCAATGCCATCCTGTTCGACGAACCGCTGACGGTTATCGATCCGCACATGAAGTGGGTGCTGCGATCGCAGTTGAAGCAACTGCACCGCCGCTTCGGCTACACCATGGTCTATGTCACCCATGACCAGACCGAGGCGCTGACCTTCGCCGACCAGGTCGTCGTCATGTATGATGGCGGCATCGTCCAGATCGGCACGCCGGCTGAATTGTTTGAGCGCCCGCGCCACACATTCGTCGGTTACTTCATCGGCTCGCCCGGCATGAACGTCATGCCGGTGGCGATCGACGGCAAGACCGCGACCATTGGCAGCCAACGCATCGAGCTGCCCGGCGCGCCAAAGACCGCCGCTGGGAGCTCCGGCGCCATCGAACTCGGCATCCGCCCCGAATATGTCAGGCTCGGCCGTGACGGCATGGCGGTTAAAATCAGCAAGGTCGAGGATCTCGGCCGCCACAAGGTGGTGCGCGCCAGCCTCGAAGGCCGCGAGATCGCTGCCGTCATCGGCGAGGACGAGAGCGTGCCGGCCGACCCAAAGGTTCGCTTCGATCCGGCCGGCATCAACATCTATGCCGATTCCTGGCTGGTTGAGATGGGGCGTGTCGAGATGGGGGCATAGATGGAAAAGACCTGGAACAACAAGGCCTGGTTCCTGGTGCTGCCGGTGCTGGTGCTGGTGGCGTTCTCGGCCGTCATTCCGCTGATGACGGTCGTCAACTATTCGGTGCAGGACACCTTCGGCAACAACGTCTTCTTCTGGGCAGGCACCCAGTGGTTCGAGGAACTGCTGTCGTCCAGCCGCTTCTGGGAAGCGATGGTGCGCAACCTGATCTTCTCCTTCATCATTCTGGCCATCGAAGTGCCGCTCGGCATATTCATCGCGCTCAACATGCCGAAGAAGGGCTGGGGCGTGCCGGTCTGCCTGGTGCTTATGTCGTTGCCGCTGCTCATTCCGTGGAACGTCGTCGGCACCATCTGGCAGGTCTTCGGCCGCAACGACATCGGCCTGCTCGGCTACTACGTCAACGCGCTCGGCATCGACTACAATTACGTTCAGGATCCGTTCGACGCCTGGGTCACCATCATCATCATGGACGTCTGGCACTGGACCAGCCTTGTCGTGCTGCTCTGCTATGCCGGCCTGGTTTCGATCCCGGATGCCTTCTACCAGGCGGCCAAGATCGACGGCGCCTCGCGCTGGGCGGTGTTCCGTTATATCCAGCTGCCGAAGATGCAGCGTGTGCTTTTGATCGCCGTGCTGTTGCGCTTCATGGATAGCTTCATGATCTACACCGAGCCCTTCGTCGTCACCGGCGGCGGCCCCGGCAACTCGACGACCTTCCTGTCGATCGACCTCGTCAAGACCGCGCTCGGCCAGTTCGACCTCGGTCCGGCGGCCGCCATGTCGCTGGTCTACTTCCTGATCATCCTGTTGTTGTCGTGGGTGTTCTACACCGTGATGACCAACTACGACGCGGAGCGCTGAGATGAGCGGCGCCAACGAAAGAGCCGACAGAGTGAGCGAAACCACCGCTTCGGGAAAATTGGCGAGCACGCTTTCGCAGGATCAGGTCGCCCGGCTGATGCGCAAGCGCGGCGAGGAATCGCGCTGGTGGTGGATCGTGCCGACGATCTACATCATCGTGCTTCTGCTGCCGATCTACTGGCTCATCAACATGAGCTTCAAGACCAATGCCGAGATCGTCTCCTCGCTGACGCTCTATCCGCATCAGCCTACGATCGCCAACTACGTCACTATCTTCACCGATGCGTCCTGGTATTCGGGCTACATCAACTCGATCACCTATGTTGTCATGAACATGGTGATTTCCGTGGCTGCGGCGCTGCCGGCGGCCTACGCCTTTTCGCGCTACCGCTTCCTCGGCGACAAGCATCTGTTCTTCTGGTTGCTGACCAACCGCATGGCGCCGCCGGCGGTGTTCGCGCTGCCATTCTTCCAGCTCTATTCGGCCTTCGGCCTGATCGACACCCACATCGCTGTGGCGCTGGCGCACTGCCTGTTCAACGTGCCGCTGGCGGTGTGGATCCTCGAAGGCTTCATGTCGGGCGTGCCCAAAGAGATCGACGAAACAGCCTATATCGACGGCTACTCCTTCCCGCGCTTCTTCGTCAGGATATTCATGCCGCTGATCGCCAGTGGCATCGGTGTCGCCTGCTTCTTCTGCTTCATGTTCTCATGGGTCGAACTTTTGATCGCCCGCACGCTGACCACCACTGACGCCAAGCCCATCGCCGCCACCATGACCCGCACCGTTTCGGCCGCCGGCATGGATTGGGGCCTGCTCGCCGCCGCCGGCGTGCTGACGCTGATCCCCGGCGCGCTCGTCATCTGGTTTGTCCGCAACTACATCGCCAAGGGCTTCGCCCTGGGGAGGGTGTGATGAAACAAAAGCACGGGTTCATCCTCACCACCACCGCCAATGGCTTTGCCCTGGGGAGGGTGTCACCATGAATCTCGACCTCACCTGGATGGCGTGGACGTGGCCGACGGCGGCGTTCTTCGGCACCATTCTTCTGCTGCTGTGCGGCATGGCGTTTTGGGAATTTGCCTCGCCGGGCGGCAATCCGCGCGTCGGCGTCCTGCGCTTCGAGACGACGCGCGGCGACCGTCTTTTTCTGTCGCTGCTTGGCAGCGCCTTTATCCATCTCGCTTGGCTGGGTCTTGTCGGATCCAACCTGTGGTGGGCTCTCGCTCTCTCCGTGGTCTACGCCGTCGGCGTGTTCCGCTACGTATAGAGGGGGAAACTGTTGGATCGACCGCGTGCCGGCGGCCGTTCCAGATCGCACTTGAAACCTAAATGTGGAGGAAACCTATGCGACGGCAATTTTTAACATCAACAACTGCCCTTGTCCTGTTGCTCGGGGTAGGCAACGCCTACGCCGGAATGGATGAGGCCAAGGCGTTTCTGGACAAGGAAATCGGCCCGCTGTCGACGCTCGACCGCGCCGGCCAGGAAGCAGAAATGCAGTGGTTCATCGATGCCGCGAAGCCTTTCGCCGGCATGGACATCAAGGTCGTGTCCGAAACCATCGCCACCCACCAGTATGAATCGCAGGTGCTGGCGCCGGCCTTTACCGCCATCACTGGCATCAAGATCACGCATGACGTCATCCAGGAAGGCGACGTCGTCGAGAAGATCCAGACCCAGATGCAGACCGGCCAGAACCTTTATGACGGCTGGGTCAACGATTCCGACCTGATCGGCACCCACTGGCGCTACCAGCAGGTCCGCAACCTGACCGACTGGATGGCGGGCGAGGGCAAGGACGTTACCAATCCGAACCTCGACCTGAAGGATTTTATCGGCACCTCCTTCACCACCGCGCCGGACAAGAAGCTCTATCAGCTGCCCGACCAGCAGTTCGCCAACCTCTACTGGTTCCGTTACGACTGGTTCAACGACGAGAAGAACAAGGCCGACTTCAAGGCGAAATACGGCTACGACCTCGGCGTTCCCGTCAACTGGTCGGCCTATGAGGACATCGCCGAGTTCTTCACCGGCCGCGAGATCGACGGCAAGAAGGTCTATGGCCACATGGACTACGGCAAGAAGGACCCGTCGCTCGGCTGGCGGTTCACTGATGCCTGGCTGTCGATGGCCGGCAACGGCGATAAGGGCCTGCCGAACGGCCTGCCGGTCGACGAATGGGGCATCAAGGTCAACGAGAAATCACAGCCGGTCGGCTCCTGCACGGCGCGCGGCGGCGACACCAACGGCCCGGCTGCCGTCTACTCGATCCAGAAATACCTCGACTGGCTGAAGGCCTACGCTCCGGCCGAAGCCCAAGGCATGACCTTCTCCGAATCCGGCCCGGTGCCGGCACAGGGTGCGGTCGCGCAGCAGATATTCTGGTACACCGCCTTCACCGCTTCGATGGTCGACGCCGGCGCCAAGGCGGTGCTGAACGACGACGGAACGCCGAAGTGGCGCATGGCCCCGTCGCCGCATGGCGTCTACTGGAAGGACGGCATGAAGCTCGGCTATCAGGACGTGGGTTCCTGGACGCTGATGAAGTCGACGCCGACCGACCGCGCCAAGGCCGCCTGGCTCTACGCGCAGTTCGTGACCTCGAAGACGGTCGACGTGAAGAAGAGCCATGTCGGCTTGACCTTCATCCGCGAAAGCACGATCCACGACAAGAGCTTCACCGAACGTGCGCCGAAGCTCGGTGGTCTGATCGAGTTCTACCGCTCGCCGGCCCGCGTTCAGTGGTCGCCGACCGGCACCAACGTGCCCGATTATCCGAAGCTGGCACAGCTCTGGTGGCAGGCGATCGGCGATGCCTCGTCCGGCGCCAAGACGGCGCAGGAAGCCATGGACTCGCTCTGCGCCGAGCAGGAAAAAGTCATGACCCGCATCGAGAAGTCGGGCGTCCAGGGCGATATCGGCCCGAAGATGGCCGAAGAGCATGACCTCGCCTACTGGAACGCCGACGCGGTCAAGAACGGCAATCTCGCGCCTCAGCTGAAGATCGAGAACGAGAAGGAAAAGCCGATCACCATCAACTACGACGAACTGGTGAAGAGCTGGCAGAAGTAATCTTGGCGTACGCGCCAGGATCATAGTGAACGGGGAGGCGGCATCTTGCCGTCTCCCCTGTTTGTATAGGCGAGCTACCGGGAGGACTAATGACCGGATACATCCTTGCAATCGACCAGGGTACGACATCGACCAGGGCGATCCTGTTCGACGGCGCGATGAAGGTCGCCGGCAGCAAGCAGCAGGAATTCACGCAGCATTATCCTGCCTCCGGCTGGGTGGAGCATGATCCGGAAGAGATCTGGGCAAGCGTCGTCGCGACGGTCAAAGGCGCGCTGAAGGCCGCCGGCCGCGAGGCCTCGGATGTGGCGGCGATCGGCATCACCAACCAGCGCGAAACCGTCGTCATCTGGGACAAGGCGACCGGCAAGCCGATCCACAATGCCATCGTCTGGCAGGACCGCCGCACCGCGCCGCTCTGCCAGAAGCTGAAGAAACACGGCCTGGAGAAAAAGTTCACCAGAAAAACCGGCCTGCTGCTCGATCCCTATTTCTCCGGCACCAAGATCGCCTGGATGCTGGACAAGGTGAACGGTGCGAGAAAGCGCGCCGAAAAGGGCGAACTGCTCGCCGGCACCATCGACAGTTTTTTGATCTGGCGGCTGACCGGCGGCAAGGTGCATGCGACAGATGCCACCAACGCCTCGCGCACGCTGGTCTACAACATCGAGAAAAATGTCTGGGACGACGAGCTGCTCTCCATCCTGCGCATCCCGGTGGCGATGCTGCCTGAGGTCAAGGATTGCGCCGACGACTACGGCGTGACGGAAAAAAGCCTGTTTGGCGCCGAAATCAAAATCCTTGGCGTGGCCGGCGATCAGCACGCAGCGACCATCGGCCAGGCCTGTTTCGAGCCAGGCATGATGAAATCGACCTATGGCACCGGCTGCTTTGCGCTGCTCAACACCGGCGCCGATCTGGTGCGCTCGAAGAACCGGCTGTTGACCACCATCGCCTATCGGCTGAACGGCAAGACTACCTATGCCTTGGAAGGCTCGATCTTCATCGCGGGTGCCGCCGTGCAATGGCTGCGCGACGGCATCAAGGTGATCGGCAAGGCCGAGCATAGCGGCGTTTTGGCGGCAACCGCCGACCCCACGCAGAACGTCTATCTGGTGCCGGCTTTCGTCGGTCTCGGCGCGCCGCATTGGGATGCCGAGGCGCGTGGCGCGATCTTCGGGCTGACCCGCAACTCTGGCCCGGCGGAGTTCGCCCGCGCGGCGCTGGAATCCGTCGCCTACCAGACGCGCGATCTCCTCGACGCAATGCGCAAGGACTGGAAGGGGGCGTCGGCCAAAACCGTGCTTCGCGTCGACGGCGGCATGGTGGCCTCCGACTGGACCATGCAGCGGCTGGCCGATATCCTCGATGCGCCGGTCGATCGCCCGACCATTCTGGAGACGACGGCGCTGGGTGCGGCGTGGCTTGCCGGCTCGAAAGCAGGCGTGTGGCCGAAGGCGAAGGATTTTGCCAATAGCTGGGCGCTCGAGCGCCGCTTCAAGCCGGACATGGATGCCGACACCCGCTCGGCAAAACTGGCGGGTTGGCGCGACGCGGTGCGCCGGACATTGAGCGCGTCCTGATTCGCACTTAAGACCAAGTCCGCGAAAAGACGAAGCCCGCGCCCGTTGCCGGCGCAGGCTCCGTCCTACCCTAACTTCGCCCTAAACACATCAATAGGGCGAATTACACTGCCGCCGAGGGCCGTAGTTGGGCTGGAATGTGTTGTCCGAGGCGCGGTAGGAGCGATAGCGGTCGTAGCACCACTGCACATGCGCATCGCCGCCGTAGACGCGGTTGTTCTCGCTGTTGACGATCGCACCGGTGATCAAGGCGCCGGTGGCGAAGGCAGCCAGCGGGAACCAGTAGTCGCCGTGACGGCGATAGCCGCGGTGATATTCGCGATAGCCGCGATGGCCATTCCAATAGCTGCCGCCATCATTGTTGCGCGAGAACTGGCGGCCTACGCGGAAATCGCGATTGCCGGAATTGCGGTTGCCGTGGCGCATCCACCGCCAGTTGTCATGACGAGAATCGCCCACATTCACGATGTCGGACGAAGTTGCTGATGACTGGGGCACGAACATCTGGGCGGCATTGGCCGGCATAGCGGCGGCCGCGGCAAACGAAATTGACAGGGTGGTCGCCACTAGACCCGTTGCGATCTTGTTCATGATCTTCTCCTTGAAGGGTGGTTGACGTCCCTTGTGAGACGAAAACGGCCCGCTCGTGCGATGGTTCCCACCAAAACAGTAAGTTGCTGATTTGTAATGTTTCTCGAATTTGGCGCGAGAGAAAAGGCGCGTCTCGCGCGCCAACAGATCGAAGCGGCGACCACGTTGCGGGAGCGGCTCACCGGGCTGGTGACGACGCAATTTGCGGCGCGTCTGGCGATGGCTGAAACCCCGGTCGAACGGCCATCTTTTTCCGGTTGACCGGTCGCGGCACTCTCCCTATGTTCCGCGCAATTTCGAGGGCGGCCTTTAGAGCCCGCGGGAGCGCGTAGCTCAGCCGGTAGAGCAACTGACTTTTAATCAGTAGGTCTCGGGTTCGAACCCCGACGCGCTCACCAGAAATATTTCGTGCGGAAGTTGCCCTGTCAGCAGCCCCCATCGCCTCCTACAATCGCCGCCCGGTCTTGACGTCGAACAGATGAGCGCAGGCGCGGTCGATCTCGATGCGCATCTGCTCGCCCTGTTTCAGTGCCAGCCGCTCGCGGAAAAGGCAGGAGATTTCTTCTCCGGCGCAGTCGACCCTGGCAAAGATTTCCGAACCCGTTGCTTCCAGAAGCACGATCGTGCCGGGGATTCCTTTGGCGGTCGTCGCTCGGATGTGTTCGGGGCGGATGCCGTAGATGAGGTCGCCGCCGGGAATGTTGGTCAGGTCGATGCCTTCCGGCAGCGGCAAGATCAGTCCACCGGCGCTGCGGAAAACACCTTCCTCGACATGGCCCCGAATGAAATTCATCGCCGGCGAGCCGATGAAGCCGGCAACGAAGAGGTTGGCCGGGCGGTCGTAGAGGTCGAGCGGCGCGCCGATCTGCTCGACAAGGCCGTCATGCAGCACGACGATCTTGTCGGCCATGGTCATGGCCTCGATCTGGTCGTGCGTGACGTAGATGGTTGTGGTCCCGAGCCGCTGGTGCAGCGCCTTGATCTCGCCGCGCATCTGCACTCGCAATTTGGCGTCGAGATTGGACAGCGGCTCGTCGAACAGGAACACCTGCGGGTCGCGCACGATGGCGCGGCCCATGGCGACGCGCTGGCGCTGGCCGCCGGAAAGCTGACGCGGATAGCGGTCGAGCAGCTTGTCCAGGCCGAGAATGCTGGCGGCCCTGCCGACGCGGCCGGCGGTGTCGGCCGGATCGGCTTTCTTGATCTTCAGGGCAAAGCCCATATTGTCGGCCACCGTCATATGCGGATAGAGCGCGTAGTTCTGGAACACCATGGCGATGTTTCGGTCGCGCGCCCTGAGATTGTTGACGACGCGATCGCCAATGGCGATCCTGCCGCCCGAGATCATTTCCAGTCCGGCAATCATGCGCAGCAGCGTCGACTTTCCGCAGCCCGACGGCCCGACCAGGATAACGAATTCGCCATCGGCGATGTCGACGCTGACATCGTGGATGATCTTGGCGGCTCCGAAAGCCTTCTGAACGTTGTTGATTGTTACCGATGCCATTGGATTTCTCCCGGAAATGAGTGATGTCGGGGCCGTGCCTCAGCCGCCCTTGACGGCGCCTGCGGTCAGCCCGGCGACGATCTGCCTTTGCGCGAACAGGGTCAGCACCAGCACCGGCAGCGTCACCACAAGTGCTGCGGCGGCGAGCGGACCCCAGCTCACCTGCTCGTAGGAAAGCATGTTGTAGACGGCGACCGGCAGCGTGCGGGTCTCGCGGCTGGCGAGCACAATGCCGAAGACGAAATTGTTCCATGAGAAGATGATCGACTGGATGAAGGCGACGACAATGCCCGGCTTGGCGATGGGCAAGGCGACCAGCCGGAACACCTGCCAGGAACTGGCGCCATCGATGTTGGCCGCTTCTTCCAGCTCCATCGGCGTGGTCTCGAAATAGCCGATCATCACCCAGACCACGATCGGCACCGTCACCACCAGATGGATGATGATCTGCGGCCACAGCGTGCCGAGAATGCCGACCCACTGGAACAGCAGGAACAGCGGAATGAGATAGGAAAGCCCCGGCGTCATGCGGGCGATCATGATGACCACCGCCGAGCGTTCGGCCTTGAGCCGCGCGATGCCATAGCCCGCCGGCACGCCGATCAGCAGCGCCAGCAACGTTGCCGTGCCCGTCACCAGAACCGAATTCCAGAAATAGAGCAGGAAATTGTTCTCCTCGAATACCTTCACATAGTTCGACCAGGCGAGATGTTCCGGGATCAGGATCGGCGGGTATGCACCGTTGTCGATCTCGAATTTCAGCGACAGCGAGATCATCCAGAGGAAGAACAGGATCGCCGGCGAGACGAAGACCAGAGCCGCGAAGAACAGCCCGATTCGGTTGAGCAGCCGTGAACTCATCTATTTGCCCTCCACCCCGATCCAATGGGAGCGCTGGCGCAGCATCAGCAGGATGAAGGACAGCGCGACGATGACGATGAAGAACACCACGGCCATGGCCGAGCCATAGCCGATGTCGTAGTAGGAGAAGGCGGTGTTGTAGAGATAGATGTTGATGGTTTCCGAGGCCGTGCCCGGTCCGCCCTGGGTCATGGCGTAGATGATGTCAAAACTCTTCAACGCATCGATGGTGCGGATGATCATCGCGATCATCAGGAACGGCGCGATCATCGGCAAGGTGAGATAGCGGAATTGCTGCCAGGCGTTGGCGCCGTCGATCTCGGCGCTCTCGAAGGGCTCGCGCGGCACGGAGGCCAAGCCGCCCAGCACGATCAGCATCACCAGCGGCGTCCACTGCCAGGTCTCGACCGCAACCAGCGACGGGATGACTGTCCTGGCGTTAAAGATCCATTCCTGCGCCGGAATGCCGACCAGCGACAACAGATAGTTGAGCACGCCGAGCTGGGGATGGAACATCATCGTCCAGACCAGCGCCACGGCGACCGGGGTCGCCATCATCGGCATGACGAAGACGCCACGCAACAGCCCGCGCAGCGGAAATTTCGCGTCGAAGATCAGCGCGGCAAGAGTGCCGAGGAACATCGGCGCCGCGACCGAAAGCGCCGTGTAGGTCAGCGTATGGAAAAGCGATTCCCAGAAGCGTTGGTCGACTGCCAGCCGCAGATAGTTTTCCATCCCGGCAAAGCTTCGCGCCTGGCCGAGGGTCCAGCGGTTGACGCTCATCCACAGTGTGAAGGCCCAAGGAAAGACGATCACGGCGCCGACGACGACGAGCGCCGGGACGACGAAAGGCCAGTAGTTGGGAGCCAGCCGGATGGTCTGGCTCCCTTCGATGGCTTGCGTCGTCACCCCGGTGCGTTCTGGGGTGATGGCGGACATCAGCCTTGCTCGCTCCGGTCGAGCACCGGCTGGAACTGCTCGGTGGCCTTCTTCAGTTCCTCCGCCGGATCGGCGCCGGCGATCAGATTGGTCAGCGCCACGCCATAGATGTCGCGGAACTCGGTGACCGGAATGATGACCGGCAGCGACAGCCGGCTGACATTGCCCGAGCCGACCACGGCATCGAGCCAACTCGCCGGCATGGTGACGCCTTCGCGCACCTTGGGATCTTCCAGCACCGACTTGCGGAACGGCACGCCGGCACCCGCCTGCAGCAGGCGCGCGCCCATGGCGGGCGAAATCGCCCACTGGCAGAAGAGGTAGGCGGCCTCCTTCTTCTCGCTGGTGGCCGTCACGCCGAGGCCGTCGCCAAAGGTGCCGGCGGCATGCGCCTTGGGCCCCTTGGGCATGACGCCGTAGCCAACCTTGCCGACCACTCGTGACTTTTCCGGATTTTCCATTGGCGGGGCAAAGCCGACGCCATCGAACCACATCCCGATCTTGCCTTGCAGGAAGGCGGACTGGGCTTCGGCCCAGTTGAATCCGGTGACGCCTGGAGGCGCCGACTTGGTCATCAGCCGCTGGTAGAGGCTGGCCGCCTCGACCGCCTCGGGCGAGGTCGTGCGCAGCTTGCCCTTGTCGTCGAGCGGCGTCATGTCGTAGCCGAGCATAAGCGACGTCCACACCGGCGTGTTGGCGTTCTTGAGGCCGCGGGCGACAAATCCATAGGTGTTGGTCGACGGGTCGGTCAGCGCTTCGGCCGCCGCGACCAATTGCTCGAAGGTTTCAGGGTATTTGAGGCCCTTGGCCTCGAACAATTCCTTGTTCCAGTAGACGATCCAGTAGTCGACTGAGAACGGCAGCGAGCGCAGCACGCCCTGGCCGTCCTTGGCAAACAGCATGCCGGCATCGGCGAAATCGGTTTCCACCAGCGCAGGATCGGTCAGGGTCGAGTCAGCGAGATAGCCTGATATGTCGGCCAGCCAGCCGCCCTTTTCGAACTGCCGCTTCTGCACGTGGTAGCTCAGATGCACGACATCGAAGCTCGGCTTGCCGGAGCTGAGTCGATCACCGTCTTCTGGCGCTGCTGCTGTTCCGGCGTCGCTTCGGCATTGACCTTGATCCCGGTCAGTTCCTCGAACTCGGCGATGTATTTTATCAGCGTGTCGCTGCGCGGGCTTTTCACCAGATTGACGTCAAGCGTCGTTCCCGCAAAGCGCTTCCAGTCGACGCCGGCGGCAAAGCTTGGGCGAACACCGGCAAAGCCGGCGGCGGCAAGGGCGGCGGTTCCCTGGAGGAGTTGCCTCCTGGTTGGGTTGAACAGATTGGACGACATTTTCTTCCTCCCGGTTGTTGTCGTTGTCGATTGCGCCGCAGCGACCGCGGCGCGGCTCATGCTTCCTCAGATTTGCAGCGCCAGTCGGCGCGCCTTGTCGATATGCTGGCTAATGGCCTCGACCGCCTTCCCAGGATCGCGGCTCTGCATCGCATCGATCACCGCCAGGTGCTCGCGCATGACCGGCACGACGCGCCCGTCGATACGGAACCGCTCCTGGTGGATCAGCCGGATCTTCACCGAATTGACCAGATAGGCCTTGGCGATGATCTCGTTGCCCAGCGCATCGATGAACGTGTCGTGCATGGCCCAGTCGATGGTCTGCGCCTTGGCCTCCATCTCCGGCGTCGGGGTATGCGCCAGCGCCTGGGCAAGCATGTCCTCATGCTCGCGCCGCAAGCGGGCAAGCTCGGCGTCGGAGGCGCTGACCGTAAACAGCGCCACCGCTTCACGCTCCATGAACAGGCGGAACTGAAAGGCCTCGCGGATCAGGCTGATATCGATATGGGCGATCTGCATGCCGCGCTGCGGGATGGTCGTCAGCAGTCCTTCCGCCTCGAGACGCGGCACGATCTCGCGAATGGCGCCGAGCGGCAGTCCGGTGAAGGCAACCAGCTCACGCTGCGACACGAACTGGCCCGGCTTGAAGTCGCGCGCCAGCAAATGCCGCGTGAAGCTGGCATAGGCCTTCTCCCTGAGGGTGGTCGGTTCGTTGCCGTCTTCCATTTCGGCGCGCTTCCCTTTGCCGGTCAGGCCGGTTCCCTGGCAAAAAAGCTGTCATAGGCTGCGGCAAGCTGCTGCTGCCCTTGCAAAGCGATCGGCTCCAGCGGCGGACGGACCGCCAGCCAGCGCTCGTCGCCGGTCTTGCGCGCCACCATCACCTTTACCGCGGGGGTGACCTGATATTTGAGCAATTCGAGCACAAAACTTTCGACGCGAGGATCGTCGCGCCCGTCCTCGGCCATGGCGCGGATTTCGCCCGGGACGAAATTGGCCATGCCCGAGATTGCGCCTTGAGCACCCAGTCGCACCGCACGCGCCAGATGCCTTTCATCGCCGATCAGGATCACCAGATCGCCATGGGCGGCAAGCAGCGCCTCGCTGTAGCTCCAATTTCCACCGGAATCCTTCACCCCGGCGACCACGTCGGGAAAAGCAGTGCGCAACCGGCCGATCAGGCCAAGCGAAAGCTGCACCGTGGTAACCGAAGGGATGTTGTAGAGCAGCACGTCACGGGCGAGGGGGCCGAGCGCGGCAAAGACGGCGGAGAACCAGCCGAAAAGGCCGTCCTCGCCGACATTCTTGAAGTAGCTTGGCGGGGCCAGCAGAATGTTTCGGGCGCCGCGCTGTAAGGCATGCTGTGCCTGTTCGGCGGCGTCTTCGGCGGCGCCGACCAGCACGCCGGCAACGAGTTGATGCGGCAGGATTCCAGCAGCCAGCATGGCTTCGGTTACCGACCGCCGCTCCGTCGTGCCCACCGATGCGCCTTCCCCTGTGGTGCCGAAAAGCGTCACGCTGCCGCAACCCTGCGCCAGGCAACTTTTGGCCTGAGCGATCATGGGGGCGGTGGCGATCTGCCCGCGGGCATCGAAAGGCGTGGCGAGAGCGGCCGAAAGGCCAAAGCGTGATGTCACCGGAAGGTCTCCGAAGTAGGTGTGTATGCCGTGATAGCACACTAACATGTTAGTCGTAAATTGGGGTGGTGCGCTTTTTAACAGCGGAGGGCCTTATCGAGCGGTTCACGGGTTCGAAGCCCATGGCGGATGGAGACCATTGGCGAAACAGCAGGATGGCCCAGTGTTCGGGCGCGGAGCGGCAGCTCCAACCTTGTCCCCATCCCAGTCGATGGCTAAACTCAGCCTTTCCCAGGGGAGGGTTCTGACATGACACTTCAGCTTTCGGCGGATGCTGTCGCTCCTAAGGCGGCGGCGCCTCAAAAGTACCTCTTCGGCCCGGTCGCCGATTTCCTCATGCTGGGCGGCAGCGCCTTTCTCATCCTGCCGGTGCTGTTTCTCGTTCCGCTCGAATATGAAGGTCCGGTGGCCGCAACGATGGTCTTCGTAGCCTATCTCGTGAACTATCCCCACTTCGCCCACTCCTACCAGCTCTTCTACCGCAATTTCGGGCGCAAGGTGACGGGCGACGGCTACGACGGGAGCCTGCAGCTCCGCTACATCTTCGCGGGCATTGTCGTGCCCCTGGTCATGGCCGGGTTCTTTGCCTATGGCGCCGCGGCGGCGAACACGCGCCTGCTCGGCTATGCCACCAACGCCATGTTCTTTTTTGTCGGTTGGCACTACGTCAAGCAGGGCTACGGCATGCTGATGGTGGATGCGGTGCTGAAGCGCAAATTCTTCGACGACCGCGACAAGAAGGTGCTGCTGGTCAACTCCTATGCCGTGTGGATCCTGGCATGGCTGCAGACGAATACGGCGGTCACCCAGGGCAAATATTATGGCCTGGACTATTACACATTCGCGGCCCCTTCCTGGATTACCGACATCGGCGTGCTGGCGGCCGTTGCGTCGACGGCGGCCACGCTCTTGATGCTGGTCAATCGCTGGCGGAAGAACGGTGGCGGCCTGCCCTATAACGGTTTGGTGGCCTATGTCGCGTCGCTCTATCTCTGGATCCTGATTGCGCGCGTAAACCCGCTTTGGCTGCTGATCGTGCCCGCGCTCCACTCGCTGCAGTATCTCGCCGTGGTCTGGCGCTACCAGACGAACGTCGAGCGAGACAGTTCCGATGCCGAAGGCGATCCGCAGCCGAAAATCCTGTCCTTTCTTGGCCCCCTCTACAGGTTTCGGCTCCTCGGCTTCATCGTCGGCGGCACGGCCCTTGGCTATCTCGGCTTCTGGCTGATCCCATCCGCCCTGACGGCTTTGATTCCCTATGACAGGCAAGTGCTGGGGTCATCGCTGTTCTTCTTCATCGTGCTCATCTTCATCAATGTGCACCACTATTTTCTGGACAATGTGATGTGGCGCCGTGGCAATCCGGAGGTATCGAAGTATCTGTTCCGCTGACTGATGCGCAGACTGTCGAGCCCGGTTTTCGTCAGCTGTCGAGTATGCCATCGCGAGCGTGATCGTCAGTGCAACGGAGAGCCCTGGAATGGCGGAGTTCTTTCCGAGAGCCGCCTGGAAAGTACCCTGCGGTGGCATCTGTACCGGCGTTGGCGACGCCGGCGTGGCCCTCGACGCGTGAGTTGCGGCCGACGTGCGGCGGGATCGGCTGGAACGTCACGAAACCAGTGAGACATTGCCGCCGGCATGGCGCTCGATGCGGCCGGCAAGGTCGAGTTCCAGCAGCACCATGGAGACTTGCGCGGCGTTGAGGCCGGTGTGGCGGATGATCTCGTCCACGCCCACCGGCGTTGGGCCCAGCGCCTCGAGCACGCCGCTGCGTTCGTCCTCACCGGGCGGGGGTGTTGCCGAAAAATCGGGTGCCTTTTCTGGCGGCGCAATGCTTCGTGTTCGCGTGCCCGCCAAGGGTGCGATCGCACCGGAAACGTCGGCCGCCTCGGTGACCAGGGTGGCGCCATCCTTGAGCAGCCCGTTGGAGCCGGCGCAGCGCGGATCGAGCGGCGAACCCGGTACGGCAAAGACCAGCCGGCCCATCTCGCCGGCCAGGCGCGCGCTGATCAGCGAGCCGGAGCGTTGCGCAGCTTCGATCACCACCAGTCCGAGGGCGGCGCCCGCGACAAGCCGGTTGCGGCGCGGAAAATCCTGCGCCCGCGGCTGCCAGCCGAACGGCATTTCCGAAATAACGGCGCCGCCACGCTCGGCAATGTCTTCGCACAAGCCGATATTTTCGGGCGGGTAGGGGACATCGAGCCCACCGGCCAGCACACCCACTGTACCAGTCGAGAGACTGCCCTGGTGTGCTGCCGTGTCGATGCCGCGCGCCAGGCCGGAAACGATGACGTAGCCGTCGCGGCCAAGATCCGCCGCCAGCATGCGCGCCATCTTGATGCCGGCGAGCGACGCGTTGCGGGCGCCGACGATGGCCACCGCCGGCAGGCGAAAGACGGCTGCCTCGCCCTTCACGGCAATCAGTGGCGGCGGATTGTCCATGTTTTTCAGCATCGGCGGGTAGTCGGCCTCGCCGATGCCGACGAAGCGGGCGCCGTTTTCACTGGCTGCGTCGAGTTCCGCTTCGGCTTCCTCCACGGAAGGAATGCGCATGATCCTTTTGGCTCCGCCCGAAATCATCAGCTCGGGCAGCATCTCCAACGCCGCCTCCGCCGAACCAAAGCGGTTGATCAATTCGCGAAACGAGGCCGGGCCGACATTTTGTGTGCGGATCAGCCGCAGCCAGCTCAGCCGCTGCCGGTCGCTGAGGCGCGGCCCGGCGGCGGGCTTGCTCAACCCTTGGCTCCGATCTTGCCTTCGGTGCCGGCAAGAAGGCGCGAAATGTTGGCGCGATGTTTGAAGATGACGATCAGGCTCATCACCAGGAACAGCCCGGCGGTCTCAGGTGTGCTCCAGAAATAAAGCGCGATCGGCACGATGACCGCCGCCGTCAGCGCTGCCAGCGAGGAATAGCGAAACAGAAAAGCCATCGCCAGCCAGACGACGATAAAAATCAGCGCCACATGCCAGCCGAGCGCGATCAGCACGCCGAGATAGGTCGCCACGCCCTTGCCGCCCTTGAAAACGAGCCAGACCGGAAACAGATGGCCAAGGAAGGCGCCAAGGCCCGCCCAGAGTCCAAGGCCGGCCCACAGTCCGTAGTCGTGTCCAAAATGGCGCGCGATCATCACCGCCGCCGTACCCTTCAACGCGTCGAGCACCAGCGTCGCGGCGGCGAGGCCCTTGTTGCCGGTGCGCAGAACGTTGGTGGCGCCGATATTGCCGGAGCCGATTTTGCGCACATCGCCGAGGCCGGCCGCGCGGGTGATCAAGAGGCCGAAGGGAATCGAGCCGAGGAGATAGCCGAACAGCAATGCCAGGATAACGTTATAACTCATTGTTTGCTCCCGCATTTCCCCAGCAACATATCGGTCTGCGACGTGGCGCGATCGCTCTAGCTCGAAAACACTGTGCGGCCCGCCACCAGCGTTTGCAAGACCATGCCTTGCAGCCGCGCACCTTCGAAGCAGGTGTTTTTCGAGCGCGAGCGGATGCCGCTTTCACTCACGATCCAGGGTTCTTCAAGGTCGATCAGCGCAAGATCGGCCGGCGCTCCCGGCTTCAGCGTGCCGCCCGGCAGGCCGAACAGCCTTGCTGGTGCGGTGGACAGTGTTTCGACCAGCCGAAGTAGCGGCACGTCCCCATTGTGGTAGAGCCGAAGCGCTGCTCCAAGCAGCGTCTCCAACCCGATCGCGCCGGCAGCTGCATCGGCGAAGGGAAGGCGCTTGGTGTCGACATCCTGCGGGTCGTGCGAGGAGACGATGATGTCGATCGTGCCGTCCTTGACCGCCTCGATCATGGCCAGCCGGTCTTCCTCCGCGCGCAAAGGCGGCGTCAGCCGGAAGAAGGTGCGGTATTCCCCGACATCGTTCTCGTTCAGCGACAGATTGTGGATCGCCACGCCCGCCGTGACATTGGCCTTGTCGGCTTTCGCGCGTGTCATCGCTTGCGCTGCCATCGCCGTCGAGATCTTGGCCGCGTGGTAGGCGCCGCGCGTCAGCCGTGCCAGCGCCAGGTCGCGCTCCAGCGGGATGGACTCGGCCTCGCGCGGAATGCCGGCAAGGCCGAGCCAGCTGGCATACAGGCCTTCATTCATCACGCCTGCCGAAGCGAGGTCGCCATCCTGTGTCTCATGTGCGATGACGCCGCCGAAATCGCGGGCATAGGTGAGAGCCCGGCGCATCACCAGTGCGCTGGATATTGTGTGCCGCCCATCGGTGAAGGCGACCGCACCGGCCTCGCGCAACAGGCCGAATTCGGTCATCTCGCGACCGGCGAGGCCTTTGGTGATCGCCGCCGCCGGAAAGATGTTTACGCTTGCCGTGTCCCGGGCGGTGCGCAGCACGAATTCGACCAGCGCGACATTGTCGATCACCGGGTCCGTGTCGGGCATCATAACGACGGAGGTGACGCCGCCGGCCGCCGCCGCAACGCTGGCCGAAGCGATGGTCTCGCGATGTTCGCCGCCCGGTTCGCCGATGAAGACGCGCGCGTCGATCAGGCCGGGAATGATCGCCTTGCCGGCGCAGTCGACCACGGTGGCTCCCGCCGGCAGCCCCTGGTTCAGGGCAGCCTTGCCGGCGGCAACGATCTTTTTCCCGTCGACGATGACGGTGCCGATCTCGTCGATGCCGCGTGACGGGTCGACGATGCGGGCGCGCTCAAAGACCGTGGTGCTCATGCGCTCCGGCCCTCGTTGCGGCGCGGGTCGAGCAGCGCTTCCATCACCGCCATACGCACGGCGACACCCATCTCGACCTGTTCCTGGATGACGCTTTGCGGCCCGTCGGCGATTTCGGACGCAATCTCGACGCCGCGGTTCATCGGCCCGGGATGCATCACCAGCGCGCCGTCCTTGGCGGCCTTCAGCTTTTCGGCATCGAGGCCGAAATAGCGGAAATATTCGCGTACCGAAGGCACGAAGGCGCCTTCCATCCGCTCGCGCTGCAGGCGCAGCATCATCACCACGTCGGCGCCCTTGAGGCCCTCGGCCATCGAGCGCGAGACGATGACGCCCATTTTCTCGATGCCGGTGGGCAGCAGCGTCGACGGCGCCACGACCCGCACCTGCGCGCCAAGCGCGTTCAAGAGCATGATGTTGGAACGCGCGACGCGCGAATGCAGGATGTCGCCGCAGATCGCTACGATCAGTTTCGACAGCGGCCCCTTGGCGCGGCGGATGGTCAGCGCGTCGAGCAGCGCCTGCGTCGGGTGTTCATGCGCGCCGTCGCCGGCATTGACCACCGAGCAGCCGACCTTCTGCGCCAAAAGGGCGGCGGCGCCCGCAGACTGGTGGCGGATGATCAGGATGTCGGGGCGCATGGCGTTCAGAGTCATGGCCGTGTCGATCAGCGTCTCGCCCTTCTTCACCGAAGAGCTCGCCACCGACATGTTCATGACGTCGGCGCCGAGCCGTTTCCCGGCCAGTTCGAACGACGACTGCGTGCGCGTCGAGGCTTCGTAGAAGAGGTTGATCTGGGTGCGGCCGCGCAGCGTCGAGGTCTTCTTTTCGGACTGCCGCGAAATGGCGACGGCGCGATCGGCCCGGTCGAGCAGAAGCTCGATGTCACCGGGGGAAAGATCGCGGATGCCCAGAAGATGGCGGTGAGGATAAAGCGGCAGGGACGAAGCGTCGGTCATCTCAAGGCGCTGCTATAGGGGGGAGAATTCCTTGCCGCAAGCGTCAGCTTGGCATTGCGGCCTTTCTCCCCGGTATTTTCGTCGCGCGCGCCGCCTGCCTTGGGCTATATCTAGCCGATTGCTTCGGATTCGAAGCCTTATGATGATAAGTGCCTTTCTAGCGTTAGAAGGCCCTTCTACTTTCAGAAGGATTGGGCGTGACCGACGACGTGACCAACCAGCCGCCGCCGCTGACGGGCGGCAACGCCTGGCGGGGCGATCCGTTGCTGATCCAGCTTGCCGAGCGTTTTTCCGATCCGGTGCGCAAGGACCTCGACGGGCTTGGCCGGTTCGTCCTGACGCAGGAGGCGCAGGAGCTGGCGCGCCTCGCTAATGTCGAGACGCCGAAGCTCCGCACGCATGACCGTCAGGGCCGGCGCATCGACCTCGTCGAATTCCATCCGGCCTATCATGCGCTGATGCGCCGCTCGGTTGCCGGCGGCCTGCATTCCTCGATCTGGGAAAACGGCGATAGCGAGATCGGCCGTCGCCATCAGGTGCGCGCCGCGCGTTTCTACCTGACCGCCGAACTCGAGACCGGGCATCTCTGCCCCATCACCATGACCAGCGCTTCGCTGGCCGCCCTGATGGCCAGCCCAAAGCTGTTTCGCGAATGGGCGCCGCGCGTGACGACGCGCAAATACGACCAGAGTCAGAAGCCGCCGGTCGACAAGACCGGGCTGACGCTCGGCATGGGCATGACCGAAAAGCAGGGCGGCACCGACGTGCGCGCCAACACCACACGGGCCGAACGCGCCGGCAGCGGCTTTTATCGCCTCACCGGCCACAAATGGTTCATGTCGGCGCCGATGTCGGACGCTTTTCTCGTGCTTGGACAGGCGCCTGAAGGGCTTTCCTGCTTTCTCGTCCCGCGCATCCTCGGCGACGGTTCCGGCAACGGCTTCCGCTTTCAGCGGCTGAAGGACAAGCTCGGCAACCGCTCCAACGCCTCATCGGAGGTAGAGTTCGTCAACGCCATCGGCGAGATGGTCGGCGAGCCCGGCGCCGGCATAAAGACGATCATGGACATGGTCACGCTGACCCGGCTCGACTGCGCCGTCGCCTCGTCGGCAATCATGCGGGCGGGGCTGGCTGAGGCCGTGCATCACGCCCGTCATCGCCAGGTGGCCGGCTCGACGCTGATCGAACAGCCGCTGATGCAGCGCGTGCTGGCGGACATGGCGCTCGATGTCGCCGCCGCCACGGCACTCTCGTTCCGACTGGCGCGCTCCTTCGACGAGGCTGCCGGCGACCGCGGCGAGGCTGCTTTTGCCCGCGCCATGACCCCGGTGGTCAAATACTGGGTCTGCAAGATCGCGCCGCCACTGCTCTATGAGGCGATGGAGTGCCTCGGCGGCAATGGCTATGTCGAGGAAGCGCCGCTCGCCCGCTACTACCGCGAAGCCCCGGTCAATGCGATCTGGGAGGGCTCAGGCAATGTCATGGCGCTCGACGTGCTGCGCGTGCTCGGCCGCGCGCCCGGCCTGTTCGAGGAGGTGCTGGCCGGCATCGACCGCGATCTCGGCGCCGGCGGACGCGGAACCATTGGCGTGCTCAAGGCGGCCATGCAGGTCGCCGGCACCGATGAGGGGTCGGCCCGCCTGCTGACCGAACAGCTGGCGCTGTCGGCGGCAGCTGCGGAATTGCGCCGGCTGGGGGCAGGGCGGATTGCGGACGCCTTCGTCGAGACGCGGCTCGCCGGCCAGTGGCGCAACACCTATGGCATGCTCGATTCGCGCCACGATGCGCGCATGATCGTCGACACGCTCTATCCGCCGGTGAATTGAGGGCCTTCCGCCAGGCCTCGAACGAATTTGCCTGCCTGTGGACAGCCGTTAACCTTAACGAATGGTTTCCGTTGCAGCCGCAGGCCGCAGACCCCACTGTCTTTGTCACCAAAGCAGGAATGCCATGCGGCACATTTTGACGTCCTTTCTGGCCTTGCACTGGGCGCTGGTTTTCGCCCTGCTGGCGTTCATCTGTGTCGATGGAAACCGCGGCGTTGCGGGCGCTCTGGGCGTGCTCGGCGTCGTCGTGGAAAACACTCGTCTGGCCGATCTCGACAATGCTGCCGTCGTGGCGCCGCTGGCCATCGCCTTGCTGGTCGTGGCGGTGCTGTTTTGCTGGGTCTTCGTCGAGAGCCTGGTTAACGCCGCAGCGAGCCCGGACGGAGCCGACAGTGTGGCGCGGACCGCCTTCATTTCGGCATCCGCGGTGTTGTCGCTGATCCTGATCGGCGGCGCAGCGCGAGGCATCAACGGCCTGTTTTTGGTTGTCGCCGTGCAATTGGCGGCACTTCTGGCCTCCTATGTCGCCATGCTGGCCGAGCGGAGGTCGGTCTTCGCTGTCATGGTTTCTCGGGAGGCAGAGAGCCGCGCCACCGCCCATGCCATGGCCAAGGGTGCCGCGCACGGCTCCTTGCTGTCGCGCATTTCCGGCCGTCCGGACATTGGTCCCAGCGGTCGCAGAGGCGGCTCCAGCCGCAGGGACGGTCACTGATGCGCACGCTGTTCGCATTGTGGGCCGCGCCACTCGCTCTGTTCTGGGGCTGGTTCTTCCTGTCGCTCAACGACATCAATTTCGGCTACGTCATGCTCAGCCGGCAGCTGCATGATTTCGTGTTTCAGCTCTACGGGCAGATGCTGGGCATCGATCCGGCGATCATTCCGGGCATGGTGGCAAGGGCCTGCATCTTCGACGGCTTCCTGCTGATGGCATTGTGGGCGTTTCGCCGCCGCCGCAACATCATGGCCTGGGTCAGGCGGCAGGCGGGGAATCCGGTTCCGTCCGATCGCGTGGGTCAAGCGACTGGAGCCGGTCCAGAACTCCCTGCAGAATAAAGGCCGCAGCCGCCGAATCGATCTTGCCGGCGCGCTTTCGGCGCGAGAAATCCATCTCGATCAGCGTCCGCTCCGCCGCCACCGTCGACAGCCGCTCGTCCCACAGCACGAAGGGCAGGTCGGTTATACCTGCCATGTTGCGCACGAAGGCGCGCGACTTCTGGGCGCGGGGACCTTCCGAACCGTCCATGTTGATGGGGAGACCGAGTACAAACGCGCCGACATTGTCCTTCTGCAGCTGGGCGAGCAGCGCTGCCGCATCCAGCGAAAACTTTTTGCGCAGGATGACCGGGCGCGGATGGGCAAAGGACAGGCCGCGGTCGGAAACGGCGACACCGATCGTCTTGTCGCCGAGGTCGAGCCCGGCCAGCGTCCTGCCGCCTTCCAGGCGTGACGGCAGATCCTCGATTGCTATGATGCCCAACGGCTTTCCCCACCAGCTTTACCGTGACCCAGTCTTAACCGTGACCCAGACTTACCGTGACCCAGACTTGCCGTCACAAAGAGCGCGACACGTTCTTTTGAACCGCGAGCACACTATGTCACTTTAATTTTGCTGCCGGCGTTCTATCTTCCGGCGCAACCAAAATCGAGGAACACGATCGATGAAATTGACCTGGTACGGACATTCCGCCTTCCGCGTCGAGACATTAGGCGCGACCATCCTGATCGACCCCTATCTCGTCGGCAACCCATCATGGACGAGCGGCTGGGAGGGGCCGGCGGAAGGCGTCACCCATGTGCTTTTGACCCACGGCCACAGTGACCATGTCAGCGGCGCGGTGGAGGTGCTGAAGAAGAGCGGCGCCCAGCTGGTCGCCAATTACGAGATCTGCATGTACCTGGTCGGCAAGGGCGTCGACGGCAAGAAGATCAATCCCGGCAATCATGGCGGCACCGTCGATTGCGGTGCCTTCACCACCACCTTCGTGCAGGCACTGCATTCCTCGTCGTTTGGGCTCGATGGCGGCCAGAACGTCTACCTCGGCAATCCCAACGGGCTGGTCCTGCATTTCCCGGAGGACAAGACGCTCTACCATATGGGCGACACCGACATCTTCTCCGATATGGCGCTGATCGAGGAACTGCATGAGCCGAAGATCGGCCTCGTGCCGGTCGGCGACCGCTTCACCATGGGCGGCGCGGTGGCGGCCCTGGCCTGCCGGCGCTTCTTCCACTTCGACACGGTCGTTCCCTGCCATTTCGGCACCTTCCCGATCATCGACGCGACGGCGGAGAAGTTCGTGGCCGGCCTCGAAGGATCAGGTGTCGACGTAGCCTTGCCAGCCATCGGCCAAACGATCACACTATAGAGCGATCGTTGAAACGATCCCTTGTCGCAAAGGGGAATTAAACCATGGTTTTGAGAGAGACTCTTTGCGTTTCGATGCTGGTCGCTGCGTCGCCCGCATCCGCCGCCGAGGACTTCATCAAGGGCGTTTACCTCCAGACCCAGGAGCTTTGCGCGCAAGCCAAAAAGGACACGCTGCAGACGCTGATTGACACCGGCAATGTCATCTTGTCGGCGGACGGCCTGCAAAGCGTCGAGTATAATTGCGAGTTCGTCCAGGTCACCAAGGCGACGCGCTCGCCGAGCTGGGCGGTCACTGCCATCTGCCAGGAGCCGGGCTTTCTCTTTCCCGATATACTGTCGATCACGCAGATGAACGCGACCCAAATCGACATCGTCTCGGTGCGCCCGACCGCCGACGAAGGCGAGCAGGCCGGCAATGGCGGCAGCTATTATCTGTGCGAGGGTGTATCGCTGCCCTAGGCTGAAATGCCGCCCTGGCATGAACGGGCTCTATCCCCAAGCACGATCGATGTTGCGCGGCACGCGCCACGCCGCTATAGCGCCATCTGGTTTTCCCAAAGGCTAAAGACATGTCCGTTGATCTGCAAACTGTGAAGCGCGTCGCGCGTCTCGCCCGCATTGCGGTGAGCGAGGAGGATGCCGAGCGCATGACCGGCGAGCTGAACGCCATTCTGGGCTTTGTCGAGCAGCTGAACGAGGTCGATGTCTCCGGCGTCGAGCCGATGACATCGGTGACGCCGATGGAGATGAAGAAGCGCCAAGACATCGTCACCGACGGCAACAAGGCTGCCGATATCGTCGCCAACGCGCCGGCCACTGACGAGAATTTCTTCCTCGTGCCGAAGGTCGTGGAGTAGCTGGCCGATGGCAATCGAGATCGCCGTCGAAACGCCGCTGCAGGACGATGTCCGCGCTTTGGTCGAGGAGCTCAACGCGACGCTGCTCGAACTGACGCCGCCGGAGCATTGCTACCATCTGACGGTCGAGCAGATGGCTGGCGACGACACCACCGTGTTCATCGCCCGCGACGACGGGCAAGCCATCGGTTGCGGCGCGCTGAAGCGCCATGACGCCCGCGTCGGTGAGGTCAAGCGCATGTACACGCGGCCCTCGCATCGCGGCAGGAAGATCGGCGCCAAGATCGTCGAGCATGTCGAAACGCTGGCGCGCAGCGAAGGGCTGAAGCGCCTGGTGCTTGAAACCGGCGACCGCCATCCCGCCGCCTGGACCGTCTACGAACGCGCCGGCTTCTCGCGCTGCGGGCCGGTGCTGGATTATCCCGATTCCGAGTGGTCGGTGTTTTACGAAAAGAGCCTTTGATGAGCGGATTGACCCATCTGACAATTTCGCAGGCGCGCGCCAAGCTGCGCGCCAAGGAGATTTCGGCCGTCGAAATCACCGAGGCCTATCTCGGTGCCATCGAGCGCGCCAATCCGGTGCTCAATGCCTACATCGTCGTCACCGGCGACAAGGCGCGCGATATGGCCAAAGCTTCCGACGCCAGGCTCGCCAAGGGCCAGGGCGGTGCGCTGGAAGGCATCCCGCTCGGCATCAAGGACCTGTTCGGCACCGAAGGTATCCACACCCAGGCCTGCAGCCATGTGCTGGACGGCTTCAAGCCGCGCTACGAATCGACCGTCACCGCCAATCTGTGGGCAGACGGCGCCGTCATGCTGGGCAAGCTTAACATGGACGAGTTCGCCATGGGCTCGTCCAACGAGACCTCCTATTACGGCCCTGTCGTCAATCCGTGGCGGCGTTCGCGCCTCGACACGGTGGTGATGCCGACCACGCATCAGGGCGATGGCGGTTTCGTTTCGGCCGGCGGCACCAAGACCGCGCGCACGCTGGACAATGCCCAACTGGTGCCGGGGGGCTCGTCGGGGGGCTCGGCTTCCGCCGTCTCGGCTTTCCTGTGCGCCGGCGCCACCGCCACCGACACCGGCGGCTCGATCCGCCAGCCAGCCGCCTTCACCGGCACCGTCGGCATCAAGCCGACCTATGGCCGCTGCTCGCGCTGGGGCATCGTCGCCTTCGCTTCGTCGCTCGATCAGGCGGGCCCGATCGCCCGGGACGTGCGCGATGCCGCGATCATGCTGAAGTCCATGGCCTCGGTCGACGCCAAGGACACCACTTCCGTCGACCGGCCGGTGCCGGATTACGAGGCGGCGATCGGCAAACCGATCAGGGGCATGAAGGTCGGCATTCCCCGGGAATACCGCGTCGACGGCATGCCGGAAGAGATCGAGGCGCTGTGGCAGAAGGGCATTGCCTGGCTCAGGGATGCCGGCGCCGAGATCGTCGACATTTCGCTGCCGCACACCAAATATGCTTTGCCGGCTTATTATATCGTAGCGCCTGCCGAAGCATCATCCAATCTGGCGCGCTATGACGGCGTCCGCTATGGCTTGCGCGTGCCGGGCCAGGACATTGTCGACATGTACGAAAAGACCCGAGCCGCCGGGTTCGGTCGGGAGGTCAAGCGTCGCATCATGATCGGCACCTATGTGCTGTCGGCAGGTTATTACGATGCCTACTATCTGCAGGCGCAGAAGGTGCGCAATTTGATCAAGCGCGACTTCGAGACGGTTTTTGCCGACGGCGTCGACGTCATCCTGACGCCGGCGACGCCGTCGGCCGCCTTCGGCATCGCTGACGAGGACATGGCCGCCGATCCGGTCAAAATGTACCTCAACGACATTTTCACGGTGACCGTGAACATGGCCGGACTGCCGGGCATTGCCGTGCCTGCCGGCCTCGATGCCAAGGGCCTGCCGCTCGGCCTGCAGCTGATTGGCCGTCCCTTCGACGAGGAAACCCTGTTCCAGACAGCCGCCGTCATCGAGCAGGCGGCGGGAACCTTCCAGCCGGAGAAGTGGTGGTAGCATGCCGCCTCCGTCTCGCATTTCCATCGTCGAGACGGGAAACGAACTGCTGATCACGAACCCGCCACGCACCTCGGATTTCAGGACAGTCTTTGTCCTGATCGGGGCCGCGATCGTCGCCTACACCGGCTACATGGGATTGACGGATATGTCGTCCGCAACGCTCACCAGCGGCACGCTCGGCCTGCTGTCCTTCGTGGCGGTCATTGCCCTCTTCACCTATTTCCTGGGCAAGGATTTCATCTGGCGGGTGTTCGGCAGGGAAACCCTGCGGCTGACCGACACTGCAGCCGTGCGCTCGGTGAGGGGTTCCTTGCGAAATCGGTGGCCACTGCCTTTGAAAGGGCATCTTAGGGTCGAAATCCTCGACCATACCTATCCCACGGACGAAGTGGGACTGTCGGAAGTCATCAGCTTGACCAACGCGAACGGCGTCCTTGTTTTCGGCAGGGAGTTAAGCCGCCTCGAAGCGGAAGCGGTAGCGAGTGCGGTCGAGCACTTCACCGGCCGTCACAATTTGAGCTGGAGATAGGCAGGCAATGTTCTTCTATCTCTCCAAGGTATTCTGGTTCTTCGTCCAACCACTCAACCTGGCGATCTTCCTGCTGCTTGCCGGCTTGCTCGCGGCGCTGATCGGCCGCCGGCGATTGGCGGCGACGGGCAGTGTGTTCGCCTTCCTGATTCTGGCGCTGTCGGCCTGGACGTCGCTTGGCGCCATGATGCTCAATCCGCTCGAAGAGCGCTTCCCAAAGCCGCCGCTGCCGCGGAAGGTCGACGGCATTGTCGTGCTCGGCGGCGGCTTCGAGGGCGCCATCAACTTGGCGCGCGGCGGCTATGAGCTGAATTCCGGCGGCGACCGCATGGTCGAGGCGGCGATCCTTGCCCGGCGCTTTCCCGAGGCGAAAGTGGTTATCTCGGGCGGCACCGGTGAACTGTTCATCGATGGCGAGGGGGATGCGGCCACCGCGCCGCGGCTGCTCGGTGCGCTTGGCGTCGACGCCGATCGCCTGATGCTCGAGAGCAAATCCCGCAACACCTATGAGAATGCCGTCTTAACCAAGGAACTGGTAACGCCGAAATCGGGCGAAACCTGGCTGCTGGTGACCTCCGCCTTCCACATGCCGCGCGCCAAGGCGCTGTTCGACAAGGCCGGCTTTCACACGGTCCCGTGGCCGGTCGACTATCGCACCTCGGGCAAGGAAGGCTTTGGCCTGTTTCGCGACAACGCACCCGATTCGCTGCAGACCACGACCATGGCGATCCGCGAATGGATCGGGCTCGCCGCCTATTGGCTATCGGGCCGGATCGACCAGCTTTTCCCCGGCCCGGGCGGCTGACCGATCACCGCTTGTCGCGCCGCTGAAAAGAACTGGCGCCGCACCAGCACCGCCAGAAGCAGCAGCGTCGACAGCACGAACACGATCGGGTCGACGAACCAGCCGAGATAGCCGATCGAGAAGAACACCGCGCGCAGGCCTGAATTGAAATGCTTGCCGGCCAGCATGTTCATGCGCGCCGCGCGCCACACCGCCGTTTCGCTGACCGGGTTGCGTGACGCCTCGCCATAGGGGATCGGCACCGCGCCGATCAGGATCGTGCAGTAGTTGAACAGACGGTAGGCCCAGCCGAACTTGAAGAAGGCGAAGGCCAGGATCAGCACCAGGCCAAAGACCTTGATCTGGAAGGCGGAGCGCGATGAGGTCGCGTTCAACGGCAGGTCGTTCAGCACGGCAAGGACCTGATCCGAGGCGCCAAGCAGCGCGAAACAGCCACCGAGCGCAATCAGCGAACTGGAGGCGAAAAAGGCGGTGCCTTGCTGCAGGCCGCTCATGATGGCGGTGTCGACGATGCGGATTTCGCGCTCGGCCATGGTGCGCATCCAGGCCTCGCGCTGCACGTTCATGGCCATCGTCAACGACACCCGGCTGACCAGTCTGCCGTCGGACGCCAGCGTATGCAGCAACCATGCGAGCAGGAAGAAAGCCAGCGCCGCCAGATCAGCCGTCGACAGATGGAAGGAATCGCCCATGCCCCCTTTTACCACAGGCAAAGCGGTCAGTTCGATGCTCCAATGCATGCCGCCCAGAGGTGAGCTGCGGTTCTGGGACAACGACATGCATTGAAACAAGAACTTAAAGCGCGTCGCATGAATCCGTTTCAGCGCGACGCGCTTTCAGCCGGTGATGTCGCTGCCGGAGCAAACAAGGTCGGCAGGTGCAGCGCCGCAATCCGCAAAACAGCACAAACATCATGGAAAGTCCTATATGTAGGTCTTGATCCCATTCCCGGAGACGGCGCAGCGTGTTTCTTTCGGTTTTCGACCTGTTCAAGATCGGCATCGGACCGTCGAGTTCGCACACGATGGGACCGATGACAGCGGCGCGGCGGTTTCTCGACGAGATCGCCGGAGACGACTGGCCGCGCCCGGCCGGCGCGAAAGTTGATCGTCTCGGCGCCAGCCTGCACGGTTCGCTCGCCTATACCGGTATCGGCCATGGCTCGGATCGCGCCGTTGTCCTCGGCCTTGCTGGCCTGACACCGCAGACGGTCGATCCCGATCAGGCCGAAGGCATCGCCACGCGCATCGCCGCCGAGAAGCGGATATCGCCACACGGCCATCCCTCCTATCGCTTCGACCCGGCGACGGATCTGGTGCTCGACCGCAAGACGCCGCTCACCGGCCACGCCAACGGCATGGCCTTCTACGCTTACGATGCCGGCGACCGGCTGCTGCTCAAGCGCATCTATTATTCCATCGGCGGCGGCTTCGTGGTGTCCGAGGAAGAGCTGCAGCGGATGAAGGTCAAGGGCTCGGTGACCACAGAAGGCAAGAAGGTGCCCTATCCCTTCAAGAACGCCGTCGAGATGCTGAAGATGGCAGGCAAAAGCGGCCTGTCTATCGCCGACATGAAGCGCGTCAATGAAGAGACGCATATGTCGCGCGAGGAGCTCGACAGCGGCCTTGATGCGATCTGGGGCGCCATGAAGGGCTGCATCGACCGCGGCCTGTCGCAGGACGGCATCATGCCGGGCGGGCTGAAAGTGCGCCGTCGTGCCCGCATGCTGCACGACAAGCTGCAGGAGCAATGGCAGCAGAACAAGCCCAACCCTTTGCTGGCCAATGACTGGCTGTCGATCTACGCCATGGCGGTGAACGAAGAGAACGCCGCCGGTGGACGCGTCGTCACCGCGCCGACCAATGGCGCGGCCGGCACATTGCCGGCGGTGCTGCGTTACTGGCTGCATTTCCACCCCGAGGCCGACCAGCCGAGCATCCGCGACTTCCTGCTCACGGCCGCCGCCGTCGGCGGCATCATCAAGACCAATGCCTCGATCTCCGGCGCCGAGGTCGGCTGCCAGGGCGAGGTCGGTTCGGCCTCGGCGATGGCTGCCGCGGGTCTCTGCGCCGTCATGGGCGGCACGCCCGAGCAGGTCGAGAACGCCGCCGAAATCGCGCTCGAACATCATCTCGGCATGACTTGCGATCCAGTCGGCGGTCTGGTCCAGGTGCCTTGCATCGAGCGCAACGCGCTCGGCGCCGTCAAGGCGGTCACCGCCGCCTCTCTGGCGATCAAAGGCGACGGCGTCCATTTCGTGCCGCTCGACGCCGCGATCGAAACAATGCGCCAGACGGGCCTCGACATGAACGAGAAGTACAAGGAAACCAGCCTTGGTGGGCTCGCCGTCAATGTCGTGGAATGCTGACCGTGCAACGCCACTGGCACTGTGGAGAAGTCGGGCAGGGCCGTTGACGCAATCGCGCGCCGGACTAAACCTTAAGCGATGGCACTCAATCTCCTAAAACTGTGCGTCGGTTGCGACAGCGTCGAGGACCTCGAAGAATGGATCGCCTTCCGCCTCGATGAGCGCCGCCGCGCCGGCGAACCCGCCGAGCACTGGCACACCACCCGCATGGTGCCGACGCGCGGCGCCGAGGTCACCGATGGCGGTTCGCTTTATTGGGTGATCAAGGGCAGCGTGCAATGCCGCCAGCTGATCACTGATATCAGGCCGTTCACGGACGACGAAGGCATCGGCCGTTGCCGCCTGATGCTCGACCTCGACGTCGTGCGCACCGACTGGCAGCCGCGCCGCGCCTTCCAGGGCTGGCGTTATCTCAAACCTTCGGATGCGCCCGCAGATATCGGCAAGGGCAAGGCCGGAATGGTCGAGATGCCGCCGAAACTAAAGCGCGAGCTCGCCGATCTGGGCTTGCTGTAGAGCCAAGGGCGCGGCCGCTTCTCCCAGAGCGTCGAGCGCTGGCCCTTCATCTTGTCCAAGGCTGGACTTGCAAGGGGGCCGACAACGCCACATCTTGCTTCTTATGAGCGACAAGAAGCAGCGCGTGCCCGCAAGGGCCAGTCCTGCGCCGGTCAAGCCTCAATCCAATGCCGGCGAGATCGACGCCTTCATCCGTCAGGCCCGGACGCTTGTCGCGTCCGCGACCGGCACGGGCCGGCTGATCCTTGCCCTCGACGCAACGATGAGCCGCCAGCCGACCTGGGATCTCGCCACCAAGCTGCAGGGCGAAATGTTCGACGCCGTCGGCAAGGCCGGAACTCTCAGCGTCCAACTGGCCTATTTTCGCGGGTTGGGCGAGTGCCGCTCGTCGGCTTTTGTCGCCGACACCAATGCCCTGAAGCAGCTGATGACGCGGATCGACTGCCGTGCCGGCCACACCCAGATCGGCAAGGTGCTGGCGCATGCGCTGAAGGAAACGGCGGCGGCCAAGGTCAATGCTCTGGTCTATATCGGCGACGCCATGGAAGAGGATATCGACGACCTGGCGCAGAAGGCCGGGGGCCTCGGTCTGCACGGCGTTCCCGTCTTCGTCTTCCAGCAAGGCCATGATCCCGGCGCAGAAAAGGCGTTCAAGGAGATTGCGCGGCTGTCCAAAGGGGCTTGGTTCCGATTTGATCGGCGGGCTGCCGCGACCTTGGCCGGGCTGCTTTCGGCGGTCGCCGTCTATGCGACGGGTGGATTGAAGGCGCTCGAGGCAAGGGACAGGCCGGGAGACCGGCTGCTGATCGAGCATCTCAGGGGCGGCGGGAATTGATGGGCGCTATCATTGCACTTGTTGCACTGTTTCTGGTGCTGCTCGGCGCGGCGACGATCTTTGTCCGCGCCGATGCGCAAAAACTGGCAAGCGGCATGCGCACGCTCGGGCCGGTGCTTCTGGCGCTGGTCGGGCTTGCCGTTCTGGTGGTCGGGCGCGAAGGCATTGCCGGCCTCATCCTGGCCGCGGCCCTTGCCTGGTACGGTTCGATGCGAATGAAGCGGCCGTCGGTCGGGCCGGCGCCCGGCAAGCGCTCGACGGTGCGGACCGCCGCACTGGAAATGGAGCTTGATCACGATACGGGCGGGCTTGAAGGCCTGGTTCTGGCCGGCCGTCATGAAGGCAAGATGCTGGGCGCGATGGGCCTGGCCGAGTTGCAGCAGCTTTACCGCGAACTCCCCGGCGACCCGGAGAGCCGCCAGCTCCTAGAGACGTATCTTGACGGCCGTTTTCCCGTCTGGCGCAAAGACGCTGAGGCGAACGGTGGCGAAGGGCTGGGTGTTGCGCCAGGTGCGGGCGCCATGACTAAGGAGGAGGCCTACAAGATCCTTGGTCTTGAAGCGGGGGCCGCCGCGGCGGATGTCCGCAAGGCGCACCGCCGCCTGATGCAGCGCCTGCACCCCGACATCGGCGGCACGTCTTTCCTGGCGGCGCGGATCAACGAAGCCAAGGACGTCTTGCTCTCCAATCACAACTAGTCTCCTTCGACGCAGTAAATTTCCGGGAGATGGTTCCGACGCCGCCCTACTGTTGGACGGCGTAGCAGGCGATTTTCTTTTTCTTCAGGGCATTGCAGGCATTCCAGGCCGCGTCCTTCGAGCGGAAGCCGCCGAACCGGGCGCGGTAATAGGTCTCGCCATCCTTTTCGAAGGCGACGGTGAAACCGGAAGCAGCCCCAAGAACTTTGGGCGCCTGCTTGGCGGTCTTGTCTAGGAAAGCCTGGGCTTCGGACTGCTTGGGCGACGACGCCACCTGCACCGCCCAACCAGCCGGCACCGAGGCCGTGTTGACCGGGTCGACCGCCTGTGGGGATACAGGCGTGGGTTCGGCATAGGCAGCCACAATCTGCGCAGTTTCGACCTTCGGCGCCGTCACGATGACGGTCTTGACCTTCCTGGTCTTGACGACGGGGGCGGGCTCTTCGACCGCGGCCACCGTCTGTTCGTCGGCAGACTGGCCTTCAGCAGACTGCTCGTCAGCGGATGTCGGATCGTCATTGGACGCTACGGCATCGTCTTCAACGATCGGCTTGCCATCCGGCGTCGGCGCGTCATGCTTGGGCAGGAAGACCTTGGCCAGCGCCTTGACCGGATTGTCGCCGCCGGCCTTGGCGACCAGGGCGCCGCCGCCGCGGGTCGATGCGCGCGGCATGTAGGCGTTGATCAGGCCGGCCATCTGGTTGTCGCGGCTGCGCCCCGAAGTGCCGCCCATGACGACGGCGACGAGGCGGCGGTTGCCATCCGAAACCGACGAGACGAGGTTGAAGCCGGAGGCGCGGGTATAGCCGGTCTTGATGCCGTCGACGCCCTTGATGCGGCCGAGCAGACGGTTGTGGCCATTGATGCGCTGGCGGCCGTAAAGGAAGGAGCGCTGCGAGAAATAGCCGTAATACTGCGGATAATGTTCCCTGAGCGCTATGCCAAGCATCGCCATGTCGTGGGCGGTTGTGAACTGGCCGGGATCGGGCAGGCCGTTGGCATTGCGAAACACGGTGCCGTCCATGCCGAGCGCGCGCGCCTTAGCGGTCATCATGCGAGCGAAATTGCTTTCGCTGCCGCCGAGCAGTTCGCCGAGCGCGGTCGCCGAATCATTGGCCGACTTGGTCACCATCGACAGGATGGCGGTCTCGACCGAAACCGCTCCGCCCGCCTTGACGCCGAGCTTGGTCGGCGGTTCGGCCGCCGCTTTGGCCGAGAACGGCACGGGCGTGTTCCTGCTGATCCGGCCCTTCGCCATGGCCTCGAAGGTCAGATAGAGCGTCATCATCTTGGTCAGCGACGCCGGGTAGCGCCGGCCGTTGGCATCGGACGAATAAAGCACCTTGCCGGTCTTGGCGTCGACGACGATCGCCGAAGACCTGGCGGCCATCGAGGACGCGGCATCCGCAACGACAAATGACATCGCCAAAGCGAGGATCATGATCGTTTTGAGGGAAGATGCGGATTTTGAACCGAAGACCGACAACGCCTGACGCACTGATAGTTCCTTTGAAACTCATTGCCCTGGAGGCGGCAAAGGGATCCGACCTCACTTGTCGTCAAACTATCGCGGCCAGCGTTACCAATCCGTTTATGGTAACCGGCGCGTTCACCATTTTCCTCGGGCTTGAGCCTTTCTTTATTCGAATTTTAGCTGTTGCCGGCGCAGCGCGGCCTGATGCCGCTGAAATCTTGACTTTTGTGCAGCGCACAATATATTCTCGTGCATTGCACAATCGCGCTCAGGCAAGGGCGCTTCAAAACGCCAAGGGAAACGTCAAATGACCCAGACCTACGAGGACTTCTCGAAATACGGCAAGGAGTTTGCCGATACCGGATTGAAGAGCTTCACCTCGCTCTCCAAGGGCGCGCAGGCGATCGCCACTGAAGCTGGCGAATACACCAAGAAGAGCTTCGAAGCCGGCAGCGCCGCGGTCGAAAAGCTGTTCTCCGCCAAGTCGCTGGAAAAGGCGGTCGAGATCCAGTCCGACTTCGCCAAGCAGAGCTATGAGAGCTTCGTTGCCGAGGCGACCAAGTTCGGCGATCTCTATGCCGATCTCGCCAAGGAGGCTTACAAGCCCTTCGAGTCGATTGTCGCCAAGGCGAAGTAATTTCGCTCGAGAATACCAGGCACGGCCTTTCGGGCTTGCAAAACAGACCCGGTCGCGGATGCGCGGCCGGGTTTTTTCATGCCGGTTTAATTCCGGGGCTTTGGCGGTTCACGATTTTGAAAATCGCCTCGGTTTGCCCACCTAGCCATATTGTCAGCTAACAAGAAGGGCTTAAAATCGTCCATCGAACACCTACATATCGAACTCGCATGGGGATTCGAAAGAGGCAGGACTACGTGACTTCAGGTTTGACTGCCACGACAAGCGTGGTGCGGATGCAAAGTGACGGCGACGGCAATGAGGCCGGTCGCGGCACAGCCGTCATTACGCGCACGAAGACCAAGACCAAGAAGCCCAGCCTTTACAGGGTCCTCATCCTCAACGACGACTACACGCCCATGGAGTTCGTGGTTCACGTCCTGGAGCGTTTTTTTCAAAAGGACCGCGAAGCCGCCACACGCATCATGCTTCATGTTCACAATCATGGGGTGGGCGAGTGCGGGGTCTATACATTCGAGGTGGCCGAGACCAAAGTGTCTCAGGTCATGGATTTCGCCCGACAGAATCAGCATCCGCTGCAATGCGTGATGGAGAAGAAGTGAGGTAACATGCCGGCTTTCTCCCAAGGCCTGGAAAAGGCGCTTCACCAGGCGCTGACGCTCGCCAATGAGCGGCACCATGAATATGCAACCCTAGAACATCTGCTGCTCGCCCTCATCGACGACACGGAGGCGGCCGCCGTCATGCGCGCCTGCAACGTCGATCTCGACGAGCTGAAGCACACCGTTCTGACCTATATCGACACCGAACTCGACAATCTCGTCACCGGCTACGATGAGGATTCCAAGCCGACCGCCGGCTTCCAGCGCGTCATCCAGCGCGCCGTGATCCATGTGCAGTCATCCGGCCGCGAGGAAGTATCCGGCGCCAACGTGCTCGTCGCCATCTTTGCCGAGCGCGAGAGCCATGCCGCTTATTTCCTGCAGGAACAGCAGATGACCCGCTACGACGCGGTCAACTACATCTCGCACGGCATCGCCAAGCGCCCCGGCGCATCGGAGACGCGCTCGCCGCGCGGCGCCGATGACGAGCAGGGCGGCCAGAACGGCGCCGAGCCGCAGGAGGAAGGCGGCAAGAAGAAGCAGCAGCAGGATGCGCTGACGGCTTATTGCGTCAACCTCAACAATAAAGCCAAGGCCGGCAAGATCGATCCGCTGATCGGCCGGGAGAGCGAAATCAACCGCACCATCCAGGTGCTGTGCCGCCGCTCCAAGAACAACCCGCTCTATGTCGGCGATCCCGGCGTCGGCAAGACGGCGATTGCCGAAGGTCTGGCCAAGCGCATCGTCGAAGGCGATGTGCCCGAAGTGCTGCAGGACGCCACCATTTTCGCGCTCGACATGGGCACGCTTCTGGCCGGCACGCGCTACCGTGGCGATTTCGAAGAGCGGCTGAAGCAGGTCGTCAAGGAGCTCGAGGATTATCCGGGCGCCGTGCTGTTCATCGACGAGATCCACACCGTCATCGGCGCCGGTGCGACGTCCGGCGGCGCGATGGATGCGTCGAACCTGTTGAAGCCGGCGCTGTCTTCGGGTGCCATCCGCTGCATCGGCTCGACCACTTACAAGGAGTTCCGCCAGTTCTTCGAGAAGGACCGCGCTCTGGTGCGGCGCTTCCAGAAGATCGACGTCAACGAGCCGACCATCGAGGACGCCATCGAGATCATGAAGGGCCTCAAGCCCTATTATGAGGAATTCCACAAGGTGAAGTTCACCAACGAGGCGATCAAGGCTTCGGTGGAACTGTCGGCCCGCTACATCAACGACCGCAAGCTGCCGGACAAGGCGATCGACGTGATCGACGAGACCGGCGCCTCGCAGATGCTGGTGCCGGAAGCCAAGCGCAAGAAGACGATCGGCATCAAGGAGATCGAAGCCACGATCGCCACGATGGCCCGCATCCCGCCCAAGACGGTTTCGGCAGACGACGAGAAGGTGCTGCAAGGCCTCGACATCGAGCTGAAGCGCGTCGTCTATGGCCAGGACACCGCCATCACCGCGCTGACCTCGGCGATCAAGCTGGCGCGTGCCGGCCTGCGCGAACCGGAAAAGCCGATCGGCTCCTACCTGTTCTCAGGCCCGACCGGCGTCGGCAAGACCGAAGTCGCCAAGCAGTTGGCTGCCTCGCTCGGCGTCGAGCTGATCCGCTTCGACATGTCGGAATATATGGAACGCCACACCGTCTCGCGGTTGATCGGCGCGCCTCCCGGCTATGTCGGCTTCGACCAGGGCGGCTTGTTGACCGACGGGGTCGACCAGCATCCGCACTGCGTGCTCTTGCTGGATGAAGTCGAGAAGGCGCATCCGGACCTGTTCAACATCCTGTTGCAGGTCATGGACCACGGCAAGCTGACCGACCACAACGGCAAGCAGATCGACTTCCGCAATGTCATCCTTATCATGACCACCAATGCGGGCGCATCCGATGCGCAGCGCGCGGCGATCGGTTTCGGATCGACCAAGCGCGAAGGCGACGATGTCGAGGCCATCAACCGGTTGTTCACGCCGGAGTTCCGCAACCGTCTCGATGCGATCATCCCGTTCGGCTCGCTGCCGGTGCCGGTCATCCATCAGGTGGTGCAGAAGTTCGTCATGCAGCTCGAGGCCCAGCTCTCCGAGCGGGGCGTCACCTTCGACCTGTCGTCCGACGCGATCGCCTGGCTGGCCGACAAGGGCTATGATGAGCGCATGGGTGCGCGGCCGCTCGGCCGGGTCATCCAGGAGCACATCAAGAAGCCGTTGGCCGACGAGGTGCTGTTCGGCAAGCTCAAGAAGGGCGGCACGGTGCGCGTCACCGTCGAGAAGAAGGAAACCGGCGAAACCGGCCTGAAGCTCGAATCACTGGCCGACGAAGCCCCGGTGCAGCCGAAGCAGGAGCCGGAAGAGACGCCGAAAGCCCGCAAGGCGGTGGCCAAGAAGCCCGTCGCCAAGAAGGCGGTGGCGCAGAAGCCTCAGCCCAAGGGCAAGGACGAGCCTGAGCCCAAGGGCAAGGATGGCGGCAAGCGCAGCCTGGTGCCGCAACTGCCGCGCAAGAGCTGAAAGGTTCGCCTATGAAGGGCCCGGTGACGGGCCCTTTTTTCATTGGCTGGCCGGTTTGCCGACACAGCGCCCCTGCTTTTCAGGGCAGATGTTGTTAGGTCAGGCGGCGACGCCCTCGGGTGCAAACTTGCCCAGGAAGTACCCGCACGCCTTCCAGATGGCGATCGAAATCAGAACGCTCGCATAGCCATCCACGGCATAATGCCAGCCAAGGACGACCGAGCCGACCATGATGATTGCGGCGAATGCCCACATCAAAAGGCCGGCCAACCGTGAGCGGCGTGTTGCATAAAGCGCGAAAAGCACCGCCATCGCTACATGCATGGACGGGAAGGCGGATATGCCGAGACTGCCTGGCGTCGCCCCGATATAGCCGCTCCACACAAGGTCCTGCGTGCTGAGCGCCCAGATCGGATAGATGCGATCGGCGGCGGCGAGTGCTTGCATCAGGGAATGATAGTCGCTGCCCAGCCCCAGTCGCTCGTAAAAGCACGGCCCTGCCGAAGACAGGCCCATCGCCAGGAAAAAACCCGCCAGTATCCACACGAGCATGAAGCTCATCAGGAACTGGTGACGCAGCTTCGTGTCCCTGCGCGTGATGCAAGCGATGAAGACCGAGGCGATAAGGACGACGAACCAGGAATTGTAAGCCAGGTTGAACGATCTTACGGCGAGCGGCGACTGGACGATAAACCATAGCCATTCATGGGGCGCTCGGCCGAAATGCAGCACCCGGTCGGCCTGAGCCAATGCGTGATCCCATGCGAATGGCGAAAGGATCGCGACCGCGCCTTTCAACACACCGAAAGCGGATATGAGCGCAATGCACGCGGCCAGACCATTCAGGCTGTTGGCGTTGCGCTCGGCGTCGCCGAAGACGCCGCCGATCGATCGCAGAAAAGTGCCGAGCGGCTCGGGATCCCGCTTGATGAGTGCAAGGTGAAAAAAGCTGCCGAGTGCGAAGGCGCAGCCACCGATCCAGAAAGCGAAAAGAAGGTATTGGGCATAGTCTTCCAGCACGCCGAAATCCGGCATGTTTCCGGTGCGCAGGCCGACCGCGGCTGCCAAAAGCAGGGCAGCGATGGCCATCGCATGCAGCAGGCGGTGTCGCCGGTACGCGTCCGCCAAGGTGCGCAGAAAGGCCCGCCCGGCAGCTGCTTTTACCAACGGCTCTGATGTCGCAACCGAATGTTCCACGATTTTTAAAACCCAAACGCATCCCGGTACGGCACTTTATCACGGGGTGGTTTGATATTTTCCTAACCGACGTGGTGGATTGTGGCTGAGCGCATCGCCCTGAGGCGCGCGCCACCTCAACCGTTCAGCGCTGCTCGGATCTTCGCCGCGTTCTCCGTCAGCACTTCGGGCTTCTCCATCTGCCCCGTATGCGGCTTGAGCGCGATGCCTTCGAACCGCGGGATGACATGGACATGTAGGTGGTAGACGGTCTGGCCGGACGCCGGTTCGTTGAACTGCAGGATGGTGACCCCGTCAGCGCCGAAACCCTTTTTGACCGCCAGCGCGACCGTCTGGACCGTGGTGAACAGCCGGCCGAGCGTCGCCGGATCGGCATCGAGCAGATTGCGCGACGGTACTTTGGGCACCACCAGCGTGTGACCGGGGCCTTGCGGCATCACATCCATGAAGGCGACCACGGCATCATCCTCGTAGATGCGGTGCGAGGGGATTTCGCCGCGCAGGATCTTTGCGAAGATATTGCTGGGGTCGTAGGCCTCGGTCATGGCGGCGCTCCGGGAGTATGCTCCCGGTGTAGCGAAGCTGTCCTGGACCGGCAAGATGGTCAGGTAAGATGGTCAGGCGAGGGCAGGCGCGGATCGCTATTCCTCAAGATCCTTGCGGAACGGCGTATGCTCTTCCAGAATTTCGCCCATCCGCTCGACCTCGCGCCGCTCACGCCGGAGATAATCGGCCACAGCATTGCGCAGGCCGGGATGTGCGATGTAGTGCGCCGAATGCATGGTCACGGGACGATAGCCGCGCGCCAGTTTGTGCTCACCCTGCGCGCCGGCCTCGATCACCTTCAGCTTGCGCTCGATGGCGAAGTCGATGGCCTGATGGTAGCAGACTTCGAAATGCAGGAACGGGTGGTCCTCGATGCAGCCCCAATTGCGGCCGTAGAGCGCATCGGAGCCGATGAAGTTGATGGCGCCGGCGACATAGCGGCCATTGCGCTTGGCCATGACCAACAGGATGTCCTGGGACATGCGCTCCCCGATCAGCGAGAAGAACTTGCGGTTGAGATAGGGCCGGCCCCATTTGCGGCTGCCGGTATCCATATAGAAGGCGAAGAAATCGTCCCAGGCCCTTTCGGTCAGGTCCTTGCCGGTCAGCCGGTCGATCGAGATACCGTTGGCGAGCGCCTCGCGGCGCTCCTTCTTCATCGCCTTGCGCTTGCGCGATGCCAGCGTGGCGAGAAAGTCGTCATAGGTCGAAAAGCCTTCGTTGAAGAAATGGAACTGCTGGTCGGTGCGGTGCAGGAAGCCGGCTGCTTCCAGCGTTGCAACGTCGCTTTCATTGGCGAAGGTGACATGCGCGGAGGACACGCCGAGCTTTTCCGTCACCGCCTTCAGGCCCGCTGCGAGACCGGCCTTCACAATGGCGCTGTCCTCGCCCTTGCTGACCAGCAGGCGAGGGCCGGTGACCGGAGAGAACGGCACGGCGCATTGCAGTTTCGGATAGTAGTTGCCGCCGGCGCGTTCGAACGCATCGGACCAGCCGTGGTCGAAGACATATTCGCCCTGGCTGTGCGATTTGAGATAGCAGGGCACGGCGCCCAGCAATCTGCCTTGGGCATTTTCCAGTCTGAGATGATGACCTTGCCAGCCGGTGCGCCGCACGGCGCAGCCGGAATCTTCAAGCGCGCTCAGAAAAGCATATGAAACGAGAGGGTTATAGCCGTTTTCTGTGTCGCTGCGGGTTGTGCCGGTAAAGCCGTTCCACTCGTCGCATGTGAAGGCATTGATGCCGGCGGCGACGCGGATGGAGAACTCCGCATTCGCCGTTTGCCCATCGCCTTCGTCACCCTGATCCATGAGGCTTATTTAAGCTCTGTCGGGGCCGCTACAAGTCACGTTTCAGGCACTCCCATCAGGCGACTTTGACCAGATCGGGTTCGAACCCTTCGAACGTCATCTGGTCGGCGTATTTGAAGGTGAGATCCACCGCCGGCTGGTCATGCACCGTCCAGGTGATGACAGGCATTTTAAGCCTTTCGCGCACGAAGCTGACGAACGGGTTCGGCAGATCGCCCGCGGCATAGGAGGTGAAGGCGAGGTCATGCGCCAGCATGGCGAAATGCGCCTCGATCAACTGGTTGTCCTTGCCATAGGCCGTGAGCCCGCCCGGAATTCCTGGCGCATCCCTGGGGAAATCGCGGACCAGCCAGTGGTCGAACGACATGATCGCCGCCTTGCCCTTGTAGCGCTCCAGCATCTTGCCGACGCTCGCCACCAGGCCCTCGTCGTAGCCGGGCACGCCCTTCAATTCGACCACCAAAGGCACGCGGCCGTCGACCAGGTCGAGCACCTCCTGAAGTGTCGGCACATGGTCCTTGGTGCCGCCGATCCTGAGCGCCGCCAGTTCCGCTGCCGTGCGCTGCCAGACGAAGCCGTCCTGGCCGGTCAACCGCCTGAGATCGCCGTCATGAATGATGACGGGGACGCGGTCGGACGACAAATGCACGTCGCATTCGATCGCATAGCCGCGCTCGGCGGCAGCAGCGAAGGCCGACAGCGTGTTTTCCCAGCGCGTCTTGTTCATGTCGTGAAAGCCGCGATGCGCCACCGGGCGGGCGGTCAGCCAGGAAAGGTCGGTCATTGTCTTGGTCCTGCTCATGCGACCTCGAAGACGGCTTCGATTTCCACTGCGGCATTAAGCGGCAGACAGGCGGTGCCGACGGCGGAGCGGGCATGCTTGCCGCGCTCGCCAAGGGCGGCGACCAGGAAATCGGAGGCGCCATTGGCGACCAGATGCTGCTCGACGAAATCCGGCACTGATGCAACAAAGACGGTGATCTTGACCAAACGCTGGATTTTTTCGAGATCGCCAAGTGCTGCTTTTGCTTGGGCCAAGACATTGATTGCGCAGTACTTTGCGCCTTCCTTGCCGGTTGCGGTATCGACGTCGCGGCCGAGCAGGCCGCTTGCCTGCAGCTTGCCGTCCTTGAGCGGCAACTGCCCGGCGGTGAACAAAAGATTGCCGGACCTGCAATAGGGCACATAGTTCGCGGCGGGCGCTGCGGCGGCAGGTATTGTCACGCCGAGATCGCTTAGCCGCTTTTCGATTGTTTCACTCATGGTATTTCCCTATTGCTTGGAGACGCCGCGCTGGCCGGGCCGAAATTGCTATTTTTGCCTCGCTTCCGCCACGACTTTTTTTAAGCTGGACCATCTTTACCTGCGGCCTGCCATCAGCTGCGACGATCGGAGCCCCTTATGCGCGCAACGCGCCTTGCCTTCCACGCCGTTCTCTTTCCGGTGCTGTTCTCGATGGCTCCAGCCTTTGCCGTGCCGGCGCTGCAGGCGCATCGCGCCGTCTACGATCTTACCCTCGACAAGGCGTCGGACCGCTCGGGCATCACCGGGATTTCCGGCCGCATGGTCTATGAGTTCAACGGCTCGCCCTGCGAGGGCTATACGGTAAAATTCCGTTTCGTCACCCAGATCGCCACCGGCGACAACACCAGGCTGACCGACCAGCAGACGACCACGTTCGAGGACGCCGAAGGCAAGACCTTCTCGTTCGTGACCAAATCCTTCGTCGACCAGAACCTCGACAAGGAGGTCAAGGGCACCGCCACGAAAGAGACCAAGGGCCTCAAAGTCGACATTGACAAGCCCGAGAAGAACAGCCTGGAACTTGCCACCACCCAGTTCCCGACCCAGCATCTGGTCGAACTGATCGGCAAGGCCGAGAAGGGCGAGAATTTCTACGAAACCAGCCTTTTCGACGGTTCGGAGGATGCCAACAAGGTGATGACCACCACCGTCATCGTCGGCAAGAAGGCCGAGGGCGACAAGGCCGACCCCGAAGCGCCGGCGCTGGCCAAGCTTGCAGGCGACAAATACTGGCCGGTCGACATCGCCTATTTCGACGAGACCGACAAATCGGGCGAAGAGGTGCCGGAATACCGCATCAGCTTCAAGCTGCACGAGAACGGCATCACCCGCGACCTCACAATGGACTATGGCGAGTTCTCGATGACCGGAAAGCTGGTCAACCTGTCGCTGTTCGATCAGACCAAGCCTTGCCCCGTCTCGAAATAGCAACAATGCGGCGCTGGCCACGGCAGGCTTGATGGCAGTTCCCGATGGCGGTCTATGTCGATGCGGCAATCTGGAAATGGGCCGGCCATCGCTGGTGCCACCTGATGGCCGACGATACGGACGAACTGCATCGTTTCGCCGCCGAGCTTGGCGTCAAGCGTTCGTCCTACCAAGGGCCGCCCAGGACATCGGCGCCGCACTATGACATAACCGGCTTCGAGCGCGACCGGGCGGTGCGGCTCGGCGCCATCGAATGCAGCCGCGAGGAGATCGTTGCGATCTTCAGGCGCGTACGGGTACCCAACGGAAAGGGCCGATCGTGACGCTAACGGCATTCTTGGCTTATTGCCTTGCCATCACACTTGCCGCCGCCACGCCGGGACCGGCGATGTTCACGGTGATCACCAACGGCGTGGCACGCGGCTTCCTGCGTGCGTTCGTCGCCGGAAATGGGCATTGCCGCCGGCGATGCCGTGCTGGTCACCCTGGCACTGCTCGGGCTGGTGGCGCTGGCCCAGACCTTCGAATGGGTGTTTCTCCTGTTGAAATACGCCGGTGCGGCCTACCTGATTTTCCTCGGCATCAAGATGTGGCGGGCCGCGGCCGCGCAATCGGCTGCGCAAGGAATCCCCCAAACCGGATTGTCGCGGTCGTTCCTGCTTGGCGCCTCCGTGGCGCTCGGCAACCCGAAGGCGATCCTGTTCCACGCCTCGATCATGCCGCTGATCCTCAACCTCGACACCATGACGTTTGCCGACGGCCTGCTGGTGGTGGCAGTCGTCGTCGGCGCCAATATTCTCACCATGGGCATCTACGCCGCGCTGGCGGGCAGGGCATCCGGCTGGTTCAGGACGCCCGGACGCATGCGGCTGATTAACCGGTTCGCCGGCAGCGCCATGATCGGCACCGGAGCGCTGATTGCCGCACGCTGAGCGATGAAGCACCTCACCGCTTGCGTTTGCAGCGCTTCCCCTCTATATGCGCGCTCATTCCACACACGGACTTTGGTGTCTGCCCGGGAGAAATCCGGCTGAAACCTCCGGTGGCGTTCGAGGACAAAGTCCAAAAATGCCTGTGTCCGTGGAGGCTAACCGGAAAAGGAACTAAGAATGGCACTGCCTGATTTCAGCATGCGCCAGCTTTTGGAAGCTGGCATTCACTTCGGCCACCAGACCCACCGCTGGAACCCGAAGATGGCGCCTTACATCTACGGCGCCCGCAACAACATCCACATCATCGACCTGTCGCAGACGGTGCCTTTGCTGCACCAGGCTCTGAAGCAGGTTTCCGACACCGTTGCCAAGGGCGGCCGCGTGCTGTTCGTCGGCACCAAGCGCCAGGCGTCCGACATCGTCGCCGACGCCGCACAGCGTTCGGCCCAATACTATGTCAACTCGCGTTGGCTCGGCGGCATGCTGACCAACTGGAAGACGATCTCGAATTCGATCCAGCGCCTGCGCAAGCTCGACGAGATGCTGGCCGGTGAGGCCCAGGGCCTGACCAAGAAGGAACGCCTGAACCTCGACCGCGAGCGCGAGAAGCTCGACAAGGCGCTCGGCGGTATCAAGGACATGGGCTCGACGCCCGACCTGATGTTCGTCATCGACACCAACAAGGAAGCGATCGCCATTCTCGAGGCCAAGCGCCTCGGCATTCCGGTCGTCGCCATCATCGATTCGAACTGCGATCCGGACAAGATCGACTTCCCGATCCCCGGTAATGACGACGCGGCGCGCGCCATCCAGCTCTATTGCGACCTGATCGCCAAGGCTGCCATCGACGGCATCGCCCGCCAGCAGGGCGCGCTCGGCGTCGACATCGGCGCCTCGGTCGAAGCTCCGGTCGAACCGGCGCTTGATCCGGCTCCGGCCCCGGCTGCGGACGCTCCGGAAGCTTGACAGTCGAAGGCCGGTTGCGGCCTTCATCATTCTCATATTTGGCACGCTAGACGGACGCATCACCGAGTACCGGTGGTGCGTCGGTGCATTTAAAACAAAGAGGCGACAATGAGCATTTCGGCTGCACAGGTCAAAGAACTCCGCGACTTGACCGGCGCGGGCATGATGGACTGCAAGGCGGCGTTGACCGAGACCAACGGCAACATCGAAGAGGCCGTCGACTGGCTGCGCAAGAAGGGCATTTCCAAGGCCGACAAGAAGGCTGGCCGTACTGCCGCCGAAGGCCTGATCGGCGTCGACTCCGGCGTCCGCGAGGCCGCCATCGTCGAGGTTAACTCCGAGACCGATTTCGTGGCCCGCAACGAGCAGTTCCAGGAGATCGTTCGCAATGTCGCCAAGGTCGCGCTTGCTTACGGCACGACGGAGGCTGTCTCTGCCGCAAAGTATCCGGGTTCGGACAAGTCGGTCACTGACACCATCAAGGACGCCGTTGGCACCATTGGCGAGAACATGAGCTTCCGCCGTTCGGCCAAGCTCACCGTCCCGCACGGTGCTGTCGCAACCTACGTCCACAATGCGGTTGCCGATGGTCTTGGCAAGCTCGGCGTTCTGGTCGCGATCGAGACGACGGGCAATGAGCATGCCGCCAACGCCTTTGGCCGCCAGGTCGCCATGCATGTCGCCGCCACCAACCCGCTGGCGTTGACCGCCGAGCAGATCGATCCGGCAGCGGTCGAGCGCGAGAAGGCGATCTTCGCCGACCAGGCGCGCCAGTCCGGCAAGCCGGAAGCGATCATCGAAAAGATGGTCGAAGGCCGCCTGCGCAAGTTCTACGAGGAAGTCGTGCTCCTCAAGCAGGCCTTCGTGCTCAATCCCGACATCACTGTCGAGCAGGCGCTGAAGGATGCCGAGAAGGACATCGGCGCTCCGGCCAAGATCTCCGCCTATCTGCGCTTTGCGCTGGGCGAAGGCATCGAAAAGGAAGAGACCGATTTCGCGGCGGAAGTCGCGGCGGCCGTGAAGAAGTAGTTTTAAAAATAGCCCCGAAAAGGGCTTCTCAGCTCAGGCAACTCGGCCGGGTGTCCGCAAGGATGCTCGGCCGATTTCTTGTGCGGTGTCGATGAAGGCCCTGAGCTTTGGCGCCGTCGACGCCCTGCGCGGGAAGTAAAGGAAGAGGCCGGGCTCCTCGATCGCCGTTTGCGGCAGGATCTGAACGAGGCGGCCGGCTGCCAATTCCGCGCGCACCAGCGGCTCGAACACATAGGTCAGCCCGACGCCGGCAAGCGCAAGGTCGATCGCGGCCAGCGAATCGGTGACGATGACCGTACCCTTCGTCTCGGCCACGACATCCTTGCCGTCCTCGGTCAGGTCCCAGCGATAGAGTGCGCCGGAGCGCACAAGCCGGTAGCCGATGCAATTGTGGTCCGAAAGATCCGCCACACTGCGCGGACGGCCATGCCGGCCGACATAGGCGGGGGAGGCGACGATCACGGCGTTGAATGGCGGCGTCAGCCGGACCGTGACCATGTCCTGTGCGATCATCTCGCCCAGCCGGATGCCGGCATCGAAACCCTCGCCGACAATGTCCACCAGCCCCTGGTCGGTGAGCAATTCGATGGTCACATCAGGATAGCGTTCAGCCATCGCGGCGACCACGGGAGTGACGGCAAGTGGAACGGCGATGTTGGGAACGTTCAACCTGAGCAAGCCGGAGGGCCGGCCCTTGATGGCTCGGATGCGGTCCATCCGGTCGGCGATATCCTGGAGGGCAGGGGCTGCCGTGTCCACCAGCGCCTTGCCGGCTTCCGTCAGCGAGACGCTGCGCGTGGTGCGCGCAAACAGCGGCTGGCCGATCCGCTCCTCCACGAGGCGCACCGCATGGCTGACGGCGGATGGGGACATGCCCAGTTCGGCCGCGGCAAGCGCAAAGCCGCCGCGTCGCGCAACGGCGACGATGACAGGCAAATGGCTGAGCAGATCCCGGTCCATTCGTGCATGATATCGCATAGTCCTTGCGAACAATTCAATCTTCTCGATGCCGACAGGCTGGCCCACATTGCCGTCACCGATGCACAAAGGATAAAAGACATGAATGCCTTGAAATACGCTACCTTCGCCGCAGGCCTTGCTCTGGCGCCGGTCGATGCCGGCGGCGCCGAGCCGTCCGGTCAGCGCGCGCTCGCCGACGAACGCGCCGTCATCCGCATCGCCGATGCCATCGACCGTGCCGTCGATGCGCAGGACTGGAAGCTTGCCCGCTCCTATTTCGCCGACCGTGTCACCGTCGACTTCAGCAGCCTGTCAGGACAGCCTGCCGCCACCATCCCCTCCGACGATCTGATCGGTACCTGGGCCGGCAACCTGAGGGGCAGCAAGACCAGCCTGCATCTGCGCACCAATCACCAGGTGATCTTTGAGGCGGACGCGGCGACCGTCTCTTCGAACGGCTATGCCTGGAACCGGATGGAAGGCAATGGCGACCCGCTGTGGGAAGTCTGGGGCACTTACGAGCACCATCTGGTTCGCTCCGGGACCGGCTGGAAAGTCGACGGCTTCATTTTCCGCGCCACGCATCAGCGCGGCAATCCCTGGGTCAAGACGACGCCTGGCCAATGAGCCGGCGTCAATAAAAGTCGGGATAGGAAAACACCATGACCATGAGCTATTACACACTGGGCAACAGCGGCCTGCGCGTCAGCCGGCTGGCACTGGGCACCATGACCTTTGGCACCGAATGGGGCTGGGGCGCGGACAGGGAAACCGTGCGCGCCATGGCCGACGCCTATGTCGAGGCCGGCGGCAATTTCTTCGACACCGCCGACCTCTACACCGGCGGCACAGCCGAAACCTGGCTCGGCGAATTCATCGCCGAGCGAGGCTTGCGCGACAAAGCGGTGATCGCCACGAAATTCACCTTCAACGCGGAGCCCGGCAATCCGAACGCCGGCGGCAATGGCCGCAAGAACATCTTGCGCGCCGTGGACGCCTCGCTGAAGCGGTTGGGCACTGACTATATCGACCTCTACCTCCTCCATGTCTGGGACGGGCTGACGCCGGCCGAGGAGGTCATGCGCACGATGGATGATCTCGTGCGTGCGGGCAAAATTCGCCATGTCGGCCTGTCCGATGTGCCGGCCTGGTATGCTGCCCGCGCGCAGACGATCGCCGAGTGGCGCGGCTACGAGCCGGTGTCGGCCCTGCAGCTTGAATATTCGCTGGTGGAGCGTTCGATCGAAAATGAGTTCGTGCCCTTCGGCACCCGCCATGGCGCAGGAATCATGGTGTGGAGCCCGCTGGCAAGCGGGCTGCTCAGCGGCAAGTACCGGCCGACGCAGGAAGGCCATGCCGGCCGGCTCGACGGCTTTCGCAACACCACTCATCCGGGGTTCCAGAAGTTCACCGAGCGCAACTGGGCGATCGTGGCGGAGCTCGAAAAAGTTGCCGCCGAACTCGGACGCAGCATGGCGCAGGTCGCGCTCAACTGGGTGGCAACGCAACCGGGCATCGCCACCGTGATTCTTGGCGCCACCAAGCTGGCGCAGTTGCAGGACAATCTGGCGGCGTTGGATTTCACTTTACCCGCCGAGCTTCGCGCGCGGCTGAATACGGTCAGCAAGACACCGCCGCCATTCCCGTACGCCTATTTCGGTTCCGACATACAAGCCCGGGTTACCGGCGGCGCCGTGACCGGCGACAAGCCGTTGGGTTATGCGCCGCCGCTGCTGGTCGAGGGCGACGCCGTCAGCATCACCAGCAACTGACGGGCCGCGACGGGAAGGCGGAATTGGGCGAGGGGCGCCGCGTGACATCGCGGCGCCCTTCGTGTATCGGAACTCGGCATCGCGCCAGCGGCGGCGCCCGCGCGAGGGCGGCCTGCCCAGGCTGCCACACGCAACAATGACGAGGTCCAGATGACGGCAAAGCCCCTCTATCGACGTGTCCTGCTGAAAGCGTCGGGCGAAGCGTTGATGGGCGAGCAGCATTTCGGCATCGATGTCTCGGTGGTCGACCGAATCGCGGCCGACATCGCCGAAGCCCGCGCACTTGGCATCGAGGTCGGCGTCGTCATTGGCGGCGGCAATATCTTTCGCGGCGTGGCGGTGGCATCCAAGGGCGGCGACCGCGTCACCGGCGACCACATGGGCATGCTGGCCACCGTCATCAACTCGCTGGCGCTGCGCACCTCGCTGAACAAGATCGGCGTCGATGCCGTCGTGCTGTCGGCCATCGCCATGCCCGAACTTTGCGAGAGTTTTTCCCAGCGCCAGGCCACCGCCTATATGAACCAGGGCAAGGTCGTCATTTTCGCCGGCGGCACCGGCAATCCGTTCTTCACCACCGATTCGGCCGCGGCCTTGCGCGCCGCCGAGATCGGCGCCGACGCGTTGTTCAAGGGCACCCAGGTCGACGGCGTCTATTCGGCCGATCCCAAGAAGGATCCGAATGCGACCCGCTTCGAGCGCATCAGCCATGCCGAAGTCATCAACAAGGGCCTTTCGATCATGGATACCGCCGCAATTGCACTTGCGCGCGAAAACAACATCCCGATAATCGTCTATTCGATCCACGAAAAAGGTGGTTTCGGCGATATTCTGCGGGGCGGTGGCCGTTGCACGATCGTCGCCGACGAGTGACCCGGAGTATACTCTCCTAAAAAGGGGATCAGTTTTCGAAAGCGGGTCCGAATATAGGCCCTAAGCACTGAACCCGGATCAAACGGGTCGAGGAGACTAAGATGAGTGGTGAGTTCGACGACCTCAAGCGGCGCATGGATGGCGCGATCGCCGCCTTCAAGCACGATCTGGCTTCGCTGCGCACCGGCCGTGCCTCCAGCAATCTGCTCGACGCCATCCAGGTCCAGGCCTACGGCACCACCATGCCCATCAACCAGGTGGCGAACGTGTCGGTGCCGGAGCCGCGCATGATTTCGGTTTCGGTCTGGGACAAGTCGATGGTCGGCGCGGTCGATCGTGCCATCAGAGAATCCAATCTGGGCTTCAATCCGATCGTCGACGGCACCAACCTCAGGATTCCGCTGCCCGAGCTCAACGAGCAGCGCCGCAAGGAACTGGTCAAGATCTCGCATGGCTACGCCGAGAACGCCCGCGTTGCGGTGCGCCATGTCCGTCGCGACGGCATGGACTTCTTGAAGAAGGCGGAAAAGGACGGCGACATCAGCGAGGACGATCAGCGGAAGCGCTCCGATCAGGTCCAGAAGCTGACCGACGAGACGATCAGCACCATCGATCACCTGCTTTCCGATAAGGAAGCTGAAATCATGCAGGTTTAGGGTCGGCCCACACCGGCCCGAAAGCGAGACAATGGCAACGCCGGCGCATGTCGCGATCATCATGGATGGAAACGGACGCTGGGCCAAGGCGCGCGGCATGCCGCGGCTTGCCGGCCATCGCGCCGGCGTCGAAGCGCTGCGCAAGACGGTGCGCGCCGCGCCCGGTCTCGGCATTTCCTTCCTGACCGTCTACGCCTTTTCATCGGAAAACTGGTCGCGGCCCAAGGCCGAAGTGAGCGACCTGATGGGGCTTTTGAAGCTGTTCATCCGCCGCGATCTGGCCGAACTGCACCAGAACGGCGTGCGCGTCAGGATCATCGGTGACAGGGCGGGGCTGCAGCCGGACATCAGGGGCCTGCTCGAAGAGGCCGAATCGCTGACTGCGCGCAATGAATCGCTGACCTTGGTCATCGCCTTCAACTATGGCGGGCGCGACGAGATCGTGCGCACGGCACGCAAGCTCGCAGCCGCAGTGGCGCGCGGCGAGATCGACGCAGAGGCGATCACGGCAGACACTTTTGCCGGCGCCCTCGACACCGCAGGCATTCCCGATCCGGAGCTGGTCATCCGCACCAGTGGCGAGCTTCGGCTGTCGAACTTCCTTCTGTGGCAGGCAGCCTACAGCGAACTGGTTTTTCTGCCTTGCTACTGGCCTGACTTCAGCCGCGAACACCTGGCCGACGCATTGCGCGATTTTGCTGGCCGCGAGCGCCGTTTTGGCGGGCTTGCCGCTCAAGATGTCGCTGCCTCGTGATCGGCGGCGGGATGAACAATCTTCAGCTTCGCATCGTCTCGGCGCTGGTGCTGGCCGCAATAGCGCTTGGCCTGACCTGGTTGGGAGCGCTGTGGTTCCGCCTGCTTTGCGCCGGGATATCGGCGGTCATCTTCTATGAATGGGCGCGCATGTCGCGCCCCTTGGCCGGTGCGACCCTCGGCTTCATTCCCGAAGCGCTGCTTCTGGTTTTCGTCGTCGCCCTGGTTGCAGGCGTGCCGGCATCGTGGCTTCTGTCTCTTGTCCTGGCCATGGTTGTGGTCGCTGCTGTCGGCGCCCGTATGCATGGAGCGGCGCAATGGGATGCAGCCGGTCTTGCCTACGCGGCTTTGTCCGGCTTATCGCTGGCGCTGCTGCGCGGCGGCGACCATCCCGGCCTGGTCGCAATCCTGTTTCTGTTCGCCGTGGTCTGGGCGACCGACATCTTCGCCTATTTCGTCGGCCGCTCCGTCGGTGGGCCCAAGCTCGCGCCATCTATATCCCCCGGCAAGACGCAGAGCGGCGCGCTTGGCGGCGCTGTCGGCGGCGTGGCCGCCGGCGTGCTTCTGGCTGCCGCCGCCGGGGCCGGCAATCTTGGCGTCCTCGCCTTGGTTGCGCTGGTGCTGTCGATTGTTGCCCAGGCTGGCGATCTCTTCGAATCCTGGGTCAAGCGCCGCCACGGCCGCAAGGATTCAAGCGCGTTGATACCCGGGCATGGCGGTGTCATGGACAGGGTGGACGGGCTTGTCGCGGCGGCTTTTGCCCTATACGTGATCGGCTGGATTTCGGCGGGCGCCGATCATCCGGCGCAGGGGCTGTTTCCGGCTTGAGTGATATTTCACGGCGAAGAAATGGCGCACGCCACGGATTCGCCTGGATTGATGTCACAGTCGCGGCGACACCTTTTGCCGCGGGTGAATTTGAGGGCATGACTTGAACGAAATTCTTCACGCGTTGTTCAGCACGGAAGGCTTTGTCCTCGGCACGCTGGTGCCGTTTCTGTTCGTGCTGACCGTGGTCGTCTTCATTCACGAAATGGGCCATTACCTGGTCGGCCGCTGGTGCGGCATTGGCGTGAAGGCCTTTTCGATCGGCTTCGGCCCCGAACTTCTCGGCTTCAACGACAGCCACGGCACGCGCTGGAAGCTCTGCGCCATACCGCTCGGCGGTTATGTCAAATTCGTCGGCGACATGAGCGCCACGTCGAGCCAGCCGAGTTCGGAAGATCTGGAAACGCTGACTGACGCTGAACGCAAGGTCGCCTTCCACACGCAACCCATCTGGAAACGCGCCGCCACGGTGGTGGCCGGACCGTTGTTCAACTTCCTTTTGACCATTGCCGTCTTTGCCGTGCTGTTTTCCCTCTATGGCCGCCCTGTGTTTGAGCCGATGGTGGCGGCGGTCACCGCCGGCAGTCCAGCCGCAAGGGCCGGCATTTTGCCAGGCGACCGATTCGTCGCCGTCGACGGCAGCAAGGTTGAGACCTTCGCCGACGTCCAGCGCCTAGTTTCGGGCCGCGGCGGCGACGCCATCACCTTCACCATGTTGCGCGACGGCAAGGAGGTCACGGTCGTCGCGACGCCGGAGCCGATGGAGCAGCTGGACGCACTGGGCAACAAGGTCAAGGTGGCCGTCATCGGCGTCGTCAACAACAAGGATGTCGGCCAGCCCAGGCTGATCACCTACAGCCCTGTCGGAGCAGTCGGCGCCGCGGTCGAGGAGACGGGGCACGTCATTCAGCGCACCGGCCAGTTCCTGCAGCGATTCGTTGTCGGCCGCGAAGACAAATGCCAGCTGGGCGGCCCGATCAAGATCGCCAAGATGTCGGGGCAGGCGGCAAAGCTTGGCTTCCTGTGGCTGGTGCAACTCGTCGCCGGACTGTCGGTCGGGATCGGAATTCTGAACCTTTTGCCGATTCCCCCCCTCGACGGCGGCCACCTCCTGTTCTACGCACTCGAAGCCGTTTTCCGGCGTCCGGTATCGGAGCGGATGATGGAAATGGGATACCGGGCCGGCCTCTTTCTGGTGCTGGGATTTATGGGCTTCGTCTTCTGGAACGATCTGTTTGGGTGCTGAAATCATGAAGAAATTTGGCTTCAGCACCGGCAATGTTGAGACGCCGTTTACCATGCACGGGGGTATGCGTGACGCGAAAGCCACGCATCAGGGTTAAGTAATTACAAATTAACCTGAAGCCTTGCGTGTAGGGAAAATCCGGTTAATACGGTAGGAGAAATTACCGCACGTCCGGTTTTCTCGCCGTGGGGACTTCGAGAAAAGGTACAAAAGCCCGATGAAGGCAGCATCCAAATTTTTGAGCGCCGCGTCCGCGGTGGCTATGTCCGCCGCTCTGGTTGTACCAGGTGCGCTCGCCGTGCAGTTCGTTGCCACATCTGCGGCGCAAGCAGCCGTTGTCTCGAGAGTCGAGGTCAACGGCAACCAGCGCGTAGACGCCGACACCATCCGCAACTACATCACGATCAAGCCGGGCAAGGCGTTTTCCAGCGCCGATATCGACGATGCGGTCAAGGCACTGTTTGGTACCGGGCTGTTCTCGGACGTTCAGATCAATCAGGTCGGTTCGACGCTGGTGGTCAAGGTTGCCGAATATCAGGTCGTGAACCAGGTTCTGTTCCAGGGCAACAAGAAGCTCAAGGACAATGCGCTGGCAATCGCCGTGCAGTTGAAGCCGCGCGGAACGTTCTCGCAGGCAACGCTGGACTCCGATGTCGAGGCGGTGAAAGCTGCCTACAAGCGAATTGGCCGCGACGATGCCGCCGTGACGACGCAGATCATGGACCTCGGCGACAACCGCGTGAACGTGGTCTTCAACATCAACGAAGGCGGCCGCACCAAGATCGCCGCAGTCAATTTCGTCGGCAACAGCGCCTATTCGAGTCGCCGCCTGTCCGACGTCATCGCCACCAAGCGCTCAAGCTTCCTGTCCTTCGTGCTGCGTGACGACGTCTATGACGAGGACAAGCTTCGCGCCGACCAGGAATCGCTTCGCCGCTTCTATTACAATCACGGCTATGCTGACTTCCAGGTGGTCTCTGCTGTCGGCGAGCTCGACGACACGACCAACCAATACACCGTTACCATCACCGTCCAGGAAGGGGACCGCTATACGTTCGGCGACGTCAGCGTCGAGAGCACCATTCCCGAAGTCGACTCGAAGGCGCTGGAATCGGTGGTTCAGACCCACAAGGGCGACGTCTACAACGCCAAGGATGTCGAGGACACCATCATCGCGCTGACCGAGAAGGTGGCGGGTTCTGGTTATGCCTTCGCCCAGGTGACGCCGCGCGGCGACCGTAACTTCGAGAATCACACCATTTCGGTCGTCTACACGATCGACCAGGGCACCAAGGCCTATGTCGAGCGCATCGAAATCCGCGGCAACGACCGCACGCGCGACTATGTCATTCGGCGCGAATTCGATGTCAGCGAAGGCGACGCCTTCAACCAGGTTCTCATTCAGCGCGCGAAGAAGCGGCTGGAAGCGCTGGATTATTTTGAGAAAGTCGACATTTCGACTGTTCCGGGTTCCGAGCCTGACCAGGTCGTGCTTGTGGTCGACGTGGTCGAGAAGTCGACTGGTGAGTTCTCGATCGGCGCCGGTTATTCGACCGGTGGCGAGACTGCCGGTCCGTCCGTCGAGGGATCGGTTGCGGAGCGCAACTTCCTCGGTCGCGGCCAGTACATCAAGGTCTCGGCCGGCGGCGGCAAGAATTCGCGCGACTACAGCCTGTCCTTCACCGAGCCCTATTTCCTCGGGCGCCGTATCGCCGCCGGTTTCGATATCTTCCAGCAGACGCGAAATTATTCGGACTACGACAGCGAGACGCTGGGTGCGACGGTTCGCTTCGGCCTGCCGATCACCGATAATATCTCGACGCAGCTAGCGTACAATATCGCGCAGGAAAAGTATAAATATGATGATGACTGCTTGACCAGCGGCACCTATGATCCCTCGAAATGCGACGTTTCTGCCGCAATTCGAGAGGGTATTGATGAAAGCCCTTGGATCAAATCGTCCGTCAGTCTCGGCTTGGTCTACAACACCATAGACGACATGAAGAGCCCGCATGAAGGCATCTACGCCACCACGACTGTGGAAGTGGCCGGCCTTGGTGGCGATGCCAAATTCGTCAAGGTTACCGGTCGCGGCACCGTCTACCAGACTCTATCAGAACAGTTGGATCTGGTCGGCCTGATCTCCGGCGGTGCTGGCCATATCGCGGGCTATGGCGATAATGGACTGCGTATCTTCGATCAGTTCAAGAGCAGCGACCGCATGATCCGCGGCTTCGAGTATGGTGGCATTGGCCCTGTGGATATTGCAACAGGTGACCACCTCGGCGGCACCACCTATTTCAATGCTTCGGCGGAAGCTCAGTTCCCGATACCGGTCATTCCGGAAAGCTTTGGCGTGCGTGGCGCTGTGTTTGCTGATGCCGCCACACTGTACGGCAGCAAGATTGATACTCCTGGCGTCACTCAGGCCTCGGTTGATATGAAGTTGCGCGCGTCGGTTGGTGTCGGCTTGTTGTGGTCATCGCCCTTCGGCCCGATCCGCATCGACTACGCGATGCCCGTCAAGAAGGAAAAGACCGACGACGTGCAGGAATTCAACTTCGGCATGTCGAGCCGCTTCTGATCTTGCGGTAACGATGCTTCCGGGCCGTTGGGGTCCGGAAGAGAATTGATCCGACCTAGCTGGATATTGCTTCTGGAATGACCGATCCGGTGTTCTTCGCGCCATCACGCCGGTATACGGCTGGCGAAGTCGCGAATCTGACCGGCGCATCGCTTGTCGATTCCGATTTTGCCCACATATCGATCGATGCGTTGGCGCCAGCCAATGAAGGCGGCGAGGGTGCGCTCGTCTTCGTCGACGGCAAGCGCAATTTCGCGCTGATGCAGTCGCTGAAGGCGGCGGCCGTGTTTTGTCCCGCCGAGTTCGCGGGCAAGGCGCCGGCCGGCATCGCGGTTCTGGTTCATCCGCGCCCGCAGCAGGCCTTCGCCATGATCGGCCGGCTGCTGTTCCCGACGGCGGCTACGCCGGGACCGATGACCAGCGAAACCGGGGTCTCGCCGCAAGCTCATGTCGATGCCTCGGCGCATATCGAGGCCGGGGCGATCATCGAGGCCGGAGCGGTCATCGGCCCCCGCGCTTCCATCGGCAGCGGAACGGTCATTGCCCCCCACGCCGTTATCGGCCCCTCCTGCCAGATCGGCCGTGACGGCTACATTGGGCCGGGTGTCAGTGTTCAGTATGCGCTGATCGGCAACCGCGTCATCATTCATGGCGGCGCCAGGATAGGCCAGGACGGCTTCGGCTTTGTCGGCGGCGCCAAAGGCCCTGAGCGTGTGCCGCAGGTCGGCCGCGTCATCATCCAGGACGATGTCGAAATCGGCTCGAACACGACCGTCGATCGCGGCGCCATGTCGGATACGGTCATCGGTCAGGGCACCAAGATCGACAATCTGGTGCAGATCGCCCATAACGTTCGCATCGGCCGCAATTGCATTATTGCCGGGCTCTCTGGTATTTCCGGCTCCGTCACTGTCGGCGACGGTGTCACCATGGGCGGCGGCGTTGGCCTTGCCGATCATTTGACCATCGGATCAGGGGCCAAGCTTGCTGCAAGAAGCGGGTTCATGAGCAACGTGCCGGCGGGCGAGATCTGGGGAGGCTATCCGGCGCAGCCGATGGCGGAAGCCATGCGCGAGATCGCCATGCTGAGGAAGCTCGCCAGGACGCGCAAGCAGGGCGAAGGGGGAAGTAGCTGAGATGGTGCCGGCGACGCTCGAAGCGGTCGATATATTGGGTTTGATGAAGCTTTTGCCGCATCGCTATCCCTTCCTGATGATCGATCGCATCATCGAAATCGACGGCAATGATTCTGCCATCGGCATCAAGAACGTGACCATCAATGAGCCGCATTTCCAGGGCCATTTCCCGGATCAGCCGGTGATGCCGGGCGTGCTCATCGTCGAGGCCATGGCGCAGACCGCCGGCGCGATCTGCATCCGTAACCTCAACACGGAAAAGCCGTCGCTGGTCTATTTCCTGACCATCGATAATGCGAAATTCCGCAAACCGGTCGTCCCGGGCGACCAGTTGAAAATCCACGTCAAGAAAATCAAGATGCGCGGCAACCTGCTCAAATTCGCCTGCGAGGCCATGGTGGAGGGCACAAAGGCCGCCGAAGCCGAGATCGCGGCAATGATGGTTACCGGCTGACGGTTCGAAATGCTCATGAAAATACAGACTTCAATCCACCCCTCGGCCGTCATCGAGGCCGGCGCTCAGATCGGCGAAGGCGCCGCAATAGGACCTTTCTGCTATGTCGGCGCTGACGCCGTGATCGGTGACCGCGTCGAACTGGTCAGCCATGTCTCGGTGCTGGGCGCGACAACCATTGGCGCCGCGACCAAGGTCTATCCAATGGCGACACTGGGCGGACCGCCGCAGAACACCAAGCACAAGGGCGGCCGCACCACTTTGGTCATCGGCCAGAACTGCACGATCCGCGAAGGCGTGACCATGCATCTCGGCACCGATTCCAGCCGCGGCGAGACGACCGTCGGCGACAACGGCAATTTCCTTGCCTATGCTCACATTGCCCATGATTGCGTCGTCGGTAAAAACGCCACCTTCGCCAATGGCGCGACCCTGGGCGGCCATTGCGAGGTCGGTGACAGCGTCTATATTGGCGGCCTCAGCGCCGTTCATCAGTTCGTGCGTGTTGGTGACAACGCCTTTCTCGGCGGCTGCTCGGCTTTTGTCGGCGATGTCATTCCCTACGCCATTGCGGTGGGCAATCGCGCCAGCCTGCGTGGACTCAACATCATCGGCCTGAAGCGCGCCGGGTTGCCGCGCGCCGAAATCTACCTGCTGCGCAAGGCTTACAAGACCATCTTCGACCGCTCCCGCACTGTCGGCGAGAACATCGAATTCGCCAAGGCCGAGTTTGAGTCGTCGCCGACGGCCATGAAAATCATCGATTTCATCACCAGTCGCGGCAAGCGGCATTTTGCCGTCCCGTCGCTTAAGGGTGGCGACGGCGACGATGCCGATGACGAAGGCTGAGGCCACTTCAACGGGCCTCGATCTTGCGCCGGACGCCAGGGTCGGCATCATTGCCGGCGGCGGTAGCTTGCCGGTCGAAGTTGCCGCCGGCCTGGCGGAGGCCGGACATCCGCCCGTCATCATCCTGGTCGAAGGTCAGGCCGACCGTCAGTCCGACCTCACAATCTATGAGCATGAAAGCCTTGCGCTGGAAGACATCGGCTCGCTGGTTGCGTTGCTGAGGCGCCGGCGGATCACCCATCTTGTGCTTGCCGGCGAGATCAGGCGCAGGCCGCGGTTGGTCGACATGCGTCCGAACCTTGGGCTACTGGCACTTATACCCTCGCTCGCCATGGCGCTTGCCCGCGGCGATGACGGGCTGTTGAAGATATTGACCCGCGGCCTGGAGGCACGGGGCGTCAAGGTTGTCGGTGCGCATGAAGTCGTGCCCCGGCTCGTCGCGGCCGAAGGGCCGCTGACCAAAGCAGTGCCGCGAAAGTCCGACTGGCGCGATATCGAGGCGGCACACGCGGCGGCAAAGGCCATCGGCGCGCTCGACATTGGTCAGGCGGCAATTGCCATCGGTGGCCGCACTGTTGCCCTGGAAGGCGTCGAGGGCACCCACGGACTGCTCGAGCGGACGCAGCAGTTGCGCGGCCATGGCAGGCTGGCCGGCAAGACGCGCGGTGTCCTGGTCAAATGCGCCAAGCCTGGCCAGGAATTGCGTGCCGATCTGCCATCTATTGGCCCCCAGACCGTCGAGGCGGCGCATGCCGCGGGGCTCGCCGGCATTGCCGTCGAAGCCGGCCGTTCGCTCATCCTCGAAGGCCCCGCCGTTCTCGCGCGCGCCAATGCGCTCGGCCTGTTCGTGTTCGGCCTGCCGGCTGCGGAGTCTGTCCATGGCAGCTGAGAAGCCGCTGAAGATTGCCATCGTCGCCGGCGAAGAATCCGGCGACCTGCTGGGCGCCGACATCGTGCAGGCGCTGAAGCGCATGACCGGGCGCGAGGTGCAACTCGTCGGCACTGGCGGGCGGCATCTGCAGGCGCTCGGACTGGCGCCGCTGTTCGACGGCGCCGAGATCGCGCTGATGGGGCTCAGCGCCATCCTGCGTGACTTGCCGCGCCTGATGCGGCGGATCAGCCAGACCGCAAGTGCTGTCGCCGCCGAAAAACCCGACTGTCTGATCACCATCGACAGCCCCGATTTCTCGCTGCGCGTCGCCAAAAAGATCCGCGCCGCCGATCCGTCGATCCCGATCGTCCATTATGTCTGCCCGAGCGTCTGGGCGTGGCGGCCGGGTAGGGCGGCAGCGATGAAGCCCTATGTCGACCACATACTGTGCATCCTGCCTTTCGAGGTAAAGGAGCTCAGCCGTCTCGGCGGCCCGCCTGGCACTTACGTCGGACATCGCCTCACGCATGATCCAGGCGTGCAGGGCGCGGCCAGGGCGCAAGCCCAGCCGCGCGGTCTCTCGGCCGATCGCGTCAAGACGCTGCTCGTCCTGCCGGGGTCGCGGCGCGGCGAGGTCAGCCGGCTTATCGGTCCGTTCGGCGAGACGGTGTCGGCGCTGCGCGCGCGCGGCCACCGGCTGCGGCTGTTGCTGCCGACGGTGCCGCACGTCGCCGAACTGGTCAAGACATCGGTGGCGCGCTGGGACCAGGAGCCGGAAATCATCCTCGATCCCGAGCGCAAATGGCAGGCCTTCGGCAAGGCCGATGCGGCGCTGATTGCGTCTGGAACGGTGTCACTGGAACTGGCGTTGTCGGGTGTACCGATGATCTCTTGCTACAAGTTCGATCCGATCATGCTGATGGCGCAGAGCCTGATCACGGTGTGGAGCGCTGCTTTGCCCAACCTTATTGCCGACCGGCCGGTCGTGCCGGAAAGCTACAACCAGTATGTGCGGCCGCACTATCTGGCGCGGCAGCTCGAGGCACTGTTCTCAGACACCGCCTACCGCGCTTGGCAAAAGGACGGCTTTGGCGAGGTTGCCAGACGCATGGCCACCGACAGGCCCTCCGGCGACATCGCCGCCGATGTCGTTCTTCGCCACATCGGGAGAGCGAATAGGCCTTAGTGAATGGTGAATAGTGAATAGTGAATAGTGAATAGGATTAACGCGCTCTCGCCTATAATCAAGCTGCTACTTACTACCTGCTATTCACTACTTACCATTCACCATTCACTCTCTTTCACCTTTTCGCAATCGGCACGTAGTCGCGTTCCGGCGCGCCGGTGTAGAGCTGGCGCGGACGGCCGATCTTCTGGTGGGGATCCTCGATCATTTCCTTCCACTGCGCGATCCAGCCGACGGTGCGCGCGACCGCGAACAGCACGGTGAACATGGTGGTGGGGAAGCCCAGCGCCTTCAGCGTGATGCCGGAATAGAAATCGACGTTCGGATAGAGCTTCTTCTCGATGAAGTAGGAATCCGTCAGCGCGATCTTTTCCAGCTCCATGGCGATGTCGAGCAGCGGATCGTCCTTGATGCCGAGTTCGCCGAGCACCTCATGCGCCGTCTTCTGCATGATCTTCGCGCGAGGATCGTAGTTCTTGTATACGCGGTGGCCGAAGCCCATCAGCCGGAACGGATCGTTCTTGTCCTTGGCGCGGGCGATGAATTCCGGGATGTGGTCGACATGGCCGATCTCGCCCAGCATGTTGAGCGCGGCCTCGTTGGCGCCGCCATGCGCCGGGCCCCACAGGCAGGCGATGCCGGCGGCGATGCAGGCGAACGGATTGGCGCCCGACGAGCCTGCAAGCCGCACGGTCGAGGTCGAGGCGTTCTGTTCGTGGTCGGCATGCAGAATGAAGATGCGCTCCATGGCGCGCGCCAGCACCGGATTGATCTTGTATTCCTCGCACGGCACCGCAAAGCACATATGCAGGAAGTTGGCGGCGAAGTTCAGCTCGTTCTTCGGGTAAATGAAGGGCTGGCCGATATGGTATTTGTAGGCCATGGCCGCAATCGTCGGCATCTTGGCGATCAGCCGCATCGAGGCGACCATGCGCTGATACGGATCCGAAATGTCGGTGGAGTCGTGATAGAAGGCCGACAGCGCGCCGACCACGCCGCACATCACAGCCATCGGATGCGCGTCGCGGCGAAAGCCGGTGAAGAAGCGCGACATCTGCTCGTGCACCATGGTGTGGCGCGTTACCCGGTAGTCGAAATCGTCCTTCTGCGCCTTGGTCGGCAGTTCGCCGTAGAGCAGGAGGTAGCAGACTTCGAGGAAGTCGCCATGCTCGGCCAGCTGGTCGATGGGATAGCCGCGGTGAAGCAGGATGCCGGCATCGCCGTCGATGAAGGTTATCGCCGACTCGCAGCTCGCCGTCGAAGTGAAGCCGGGATCGTAGGTGAAGGCGCCGGTGGTGTTGTAGAGCGCACCGATGTCGATGACGTCGGGCCCGACCGACCCGCTTCGCACCTTGAATTCATGCGTCTTGCCGGCCAGTTCGAGCGTGGCAGTCGACGGGTGCGTCGTCTTGCTGCCGGTTTCCAGTCTTGTCGCAGCTTCGCTCATTCTCAAACTCCTTCATGTTCCTCATGCCGGCAAGGCAATTCCTGCAAACGACACGTCGAAATCACCGGAATGCGCGAACTCGCCACCGCATTTTGGGAGGTGCGTGCCTGATTGGGCCAAGGCCTAATGTTGCACTGCGAAACCCGCCTTTCAATGCCAATCTTTTTGGGCCAGCTCGCTCCTAATCGATTTGATCCGCAATCCGGGCCAGGCTTTCCTCGCGGCCAAGCACGGCAAGCACGTCGAACACGCCGGGCGAGGTGCTACGGCCGGTCAGGGCCGCCCGGAGCGGTTGGGCCACGGCGCCGAGCTTGTGGCCGCCGGCCGTTGCGAACTCGCGCACCGCGGCTTCAGCCGCGGCAGCCGACCAATCGCCCGAAACAGTCTGCAAAGCGGCATGTGCGCCGCGCAGGATCGCGCGCGCGTCGGCACTGAGCAGTGCTGCCGCCTTCTCGTCGATCGGCAGCGGCCGCTCGACGAACAGGAAGGCCGCGCCATCGGCCAGTTCCACCAGCGTCTTGGCGCGCTCTTTCAGGCCCGGCAAGGCGGCCAGCAGCTGCGCCTTCCTGGCGTCGTCGAGACGGGCGGCGATAGCAGATCCGCTTTCCAGGTATGGCAGAGTGGCGACGAAAATGTCGAACAGCTCGGTATCGGCCATCTTGCGCATATGCGCGCCGTTGATTGACTCGAGCTTGGCGAAGTCGAAGCGCGCCGCACCCTTGTTGACATCGCCGATGTCGAACCACGAAATCATGTCCTTGATCGACATGATCTCGTCGTCGCCATGGCTCCAGCCGAGCCGCGCCAGATAGTTGAGCAGTGCCTCGGGCAGATAGCCCATGGCGCGATAAGCCTCGACACCGAGTGCGCCGTGCCGCTTCGACAGCTTGGCGCCGTCGGCGCCGTGGATCAGCGGGATATGCGACATCGACGGGACGTCCCAGCCCATGGCGTTGTAGATCACCGTCTGGCGCGCGGCGTTGGTCAGATGGTCGTCGCCACGGATGATGTGGGTGACGCCCATGTCATGGTCGTCGACGACGACGGCATGCATGTAGGTCGGATTGCCGTCCGAGCGCAGGATGATGAAATCGTCGAGGTCCTTGTTGGGGAAGCGCACCTCGCCCTGCACACGGTCGTGCACCACGGTTTCGCCCTCGGTCGGCGCCTTGATGCGGATGGCGCCCTTGACGCCGGGAGGCGCCTCCGAGGGGGCACGATCGCGCCACGCGCCATTGTAGCGCGGCGGCAGGCCCTTGGCGCGTGCGGCCTCGCGCATCGCCTCAAGTTCGGCAGGCGTCTCGTAGCTGTAATAGGCCTTGCCCAGGCGCACCAGCTCCTCGGCCACCTCACGGTGGCGCGGCGCGCGCTCGAACTGCGATATGGCCTCACCGTCCCAGGAAAGGCCGAGCCAGGTCAGCCCATCCAGAATGGCCTGTGTCGCCGCCTCGTTGAAGCGTTCGCGGTCGGTGTCCTCGATGCGCAGCACCATCGTGCCGCCGGTGTGCTTGGCGTACAGCCAGTTGAACAGCGCCGTGCGCGCGCCGCCGATATGCAGATAGCCGGTGGGCGAGGGGGCAAAACGGGTGACGACTGTGTCGGACATGGAATTCTCGGGAACCTTGGAAAGCGGGGCGTGATCGCGCGGACTTTCGCGCTTTGCGCGTTCATGTAGCATAGGGGGTCTGGGGCGCAAGGGGCAGACCCGATGGCTGGACGTGGCCGGGGCACGTCGGCAATTATCGGTTGCGTCAACTGGCGCTGGAGCCTTGTAGCACAAAATCTGTTCGCACCTCCGCGCAACCTCGTTTGGCAGCAGCGTCAATGTCTGGGTTTCATTCGGCTGCAGCGTCCGTCACAGTGCCTGGAACATCGCTGCGACGGTGGTGCCCCCTCTGACGAGCGGACATTTCTTCACGGAGGCGGCACTGCCCGACTACAACGCCGCCGTGACAGCGTTGGCTTGGTCACGCATATTGACCTTTCTGCAATCATTATCGTGAACACCGCAACCTGTGTGCAGTCCGGTCTCGCCACTAAGGAGGCATGATTGAAAGAAGGACTACCGATGACCAGAAACGCCGACCATACGGAGGGTGATCCGTTCTACCATGGTACCCGGGCGGATTTGAAACCCGGGGATCTGCTGAGCGTCGGCCACCCTTCTAATTTCAGAGGTAAACCACTGTCATGGATCTATTTCACCCAGACACTGGAAGCCGCCATCTGGGGAGCAGAGCTTGCAACGGGTGACGGTCGTCAAAGGATTTACATCGTAAAGCCGACGGGGTTTTTTATGGATGACCCTAACCTGACCGATAAAAAATTTCCCGGTAATCCGACGAAATCCTACCGCTCCCGTGATCCGTTACTCATCCTGGGGGAGCTCGCTGAATGGCAGGGTCATACACCCGAACAATTGAAGGCAATGCACGATGGGCTTGCTCGCCTGAGGGCGGAGGGCCGAGATATGATTGAGGATTGAGCGTCCTTGGCGGGTCAATTCCGGCGCGGTGGACGCGACCGCACGGACTTTCGCGCTTTGCGCGTTCATGTAGCATAGGAGGTCTGGGGCGCAAGGGGCAGACCCGATGGCTGGACGTGGCCGGGGCACGAAGGAAGGCGAAGGCGCCGAGGCAAGCGTCAGCGAACGCTCGCTGTTTGCCGATAGTCCCTATGCCGAGCCGCTGCCCCTCGCGCTGCCTGAGCCGCATCCCGGCGTCGCTCCTGCGCTGCCCGGTCACGCGTTGCCGGCGCAAGTCACAGCGCCCGGATCTATCGCCCGTCTGCGCAGACGGCTTCGCCGTCCGTCATGGCCCGCGCTCCGCCGCAGCCTTGCCGTGGCCGCCAACACGGAGCTCGACCGGGGCGTCGCCTTCCTGCTGGTGCCGGTTTTCCTGGCGGCCGGCGTCATCATTTATTTCTCGCTGGCCGGCGAGCCCGGCTTTGCGCAGCCAATCGCCATTGTGGTGCTGGCGACATGTTGCGCTGTCGCCACGCGACCTCGGCCGAGGACGCATCTGTTCTGCATGGCCGCGATGCTGTGCGCGCTCGGCGTCGTCGCCGCCAAAGTCGAGACCTGGCGCGCCGGAACGCAGATGCTCGGCTCCGAGATCCAGACACGGCTGACCGGCCGCGTCGTCAGTCTCGAACAGATGGAGAGCGGGCGCATCAGGCTGACGCTTGACGTGGTTTCGACCGCTTACCCCAAGCTGCGCTACGCCCCGGAGCGGGTCAGGCTCTCGGCGCGGACCGTTCCCGCCGATATGACCGCCGGCTCCCTGATCACCGGCTATGCCAGGCTGTTGCCGCCGACCGGTCCGGTGCGGCCGGAGAGCTACGATTTCTCCTTCGACAGCTATTTCACCGGTATCGGCGGCAGCGGCTTCTTTCTCGGCAATCCGAAAACCATTGCTACGCAGGGACCGCCGCCGCTGACCGCGCGGCTTTCCTCGGCAATCGAGAACGCGCGCGAAAACATTGCCGACCATATCAGGGGCAAGATCGGCGGCGCCGAAGGCGAGATTGCCGCGGCGCTGATTGTCGGCGTGCGCGCCGGCATCCCGGACGAGGTCAACGAAGCGATGCGGCGCACCGGCATCTACCACATCATCTCCATCTCCGGCCTGCATATGGCGCTGGTTGCCGGCACCATCATGGCGTTGCTGCGCGGCGCCTTTGCGCTGTTTCCGGATTTCTCCTCGCGCCGGCCGGTGAAGAAATATGCAGCAGTGGCAGCACTCGTCTCCATCGCCGCCTATCTCGTCATTTCAGGCATCGTGGTGGCTGCCGAGCGCAGTTTCATCATGCTGGCGGTCATGCTTGTCGCCGTGCTGTTTGATCGCGCCGCACTCACCATGCGCAATCTGGCGATCTCCGCCATGGCCGTCATCCTGGTGTCGCCGCACGAGGTGGTCGGTCCCAGCTTCCAGATGTCGTTTGCCGCCACTGCCGCCCTTGTCGGCGCCTATGCCGGCTGGGCCGATTACCGCGCCGACAAGGTGAGAACGCCACCGGCAAAGCGCTCCTTCGTCGGCTTCCTGTCGCGAAAATTCGCGCTGGCCATGGGCGGCCTCGCCATGACCTCGATCATCGCCGGCAGTGCAACCTTGCTGTTCGCCATCTGGCATTTTCAGCGTGTGTCGCCGCTCAGCCTGATCGCCAATCTGGCCGTGATGCCGATTGTATCGTTGATCGTCATGCCGTTTGCCGTGCTCAGCGCGCTGGCGATGCCGTTCGGCGCCGACGGACCGTTCCTCTATGTGATGGGCAAAGGCCTGACGGCGATGATCGCCATATCGGCCTGGATTTCCGAGCGCTCGCCGGTCGATGCCGTCGGGTTGATTTCCATCCGCTCGGTGCTGCTGGTGACGGTCGCCCTCGTCATCGCCACCATGGCCACCACCTGGCTCAGGCTGGCGGCCGTGCCTTTCGCGCTGGCCGGCCTGTTGACGGTGCCGCAGGTGCTTACGCCCGACGTGCTCATATCCGAGGATGCGCATCTGGTGGCCATGCCGATCGGTGGCGGCGAACTCGCCCTCAACCGCGAACGCTCCAACGAATTCACCACGGACAATTGGAAACGGGCGCTGCGGGCCGAAACCATTATCCCACCTGAGATTTTCGAGGCAACAGATACGCGGTTCGATCTCGATCCGCTCGATCTGCCGCCCGGCTCGCCCTTCTATTGCACCGGCGATCTCTGTATCGCCCGGCACCCTTCCGGAGCCATTGTAGCGCTTGCGAAAGACCGCAAGACGGCGCGGCCGGCCTGTGCCTTCGCGAGCCTGATCGTCATCGATGACGCCACCGCCTACAATCCGTGCCGCGACCCGCTGGTCTTGGTCGTGACGAAGAAACAACTCGCCCGCGACGGCAGCGCCGCCGTCTTCTTCGATCCACAATCGGCAGCGATAGCGCCAACGATCCACTTCGCCGTCGACAAGCCTTATCGCCCCTGGCACGAGCAGCGCCGCTTCTCACGCGAAGCCCGAGGCCTGCCGCCCTACAAGCAGCGTGAAAAGTACAAACCTAAGCCGGCTCAGTAACGCCTGATCAGCCCCACCAGCTTGCCTTGCACCTTGACCCTGTCGGGGCCGAAGATGCGGGTTTCGTAGGCCGGGTTTGCGGCTTCCAGCGCGATCGAGGCGCCCTTGCGGCGGAAGCGTTTCAGGGTCGCTTCCTCGTCGTCGACCAACGCCACCACGATCTCGCCGGGGCTGGCAGTGTCGGCATTGCGGATGATGACCGTATCGCCGTCGAAAATGCCGGCTTCGATCATCGAATCGCCCTTGACCTCGAGCGCGTAGTGTTCGCCGCCCATGATCATGTCGGGCGGCACCGAGATCGAATGGGTCTGATGCTGGATGGCGTCGATCGGCACGCCGGCGGCGATGCGTCCCATCACCGGGATTGAAATCGAGGAAACGGCATCGTCATTGCCGGCAGACATCGAACGCGACGGCGAGCCCGGCTTGATCTGGCGGCCGAGACCGCCTTGGCCCATCCCGCCTTGTCCCTGGCCGCCTTGCCCTTGGCCGGCTTGACCAAGACTGCCCTGAATGACGCTCGGTGAAAACTTCCTCGCCGCGTTGAGGCCTGGCGCGATCGAGTCGGGTAGCCGCAGCACTTCCAGCGCGCGCGCCCGGTTCGGCAGCCGGCGAATGAAACCGCGCTCCTCAAGCGCTGTGATCAGTCGGTGGATGCCGGACTTGGAGGCGAGGTCGAGCGCTTCCTTCATCTCGTCGAAGGACGGCGGGATTCCGCTCTCCTTCAGGCGTTCATGGATGAACATCAGAAGCTCATGTTGTTTGCGCGTCAGCATCGCGGCCCCCAAGGGTTCTGAAACCAGAATCAGAAAAAACAAACCCAGAACAAACACTATCTGTTCCAGTTGTGTTCCGCAACCTTTTAAAGTTTAATGAATGTGTTGACGTTTTGTTCAGCGTAACGTTCGGCACCGCGAGCGGCGCTCGTAGTCGTTGGCCGGCAACGCGGTGAAACGAAGACAAAGTGCCCTGCGTCGTCGGCTATGATCGCCGCTTCCCTTTCGGACGGGGCTGCGCAGCATCCGCGCCGGGTTCGCTCTGGGCATAGACCTGCAGCGTGTAGCCGATGTGAGCGGTCATCAGAGTTTTCGCACGTTCGACGTCGCGATCGAGGGCCGCTTCCATCAGGGCGGTATGGTGTTCGATCGCCACGGCGTCGCGCAGGGCCGCCACGGCCTTCCGGTGTCCATCCGTGCGGCCGGCGGCGGCGCGCAGCGTCGGGGCCAGACCCAGAAAGCGGTGATGGCGATGCAATTGGTCGGAAATCGTTGCATTGAAGCGCAGCAGCCAGCTGGATGTCGCGGCACTGAGCAGCGCCGCATGGAAGGCATCGTGTTTTTCGTACCACCCGTCGACCGCATCATCCGATGGATCGTCGAGAACAGACCCGCACCGTGAGAGACGATAGTGGGCGGCAACGACCGCGTCTTCCCACTCACGGTCGCCCTTCTCGATCGATTCCACCAGCAGGGGCAGTTCGACCACCAGCCGCGCACGCGCCAAATCCTCGAGCTCCGCCCGAGAGACGGGAGCGACCGCAAACCCGCGGTTGCTGATGGCGGTCACAAGCCGTTCCGCCTCCAGCCGCGACAGCGCCTCGCGCAACGGCGTCCAGCCGATGCCGTAGGTGTTGCGCAGCGTGCTCAGCTTCAACGGCGCGGCAGGCGCCAGCCGGGTCGCAAGAATATCGCGCCTGAGCAGGCGATAGGCCACTTCCGTCTTCGAGGTCTGCTCGTCATCCAGCATCGTGATCCATCAGACATAAACGCTCGGCGGATCATTATATATCAAAGCCTTTCAATGGGTGAATTATATATAATGTTTGACAGCTCAAGGGCGACCACTCAAGATCGCCGGCATGTTTGGGCGGCAGGCTCCGCCGCGCGCGTTTGTCCATGGAGGGGCGCCGGATCATGAGCACGACACCCGATCTCGCTACAATCGAAGCAATGGATGCCGCCGATCCGCTGCGCTCCATGCGTGAACGCTTTGTCTTGCCGCAAGGCGTGATTTATCTCGACGGCAATTCGCTGGGTGCCGCGTCACCAGCCGTCTTCAGCGAATTGCAACAGGCCGCCACGCAGGAATGGGCGCACGACCTCATTCGCGCCTGGAACACGGCTGGCTGGTTCAACATGCCGGTGGAACTGGGAGATCAGCTCGGACGACTGATCGGCGCGGCTGACGGGCAGACGGTGGTCTGCGACACAACCTCGATCAACATCTACAAGCTGCTGCACGCCGCGCTCGGCATGCGGCCGAATCGGTCGGTCATCGTTGCCGAGGGCGACAGTTTCCCGACCGACCTCTACATGGCCGAAGGCGTCGCCTCGACCCGGCCGGGAACGCGGCTGCGGCTGGAGGGCGTCGACGCGGCCGCAATCGAGGATCTGATCGACGACAGCGTTGCCGTCATCCTGGTCAACCACGTCAACTACAAATCCGGCCAGTTGCGCGACATGGCGGCGCTGACGCGCAAGGCACATGACGCCGGCGCGCTGATCATCTGGGATCTCTGCCACACCGCCGGTGCCTTGCCGGTCGAACTCGACCGTGCCAATGCCGATTTCGCTGTCGGCTGCACCTACAAATACCTCAATGGCGGCCCGGGCTCGCCGGCCTTCATCTACGCGGCCGAGCGCCACCATGGTGACATCAGGCAGCCGCTCAGCGGCTGGTGGGGCCATGCGCGGCCGTTTGCCTTCGAGCAGGGCTTTGCCGTTGGGAGCGGGATCCGCCGCTTCCTGTGCGGAACGCAGCCGGTGCTGTCGATGCGGGCGCTCAAAGGCGCGCTCGATATCTGGAACGACGTCGACATGGCGGCGGTGCGCAGAAAAAGCATCGCGCTGACCGACCTGTTTATCCAGCTCGTCGAAGCCAGATGCGGCGCCTACGGGCTTGAACTGGAAAGTCCTCGCGACGGCAGCCAGCGCGGCAGCCAGGTGTCGTTCCTCCACCCGCATGGCTACCAGGTGATGCGGGCGCTGATCGAGCGCGGCGTGATCGGCGATTTTCGGGCGCCGTCGACCATCCGTTTCGGCTTCACGCCGCTCTATGTCGGTTATGGCGATGTCTGGCAGGCGGTCGAAGCGCTGGAGGATATTTTGCGCACCGGCGCCTGGCAGGACGCCCGCTTCGCGGTGAAGACCGCGGTTACCTGAGAAACTAGAGCAATTTCAGGAAAAGTGTGAAGCGGTTTTCCGTCCGAAATTGCGTCAATCAAAGAGCTAGAGCATTTCGCCGTTTCCGTTAAACGGTGAAATGCTCTAGAGCCGGGTGCGGACCGTCCAGAGCTCCGGAAACAGCACGACCTCCAGCATCTTCTTCAGATAGGAGGCGCCTGAGGTGCCGCCCGTGCCGCGCTTCAAGCCGATGATGCGCTCGACCGTGGTGACGTGGTTGAAGCGCCAGCGGCGGAAATAATCCTCGAAGTCGACCAGCTTCTCGGCCAGTTCGTAGAGCATCCAGTAGCGCTGCGGGTCGCGGTAGACGGTTTGCCAGGCAGCCAGCACTTCTTCGTTCTCGACGCGCGTCTCGCGCCAGTCCGTGCGACTGGCGTCGGCGCCGATGTCGAAGCCATTGCGCGCCAAAAGCAGAAGCGCCTCGTCATAGAGCGACGGCGTGGCCAGGATGGCTTCCAGCCTGTCCGTAAGGTCGGGCCGGTGCTTGTGCGGCCCGAGCATGGCAAGGTTGCGGTTGCCGGCCATGAACTCGATAGCGCGGTACTGCCACGACTGGAAGCCCGAGGATTGGCCGAGCGCGTCGCGAAACTCGGTGTATTCGCTTGGCGTCATCGTGCGCAGCACGTCCCAGGCATTGTTGAGCTGCTCGAAGATGCGCGCGACGCGAGACAGCATCTTGAAGCTCGGTTCGAGGCGGTCGGCGCGGATAGAGCGGATCGCGGCGCCGATCTCGTGCAAAGCGAGCTTCATCCACAATTCCGATGTCTGATGCTGGATGATGAACAGCATCTCGTCATGGGCCGAAGACAGCGGCGCCTGCGCATCGAGCACCTTGTCCAGCTGCAGATAGTCGCTGTAGGACATCCGCTCCTTGAACGACATCTGCGCGCCATCGGACGCCGGATCGTGCGGCTTAATCAATTGCTCTTCTCCGCGCGCAACCGGAATCGCTGGATCTTGCCGGTCTGGGTTTTGGGCAAGGCGTCGATGAACTTCACCGAACGCGGATATTTGTAGGGCGCGATCGTTGCCTTGACGTGGTCCTGCAGGCGTTTGACGGTCAATGCGTCCGGCGAAACACCTTGCACAAGCACGATATGCGCCTCGACGATCTGGCCGCGTTCACCGTCGTCGGCGCCGGTCACCGCGCATTCGGCGACGTCGGGATGCGAGAGCAGCGCCGCTTCGACCTCGGGGCCGGCGATGTTGTAGCCGGCGCTGACGATCATGTCGTCGGAACGCGCGGCGAAGTGGAAGAAGCCATCCTCGTCCTGCGTGAACGTATCGCCGGTGAGATTCCAGCCGTCGCGGACATAGTCCTTTTGCCTGGCATCGGCCATGTAGCGGCAGCCGGTCGGGCCGCGCACCGCCAGCCGGCCAGTAGAGCCGCGCGGCAACTCCCGCATCTCGTCATCGACGATGCGTGCCTGATAGCCGCCGACGGGTTTGCCGGTGGAGGCCGGCTTCATGTCGTCGAAGCGGTTGGAGATGAAGATATGCAGCATCTCGGTGGCGCCGATCCCATCGAGGATCGGCTTGCCGGTCTTCTCAGTCCATTCCTCGAAGACAGGCGCCGGCAGCGTCTCGCCCGCCGAAACCGCGACGCGCAGCGAGGACAGGTCAGCGCCTTGATCCATGGCCTTGAGCATGGCCCGATAGGCGGTTGGAGCGGTGAAGGAAATGGTCGCTTTGTAGGTCTCGATGATGTGGATCATGTTGGGTGGCGTCGCCTGTTCCAGCAGCGTCGCCGCGGCGCCGAAACGCAGGGGGAAGATGGCGAGCCCGCCAAGACCGAAGGTAAAGGCAAGGGGCGGGGAGCCGACGAAGATGTCGTCGGGCGTCACCTCCAGGATTTCGCGGGCATAGGCGTCGGCGACGATCAGCAGGTCGCGGTGGAAATGCATCGTCGCCTTCGGCACGCCGGTGGTGCCGGAGGTGAAGCCGAGCAGCGCGACATCGTCGCGGCCGGTGTTGACGGCAGTGAAGGTGACCGGCTTGTCGAGGGCGGCTCGGTCGAGTTCCGCGTCATGGTTGGCCGTGCCGTCGAAGCCAATGACCTGCTTGAGATACGCATTGCCCTTGGCGCAGGCGGTCATCTCGTCCATCAGCCTCGTATCGCAAAGTGCGACCGTGATTTCCGCCTTGTCGACGATCTTGGCGAGTTCGCCGGCACGCAACATCGGCATGGTGTTGACGACCACCGCGCCCACCTTGGTGGCGGCCAGCCAGCAGGCGACCATGGCCGGATTGTTGGCCGAGCGGATCAGCACCCGGTTGCCCGGCTTGACACCGTAATTCTCGACCAACGCATGGGCGAGCCTGTTGGTCCAGTCGGACAGTTCCTTGTAGGTGCGGCGGCGGCCATTGCCGATCAGCGCGGTGTGGTCGCCGAGGCCTCTTTCGACCAGCCTGTCGGTCAATTCGACGCCGGCATTTATGTGGTCGGGATAGTCGAAGCCGTCGAGCAAAAACTCCGGCCATTGCTCCGGCGGCGGCAGGTTGTCACGCGTGAATGTGTCGATATGCGCTGATGGCCCAAGCATTTTCGGCTGCCCCTGTCTGCCTCGCGCCCATGGCTGAACAAGGCGCAGGATCGCACCAGTCGAAATTTGTTTCAAGCCTAAAATGTTTTTAGGTCGCAGCATTGACGCCGCCCTGTTCGGCGGCCATTCCTGTCGACTGAACTGAAGCCATCCGGGAGGGATGCAGATGCTCCAACATCGTGTTGCCGATTGGGACAATGCCTACGCCAACGGCGACAACATTGCCGGCAGCAATCGCTGGCCGGCCGCGTGGGACACACCGGCACAGGGTTTTCGCGACACAATGTCGGCGTCCGGTCGGGCCAAGCTCGACATCGCCTATGGCGACAGCCCGCGCAACCGGCTCGATCTGTTCCTTCCCGATGTCATGCCCAAAGGGCTCGTCGTCTTCATCCATGGCGGTTACTGGAAGGCGTTCGACAACAAGCCATGGTCGCATCTGGCCAACGGCGCGGTTGCCAATGGCTTTGCCGTGGCAATGCCGACTTACACGCTTTGTCCCGACATACGCATTTCCGGCATCGTCAGGGAAATCGCGGCGGCGATCGGCAAGGCGGCGACGATGGTCGGCGGGCCGGTGATCCTGACCGGGCATTCCGCCGGCGGCCATCTCGCCTCCAGGATGGTGACGACAGCGACGCCTCTGGCCGCCGATGTGGCCGGCCGCATAAGCAATGTCGTCTCGATCTCCGGGGTTCATGATCTGCGGCCGATCATGCGGACGGGGATGAACGCGACACTGGCCATCGATGAAGCGGAAGCACTGGCCGAAAGCCCGGTTCTGCTGCGCCCCATGCAGGGCGCGCGCATCACCTGCTGGGCCGGCGGCGGCGAGCGGGCGGAGTTCCTGCGCCAGAATGCGCTGCTTGCCAACATCTGGATCGGCCTCGGCGCCACGACCAGCACAGTGGTCGAGCCGGACCGGCATCATTTCAGCATTGTCGACGGGCTGGCCGATCCGACACATCCGCTGACGCGGACATTGCTGGCGGAGTGATAACCGGTTTATCTGTTAGAATTAAAGCCTTGAATGCGCGACCTTCAGCGCAACATCAGAACGCTGCAAGCAGCGCCTGCTTCTGCCGCCGGAGCGAAGGGCTCGCGCACGATCAGGCCGTTGGCGTCGGCCAGCATTCTCAGCATCGAGGAATCCTGGATGCCGAATGGCGTCGCCACCAATGCGCCGGCTTCTTCCCGGACCACGGCGCGCACATAGTCTTGCCTTAGATCATTGGCCGGCATCGCGGCGCCAAGCTGAGCCTGGCGGATGTCCTGCCGGTGGGGACGGCCGCCGAGCTGCGCCAACAGCGGCTTCAGGAACAATTGCGAGCAGACCAGGCTCGCCACCGGATTGCCGGGCAGGCCGATGCACCTGATATCGCCCAGCCGCCCGAACATCAGCGGCTTGCCCGGGCGCATGGCGAGCTTCCAGAAGTCGAGCTTCATGCCTTCGCCGGTCAGCACGTCATGAATGAGATCATGGTCGCCGACCGAGGCGCCGCCGAGCGTGACGATGACGTCGGCTTTCGCATCGACCGCCTTTTTCACCAGCGCCGCGATCGCTTCCTTGCGATCGGCCGCTATACCGAGATCGAGCGCGCGAGCGCCGACCGACTGCGCCACAGCAGCGACGCCATAGGCGTTGGACGAGATGATCTGGTCGGGGCCAGGTTCGCTGCCCGGTGGCAGCAATTCGTCGCCGGTGGCGATGATGGCGACCAGCGGCCGTTGCACCACGTTCAACCGGGGATGATTGGCCGACGCCGCCAGCGACAATGCAGCCGGATCGAGCACGCGGCCTTTCTCCAGCAGCACGTCGCCTTGCGCAAAATCCAGTCCAAGGCGGCGGATATTGCGGTTCTTCGCCGTCGGCTCGGTGACCTCGATCCGGCTACCGCCGAGATCGCGGACATTTTCCTGGATGACGATGGTGTCTGCGCCTTCCGGCAGCGGCGCGCCGGTGAAGATGCGCACGGCTTCCGCCTTACCTACAGTGCCGTTAAAGCCCCGCCCTGCGGGCGCCATGCCGATCACCGAAAGCCTCGCCGGAGCGGACGCCACATCCTGCGCCCGTGCGGCATAGCCGTCCATGGCAGATGCATTGAAAGGCGGCTGGGTACGCAGCGCCACGACCGGCTCCGCCATCACCCGGCCGGCCGCATCCGCCAGCGCGACGCTTTCACCGGGCAACGCCACAGCGCCGTCGAGTAGGCGTTGAAGCGCCTCGGCGACCGGAACCAGCGCCATTTACGAACCCGCCTTGTAGCCGCCTGACTTGCCGCCGGTCTTTTCCACCAGCTTTATACCGGAAATCACCATGGCGCGGTCGACCGCCTTGGCCATGTCGTAAATGGTCAGGCACGCGACAGATGCCGCGGTCAGCGCCTCCATCTCGACCCCGGTCTTGCCTGTGACGCGGGCGAGCGCGGTGACCCTGAGGCCGGGCAGCGTGGTGTCCGGTTCGATGTCGACCGACACCTTGGTCAAAAGCAGCGGATGGCAGAGCGGAATCAGCTCATGCGTCTTCTTGGCCGCCATGATGCCGGCAATGCGCGCGGTACCCAGCACATCGCCCTTCTTGGCGTCGCCGTCGAGGATCATCTTCAGGGTTTCGGCCCGCATCGAGACAAAGCCCTCGGCGACCGCCGTGCGCGTCGTCTCCGCCTTCTCGCCGACATCGACCATGTTGGCCTCGCCCTTGGCGCCGAGATGGGTGAGGGCGGCTGCCATCCTCAGATGGCCTCTGCCTTCGCCTTGCCTGTCAAAAGCAGCCGCGTCGCCGCAGCGACATCCTCTTGCCGCATCAGGCTCTCGCCGACGAGGAAGGTGCTGATGCCGGTCTTTTGCATCCTGAAGCAATCGTCGTGGGTGAAAATGCCGCTCTCGCTGACCAGCAATCGGCCGCCCGGCACCATCGACGCCAGCCGTTCCGAGGTCTCGAGGCTGGTCTCGAATGTTCTCAGATTGCGGTTGTTGATGCCGATCAGCTGCGACGAGAGTTTTACCGCGCGCTGCGTCTCGGCCTCGTCATGCACCTCGATCAGCGCGTCCATGCCGAGTTCGAACGCGGTCGCTTCCAATTCGCTCGCCAAGGCATCATCGACGCTGGCCATGATGATCAGGATGGCATCGGCGCCCCATGCGCGAGCCTCGTAGACCTGGTAAGGGTCGAACAGGAAATCCTTGCGCAGCGCGGGCAGGGACACTGCGTTGCGTGCATTGGTGAGAAATTCCGGCGCGCCCTGGAAGGATGGCGCATCGGTCAGCACCGAAAGACAGGCGGCACCGCCTTTCTCATAGGCCTGCGCCAGTGCGGGCGGGTCGAAATCGGCACGGATCAAGCCTTTGGATGGGCTTGCCTTTTTGATCTCGGCGATCAGGCCGAAGCTGCCCGATCTGCGCTTCGCCTCAAGCGCCCTCCGAAAGCCACGCGGTGCGTCGGCATCCTTGGCTCGCGCCTTGATCTCGGCCAACGGTATCCGCGCCTTCGCCGCCGCGATCTCGTCGCGCTTGTAGGCCTCGATCTTGCGCAGAATGTCAGCCACGGCTCATCCGTTCGAAATCTCGACCAGCCTGTCGAGCACGCCCAGCGCCCGGCCGCTGTCGATGGCCTGTGTGGCCGCGGCCATGCCGTCGGCAAGCGTCGTCGCCTTGCCGGCCACCACCATGCCGGCGCCGGCGTTCATCAGCACCGTATCGCGATAGGCCCCGGCAGCACCTCTCAGCATGTCGCGCAACGCCGTGGCATTGTAGGCGGCGTCGCCGCCGCGCAACTCGTCCTTGGTGTGGCGCTGCAGGCCGACGGCTTCCGGGGTGAGCGTGAAATGGCGGATCTCGCCGCCGGCCAGTTCCGCCACCTGCGTTTCGCCGGTGGTGGTGATTTCGTCATAGCCATCCCCATGGACCACCCAGGCATGCTCGGTGCCCAACGCCTTCAATGTCTCGGCCACCGGCACGATCCATTCCGGCAGGAACACGCCGACCATCTGCCTGCTGACGCCAGCCGGATTGGACAGCGGTCCGAGCAGGTTGAAGATGGTACGCGTGCCGAGCTCGACGCGGGTCGGGCCGACATGCTTCATCGCAGGGTGGTGCGCCGGCGCGAACATGAAGCCGACGCCGGCCTCCTGGATGCAGCGGCCGATCACCTCTGGCAGGATATCGATCTTGACGCCGAGCGCGACCAGCACATCGGCAGCGCCCGTCAGCGACGACAGGCCGCGATTGCCGTGCTTGGCGACCGGCACGCCGCAGCCGGCAATGACGAAGGCCGAAGCGGTCGAGATGTTGACTGAATGCGAATTGTCGCCGCCCGTGCCGACAATGTCGATGGCGCCCTCAGGAGCTTCGACGCGCAGCATCTTGGCACGCATGGTGGCGACGGCGCCGGAAATCTCGCTCACGGTCTCCCCGCGCACGCGCAACGCCATCAGGAAGCCGCCGATCTGGCCCGGCGTCGCGTCGCCAGACATGATGATGTCGAAAGCTTCGCGCGCTTCCTCGAAGGTAAGCCCGGTTCCCGTGGCGACCTTGGCGATATGGGTCTTCAGGGCGCTCATTGGGCCAAGACGTTCATTGGGCTAAGGCCATTCATTGGGCGAGGGCTTGGGAAACGGCGGCCTGGTCGACGCTGACGGCGTACTGCGTCTGCAACTGCGCCACCAGCTGGTCGAGCAGATCGTCGGACATGCCTTGCGTGAAGGATTTTTGCGCATCGTCGGGTACCGAGCTGGCGTCGGCTCCGGCCGGCTCGAACACTTCGGCGACCTTGAACAGGATCTGGCCGTCGCCGGTGGGCGAGGGGATCAGCCCGGTGCCGCCTTCGCCGACCCCGAACATCGCAGCAGCACCCTCCTTGCCGAAATCGACATCGTCGGCCTCGCGCTTCACGCCGCGCTTGGTCTGCTTTTCAAGCTTCAGTTCGCCGGCGATGACGTCGAGTGTGGTGCCAGCCTTGAGGCGCTTGTCGAGTTCGTCTGCTTTCGCGGTCAGCCGCTTGGTCGTTTCCTCTGTCGTCCAGTCCGCCACCACGCGCTGGCGGACTTCGTCCAGCGTGCGGTCGCGAGCCGGCGTGATCGATGTCAGTTCATAGAACACGAAGCCGTTGTTAGGCGTGGTCAGGGCTTGATTCTCGGTGTTGGGCTCGGCCTCGAACACCGCCTTGATCAGGTCCGGCGATGCCGGCAGGTCCTTGATGATGGTGCCGTCCGGCTTGAGGCCGGTGCGGTCTATGGCCTCGACGGTGACGTCCTTGAGCTTCAGTTTGGCGGCGGCTTCGGCCAGCGTGCTGCCGGCGGCGCGGGTGTCTTCGTAATTGTCGTGCACGTCGAGCAGGATGCGGCTTGCTTCGCCGAGCGCCAGATCCTTTCGGATCTGGTCTGACACTTCCGCCAGCGGCTTCACCGTTTCCGGTTTGATCTCGGTGACGCGCAAAAGCACCGGACCGAACGCGCCCTGGACGACCGGGCTGACTTCGTTGACGGCAAGCGCGAATGCGGCATCGGCGACCGCCTTGTCGGTAATCTTATCCTTGGAGAGCGTGCCGAGCAGCGTGTCGGCCGGGGTCTTGCCCTGCGCGGTGACGATCTTGTCGAAAGTGGCGCCCGTCTTCAGCGAATCGGATGCCGCCTTGGCGGCGTCCGCGGAAGGGAACACCAGCTGTTCGATGGTGCGCATTTCCGGCGTGGTGTAGCGGCCCTTGTTCTTGTTGTAGTCGTCGCTGACCTGCTGGTCGGTCACGGCGCTGACATCCATGATGTCTTCGGGCTCGAGCCGGACATAGGAGAATTTGCGGTATTCTGGCGCCGCGTAGGTTTTCTTGTTGGCCTCGAAATAAGCCTGAAGCACGCTGTCGGATGGCGCCTCGATCGGCTCCACCAACGCCTTTGGCAAGATCAGATAGTCGATGGTGCGGTCTTCGCCGCGATAGAGCGCAACTGCCTTGAAGAAGGTATCCGGAGCCTTGAGCCCGTCCGAAACCGCTTCGACGATCTGCTGGCGCACCGCCACCTGAGCCCGGTTCTTCAGATAATCCTCCGGCCGCATTCCCAGTTCGCGCAGGCGGGATTCGAACAGCCGGCGGTCGAACTGGCCATTCGGGCCCTGGAAGGCGGGTTCCTGCCGCGTCAGTTCGGCCAGCCTGTCCTTGGAGAAGCCAAGCCCGAGCTTGCGCGCCTGTTCGTCAAGGACGGCGCCGGACACCAACTGAGCCAGCACCTGGTTGTCGATGCCATAGGCCTTGGCCTGGTCGCGGCTGATGTGCTGGCCGATCTGCTGCTGCAGCATGGCGATCTGGCGATCATAGGCGAGGCGGTACTCGGTGATCGACACTGTGGTGCTGCCGGCGGTGATCACCGCATGATGGCCAGCCAGGAAGCCGCCCGTCATCCGCGTGGTGACGCCCCAGGCAAGGAAACTCAACACCAGCAGCGACAGCAGGGCTTTCGCGACCCAGGTCCCTGCCGCGCTTCTTAATATACCAAGCATTGTTACTTCCGATTTTTGCGCAGTTTTGCGTGCGCCCGAGTCTGAAACAAGCGCAATAGCGCCCTTCCGGCTCACTGTCGATTGCTTTGTGGCCTGATTTTGATAGGGAGGGCGAGACCCCAATGTCGCCCGGAGAACCAGATCCCCATGACGCCAGGAATTCGACCGCTCGTTGCCGGTAACTGGAAAATGAACGGCACCAGCGCTTCGCTGAACGAGCTCAGGATGATCGGCAACGGCTTCATGAGCGGGCTCGATGCCGAGACCGAAGCATTGGTCTGCGTGCCGGCGACCTTGCTGTCGCGCGCCGTCGAAATTCTGTCGCGCACGCCGGTGCGGGCCGGTGGCGAGGACTGCCACATCAAGGAAAGCGGCGCCTTCACCGGCTGTGTCTCAGCCGAGATGCTGAAGGATGCGGGCGCCAGCCACGTCATTGTCGGCCATTCCGAGTGCCGCGAACAGCGTAGCGAGGACGATGCCATCGTCCTCGCCAAGGCCTCGGCGGCGTGGCGGGCAGGGCTCGTCGCCATCATCTGCATCGGCGAGACCAAGGCGGAGCGTGAAGCGGGCACAGCACTCGACGTGTTGTCGCGGCAGGTCGCCGGCTCGGTGCCACCGAGCGCAACGCCCGCCAACACCGTTATCGCCTACGAGCCGGTATGGGCTATCGGCACCGGCCTGACGCCGACCGCCGAAGACGTGGCGGAGGCGCACGCGCATATCCGCCAAAAACTGGCGGAAGCGCTCGGCGCAGCCGTGGCCGGCAAGATGCGCATCCTCTATGGCGGCTCGGTCAAGGCGTCCAACGCGGTCGAACTGCTGGGCGTCAAAAACGTCGATGGCGCGCTGGTTGGCGGCGCCAGCTTGAAGGCGTCCGACTTTCTCGCCATCGCCGAGGCATACCAGAATATCGCGTAGGCCCCGGAATATCGTTGCCGACCAGTTCCGTCATCGACTTATGAACGCAGCAGTTCGGCGGAAATCGTTGCAAAGGGCGCATTGCTTCCCATATTCCGGCCACGGGCTTGGAAATGCCGTTAAAGCATTGTATGGAGCCGCCTCCAAATCACCGGCCCTGATCGCCAGGGAGCGGCAGGGCTTGCCAGGATAAAATATGGAAACCGTACTGATCGTCATCCACCTCATGGTCGTGCTCGCCCTTGTCGGCGTGGTACTGCTGCAACGCTCCGAAGGCGGTGGTCTCGGCATTGGCGGCGGTTCCGGTTTCATGACCGCGCGTGGCGCCGCCAATGCGCTGACGCGGGCGACGGCGATCCTGGCCGCGGCCTTCTTCGTGACGTCGCTGACACTCTCGATCGTTGCCCGCTATGGCGAAAAACCGATCGACATTCTCGACCGCGTGCCGGCCGACAGCGGCAACGGCGTGCTCAATCAGTTGCCCGGCACGACGGCGCCGACGCCGCCTTCGGGCAACACCGCACCGGCCGCGCCCGCGGCCAACGGCGCCGCCACGACGCCGCCCGCCACCACAGCCCCGGCGACGGCTCCATCTCCGGCGACGCCACCTGCAACCGATTCGGCTGCGCCGCCGGCTACCAATGGCGTTACCTTGCCGGTCACGCCGCAGGTTCCGAACCAGTAGTCGGTAGGGTCGGATGCCGCGATCTGTTGTTGTTTCAACACAGTCGCGGCAAATGGCACACGATCACGAAGATTCGACCGCACCCCGTGCTTGAGGCCCGTACGCCACTTCGATTATAGATTGCCGGCGGCACTTTCTGCGCCCTTGGGGGGCGCCGGGCGACGCCGTGGGCAACAAGCATTGAACGATCGGATCTTCGCCATGCAGCTTCGCAGCTTCATTTTCATGGGGTTTTGTGCCGTATTCGGCATGAGCTCCGCGGCCTTCGCCGGCACTCCGGCAATGACCTCACCGCAGGCGGTTGGCAAAACCGCTGTCATCAACGTCGCCGCCAAGAGCGATGCGGCGCAGCTGAAGCTTCTCAAGAAGAAGAAAAACCCGAGCCCGGACGATCTGGCTCAGATCAGCAAGCTCGAAGACAAGATCGCCGCCGACAGGGATCTCGCCCGCGTCAAGGCGCTCGAGGCCCGCAAGGTGGCAATGCGCGATGCGGCGAAAGCCAGGGCCGATGCCCAGCGCCAGGCGTTCCTGGCCAGCAAGGGCAAGCCGGTGGTGATCGCTGACGCCAAGCCAGGCAAGAAGACCACCAAGATCATCGCTCCGGTTGACCCGATCGCGCCGATCGAGCCGATCGAATCGGCTGAACCGCTTCCGGCCGAAGCGATGAATATCGCGCTGACCGGCAACAATGGCGAATTGCGCAGCGAGGCCCCAGGCCAGAAGCCGACGAGCGGCGGACTGTTCGCCGGCCTGTTCGGCGGCACGTCCTCTGCCTCGTCGATTGCCTATCTCCCCGAAACGCGCGCGCTCGACCAGGCTCTCGCCAAGCGGCAAGCCAAGAAACAGTTCAAGGTGAAGCCGGAATTCGTGCCGCAGGACGTCGAATTCAGCGGCTATGAGCCGGGTACGATCGTCATCGATACCAGCGCGCGCCGCCTCTACCTCGTCGAATCGGCTTTCACCGCCCGCCGCTATGCGATCGCGGTCGGCCGCGAAGGCCTGCAGTTCAAGGGCAAGGTTGCCGTTGGCGACAAGCAGGAATGGCCGCGCTGGATCCCGACGCTCGACATGCAGAAGCGAGAACCCAAGCATTATGGCCAGTACAAGGACGGCATGCCCGGCGGCGGCCAGAACCCGCTCGGCGCCCGCGCCATCTATCTCTACGACGGCAAGAAGGACACGCATCTGCGCATCCACGGCACCATCGCGCCGCAGTCGATCGGAACCAGCGCCTCCAATGGCTGCTTCCGCATGATCAACGAGCACGTCATGGACCTCTACAGCCGCGTCAGGGTCGGCACCAAAGTCGTCATCATCTGACGCTTTCACAAACCTGCCGAAAGGGCCGGCTTTTGCCGGCCCTTTTGTTTTGACCAAAACACCAGTCTCGAACCTCGGGACTATCGCCCCTTCTATGGAAAAAGCCTCAGCGGCGGTTTTTTCTCTGGCGGAATCAATTCGGCCGCGTTAAGCGATGACTCCCATGGCGCGATATGTATTCATCACAGGCGGCGTGGTTTCCTCACTTGGAAAAGGCATCGCTGCAGCGGCCCTTGGGGCTCTCTTGCAGGCGCGAGGCTATCGCGCACGCATCAAAAAGCTCGATCCCTATCTCAATGTCGATCCCGGAACGATGTCGCCTTACCAGCATGGCGAGGTTTTCGTCACCGATGACGGCGCCGAGACGGATCTCGATCTTGGCCATTACGAGCGCTTCACCGGCCGCTCGGCCAACCAGCAGGACAACATCACCACCGGCCGCATCTACAAGAACATCATCGAGCGCGAACGGCGCGGCGACTATCTCGGTGCCACCGTGCAGGTCATTCCGCATGTCACCGATGAGATCAAGAATTTCGTGCTCGACGGCAATGACGACTATGATTTCGTGCTGTGCGAGATCGGCGGCACGGTTGGCGATATCGAGGCGATGCCGTTTCTCGAGGCGATCCGCCAGCTCGGCAACGATCTGCCGCGCAACAACGCCGTCTATGTCCACCTGACCTTGATGCCTTACATCCCCACGGCCGGCGAGTTGAAGACCAAGCCGACCCAGCATTCGGTCAAGGAACTGCGCGGCATCGGCATCGCGCCCGATATCCTGCTGGTCCGCGCCGACCGCGCCATCCCCAAGGAAGAGCGCAGAAAACTGTCGCTGTTCTGCAATGTGCGCGAGAGCGCCGTCATCCAGGCGCTCGACGTGCCCCACATCTATGACGTGCCGATGGCTTACCACAGGGAAGGGCTCGATTCGGAAGTGCTGGCCGCCTTCGGTATCGATCCGGCTCCGAAGCCGCGTATGGAGCCCTGGCAGGCCGTGTCCAACCGCATCCACAATCCGGAGGGCGAGGTGACGATTGCCATCGTCGGCAAATACACCGGCCTCAAGGATGCCTACAAATCGCTGATCGAGGCTTTGTCGCATGGCGGCATGGCCAACCGCGTCAAGGTCAAGCTCGACTGGATCGAGAGCGAGATTTTCGAGAAGGAAGACCCGACGCCGTGGCTGGAAAAGGTGCATGGCATCCTGGTGCCCGGCGGCTTCGGCGAGCGCGGCTCGGAAGGCAAGATCCTGGCGGCGAAATTCGCCCGCGAGCGCAAGGTGCCGTATTTCGGCATCTGCTTCGGCATGCAGATGGCCTGCATCGAGGCAGCGCGCTCGCTGGCCGGCGTCGAACACGCCTCGTCGACCGAATTCGGTCCGACCGACGAGCCGGTCGTCGGCCTGATGACCGAATGGCTGAAAGGCAACATGCTGGAGAAGCGCCGCGAAACGGGCGATCTCGGCGGCACCATGCGGCTTGGCGCCTATCAGGCTGAACTCGCCGAGGGTTCGAAGATCGCCGACATCTATGGCGACACCCAGATTTCCGAGCGCCATCGCCACCGCTACGAGGTCAATATCGACTACAAGGAGCGGCTCGAAGATTGCGGCCTGGTGTTTGCCGGCATGTCGCCCGACGGCGTGCTGCCGGAAACGGTCGAATACCCCGACCATCCCTGGTTCATCGGCGTCCAGTACCATCCGGAGCTGAAGAGCCGGCCGCTTGAGCCGCATCCCCTGTTCGCCAGCTTCATCTCGGCCGCGGTGGACCAGTCGCGACTGGTCTAGGGCCACGGTGAGGTTTCGCAGTTGATGCAGACCTATGTTGCGCTGCTCTACAGCATTATCCTCGGCGAAGGCCGCCGGGTCGTCATGGCCGACCTCAAGGCGATGGCTGAACAGCTTGGGCTGAAGAACCCGCGCACCCTGGTGGCGACCGGCAATCTGGTCTTCGAGACACGGGCGACTGGCATCGCCAAGCTGGAACAGCGGTTGGAAACGGCCTTCGAAAAAACCTTCGGCCGCAATGTCGTCATCATCGTGCGCACTGCCGAGGATTGGCTGAAACTTGCCGCCGGCAACCCATTCCCGGCCGACTCTGCCGAGGCAGGCGATCAGGTGGCCGTGCGGGTGATGCGCGAGCCAGCGCCAGCGGATGGTGTGGCCGCGCTCCAGGCCTATGCCGCCGAGGACGAGAAGGTGGCTTCGGTCGACGGTGACATCTGGGTCGTCTTTTCGCGCCAGCGACCAAGCTCGCGGCTGCTCGCTGCCATGAACCACAAGCGCATGGGCATCGGCACCGCACGCAACTGGAACACGGTGCGGAGGTTGGCTGGGATGGTAGGGAGTAGGGAGTAGGGAGTAGGGAGTAGGGGTTATACTATTCCCTACTGACTACTGACTACTGACTACTGACTACTGACTACTCCCTATCTCTCATTTCACGCCTTCGCCGTCCTTGCCCCTGCGCCAAGGGCGGCGGTGCGAAGGACGTAGTAGATGACCCCTGCAATGCCGACGCCGAAAAACCAGCCATAAACGCCCCACCATGCCGGCAGCAGGTTGGTGAAGTTCGGCAGGACCGAGGAGAAGATGGCGCCGATGCCGGCGGCTATGAAGGCGTTGACGTGCCAGCCGCCCTGGAAGCGGAACTCGCCATCTTCGCGGTACAGTGCCTCGACGTCGACCTCGCCCTTCCGGATCAGATAGTAGTCGACCATCATCACCCCGAAGATCGGCCCCATCGTCGCGCCGATGACGTTGACGAAAGACGCGGCACTGCCTTCCCACGGCGCGAAGGGATAAAGCACCAGCGCGATCACAGCTGCGATATAGCCGCCCTTCTTGAAGTCGATCTGCCGCGGAAAGACGTTGGAGAAGTCGAAGGCCGGCGAGACGAAGTTTGCCACCACATTGATGCCGAGCGTCGCCACGGCAAAAGTCAGGGCTGCAAGCGCTGCCAGGAACCAGCTGTCGAATTTCGCCGAGATCTGGTCGGGATGCAGAAGCACTTCGCCATACACGTCGAAGGCAGCGATGGTGGTCACGCCGGCGACCAGCGAGAACAGGATGAGATTGATCGGCAGGCCCCAGATGTTGCCCTTGCGCAGCGATGCCTTGTCTGGGGCATAGCGGGCGAAATCGCAGAAATTGAGATAGAGCGCCGAGAAATAGGTGACCCAGATCGCCGCCACCGCAAACAGCGACGTCCAGGAGCCAGGGGTTCCGGGTACGCCGGCATCCTTTGTCTTGTCGAGCAGCACATCCATCGGGATGTCGCTGGTGAAGGCAAATCTCCCGGATTTTACACAGAGATAGATCGCCAGGATCAACATCATCACCCACACCGCCGGGCCGGCCCAATCCTGGAAGCGGCGCACCGTTTCCATGCCGTTCTGGATGATCAGCAATTGCAGTGCCCAGATGACCACAAAACAGATCACTTCCAGACCCGTATGGCCGAGGAAATGCGTGTTGGCGTTGAAATCGGCGAACCATTGCGAGCGGATCAGCAACGCCACGATCGCGCCCGATGCCGCCGCCGTCTGCGCGCCGTACCAGAAGCAGGCTACGATGGCGCGCACCAGGGCCGGAATGTTGGCGCCCCAGATGCCGAAGGAGGCGCGCGCCAGCACGGGGTAGGGCACGCCGGTCTTCACGCCGGCATAGCCGACCATGTTCATCAGCGCGTAGATGATCAGCGAACCGATGCCGATGGCGATGATGAAATTGACGAAGCCGCCGCAAAACAGGAACAGGCTTGCGGCGAGATAATAGCCCCAGAGGCTGTGGACGTCCGACGTCCAGACGTTGAAGATAGAGAACGGCCCCCAGTTTCGGACTTTGGCCGGAGCCAGATCCTCATTGTATAGATCAGGTGATGCGCCTTGTATGGTCACTGCGATGTCCTCCCCTTGATGCCGCACGCGCCCTCACGCGTCGACTGCGCAGGTTATGCCTGACGCAGGGGAACCGGCAAGCAATCCATTTGCCGGCTTTGGCCTTAAAGATATTCAATGAGAACAGCGCTTATCGATCGGCTTTTGGCGAAGGTCGGCGCAAACGCGGCGATCTTGATTCGATCCGCAGGGGCAGCGATCAGGACGCTTTGCGGTTGAGGGCCGGTGATGCGTCGAAATTGGCGGCAAGCCAAGCTATCGCGCAGGTGACATCATCGAGCCTGTATTGGGCCACGGTCGGCCCACGCGGCTTGACCCGGATCGAGATGCCGCCGGCCTCGTTGATCGCCTCGAAACCGTTTTCGTCGGCGGTGTCGTCGCCGAGAAAGACCGGCCGCCGTCCGGCAAAGGGCGGGATTGCCATGAAACGCCGCACGGCAGCGCCCTTGGCCGCTTCGAGCGGCATGAGTTCGACGCCGGCGTTGCCCGGGATAACCCGATAGCCCTTGGGAAGCTCGGTCAATGCCTGTTCGGCGAGATGCGTTGCCCTGGCCAGCAGATGCGGCGCCGCACGCGTATGGATGGCGAGGATCGGACCCTTGCGCTCGATATGAACAAGGCCATCATCCAGTTCGGCTTCGATGGCGTCGGCAAGGGCAGCGATATCGGCGGGAGCATCGGCGGTAACGACCGGGCCGTCCGGCGTCAGCCGGTGTTCCAGCCCATAGAGACCGGCAACACGCAGCTTCAACGGATGAAACAGGCGGTCGGCGCCTTCGACCGAGCGGCCGGTGATAAAGGCGACGGCGCCGTCCAGCCGTTTGTCGACGGCGCCTAGGAGGTTGCGCAGTTCGTCGCTCACGGACACGGCGTCGGGGTGCGCGGCGTGCGCCAGCAACGTGCCGTCGATGTCGAGGAAAAGCGCCCATTGTCCTTCCGGCAGGTCGGGTGCGGTTGGCAGGCCCGGTGCTTTCGACAGGCTATTCATGACGCCACCTTCCGCATGCGGTCGAACAGCGAGACGATGTTGCTGCCGGTGTTTGCGGGCCGCTCGGCGACACTTGTCGCTCTTTCGAGGTCGCCGCGTTTGCGCAGGCGCGCCGCATCGAGCAGCATGCTGCCGGCCCAGCGAAAGACATTGTTGTCGCGCACTATTTCGCGCATCGGGCGCATGCGCTCGCGTTGTTCGTCCGGTGACATGGTCAGCGCCTGGAACAGCACCTGGCTCATCATCGCCGCGTCGTAAGGATTTACGATGAGCGCTTCCAGCAGTTCGCGCGACGCGCCGGCAAACGTGCTGAGCAACAGCACGCCCTGTTCGTCGTCACGCGCGGCGACGAATTCCTTGGCTACGAGGTTCATGCCGTCATGCAGGCTGGTGACCATGCAGATGTCGGCGGCGCGATAGATCTCATAGACCTGTTGCTGCGAATGGTGCTCAGCCACCATGACCACGGGCCTGTAGCCGTCATGACCGTAGCGCTGGTTGAGCTCGTTGGCATAACGCAGGCATTCATCGTGCAATTGCTGGTAGGCCGGCAACGTGCCGCGGCTTGGGGCAGCAATCTGCAGGAACACTACCTTGCCGATCCACTCGGGGTGGCGCGTAAACAATTCGTCCAGCGCATGGAAGCGGTCGAGGATGCCCTTGGTGTAGTCCAGGCGCTCGACGCCGACGCACAGCTTGACGTCCGCCGACAGGCCGAACCGCTCACGCAGGCGGGCGCGGCTTTCCTCGACCGGTGGCAGTTTGGCCAGGAGTTCGGCCGGCCATTCGATGGAGATGGGATAGGCGTGCACCAGTGTCGTCCGCCCGCCATACGAGATCGCGGCGTCGGCGCGCTCGATCCGGCTTTCCAGGAACCTGTCTACGCTTTCAGTGAAATTATTGGCATGAAACTGGGTGTGAAACCCGATGATCGAGCTCCCGAGCAGTCCATCAAGAACGCGTTCGCGCCATGGGCAGATGCTGAACACTTCGGAGTTCGGCCACGGGATGTGCCAGAAGGTGATGATGATCGCCTCCGGCAGGCGCTCGCGGATCATGCGCGGCAGGAGCGCGAAATGGTAATCCTGAACCAGCACGATCGGCCGCTCATTGCGAGCCTCGGCAACCACCGTATCGGCGAATTTGCGGTTGACGGCCTCATAGGCCTCCCAGTCAGAGGCACGAAAGACCGGCCGGGTGAAGGCGATGTGGCAGAGCGGCCAAAGCCCTTCATTGGCAAAGCCGAGATAATAGCCCTGATATTCGTCGTCGCTCAGCCACACGCGGCGCAGCGTGTAGGACGGATTGTCCGGCGGCACCTGAACCCGATCGTTGCTGTCGACCGTCAGACGATCCGCTGATCCGCCACCAAAGGCGATCCAGGTGCCGCTGCAGGCGCGGGTGATAGGCTCAAGCGCCGACACCAGGCCGCTGGCCGGCACCAGAAGCTCGACGCCGTCGTCCTTGATGTTGTGGATATAGGGTTCTCGGTTCGAGACGACGATGACCTGCGCGTCCGGCAGGTCGTCGGCAAGTATCTTGCGCAAGGTGTCGGGCGACCAGTTCACCAGCGCCGCGTCGGGAGATTGTCCGTTCTTCTCGAACTCCCGCAAGACCTTGCGCGTCGCTTCCGATGCGACGTCCTCGCCGGCAGTCGGTGCAACCGTCAAGCTATGGCTACGACGTTGCCTGGAGATCGATAACAGAACGGCTAGAATCGAAAGGCCAAGGCTTGCAAGGATCAAGACCCAGAGCAGGGCCATGCCATAATCAGTCATTCCAATTCCAACTCAATTTTGGCCGTCAAGGCCATTTTCTTCATGGTTCGATTTGAGTGTTCGCAGCCGACGATCGCCCGTGAGAACCTGTGTTTTTGCAACGCACAAACCCTGGGATCGGTTCCCGTTGAAAGCCGTTCCGATCATGTCCGCACGATCAGCGGAACCAGCCCTTCATGGCGGTCGGCGAGAAAGGCGACGACGCGGTCGCCGACGCGCTGGAAGGTAAGATCGACCCTCTTTTCGCAGACACCCAGATGCCTGAGCGTCAGCGTATCGATGCCGATCGGCAAACGGGGTCGAGTGACGTGGATTTCGCCGTTCCAGCCGTCGATTTCCAGACCGAGGCACGCTTGCATCAGCATGAAGGCCGAGCCTGCCGACCAGGCTTGCGGCAGGCAGGCGACGGGGTAGGCGATCGGCGCTTCACCCGGCGAGCGGGTAAAGCCGCAGAACAGTTCCGGCAGCCGCATGTTGAAGTGCACGGCGGATTCGAACGTGCCGCTCATCAGCCGCACCACGCTGTCACGCTCGCCGAACCGCGCCAGGCCGGCGCCGCACATCGCCGTGTCATGCGGCCAGATGGAACCATTGTGGTACGACATCGGGTTGAACAGCACAGCATCGTCGGAAAGCGTTCGCACCCCCCAGCCGGAGTGGAAGGAGGCCGAAAGCAACTGGTCGGCGACCATCTTCGCCCGCGCCGGTTCGGGCAGGCCGACATAGAGCAGGTGTCCGGCATTCGACGTGCGCACCTTGCACGGCTCTCCGGCGCCGTCGATCGCCAGCGCATAGAAGCCGAGATCGTCCAGCCAGAAATCACGCTCGACGGCGATCCGCATCTCTTCGGCGCGATTTTCCCAGTGCTCGGCCTGCGCGAACTCGCCCCGGCGGCGGGCGAGAGCGGCAAGGCCCCTGAAGGCGGCGAAGACATAACCCTGCACTTCGACCAGCGCGATCGGCCCCTTGGGAATGCGGCCGTCGGCGTGGAAGACCGAGTCGAAGCTGTCCTTCCAGCCCTGGTTCGCAAGGCCGGATTCGGCAGCGCGCTGATAGGTGACGAAGCCGGTTGCGCGGCTCGCCTCTTCCGTCCACTTGGCGGCGGCGCAGAGAGACGGCCACAGGCTGGCGATGAAGTCCATGTCGCCGGTGCGCTCGGCATAGGCGCAAGCGAGGTGGATGTAGAGCGGCGTGGTATCGACGCCGCCATAGTAGCGGCCGAAGGGTAGCTCCTGCAGCGCCACCATCTCGCCCTTGCGCGTCTCGTGCATGATCTTGCCGGGCTGCGAGTCGCTGAAAGGCGATGTCTCGGTCGCCTGGTGCTGGGCGAGGAAGGCAAGCACGCCGCGCGCCAGGCCGGGGTTGAGCCATAGCATCTGCAGCGCCGAGATGACGCCGTCACGGCCGAAGGCCGTCGAAAACCAGGGGATGCCGGCATAGGGGTAGGGGCCGGTCGACAGCTCGGTGGTCAGCAAGGCGACATCGGCGCGAGCGCGTTCGACCCAATCGTTGAAGACGCGGCCCGAACTGTGCACCGTCGCTCCATGGCGGCGCTTGGCCCGCATGCCGAAACGGGCGCGCGCCGCGGCCGCCCGGAAGCGGTCGCGGTCGGGCGTTTCGGTCAGTTCCGCGCCGACCTCGACGTAAAGCATCTTGCTGCTGCGCTTGGTCACTGCGATGAGGAAATCCGCGCGCTCGGCGCTCAGCTGGTCCGGCGGCTGCGAGAACGAGATCGCAGACACCCGCGCCAGCCCGTCCAGTCCGTCATAGCGCAGCAGCACCGAGGCAGGCTCGATCTCCGCTGCATGCGCCATTCCGCGCTTCGGCCGGGTCGAACCGCGCACCTCGAACATGTCGCGGAAATCGGCGGCAAAATGCAGCGAGACGCGGATTGCCGAATGCTCCTGGCTGTAGTTGGAAAGGGTGATGCGCTCGAACAGCCGGTCCTGCCACAACAGCCTGACGCGCTCGATATGGATGGCGCCCTGGGGGATGTCGCGGCCACCGACGCTTTGCATCGGCAAATTGGTCATATTGCTGGTGAACAGCACATTGTCCTGGCTGAGCGAGGCGCCGAGCAGCGATGTCTGCCGGCCGCCGACGGTGAGCCTGAACTCCGACAGCACCCGGGTGTCGTCACGGAAGAAACCGTCGCCCGCACCCCTGATATCGCCGTAGGCATCGGCCACGGCAAAACAGTCGCCTTGCTTCAGGGCAAACAGCCGGTGCGGCTCGCGCGGCGCGGTTTCGTCCAGGGAGGCAAGGGCCACGGCAGGGTCGAGCTTGCGCTCGTCAAGTTCGGTCATCAGTCACAAATCTCTGTTTCGGGCTCGGAACGTCAGCCGTCGTTCACGATGCTTTCGATTCAGCCGGGGCGCCGATGAGACGCGCATAGGCAGTGAGATAGTCGCGCGCCATCCTGTTGGCGGAGAACCGACTTTCGAAGACGGCGCGCACCTTTCGCCGGTCGAGTTGCAGCAAGGCCGGCACCGCGGCGACAGCGGCATCGAGAGAATCGACGACAAATCCGGTAACGCCATGGTCGATGACTTCCGGCAACGCACCGCAGTTCCAGCCGATGGTTGGCGTACCGCACGCCATCGCCTCGATCGCGGCAAGGCCGAACGGCTCGGGCCAGTCTATCGGAAACAGCAGACCAGCGGCATTGCCGAGGAATTCAGTCTTCTCACCCTCGGCGATCTCGCCGACATAGTCGATGCGGTCGCCATCGATCAAGGGCTCGATCGTCTCATGGAAATAGGCGCGGTCATCGTCGCCGATCTTGGCCGCCAGCTTGAGCTTCATGCCCGAGCGCAAGGCGATGTCGATGGCCCGGTCCGGCCGCTTGTCGCGCGAAAGCCGGCCGAGAAAGGCAAGGTATGGTTCGCCCGCCGCCGTCTCGAAGGTCGGCTTATAGAGACCCGTCGGCAGCCCGTGATGGATGGTGGCCAGCCAATTGGCATTCGCAAGCCCGGTCTTCTGGCTATGCGAGATCGAGATCAGCGGAAAGCGCGGAAAACGCTGATAGGCTGGCGCCAGGTCGACATAATCGAGCCGGCCATGCGGCGTCGTCACCGTCTTGTCCGGCATGGTCTCGAAGAACGAGAAATGCAGGAAATGACTGAGGTGAAAATGAATGATATCAAAGTCGTGGGCTCGGTTCCTCACATCGGCAAGCATCGCAAGATGCGCCGCCGTGTCCGATTTCAGCGGGCGCGGATCGAGGCGTAGCGCGCGTTCGCGTCCTGGTATCAGTCTGGCCGACGTCCGGCTGTCGCCGCTGGCGAACAGCGTCACCTCATGGCCGAGTTCGACCAGCCCTTCGGTCAGATAGGAAACGATGCGCTCGGTGCCGCCATAGAGAAGGGGTGGCACCGATTCGTGCAAAGGGGCGACATGGGCTATGCGCATGGTTTGAACGTGTCCCTCAAGGCAATCACGAGAGCGAAATGCATCAGCCGGCCTAACGTTCCGGACAAAAGCGGGCGTCGGCAACCCAAGCCCACCGGCGCAGATTTTTTTGCAATAAGCGGAACAAACGCGCTATCCGCGAATTTAGTAGGGTTGGTCCGCGCTGCGGCCGACCAGGGAGAGAACAAAATGGACCGCTTGCATTTCTTTACGCCCGTGCGCATTGCGCGCGGGCAGGGACACCCCGTCGAGGAAGTCGATAGCGTTGCCGAAGCGATGGTCTTTTTGCAGAAATGGCCATTGGGACGGCGTGGGCCTGTGTATCAGTGCGCCGTGAATTGCTGCTCCGCGGCCCTGTCGGGCAGAATGTCGGCCGAAGCAGCCAGGAAGGCGTTTACGGGCTTTGCCCGCATCACCCGGCTGCTCGATGATGACATGGCCCTTCCGATGGGCGGCGAAAGCATGGCGGAAGTCCACGCGCTGAGGCGCTAGGCGCCGGTCCAGCCATTTGGCTATTGAACACCCGGGCTTTGGCGGCGCGGGCATCATCTTTTCCGCACCGGAGTATTCCGGCGCGGCCCTTCACCTCATGGACCACACTGTGCTTTCATGCGGCGTTTCGCATGACCGGTGGGTGACGACCATCCACGGGCGGCCCGAACGTGGAGGGGTAGACAATGTCGAGACTGATCCTGGGAACACTCGGCGCTATCGTCATCGCCCTCATCTGGGCGGTCTTTGCCAGTTTGATGGGCGCGCCATCGATCGTGATCACGGTCGGCGCGGTCGCCATTGGGGCCGGCGTCTACACCTACGTCGACCGACGCTCGACTTGACGCGTCCCCGGTCTGCCGCGCGCTCGACCAATTGCACGCCGGTGTTTGACGCGCGCGGCAGTCGCGGCGGGCATTCTTCAAAGATGAGCTTGCTGGCCGCATAGAGAGCCAAGGCGCAGACAGGGCGCCACACGTCGGACCGGGCTCCGCGAGAACTTGGGAGAGATCGTCAAAGATCTTTCAATCCGGCCAATGTAGATCGAAACGGCGAATCTGTGGATTTCCGGTGGAACATCGTCGCCTCGAAACACTTCGGGCGTTGCACTGCCCCATCAGTGCACGTTCCCTTGTTCTGTTGGAACTGGCCGGCTGCCGAAAGGTGGCCGGCTTTTTTGTATATTAGCGGAACCTGAAATTACGGGGCTTGTTCTGCATGCGGCAGCGAGCCCTCGCTGCTGGTCGAGGGCCGTAACCCTTGGCCGGGCCCGCATCGCTCCGCCAGTGGTGCGGGCCCACGGCCTCCGGTTTTTCCGGGCGTCTCGACTCGCTGATCCTCACCCTGGTCCGGCTAATGCATGTCACTCAAAAAAAGGCTCGGTTGTGAGACAATGACATGCACACGCGGCGCGCTTTAGCACAATCATTCACAAAGCCGTGGGTTCAACTGTTGCTACCCTTCTTGGCTGGATTGTGCGAATGATGACTGTCCTTTTCACCACCACCCCCTGAAACTCGGCTTTTGGATCGACGGTCTTCATCCGCCGGGGGGTTGTTGACCTGCAGGGGTTTTCTGGCGTTCTCGTGCGATGCGCCTGGCCCGCCCTGCCGGATCGTGTTCGGGTGTTTCTTCGATGTGGACATGATCACCGATCCTGCTGACGGCCCTGATGAGTGGTGTTGACCTTGGTGTTGGCTTGCTGCCCTTGGCGCTCCGGATCCGGCGCTCCGTGAGTGCCGTGCTGGGCATCATCGTGGCTAATCTGTCGCCCTTCTCCTCGACCCTTCTGGCTCTGGTTCTCAGGCGGCACGGGCGGCATTTTGCTCGACATCTGCATCTCCTTGGGTTGGTCTCGTGACTCCAAACCGTGATCGTGGGGGGAAGTTCCGTCTGCTTCATCAGCACCTGTGCTTTTCGGTGCCGACGGTGACTCCCAACAGCGGCCCGCGTTGCTGGTCGAGGACAGGCAATCTCTGGGCGGGCCGCGTCGCCCGCCAGTGGTGCGGGCCTGCAATATAAATCCTAAGCTAGTTTATTGCGAGCTTCCGGCGACTTGCGTAGCGGGCCACAGTGGCTTTCAGGAGAGCAGCGTGTTGTATCCGGTCGATTTGGAGCGACCGAAATACAGTGCTTGACCACGTTGCTGACATGATCGGTGACGAGCGCGGTGTCGCGCCTGGATCGCGGCAGCAGCCTCTGGTCCGATCTGCCCGCAGCTGGTGGCAGCTAAAACGACGTCAAAAGACCTAAGTCTCTTTGATCGCCCTCGCTGCTCGCACGAGCGATGACCAGTCAGCTCCCATGGCTGCGACAAGGTCTCGAGCATCTTCGTCTGATATTCCGGTACGGTCTACGAGCTTCCGTGCCAGCAATTCGAATGCCAATTCTATGATCGTCATAGCTCAGCCCTTACGAGAGTGCCCGTGATGATAGCTTGCAAATGGGTCTTCCGCATTTGCACATGTTAAGCGACCATCACGAATGTCTCATGTACCGCAGAATGTCTGCAGGACGCGCTCATCCGGGCGTGGCGGCTCAGCAAAGCGTTCCATTCCCGGCTGCTCATCGAAGGGACGGCTGACGACCGCCAGGATCTCCTCGAACGGTCTAAAGTCGCCGCCCAACGCCGCCTGGATCATCGCCTCGATGCGATGATTGCGGGGGATGAATTTGGGATTGACCGATTGCATGGCAGAACGGCGCGTGGCCGTGTCGGCTGCTTCGCTTGCAATGCGCTGGCGCCACCGCGCCGACCAGGCATCGAATGAGCTTGGATCCTTAAACAACTGCCGCGCCGTGCCTTGGCCGTCCGCAGCGTCGAGGTCATCGCCCACGCGCCGAAAGCCGAGCGTAAAGTCCGCTTCGCCGTGAGCCAGCACGTCCAGAAAGTCGGCAGCGAGCTGCAAGTCGCCTTCCGCTTCGGTCAGCAGTCCGAGTTTTGTGCGGAAGCCGCGCTGCAACACAGCCCCATAGGAGGCCTGGAACGACCTCAGCACCTCTTCCGCTTCAGACACTGCTTCATTCTCGTCCGTGCTCATGAGCGGCAGCAGGGTCTCGGCAAAGCGCGCAAGGTTCCATGTGGCGACACGAGGCTGGTTGGCATAGGCATAGCGACCGGCGCGGTCTATCGAACTGAACACCGCGCTGGGGTCGTAAGCGTCCATGAAGGCGCATGGGCCATAGTCGATCGTCTCGCCCGAGATCGACATGTTGTCGGTGTTCATGACGCCATGGATGAAGCCGACCAGCATCCAGCGCGCCACCAGATCCGCCTGTGCGGCGACAACGGCCTCCAGCAAAGCCCGGTACGGCCGTGCTTCCCCCGCCAGCTGTGGGAAGTGACGCTGAATGGCATAGTCGGCCAATATCTTGAGCGCCTCGGTGTCGTGGCGCGCGGCGAAATATTGGAACGTGCCGATCCTGATATGGCTTGCCGCCACCCGTGTCAGGACGGCGCCGGGCAGCCGGACCTCGCGATAGACCGCGTCGCCGGTGAGCACCGCCGCAAGGCTTCGCGTCGTCGGAATGCCGAGCGCCGCCATCGCTTCGCTGACGACATATTCGCGCAGGACAGGGCCGAGTGCGGCGCGGCCGTCACCGTTGCGCGAGAACCGCGTTGGTCCCGATCCTTTCAGCTGGATGTCACGGCGAACGCCGTTGACGTCCACCACTTCGCCAAGCAGCAGGGCGCGCCCGTCGCCGAGCTGAGGCACGAAGCTTCCGAACTGGTGGCCCGCATAAGCCAGAGCGATTGCCTGCAAGCCTTCCGGAAATTTGTTGCCGGCCAGCATCGCCACTCCATCCGGGCTGGTAAGCAGGTCGGCATCGAGCCCGAGTTCCTCGGCGAGGGGCCGGTTGAACCGGATCAGCCGCGGTTCGGATACCGGCTTCGGATGTGTTTGCGCGAAGAAGCGCTCCGGCAGTTGCGCATAGCTGTTGCTCAGGGCAGGAAGCCCCATCTGAATGACCGGGGTTTGTTCAGCAGTCGCAGGTGACGTCATGACGAGCTGTCTCTGAAGAGGAGGGGTTCAACAGATCCCGTTTCGAGGAGCCTGTGTTCATTTGTTCATATAGGGACGCAACGTCGTTGGTGCCATCCGGATCCATCAGGCCGGCACCGGATACAAGCTGGGAACCACCCGCCTCAACTATCGAGGTTCGGGCTGCCGTGGGACGACGGGCCGTGGCGGAATCCAGAGCTGACCCCCGCATCGCCACTGTCTCCGAACTGGGCACCCGGCAATCTAGTCAGTGCGGGCGTGCAATGCCGGGGCGGCGTCTGCCTTGGTTGGCAGCGGCTCTCTCGGGGCCGCTCCCGGCGACGATGTCGAACCCGGTTCGACTCGCTCCTCGGCGATGAGCCGGGCGCCACGCTCATAGGTCAGGTAGCGCCAGAGCCACTGGATCGAGACCTGAACGCGGTGCTGAAAACCGACGAGCAGGTAGACATGGATGAGCGCCCAGGCACACCAGGCGAACCAGCCTTTCAGTTTCAGCCTGCCCGATTCGAACACGGCAGCGTGGCGGCCGACAATGGCCGTGTTGCCTCGATTGCTGAAGACAAAAGCGGGCAGCGTATCGCCAGCATCTATCCGGCGTGCCAGTGCCTTGCCGAGGTGCTCGCCCTGCTGCTTGGCGACTTGGGCAAGACCCGGCAATGGCTGGCCGTTCCCATCGACGACCAGTGCGACGTCGCCAAGCGCGAAGACATCGGGATGGCCGACGACCTGCAGGTCGGATTCGACCTTCACCCGACCGCCGCGGTCGAGCCCGACACCAAGCTGGGCGACCAGCGGAGAAGCCGCCACCCCGGCGGCCCAGAGCGTCAAGGCCACCGGGATCACCTGGCCGCCGACGGTGATCTGATGCGCTTCGATCGCCTCGACCCGGTTGCCGAGCGCGACCTCGACGCCCAGGCTTTCAAGGCGCAGACGTGCATATCTGGAAAGCTCCGGGGCGAATCCGGCGAGCAGACGCTCGCCGGCTTCTACCAGTATGATCCTTGTCTTCTCGGGCCGGATGTTGCGGAAGTCGCGCGCCAGTGTGTGCCGGCTGAGTTCGGCGATCGAGCCCGCCAGTTCGACACCGGTCGGGCCGCCGCCGATAATGGCGATCGTCATCAGCCGGGATTGCTCGACTGGATCGGTGGTCCGTTCCGCGTGCTCGAACGATAGCAGCAGCCGTGACCGGATCGTGCGCGCGTCCTCGATGGTCTTCAAACCGGGACAAACCCGAGCCCAGCTCTCCTGGCCGAAATAGAATGGCTGCGAACCAGTGGCCAAGACCAGGATGTCGTAGGGGACCGTGGTCCCATCGGCCAGCACCAGTATCCTGGCCTCGGTGCCGATCTCGGTGACATCGCCGAAGAGGACCTGAACCGAGGGATAGCGGCCCAGGATCTTGCGGATGGGCTCGGCGATATCAGGCGCCGACAAGGCGGCGGTTGCAACCTGATAGAGCAAGGGCTGGAACAGGTGGTGATTGTGGCGGTCGATGATCGTCACCCCGATTTCCGCCTTGCCAAGCGCCTTGGCAACCTCCAGGCCGGCAAAGCCTCCGCCGACCACGACGATGCGCGGTGTTAGGCTCCGGCCGTGGCTGCTCTCGGTGGCGAACTGCATGCTTGATACTCCCCTATCCCTGTCCGGAAGTCATAGCCTGGCAGGAGTGCCTCGCTGCTGGCTGGAGCTACTGCTCATTCCGGCGGCATCGGTCCAGGCGAGGCATCCGGCAATGACAGGCGTCGTGCTGACCACAAGGGCGCCGCGCGCGTGAAGGGATACCAACCCGCGCCATGAGACGCGGTCGACCGCCCAGATGGTGCCGCTGGCGTCGACCCATTTGAGATGGGCGTCGGCGACTTCAACGGCCCGCATCATCGCCGCCGGTTCCATCCCGGCCCGAAAGACGATGATGGAATTGGCGGCACCGTTGAAGAACGGGCCGGCGCCGGCTGCCAATCCCGCGAGCAGGACGATGCTGGTCAGCGCTGCCGAAGCACCGCGTGCCGGTCCGCCGCGGTTGGGCAGCACCAGCACCAACACCAGCGGCACGATGCCGAAGATGACCAGCCACGCGATATCCCAGGCGAGCGGCAAGTCGCTGTTCATCTTGATCCGGTGCAGACCCAGCAGCCAGTGAAACACGACAGCATCGACGACATGCCAGACGCCGAACCCTGCGAAGGCGAGCCGCAGGATCTCCGTGGTGGTCCCGGGCCGCGCGCCCGCCGCCCTCGCGGCCACCAGCAGCACCGTGCCGGCGACGGCGAGCACATACATGAAAAGATGGAAGAGGCCGTCGGCCATGATCTGGAAGCGCAGGTCGGAACCCGCCGGATCGGCGACGCCCGAGAGAAGATGATGCCATTGCAGGATCTGATGCAGGACGATGCCGTCGAAGAAACCGCCGAGCGCGAAGCCGAGCAGCAGCCAGCCGGCTCGCGTCCTCGGGTCGAGTGTCGCGGTGATCGCGTCCATGTCAGGACCACCGGCTCCAGGCCGGGGCGTTCAGTTGCCTGGGCACCGACATGTCCGGCGGCGTGGGGTCATGGAGACCATGACGCGCCTCGAGCCAGAAGGCGGATATCAGCCCACCAACCACCGTCGTCAGAACCAGGGTCGCAGCAATTATCGCCAGCATGGACGTCGATCCTCAGCCGCGCAGGGTCGGCCGCGCGGAACCTAACCGCGGCTTCCGTGGAATGTTCCTACCGCCGGTTCGGTGGAGGGAACAATCAAGTTCCAGCACGGTTCGATGCTGGCGACGGACGGCTCAAGCGGAGAAGGTCATGAACGAATATACGGCGGCAGATCCGGACGGTCTCGACAGCCACCAGCCGACCGGCATCACCCGATGGCTGTTTTCGACCAACCACAAGGACATCGGCACACTCTATCTGGTCTTCGCTTTCATCGCGGGGGTGATCGGCATGCTCTTGTCGGTGAGCATGCGAATCGAGCTGCAGCAACCCGGGATCCAGTTTTTCCCCGGACTGGCGTCGATGATCTACGGTTACCAGGGCGACGCGGCGATCGACGCCGGCAAGCAGCTTTACAACGTCTTCACCACGGCCCACGCGCTGATCATGATCTTCTACACTGTGATGCCAGCCCTGATCGGCGGCTTCGCCAACTGGATGGTTCCGATCATGATCGGCGCCCCCGACATGGCCTTCCCGCGCATGAACAACATCTCGTTCTGGCTGCTGCCGCCGGCATTGATGTTGCTTTTATTGTCGATCTTCATGCCCAGCGTCCCCGGCGGCTATGGCCCTGGGACCGGCTGGTTCCTGTACCCGCCGCTGTCGACCTCCGGCCATCCCGGTCCCGCCGTGGATCTGGTCATCCTGTCTCTGCACATTGCGGGCGCCTCCTCGATCCTGGGAGCCATCAACTTCATCACCACCATCTTCAACATGCGCGCGCCGGGGATGACCCTGCACAAGATGCCCCTGTTTGTGTGGTCGATCCTCATCACCGCCTTCCTGCTGCTGCTGGCTCTGCCGGTGCTGGCCGGCGCCATCACCATGCTCCTGACCGATCGCAATTTCGGAACCACGTTCTTCGCGCCGGACGGCGGAGGCGACCCGCTGCTGTACCAGCATCTCTTCTGGTTCTTCGGCCACCCGGAAGTCTACATCATGATCCTGCCGGCGTTCGGCATCGTCAGCCAGGTGATCTCGACCTTCTCGCGAAAGCCGATCTTCGGGTATCTCGGGATGGTCTACGCAATCGTGGCGATCGGGGTGATCGGCTTCGTCGTCTGGGCCCACCATATGTACACCAGCGGGATAGGCCTCGACACGCAGCGCTACTTCACCTTCGCCACGATGGTGATCGCAGTGCCGACCGGGATAAAAGTGTTCTCCTGGATTGCAACCATGTGGGGCGGTTCGGTCGGCCTGCGGACGCCGATGCTCTGGGCCCTCGGCTTCATATTCCTGTTCACCGTAGGCGGGGTGACGGGCGTTCAACTCGCAAATGCCGGCCTCGACCGTGAACTGCACGACACATACTTCGTCGTCGCGCATTTCCACTACATACTTTCACTGGGAGCGATCTTCGGCATCTTCGCGGGCTGGTATTACTGGTTTCCGAAAATGACGGGATATCTTTACAATCCGCTTCTGGCTGGGGTCCATTTCTGGACGACCTTCGTCGGCGTGAACCTCGTCTTCTTCCCCCATCACTTCCTTGGATTGGCGGGCATGCCGCGTCGCTATGTCGACTATCCCGACGCATTCGCCGGCTGGAACATGGTGTCCTCTTATGGATCGTACATGTCGGCCGCGAGTGTCGTGATTTTCCTCTTCGGCATCTTGGAAGCTTTCTACCGGCGAAGAGCCGCCGGCATGAACCCGTGGGGGCCAGGAGCTACCACATTGGAGTGGGAGTTGACCTCTCCACCCCCATTCCATCAATGGGACAGGCTGCCGCAAATCAGATGAGGCCGGGTTGTCCAACTCCTTTGCGCAAGCCAGCCCGGTTCCCCGCTGAGGGCGAACTTCAGCCTGCCGGTGGCAGACGCTGGCTGCAGTTGAGAACCGGATCGCTATCTGAAGCTGATTAACAGCACAGCGAACAAGCTTGCGAGCGCGACTGCCCAGCAGAACAACCAATTTGCGATCAGAAGAAGCGATTTGAGCACGGTGGCATGGCAGTAATCTTCGATAATCGATTGCATTCCAAGCCGCATGTGAACGCAGCTTACGAGAATGAAGCCAATAAGGGCTGGCGCGACATAGATCGATCCTACGACGCTGAGGACGGCGTCTCGAGGCTCACCGACCAGCATTATAACGACCGCGACGATGTAAATGACAAGGATCAACAGGGCAGCAGATGTCAGCCGCTCCAGCATGAACGTTTCGGTTCCGTGTTTCGCCGATCCAAGGCCCCGCACTCGAGCTAGCGGAGTTCTGATTGAGGGTCTGTCAGCCATGGCGTTTCCCCAAAATTACTTGGTTGCCTTGCGCGCAACTCAAGCTGTTGCTGTTTCGATGCCCGGGCCGCCGGTGCCGACGGATAATGGGCAAGCACGGTCTCCAGTCGAGCAAGGCGGGCTTTGTGGGCGTTCAGTTCGTATCCTGAACGCCATCCAATTTGCCTGGGTCTGCCATCTCTGCATAACTCGCTTTCAAGCAGCGAGATACGAAGGCGGACCGCGTCGATCTCCTTGACAAGCGCGGCCTTCACCGATTTTCGACTCTGCATGGCTGTAGTTCCGGTGCAAGGATGGTTCCAAACCTGACGCGTCTGGAAATGTTCCCGGGTGCCGAAGGCGTGCTGAAGATTAATGCCTCAGTGCTGGACCCGCACAATGGGTCGCCATGAGCTAAATCCGGGCACTAGCTCAACGGCCGCGATGTGCCCGGCGAATGCTTGTGAAAACGAGCGAATGCCTGGCCGCCTCGTCACGAGAGATAAGTAGCCCTCAGAACAGTGACCGCACGTGGCCGAGATGACCAGATGGTGTTCTTGGGCCAACATATGTTAACGCCCACTTTTGTTGCTCTCTCCTGCAAAAATATTTGGGCTTAAAGGCCGGGAACTAACCGATCCTCCGGATGTTGCGGAATTAGTCAGGAGAAACGGACTATGTCGGACAAAGAAATTCATCGGGGCGCCTCGCGTTTTCGCCCTATCCGCGTCGTAGACGCCCGCGTGTTTCGCGGGCCGCACCTCTATAGCATGACGCCAATGGTCCAGATTCGGATCGACCTCGGAGCCCTTGAGGCGTTCCCGACAGACAAACTGCCCGGGTTTTCCGAACAAATCGTCCGACTGTTGCCCGGCCTTGCGGGCCATGGCTGCAGCTATGGCGCCGCCGGCGGCTTCGTCCGCCGCATGCAGGAAGGAACCTGGCTCGGCCACGTCGTCGAGCATGTCGCCCTGGAACTGCAGAGCATGCTCGGTCACCGAGTAACACGAGGAAAGACACGGTCGGTCAAAGGCAGTCCCGGCACTTATAACGTCATGTTCGCCTACAAGGATGAGCTTGTCGGGCTGCTCGCCGGACGCGTCGCGCTCGAACTGGTGGACAGCCTGCTGCCGGCCAATCTGCATGGTGTCGAGGGGCTCGGCGAAATTGCGGAAACGCAGGGGCCATTCGAGTTCGCAGCCAGGCTTCAGCAGCTCAAGCGTCTGGCCGCCGAACGTGCCTTGGGGCCCACGACTGCTTCCTTGGTGCGCGAGGCCGAGAGGCGAGGCATTCCCGCGGCGCGGATCGACGACAGCAGCCTCGTGCTGTTTGGTCACGGAAAGCATCAGAAGCGCATCCGCGCCAGTTGCAGCGATCTCACTTCCGAGATTGCGACCGAGATCGCCTCGGACAAGGACTTGACCAAATTCCTGCTGCAGCAGGCCGGCTTGCCGGTGCCACGCGGGGAACTGGTGCGATCGGCGCAGGACGCAGTCGCGGCAGCAGCACGGCTGGGCTACCCCGTGGTCACCAAACCACTCGATGGCAATCATGGAAGCGGCGTCAACATCGGTTTGGCAACAGAAGACGAGGTCCGCTGGGGCTTCGAACAGGCGCGAGAATACAGCCGCAGCGTTATCGTCGAGCAGCATTTCGTCGGCTCGGACCACAGGATCCTGGTGATCGGTGGAAAGGTCGTGGCGCTTGCCGAGAGGGTTCCGGCCCATGTGGTCGGCGATGGCCGGAGTTCTGTCGCCGAGCTCGTCGAGGAGACGAACCGCGACCCACGAAGGGGAGAGGGCCATTCCTCGGTATTGACCCGCATCGAGATCGACGAATGTGTCGAGCATTTCCTGTCAAAATCGCAGCTCACCCTGGCGAGCGTTCCAGCGCCGGGTCAAATGGTGCTCTTGCGGCCCACCGCCAATCTCTCCACCGGTGGGACCGCGATCGACCGAACGGAAGAAATCCATCCCGAAAACGCGCTGATCGCCAAGCGGGCGGCACAGATCGTCGGTCTCGACATTGCCGGGATCGACTTCGTCTGTCCCGACATCTCACGGCCGGTCAGCGAAACCGGCGGCGGCATCATAGAGGTGAATGCCGGTCCCGGCTTTCGCATGCATCTCGAACCCTCGTCGGGGCGCGCCCGCAACGTCGCACGGCCCGTGCTCGATCTTCTCTTCAAAGGCGGCAAGGACGGCCGGATTCCGATCTTCGCGATCACCGGGACCAACGGCAAGTCGACCACTGCCAGAATGCTGGCGCACATCCTGCAGGCGAATGGCGCAACCGTCGGGCTCACCTCGACCACCGGCGTCTACCTGAACGGCGAACGAATCATCACAGGCGATTGCTCAGGCCCGCAGAGCGCCAGGATCGTGCTGCGCGAGCCAGGTGTCGATGTCGCGGTGCTGGAATGTGCACGCGGCGGCATCCTGCGCGAAGGGCTTGCCTTCGATGCATGCGATGTTGGCGCGGTGCTGAACGTCCACGGCGATCATCTCGGGCTGAGGGGCATCGACACGATCGAGGACCTGGCGGAGGTGAAATCTGTCGTGGTCGAGTCCGTCCGCCGCGGCGGATGGAGCATTCTTAATGCCGACGACGTCCACACGTCCGCAATGTCGCGAGATGCCGGCGGCAGGATCTGCTACTTCTCGCTGGCGAGCAGGAGCGAGTGGCCCGATTTCTTGCGCAGCCACCTGGCGGAAGGCGGCCGCGCCGTGACGCGGGAACCCAGCAGCGACGGCTGGGACATTTTCATCCACGAGGATGGGGAATCGATGTTCCTGATGAGCGTCGACGAAATTCCCGCGACCTTCGAGGGTTCGGCCGAATTCAACGTTGCCAACAGCCTGGCAGCCGTCGCCATGGCGCATTGCCACGACGTTCCGGCGGCAACGATCCGGGCGGCGCTGGCCGAGTTTGGCACCTCGTTCGAGCAATCTCCCGGTCGCCTCAACGTCTTCGACGGGCATGGTTTCCGCACGATCGTCGACTATGCGCACAATCCGGAGGGGCTGAAGGCGCTCGGAAAGCTGGTTTCCCACATGAGGCGCGGCTATCAGCGCACGATCGGCCTGGTCGCCATACCGGGCGACCGCCGCGATTGCGACATCCGCGAGATGGGCGCGATCGCTTCGCGGATATTCGACGTCATCGTCTTCAAGGAGGATGAGCAGGAGCTGCGCGGCCGAGCCCCCGGAGCGATCGCCGGCTTGCTGCGGGAAGGTGCCTTGAACGCCGGCTGCGCCCCAGGCCGCATTCACGCCGTCTGTCCCGAGAAGGAGGCCGTCGACGTGTGTCTCAGGCTTGCACGGGAGAACGACCTTGTCGTGCTGACCGTCGACGACGTTGAAGCCGTGTGGCGGCAGGTAACCGGCTTCGGAGGCGCGACGCCTTCGAGGGGAGGGCCCGATCAGACCCATATTCGCCATCTGAGGGCTGGCTGATGTGGTCGCTGATCCTGCACGGCGGCGCCAAGGAGATCGATCCGCAAGAGGAGGAGGCGCATCGCAACGGATGCATCGAGGCACTCGAGGCAGGTCGGGCCGTCCTGGCCGGCGGCGGAACCGCGGTCGATGCCGTGGAAGCGGCCGGTCGCATCCTCGAGGCGGACCCGACGTTCAATGCGGGATATGGAAGTGCCCTCAATTCGGACGGCGAGGTCGAGATGTGCGCTGGCCTGATGGAGGGCAGGGACTTCAATGTGGGTGCCGTCGCAGTGATCAAGGGCGTGCGCCATCCAATCAGTGTCGCGAAGGCCATGCTGCATGAGGAGCCGATCCTGCTGGCGTCGGAGGGGGGCCGGCGTTTCGCCGCCGAGAAGCAGCTGGAGCTTTGCGATCCGGCGGATTTGATCACGCCGCAGCAGCGCGACGCCTCCAGCAAGTCGGAGGCGAAGGATACGATCGGTGTGGTTGCCCAGGATCAATACGGGGACATCGCCGTCGGCACTTCGACCGGCGGACTGGACGGCAGTGCTCCCGGTCGTGTGGGGGATTCTCCGCAACCCGGCTGCGGCTATTATGCCGACAACCGGTTGGGAGCCGTCGCCTTCTCGGGAGACGGTGAGCATATCGCGCGAAAGGCTCTCGCGGCCCGTGTCATGCAGGCACTCTCGGCGCGGCAGGCATTGTCTTCGGGACAGGCTGAAGGCGGCCTGGAGCAGGTGCTGAATCCCGCGCTCAAGGAAGTCGAGGCGATCGGCGGCGAAGCCGGAGCCATCGTGCTTACCGCGACCGGCGTGTCTGGATGGGCGCATAACAGCAGGGAGTTCGCAGTCGCTTTCATGACCAGCGAGGACAACCACCCGCACGTTTTCCTGCGCAAGAAAGACGTGGGCAAATGACCGACAAGAAGAAAAAACGATCCTCGAACGGTAAAGCTGGAACGCTCGTCATCATCGGCGGCCACGAGGACCATGATGGCGATCGTGTCATCTTGAAGGAGGTAGCGAGCCTGGTTCCGAACGGCCGCCTGGTGCTTGCCACCATCGCGTCTCATGAGCCGGATGGCTATCTCGAGAAGTATCAGAGGTCCTTCGGTGAGCTGGGCATCAAGGATGTCATCGAACTCTACGTCAACGACCGCCTCGAGGCAGCTCATGAAAAGAAAATAAGTGCGCTCGCAAACGTGAGCGCGGTGTTCTTCTCCGGCGGCGACCAGCTCCGCATCACCAGCCAGATCGGCGACACGCCCATCGACGAGCGGGTGCACGAAATCTATGAAGCCGGAGGCGTCATTGCCGGCACCTCCGCGGGCGCGTCGGTCATGAGCGACACGATGATGGTGAAGGGGCCGAACGCAGCCTCCTTTCGGATCGGCCACATTCGGATGGCGCCGGGACTGGGCCTGCTGCCGAATGTCATTATCGACCAGCACTTTGCGGAACGGGGCCGCATTGGGCGGCTCATCGGGGCGGTGTCGCAGAACCCGCGCGTACTCGGCATCGGCATCGATGAAGACACCGCGATCGTGGTGAAGGGCGAGATGTTCAAGGTCATCGGCAGCGGCGCTGTCTATCTGGTCGATGCAGCCGGCGTGACCCATTCCAACATCGCGGAAGGTGAGCCTGATGCCGCCCTTTCCATCCATGATCTGAGGGTTCACGTGCTGAGCTCAGGCGATGCGTTCGATCTCGCGCTGCGACGGCCGGTAGGGCTTCCGTAAGACTCCGCCACACTCAAGTTGATGGTGTGGCGCGGTCCGCGTACCGGCCCCTCGAGCGGTGCCGATCCACGCGCGAAAGGCGCTATATATGTGAAGCTGTTCTCCTATCTGAAGCGGCCCAACTTGGATTGTCGCATTGTTGCGGGTCCGGCAGGATTACAGACGGCCTCTCGTCGGCTCCAATCCCGCTAAGCTGAAGACCTTCGCTCGCCCGGCGTTCTGTCGGGCTAACCCCGCCGGCGACTGCCCTGAATGGCAGCAAAGGTTACCGGACGAAACCCCCATGCGTCGACGCCGACATCATGCTGGCGCGTCATCGGCTTCAGACGACCGTGCGAATGACCGTGCAGGTTTACCGATCTCTTGCCGATCTGATTCCAGGTGCGAAAAGGATAGTGACACAGAACCAGCAAGCTGCCCTCGACAAGAAGCTCCATATAGTGGTGCACGCTCGCCCAGGCCGGGTCGCCAATGGTGGCAGCGCCATCATTGTTGCCAATTATCAGGTGCTTGGACCCGTTAAGAGACGACAGCAGTGAAGAGACGGTCTCGGCTGGACCCTTGGCGAAATCGCCGAGGTGCCAGACCTCGTCGTTCGGGCCAACCGTTTCGTTCCAAAACGCAACCAGCGCCTGGTCATGCTCGACCAACGAGGCGAAGGGACGCCGGTCGAGGCGCAGAATGCGCGGATCGTTGAAATGCGTATCGGAGGTGAAGAAGATCATGCGCCGCGGCCGGCTGCGACGCGCGAATGGCGGTCGCCTCTAACTGCCGGAGCGCTCTTCGGCTTCATCATCGATCCCGATCGGGGCTTCCCTGAGCATCTTGAGTGCCTCTTCCTTCGTAAGGCCGCACTTGCGCGCGAAGTAGAGCGCCTCGATCGCCTTTTCGCGATCCGCCGTGGATTTTGCGTGCTGTTTGGGCTTTTTGCCCATCGTTCTCTGCCACCTTCCGAGGCCACCAAACCATCACAGTGCCGCGTTGTTACCGTGCATCGGCTGACCTGCCGGACTGCGCGAATGCCGATGTCGCCGACATCCCGCGAGCCCCGGACAGCGCGTATATCAGCCGGCTCGCGACAACGGCGGAGCGACTCCAACCCCGACAGCGTGAATTCAAACGAAAGCCCGCGCCGTGGGAGGGGCCGGCGCGGGCGATCGGGCTACCGATCTTGCAGCGCGGGGGTCGACCGCTGCATGGCTCGAACTGTGCAAGCGAGCATTTGTTCCGGGGCGCATCCAAAGCATCGGCGTTTCATTGCATCCTGGGGGACACAACCAGCATTTCGCTTCAGTCCGCCGCCGATGTGGGAGGATGAATACCGCCTTGCGCTAATTCGTCCGCCCTGGACACGAAACCAACCGCGCATTGAGCGCGTAGCTTCGGCGATTTAAAACACCTGCACTGGAATATTTCCGGGCGCATGGAACATCTCCGGTCGCTGATGTTTAGGCCGGAATGACGATGATCTCTGTTCTTACAATGATTTACTCTCTCGCCATCTTTATCGGCGCGAAGCGGCGCAACCTCTTGGTGAATGCGAAACTCGATAGAGTTTTGCGCAATATGGCTGGCGCAGAACTGAATCAACGTGGCCAGTAAACCGCAACAGCGCCGGTTCCAGTTCACAGCCAGTGTCCTCGCGGCCGCTACCTCGGTTCGGGTGGCAAGCGGCTCGGCAGGACTGCAAGGGCCGCCCCCTCTGGGCTGGCTGGTGCACGGTCGATCCGATTTAGTCGATGACGGCGGGGCACGATGCTCCCGCAGTGCGCCGTGCTGGCTCGAATTGCGGCGCCGCGTCCAAGATCCGCGCACGGGGCACGCACCTTTAGGTCCGGCCCACGCGAGTGGCTTCGGAGGACCTATCCATGAACGATGATGATCCTATAGATTCGCTCGCCAACGCAATTCGTCATCGCAGCGCAATTTTGTTTGTGGGGGCGGGGGTATCGATCAGCGTCGGACTTCCGTCTTGGGAGAAGCTCATCGAGCGAATGGCAAAGGAGCTCGGCGTCGACGATGAATTTTCCACGCGACGCGATCGTTTTCAGACCTTGGCCGAATACTATCGGATCAAGCATGGCAGCATCGGACCACTTCGCAGTTGGATGGACAGAAACTGGTCTGTCGCCAAGGAACGGATCGAGAAATCGGAATTGCACCGTCTCATCGTGACGCTCGATTTTCCCGTCATCTATACGACGAACTATGACCGGAACCTGGAACTCGCTTTTGAAATCCACGGTCGAGAGTACGTGAAAGTGGCCAACGCACGGCACGTTGCGCAGGCCCGTCGAGGCGTAACGCACATCGTGAAATTTCACGGCGACTTTGACGAGGACGCTTCCCTTGTCCTCACCGAAACCGACTATCTTGACCGCCTGTCCTTCAATTCTCCCCTTGATGTCCGCTTTCGCTCCGATGCTCTCGGCAGCACGATCCTGTTCATTGGCTATAGCCTCTCCGATCCAAACATCCGGCTGCTGTTGCACCGGCTTTGGCAAACCTGGCACCGGTCTGGATATGAGAAAGATCGTCCCCCTTCGTTCATCTTCATGCCCAGCCGCAACCCTGTGGAGGAGGCCGTGCTTGGGCGCTGGGGTATTTCGGTGCTCGTTGGCGCAGGTGATGATCCTGAAGCCGGTCTGACGGATTTCCTCAGGCGTTTGGTGGAAGCGGTGACGGTGACCTGAGGCGCGCTCCCTGGTGGACCGCAGTTGGGTTTTCTCAGGTGCGCGGTGACCGACGCACTAGGCGGTGGCCGACAGGCGCCAGATCGGCGACTGTTGGAGCCACGACTTCCACAATCAATCCCGCCGCTCTCATCTTGGCGTGAAGTCGATCTCCGGCGTCAATTGCCGGCAATATGCACAAACCAGGTCAATCGTCGTTTGCACATCATCCAGGCAAACAACTTCGGACGGGGTATGCATGTAACGCAAAGGCACGGAGAGCACCCCACTTGCGACGCCGCCGCGGTTCTGCTGCATGACACGCGCGTCGGTAGGGCTTGAGCTGCCCACCGCCTGAAACTGATAAGGCAGGCCCTCTTTCTCGGCCACCGACTTCAGCAGATTGAACACCACCGGGTTGGTGTTCGCGCCTTGAGTGATTGCCGGCCCTTTCCCAAGGTCCAGTTTGCCCTGATCCTCGGCGCGAGCGCGCGGATAGTCCATCGCCACGCCCATATCGATTGCGAGGCCGGTTCGAGGCGCGATATTGAACGCCGAGGTCATCGCGCCTCGGGAACCGATTTCCTCTTGAACCGTACCCAGGATATAGAGCCCCACGCCGGGGTGAACGCCTCCCTCCTCAGAGAGGCAGCGCAGCACCTCGGCGCCGATGAGGAGGCCGACCTTGTTGTCGAACGCTCGTCCGACAGCAAGGTTGCCCTGGAGCGCTGCAAACTCGCCATGGATAGTCACCGCGCTGCCGACCTCTACGACCTTCAACGCTTCCTCTCGCGAACTCGCGCCGATATCGATCCACAGTTCCATCAGCGAGGGTGTTTGAGACGTGTCAGAGGCTTTGAAGGTCTGGATTGCTTTGCGACCCACGACCCCCAGGATCGGCTCTTTGCCGTGCACCCAGACACGCTGGCCGATTTCAGTGGCAACGTCCGTTCCACCTATGGTGCTGAAGAACAGAAAACCGTCATCGTCGATGTAGTGGACGATGAAGCCGACCTCATCCATGTGCCCGGCATACATGAAGCGCATAGACGCCTCAGGATTGATGATCGCTGTGACATTGCCCATGACGTCCGTCGTCAACCTGTGGGCATACGGACGAACATACTCGCGGAAAAGCTCCGCTACAGGTTGCTCAAAGCCGCTCGGCGACGAGGTCGCCACAATTTTCTTCAAGAACTTGAGTGATTCATCGCGCATGAAGCTGACTTTCACAGTTCATGGGTGGAGGGCCATTCGAGCATGGTCATACTCGTCGGGCTTCGCGCCAATTTTGGCCTTCTTCGGTGCGATCGCCCGCGAATTGGTCAGCCCAAGGCAGGTTGTGGAGCCAGGCTTCGCGCCGGGGGGTCCAAAGCTCGTATGCCGGGAGAAGGTCGTTTGGCGCATCATCGAGAGTGCCGATCATGATCTCGGCTTCGTCGTCGCGGAGGTTCACCACGCGCGACCCGCATGCCGGACAAAAACCTCTGCCGTTGAATGCAACAAGCTCGCCCTTGCACTGGTAAGCCGACCGCGGCCACACGGCAAAGGCACTGTAGGTGCTGCCGCTGGTTCGCTTGCAATCCTGGCAATGACACAAGCCAACGCGCAACGGCGCGCCGGTGACAACATACCTCACAGACCCGCAAAGACAGCCGCCGGTCCGCTCTATCTTTTCAACCTTGCCGTTCATGGTCGCCGGAGCCATGAGTGAGGGAAGCGTGTTGGACTCGGCTCTGCCGTTTGCATCCGAGGCGTCAAGTTAATCGGCGATGTCTTCAACAAGGCCCAACTCCAAAGCTCTGGCTGCCATCAGGTAGCAGTTGGTCAAGGCATGGTCGCGCAGCTCTTCCAGCGATGTTCGAGAACCTTGGACGAGATCGGCGAACCCTTCATTCTCGAGTCGCTCTGCCGTTTCCAACAGCGCAAGTTGTTCGCGAACGATCTGAAGACAGCTTCGAATTGGTCCATTCAGAACCAAGTCTTTCTCAAGCCTTCTTTCATGAATCAGCAGGACTGCTTGCGGGCAAAGGAACCTGCAGGCTTTCGGGAAAGCGGCAAGGACCGTTACCCCGGCAGAGTAAACCGTATTCTTGCCAATGATGTAGCCGTTGCGGCCCGAGTGTTTCAGAAAAAGTTTGAACTCTAGAGCTAGACGTCGCGCGCCGTCGGCGTCGCCTCCGGGCGTGTCGATTTCAACGTAGAGATCGTCTTCCCCGGAACGCACGGTTTTCAAATCGTCCAAGGCTTTGGTGACGACAGTGTCATCAATCAAGCCGTGTATACGCAAGTTTGGATCGAACAAAAGCCGGTGAAGGTCTGGAGCGGGCGGCGGGGAGACGGTGTGTTCGGCTGACCGGGGCAACAGGTCCATATAGGCATCCTCATTATGGGGGCCGAACTTAGTTGGTACCCTTTTGTTCCCTTGAGGGAGTTCGAGCGGTGGTGATCACAGCCGCGTCTCTCGGCGGCTGTTGAGCTCCCTCTTGCATTGCAGATCGTTTTCGCACCAGGCCCGGTAGAGGCACCTCAGCCGCTGGGTTGGCTCCATGGGCATATCGGGCATTTGCCGGAACTGACGCAGTCGCTTTGCTGACTTCTGCCACGTCCGGGACCAGTCCTGTGGACGGTTGAACTCGACGGCCTCAATGGTTCCCGGCTGCTGCCTTCCGGACCCCCGCGGTCGGGCTGTTTTTCCTGGCCGTGCCATTTTTCCGGGGGGCTGAAACAAACAGCTTTGTTGGCAGTTCTAGCGTCCGGAGCACCGGCTCCGCCCGGCGCGGCCGAGCGGCCGGGGCGGTCCGGCAGGAGGTCCAGCAATGTCTCACGATATGCAAAGACGATTTGCAACGCGCTTGATCGCGGTTGCGCTGATGCTCTCGGCCAGTGGCGTGGCGCCTGTCCTGGCCCAGGATACCCCGACCGACTTCACGGCGATCATTCAGCAGAAATTGCCGGCCGTGGTCGCGATCACAACCCGGGAGGTTGTCCAGGACCAGACGACGGCGGGCGACTTTACAAGTCCGTTCGACGGCCAGGGCCTCGGACCCGTTCAGCCACAGGTGAGGGAGGCGCTTGGCTCCGGATTTGTGATCAGTCCCGACGGCTACATCGTCACCAACAACCATGTCGTTGCCGATGCGACAGAGATCCATGTCGTATTTTCAGACAAGGAAACGGCGCCGGCGCAATTGGTCGGCCGTGACCCCGCCACCGAAATAGCGGTGCTGAAGGTCGACCCGCGGCCCAACATGACCACGACCAAATGGGGTGACTCGGATGCAATGCAGCCGGGCGCATGGACAATCGCGATCGGCAGTCCCTTCGGGCTCGGAGGGACTGTCACTGTCGGCGTTCTTTCGGCCCGCTCGCGAGACATTCAAGCCGGGCCGTACGACGATTTTCTCCAGACGGACGCGTCGATCAATCGAGGCAACTCGGGCGGTCCGCTGTTCAACGCACGTGGCGAGGTGATCGGCGTCAACACCGCCATCGTCTCACCGTCGGGCGGCAGCATCGGAATCGGGTTTGCGGTGCCATCGCGTACCGCCCAGAGCATCGCCGACCAGTTGATCCGAACCGGCCGGATCGAGCGCGGCTTCATCGGGGTCCGCCTGCAGGACATCACGCCGTCGCTGGCTGAGGCCCTCGGGATGAAGGATGACAAGGGCGCGCTGGTTGCTTCGGTCGAGCCCGGCAGCCCGGCGGAGAAAGCCGGCTTGAAGCCGGGTGACGTGATCACACGGTTCAACGGCAAGGGCATTGAGGGTGTCCATGACCTCACGCTTGCGACGGCTAGCCAGAAGCCTGGCAGCAAGGCCACTCTGACACGGAGTAACGGCGGCAAGGACCAGGAGGTCGCGCTTGTCATCGGTGAGCGCAAGGATGCGGAGGTGAAGACCGGCGCTGTTCCCGACAAGAAGTCGGCGGCCGAAGGCCTCGGCCTATCCCTCAGCCCGATTCCGGATCAGGCGCGTCAGCAGCTAGGCATCAAATCGGGAACGACCGGTGTCTTCGTCGTGGAAGTGGTTCCCGATGGCCTTGCCGCCCGGAGCGGATTGCAGCCGGGCGATGTCATCATATCGGCCAACAATCGCCGCGTGACGGAGCCTTCGGATATCGTCGACGAGTGGGCGAACTCTCGCCGGCAGAGCAAGCCCATCCTGTTTCGGCTGGAAAGGCAGGGGCAGTCCGTGTTCGTGGCGGTCGCCGGGAAATGACCGTCTCCAGGACGACCATGTGACTGCACCACGATCCGCTTGCGGATCCCGCCCCAAAGGCGCCGGACGCCAGGCGCAACGGGGGAGCATCGCCGCAGAAAGTCTGCGGGATGCGCTCATTGGGCCGGGCGCGCAACGCGCACCTATTCTGGAGCGCCAGAGCTCTTTTGAGCTCATCGTGCTCGAAGGCGCTTGCCATCCTCAGGCAGTTTCGCGCCTTGCCGTAAGCCGTGCCTGGAGAAGGACGACGACGAGCAAAAACAGCCCGCGGATCACCGACTGCCAGTAGGCTGACAGCGAAATCCAACCCATGCCGTTTTCGAAGTTCAGGACGTTGAAAAGGATCCCGAGCAACAGCACGCCGGCCAGCGTGGTCAACACCGAGCCCGAGCCGCCGGTCAGCAGCGTCCCGCCCACGACCACGGCTGCGATGGCAAACAGCTCCCAGCCGACGCCCTCGATCGGCTGGCCTGCGCCGAACTGAGAAGCGAGGACGACGCCGGCGAGCCCGGCCAGGCACCCGCTTGCGACATAGACGAGAAATTTGACGCGATCAGTGCGCAGCCCCATCAGCCGCGAGGCATCCTCGCCACCGCCGATGGCCAGCACCGTCCGTCCCGTGCTGGTGTAGTTCAGGACCACTGAGCCGACGGCATAGGCAACCAGGGCGATGACTGCTGGAATCGGGAAAATCCAGAAATTCCCCTGGCCGATGGCGGTGAAACCCGAATCATAAGACACCGAAACGGTCTGGTTGCCGGCCAGAAGCAGCGCCGAGCCGCTTGCGGCCAGCATGGTGGCAAGCGTGGCGATGAATGGCATCAGGTTGCCGCGCGTAACCAGGAGCGCGTTGATCAGCCCGGCTGCCAGGCCGGCGCCAACGCCCGCTGCAAGGCCTGCCACGATGCCGTGCGGGCTCGCCAGGGCCGACGCGACGCTGCCCAAGGCGGCGACGGAGCCGACGGACAGGTCTATGCCGCCGGTCATGATCACGAAGCACATGCCGAGCGCGACGAGCGCGAACATCGAGTTGTAGCGCAGAACGCTCATCACGTTGAAGAGGCCGAGGAAGCGGTCGTAGCGCAGGAATCCGAACAGGACGAGGGCTGCAAGCGCGATGACGACACCGTAAGTGCCGATGATGCGAACCAGTCTGGCACTGTTCATGGATTACACCCGGTGTTGCTGCTGCAGCCAGACGGCGAATGCGATGATGCCGGCCTTGACGACGAGCGCAGCGGCGTCGGGCACGCCATTGGCGAGCAGCGTGTAGCGCACCAACTGGATGGTCAGTGCGCCCAGCAGGGTGCCGATGATTGTGGCCTTTCCGCCACTCAACAGCGTGCCGCCCACCGCGACCGCCGCGATGGCGTCGAGTTCCATGCCCAGCCCCACGAGATTGGCGTCGCTGGAGGAGTTGATCGCAATGACGACGAGACCGGCCAGCCCCGCGCACAGGCCGCTGATCGCATAGACAGCGAGCTTGATCCTCGATACGGCGATGCCGGCCAGTTCAGAGGCCTTTTCATTGCCGCCGACAGCCAGGATGCTTCGCCCGAACACCGTGCGGTGAAGGGCCCAAGCGGCCGCCGCAACCAGCACGGCCATTATGATGACCTGCGCGGGAATGCCGAGCGGGCGGGCAAGTCCGATCCACTGGAATTGCGGCACGCGGAAGGTCTGCAGATTGCCGTTGGTCATGACCTGCGCGATCCCGCGCCCGGCGATGAACAGCACGAGCGTTGCGACGATCGGTTGGATGCGGAAACGCGAGACCAACCAGCCGTTGAACAGCCCGAACAGGCCGGCGACGAGGATCGAGGCAACCATCGCGACGGCTACCGCCAGATAGATGTTTCCGACCGGGAAGATCGTGCCCATGAAGATCATCGGCGCCAATGCGCCGGAGATCGCCATCAGCGAACCAACCGACAGGTCGATGCCGCCGGTGGCGATCACCAGGGTCATCCCCACCGCGACGATCACAATCGTGCAGACCTGGGTCAGGTTGACGTTGAGTGTCTGCAGCGTCGCGAAATTGCGCGTATAGGCAAGGTTGAAGACGACCAGCAGCACAAGCGCGATCACCGTCCCGTAGCGCGCCAGGAAACCGAACACATCAAAGCGGCGGTTTCCAGCGTCGTTGGCTGCGGATGGTGTGGCCAGATCGCTCACGCTGCCTCCTTCGCCGCGCCGCCATGCGCCATCGCCGCGAGCACGTCCTCCTCGTCGGCTGCCTGGCCTTCCAGTTCGGCCACCCTCACTCCTTCGCGCAGCACGAATATGCGGTCGGCTCCTTCCATCACTTCCTCGAGTTCCGAGGAGATCATCAGCACGCCGAGCCCGTCATCGGCAAGCTTGCGGATGAGGCGCTGGATCTCGGCCTTGGCCCCGACATCGATGCCGCGCGTCGGCTCATCGAGAATGAGCAGCTTCGGGTTCATTGCCAGCCAGCGGGCAAGCAGCACCTTTTGCTGGTTGCCGCCCGACAACTCGCGGACCTTCTGGTTAGGCCCCGAGCATTTGATGTCGAGTTCACGAATGAAGCGCTCGACGATCTCCTTCTGCCGGGCCTCGTTCAGGATGCCATTGCGGCTGATTTTCGGCAGCAGTGCCAGTGTTATGTTCTCCGCGACGGTCATTTCCGGCACGATGCCCTCGGCCTTGCGGTCCTCAGTGCAGAAGCCCATCCCTGCGGCGATGGCATCAGCGGCACGTGCGGGATGGTAGGACGCGCCCTCCATCGTCATCTCGCCTGCGCTCCGGCGGTCGGCGCCGAATACGAGGCGGGCTGTTTCGGTGCGGCCGGCGCCGAGCAAGCCGGCAAAGCCGGCGATCTCGCCGCGGCGCAGGTCGAAGCTCACGTCACGCACCAACTGGCCGGCCGCCAGCCCTTGCGCGGTAAACAGCACATCACCGATCCTCGACCGATCGCGTTCGCCGAATGCGGTCGCATGGCCTTCGACGGCTGCGACGTCGCGGCCGAGCATGGCCGCGACCAGCTCCAGCTTGCCGATGTCGCTCATCGCCGCGCTTCGCACCGTGCGGCCGTCACGCATGATCGTGACCCGGTCGCAGACCTCGTACAACTCGTCGAGCTTGTGGCTGACGAACAGAACGGAGACGCCGTCGGCCTTGAGCTGACGGATAACGCTGAACAAGACCGAGACTTCACGCTCGTCTAGCGAGGAGGTCGGCTCATCCATGATCACGAGGCGGGCGGAAAAGCCGATGGCGCGGGCGATCGCCACCATCTGCTGCGTGGCGGTGTTGAAATCGCTGAGCGGGCGGCGCACGTCGATGCCGATCGAGAAGCGGCTGAGCAGGCGCTCGGCTTCCGCATGCATCGCGCTCCAGTCGAGCAGGCCGCGGCGGCGCTTCTCGCGTCCAAGGCAGATGTTCTCGGTCACCGAGCGCAGCGGTACGAGATTGATCTCCTGGTAGATGGTGCTGATGCCGCTGACCTGCGCCTGATGCGGAGACCCAACTTCGAACGGCTTCCGTTCGAACAGCACCTGCCCCGCATCCCGGCGGTAATAGCCGGTGAGCACCTTGATAAGTGTCGATTTGCCCGCACCGTTCTGGCCGATGAGTGCGTGGATCTCGCCCGGAAGAACCTGGAGCGAGGCATCGGCCAGGGCAGGGATGCCGGCAAAACGCTTCTGGATGTCACGCATGTCCAGGAGCAGCGCGGCTTGGTCCGGCTGAGCGGTCATCGTCAAACTCCCAAACCCTACCCGCCGAAGCGGGTAGGGCAACTGGAAAGAAAGTGGATATCAGAACGCAATATCGAAGTCTTTCTTCGCGTTCGTGGCGTCGAAGAAGGCATCCTCGTTCTTGATGAACGGCGGGATCTTCTTGCCGGCCGCATAGTCGGCCATCGTAGCGAAGGCCTTCGGCCCGAACAGCGGGCTGCAAGCGCAGATAGCGCCGATCTTGCCGTCAATGATCGCCTGGACGCCTTCCTTCTCGCCGTCGATCGACAAGATCAGCACATCCTTGCCCGGGGTCTTGCCGGCTGCTTCCAGAGCGGCGATGGCGCCCAGCGCCATCTCATCATTATGCGCGTAGATGATATCCGCATCAGGGTGCGCCTGAAGCAGCGTCTCGGCGACCTGCCGGCCCTTGTCACGGGCGAAGTCGCCGGACTGCGACGCCAGGATGGTGAACTGCGAGTGCTTGGCGATGAAATCGTCGAAGCCTTTCTTGCGGTCGGTAGCGGCCGAGGCTCCGGTCGTGCCTTCCAGCTCGATGATCTTCGACTTGCCATTGGCGTTCTTGACCAGCCATTCGCCGACGCGTGTCGCCTCCTCGATGAAATCCGAACCGATGAAGCAGACATAATCCTCGCCCGGCTTGGCCATGGTGTGATCAACGTCGCGGTCGACCAGAAACACCGGTATGCCGGCATCGCGCGCGGCAAGAATGACCGGCACCAGGGGCTTGTCTTCGCGGGGCGGCAGGAAGATTGCGTCGACGCCCTGCGCGATCATCGAGTTCACGTCGGAGGCCTGCTTGGCCGACGAACCGGCGGCATCCGTGTAGACCAGCTGATGGCCAAGCTTGGCGGCTTCGTCCTGCATGCTCTTGGTCTCGGCAAGACGCCACGGATTGTTGCTTTCCGTCTGGGCGAAACCGACCTTGTACTTGTCCTTCTTGGCGAGCGGCGGGAGCGCCGCGAAGGCGCGTGAGCCGAGTGTCAGCGCGACCGCGCCGGCGGCGGAGCCAACCAGTAGTTTTCGACGGGTAATGATCATGCTCTTTCCTCCTTTATTGTCGCTTCTGCGACTGTGTAATTTCCTCACGATAATCGGCCCAGACGGCTTCGGCGATGACGCAGTCGGCAAGCTGGATCAGGCGCTATGCCGCCTCCAAAATAAAGTCGGCGCAGCGGTCGCCCAGCATCATGGCGGGCGCCGCCGTATTGCCGGCATTGATGTTGGGGCAGGCCGACATGTCGGCAACCCGCAGATTGTCTATTCCGCGCACGCGCAGCGCCGCGTCCAGAACCGCCATCCGGTCGCTGTCCGAGCCCATCCGGCATGTCCCGGCCGGATGGTAGTTGGTCTTCACAAAGCGCTTGCAATGCTTTGTCATGGCTTCGTCGCTGAGATCACCCTGGCTTGGCACGGCAATGGCCTTGACCCGATCGGCGAGCGGCTTGGTCTGAAAAGCCTGCAGGAAATAACGCTGGCCGTAGATCATTTCCCTCATGTCGTCGGGATGTTTAAGGAGGTTCGGCGAAACGATCGGCATGTCCTTCGGATCCGCCGAACGCAGCCTCACGAAACCGCGCGACTTTGGCTTCACCACCACTGTCGTCACGGTAAGCCCATAGGTGTTCTCGACCAAGGTCAGGATATCGCGGTCCAGATAGACGTGCGGCACGCAGAAGGCCTGGATCGTCGGTTCGCCCTCGGGATCGGCCGGATTGACGAAGGCTCCGGCCTCCACCCCCGCTGACAGGATCGTGCCGGTGCCGAAGAGCTTGAAATGCAGGCCGTTCCTGATCATCCGCCAGCCTTGGCTCTGCCTGAAATAGCCGTATGGGCCGTTTGCGGTGGCGATGATCGGCACCTCCGGATGGTCGATCAGGTTTTCGCCGACCCCAGGCAGGTCGGCGACGCAGGAAATGCCGTGCCCGGCAAGCGCCTCGGCGGGGCCGATGCCGGACAGCATGAGCAATTTTGGCGAGACGAGGGCACCGGACGAGACGATCACGTCGGCATCCGCATGGACGGTATGCTCGGCGCCCGACGCATCCGAGTAGATGACGCCGGTGACCCGACCTTTTTCGATCAGCAGCCGGCTGACTGTGCAATTGAGTTTCAGCGTCAGCTTGGGATCATTCGTCAGCGGCTCGATGAAGGCGTAGGCGGCGCTGCTTCGCTTTCCCCGCCGGTTCATGAACTGGTAGAAGCCGACCCCGCGCTGCGACGGTCCGTTGAAGTCATGGTTGTACGGCAATCCAAGGCCTTGGACCGCTTGGACGAACCAACGGGAAACATCATCGATGTGGCCTGGATCCGAGACCAGCAGCGGACCTTCGCTGCCATGCAGTTCGCCGCCGAGGCGGTTGTTTCCCTCCATGCCGGTGAAATGCGGCAGCACCGCCTGCCAGTTCCAGCGCACGCCGGCATTGTTGCCGCGCAGCAGTTCGTCCCACTCCTCATAATCGGCCGAGCGGCCTCGCATGTAGACCTGGGCGTTGACCGAGGTGCCGCCGCCCAGCACGTTGCCTTGCGAGATTTCATGGACGCGCCCGTCGAGATGGGCCTGCGGCTCGGTGCGGTGATAGCGCATGAATTTCGAGCCGTTGATCATCTTGAAGATGCCGGGCGGCATGTCGAGCAAGGGGTGATGATGGGAATGGCCGGCCTCCAGCAGCAGGGTTCGCCGTCCCGCTTTGACAAGCCTTGCCGCCGCGACGCAGCCGGCTGCTCCGCCGCCCACCACGATATGGTCGTAGGACTGCGTCATGCTTCCGGCGCCTCACGGCTTTCGAATGTTCCGCGGACATACTCCCAGGCCGCCGAGAGGTGGTTGAGCAGCGCCCGCTCGGCGCCGTCAGGATCTCGCTCAAGGATGGCCGTGCAGATTTCACGATGGCTGAGGAAATTCACGCGGTTGCGCTCGGGCGACCGTGGCATGCGCATCCAATGCGGCGACAGCCATGCGGTAAATGCCTTGTGCACGACAGGCAGCACCGGGTTGCGCGCGATGTCATAGAGCGCTGCGTGGAACGCCACGTCCGTCGCATAGAATTTCTCAGAATCCGGGATGGCCGCCTCGTTCATCGCCAGCGCCGCCCTCAGGGCTGTGACGTCATCCTTGCGGGCATGGATGGCGGCGTTGCGCGCCAGCGACGCCTCGAGGAAGACGCGCATGTCGTAGAGGTTCTTCACGCCCGCCTGGTCGCTCAGCAGATGTCCTACAATGCCGTCGAGGGCGCCGAGCGCGGCATCCAGGCCAGGCCGACGCGCCACGGGCCGGAACCGCGGACGCGCTTCCACCAGGCCGCGGCTGGCCAGGCGCGCAATCGCCTCACGCACAACGCCCCGGCCGACACCATACTCGATCATCAGTTCGCGCTCGGCCGGCAGGTAGCTGCCGTCGCCAAGCCTTCCGGACGTGATGTCGGCCTCTATGCCGGCCACCATCGCGTCGGCCGCGCGGGCGGCGAGAATAGCCGCGGGCATCTCAGGACGCTCTTCCGTATCCACCAAGCCTTTTCCTCCCAGATGGTCCTGTTATTAGAAGGTAAATCGGACCAAAGCACAAGCCGATTGATGCGTTTGTAGGACCAAACATGACGGATTGGCTTCAGAACCGCTGAAAGATCAGCCACATTGTTGCCAGTCAGCGCTGCCGGTGCAATTATGGTCCGATGAAAAAACCTGAATGGAGCGCAGCATGAGCCGCACCGAAATCAAGGAAGCCGAGACCCGGCTGTTCCGGGTCCCACTGCGTGAGGTGATGACCGATGCCAAGCACGGCGCGCACACGCATTTCGAGCTGGTCACCGTCACGCTGAGGCTTGCCGACGGCACCGAGGGCACAGGCTACACCTACACCGGGGGCAGGGGCGGCTATGCGATCAAGGCAATGATCGATCACGACCTCGCGCCGTTCCTCAAGGCACGCGACGCAACGCAAATCGACACGATCTACGACGGCATGCTCTGGCACATCCACTATGTCGGGCGCGGCGGCATCGCTTCTTTCGCGATCTCGGCGATCGACATCGCATTATGGGACCTCAAGGGCCGGCGTAGCGGCCTGCCGCTTTGGCAGATGGCGGGCGGGGCCGGGAAGAGCGCCAAGGCCTATCGCGGCGGCATCGACCTAAACTTTACCCTCGATCAGCTTTTGGCCAGCATCGATTCCTATCTCAATGCCGGCTTCACCGGGGTGAAGATCAAGGTCGGCAAGGACGACCTGGCCGAGGATGTGGCCCGGGTGAAGGCAGTCCGCGAGCGCATCGGCCCTCATGTCACCTTTATGGTTGACGCCAACTACGCGCTCGACGTCCCGCGAGCGATCGAGGCAGCGAGAGCATTCGCCGCCTACGATCTGCTGTGGTTCGAGGAGCCCATCATACCCGACGACTATGAGGGTTACGCCAGCATTGCCAAGGCGACCGGAATGCCCCTGGCAATGGGAGAAAACCTGCATGTCATCGAGGAGTTCGAGCATGCCTTCGCTTGGTCGAATCTCGCCTACATCCAACCCGACGCCTCCAACTGCGGCGGGGTCACCGGCTGGCTGCGCGTGGCAGCGCTCTCACGCAAGGCTGGCATTCCGGTCTGCAGTCACGGGATGCAGGAACTTCATGTCAGTCTCGTTGCAGGTCAGACAAATGCCGGCTGGGTGGAGGCGCATAGTTTCGATATTGACCTTTACACCACCGAGCCGCTTAGGCTTCAGGATGGTTTGGCGATAGCACCCGACGAGCCTGGAGTGGGCGTTGTCTTCGATTGGCGCAAATTGGCGGATTTTCGCCAATAGCGCCCCCTGAACGGCGGCACGGCCGCATGCATTTTGTCCAGATCCTGCTTCCTCGTTCCGGCAACGCGGAGAGCGCTTCGCCGAGGAAGACTTCGACCGTCTGAAGAACGAACTCGCCGCCGCCGCAGCCAGCGGGCATACCACTTATCGGATGCCACACTTACATTTGTAATTGCAGCGACGCTTCACCGGCTTTAACTCACGCGATCATAGCAGCGACACGACAAATGCAGGCGGCCGCCCGAAAACGGGCAGAAGCTGCAAGCATTGGGTGCGCCTGCAGGGAGGCGGCGATGGTTGCAACGCGTACGGACACTGCACATCCGGTTATGGAGGACTTCATTCTATCACGGCACCGCTCACCGGTCCGCGAAGTTGGATTTTACGAGGCTATGAGTCAAACCCGACAAGCGATCGCCACATCGCGCGAGGTGCTGAGGCGCTTTCGCGAACGTCAGGGCGACGACACTCCTCGAGCAAAGAATACAGACCGTGGTCCTGTCGCCGTGTCAGCCTTCGATGCCGACATCATACGCGCTGCATGCCGAGATCTGATCGCGGAGATGAACGTGCCCGAGTGTCAATGGCGCGAGCTGGCGCGAAGTCTGGTGCGCGAATTCGTGGCCTGCGAGCAGACCGAAGCCGGTTTGGTGGATTGGATCGTCCGCCGGCCAGCGATGACGGAGACGGACGAGGCCGGCTGACCGGAGCCAACTGGCGGGGCGGCGAATGAGCCAGGAGTCAGTCGACCGCAATTAACGCGAGCAAACAGGTCTCCCGGCGACTTGTTGCGCGGGAACTGCGGTGATCCGAGGATCGGAAATTTTGGCGAGCGGCTTGGACACATCTGATCCTCCTCGTCTGTAGCGTCGCGCTCGTGTTCGCATTTGAAGCATGTAGCGAGGACTGGCCGATGGCGTGACCTTTGGTTGAGTGGAGACGAATGCGTCCAGCCTACTGTCCAAGGCACGGCGACGGCCATGTCGCGTTGCTCCCGGCCTTCGCACACAAGGAGCCCAGGCCGGATGCCAACCAGGCTGCATTAGGCCAGTGGGAACAATTTGCGCGGGCCGAGCTTGGGCTAGCGTCGTACAGAGGTGCAAGTATGCAAGATAATTTTGACCGAGCTTCATCCGTCGCGGAGGTTGCGGAATCCTTCGTGAGATCCCGGAGGCCGTTCTCTGTCGTATCGACCCGGGATGCGGTCACGATTGTCAGGAAACAGGCAGCTTTTTGCGAGCATACGGATGGCGAGCTTGCGGAGTTGGTGGCGGCAATTGCGGTCAGGCATGGTCGACTGGTCGCGTTCGATCTTGATCTCGACGACACAGGCTTGGAGATCGGTCGCGCAGCATAGCCAACGCCTCACGCAATGAGATAGCCACCGTCAACCGGCAGAATTGCCCCAGTGATGAACCCCGCGAGCGGCGAACACAAGAACAAGGCGGGGCCGGTCAGGTCGCCCGGCGTACCCCAGCGACCCATCGGAGTGCGTTTCATCAATTCCGCGTTGCGAGCTGGATCGGCCCGTGGCGCGGCGGTCATGGCGGTCTCGATCCAACCAGGCGCCAATGCGTTTACGCGAATGCCATCCCCGGCATAGGCGATGGCGAGCGACTTGGTAAGTTGCACGATGGCGCCCTTGGACGCGGCGTAAGCCGGCGCATGAGCCGCGCCGAAAAACGCGAACATCGAGGCGATGTTGACGATGGCGCCCCCGTTCGAGAGTGCCCCTCGGAACGCGCTCGCACTCCGCATGGAGCCGGTGAGATTGATATCGACCACCGTTTCGAAACCCTGGACAGTGAATTCGGCGGCGCGCAGGTTTACCCCTGCGCAATTTACGAGCGCTGCAACGGATGTGAACTGACTGGAATATCCGTCGACCGCAGTCATGTCCCGGACGTCGAGTACTGAATACGAGACGGCGGTGCCGTATGCACGAGCGGCCGCTACCTCGGCGGCCGTGGCCCCCGTCGCATGGACGATTGCCCCGGCCTCGGCGAACGCCATGGCGATGCCGTTTCCGATGCCTGTCGTGCCTCCGGTAATGACGACGGTCTTGCCCGCGAAGAAGGGCATCGCCCACATGGAATCGGTCACCAAGATCTCCTCGTTTCGCCTCTGTGGCGGAGCGCGAACTTACCGCAGCGGAAGACAAACGGGCGGATGTCTACCGCACGAATTGATCGACGAAATCGTCCCCGAGACCCACGCTCGCATAGTGGCTTCTGCACATGTCGATCTTGGTGAAAACGTCCTCGAAACCAATCTGCTTGTTATCCTTGTCCAGGTAAACCATGCAGCCGGAGATGTTGAAGAAGGTGATCATCTCGGGCACGTCGCTTGGGACCGTGAGCGTGTGGATTTCACCGGGCGGCTCGAAAACGTAAGATCCGGTCTCTGCCACCCAGTCGTGTTCAAGGTAGTGCCAACGCCCCTTGATCACATAGCCATGCACGGGGGCCGGATGCAGATGACGGCTTAATATCCCGGCCCGGCGTACGCGGAGCAGATTGCACCACTGGCCTTGCATTGTGTTGAGCATAAGTGGTCGGAACCACACGCCCTTAGCCTGTGGGACCCAGACACGCTCGTCTTCGGGGACGGCAGCGATCGCGATCTCTTTCGGTGCCAGGGGATGGGCGGAGCCGTTGAAGGATTGATACATAGGAACCTCTGTCGCCAATTCATTGGAGCGTCCATATCAGCGCGATCCTAACAACTGTGCCGAGTTCTGCCGAGGCGCAATCGGGCGCCCACGCATTGGGAAAGTTGTCGGCGCGCGCCCGCCCGCTGCCGCGACCGCAAGCGGGAAGGGTTTGGGGATGGTCCGTTGGGCGTCGAAGACGATCAGTGGGTTCCTTCTTGCCTCATCATGCGGCTATCCGGGAGTGCACCGGGCTGGTCCTGGTCTGGAAGCCCCGGTTTCGGACTTCCAAGGCCAGCAAGGCGAGTTCGACCTCGTCCAATCGCGACGGGCGTGCATTTTCCGGCATGCCTTCGGCGGTGGCCAGGTCGATCAGGTACTCGTTCCAGGCCCAGTTCTTGAGCACAGCGCGTTTCTCGTCGGGTGAAAGGACGGGATCATCCACCACCTGCATCGGAGAGGCGTAGAATGTCTCGGGCTCCGAAAGCGCCGTCTGTATGTGCGCTGCCTGTGCACCGGCGCCATAGCCGTGACTTGCCTGGAGCCAAGCCAACTGCAGCCGCTGCCAAACCAGGTCGGAAAAGGCCTGTTTCTCCTCCGATACATGTTGTCTCCTGATCTTGGCCGGGGAAGCAGGAGGTGCCGCCTGCACCACGTAATTGAGGCCTTGACGCTCGGCATAACGGATCGCCGCTTCCAGCGTCGGAAAGTTCAGTTCAACCTGGGTCAGGGTGTCTCGGCCACCGGTATAGCCCATCAGCGGCTCGATGAACGGGGCTGTGCGGCGTTCGAAGACCAATCGCCAGTCCTTGCGGGGCTTTGCCGAGGTCATGGCCGAGCGGCAGGGCTGGTAGATCCGCGCCGTTGCGCCGTCCGGAAACACTGACCGTCCCATTGACAAAGCCGGCCCGTCTAGACGAGGCCGATTGTCATTGTCCGGCCGGACGGACGTCTTGGTTAGGTTTCTGTTGTCGCTGCTTTGAACTGTCTCCATTGCCTGTCCCTCCCGTTATGAAGGGTCGCACGGGCAGCGGCCGTAAGGGCCGCCACCCATACTGCATCCGTCAGTTCTTCCCGTTGATTGCGATCCGCTTGGCCTTCGCCTGCGCCCGCTCGGTCTTGGGCAACGTCACGGTCAGCACCCCGTTCTTGAAGGCGGCGTTGACCTTGTCTTCTTCAACCTCGTAGCCGAGCGGAATAAGGCGCTCGAAGCGACCGTAGAAGCGCTCGGAGAACTGCCGGTCCTTGTCCTCGGTCTCGGAACGCTTCTCGCCTTTAAGCTTGAGCGCCCCATTTTCCAGCAGGACTTCTATGTCGCTCTCGTCCAGGCCAGGTGTTTCCGCCGTGACGCGGACTTCCTTGTCCGTGTCGGAGATTTCGACACTCGGCCAACTGGCGGCGAAAGAGGGACCGAAGGCCGGCAGTCTGGCGCCAAAGCTGCGGAAGGCGTCATCGAACAGCCGGTTTACCTCCCGGTGGAGGGAGACGAAGGGGTCTCGATCATCAGGGAAGAGACTGGGCGCCGAGTTTCCGTTGCCCCGGCCCCATGGGATCAAGTCACGTACGCTCATTGTCTTTCTCCTTTTGTAGGTCTCTGAGTCGGGCGGGACGCCCGGCTCAAGCGAAAGCCTTCATGGTGGATTGCTCAGGCGGCCAGCTTGTCGGTCTCTACCTTGGGAGCCTCGATCTTCGGCATGGGAGCCCCGCTGGAGATTTCGATCTTGCGCGGTCTCATCTCCTCGGGAACCTCGCGCTTGAGATCGATGCTCAGCAGCCCGTTCTCAAGGCTGGCGCCCTCGACTTTGACATGATCGGCCAGTTCGAACCGACGCTCGAAAGCGCGCCCGTTGATGCCGCGGTAGAGATACTGGCCGTTCTCATCGCCGGGTTGCGACCCGCTCACAACCAGCATATTGGGCTGGTAGGTGACGGTCAACTGGTCCTGCGGGAAACCGGCGACCGCCATCGTGATGCGATACTGATCATCATCAACCTTGGCGATATCGTAGGGCGGCCAGTTGTCGAACGAGGCCACACGACTCGCACTTTCAAGCATGTCGACCATGCGGTCGAAGCCGATGCTGGACCGGTATAGAGGGGTAAAATCGAGGTTTGTCTTCATACCCACATCCTCCTTTGAGCAACATGGACAACAGAAGGCGCCAAGAGCCTTGCCGCCTCCTGGTGCTGCCGGCCCATTAGGCTGCCGGCGACCATCAATTTAGAATCGCGACTTACACCTTCAAGAGCAAGAATAGGAAAATTTTCATCGGCAATCTGGGCGAACGCACCAATGCCACCCCTTCCGCCGGCGGGGTCACTCGCCGACGGGTCCATGGTGCAAGAACAACGACGTCGCCCTTAAATCCGATCGACGAATGGTACGAACGCGGCCACTGCCGCGTTGTCACTGCAGTCAGGACCGGCACGCTCATCCGATTGATCCAACTGTTGCAACGCATCCATGATCGTGTCGAAGCTGACCGGTTCACCCGCTCCCGGCAGCATGCGAAGCGCTGGCACGGATTCTACGGCGCAGGCATCCGACGCCCATGACGAAAGAATGGCGCGCTTCTCCTGAGCGTCCAGGGCAACGTCGGCCAAAACGTCGTGGGGCTGTTTGAAATGCCGCGCCGGATGCAGCAAGCGGTCCAGAAAAACGTCGGGGGCCACGGGTTCAATCGATGCAAAATAGGTCGAAATGGGTCCTTCCATGGATGGTCCTCGGCTTCAGACAATCTCATGCGTGTTTGAGTCTGGCGGCTCTCGCCATTCCCGCCGGCGAAATTTTGGAACGTCTCAAGCAAGTTTCAATGGCTCGGCACGGGTCACATTGCCGTCGTCAACGCCTTGGAACCATTTTATCGGGCCGGTCAAACAATCGGCGAGAATCTCAATTCTGACCTCGGGCGAACTCGAAGGCCGAATCCGGCAGGAGAAACAGTCATGTCTTACCCTCTCCAGGACCTTGTGCATTGGCTTGATCATTGAGCCCTGATGCTCTCGACCGGCCGCCTTGTTCCGGCCATCGCACAGGAAATTCCGAACGACTTCAGCGCAATCGTGTGTCAGAGACTGCCAGCGGCTGTCGCGATCACGACCAGGCAGATCATCCAGGATCAAACGACGCTCAAGGACTTCCCCAGGTGATGTCGATACCGAGACTCATCGTCCGGCACCCTGGGCGGCTCGATCACGACCGAAGGGAACGAGCCGTTCGCGATCGAGGGTGGCGATGCTGCACTTCCCCAGATGTCTTCGGAGCATAGCGAGGGCTGCGGCCTTGGAGCGGCGAGGGGACTTGCCTACATCGCACATGTCGTCGATATGGAGGTCGATGAGTTCGCCGAAGCCTTCAGGCGCGCTATGCTTTGTAGGCGTCTCACTGCGATCGACTTGGTGTTGGTGCCCCAGCGCCGCGCAACGTCGCGTTGCAGGAAGGTCTCGCTGACGCAGCGTGTGCGGCAGGTTCTAAGGTTCTGATGTTAAACAGATGCTGAAAAATCAAGATCATAGAGTGGCCGTTGCACCTATGATGGACTGGACCGACCGGCATTGCCGGTTCTTCCACCGCCAGTTGACGCGGCGTGCGCTGCTCTACACCGAAATGGTGGTGGCGGACGCCGTGATCCATGGCGCGCGCGAGCGGCTGCTTGGTTTTGACGAGATCGAACATCCGGTGGCGCTGCAACTCGGTGGCTCCGATCCGCAAAAGCTGGCCGAGGCGGTGCGCATCGGCGAGGGCTTCGGTTACGACGAAATCAATCTCAATGTCGGCTGTCCGTCCGACCGCGTCCAGTCCGGCACGTTCGGCGCCTGCCTGATGAAAGTGCCTGACCTGGTCGCCGATTGTGTGGAGGCGATGAAGGCGGCGGTGACAATCCCGGTGACGGTCAAATGCCGCATCGGCGTCGACGAGCAGGATCCGGAGCCCGCGCTCGACGCGCTGGCCGACGGCGTTTTCGCGGCCGGCGCCGACGCGCTGTGGGTGCATGCGCGCAAGGCCTGGCTGGAGGGTCTGAGCCCGAAGGAAAATCGCGACATCCCGCCGCTCGACTATGACAGGGTCTATCGCCTCAAGGCGGGAAAATCAAACAAATTCATCGGCATCAATGGCGGCGTTCAATCGCTCGAAGAGGCGGCTCGCCACCTCGATCATGTCGATGGCGCCATGCTTGGCCGCGCCGCCTATCACACGCCAGGCATCCTGGCCGGCGTCGACGCGGCATTCTACGGCGGCAAGGCCGGGGCCTACGATTTTGCCGCGCTGATCGACGCGATGGCCGACTATGCGGCGCAGCATATCGAGCAGGGCGGGCGGCTCGGCCACGTCACTCGCCACATGGTCGGGCTGTTCCACGGCCTGCCCGGCGCGCGCCGCTTCCGGCAGATACTATCTACCGACGCGACGAAACCCGGCGCCGGACCGGATGTGCTGAAGGCTGCGTTCGCTGCCGTCGATTTCGACCGTGTTGAAAAGGCCGCTTAAGCAGTTCAGTCGCGCAGAATCATCCGGTCGCCGCGCACGTCGAAACCCGACAGGGAACCGATGAAGTTCATGCCGAGCAGGCTCTGGCTGAGCGCGCCGGGCGCGGCGACCATCACCTGCATGTTCTTGCGCACGATGCCGCCGATCGCCAGTTCGTCGGTGCGCACCGAAGCGGCGCGTGCCATGCCATTGGCGGTCGAGACCGGGACGGTGAAGCTCAGCGCTGCCGGATTGAAGCCGGCCGCCTGCGCGTCTTCGGCGGTGAGCACTGTACTGGTCGCGCCGGTATCGACGACGGTGCGGATCGGCGCGCCGTTGATCGTGATGCGGGCCTCGAAATGGCCGCTGCCGGCCTTGTCCAGGGTCACGGTGGCATGGCCGTCCTCGACGCCGAGCGCCAGCGGGCTGCCGGGAACGAGGCCCGCCGTCACCCGGCTGGCGAAATCCTGCAACTCGTAGCGGTACTGGTAGCCGGCGACGAGCGCCAGCACGATCAGGGCCCACGTGCCGAGATTGCGGGCCATGACGCCGAGCGGCCTGCCGGACCGGACAAGGCCGGCGCTGACGAGCAAGCCGATCGCCCCCAGCCAGACCAGACGGCTGAAATCGTAATTCTCGATGCCGAACGTGCTGCCGGCGTCGTTGTTGATCATCAGCAGCACCAGCCCGAGGCCGATTGCCGCCATCACGATCCAGAACAGTCGGTTCATTGGACCTGCCGCCTCAAGAGAGGACGTCGCGCTCGCGCGCCATGCGGCTGCGGCGTGTTTCCCGGCGCGGCCGGCGCTCGACCGTTTCCAATCGGGCCGGCAACTCGGCCATGACGCTGCGGCGTACCTCCGGCGTCATCCCCATCCAGGCGCCGATTTCATCGCGCGTGCGGCCACAGCCGAAGCAGAAGCCGGTTTTCATGTCGATCGAACAGACCAGGATGCACGGGGATTCGATGGCCGTCATGACTTTCTCTTGAAGGTTCCGTCCGGAATCCCTCGTTCCATCCCCACATGGTGCAACGGCAAAGCCAATGCAAGCCCTTCGGAATGCGGCGCGGGCAACCGCTTTCGCGCCAATGTCGAGGGGAGGTTGTGCCAGCCGGGCAAGGCGGTTATGCCGCTGATCAACCACAAGGGATGATCAGGACCGACATGACCAGCGCGCTGCCCTTCGACGACTTTCGCAATCTGCTGGCGAGCCTGCCGCCTGCCGATACAGTCGCGGAAAACAGGGTGCGCACCCTATTTTCCAAGGCCGACAAGCCGAAAGCCTCGCTTGGCCGCATCGAGGACATCGCCGCCTGGCTTGCTGCCTGGAGCGGGCGCGCCCCGCCGGCGGTGAACCGGTCCCTGGTGGCGATCTTCGCCGGCAACCATGGCGTGACCCGCCACGGCATCTCGCCGCGCCCTGTCGCTGCGACCGCAAACGCCGTTGAGCTGTGCGCCGCCGGCGGTGCGGCAATCAACCAGATTTGCGTCGCCAACAATCTTGGCCTCAAGGTGTTCGATCTGGCGCTGCACATTGCGACCGCCGACATCACCGAGGACGCCGCCCTCGACGAACGCGGCTGCGCCGCCACCATGGCCTTCGGCATGGAAGCCATCGCCGGTGGCGCCGATCTGATTTGCCTTGGCGATCTCGGCGTCGGCAACTCCACCGTTGCGGCGGCCTTGTGCGCCGTCCTGTTCGGTGGCAGCGGCGCCGACTGGGTCGGCCCCGCCTCGGGCGCGGACGCGGCCATGCAGGCGCGCAAGGCTGATGTAGTCGATAAAGCCGTCGCCTTCCATGGTGCGGCTCTGAAGGACCCGTTGGAAGCACTGCGCCGGGTCGGTGGCCGCGAATTTGCGGCCATTGCCGGCGCCATCCTCGCCGCCCGGATGCAAAAAATCCCGGTGCTGCTCGACGGCTTCGCCGCGACCGCTGCCGCTGCCGTGCTGCATGCCGCCAACCCGGGTGCGCTCGACCATTGCCTGCTGGCCAGCCAGTCGCCCGAACCCGGCCAAAGGCTTGCCGCCGAGCGGCTCGGCCTCAGGCCGCTGTTCGATCTCGGCATCAGCCACGGCGAAGGGGTAGGGGCCGCCCTTGCCGCCGGTCTGGTCAAGGCGGCGGCGCTTACCAGTTCGGGCATGGCGGCGGCGGTCAAAGCCTAGAACAAGCTGTCAACGTCGGCGGGCCGCCGCCACGGTCTTGGTTGGCAGCGCCGGCAGTTCCTCCATCACTCGGGCGAGCGGGAAAATGGCGATTGCCTCGGTGCCTTCGCGCAATTTCGACTGAAGTTCGAATTCGCCGCCATGCATGGCGAGCAGGCCCTGCACGATCGGCAGTCCGAGCCCGGTGCCCTGTTCGGCGCTCTTGATGGCGATCGAGCCCTGGCCGAAGGCGGACAGCACGATCGGGATTTCGTCTTCCGGTATGCCCGGCCCGTTATCCTTGACCGAAATGTACTGGCCGCCGCCCGCCGTCCAGCCGACGCGCACGCGAACTTCGCCGCCGGTGGCGGTGAATTTGATGGCGTTGGACAGGAGGTTGAGCGTTATCTGCCGCACCGCGCGCTCGTCGGCGAACAGCCGCGGCAGGGCACTTTCGAAATCCTGGACAATGCGGATGTCCTTGTTGCGCGCCTTCAATTCCATCATGTGGCAGCAATCTTCGGCGATGTTGAGCAGCATCACCGGCTCTTCGTTGAGCTGATAGCGGCCGGCCTCGATGCGCGACAGATCGAGGATTTCGTTGATCAGGTCGAGCAGATGCTGGCCGGAATCGTGCACGTCGCGGGCATAGTCGCGATAGGTCGGGTTGCTCATAGGCCCGAGCACTTCATTGGCCATCACCTCGGAAAACCCGAGAATGGCGTTGAGGGGCGTCCTCAGCTCATGGCTCATCGAAGCAAGGAAGCGCGACTTCGCCAGATTGGCGTCTTCGGCCCGCCGACGAGCTTCGTCCGACATCGATTTCGCGGTCTCCACCTCGGCGAGCAGCGCATCCTTTTCGGAGCGGAAGGACAGAAGTATCAGCGACGAGCGGTTGAGATGGCGCGCGATATAGGCAAAGAACGGCAATGCCGCGACCAGCAGGGCGACCATGATCGTCCCGACCGGCACCCAAAATTTCGTTTCGGCATAGGCATAGACCGCCACCGGAACGACGAAGGTGGCAAGCAGCGAGCCGCGCAAGGACGACGCCATGATAGCGGTCGTCGCCATGGCCAGCAGCAGCACCACCGCCTTGGCCACCTGGAACTGGTCGATCTGGCAGGTGGCGCAGCCGAGCCAGGCGAACCACGCCCAGCCGAGGCCGCACAGCGAGTGGCCGATCAGAAAATCCCTGCGGGTGCGAACAGGGTTGAGCTCGGCAGCTTCGGTGCGGCCGACGCGCCGCGCCATGAAGGCGACGATCGAATAGCAGATCAGGGTGAACAGCGCCCAGACGCTGATCTGTTTGTCCACACCGGCCAGCAGCCCGGCCGCCGCGACCGCCAACACCAGCAGTGGGATGACGGCTGCGCCGCCCACCATGGTCCCGGCGTGCAGCTTCAGCAGCTCGCGGTCGAAGTCGAGATTGCCGACCTGCTGCGAAAGACGGTCGCGCGTCTTGCGCACCGCGCGCGCCACATCGCTGTTGCGGTGCGGTTTCCGGCGGTCCACAATGAATTTATCCGCTGTGTTCGAGCGTAGCAGAGGCATGGAAACTTCGATTTATGCGCGCAGCGATCTCAATTCGTTAAGCTACGTTCGAATGATTAAGAGACTGTTTGCCATATGAGCCGTTCGTGGTCGCCAAGGCCGCGCCGGCGATACTATCCGCCGCCGCCGCGAAGCCTGTGGCGCAAGCTGCTGGATTACGCGCTGACGGTCATTCTGCTCGGCCTGCTGATCCTGCTCGCCGCACGCCTCGACCGTTTCGAGACGCGCAAGGCGCAAGGGGCGGCGATCGTCAACGATGGCGATTCACTCACCCTTGGCACCGAACGTATCCGCATGCGCGGCATCGACGCTCCGGAATACCAGCAGATCTGCCGTAGGGATGGCGCAGACTACGCTTGCGGCAGGCTGGCACGCCAGGCGCTGGTGCGGCTGATATCAGGCAATCCGGTGACCTGCAGCGGCTGGCAGCGCGACCGCTACGGCCGCCTGCTCGGCGATTGCAAGGCCGGTGGCAAGGATCTCAACCGGGCCCAGGTTGAGGCCGGCTGGGCCATTGCCTATGGCGATTTCGACGCCGAGCAGGCCATTGCCCGCGCCGGCAAGGTTGGCATCTGGGCCGGCACCTTCGATGCGCCGCAAGAGTGGCGCGAAAGCCACCACGGTGGCCCGCTCGAAAGAAAGCACGGCACCCTGGCTTCGGTCGGTGACGCCTTGCGAGAGATGTTTCGCTTCTGGTGACGAGCACTATAGTTGAAGGACCAGATCGGGAGGATAAGCATGAAACTGTTCGACGGCGGCCGCGCCCCCAATCCGCGGCGCGTGCGGGTTTTCCTCGCCGAAAAGGGCATCGCAGTGCCGCTGGTGCCGGTCGACATGGGTGCGATGGGGCACAAGCAGGAGCCGGTCAGGTCGCGCAACCCGCTGCAGCGGCTGCCGGTGCTCGAGCTCGACGACGGTACCATCCTCACCGAATCCGTCGCCATATGCCGCTATTTCGAGGAACTGCATCCCGAACCGGCGCTGTTCGGGCAAGGCGCGCTCGGCAAGGCCAAGGTCGAGATGTGGCAAAGGCGCATGGAGTTCAATCTGCTCAGCTGCGTCGCCCAGGCTTTTCGCCACATCCATCCGGCGATGAAGGAATGGGAAATTCCGCAGATCCCCGAATGGGGCGAGGCCAACAAGGCGAAAGCGGTTGAATTCCTGAAACTGCTCGAGCCCGAACTGGCAAACTGCGAATTCGCCGCCGGCGACGCCTATTCGATCGCCGATATCACCGGCATGATCGCCATGGATTTCATGAAACCGGCGCGCATCAAAGTGCCGGACGAGTGCACAAACGTGCTGCGCTGGTACAGTGCCGTCTCCAGTCGCCCGAGCGCTTCCGCCTGATGGAGGCGGAACTCGAACGCCTGACGGCAAAGGTCCGCGCTTGCCGCATCTGCGTCGACACTCCAGTCGGCAGGCCACTGCCGCACGAGCCGCGCCCGGTGCTGCTGCCATCATCCAGCGCCCGCATCCTGCTCGCCGGCCAGGCGCCAGGCACAAAGGTGCATTTGTCGGGCATGCCGTTCACCGACGCGTCCGGCGACCGCTTGCGAAGCTGGCTGGGCGTAACCAGCGAGGAATTCTACGACACGGAAAAATTCGCCATCGTGCCGATGGGGTTCTGCTTCCCCGGCCAGGACGCAAAGGGCGGTGACCTGCCGCCGCGCCGAGAATGCGCGCTGGCCTGGCGCGCGCCGCTGATGGCGCTGATGCCGCAGATCGACCTCGTCTTGACAATCGGCTCCTACGCGCAATCCTGGCATATGGGCGCCACGCGCCGGCCGTCGCTGACCGAAACCGTGAAGGACTGGCGCACCATCTGGGATGCGCTGGCCAGCCCGAAAGTGCTGCCGCTGCCACACCCGTCATGGCGCAACTCAGGATGGCTGAAGCAGAATCCATGGTTTGAAATGGATTTGCTGCCGTTTCTGAGATCGGAAATCCGCTATCGCATAGATTAGACTTTAAGCAAGATATCACTCGCTTTTGTGCCATCCGGCAGAATTTCTTTCTTGTGAAAGGTCGAAATAAGAGGGAGTATAGCCAATCTATTCCCAAAGCGCGTCGCGCCCGAGGGAACGCGGCCTGCACCAGGAGCACCTTAATGGATCGCCTCGACAGAAAAATTCTCCGCCTCCTGCAGGAGGACGCGACGCTCGCGGTTGCCGATGTCGCCAAGAAAGTCGGCCTGTCGACGACGCCGTGCTGGCGCCGCATCCAGAAGCTGGAGGAAGAGGGCGTCATCAAGCGGCGCGTCGCCATCCTCGACCACGAAAAGGTCAATGTGCGCGTCACCGTCTTCGTGTCGATCCGCACCAATTCGCACAGCCATGAATGGCTGCGGCGTTTCTCGGAAGTCATCCAGGAATTTCCCGAAGTGGTCGAATTCTACCGCATGAGCGGCGACGTCGACTATCTCCTGCGCGTCGTGGTGCCCGATATCGCCGCCTATGACGCCTTCTACAAGCGGCTGATCGCCAAGATCGAGATCCGCGACGTATCGTCGTCCTTCGCCATGGAGCAGATCAAGTACACGACCGAAATGCCGCTCGACTACATGCTGCTGGACAAGGAATCCGGCGCCAACGCGGCCTGAGCGCGGTTGTCCGTGACTGGGCGGTGACGCTGCACAAGCAGGCGGCGCTTAGTTTTTCTTTTTGTTGAGGAAACTCCAGGGCGAGTTGACCGGCAGCGTGATCGTGTCCGGCACCGTGTCGACTGCCACCACATCGGCTTTGCGTACGGTGTAGCCGGACTGGATGATGCTGACGCCGTCGAGAATGAACAACTGGCTCTTCTCCAAGCCGGGCCGCAAGGCGCCGGTCACGGCAACCGACTCATAGGCCTGCGACATCTTGTAGGGACGGGACGGCGTCACCAGCACGATCTGGTTGGGCGGCGGCGTCGGCATGTGGCTGCAAGCGCCTGTCCACGGCACCAGCAGGAACTGGTAGACGAGATCGCCATCACGGTCGACCGGCAATGCATAGCCGGCTAATTGTACGGTCTTGTCCTGCAGGTTGAGCGACAATGTCTCGCCACGATCGGGCAGTTTTGCCGCAATCATCGGCAGGCCGGCATCTTCGGCCACCGCCTGCGTCGCAGGACGCAGATCTTTCCAGAAGATGCGCGCGGTTTGCGCTGAGGCGTCGAAGGTACCGGCTGTCAACAACGCGGCTGCAAGCGCGAGGGTCGATTGGAGATGTTTGGTCATAGGCCGAGTAAAGACGTCCTGGCCAGTTGCGTCAACGCTTGAGCCGCATCATATGTCGGCGAGAGCCGGCGGCCAGGTTGCGTCGGCAAACGGGTTGCTAGGTCAGCCTTTTCTGGCGGCGATCCGCTCGATGATCTTGGCATTGGTGAGTTCCCGTACGGCGTCTTTGCCAATCCAGCGCGCCGTCTTGTCGGCCGACTGGGCCAGTCGTTCGGCGACGGCAAGGGCAGCGCCGTGCATCTCCAACGATCGCTTTCCGATCGAACGAAGCGCCCAGTTTACCGCCTTCTTCACGAAATTGCGGCTGTCGGTGGCATGCGCTTCGATGATCGGCAGGAAGCCGAGGAAAGTCGCCACCGGCTCCTGCTTCCGGTGCACGACGGACCACGCCATCATCGCAAAGGCCGTGCGTCGAACGAACTCGCGCTCGTCCGCCGCGAACTCTTCGATCAGCTCCTTCCAGGCGTCCGTGTCGACGAAGAGATCGGAGACGCCGTCGACGATATCCCAGGAATCGAAGGATGCGGCCCATTGTCGTGCATCCGCAGCTGAGAAGCGCTTCGGGTCGGCCGTGACGGAAGCGATGAATTGCGCCTCCATGATGCCGGTCTGCCAAAGTTCGAAAGCTCGTTCGTGGTTGCGCTTGATCTTTTTGGCGATCTGCCGCTGCATGCCATGCGAGATGCCGAGCGCGCGCTCGGTCTTGATACCGTAGCGCAACATGCCGCGGCGATTGTCTTCGGAGCCGACCGAGCGCAAATGGGCGACGATCTCATCGGCGCTCGATTGGGGCGAAAGCTCGGCCATTGCGAACGCCTATTTTTCCAGGCGCGCCAGCAGGGACGAGGTGTCCCAGCGCTTGCCGCCCATCGCCTGCACATCCTTGTAGAACTGGTCGACAAGGGCGGTCACCGGCAGTCTGGCGCCATTGCGGTCGGCTTCATCGAGGCAGATGCCGAGATCCTTGCGCATCCAGTCGACGGCAAAGCCGAAATCATATTTACCGGCATTCATCGTCTTGTGTCGGTTCTCCATCTGCCATGACCCGGCAGCGCCCTTGGAAATCACCTCGATGACCTTCTCGATGTCGAGCCCGGCCTTCTTGCCGAAATGGATGCCTTCGGCCAGTCCCTGAACCAGCCCGGCAATGGTGATCTGATTGATCATCTTCGTGAGCTGGCCGGCGCCCGACGGACCCATCAGCCCGACCATGCGGGCAAAGGCGTCGATGACCGGCCTGGCTTTGTCGAAGGCAGCCTGCTCGCCGCCGACCATCACCGTCAGCACGCCGTTCTCGGCGCCCGCCTGGCCGCCGGAAACCGGCGCGTCGAGGAAGGAAAAGCCAGCCTTTTCAGCGGCGTCGGCCAGTTCGCGCGCGACTTCGGCCGAAGCGGTGGTGTTGTCGATGAAGACGGAGCCTTTTTTCATCGCGGCGAAGGCGCCATCGGCCCCGGTCGTCACCGAGCGCAGATCGTCGTCATTGCCGACGCAGGAGAAGACGAAATCCTGGCCCTCTGCGGCGTCCGCCGGCGTCAAAGCAAGCTTGCCGCCATGCTGGGCCACCCATTGTTCCGCCTTCGCCGCGGTGCGGTTGTAGACGGTGACGTCGTGGCCGCCTTTGTTCCTGAGGTGCCCGGCCATGGGATAGCCCATCACGCCAAGACCGAGAAATGCCACAGATGCCATGGGTTTGCCCTTCAGACGGAACGGAATTGTCTTGGACAGCTCTAGGCTCTACGCGCCATTCGTCAAGACGCGCATGAGCCGATCAACTGGTACAGCCGACCGCTCAGCGGATCAGATGAATGGTGATCCGTCGCTCGATCCATTCGACGCCGTGGCGCAGGATCTCGACCATCACCAGATAGACGATGGCGACCCAGACATAGGCCTGGAAGTCGAAGGACTTGGCGTAGGCCAGCTTCGCGTTGCCCATCAAATCATAGACGGTGATGATGGCAACGATGGCGGAGGCCTTGATCATCAGGACGAGTTCGTTGCCATAGGGCCGGAGCGCGACGATAAACGCCTGCGGCAGGATGACCTTGCGCAGCGTCTGCAATTTGTGCAGGCCGAGCGAAGCAGCGCCCTCCCATTGGCCCCTCGGAACACTTTCTATGGCGCCGCGCAGGATTTCGGCCTGGTAGGCGGCGGTGTTGAGCGCGAAGGCGAACACACCGCAATTGAAGGCGTCGCGGAAGAACCACCACAGTCCGAAGGATTCGAGTTGCACCCGGAATGAGCCCAGGCCGTAATAGACGAGATAGACCTGGACCAGCAGCGGCGTGCCGCGGAAGAAATAGACATAGCAATAAGCCAGGACGGACAAATAGCGGTTCTTCGACATGCGGGCATAGGTGACAGGCAGCGAAAAGAGCGCACCGAGCACCATCGAGATGGCCACCAGCGCAAGCGTGGTTCCCAAGCCCTGCAGATAGGCAGGCGCGTATCTGGCGAAGAATTCGCCATTCCAGGCGTAAACCAGATAGACGGCGATGCCGATGCCGAACAGGATCCAGAAGCCGACCAGCGCGTAGCCGACGATACGGGCCCGCGGCCAGCCTCGCGCCCGTGGTGGTGGCTTCTCGATGTCGACGGCGGCGCGCGTCACGACGCTCATCGTGCCTCCCTCCTCCCGAGCGAACGCAGGATGAAGCCGGTGGCGATCGACGACAGGATGGCAAGGATAAGGAACACCATCGCCGCGACGCTGTAGAACAGGAAGGAATGTTTGGTGACACGGGCCGCCACGCCGGCGTTGCGCAAGGTTTCAGCCAGGTTGACGACCGACACCAGGGCCGTGTCCTTGAGCAGGCTCAGCCAGCAATTCTCAAGGCCGGGGAAGGCGATGCGCAGCAGCTGCGGCAGGATCACCTTGCGCATCGTCTGCCATTTCGACAGCCCGATCGCATAGCCGCCCTCATACTGGCCCTTCGGAATGGCGCGAAAGGCCGACAGGAAGACTTCGCTGGAATACGACGAAAAGATCAGCGACAGCACGATCATGCCGGCGAGGAAGCTGTCGACATCGACCGTCGCTTCCGGCCTGAACAGACGGATGACATACTGCAAGAGGATCGGCATGCCGAAGAAGAACAGGAAAAGCGTCACCAGTTCCGGCAGTCCGCGAAACACCGTGGTGTAGATGTTGGCAGCCACGCGAAGCGACGGCTCTTCGGATTGTTTTGCCCAGGCGACGAAAAAGCCGATCGTCAGGCCGATCGGCAGTGTCGCCAGCGCGAGCGCAATGGTGACCAGTGCGCCATAGGCAATATCGTCAATCCAGCCATCGGGTCCCCAAGTGAGAAGTATCCATATGTTCTGGCTTGGCATTGACGGGTCTTGTCTCCACTTCTGTCAGGCTAAGGCGGCAGCAGGAAACTTCCCCTGCCGCCTTGTTTCAGACGATCAGGACTCGGCGCCGAAGACGTCGAACTTGAAGTACTTGTCGTTGATTTCCTTGTACTTTCCGTTGGCGCGGATTGCGTCGATGGCGCTGTTCAACTTGTTGACCAGATCCTTCTCGCCCTTGCGCACGGCGATGCCGGCGCCCGGTCCAAAGATATCGACCGGCTGCGGCGAAGGCTGGCCGAGAATCTTGCAGCAGGCGCCATCAGGCGAATCCAGGAACTGTTGCAACACGACGATATCGTCCTCGATCGCGTCGAGACGGCCATTGGCGAGATCGGCCTGCTCTTCGGGGCTGCTCGGATAGCCCTTGACCGTGCTGTCCGTATAGGTTTTCGAGGCGTAATTGAAATGCGTCGTCGTGGTTGCGACGCCGATGGTCTTGCCGGCCAGGTCTTCCTTGGTCACGCCCTTGAGGGTCGAATCCTTGGGTACCGCGATCGCCGACGGCGTGTTGTAGTATTTGTGGGTGAAGTCGACCTTCTCGGCGCGCTCCGGCGTGATCGACATCGAGGCGACGATGGCGTCGAACTTGCCGGCCTGCAGGGCGGGAATGATGCCGTCCCAATCCTGGGCGACGAAGGTGCACTTGACCTTCATCTCGTCGCAGAGCGCCTTGGCGATGTCGATGTCGAAGCCGACGAGCTGGCCGTCGGAGGTCAGGTTGTTGAATGGGGGGTAGGCGCCTTCGGTGCCGATTCTCAGGGTCGTTTCCTGAGCCTGGGCGACGCCGAGCGTCAGCAGCGCAGCCGATGCGGCGAGCGCGATACGCAGTGCAATACGCATGATAGTCCTCTCTTTATGGCTCCCGGCCGTCGTTCCGGAACGGCTCTGTGGGGCGGTGCTTTTGACCGCCCGCTGGCGCGATACTCCCACTGTTTTCGGGAGAAAAGCAACTGTAAAACCGTTGCTTGCGGGATTTGCGGGTCCAGCCAATGCCGACGCCGGGTTAATGCATGTCGCCCAAAAGTGCGCAGCGGTTTTGGGACGACGACATGCATAAATAAAACAACCTGAAGCGCGTCGCATGGCCGTTCAGGCGCGACGCGCTTAGACAATGCAACGGCTGAAGAGGGCGGCTGAACCGGGCGAGGGCAGGGACCTCAAGGTTTGAGGCCGGTCATGCGCTCGATGAAGTCGGCTATCCCTCCCGTGTCGTCGAGATCGAACACAGGCAGGCTTTCGCCGGTAACCGCGAAGTCGGCGGCAATCGCCACGATATGTCCGTCGTTCGCCGACAGCGGCGAGCGGTCCTTGGCCTCCCGCCGCCGGGTCTCGATCTTTTTGTGCGCCTCGCGCTTGTAGCCTTCGACCAGCACGATGTCGCACGGGGCCAACCGCGACAGGACCGTCTCCAGCGTCGGCTCGTCCTCACCGCGCAATTCATGCATCAGCGCCCAGCGTTTGCCCGACACCACCGCGACTTCGGTGGCGCCCGCCTGGCGGTGACGAAAGCTGTCGGCGCCAGGCTTGTCGATGTCGAACTCATGATGGGCGTGTTTGACCGTCGACACTGTCCAGCCGCGCCGGACGAGCTCTGTGACCAGCTTCTCGGTCAGTGTGGTCTTGCCGGAATTCTTCCAGCCGGTGATGCCGAAGATGTTCATGGGCCGATGCTCTGCAACAGACGCTCGGCCACCGCAAGGTCGTGCGGTGTGTTGATGTTGAAGAACGGGTCGATCTCGTCACTGCCGTGGGTCAGCAACGGAAATTCCACTTCGACACAGTCGTGCCGCTCGATGAAGGCGGAGACGCGCCTGTTGTCCTCGTCGATCAGGAAATGACGCAAGGCCTCACGCAGCCCGAGCGGCCACAGCGCGAAGGTCGGATGCTGCCGGCCGGCGGAACTGGCAACAGCGATGGAGCCTGGTCGCTCGTCAACAGCCGCAGCCAGCCTCTCGACCAGGTCCACCGGCAGGAACGGCGTGTCGCCGGCGGCCGTCGCCAATGCCTTGAAAGCGGTATTCGCTGCCGCCCATTCGAGGCCGGTGAGGATTCCGGCAAGCGGTCCGGCATAGCCTTCCACCGCATCGGCGAGAACCGGAAGACCGGCCGCCTCGAAGCGCGCCGGGTCACCATTGGCGCTGAGCGCCAGCGATCCGACCTGCGGCGCCAGGCGGGCAACGACATGGTCGAGAAGCGGACGCCCGCCAAGCGCCAGCAAAGTCTTGTCGCCGCCGCCCATGCGCCGTGACAGGCCTCCGGCCAGGATAATTCCTGCAATGTCTTGGCTCATGGCCAAGCTATATGCCGTCCGGCGCCATGTCGGGTCCAGCGCTTTCGGCTGCGGGTTTTTGCCGGCCGGCGACCCGCTCGCGATAGAGCGCGTAGAGGCCGGAGCCGATGATGATGGCGGAGCCGAAGATCATCGGCAGGTCGGGGACATCGCCGAAGATGATGACGCCAAGCAGCATCGACCAAAAGAGGGCCGTGTAGCGGAATGGCGCAATGAAGGAGATGTCGCCAGCCCGCATTGCCATGATGATGAACTGGTAGCCGATCAGCACCAGCACCGCCGCCAATGCCAAAAGTGCCGTGCCTTTGCCGGACATCGGCGTCCAGCCGCCCATCGGCGACAGCAGCACGGCGCCAACGATGGTCATGGCGATTGCCGTTGCCGTCGACACCAGCAAGGTCGGGATAGCCCTCGGGATGCGCTTGGTGGCGAGGTCACGTACTGCGCAACAGGCGACGCTGACGAGTGCGTACAGCGAATAGACGCTGAAGCCTTCGAAGCCTGGCCGCACGATGATCAGAACGCCGCCGAAGCCGACCGCGATCGCCAGCCAGCGCCGCCAGCCGACCGCTTCGTTGAATACGAGTGCCGCCCCCATCGTCACCGCCAGCGGCAGCGCCTGCAGCACCGCCGAGACATTGGCGATCGGCAGATGCGCTAATGCCACAAGGAAGGCGACGGTGGCGCCGGCCTCGGCGACCACGCGAAGCGCCACCAGCGGCTGCAGCATCGACCTCGGTCGCGCGAGCGCGCCTTGCTGCCAGGCGAGCAGGCCGACGAGCAGCGACGCAAAGGCGCCGCGCACCAGCATGACCTGCGCCATGTTCATCGATTCCGACGAGAACTTGGTGATGGCGTCGTTGAGGGTGAAGCCGATCATGGCCACCATCATGCACAGCGCGCCGCGAATGTTTGGGGAAAGAGGCAAGGGCGTTACCGGTTTTGCAAGAGCAATTCCAGGAAAAGTGTGAAACGGTTTTCCGTCCGGAATTGCGTGAAAACAAAGAATAAAGCGGTTCGACGTTTCGGCGAAACGGTGAACCGCTCAAGCCTGTAGCAGCCGGCGGCAAGACAGCAACGTCAAAGAAATAGGCCACGGATTTTCACCCGTGACCCATAGAAATCCCTGAGAGGGCTGGCCGGATGACCGGCAGGCTCATTTCGGCGTCAGCACCTCGGTGCCGCTGCCGTTCTTACCGGCGATGGTCCACAGGCCGTGCAGCGAGCCGTCATCCTCTACCTTGTAGACGACGAGACCGATTTCTTTGCCCATGACATAGCCGGCGGAGAAGGCATCGTCGTTGCGCATGCAGATGCCGTCCGACGATGATCCGCCCGTCTCCCAATGGATGGTGCAGGTGGTCTCGCTGGTCAGCGTGATGGTGGCTTCGCCGCCATATTTCGAGCCGTCGAAATTGGTGCCCGCGACGGTGTAGCTGCCACCGATGGACTGTGCTGCTGCCGGCGCGGCGGCAAACCCAAGCAGTGCAAGAGAAAGTAAGAATGTGCGCATGTCGTATTCCCCCAAACCGAGCGACGAGCCGCTATGTCCAAGAATTTAGGCTCGAACGCGCTTGCGGTAAATCCGCCAGCTATATGCGCATGAGACTTTTTCTGGTGTGTGTCCGAAAAGCTCACGGTCCTTTGAGGCTGCCGGCGATGGCGCCGACCAGCGGATCGTATTTCGCTTTAACGGCCGGCGGATAGTCGATCCGCACGGTGCGGATGACGCCGTCCTTGCCGAACAGGCGCCGTTCGTAAAAGAACTTGCCATCCTTCAGTCCCGGCAGCACCGCCCAGTTCTTGCCGGTCTTGCTGTAGCTGATCTGGTAGCCCGCTTCCTTGATTGCCTTCTCCTCGGCGACGAAGCTCTTTGGGGTGTCGTCACTGACGTTGAAAATACCGGAGCAGATCAGGCTGGCGCCGTCGGCGCTGAGCCATTGCTGTCCGTCGCCATTGTACGGCTCGGGCTGGCGATCGGTGAAGATGTCGTCGGGAAAGGTGCAGACCGTGCCGAAGCGCGCATTGGTGTAGGTGAACGGCGCTGCATTGGCGCTGCCTGCCGCTATCAGTGCAACTGCCAATCCAATGGAAAGACGCTTCATTCGATGTCTCCAGCCAACAATGGGAGACACTCCTTGCACCAAATCTCGGAAAAAATCAGCCGCCGGTGACGCTCATATGCCTGGATACCGAGGGGCGGCTGGTGCGGCGGTCGATGATGAAATCATGGCCCTTCGGCTTGCGGCCGATCGCTTCGTCGATGGCAGCAGCGACCAGCTCGTTGCCTTCGGAGGCACGCAACGGCGCGCGCAGGTCGGCGGCATCCTCCTGACCCAGGCACATATAGAGCGTGCCGGTGCAGGTCAGCCGCACGCGGTTGCAGCTTTCGCAGAAATTATGCGTCATCGGCGTGATGAAGCCCAGCCTGCCGCCGGTCTCTGCGACATGGACGTAGCGGGCCGGACCGCCGGTCTTGTAGGGGATGTCGCTCAGCGTGAACTGGCGCTCGAGCGAAGCGCGCAGCAGCGACAGCGGCAGATACTGGTCGGTGCGGTCGGCGTCGATCTCGCCCATCGGCATGGTTTCGATGACGGTCAAGTCCATGCCGCGGCCATGCGCCCAGCGCATCATCTCCGGCAGCTCGACGTCGTTGAAGTCCTTCAGCGCAACGGCGTTGAGCTTCACCTTCAGCCCCGCCGCCTGCGCGGCATCGATGCCTTGCATGACCTTGTCGAGATGGCCCCAGCGGGTGATGGCGTGGAACTTGTCGGCATCGAGCGTGTCGAGCGAGACATTGATGCGCTCGACACCGCAATCGGCAAGCTCGGCGGCAAAGCGCGACAGCTGCGAGCCATTGGTGGTCAGCGTCAACTCTTCCAGCGCGCCGCTCTTCAAGTGCCGCGACAGCTGGCGCACCAGATGCATGATGTTCTTGCGCACCAGCGGCTCGCCGCCGGTGAGGCGCAGTCTGCGCACGCCCTTTTCGATGAAGACGGTGCAGAGCCGGTCGAGTTCCTCGAGCGACAGCAGGTCCTTCTTGGGCAGGAACGCCATGTCCTCGGCCATGCAATAGGTGCAGCGGAAATCGCAGCGGTCGGTGACCGACACGCGCAAGTAGCTGATCGTGCGACCGAAGGGATCGATCATGTCCATGCGTTCAAGCGTTTCCAATGCTACGAGTGGTGCCGTTATATACGGCTATGTGATACGATCCAACCCGCCATTCAAGATAGCCGCTCTCGATCTTTGGTGACATTCCCCGGCCGACATCCGATGTCGGCCGGGTCCAAATGGCCTTTTCCGCTCGCGCGAAGCAGCGTAGGGAAGGGCGGATCGATGCGGGATGCAGAACAATGACGGCGCCGAAGGAACTCAGGGTCTCGAAGGACAGAAAACTGCTGTCCGTCACCTTTCCCGATCATCGGCCGTTCGAGCTGCCGGCCGAACTGCTGCGCGTCGCTTCACCCTCGGCCGAGGTGCAGGGCCATTCGCCGGACCAGCGGGTGACGGTTCCCGGCAAGCGTAACGTTGCTATCCTGAAGATCGAGCCGGTCGGCAACTACGCCGTGCGCATCACCTTCGACGATTTTCACGACACCGGCATCTTCACCTGGAATTACCTGCACACGCTTGGCCACGAAAAGGACGCGCGCTGGAATGCCTATCTCGCCGAGCTCCAGGAGAAGGGACTGAGCCGCGACCGCTAGTCGGCACTGTCCGCAAAACGTCATTGACTGGGGGTAACGCCGGCAAAGGTTCGGAGACGGGAAAATGTCTGACATCACCACGGTCGAACAGCTCGAAGCCCTCTACGGCCTGCCCGGCGAAGCGTCGAAGATCAAGGAACTCGACCACGTCATTCCCGAATATGCCGCCTTCATCGAAGCCTCGCCTTTTGTCGCTCTGGCGACGAGCGGGCCGGAAGGGCTGGACTGTTCGCCGCGCGGCGATCTCGCCGGCTTTGTGCGCATGCATGACCCGAGAACGCTGATGATGCCGGACCGACGCGGCAACAACCGCGCCGATTCGCTTAAGAACATCATCCGCGATCCTCGCGTCGGGCTGCTGTTTCTTGTCCCGGGTTCGGGCACGACGCTGCGCGTCAACGGCCGCGCCCGCATCGCCACCGACGCCGCGCTTTGCGCCTCCTTCGCCGTCGAAGGCAAGCCGGCGCGCTCGGTCACCGTGGTCGATGTCGATTCGGTCTATTTCCAGTGCGCCCGCGCCATCGTTCGCTCGGAGCTGTGGAACCCGGCAAAGCAAGTCGACCCGAAATCGCTGCCGACACCCGGAACAATCCTGGAAGTCACCAGCCGCAAGAATATCGATGCCGGTACTTACGACAAGGAATGGCCGGAGCGGGCGAAGAAGACGATGTGGTGAGGTGGGAGGCGCGTGGATCGAACGGCTCAGGTATCCTTCAGCACGTCATAGATCTTGCGCATCTGTTCGCCGATCATGTCGCACTGTTCCGCTGTCGACTGGCTCATCGCCTTTTCGATCAGCGCCATATGCACCTTCAGCGCTTTCATCAGGAGCTCCGTGCCGGCCTCGGTAAGCGTCAGCCGCAGCACGCGCTTGTCCTTCTCGTCGCCTTCGCGGCGCAACAGGCCGCGCGCCTCGAGCTGCGGCAACAGCATGGTGATGTTGGAGCGGCCGACCAGCAGTTTGCGGGCGAGATCGTGCTGCGACATGCCGGGATGGCGATAGAGGTTCATCAGCACGTCGAGCTGCGCCGGCTTGAGGTCCAGCGGCGCCAGCTTTACCGCCAGCGCACGCTCCAGCACATGGCAGGCGCGCGCCACCGCGACCCAGTTGCGAAAGCGCGGGTTGTCCCAGGGCAGCTCTTGTTTAATGTTCATGTTTGAACTATTATGTTCATGCTTGAACGGAATGGATGGATCGCCACTATGGCATCATTTGGACTGAAGGTCATCCGGGGCGTGTTCGGCGCGGCCGAGCTTGTGGCGCCGCGTCTGAGCGGGCGCGCGGCCTTCGAACTGTTCTGCCGCACGAGGAGCGTGAAGGCGCTCAGCGACGGCGAGCGGCGTGCGGTCGACCGCGCCGCCGGCTTCATGGCCGAGGCGCGCCATCATCGGCTGACGACCAAGGCCGGCTGCGTCATGGTGCACGAATTCCGGCCCGAGCCGGGCAGGGCGTCCGCCGGCACGGTGCTGGTGGTCCATGGCTGGCGTTCGCGCACGGAATATATGCGGGCGCTGATCGAAGGCTTTCGCGATGCGGGCTACCGGGTCGCCTCGCTCGACCTGCCGGGCCATGGCCAGTCGCTGGGCCGTCATCTCAATATGGTCAATGCGGTCGAGGCGGTCAGGGTCGCCGGCGAATGGTTCGGTCCGTTCAAGGCGATCGTCGGCCATTCCTTCGGTGGCGCCGTCGCCGCCAATGCCATTGCCGGTTCGATCAAGGGTATCCAGCCCGTCGCGGCCGAGCGGCTGGTGCTGGTCGCCGCGCCAAGTTCCCTGCCGGCGATCTTCGCCGACTTCAGCCGCATGCTCAATGTCGGTCCGCGTTCGCAGGTTTCCATGGCCGATCAGGTGAAAAGGCTGTCGGGCCGGCCGCTGCATGAATTCACCGGCGACCGCCAGTTGGCTGAGGCGCCGGTGCCGACGCTGGTCATCCACGCGCCGGACGACCGCGAAGTCCCCGCCGATCATGCCACACGTTATGCCGGCGCCGGCAGCCATGTGCGGCTGCACTGGGCCGATGGGCTCGGCCACCGTCGCATTCTCGCCGACAAAGGTGTTGTCGAACGCGCTGTGACTTTTGTCAAAAACGAGCGCGAGCTGATACTGCATTGATTCCAATGGGTGTATTGTCGACTCTGACAACGCCGGAGCGGTGAGCTAACCGTTCTTCTTGCCGCCCGGCTCGACGGGCAATCCGGCCGCCTTCCAGGCGGTATAGCCGCCAAGGATGTGCTTGACCGGCGACAGCCCCATATCCTGCGCCGTCTTGGTGGCCAGCGCCGAGCGCCAGCCGCCGGCGCAAAAGAAGACGAAGCTTTTGCCCGAGGCAAAGAACGGCTTGTGGTAAGGGCTTTCGGGATCGATCCAGAATTCCAGCATGCCGCGAGTGACATGTTTGGCGCCGGGGATCTGGCCGTCCCGCTCGATCTCGCGTGGATCGCGCAGGTCGACGAAGATGGTGTCCTCGTCGTCGAGCAGCCCGGCCGCTTCCTCGGGCGAGACCACCTCGATCTCGGCATTGGCCTCGTCGAGCAACTCGCGATACCCTTTTTTCACGGATGATCCCTCCCGGCGCATTTCGCCGCCGACTGGATTTCCAGCACAAGCTCCGCGCTTTGTCACGCTGTTCCGACCAGCCCCTGCCACGCCGCCATCGCTCCGGCCACTGTGGCCATCAGCGCTTCGCACGAGGCGCCGTCGCGGGCCTGGATCGACATGCCGTGCTGGACCGTCGCATAGAAGGTCGCCGCCGCGTTGCTGTCGAAGCCCGCTGGCAATTCGCCTTCCGCCACACCGCGTTCCAGCCGTCTCAGCAAGAGGGTGTGGTTTTCGGCGCGGCGGCGGCGCAAATCATCGCAGATCGCGCCGCTGCTTGAATCCTGGTGCAGTGCGCCCAGCGCGATGAGACAGCCCTGCGGGCGGTCGTCCTGAGAGTACGCTTTTGCCGTCTGGCGCAGGAAATTCTCGATCGCCTGGCATGCCGTCGGCGCTTCGTCCAGCGCGCTCCAGATCTCGGTGCCTTCGTTGCGGGTGTAATACTCGGTCGCTTCCAGAAACAGCGCCTCCTTGCTGCCGAAGGCGGCATAGAGGCTGGGCGAGCTGATCCCCATCGCCGCGGTCAGGTCGGCGATCGAGGTGCCCTCATAACCTTTGGCCCAGAACAGCTCCATCGCCTGCCGCAAGGCGGCGGTTCGATCGAAGGTGCGGGGGCGGCCTCTTTCCGGCATGGCGCTCTTTTCTGTGTTGATCGATACATAATTCACTTGACGTCGCCAGGCAAGGCTGCCAGATATTTATGTATCGAACGTTACATAAAAGGAGAAATGACATGTCAGCGAACGGATTGAACGGCAAGGCAGCACTGGTCACCGGCGGCAGCCGCGGCATTGGTGCTGCGATTGCCAAACGGCTCGCGGCCGATGGCGCCGACGTCGCCATCACCTACGTCAACAGCGCGGCGCCGGCCCAAGCTGTCGTCGCCGAGATTATAGCGGCAGGTGGTCGCGCGATCTCCATCCAAGCCGACAATCGCGACGCTGCCGCCATCGAAAATTCGGTCACCGAGGCGGTGAATGCCTTCGGCCGGCTCGACATCCTGGTCAACAGCGCCGGCATCTGGCGCGCGGCGCCGATCGAACAGATGTCGCTGGCCGACTTTGACGAGACCATTGAGGTCAATCTGAGAGCGCCGTTCGTGGCCTCGAAGGCGGCAGCGGCTCACATGGGCGAGGGCGGCCGCATCATTTCGATCGGCAGCAATCTGGCCGAGCGCGTCACCGACACCAGCCTCAGCGCCTATTCGACCAGCAAGGCTGCGCTGGTCGGCCTGACCAAGGCGCTGGCGCGAGACCTCGGTCCGCGCGGCATCACCGCCAACGTCGTTCATCCCGGTTCGACCGACACCGACATGAACCCGGCCGAAGGCCCGCATGCCGAACACCAGCGGCGGAAGATGGCGACGCCCCGCTTCGGCAAGGCTGACGAGATCGCCGGCATGGTTGCCTGGCTCGCCGGTCCAGAAGGGCACTTCGTCACCGGCGCCGCGCTCACCATCGACGGTGGCGCCAACGCCTGAAGCAGCAGCCGCTTTGACCGGTCTGGAGCGGCAACGCCGCTCCAGACGTCACGATGTTGTGAAACCGTTCTGCAACAGGCCTGCGGAAATTTATGGAAGCTTAACGAAATCGGTATGAATCGGTATAGTAGCGCCTTACATCCGCCATGCGGTTGGCAAGATCGTCGAGCGGCGCGGAACGGGAGCCGGCTTGCAGCCGGAGCGGGTGATTAATGAAATTCCTCGGAAATAAAGCCACCGTGATGCCGCTTGCAGTGGCGGCAGCACTGGCCTTCGGTGTGCCGCAGGCAAGCGCGCAGGGCCTGTTCGACATGCTGTTCGGCGGTGGCGTCAAGCACAGGCCGCAAGGCGAATTCCCGCCGCCGCCAAAGCGCAAGCCGAAGCCCGCCGTATCGGGCGGCGGCGGCACCAGGATCAGCAGCCCGTCCTACTACACCTACAAGGCCGACCGGCTGGTGCGCGTCGACTTTGCCGCGTTGGTGGCAGCACCTCCCCAGGTGGCAACAGCTGAAGACGCCGCCTTTGTGCCGTCGGCGACCAGCACTGCCTTCCGCGAAGCCGTTGCAGGCCTTAGTGACTATGAACTCTATGCCGAGCCCGATATCGCCAAGGCACTGATTGCCTATTACTCTGCCAATCCTGATTTCATCTGGGTGAATGATGGCAATCCCAATGCCCGCGCCCAGGATGCGGTGCGGGTGCTCGGCGAAGCCGCAAGCTATGGTCTCACGTCGGCCGACTACACGCTCGAGGTGCCGGCAGCCAACGCATCGGCAGTCGATGCCGACGCCCATCTGAAGGAACTCGTCCGCTTCGAGATGGCGCTGTCGGCGCGCGTACTGCGCTATGCCCGTGACGCCCAGAGCGGGCGCGTCGATCCCAATCGCATCACCGGCTACTATGAATTTCCGCCGAAGCCGGTCGACATGGAAGGCGCGCTCAAGACGCTGGCCCACACCCAGGAAGTGCGCACCTACCTCGAATCGCGGCACCCGCAGAACGCGGAATATCAGGCGCTGCGCGTCGAACTTGAATCGCTGCAGGCGAGCGCCGAAAACGAAATCGTCGTCGATCCCAAGCTGTTGCTGAAGCCCGGCGAGACCAGCGCCGAACTGCCGAAGCTGCTGACGCTGATCGCGCGCAATCTCGACGACGAGATGGGCGGCGCCTATGGCGAGATCCTGTCTCGTCTCGGCACCAGCGATGTCTATGTTCCCGAACTGGTTCCGATCATCAAGGCCGTGCAGGTGAAGGCCGGCATGAAGGGCGATGGGGTCATCGGCCCGCGCACCGTCGCCTCGCTCGCCGGCGCATCCAAGGCAGACAGGCTGCAGAAGGTGCAGGTTGCGCTGGAAGAGTTGCGCTGGCTGCCGTCCGATCTTGGTAGCCCGCGGGTCTTCATCAACCAGCCCGCCTTCACCGCCAGCTATATCGACAATGGCGAGGAGAAGCTGAAGACCCGCGTCGTCATAGGCCGGACCACGAACCAGACCGCCTTCTTCTTCAAGGAGATCAAGCAGGTCGATTTCCATCCCTATTGGGGCGTGCCGCAGTCGATCATCGTCAACGAGATGCTGCCAAGGCTGCGTAGCGATCCGGGCTATCTCGACCGTGCCGGCTACGAGGTGACCGATTCGCGCGGCAGGCGGGTTCCCTCTTCCTCGGTCAATTGGGGCGCCTACGGCGCCAACATTCCCTACAGCGTGCGCCAGCAGCCGAGCGAAGCCAATGCGCTGGGCGAACTGAAGATCCTGTTCCCCAACAAGCACGCCATCTACATGCACGACACGCCGCAAAAATCCTTCTTCCAGCGCGATATGCGGGCGCTCAGCCATGGCTGTATTCGCCTTCAGGATCCACGTGGGATGGCGGCGGCGGTGCTCGGCGTCTCGGTCGACGACATCGCCGAAAAGCTCAAGCACGGCCATGCCAGCGAAGACGTGACACGCACGATTCCCGTCTATGTCTCCTACTTCACTGCCTGGCCGGATCTGTCCGGCAAAGTCGAATATTTCAACGACGTCTACGACCGCGACACGCGGCTGATGCAGGCGCTGGAAGCGACTGAAGCGGTGCGCTCGCCGACGAGCTGAACCAGCGGAGTTCCTCGTTCAACGAACGAGGAACTCACTTTGTCTCTCTGGTTTTATTAGATTTTTGGCCGATGGACGGTCGCCCGTTTCCTGCGATCAGCGCTGGATGAGCGGACGCCGGAAGCCGGCGTCGCGGCCCGCGATTAGCCAATAGACCAGACCGGCTACGAGGCCGGCGGCGGCGATGATGCCGATATCGGCCCAGCGTCCGGCATCCTCTTCCGCGGCCGGCCAGACCAGGAAAAAGCCGGCTGCAGCGGCAGCGGCGCCAAACAGCATGTGCACCAGGAAATTGCGCAGGGCAAAGAATTCGGCGAGCAGCGCGAAGATCAGCGTCTGCAGGCCGGTCAGCACGATCGTCAGGAAATAGACGACCATGCCGAGCGGCGGCCACAGCAGCACGACAATGGGCGAAAATTGCATGGCGCCGAAATAGTCCGGCGCGTTGGGCAATACGGCGAGTGCGCAATATATCGCCACGACCGCGAACAATCCGATCAGCACCGAAACGAAATAGCCGGCAAGCATCATCAGGATGCGCTTCAAAACATGCTTAACCATGGCCATGCACCCCCGTGCCCTGCAACTGTTACGCGCACTCAGCCATCAAAGGCGGATCGGCGCAAGAGTGCATCCAGCAGTGCTTTGCGGCAAATCTTCAGGCGCCGCCGCATAGATGTTGTGAATCCGGCAAAACCCATGTGCCTTTTATCGTGAGGTCGACGCCGTAATAGACCCGCCCGCGCTCGTCGCCCTGCGGACAATCCCTCGGGATCGATATCAGGCACATGACGACAGGATCGCCGGCTTTCGAACTGGCAAGGCCAGGCTCCCGCTCGTAGGAAACCCCGGCGCCGCCATTGCTGAACCGCGCCAGGCTGCCGGCTTCAGGGCCGGCGGTTTCCAGCGGGTCGTCGCCGAGCCGCGTCGTCAGCGCGGTGATGTGGGTCAAGGCGCATTGGCCGATCGACGAGGGCAGGGGCTGGTCGGGGCTGCCCGGATGGCGGGCCGCGGTGTCGAGCGCCTTCTTGCCGATCAGGGCGATGTTGTAATCCTGCACCCAGGACGGCGCATTGCCGTAGGTCTGCAGCGCATTGTTCTGGGCGCTGACGATGCAGGCGGCATCCTGCCCGCAGGCGTTCCTGTCAGTGATGAGCGCACGGGCGATCTTGCGCTTGTCGCGGCCAAAGGCTGGCTCGAAACCCGTAAAGGCCTTGGCGACCAAGGCATCAATTGCCGACAGTTGCGGTCGGCACAGATCGCCTTTTCCACCGGCAGGCTGGCTTTGCGGCAATCGAAGGACGGCCCGTCGGCACGCGCTGGACCAAGGCAGACCGCCGCGCCAGCCAGTGCGACGACAAGCGCAAGCGCGTTGGCAATTCGATTGGAAGAAAGCATGGTCGCCCCGTTGTCCGACAACTGCCACCATCGTAGGCAAAAAACGTGGCGGACGGAATTGCCGAAGCGGTGCGGTATCGGCGCTATTTCGGTTCGGCGGTCACGGGATCGAAGGTGATTTCGACTTTCGCCTTGTCGGCGGTGTAATAGGTGACGGTGTACCCGTCCTTGTCCCAGTCGACCTCCTTAACATAGCGAAAGCCGTCGCGCTGCTCGACCTTGGCGATGATTGCCGACAGTTTCTGGGCATTCGTCGGCGGCAGTGGGCTGTCATCCGCGGCAAAGGCCGTCGAGCCGGCCAGAAGAACGACGACACCGGTCGCCAGAACAAGATTTCGCATGATTACCCTCATTTCACGTTGGTATGAACCGCACCGGAAACTCGCAGGCAGCACAGTTTGTTCCGAGATGTGACGTCGCGCAGCTTCCGTGAAGCCCTAGATCGCCGCGCTCAGAGCGACGGCACGCCAATATTTGCGCCAACCGCCGGCCAACCATGAGTGCTGCCACGGCCCGCGCTGGACAACCCGATGGTGGTAGAGCTTTGCCCAAGACCCTGCTAGACTTCTGGTCCTGGCGGGGTGGCATGGCGCGCCAACCCCGCCGGAATCTTCATCTCTCAGCGCGCGGCGAAGTGTTTCAGGAACGGGTCGTCGCCTGTGCTGGACCAGAACCAGAAAGGGAGCGGGGGCTCGAACATGGCTGTACGGAACTACACCCGTCAGCTGGCGACAATCATTTCTATCGATGCCGTCGGGTTCTCCCGGCTGATGGGCATCGACGACGAGTTTGCTGTCGCGGCATTCGAGGAACGGCGCGACATCATCGCCGACAGCTGTGGCACATTTGGCGGCCGCACGTTCGGCGACGCCGGCGACAGCATCATGGCCGAGTTCGGCAATCCGATCGAGGCGTTGCGCGCGGCCTTTGATTTCCAGGGCCGCATCGTCGCCCTCAACGCCGAGGTTGCCGACGACATGCGCATGCCGTTTCGGGCCGGCATCAACACCGGCGACGTAATCGTGCGTGGTGGACGCCTCTACGGCGACGACGTCAACATCGCCGCGAGAATCCAGGAATTCGCGCCGGGCGACGGTCTCGCCGTTTCGGAGACGACCTGGCACCATGTGAAGGACAAGACGGCGGCCGAATTCACCGATCTCGGCGAATTCATGCTGAAGAACATCGCCTTGCCGGTGCGCGTTCTGATCGCCGGCCGCAGTGGCAACGGATCCTCGCCGGCGGCGTCGTTCGCCGCCATTCCCCAGGCCAATGCGCAGCAGAAGCTGTCGTCCAAGGGGCCGCCGGCGATCGCCGTCCTGCCCTTCCACGCCGATGGCGGCGAGCATGACATCGGCTACATGGCCGACGGCATCGCCGAGGACATCATCTATGGTCTTTCCAACACCAGATGGCTCTCGGTCATCGCCAAGGGCTCCAGCTTCCAGTTCCGCGACGACACGCTGGGCACGCGGGTGATCGGCAACGCGCTCGGCGCGCGCTACATCGTCAGCGGCACGCTGATGCGCAATGGTGGCCAGATCCGCCTCAACACCTCGCTGGCCGACGCGTCCAACGGGCGGCTGGTGTGGTCGCAGCGCTTCGATCGCGATCTGGTCGACATCTTCAACCTGCGCGACCAGATCGGCGCTGAGATCGTTTCGATCCTCGACAAGGAGGTCGACCGGGCGGAACAGGCACGCACCTTCCAGGTTCCCTGGGAAAGCCTGGAGACCTGGCAACTGGTGCGACGCGGCCGCTGGCACATGAACCGGCGCACCCGCGGCGACACCGAAACCGCACTCGAGTTCTTCCAGAAGGCCTACCGCGAAGACGCCAATTCGAGCGCCGTGCTCAACGAACTGGCGTGGTGGTATTTCTGGCGGGCATGGCTGCGTTTCGGCGACAGCGACGATTTGAACAAGGTCGAGCAGTTTGCCCGCAAGGCGTTGCTGGTGGACAGCCTGGATGCGCGCCCGCACGCCCATCTCGGCGCCGTCGACATCATGCGCGGCGAACCGCGGTCGGCCGTCGACCATCTCGAGGAAGCGGTCCACATCAATCCGAGCTTTGCCTTCGCGCGCTCGGCCATGGGCAGCGCCCAGCTGCTGCTCGGCAATGCCGCCACCGCGATACCGTTCTTTCTCGATACCGAGCGATTGAGCCCGTTCGACCTCTACCGCTTCCACAATCTGGGGGAACTGACGGCGGCCTACTGTTTGGTCGAGAACTGGCCGGCGGCGATCGCTGCTGCCGATCGCTCGCTCAACCTGTCTCCCGGCTATTTTTATTCCAGGTTCCTGAAGATCGGCGCGCTGATGCGAAGCGGCCGGCCGGAACAGGCGCGGCGCGAGATGACCATTTTCACCACCCGGCATCCCGATTTTTCAGAACAGCGTGTGCGCTGGATACCGTTCACCGACAAGGCCGCGAACGAGTTCCTCGTCGCCAATTTCCGACTGGCCAAATGAACATGGCGTCAATGCTGGCTGGAACATGGACCAACTGTGAAAAGATTCACATACGTGCAACCGATGCAAACCTAGGCGTTGAACGGCCGGCATCGCAATAACGTGGATAGCCGGGGGGCTTGAACGCGCATGACCAAACTGAAGTATTTCGACGCTATTCGCGCGGCCCAGAAAAACCAGCGCCCGCTGTCGGAAATGCCGCCCTTCGATCTCGGCCGGATCCGCAAGACAGGGCTGATTGCGCGCATCGTCGGGTCTCTGGCCGAAGACCCCCGCTGGGCGCTTTCCCTCTTGCGGCGTTTCCGGCCGACCGGCAAGCTCTTCGGCGTTCTCGTGGTCACCAAGAACGCCGATGTCCGCGACATATTGGAGCGCGGCGACGAATTCCAGACCCCATACGGCCCGGAAATGACCGAGCTTGCCCGGGGATCCAACTTCATCCTCGGCATGCAGGACGGCGCCGACTACCGGCGCATGAAATCGTCGGTCCTGAGTGCATTCCCGCCGGCCGAGGTCGAAGCCGCCGTCAGGCCGATCGCGGCGCGTCATTCGCAAGAGATCATGACGCGCGCCAGCCCCGGCTTCGATGCGATCTCCAGGTTGATGAAGATCGTCCCGGTGCACATCTGCCGCGATTATTTCGGCGTCGAGATGGACGATGAATTAGAATTCGCCGACTGGGCGATCGCGCTGAGTGCGCTGTTCTTTTCGGACCCGACGGCGAGCCCCGTCATGCGCGAACTCGCAGTGGTGGCGGGCGACCGTCTTCTCAAAGTCATCGATCGCTCCATCCAGTCGGCCAGGGACCGGGGCTTGAAGGCCGAGCAACCGCTGGCGAGGCTGGTTGTCCAGATGGATCAGGGCCGCCTGTCGCGGGATGACCTCAATTCGATCATGCTGGGCATGATCGCCGGCTTCGTCCCGACCAATGTGCTGGCCGCCGGCAATTGCCTCGACGTGATCCTGTCGCGGCCCGACGCACGGCAGGCTATCGATGCCGCATTGGCCGAAAACGATACCGCCAAGCTCGACAGGGCCGTCCTTGAAGCCATGCGCTTCAAGCCGATCTGGGTCGGCCCCTGGCGCTACACGGCCCGCGACGCGATCATCGGCAAGGGCACGCGCCGCGAGCGCCTGGTGAAAGCCGGCACGGTGGTGATGCCGGCGACGCTATCGGCGATGTTCGATACCGACGCCGTGCAGAACCCGGACCAGTTCGACACATCGCGCCCGCATCGCGACTACATGGTGTTCGGCCACGGCATTCATCAGTGCATCGGCGCCGAGATCGCCAGGATCCAGATCGGCGAAAGCCTGCGCGCCCTGTTCCAGAAGCAGGGCGTGCGCCGCATGCCCGGCAAGGCCGGGCGGATGACCCGCATCGGCGCCTATCCCGAAACCCTCAAGGTCGATTTCGAACGGGCAGAACTCTGCCGCACCGTAACGCAGTCCATGGTGACGGTGGTCTGCCCGGTCACCCGATCCGCGTCGCTGGATGCTGTCCGCGACAAGGTTGCCAGCCTCGGCAACCCGGCCGTCGAAGATATCCGCACCGCGCTCGACATTGCCGGCACCGTCCACTTCACCAGCCTGACCGTGGTCGGCACCGGCGAGATCGGCGCTGATTCCGGTCAGGAAAAAGGAGCTCTGGTTCTCGAGATTTCCGGTGACGGCAGCATCGACGATGTCATCGATGCGGTCACGCACGCCATCGGGCACCGGCTGCGGCCGATCTTCAAGGATGTCTGCGATCTGCGCGATGGCGGCGCATTGAACGATTTCCTGCGCAAGCACAATGTCGACATATCGCCGTCCTTCGGCAGCAATGCCGGACTGGTGTTTTCGGGCACGCCGGGGCACTCGGTCCAGCGTATCAAGGCCGAGCAGCAGCTTTTCGAAGCTGTCCGCGACATCGTCGAGCGGCCACGCAAAGGCGCCGGCAACGCTCCCGCCGTGCTCGCTGAAGTTCGCCAGCATGTCCAGTCATTAGGGACGTTTGCCTGGGCGTTCGAGCCGGCCGAGAGCCTGCTGGAAAAGCCGCCGGGTCATTGGGGCCGTGCCCTGATGACGACGTTGCTGGTACCACCGGTCTTCGTCACGGTGGCGATCATCTGGGCTGCTTGCTGGTACATGACCTACGGTGTGGTGTTCGGCAGATCTATCGACATCAGTTCCCAGGAAATCTCCTTCACCGCCATAGCCGTAGCAATCACCTCACTTCTGTTGTCGGGACTTGGAGTGTTGGTGGCAGCGGCGCTGCTGGCGTTTTCGTGCTTGCTGGCGCTGCGACGCCGCGAGGACAGGGATCGGCCGGAAAGCACATCGATCGGCATATCTGAATTGAACGCGATACTCGTCAAGGAGGGCCACGCGGCACAAAACCATCTGACTGCGATTTCGACGATGAAGGCCGGCATTCTGCGGCGGCTGGCGCTCAGGTTTTCTTTCTACCTGATCTCGATAGCTGCCCAGAAGGTATTCAAGCCAGGCTTCCTCAACACCATCAACACCATCCATTTCGCCCGCTGGATACTGCTGCCCGGCTCCAACCGATTGATGTTCTTCTCCAACTACGGCGGCAGCTGGGAAAGCTATCTTGAGGACTTCATCGCCAAGGCGTCCGCTGGCCTGACCGGCCTGTGGAGCAACACCGTGGGCTATCCACGCACACGATGGCTGTTCCTGGACGGCGCGCGCGACGGCGATCGTTTCAAGCGCTGGGCGCGGCGCCAGCAGGTGCCGACCCTGTTCTGGTACTCCGCCTATCCCCAAATCAACACAGAGCGCATCCGGATCAATTCCCGGGTCAGGCGCGGCATTGCTTCCGCCGTCGGCAACGAGGCGCGCGACTGGCTGAGCTTGTTCGGTTCGCTACGGCGCCCGGCGAGCGAAACAACCACCGTTCAAAAGACCACTTCGCTGCTGGCCAATATCAGCTCTGCCTTTCCGGCGCCTCTCGAACAGCAGCTGGAAACCGGCGAGATCCAGTCCATCTTCTTCGGCCCGCTCGGCCCGCTCGCTTATTCGCATATGCTTGCGATCCGGGTGCCGGACAAGTTGCCGGCGCCCAAGCGCAGAGCCTGGCTCGATTTCGTTGTCGAGCAGACGAGTTTCGGCGAAGGCAGGCCCGCCGGGCGAGCTATGATAGTCGCCTTTGGTCCCGGTGGCCTGCGGCAGTTTGGGCTCGACGAGGGTGTGGAGGGCGATCCACTGGAAACATTTCCGATCGCCTTTCGCCATGGCATGGGCAATCCCGAGCGTGGGCGCATACTGGACGACCGAGGCCGCGACGGCCCGGACGAATGGGAGTGGGGGTCGTTGGAGAACCCTGTGGACCTGGTCATCGTCTGCTATGCTGAAGACCTGGGACGGTTGAAGACCGAGATTGCCACCGTGAGACGAAAGACGACCGGTGCAGGCATGAAGGTCGTCGCCGAACTGCCGCTCGCCGTAAACCGGGGTCCGACCGACACGAAGACGAAATCGTCCGACGGGGCAAAGCGTGACGATCGGTCGGAACGTGGGCCAGCCTACGAGCATTTCGGTTTCGCGGACGGGATTTCGCAGCCGATTGTCCGGGGCACGACCCGCGCCAGCAGGGGCGCCGCGCACATGCATCTGGTCGCGCCCGGCGAGTTCCTGTTCGGCTATCGTGATGAGCATGGGTTCTATCCAGCCTCGCCCTCGGTAAGCGCATCACGCGATCGGACCGGAATCCTTTCTCAGGTGCGCCGTAGCCGGCTGATTCCGGGCCTGCCGCCACCGCCGCGCGATTTCGGGCGCAACGGTTCATTCCTGGTTATTCGCCAGTTCGAGCAGCACGTCGACGTCTTCAACAACTACTGCAAAAAGGCTGCAGCCTTGGTCGCGAGCCAACTCGGCAACCAAGCCATCACGCAAGACTGGATTGCCGCCAAGATGCTCGGCCGCTGGCAGAACGGTAGCTCGCTGGTGCGCAACCCCGATCATCCGGGACGCGTCATCGACAACAACTTCGCGGCTGGCGCCGAGGATCCGCAAGGCCATCGCTGCCCGCTTGGTGCCCACATTCGCCGTTCCAACCCACGCGACTCGCTGGGTGAGGACCGCGATACGCAGATCAATATCGGCAAGCGCCATCGTATCCTGCGGGTCGGCCGTACCTATGAGAAGCAGGACGGCAAGAATGGCAAGGTCGAAAAAGGGCTGCTGTTCATGTGCCTCAACGCCGACATAGAGCGCCAGTACGAATTCATTCAGCAGACCTGGGTTTCGTCGGCCACGTTCCAGGGCCTCGTCGCTGAAAAGGACCCGACGATTGGTTCGCGCAGCGGTGATGGCAGGTTCACCATTCCGTCATGGGAAAAGGTCACGACGCTCCGTGACATGCCGCAATTCGTCACCACCAAGGGTGGTGGATACTTCTTCATGCCCAGCCGCTCGGCGCTGCGCTACCTGATTTCGCGGCTCTGAGTCTTGGCCGGGGCTGATTCGGGATCGGCGTCAGTCGTCGTCCTGCGATTCGGCGATATGGCGCAGCGCCCCGGTGTCGGTGATGCGCAGGCCGCCGCGTTTGATGGCAATGAACGAGCGGTTGCGCCAGTCGTTGAGCGTCTTGTTGACGGACTCGCGCGTGGCGCCGAGGAACTCTCCGAGTTCCGATTGCGAGATCGGAATCCAGCCGGCGCTGTCGGCCATCACCTTGGCCAGGAAGACCAGGCGTTTGGCGAGCCTCGCCTCGATGCCGAAGAAGGCCTGGTCGCCGAGTTCGCCGCTGACCCAGCGCAGCCGGGCGCACAGAAGTTCGATCATCGCGCGTGCCAGCGGTGGATTTTTCTCAATGCGATCAAATAGTTGTGTCCTGCTGAGCGAAACCAGCTCGCAAGCGGTCAGGCAGATGGCGGTGGCGGTGCGTGGCCGCCCGTCAAGCGCGCCGATCTCGCCGACGAGGCTGCGCGACAGCTCGATATTGGCCACCAGCTTCTGCCCGCCGGGCGAATAGATCGAGATTTCCACCGTGCCGCTCATGACCCCGTAGATCCGGTCGGCGGCATCTTCCTGAACGAACAGATGCTGGCCGGCGGCGTAGCGCTCGACCTTGCAGCCGCTGAACAGGATATCGAACAGCTTTGGATCGATGCGTGCCAGGCGCGGCAGATCGTTTCTGTCGTTGGGGCCGCCAAAAGCCATGTTCCAAATTCCCAATTGCCGCAATCGGCGAAGTTTAAGGGCCGAAGTCTAAGGCAAGAGTGCACCGCGTCAAAGGCCGGCGTTCATCCCTTGCGATTACGCCTTCTAAAGGCGTGGCGCAGTGGTCGCGCCCAGTGCCTGGCTCGTGCCGGGCGGAAAGCCGTCTGCACGCGCGGCGGGAGGAGCCGCGCGTGCAGGCGCCAACTGATTAAAATGGTTAGGTGATAAATTTCTGTAAAACCGAGCGGCCGCAATGGCCTTTCCGCCTGTTGCGATAGCTGGGCGCAAACAGCGTGAGCGTCTGTGACGGAGATCACATACGGCATCGCTGAAATAATGCGAGCGTCATACACCGCGCGAGCGACTGCGGCAAAGACATGCCGACGTTGCACTCCGGTCATCTTCGACGCGAGTTGATTTGTTTCCTTGCCTGCCAATCAGAATTGCACCAGTCTAAAATGGGGCAATACAGTTATTTACTTCGACAGAACCTTTGGGGGCGACTATGCCGGTCAGCAGAGAGCAGCGAATCCGTCAATATCTCGATCTCGTCACCGGGGGCGAGGGGACTGAATCGGTCCTCGGCAACGTGGAGACGATGGCAGGCGGCGCTCTGGAATCCCTTGCGCCTGCGGAAGCCGGCAAGACGGAGGCGGCGTTTGAATCGGCGCGCGCTGGCATGGAGAGCCTCGCGCGGGGCGCCGAAGTCGCGCCCGAGCAGCTTTCCGATCTGGAAGCCATAATCATCCCGGAGTTGCGGCCGGTCTATGACATCAAGGATGGCACCTTTACGACGCTGACTTTCGACGGCGCTCCGACACCTGGCCATTCGCTGTGGACGAAGCTTACCAGCGAGGCCGCATTGAAGCAGCGCATCGAAGCCGCCCTGCCGGCGATCGGGCGTATCGAACTGTTGTGGAACACCAATATCCCTTACGGCGGCACGGGCTTCGTCGTCGGCCGCAACCTGTTGATGACCAATCGTCATGTGGCGCAGATATTTGCGGACGGCCTTGGCGACCGCAATCTGCAATTCATCAACGGCCGCGCCGCCGGCATCGACTTCAAGCGCGATTCGGCGGCGGGAAACGTCTTCAAGATCCGCAATGTCCGGATGATCCATCCCTATTGGGACATGGCGATCCTCGAAGTCGAAGGCCTGCCCGACAACATCACGCCGCTGTCGCTCGCGGTCGCCGACGCGCGCGATATGCTGCGCCAGGAAGTCGTCGCCATCGGCTATCCCGCGTTCGACAATCGCAACGCGGTCGATGTCCAGAACGAGCTCATGCGCAATCGTTTCCAGGTCAAGCGCCTGCAACCGGGCATGCTGCAGCAGGGCGGCTTCGATACGGAGAGTTTCGGCAAGATCGTCAGCGCGGCGACACATGATTGCTCGACCACTGGCGGCAACTCCGGTACCGCCATGATCAACCTCGCCACCGGCGAGGTCGTGGCGCTGCATTTCGCCGGCCGCTATCTCGAGCGTAACTACGCCGTGCCGACCGGCGCGCTGGCCAAGGACCAGCGTGTCGTCGACCTCGGCCTCAATTTCGCCGGCGCCGCCAGCGGCGGCCCAAACGATTGGGGCGCATGGTGGAACAAGGCGGACAGCGGGTCGCCGGCCGAGGGCGTAAACCTGGTTGAAGTCGGCGGCGTCCAGCAGATCCCGGGCGTCGCCACCCAGACGCCTCCATCCGGAGGCGTCGTCGTTTCGCCGGGCGGCAGCGTCACCTTCGAAGTGCCGTTGCGCATCACCGTCTCGCTCGGCGCAACGCCTGCCCATGAAGCGGTCACGGAATCGGTCGAGCTCGAAGCGGCCAAGCCGACCCCTCCAGGCGGCGCATTCGTTCCCAAAACGGTCGCGGACTATGCCGGCTATAAGGGCTACGACGAGAAATTTCTCTCTGGCGGCACTAAACTCGCGCCGGTCGTTGTGCCGATGCCTGAGGCCACCGACCTCTCCGTGCTGGCGCCGCTCAAGGCCGGCGGCACGCAACTCGACTACCAGAATTTTTCGCTCAAGATGCACGCCAAGCGGCGGCTGGCGCTGTTCACCGCCTCCAACGTCACCGAGGAGAGCAATCTGCGCGAGCCGGAAAAGGGCCGCAACTATTCGCGCGGCGGCCTGTTCAGCGAGCGCTGGTTCGCGGATCTGCGGCTCGACGACAAGTACCAGATCCCCGACGTCTTCTACACCCAGGATCAGGGCGCCTTCGACAAGGGTCATATCGTCAGGCGCGATGACGTAGCCTGGGGCAGCACCTTCGAGCTGCTGCTCAGGGGCAATGTCTGCTCCTTCCATGTCACCAATTGCTCGCCCCAGGTCGAGGGCTACAACCGCTCCGACAGCGGTGAGAAGAACTGGGGCGATCTTGAGAACCACGTCCTGTCGGAGGCGGCGAGCGAACGGCTGTGTGTCTTCGCTGGCCCGGTGCTCGCCGATGATGACCGAACCTTTGCCGGCAAAGGCCCCAAGGGAACAAGTCTTCGCGCGCCGGTGCCGCGCCGTTTCTGGAAGGTGATCGTGGCGCGCGTCACAGACGGGCTCGCCAGCTATGGCTTCGTCCTCGAACAGGATCTGTCGGACACGGAGCTGGAGTTTGCCGTCTCCGACGAATTCATCGGCGCCATGTACCCGCTAACCGAAATCTCCGAAATGACCGGCCTCACCTTCGACAAATCGATTGTCGACGCCGACCAGTACGAAACGGTTCGTGGCGGCGAAATTGCAATGCGGGCGGGATCACGGAGACGAAAGAAGAAGGCTTAGGCTCGCGCGGCGCTGCGATGCCTTGCAGGGAACACCATGACCGAATGGACGCAATCCAAGCCGACCTCCCTGCTGCCGGCCACGCGCCCCCGAGCGGTACCAATTAGCGCCAACACAGCGGAGATCTGGATCAGCACATAGCTGACGGCGAGCCGGGCACCGGAAAGAAGTCGTTCGTCAAAAAGCCGTGATGCAGCGCGTCGAGATAGCGGCAATAATACGGGCTGGTTTTCATTCGGGGTTTTTACATGCGCACACGTCACGCCATCATGCTTGCACTTTCCGTGCTTTCCATTCCTGCCGTCTCCATCCCGGCGCAGAAGGCACGAGCGCTGGAGCCTGAAAAATACACGGTCTACTGCGCCAACGATCACATCGAGGTTTCGTTCTGGGATCTCGAGCAGATGAAGGTGCGGAACGGATCCGATGTATGCCAGTTCCAGAGCTACACGAGCTACTCAAGCGCGTTGAACTTTGCGCAGAAGAATTTTGGTGGGGAAGGGGCGAGTTGCAGCTGCTAGGAGTGCTGGCTTGGAGTGTGCTGTTCCGGGAAAGAAAATGGTGGGCGATGCAGGGATTGAACCTGCGACCCCACCCGTGTGAAGAGTGAGTTCGCTCTACGCGTAGAAACGCTCTAATCCGCGCTTGCCGACAAGTGCCGGGTTTCCCTTACGAAATTAGACGACATAAGCCGACAGTTCGCCTACAATGACCGCAGTTCGATGGTTCCAATGTGGTTCCAGAAGAAAGGAGGGGTGTTCGTGGTCGACAAGGCAAATCTCACTGAGGAGCGCATTCGGGCTATCGCGGCACCGTCCGCCGGCGAATATGTATTGTGGGACTCCAAAATCTCTGGCTTTGGCGTGCGGTGTTTCCCGTCGGGCCGAAAGGTTTTCATCCTGATGTACCGCCCAGCTGGTGGCGGGCGCGCCGCTACCAAGCGGAGAATGACTCTTGGCGACATCGAGAAGGTCAAGCTCGGTGCTGCCCGATCGGCTGCGCAAACCTATCTCGGCCAGATTGCCGGCGGTGCCGATCCACAGGCCGATCGGAAGGCAGTGGCTCGGCGAGATGCCGCCCGCCTGGATCGGGCGCTCGAGAGCTACGAGACCCACCTGAAAAAGCGGCACGTTGTCCACGCTGAGCAGATCGTGCGAAACCTGAAGCGCTACATGCCCGGGCCGATAGATCAGATTGACCTCCCGTCGATCGACCGCCAGCTGATTGCTGCACGGATCGCCAAGATCGAGGAACAGTCCGTTGCCGATACGGCAATGCAGAAGACGTCGAAGACCTCGGGCGCTTTAAAGAAGAGCGTTTCGAAGGTGAAGCGAAGAGTTGGCGGCCCTGGCGCCGCGGCAGACTTTCGAACCAAGGCACACACTTTCTTCAATTGGGCCGTTGGCCGAGGTCTGATGTACGCCAACCCGCTGGCCGGCTGGCGCCGCGAGCGCATCACGCGCGCACAAATGACTGGCCGGACGGGCAGGGCGCTGTCAGACGCGGAAATCAAGATTGTTTGGGGCGCCTGCGAAAAGGTCGCCAAACCCTACGGCGACTATGTCCGCCTCTTGCTACTCACTGGTCAGCGCCGGACAGAAGCCTCTCTGCTCCAATGGGATGATATCGATGCCGGGACCGGAATTTGGACGATCCCGGCCGGCGTAGCGAAGAACGGCCGCGCCCACGCGGTCCCGTTGACGGTAGAGGCTCGCCTCCTGGTCGATCGGCAGCCGCGCTTCGCGGAGAACCCTTACGTGTTTTCCGGCCGAAACAAGGGCAGCGCCATTTCGAACTGGTCCAAGCGCCAGGGCGAGTTGGTCAAGCTCTCGGGCGTGTCGTTCACGCTTCACGATCTCAGGCGGACTTTCCGCTCGGGCCTTCGCAAGCTCGGCGTAGATTCAGAGCTCGCGGAAATGATGCTCAACCACGCGCGTGAAGAACTGATCGAGATTTATGACCGCGAGCCTAAAACCGACGAGCGGCGCGAGGCTGCCGAACTTTGGGCCAAGCACGTCGGCAGCTTGGTCGAGCCGCCGGCGGATGCCCCGAACGTGATTCCGATACACTCGCGATCTACACCGCAAAGCCCGCACTTGCGCGCCACGAGCATCTAGGATAGTATTCCTGTCGAGCTAGCGTTAAACGCCGATCGAATTCGCTGCGCGATCTGTATCCCTTCCGGGGAGCAGTCGCGCTTTTTAGCATCACGGCGCTCCCCCTGTTTTGACACAGGAGTCGCTGGTGACCTCAGCAACAATCAATCTCGATGCTGCCTCCCAAATGGGCGGTGCTTCTCTTTTGACGCCTCCAGAGGCGGCCGAAACGTTGCGTGTGTCGGCGCGCACTTTGGAGCGCTGGCGGATGACTGGCTCCGGCCCGAAGTTCGTGCGCATCGGCCCGCGCCGATTGGCGTATCGCGTCGCCGATATCCTGGCGTTTGCAGGATGCGAGCAGGCGCCTGCCTGACCGGCCCGATCTCGTAAATTTCCCGAAACAAAAATGCCCGGCGAAGCACAGGGCTTCCACCGGGCAAAATTAAATAGGCGGATCATGAATACCACAATCGGTCGTGAAGGCCAAGGGCGGCCATTCGATGTAGTTATCTGGACGCGCGACCACGGGGAAAAGCCTCGCCAACACTGCGTCGACGACTGGATCACTGAAATCCAGGATGGCAATGCTGGATCGGTGTTGATCCGGGACACGCCCTTCCGGCTAGGCCCGGAATCGTTGCCGCGAGACCTCTTGGTCCACACCTGCCTTTGGTGCTGTAACGTGGTTTTCATTATCGCGGAAAACAACACGCTGCTGCCTCTGGTGGATCTGCAGGAAAAGGACTGCGAGGCTGCCTACTCCGACGCCGACAAGTTGGCGGACAGGCCGGGCGTGAAGCATCTCATCCTGATTGTCGCGGCGGACGACGCTGAGAGATGGCGCGTTTTTGTCGAGTACCACAATCCGGGAGTGTGGATCTGCCAGATCGATCGTGAAGGCAGTCGCATCGTTAAGGTAGGGGCGGGCGACGCCTTTCCCTGCCGGCCTCTGCGTTCTTGAAGAGGCGCAGTGCATGAACAACACAAAGCTTACCGCGGCGCTCGACGCCGCATCTCGCGGCTTCCGGGTTTCCCGGTGTGGCGCGATAGCAAAATCCCTTGGGCAAAAGGCTGGCAGGCCGCCGCCACAACTGACGAGAGCCGGATCCGCGAGTGGTGGGGTGAAAACCCCAACTGGAATATCGGCGTCGCTACAGGCGCCGGCCTGGTCGTTGTCGATGTCGATGTGAAGAACGGCAAGCCAGGGGCTGCTTCCCTCGAAATGCTCGAGATGATGGGGCTGCCGACCTCGCTGCGCGTCCGCACGCCAACAGGCGGCACGCACGTCTATGTCGCCGTCGGCGATCGGCACAGTGGACGTGAGGGTAACATCGAAGGCTTCCCCGGCCTCGACACGCGAGGCGATGGTAACCTCGTGCTCTGGCAGGGCTCAAACATCGGTCGCAACAAATACGAACTCGAAATCGATACGCCGCCGGCACCTTGCCCTTCGTGGCTGTTCGACATTATCGAGACCAAGACGACCTTGCGCGTCGATCGCGCTGACGAATGGTTGGTCCAGCCGGACTTGCCGGCCAACATCGCCAGGGCCATTGCTTGGCTCGAAGGCCCCGCGCCGGAAGCGCTCGAAGGCGCCAACGGCGACAGAACGACGTTCAGCGTCTGCGCCGAGTTGCGCGCGATGGGAGTCAGCGAGGGGATGGCCTTTGACCTGATGGCCGATCACTGGAACGAAACGAAAGCGGACCCGTCGTGGCTGCCGGACGAGCTGCAGGTCAAGATCGCTAATGCCTACGCATATGGCCAAGGCAGCTTTGGCGGAAAGACCGCGGCGGGCGAGTTCGCCGAAGAAGTCAATGTGCCGCCGCCGTCGGCGGACGTCCAAGCCAACATCGCCGCATGGGCTGAGCGCTTTCGCAATCGACAGCTTCCTGTTCACGAGCCGGATCGCCGGCGCCGCATTCTCACTTACGCCGAAATGCTCCGGATGCCTGCGCCAGAATGGCTGGTCGAAGGCGTGATCCAGAAGAGATCGGCAGCCCTGATGTTCGGTCGTTCGAACACCTTCAAATCGTTCCTGGCAGTTGACCTTGCTCTGAGTGTAGACACAGGGCGCGACTGGCACGGTCGCCCGGTTCAAAAGGGCCGATCTCTGCTGGTGGCCACTGAGGGCGCCAATGGTGTTGGCAGGCTCCGCGTGCCCGGTTGGTACGACCACTACCAAGTGGATCCTGACAGGCGAGGTGCGCTGCTCTTACCCAACGAGATCAGCCTCGACGTAAAATCTGATGTTGAATGGCTGCTCAAGGAAATAGAGGCTCACGGCGCTATCGATCTTCTGGTGCTTGACATTTTCGGCGGTACGATGAGCGGGACTGAAGTCGAGGACACGACTGCTCGAGCCTGGGTACGAGCCATCCAACACATCATGTCGCAGACCGGCGCGGCGACACTCACTGTCGCGCACACCGGCTGGCAGGATGACAGCCGCGCTCGAATGCACACTCACTTCTGGGGATCATTCGACAGCCGGTTGCGGGTCGAGGGCGACAAGGACGCCCGCACGAGCTGCTTGGCCGTCGAGCGGCACAAAGACGCCGACAGCACCGGTTCCTGGGGCTTCAGTCTGGCGCCCAGTTGCGGGACGCTCGTACCAATCCTGGATGCGACCGTGGGGCCGGACAAAACAGCGAAATGGTCGAGAGCCAATCGTGTCGCAATGCAAGCGCTCGATGTGGCGATCGAGCGGGACGGCGTGCTCAAGAGTGGGGCCGGCTGGCCGCAGTGCAAGGTTATTTCCGTCGAGGCCTGGCGAGACGAATGTGATGCTCTGGAATTGTCGGCGGGCAACCCGCCTGCTCGTCGGATGGCCTTCAATCGAGCCCGCGAGTGGCTACGCGAAAAAGGCGCCATTCAAGGCTTCGAGGGCCACGTTTGGGGCACCTTTGAGGCTCCCGCGGTTACGTAATTTGCAAGAGCGAACAACACGAACAGAGCGTAACATGTTCGCTTTGTTCGCCAGGGGTCTGTATCGGACAACAGCGAACAAACACGAACACATCCTTATAGATGTGTTCGTTGTTCGCGTCCGGACATGCCAATGTTTGTTCCTCCCTCTGGCTCAGGCTTTGTTTCCCCGGGAGCGCGCCGGAGTTTGCAAGAGTGGTCAGGGCTGGGGCAATTTAGGCTGCTGGCCGATCCAGGTGCTCACGCAGCTGATCCGTGACTCCGGGATGCGCCACTAGCGACGCCATAATGCCGCTGCCGACTATTGCGGTTGCGATCAACTTCTCGAAGCTTTCCAGCACATAGTTCGCAGCCTCGGCGGCACTCAGCGCATGCCAGTACCTGGCGCTCAAATAAACACCTGCGCAGGTAAGAGCCGTGGCAATTACGGTGGAGAACGAGATGGTGACGAGCCAGAATGGCTTGATCGGGGCGCCGGCTAAATTTGCCAAAACGTGACCCAACGCGCCGGCGAAAACGAGCAGACTAGCCCAGTGATCCCCACGATCAAAGCAACGCTGTCCCACAAAATGCAATGCACCTCACGCCGGCGCGCAGCCGGCGTATCGAGCGAGGCTTTTGCGTCTACCCCCAATTAGCTGGACGCTCGCACGGCGATGTTTGCGGCACCGGCGCCAGCGAGGGTATCTTGTAACCCATACGATTCTCCGTCCAGCGTTCCGTCAATCGAAAGTTTGACCGGTTGGTCAAAAACGACAACCCCATCTCACCGGTCGAATTTCCGACAAACCGTTTGCCCTGCAGCTCCAAATTGGGTATTATTTCCTAGAGCGAGCGTTATGTGCCGGGAGTCGCTGCATCGGCCTTTCCCTGAGTGCACCTCATGACGATGCTCGAGGACACTGGCCGTCGCGTCCAGCCCACGCCCAATCCCTTCGACCAGTTCGACACGCCGGCTGCCAAGGCCAAGGCTCCCAACCCGTTCGATCAGTTCGATGAGCCGGCTGGTGTCCCGCCGAGTGAGTCGCAACAGCAACCGAAATGGCCGTCGATGGCCAAGGTGCCTGCGCTCAATCTGACGCCGCAGGAGCAGAACCTTTACCAGCATCATCTCGACGATATGAACAATGGGAAATTCGTCCGTAACCCTGACGGCGGCGTTTCTACCTTGTATCAGTCATCGCAAGAGATCGACGGAAAGACCTACAACTTTCCGACGGTTTGGGACGGCAAAATTCTCCCGCCCGATCAAGGAGCGAATGAATCGGTTCAGCACGGCGGCCTCGGCTCCTGGCCGTCTTACCCCGACGAGAATACGGCGGAAAGCCGGTACGGAGCCATGCACGATGCTATGGCACCGGATGTTGACACGCTCGATAGGCGGCAAGCCGTTGCGGCTACCGGGCACCTCCCGGACGCGGCCGCAGAGCCGCAGGCTGGCGCCAACCCGTTTGACCAGTTCGACACGCCGCCTCCGCAGGTTCCGGGCTCCGATTATGTGCAGCCGCTCGCCCCAGAGCTAGACTTGCCGGAAAGCCGCGCCGTCGCCGGTACACCTGAGCCTACCCTCGAAAACTCTGTCCGCTACGTCATGCAGAAGGCCGATCGCGGCGTGGCAGACTTCATTGGCGCCCCTGTCGATCTGACCACGGCAGGCTTGAACCTGTCCTTGGCCGCGGCCGATCGGGGAGCGCGTCTCGTCGGCGGGGACGGTATCGACTACCGGTTCAGGGAGCCCTTCATGGGTTCAGATTGGATCGCCAGCAAGGCAGCCGAGGGGCACGACGCTGTCGGGGGCAAATTGATTGGACCGGACGAAGTGTCCGCCAATACCCGGATGATCGGCGAAGCTACAAGATTTGGAACTGGCGCGGTGCTCGGGGGTGCCTCCCTGGCAAGTGCTCCCGTCCAGGCGGCGACGCAAGCCGAAGGACGATTAGCCTCTATCCTGGGCGGGTATGCCGCGCCCTACAAGGAAGCGCCCCGTGCGCTCGTCGGCGACGCAGCAGCGGGCGCAGGCGCAGGTGCGACCGTATCAAGCTACGACGACTATGTACCGGACTGGATGAAGGATCGTCTTGGCTCGTTCGGCCCGATGGTGGCTGCGCTCATCGGCGGCATTGGCGGCGCCGGCGTTCACAGCGTTGGCTCGGGCGCCAAAGACCTCGCCGAGACCGTCGGTCGTGATCTTGTTGTCGGCAAGGCGGATCCTGCGGCCCCTGTCTATGCGGATGCCGGTCGCCGGTTTTCCCGCTCGGAAATGGACGAGGCGGCGAGGGCAGTGCAAGCCCAGGCGTCTAACCCAACCCAAGCAGCAGCCGCTATTCGGGAGGGGACGGCGGACGCTCGACAGTTTGCAAGCGAAGGACAGTTGCCGACCACCGGCGCGCTGTCAGGGGACGTCGGCCTGACGCTCTTGGAGCGCGAGGCGCGATCAAAGAACCCGAAGCCATTTATCCAGCGTGACCGCGCAACGAACGCCCGCGCCTCGCAGATCGTCTCCGAAATGGCGCCCCCCGGTTCAAACTCACGGGACTTCACGGACGCCGCGGCCAATATGCAACAAAGTCGGGAAGCGGCCGCGCAGGCGGAGCTGGCAACTGCGAAGTCTGCTGAGCAGGGCGCTGCCGAGCAGATGAAGACTACGGCCGCCCCGTTCGCCGCCGGCGCCGGTCAGAAAGTGGCTGCGAGCCGCAATCTCGACACTCACGTCGTCGATCAGTCATTGCGCCCGATGCAGGAGCGCAAGAATGCTGCTTTCGCTTCAGTTGATCCTGAACGGACAGTGATCCGGGATGCGGCGCCGATCATCCAAGCCGCGCAATCGATCCGCCAGAGCCTGGGCCGGCTGAACGATCCGGGCAGCGTGCTTCCAACGCGCACGCTGGACCGAATTGCCGCTTTGGCGCCCGACGCTGGCGGCACAGGCACGATCAGCTTCGGCGAGTTGAATGCGCTTCGTCCCGAACTCGCCGCCACTCTCGCCAAGGCGCGGACCGCCGGCGACTTCGCACTCGCCGACAATGTCCAGGCGCTTCAGCAGGCTCTGAACCGAGAAACTGAACGGCTGGCTGCAGAGAGCACTCCCGCCGGCGCCCGTGCCGCCGAGGCGCAGCGAATTTACAGCCAGGAATTCGCTCCGGTCTGGAACCGAGGCCCGGGTGATGAAGCTACACGCTTCCGACGCGACGTGAATGCAGATCGCGGCGCGCGGACATTGTCCCCGCCGTCGGCAACCGCGGATCGCTTCTTGCGACCTGGCCAGCCAGAGAAGGTCGAGAGCTTGCGACGCGCACTGAACTCGGTGCCGGATCCTGCTGCTGCCCAGGTGGAGGTCCGACGTTACCTGGTGGCAGATCTTGCTGAGAGCGGCGCTATCGATCCGGCCTCCAGTCAGTTTCGGCCGGACGCACTTCGTCGCTGGCGCAATCAGTGGGGCGATGCGCTTGATGCTGCGCCTGGTTTCAAGTCAGAGATCGACAACCTCATTGGCTCGGTAAACGGAGGCGCCGAGCGAGCGGGCAGCTTGGCGGCTGGTGTGAGGGATGCCGAGACCCGCCTGTCAGACACGACAAAGAACCGCGGTGCTCTCGGACTGGCGATCGGCAAGGATCCGGTGAATGCGGTTTCTTCCGTCTTCCAGTCCGGCGACCCTGCCAATGCCATGAAGTCGATGGTCGGCGAGATCGGCACAAACAAGCGAGCGATTGCTGGTCTCAAATCGTCGGTGGTCGACTATTTGGCTCAGCGAGTCAGCAGTCCGGCGGTGCAGCGCACGTCCGACGCCACCCGGCCGATCGACTTCAACAAGCTCGAGAACCTTTTCAACGAGCACGAAACAACTCTCGCTGCTGTCTTCTCACCCGAAGAGATGAACACGCTCAGGCAGGCACACAGACTGCTGAAGCCGCAGAAGGAACTCTCTCACCCAGGCAGTGCCGCGTCGCTCTACAAACGCAAAAAATCCGAAGAGGCGTGGAACCTGCTCGAGGGCGGTCTGAAGGCGCGCTTCGGCGTTCTCAAAGGCGGTAGCATCCTACGAACGGTCCGCATCTTCGTCGCGACACTGCCGAACAAGGATGCTGCCGTGCGCGACATCGTTTTGCGAATGCACTTCGACCCTGAACTCGCGTCGCACCTGCTTGGGCGCAACGTGAAGGCCGACACGCCGCTATGGAACGCAAAGCTGAACAAACTGCTCGCAGTTGCAGCGGGCGCCAGGGAGAACGTCGCCGGCGACGAGAAGTCTAAATAGCACAAGCCATATTTCACCATAGCACGACCTATGTGCGGCTTGCTCAGTGCTGGCCACAGCGCCGGACCCGTTGACATGCTGGCGGTTGCCTAAAGCGGCGCTGCATTCCAAGGCCACAGCCTCGCCTTTACGTCGCCAGCCGCATTTGCCGACGGCTGTACTCTAAAATCTAATGAGCCTCCAACTGATCGCAAAGGGGGCGAACGGTTCAGTAGGAAAGGCTAGCTGCCGCAACCAATCTGCTTTGCCGTCTTAGGGTGGCGTCGGGAGTGCCAGCACTGCCGGAGAAGCCTGCGGCGACCCCGTCACGTTGTCAGCACCTCCAGTGCTGCCTTACTTGGACGGGACGGTGCCCGCGCGTTCGGTCAAGGCGGCGCAGGCCGGCCATGATGGGTTACATCTTGGTTCCCAGCACGCACTGGGAGCACGGGCGAGGTGAGCCCCAATAATCTAAGGTGAAAGGACTTTCCGGACCGCTTCTCTGCCCCCAACCCAAATCGCTTCGGCAAGCGGTGTTCGAACTCAACTGTGACCTTCATCATCTGCGTTCCCAATGGCAGCAATGCGCCTCGTTGCGGCCGTTCGGCGGTCAATTGATCGCCGACAAAAAGTCCCTAGCCTAGGTCACGCCTGACCGTCGGCAATTGGGTGACTAGTCGCGAAACACGTGCTCAGGTGATTTCGTGATAGCGGAATTCGACAAGTCTAGCGATTGTCAGCCGCTTACTGGCTCATGCCCGACTGGTTTGGTCGCTGCACACTAGACTTTTCGCTAGAGGCCCACGCCGGCAGCATGCTAGACGACTTTATTCCGATAGGCGATCCGGAACGAATCAATCCTCCTCTTTTAATTCGGGATAGAAGATAATTTCGTATTGGTTTGGTCGCTCGGTCCGCTAAGAGAAAGTGAGATCGGTACAGGGTGGGGGAATGCGTGGACAACGCCATACTTCAAGGGTTCCTGAACAAGGGGCTGATCGACATCGGAGGGGATGACACCAAGCTGGATAAGCTCTCGCAGGCCGCAAAGGACCTCGGCGACGCGCTGAAAAAGAACCCATCAAAAGCGCTGAGCTACTCCCTAATCGCGTTCGATCCCAACGCGCCCGAGGACGATCCCGTGGTCCAGGAGGCGCTGGCAGCGCTCCAGAACAGGTGGACAACCTACCGCAACACTTTCGCGGCGACGCCGATCGCGGTGATCCGCGCCATTTTGCTCGACGCGCTGGTCAATGCCGCCGCAGAGGACGACCGCGTCGGCGTGTGCTTCATCGCGTCGGCGCGCAATGCGCTCCCGCTTCTGCCCGTCGATAACGAGCGCGACATCTGGGTCGGGATCGTCGAGCAGGTCGAGCGCCGCGTCGACGCCCGGGCGGAAGAAGAGTGGGCGACGCCGGAGACCTTATCAGTCCAGCCGATGAAGTACCATGTACCGACCCTGACCGCACCAGATGTCAAGATCGGCGAGGCGTCCCAGACCGACCTGCAGAACGCCATGACCGCGGCCGCTGGCCCGTCGTATCACCACCCTCAGCAAGGTGGCGTCGCGACAGGTGGCAATCCGCACTGGCCGCAACAGCAACAGCAGTGGAACTACGAATTCGGGAAGCGGTCGGGGACGGCGATCGCCGCTGCGATCAACGCCGCCATGTCCGAGATTGAAGTCAGCCAACCGGACATGGCCGAGCCTTTCAGCAAGTTGGCCACAGCGGTCTCCGGCTACGTTGACGACACGCTAAAGTTGATCAGCGCCGCCACCGCCGGGCTCCAGCGCCGCACCAATCTTCTCTGGTGGCGCGAGGCGCTGTACTCGCCCTCGGCCGGTAAAAGCTACCGTGAACTTCCGCCCTCGGTCGCCGCCGCGCTCATGGCGCTCGACCTGTTCGAAACGGTCCCGCTGTTCTCGCCGGCGAGCGTGTCGGCGTTCCTGAGCGAGACGGTCCTCCGCCTGAAGGGTGCTGCGGAAGGCGGGAGGCGGCCCGTGAGGGACCTCGTCGCTGAAGCCCAGGACCACGACGGACTCGCCTCGCTCCGAGCCGCCGCCGGTAACCTCGCGGCGGCGCCGGACGGGCGCGGGCCACTGCTTGCCCTGATCGGCCACCCTGCGCACACCGGCGCACGGAACGCGGACTACTTCCAGCGGCTGACCGGCGTCCCGGCCAGTTCCGAGCTCGACGCAATGGCGTGGGCAGGATGGCTCTTCCGAGAGCTCCAGGCCTCGAAGGCGGCCACAGACGCCTCGCCTGCCAAGCGTCGCTCCGCGAAAAAGGGCTGACCCTTGGAGAAGTGCGCGCAGGCGACGTGCTTCGTCCCCGACACCGGCTGCGACCTCGGCCACACGGACCTGTCGAAGTGCCCGATCTGGCATGGCGCCAAGGTAACCGACACAGCCGACGAAGACCTCTCGGGCGAGATGCTGATGCCGTGGTCCGGCAGCGCGTTTGGCCTCGCGGACCTAGGATTCGTGTCGGGGCGCGGCAAGCCCATCGTCATCGGCGTCGTGGGGCCGCAGAACGCTGGCAAGACGACCCTGCTCGCGGCATGGTACCTCCTGCTCGGTCGAGGCCTGGCCGGCACCAAGGGCCATCTGTTCGCCGGATCCTACACGCTCTCCGGGTGGGAGGCGGTCGCGGGTTCGATGCGGTGGGCGCCGGGGCAGCCGCCGCGCTTCCCCGCCCACACGACTAGTCGCGGCGGAAGGGCGCCTGGGCTCCTGCACTTGACGTTTCGCGACGAGAACGGCGGCCGGCCGATCGACTACCTCTTCTCCGACGCGCCGGGCGAATGGTTTCAGCGATGGGCTATCAACAGGGATTCTGAGGAGGGGGCAGGCGCGCGCTGGGTGTCGGATAACGCGGACGCCTTCATGATCGTGGCCGACCGCGATGCGCTCGCCGGCGAATCGATGGGCACGGCGCGCGGCTCGCTGCAGCGCATCGCGAAGCGCCTTGGCGCGGAACGGGACGGCCGTCCCGTCGCTCTCGTGTGGACCAAGTCCGACGTTGACATTCCTCCGGAGATGGAGGAGGCCGTCCGCGGTGCCGTCACCGACGCGATGTCCGACGTGGTCGAGCACTCGGTCAGCGTGGTCGGGGCGTCCGACGGCGATCCGCTGCTGAACAAGGGCGCTGGGCTGGTAGAGCTCCTCCAGTGGGCGATTGGCGTCAGACGGCTCGGCGTACGGCTGCCGCCGCCGCCATCAACATCCGACGACCCCCTGTTCATCCACGGGAATAGGAAGCCGACGTCCAACTCGATCCTCCTCATCGGCGAAAGTGGCGTCGGCAAAACGCACTACGGGGCACAGCTCCTCCGCCGCCTCATGCGGATCCCGGGAGCGCTGCGCATGAATGGCGCGGCCACCAACCTTGAGGCCTTCGAGGCCGCGCTCGAGAGCCTCGACGAGGGGCGGGCCGCAGGTCACACCGCACGGTCCGTCAACGTCGACAGCGTCTGGCCGATAGTTGATGCCAACGGCCGCGAGGCCGACCTGGTCTGGCCTGAATATGGCGGCGAGCAGATCAAGTCCGTGATCGAGAACCGGCGACTCCCCAACCCATGGCAAAAGCGCATCGACGAGGCCGACGCGTGGCTGCTGCTTATCCGGCTCCAACAGACGAGCGTCGGGGACGACATGTTCTCCAAGCCACTGGCGGATCTGAAGGGCGTTTCGGTCGAGAACAGGGAGGTCCATCCCTCCGACCAAGCCAGGCTGGTGGAGCTGCTCCAAATGCTCATCTTCTCCCATCGGTCCACGTCCACGTCGCACAGCCTCCCCCGCCTCGGCGTCCTCCTCACCTGCTGGGATGAGGCGGGGATCTCACAAACCCCGCCGGAGGCTCTGGAAGCGCGACTGCCGCTCGTTTCGGCGTTCGTGCAATCGAACTGGCGGCAGCCGCTGATCATGGGCCTCTCCGCGCTCGAACGCCCGCTCAGCCCCACGACTCGCGACATTGAATACGCCAGTAAGGGTCCCGAGCACTTCGGCTACGTTGTCGAGGCGAGCGGCACGAAGAGCAGCGACCTTGCCTTGCCGATCTACCGCCTGCTCGACGCCGGCGCCTAAGCGGACGGGAAGCGGAGGATGCGCGTCGACCAGGCGATCTACGGCACCGTCAAACTTGGGCACGCCCTGAGGTACGCGAGCGGCGACCGCAAGCTCGCAGGCGAGCTGGCGCAGCGCCTAGACCTGCCGGACACGGAGCCCCAAGGCGCCGACTGGTCGCCCGTCACGTCGGGGTTCGCCGTACGCGATTGGTACGTTGTCGCTCGGACGTTCAGCGATCCGTCGGTTGGCCGGTCCGGCATGGTAGTCACCCACGCGCTGATCTGCGATCTGGACGAGATCGCCGCGTTGGACGACCTCCGCCCGCTGCTCGCGCACCTCATCACGTCGTTCGACGCGGCACCGGCAGCCGTCGAGGCGCTTGAGGTGACTCCGGTACCGGGAATCCCGCCCGCGACATCCGATCTTGCGGACACGGCGCAGGCGCTTGTCACCCGCGGCTCCGGCCCGGTGGTGCGCATCGGATCGGACGGCTTTGAGACGCTCATCGTCGCGCTGTGGGGACGCCTGTGGCCCGCCCTGCGGCGCAAGCTCTACTTCCGGCTGAGCTTCGGACCGAAGGATGTGGCTGAAAAGCCGGAGCCGACGATCGTCTGCACGCCAGCCTCCCTCGTCGGGCGGTGGCAACAACAGCAGCGGATCGTTGGCCGGAGCGGCGCCGAGCGGCCCCAGGCCGCTGGAATCATCGACGGCTCGGCCAACGGCGCCGAGCTGCGGGAGTTTGGCGACAGGATCGGCGCGAACCTTGACGATTTCCAGGAGCTACAGCTGCTCGAGCAGGCGCACGCCATCGCGTCCGCGACGCCCAACACCGTCGCGCGGCTTGTCTCGGCTGCCCGGTTGATCGAGCGGCTCTCGCCGGATCCCAAGCGGGGTGAGGTCGAGAAACGCACCATCGTCGAGCGTCTCGTCGAAGTACTCCCGACGGCTCAGCCATCGGAGATCCTGACGCTGCGCAACCTCACGCTCCCGGGTCTCGAGACGAGCGTCCTGGTCTGGCAGGCGCTCGAGCTATGGTTCGAACAAAACAACTATCTTCCTTCAGACGATGCCGACATAGTGGCCATCGTCGGCGACGCGCTGCTTGCCGACGATGCCATTTTACCCTGGCGCCAGGCCGCGAGGCGGGGCCTGGACCGCTCGGCCGTTGCGACGGGTGGCCAGTTTGCCGCTGGATTCTGGCGCTGGGCGAAGGCCGAGCACCGCGTCTCCCCGCCGCTCGTAGCGCTGGTCGCGAGCGACCGGAAGGGATTGGACGCGCTTGAGGCCGCGGCCCCGACAGACCTGGACACGGCCACCGCGAAGCCGATCATCGCTGCTGCCGCGAAGCACAAGCTCTTTCGGCTGCACGCCATCGCGGCCGCGGCGAGCATGAAGCCCACTGACGCGGCGAGCGCCCAGAGCGCCGTGGAACCGGGTGCCGATGTCACCGCGATGCGGCTCGCGATGCGCCGCGCGAAGCCCGGCGATATCCTCGACGCCGTGGACAGCGTTCCCGACGCCCGGTTGCTCACGATCGCGGGCGAGGCGGTGGCGAAGGACCCGACGCTCTTGCGAACGCGGGACATGTCAACCGCCCCTAACCGGCGCATTTGGGTGGCAGCACTCAAGGCTGACATGGGAGCGTGGCGCGGGCCTGAGGACCCGCGGAAGGCGTTCAACCAGGTTCTCGACGAGCAGATCGATGGAGGCAGGCCGCCGGCGGAACTCCTCCACCTCCTGTCCGCATCGCCGCTTGCAGATCTGACGACTTACCCGCGGAGGAGCAAGATCTGGGATAAGGTACCGACGGCCACCCGGGAACGGTTACTCGCGGCGACGACTGACGCCTGGTTCGCGAGCGCGGGATCTGGTCAGCCGAGCACCGTGATCGAGCCTGAACTGGTTGAACGGATCGTCCGCGATCCGCGGCTCGATCAGCTCCTTGCTCGCCTCGCGGGCGGGAGGCTCGCGGAAGGTCTCCACGTGATTGACGGACTCGGCGGGCTCGACCACCCGCGCTTCCGGCGGTGGGTCTCGACCGCGGTCCGCGCGGTTCGGTCGATCACCCCTCGCGATGCCGACCTGCTCGGACGGGCCCTCGCATCGCGCGGACGAAGTGACATCGTCGACGACCTGATCTCGATCTACCAGGCCGGCCGGAACGACGTCGCGCCGGTCCTCCGCCACTGCCTTGGCCTGATCGGCATCGTCGAGCGCTGGTTCCTCGGGCTCTCGCCCGTCAGCGCCAGTGAGAAGTGGGACGTGCTTACCGAGCTCGCCGCCGAACTCTTTCCGAACGGGCCGGACCAGGACGCGCTGTGGGAACGGTCCGGCGGACGGGACGCCGACCTTCGTCACCACGGTACCGGCAAGGAGCGTTGGCGTGGTGCGATTCGCGACATCCAAAACGGGAGGCAACCCCGCGTCTCGTGGCTGATCCAGCAGATGCGCGCTGACTTCCCCGATAATCCAAACCTTAAGCTAATGGCCAACGACCCGCTGTTCCGGAACTGAGTTGCGGCGGAAGACACCGATGGAGTCCTTGATGAAATTCGACCAAGGCCGAGCGCTGATTATTGGCGTTGCCAACTATGAGGCGGTCGGTGGTCTTCCCGCCGCGGTGCTCAATGACGCGCTCGACACCGCCGAGACCCTCAAGTCGTCCGCGTACTGCGGCTATCCGGAGGCCAACGTCACTGTCCTCACCGACGACGCGTCTACGCTCCAAAACATCCGCAAAGCGCTTGCCGACCTCGCGGCGACCGCGACCGCCGACGGCACTGTCGCGATCTTCTTCTCGGGCCACGGGGCGCGCATCGGCAGTGGCGCCGAGGCGACGAGCGCGCTCGTCCCCTACGATGCAAGCTCACGGACGTCGCAGGAACGTCGCTCGGCGAGGCCGAGCTGTCCGCCGCGATCGCCGCCATCAAAGCGCCGCGGGTGATCCTGGTCGTCGACGCGTGCCATGCCGCCGGCACCGCCACGCTCAAGTCAGGCCTGGGCGAGGATGGGGAGGACGGGATCGGCGAAGGGTTCAACGAGAAGTCGCTGCGGAAACTGGCGCGGGGGACCGGCCGGGTTGTGCTCGCGTCGTCGCGCGCGACCGAGACTTCTCTGGTGCTCAGAAGTGAGCGGAACAGCGTGTTCACGACCGCAATGCTCTCCGGCCTCAAGGGCGCTGCCACCGCCGCGAGCGACGGAACCATCCGGGTGTTTGACCTGTTCAACCACGTGTCCGAGACAGTCAGGCAGTCCGTCCCGGGAAGACAGCACCCAGTGTTCAAGGCTAGCGACCTTGAGGAGAACTTCCCCGTCGCACTCGCGCTCGGCGGCACCAAGTCGGCTTCGCCGGGCGTCAATCAGCGCCACCGAGACCTTGAGCAGATCATGCCGGACCTCTTCCCGCTCGGCCCGACGGACCAGGACATCTGGCTGCGAGCGGGCGGCGACGTCTCGCGCCTTAGGCTGAGCGGCAACGGACGAGCGCAGTGGTTCGCCGCGCTCCGCCTGATCTCCCTGGGCGGTGGCGGCAGCATTTCGCGCGAGGGCCTGATCGACGCGGCGCTGGACGAATTCCCTGCCCACCGCGAGCTCAAGGCGTTGCGCTAATCCGCTCGGCCTCGAGCCAATGTCGTTAGGCAGGACGACAGAAGTTCAGCTTCAGACATGCTCAAGCAAACGACGCAGTTGGCGGGAAATACCACGAGCATGATCGCCTCGCCGTTTTTTTTACCTGTCTATTGGCGGCGGCGAGTAGCCTTGGAGGAAAGAGACAGAGGATGGCGCGGTAAATCATCAACTACGACACAACTGAAGAAAGCAATCGACGTGGGGTCAAAAGCGGTGGTTCCTTCCAGCATCTAATTGCAGCTATTTGCCAAAGCACAGCCGAAAGAGGCGTCCGGGAACAGGCGCTCCTGGTGCAAAGTGCTCGTTGTGACTTTGAGCCGAAACGGAAGCATCCCATCCATCACGGCCGTCGGCGGGCAGTTGGTAGAGTTTGACCACACAACGCGGATGAGATCGCCGCCGGAAGGCATGGGGGAACCAACGCCGAGTTTGTCGGCAGAAGGGGCGGGAGGTTGATTGTGAGCCCTTCCAACCGGCGAGTTTTCTGGGCTTCAATTGTTCAGCCACAGGCCGTAGAAGCAACTGCGGGCGGATACGTTTTGTCAGCAGACTATGTGATCGCGTTTCGGGGCGCCGCCGCGGGCCGCTGCACCAGTGCTGTGATTGTGCCGAACTCATCATAGGCAAGGACACGATCGCTGCCGGACTTCGGCGTACGCTTCTTGCCTTCACCCCGTTGCGACCGTCGTTGGACCTGGGTTTGCTGGAGAGAAGGTACTTTAAGGGGACTGCAGGCGCAGATCAAAACCCCATGAGGTCACCGCGATATCCACGGGAGTTGTCCGAGCGGGCAGCAACTGCCACGACCGCAGAAGGGGGGGGGCCGGAATGAACAGGAAGCACTGCTGACCATTTGCTTACATCATCCGATTGGCCGGGAAGACCGCTGAGCCAAGGCCGAGTACCTGCTGACAGTTGAGGCGCGGGACGCGCTCGACCCTTGAAGAGCACATGCAGGCCATCTTGCACTCCAATAGGCGGGGTTGAATGCTCGGGTTAGCGCTGGAGGGTAGCTTCCGTGGTCCCGGCATCGTCACCCTTGTATCCAACGCACGAAAACTATTTCAAAAGTATACTTGACGCTATCACTTCTCTTGCAGGACAGAAAGTTTCAAGATACGTTAATCGCATTCCTTCATCTAGCGTTTCGGTGGCGCAATGTTTTCAGAGGCATTGGATTTCAGTACATTCCGGAACGAATTTGGTTCAAGAATCCGACTTGGATATTCGAGTATTGCTTTTTATTTTCAAGCCTTTCTAGCATTTCCATCGCACATTTTTCTCATCTATTGGCGGTCCCGAAAAGGGTATTTTCCGAATATCGGGCGTGGAATTCTGGCGCTGGCCCGCATGCGCGATGTTTTTCGGGAGGAAAGTAGTCCACGATTTCGGCCGCAAGCCAAATCCTCGCATCCTGCATTTGGTGTCTACCGACCCATTTTGATTTGGCCTTCGCAGAATTTATCCAACCCCTCTTCTGGCAGCGGAAAGATTCGATTGTTCCTTGGCATTCCGCGAGCGGGACGCTGCTGTTCGAGAATGGCTCGCCGCGGCGGGCAATTCAACAAATCCGCAGCCTATACTCAGGAGTGAGCCATGGCTGACGACGAAAAGGTACGACTCTATCTATCAAGTATCGGACAAGGCGGCGCGCTCGAAAGTACCGAAAGGGCGGCGGAGATGGTGCCCGAGACGATCGGGACGAAACCGCAGCGCGACACCGCCCGCAGAGCAGTCGTCAAGCTCGCGCGACGCAAGCCGCTCGCACCGCATGAGCGTTTCGCGCTTGAGGCGATCGTTTTTCCCGACAAGCGGCCGGCTGTTTTCATCGAAAACGGTACCTATACGGTCGCGCACGAACTCTGGCTGGATCTCAATGCCGACGACGTAAAGACCCGGCTTAGCAAGCGGTTTTCTTCGATTGGCCGTATCGAGCTGCCTGAGCATCCGTTTCTTCCCTATGGCGGCACCGGCTTCGTAGTCGGTTCAAAGCTCCTGATGACGAATCGGCATGTTGCCGAGATCTTCGCAGCCGGGCTCGGTACACGTGCAGATTTCCGGCCTGGTGGAAAAGCCGGGGTCGATTTCCTGCAAGAGCGCAACACGCCAGCTGAGAAAGCGGTGCGCATCGACGTCCGCCGGGTCGTGATGATCCATCCCTATTGGGACATGGCGATCCTCGAGGTCGAGGGCTTCGGCAATGGCCACGGCGCAATGGAACTGTCGGTCCGCGCGCCGGAGGACTATCTCGCCGAGGGCGTGAAGGCGACTGAGGTGGCAGTCGTCGGCTATCCCGCTTTCGATCCACGTAACAACGCCGACGTGCAGAACGCCGTGTTCGGCGGCGTCTTCAACGTCAAGCGCCTTCAGCCCGGCTTTCTCAAGCCGCGCACCCGCGTCGAGAGCTTTGGTAAGGAGGTCGACGCTGCGACGCACGACGCCTCGACGCTTGGTGGCAATTCCGGCTCGGCTGTCATCCACATCGCAAGTGGTCAAATCGTTGCGCTGCATTTTGCGGGCCGGTACCTCGAAGCTAATTACGCGGTGCCGACGGCCGACCTCGCGAAGGACCCGCGCGTCATAGACGCCGGCGTGAATTTCCAGCCCCCGGCCACCCACGGCGGCGACATCTATCGGCGGTGGTGGACAATGAGCGATGTGGGCGGCCCTGAGAAGGCGCCAAGCGGTGGGGCGCCTTCCGCCCCGCCGCAGTCGCCACTACTCGCACCCCAGCCGGCCGGCGGTGCGGTAACCGTGACAGTTCCACTACAGATCACCGTCGCCCTGGGCGACCCCACGGCGGACGTGACGACGCGCGCCACGGCAAGGACCGAGAAGTTCGCCGATGTCGTTTCGCTGGCGGCTCCGAGATTGCCGAAGGCGCCTCGCGACATAAAAGCGCTCTCCGAAGGCCCGCTAACCTTCCGCGATCCCTTCCTGTCGCTTTACCAATCGATTGCCGAGGAGGTAGCGCGCAAGGCGACGACCGTCGAAGGTCTGGCGGCTCCTCCCAATGCCGCGATCATCCTCGCCGCCGAAAGCGTCGCTGCGACGCGATACGCGCGACTGACGGAAGTTCCCGCCGAGAGGCGCGCGCTTGAGTCGCTCACACCGGTCGAATACGGCAAGCGCTGCGCCTCGCTGGCTATGCAAATGCTGCGTGCGAAAGTGTTAGGCGATGGGGCTGAGCTCGAACGCCTGAAGGCGGAAATGGAGGCTGGGAAGTGCGATCCGGGCTGGGCGACGACGATCAACGAGTATCGCAAGTATTTCGGCATGTTTGGCGAGCGCCCGATGCCTGCTTATGTGACCCCAGAGCAAGCCGGCGAGGCGGTGATGTCGATGCAGACCGGTTGTCGCGTCGGGATGATCGGCGACTGGGGCACGGGCGCAGAACCGGCCCGGCGATTGCTCAACCTTGTCAAGGCGCAAAACCCCGACATGCTGATCCATCTCGGCGACATCTACTATTCCGGCACGCCGGAGGAGTGCGCCATCAAGTTCGAGAAGGAGATGGAAACGGCATTTGGGCCGAAGGAGACTCGCATCCCGGTCTTCACGCTTGCCGGCAATCACGACATGTATTGCGGCGGCGTCGGATTTTACGGCCTGATCGCACGCCTCAACCGTGCGCCCTACGTGCAGCCTGCGAGCTTCTTCTGCCTGCGCGGAGCGGATTCGAGTTGGCAGCTTCTGGCGATGGACACTGGCCAACACGACTACAGCCCGGTCGACGTCGAAAATGTCGTGACGTTTATTGAGGCGGACGAGCAGTCGTGGCTGAAGCGGCGCATCGACGAGTTCGGCGGACGCACGATACTAATGTCGCACCACCAGCTCTTTTCGGCCTTCTCGCGCATCGGGCCGAAGGACGAACGCGGCCAGGCGAACCCGGTGAACCCCGCGCTCCTCGCTATGTTCGACGGATTCGGCGATGCCCGCAGCCGCGTCGCAGCTTGGTACTGGGGGCACGAGCACAATCTGGGCATCTACGAGCGTTTTTCCGGGTTGGAGCGCGGGCGCTGCCTCGGCCATAGCGCTGTGCCGGTCTTCGTGGAGGACGACCCCTACGAGCCGTTGCAGGAAGTGCGCTTCCCGCCGAAGATCATCGCTGGCACGGAGGCTTCGCATGACGGCAGGTACTACCGGCACGGCTTCGCAATTCTTACGCTGAAGGAGGGCGGAAAGGGAACCGCCGAGTATTTCGAGGATCGCGACGGTGTGGCTGTCCGCATGTTTGGCGAGGCGATTTGAGGGGGCGACGATGCAGTTGACGGGTCCACAGATCGGCGAAGTCCGGGACGCTATAGTTGCGACCTTCACCGAGAATGATCTCGGTGAATTCATCTTGATCAAGTTTGACTTAAAACTCGACGTGATCATTGCCCAAGGCAATCTGAACAATCGTGCTCTCCATCTTGTTGAATATTTTAACAATCGCGGAATTGTGACCGATCTCGTGCGCGAGGCATATGCAGAGCGCTCGCGCGTCGAAGTTTGGCAGTGCCTCGACAAGCTCTATGGCGCGCGCCCGCCGACGACTTTGCAGGCAAGCTTACGAACGACGACGGCGGGGCCGGCTGGCGCTGCGCTTGAAGCCGTGGTGAAGCCGAGGCTCAAGATTCTTAACATGGAGCTTTGGCGAGTCGGCGAGGCGCAGGCGCAGGCGCGCGTTTGCCGCGTCGATATCGGCCCGACGCCGAAGGGCACAGGTTTTCTCGTTGGACCAGATCTGGTACTCACTAATTATCATGTGTTGACCTCGGTCATTGCCGAGCCAGGCGCCGCCACCAGCGTGAAATGTGTATTCGACTACAAGCGCCTCGCCGACGGAACGGTGCAGCAGGGCCGCGCTGTCGCGCTCGCGGCCGGCGATGGCTGGCTCGTCGACAAGTCCCCGCCGACGCAGGCCGAACTCGACGACACGCCGGAGGCGACAATGCCTGGACTCAACGAGCTCGATTTCGCCCTGCTGCGTCTCGCCGAGCCGATCGGCGCGCAACCTGTCGCAACACCAACCGCCGGTCCGCGCGGCTTCGTGCCGATGCCGGGGCTACAACCGCCTCTGCCAGCGCATGGCGCGCTAATCATCGTCCAGCATCCGGATTCCGAACCGGTCAGCTTCGCCCTCGACACCGATGCGATTATCGCAGTCAACGCCAACGGCACACGCGTGCGCTACGCAACCAACACCGAGCATGGTTCGTCGGGGTCACCCTGCTTCGACATGGACTGGACACTGCTCGCGCTGCACCATCTCGGCGATCCGAACTGGCGCTCACCCGGCTACAATCAAGGCGTGCCCATCGGCCTGATTGCTAACCGCGTGACGCCGCATCTGACGGCGGGGTAACGCGATGGCGGATCCTGCGTTCGACGATGCGGCGATCGACGCGCTACGCGACGCGCTGGTCACAGCGTTCGCGTCGGAAGACGATCTCTACGACATGGCGCTAACGGGGCTGGACATCAACATCTACAAGATCGTCGGGCAAGGCCCGCCGCTGAACGTCTTCGCGCGACAGCTCCTTGTTGGTCTCAAAGAGCGCGGCTGGGTGACGCGCTTTCTGCGCGCCGCGCGCAAGAGCCGCCCTCAGAACTATGTGTTAATCGCCGAGATCAAGCTTCGTTGTTCCGGAGCAATGCTGGATGAGGACCCGGTCGGGCCCCGGGTGGGAGAGCTGGTCAAGGCGCTCGAATTTCTCGGCGCACGCAAGCATGAGGCGCCGATTGCCGCGGCCATCGGCCCGCAGAAGATCAATCTGCGCGCGCTCGACCAGGGGCTTGTGCGTCTGCGTGCCTACAAGAATCTGCACGACATGCTGCAGAACATACAAGTCTACGACCTCGCGGACTTCCTGCGCTTGGCGCGTTCGGTGCGGGATGATCCGACAGTAATGTCGGACCTGCGCGCTAAGACCGCGCGGTTCAAGCAGGGTGCCCGTAAGGCCGAGACCACTCTCTCGCCGTTGAAGCCACTTGAGAACAAGCATCAGGAACAGAAGAAGTGGATCGATGATTTCAAGGATGCGCTCGCTCGTGTCGACGCCGGGCTCGACAATCTTGATGACCGGGCCGCCCTGCGAGGAGCGCTCGCGATCCGCCTCATTGTGAAAGATGCGCCCCCCATCATCAACCGGGAAATGCGCGAGGAGGCGAAGGATTTGCCGCTCGACGCGCTCGGCGCGGTGCTCGCCGGTGCGCTTGCGAGCGCGGTCCTCGATGAACCTACCAAGAGGGCGCTCACGACCGGTGCCGAGTCAGTCGATGATCTGCGCCAGCGGCTGGGGCGGCGCGTGCGCGAGCACGATCGGTGGCAAGATGTCGAGCGCGAACTCTGGCAGATGGACGATATCGTCGAGCGCGGCAGCCTGGGGTCGCGCGATGATTTTGAGGCCTATTGGCAGAACGGGAAGGACGGGATGGTCCAGTTGTGGAATGCCGACCCAGGGGCGGCTTGGGCGGTGGAAACGAGTGGTCTTGGAAATGCGATCGACACCCTGCTCGCTGCGGCCGTAGAGGACGTCATCGAACAGTCAAGCGACCCTTATAGGCGGTTCCGGAAGGCTGCGCTCGACCAGTTCTTCGAGGTGGACGCCGCGCTACTCGAACTGTGCGAGGAAATCCCTATAATCAGCGGGCCCGTCGCCGCGATCGCCCAGGAAGGTCCGTGATGGAAGAATCCTCAGCCGACCTCTTGGGAGGACTTTCCGATGTCGCGCGGCGCAATCGCGCACTTATGCGACTGTCCCGCCGTCCGGAGACCTTCGATACAGTGGACTCGGACATCCGCATCTTCATCGACGAGGTCGTGGCGCTCGGCACTGGGCTTGGCGACGAGGACGAGCGCGCGAGTGCGCAGAACATGCTCGACTACTGGCATTCGCGGTTCGCAGCGCTCGACGAGAAGCGCTGGCTGCGCGAGCGGCCGGTGCTGCGTCCTTACCAGCCCGGCGACTCGCAAAAAGTGCTTGCCGAAAAGATCGCCGGCAGCGGCAACCCGTTCCGCAGCCTGGGCGCTATCTGGCGAGCTCGGGATGCGCGCCTGCCCGGCCGCGAAGACGCCATCGCCGAAACGCTCAAGCTGATCGAGAAGAGCGGCATCGTCTTCGTCGTCGGGCCGCCGGGCAGTGGGCGTTCCGCGCTCGTTGACGGTGGGGTGCTGTGGCAACTCGAACATTCGAGCGAGACGCGTTGCGTCTTCCGAATCGACGCGCTAGGTGCCGACCCGCTGGCCGCGCTTGCCGCCTGTGTCCCCGGGGCGACGACGTCCGAGATCGCAGCATCGCCGCAGCAGTTCCGCGCCCGCTTTGATATCGCCTGCGGCGACAGGCGTGGCGTGCTAGCGGTCGACAATGTCGAGGAACTGTTCACGGGGTGCCACGATCAAGCAAAGCGCGAGGCCTTCGCTGCGGCCGTCGGTGCGCTGTGCATTCCGGGCGCAGACGGACGACGCAACGACGCGATCCTGATCCTGCGCGACGAATGGGCGAAACAGGTCTTGGCGCTCACAGCATTCGCGCCGTTCGCCAACACTTCGCGCTTTACGCCGCCGCCGCCCACTGCGTCGGAGTTGCAACGGGCCATCGAGCTTTCGGCCGCGTCCGTCGGCGTTACCTTCGAATCCGGCGTCGTCGCCGATCTAGCGCGCGAATTGCAGGGTGATGTCGGGGCGCTGGCGCTGATGCAGTTTATGCTAATGCAGCTGTGGCAAATGAGCGCCGGCGGCCGCGTTACGGGGGAGTCCTACCGCAAACTCGGGCGACCTTACGACGCGCTAACGCGTGTCGCCGAGGCAACCTACGCCGCGCTCGGTCCGGAAGACCAGAACGCGGCACATAAGATGTTCCTGGCCTTGACGCTCCCAAGCCTTGACGACCCCGGCGCAGGCACCGTACGCAGCCGCCGCGAGAGCCGCGCGGTATTGGAGGAGCGTGGCGCAGGCAACGCGCTCGCTGCTTTCGAGCAAGCTGGTGTATTGCACGCTAGCTCCGCCTTCGGGACCAACGACACGATCACCGTCGTCCACGACGCCCTGATGTATCGCTGGGGCTTGCTGGTCAGTTGGCTGGTCAAGGAGCGCCGAGGCACTGAACGACGGACGACCCTCGTTGCCGCGGCGCGGCTCTGGCAGTCCTCCGGCCGTCGCCATGGCTACCTCATTACCGACCAAGCTTCAGTCGACGAGGCGCGCCAATACGCCTCGGAGGCGCCGGAACTGATTGACCTGATCGCGGCAAGCGACGCCTATCTCCAGCGGCAAAGGTTCCTTCGCCGCACCCGCATCGGGGTGCTTTCCGGGCTACTGGTTTTGCTTGTGCTCGCGACCATTCCATGGTGGTACCCGCCTCTCAACGGTAGGTATAACTATATTAAGACTCGCAATCTGGTCGAAACATTTATTACGAAATCCCCTTCTAATGCCTTCGACCCACATAATCCGAAGGTTAGTCCAGAAAAAATAGATCAGCTTAAGGAACTTGCAAAGGAGAACCACGATAGGCACATGACAAGCCGTTTGGCGGGTTACACCATAAATGAGCTGGTTTTGACAAATCAAACATTGGATTTCGCGCTCGATTTTAGCGAGGCAACCCTTAAACGGCCTTACATGCAGAGGCTCAAAGGTAAAGACCCGACCGCTCCAGTGAAAGCTACTTTTTCTGGCGCTACCATTGAGGACGGGCGATTTTTTGGGGCGCTCTTAGTAGAAGTGAAATTTGGCGATCTAGAAGCGAAATCAAGCAATTGTAGACTACTGTCAACGCTACGAGGCGACTATGGTCGAACATCATTCGCTGAAGCGATCCTCGTAAGGACCGATTTTTCACATTGCTTCATCGATAATGTTAGCTTTGAAAACGCCGATTTGCGAGACGCGAAATTCGCCAATACCGATTTTGCAGGGGGTATTGATTTCTCCGGTGCAAATTTGACTGGCGCGACCTTTAAGGAATCGAAGATTCAAAAAGCGGTTTTCACGGGCGCCGATCTTACCAACACCGATTTCAGCCAAAGCTCCCTACCGCTGTTCACGGACTCCCTCACGACCACTTGGTGGTTGGCCAATTGGGGCAAGCAAAGCATTGCGCCGCTTACCTACAATCGCGATCTTGCTTCCGTGGGACGAAGATACATTTCTGAAAGCCTCAGGCTCGATCTTGAGATTGAGCAAGCTCGGGCATTAGCCAACGATCCGCCGTCCTTCGAAAAGAGGACTAGGACTAATAAACTAGGGACAGCTCTCAACGAGTGGGCATGGCTTCAAGCCACGTATGGGGTTCAGCTGGAAAAAGCACGTGGGTTTGCCGCTGAAGCATGGGAGCTCCATGATAGTAAGGACCTAGTGATTGGCGACACGCTCGGTTATATCGATCTGCAACGGGGCAAGCTTACGGACGCGGAAAGAGACTATAGCTTTATTGGAGACGCGGGGGATGAAGGTATCGCCCCATCAGCCAGGTATCATTATGCGCTGGTTCTTGCGAGCCTTGGGCGCTGTGATGAAGCGCAGAAGCTCATCAAAGGGATCACCTCGGAAAAAGGGGAACTAATCTATTCTCCGACCCATGAAAGAGTGCTCGTGCCCGTGCCCGTGCCTGATCCTTGCCCGATGGTAAGCAAGACCCTCGGCCGACCCAACTGATCAGCGCGCAACGTACATGGAGCTTGGCAATGTCGCAGTTGTACCGGCCGCAAGGCAGAACGGTGAGGCGGAACAAGCCAATTTCGCGAGCTGTCGTCCGCGATTGAAATCGTCACTTTTAGAGCTGAGTGCTGCAGCCAGCCGCCCCACAAGCCTCAGCCCTGGCCGAAACGGGGACCATGGCGGACGTGAACGCAAGCGAACAGATCACCGCAAGTCTTAGAACCATCAGAGTTTTGTGAGCTCGTGAAACGGTCATCATGGGATCCTCAGCAAAATAGAATATCCGAGTTGTCGCGGTTCGGCAATTCCAAACCATGACAGAGCGCCTTACCTTGACGAACCTACGACTACTCTCTGTTGGCTGAACAGAACCTGAATGAGTTTGAGAGCCCTTTAGACTTGTGCGATTTTCGGGATCGATCCGCCTTCAACATAAATAAGACCCGCTGAATGGTGCTCCCCTGAGAGCCTAGATCTGAGCGGTGGAAGGGAAACAATCAGACACTAGCCGCGTCGATCGTCATGAGGCCCCCTTAGCACTGCGATTCACAAGGAACGCCGTCCTTGTCGCGGTCGAGCTTCCCGCCCCACGAGCAGTTTTGGAGATACCAGTTGGATTCGTCGCAGGAAGCGATCTGCGAGCAGGTCCGCCGCGGCTCACATGAATAGCCGCTCTGCGCGACCAGCTTACGGCTGACGAGGCCAAGCGGCTGGCTCGACGGCGCCCCGCCTTCGGCGTGCGCTGCGCGCCAATCCCAGGGCGCCTGAAACGTCCCGCCCCACAAACCGACCTTTGCCGCCTCTGCGGTCGCCTGCTGCTCTGAATAGGCACCGTGGCTGTAGCGCGGCCAATCCAGCGCTTGGCCACTCTCGACCATCCAGGCGGCCACGCTGGCGCCGTCAGCGCGCAGGCAGTCACCGACAAAGCGTTGATATCGGTCCCAAGTCACGAATGTGCAGTCGGTCGGTCTCGAGGCGGCCAGGAAGGCATCTAACGCTTGGGCCGATCGCCGGCCGCACGGATAGTCGGCGCCGCTCGCGTTGTTACAAAGCTGCCGGCTTCGGGCGCGTCTATGCCGTTAAAGCGGATACGCTGGCCGCGGATCTCGATCGTATCGCCGTCGATGACCGACGCAACGCCCGCGATCAGCCCTGGGCTAAGGCTGATCTGGCTCGAAAGATGGATCTGGGGTGCACGGCTGCTGTGCAGGACGAACTGCGTCACGAAGGCGGACATTGCAGCCACCGTGACGAAAATCAGGCGCTTCGGAATGCCAGCCAATTGGCGTGCACCCCGCAGCTTAGCGGCGGTCCGCTTGCCCCATTGGCCCGACCGATTGTCGTATCGGTATTTGTCCAAACCCCTCTCCCTGAGGAGAGGATGCTACTGTTATCGTTTGGAGTCCAGCCGGCCGGCTCCGCAGGGTCGGGAATGCGCTAACTAGCCCGCAACCTGGCTTTCGGTCCTGGCAAGCTTTCGGACGGGTTTGCGGTCAATCTGGTGGTTCGCCGATCTGTTAGCCACAGCGACCTCTTTTTTGCCGCCAACTCTTCGCGGTCGTCATCATCGGCGGTCTTTCCGCCATGTGCGGCGATCGCATAGTCGGCTCTGTTCGTTCGATAGTCTTCTGTTTTCACGGACATCGTTTTTCCTCCCTTTGGCCTTTTCCCTCCCTTGGGCCTTGCGGGCGAGATTAACGGCCTTTGCTTCACGCGAGTCTACCAATTGGAGATTGTGCTAAAATGATACACTCTGTGCTGAGCAAAGCCGGCAATGCGCAGCAGAATTCCGGCGCAGCTTAGCGAGCTGCGCTTGTGGTTGTTCCACTCGAGGCAACACCTAAACGAAACAGGGATTACCCAGTGCGGATCCCTGCCGATGTCGAGACGGCAACGGTCGGGCTTTCCCCCTTGGGACCGCTTATGTCAATCGGCCGATGAGCTTCCTGCCTTCCCTTACTCGAGCGGGAATGCATAACGATTGCGGATGTGGCTGTTTAAATAGACGCCCTTGGCAAAGGCAGCTTTGAACGCAGCAATGCCCTCAGCAGGTACGTCCAAAACTCTAAATCTAGATCGAACGCAGAATTCTGTGATCCCCCTGGAACATCGTCGCCTCGAAACACTCGGGCAGTCGCACTGTTCCCATTCAGTGTCTCCCAAAACTGCCCACTACCTGAACGGTCGTGGGCTTTTTTGTACGTTAGCGGAACCTGAAATTTGGGGGCTTGTTGATAGCACGGCAGCGAGTGGGTGTTCGCTGCTGGTCGAGGTCCCGCAAGACTCGGCCGGGCTCGCATCACCTGCCCCGGTCGGTGCGAGCCCACCGTCGGGCGACCAAGCGAGCTCCCCTGTGTCGGTCCCTATTTGAACTAGGGGACGTCGGCTTCATCATCACGATGGTTTATGTCACGTTATGTCGAACATGCCGAGCGCCGGGCTCGGGCTGCAGCAAGTGCTGGTCGATTGCGGCGGCCTTGAACGCCGCAAATGCTACGGCCGGACTGCAGCTTCCATCCTTGGCCTCCGCAATTAATCGGCACGCATTCCTATAGGCCGCCGCTTCCTTATTTGGCCACTGCCCCAGCAGCGCTTCCTCGGCCTCACAGATAGAGGAAACCGTCATTGATTTCCGGTCTACCAGCCTAACGAAAAGCGGTAAAAAGGTGCTCATCGCACACCTCCCGACCTTTTAGTGCGCCGAACGCAACAAGAGCTTTTTGGTTTCCGAGCCAAATTGGATTTTCGATCCATTTCAGCACAAGCCAATTGAATCGACGGGTTGGGACGACCCAGCCATAGGGAACGGCCTTCTAAATTGTATGGGACCGTGGCGGCAACCACACATTGCTACTCTAAGCGGTCAATTCTTCGGATGTAGCCGTGACTATGGAAACCCGCTGTTGCGTGTCGGTGCCCGACCAGCGGTCTGCCGAGATCAGATAGCCTGGTCATTGTTTCCGCAGCGCCTTGGCTACCCGCTCCAAAGTCTCGCGTTGGTTGCCGTGCTTCGCGATCAGCTCCTTGACCTGCTGGGGTGTGATGCCGGTCTTTGTTGCGAAATATTCAACTTCATAATCCTCGTCGGCTGAGACCCGGTCCCGATCGCGGAAATCCCGCTTGCTCTTGTCGTCGGCCATATCGATTCCTCCTTCGCTCATCCCGCAACGTCGAGTTGACGTGTTTGTTGCACGAAAAGGCTGATTTCCGGTTTCGGAACCATTTTAGCTTAAGCTTATTGAATGGCCGGGTGTGCGGGTGTGTTCATGCGTTTAAAATTCATCCGGCCAATGGAGCCCGAGCTTTTCGATGTGCCGCCGGCCGGCGACGATTGGAGCCACGAAATCAAGTTTGATGGCTACCGCACTCAGGTCATCAAGGATGAAGACGGCATCCGCTTCTTCACAAAGAACGGCTTCGACTGGACGGCTCGATATCGCTACCTCGCCGAAGAGGCGGCGGCGATCGACGCGGAAAGCTTCATCCTCGAAGGCGAAGCTATCATGATCAACGATGCCGGCCTGCCAGACTTCCATGCCATGCAGGCGGTGATTGGGTTACGGCGCCCGTCGCCGGATATCTACCTGGTTGCATTCGATCTGCTGTTCCTGAACGGCCATGACCTGCGCGGGATGCCGACCGTAGATCGTCGCGATATCCTGCAGGACATGGTCCCGACTGGCGGGCACATTCAATTCAGCGAAGCGATGCCGCACTGGTGACGCCGTTTGCCACCTGGTCGACGAGACGGGCTAGAAGGCATGGTCTCGAAGCTCAAGGGCAGTCCATATCGCAGCGGCAAACGAGCGCTTGGCGCAAGATCAAGTGCTTTGAGGAAAAGGAAATGCAAATCATCGGTGCACAGCGCGAGCGCGGCAAAGCTACCCAGGTGATCATGGCTGAAAAGGGCCTCTACAAAGGCGGCGCACTCGTCAACTTCAATGCCGCTGAGCGGCAAGCGCTTTGGGATCGTGTCCAGGGCAAGGTTGGCGGCCCGGTCCCGAAGGGACATAAAAAGGAAAAGGCCGAGTGGCTGAAGCCCGGACTGGTTGGCTGGGTCGAGACCCTCAAAGGCGAAGAGAAGCTGCGGCACGCAAGGTTGCTGGATTTCTGGGAGGATGATGCAAATGGCCATGCCTAAGAAAGATCAGGAACGCGCCACCTACGCTTGGATGTACGGCGCCCAAGCGCGCAAGGATGGCAAGGAGCGTGAGGTGCCGACTTACTGGCAGGAACACGCCGATGCGTGGCTGCAGGGCTTCGATGGCGTTCGGCTCGGCGCCGAGCCGAATCCAGTCAGCGACGAGCTGGAAGCCGAACTGGACGAAGGCGCGGTCAATCATCTGCCGTCGGGAACCTAACTCTGTGATTCGGTCTTATGCCGCTATGAGCACACGTGGCGTCAACTTTCTAGACAAATGGATGGCAGAGCACCTGCCCAACGTATTGGTCGATGACATGGATGATGCTGTCGCGATCAGCGATCTTGCCGACCAGGCAATGAGGCGGCCGATCGAGAGGGCATCAGTTCCGACGAGATCAGCGACGAGGTTGGCAGCGTGTTCGAGGTCATCCTTGAGGCGATTCCGAACCGCGCTTATGTCGCTGACACTTGCCGCACTCGCCCCGCACTGATGGGGCGCAATCCAGCTAACCGACAATTCCGCCGATTCGAAGAGCAATGGCATCAAGTCCGCCTTTGTAAATCCGAGTCAGGACGCGCTCCGCAGCTTCGGCTCTTTGAGCCGTGCACCCGATAAGGTCACCACCACCCAATCTGGCGGGCCTATTGGCGAGGCAGTCCCAAACACTCCACGTTCCCTTGGCTTCCATGTGGCAGTAAAATCTGTGCTGATGATTTTCCATATCTGCACAACGCCTAGCGCGATCTTTAGGGTGCATCACATCCTTGGAGGTGGTTAATGCGCGCCCGAGCGCCGCACAAAGTGAGCACACGTGGCCTAAGATTTCTCGACAGGTGGGTTGCTGCCGAGCAACTGCCTATTGTGGCGCGGGGAGATCCGATCGATGCCAGCGACCTGGCAGATCAGCTGATGACCGCAGCCGAGAAGGCCGGCATCCCTGCCGACGAAATCAACGGCGAGGTCGAAAGCGTATTTGAATCGCTTTTGGAGGTAACGCGGCGTCGCACGGGTGAAATGCTCTAGCCGCGGAACCATTTCCTCCAGAATATCCATTTGGACCTTCTGCGCTTACGAAGCCGCACAATCGGCCTGTCGAAGTCGTCCGGGTCGCACTCGGCAAGAAACCGCCGCCGCCATTCATCGCTTTGCTCGTTTCGCTGCCGTCTGAGACTCAGCTTGCCCTCACGAGGCACGGGAGCATCCAACCCCGCCAGAAGGCCGATGTGCGGGCTGACGCTGTCGAAATCGTCAAGCGTGTCTTCGTAGAACAGGCGGAGTGGTTCGATCCCGGCCCTAGCAAAAAACGAATTCCAGCGACCGGTGCCGATGGCAATCTGGGCAAGGGCGAAGTCGATGCCATACGCCGAGTACTCGGCCTTCTTCACGGCAGCAGTCTTGCTGGTCCAAGCACCATCCTGCGATGCTTTTGCCCAGGAAATTGCCTGGCCGAGCCGATCGCGCCTTTCAAGGTATATCCACCCCGGGTCAGGAAACCACTCCGTATGCCTGATATCCCTGCTTAGCTCATAGAAATGGGACGGGAACAGTTTGGTAGCTGCTACTCCGTTTGGCGTGGCGCTGGCGGCAATACGGGTGCAACGCTCAACCGTCGGGGTCTTCTCTTCTCGGTTGAAGTATTCTTTCGGATCTCCCAGCACGCCCGTGCTGCGCATCTTTTCGCAAAGAAGCGTGCTGCCGGATCGCTGCAAGGTCGCAATGATAAGCGTCTTGCCGGGAGGTTTCCAACCTGTGGGCGGGCTGATCAGCACTTCAGGGATGCAAAATCGACGTCAGTTCGACCTGCCGGTCCTTGGCGAAGTAAATAGCTCCATCATAAGCGTGTTTCTCCTTCGCCGCGGTGCTCCATGCAGAACCAGTGCGAGGGCGCCCGTGGCTTCGCAAAGCCGAACCCTCCATCTTTGCCACAGCCGGCGTGCTCGCACGCAGGATTGTCGACCCGTCGTCGATCACGCGGTGCCGCTGTCATGCCTTCGGCAAGCCGTGATGGTTCATCGCTCATGCTGAAAAGATTCCACAAATCGTCTTGACGGGCAAGGAAAATGTTCCTTTTTTGTTCACATGGCGCACGATCCGATCGACACGCTGGGCAAGGCGACCCGGCACAACATGCTTGTGAAGGCAGAGTGCAGCTGCGGCAATGTCCGCTACTGCCGGTCCGCAGACCTGATGATGGTCTATGGCGGCGGCGTCGATCCCCTGAAGCTGAAGTTGTGGCGCAACCTGCGAGCCGGCGCTCCGACATAGACTCCGCCGGGTTCGGTCGAGCGGGTCACTACAGAACCTGCTCCGATGGTACAATCTGCCGCAACTTCGATATTGTCATAGATTGTTGCGTTCAAGCCGACAAAGCCCCCCGGTCCTATGCTCGTATTTCCCCCAATGCAGGCCCCAGCAGCAATAAAGCATCTATCGGCAATACGGACATGATGCGAGACATGGGCGGCGCTGCGGATTATGCAGTTGCCGCCTATTGTCGCGAAGGGCTGGATTACCGCGCCGTCGAATATGAAGCTGTTCTCCTCGATCCTGAAATCGGGCGCGGCGATGGCCCGGCTAGCCAAATAGCTGATCGTCTGGAACCCCCGCGCCTTGACCTGATCGAGCAGCCTTCCCCTGACGCGATTGTTGTCGTGCGGGCCGATCGCAACCCCAATCGCGGTTTCAGATGGATCAAAGATGCCCTCGATATCCTCGAATGCATAGACCGGCAGATCGTGGTGCCGGTCCTTCGAAAGAAAAGCACGTTCGACAGTGAAGGCCGCCACCAGATGGCTGCTGTCATGCTTCAGGGAATACCACACCAAGCTGGCGAACGGCCCGTCGCCAAAAACAACTACCTTCATGACTTACCTCGTGGCACAGGCTCCGGCAGAGACTGAGTCGCGCGCCATGAGCTCCAGCAACGCCTCGATTTGCGCATCGGCAATATCAGCCATGCCGCCATGACATGGAATGTTGACAATCCGGTCATGGATGCAACCGGCCATCCTGGCTGAGTTTGACAAGGGCACGTAGTACTTGCCGCAGTCGAAACCGAGATCCGGCAGATCTTCAAGTCTGATCGGCCCGGGGGCCAGAACCGGCACGCTCGCCGCTATCGTAACGTCATCATAATCTCCCAACCGTTTGAGGTTGAATCGGTCGACCAATTCGGCAATTCGACGGCGCTGAGCGCGATAGCGGGCCGACCAAGCCGGCATCGTCTCGAGCCGATCGATGATCGCGGCGGCCGCCAGGTCCGACAACTTGCCGTTGGAGGCGCTGGGCAGGACCCAGGCCGGCTGATCCTCACCGAAACTCAGGATCGAGCGGGCCAGCGACTCATCCGCAGCAGGCACGAATAGACATCCTCCCTCGCCGAAGCCCCACGGCTTGGTGTGGTGGAAGCTAACGATCTCGATCACGTCCGGCCCGACAATGCGTTGTCCAGGAAAGGCCAAAGCAGCGTCGACAATCAAGGGCTTGCCCCGCTCGCTGCAAAAGTTTCGATAGGCCGACATATCGCGCTGTAGTCCGAAGGGGCGGGTGACCAGCAACCCGTCCCAACCGTCATCTGGCATGGTGCCAAGCGTAGAGAGATCGAGAAAACCCTGCGCGTCACAGTCCACCGCCCGGGTCATTCCCGCAAACGGGCCTGTCTGCGTCGCGGAGAACCCGAAAGCCGAGATCGCCCAGCGCAGAGACTTGCCTGCCTTCGCGGCAAAAATGCCGGCCGCGGCATACAGGGCCGCAGTTCCCGAACTGGCCATCACGGTAGAGTACGACTCCGGTAGATGCGAGACATGGCTGATGATGCGGCCAAGCGCTACTGATAGGGGTCCGCTGTTGGTCCACTGATTCTGCTCCGCACAAAGAATGCTCAATTCCGCCAGGCGGCGCCAATCCGGCACCTTGGCTTCGACATAGCGGACTCGGCTGCCAGCGGGTCGGCTGGCGAGATCTGGGTCGAAGTAGGATCGTGGTGGCAGGCCACCAACAAACGCCAACTGATGGCCGCCAAGGTGGGGTTGCCTCATGGTCATGCCTTGTCGTCGCGCAGTGGCCGAGGCGTTGCATTCAGGTGCGGGATGGTCATTCCCAACTGGCCGATGCCCAAAAATCGGGCGAGTTCAGCGGCAGCCGTGTCGCGCGAAAGGTTGAGCACGAGCAAGCTATGGGGCCGCCCATTGAAATGTTCGATCACATCGGCGTTGTGCTTGAGATAGTGCGCTTTGTAAATCTCGGGGTCGTACAAGGACGCTTCATTGATGCCGTACACGTATAGCTGCTGGCGCCACAACCAACCCGGTTCATGGTAGCCGAACTGCTTGAGATCGGCTGGTGTCGGCTGTCTGTCCACGCCGATCAGATGAGAGTGAAACGTCGTGACCGATTTGTACCATTGATCCGCGGAATCCCGCACTGTCAGGATAAACTTTGCGCCTGGGAAGGCGATATCCAGCGCTCTGTATGTAGAGGGCAGGCTGAACGGCACGTCCTGAAAAGCATCCGCCGAATGGCAATAATCAATCAGGGCACGAAAATCGCGACGGTGCCAATCATCTAGCAGCCCCTCAGCCTGATGCTGCGAGCCAATCCTGTAGCCAACCATTCCCAAGGCTGCGGCAAGGGAGGTTGTTCCGGTCTTGTTTCTGCCGATGACGAAGACCTTTTGAGAGATGGTCAACAAATCATTGATGGCCTTCAGATGGGTGGCGAAGATGCGTCCCTCGAACCTGCCGTGCAACAGATAGTGCAACAGCGGATTGATCCGGGCAGTACGGACGTCCTCATAAGTATCCAAATACCAGGAAGTGCTGAAGCTCGGGCTCGGATCCCGATTCTCGATCCCACCATGAACAAGATAGTGCAAGGCTGGGTCGACGCCGGCATCGCGCACATCAGGATAGTGGTCGAGGTACCACTCAGCGTTGAACAGAAAAGACGCTCCGATCAAGTCAAGCCAAGTCGCTCGCCTGACGCGTCCTGCCAGCCGAGTTGCTAGGTCATCCATTATCATCGCAGCACCGCGTCAATGCATAACCGTCCACGAATACCGAACAGGGAGACAATTTCTTTTTCGAGCGCATTGATTTGGGCCCATATGATCTGCTGGCGGGACGGCTGATTGGGACATAATTTCAAGACTTCGTGCAGCATCACCATGATGCTCAGGCCGTGAGCGCGCAGATGCGCGTATCTGTTTTCAGAACCCTGCCACCAAATCCCGCCAGAGTGGCGTCTGTATGCTGCCATGACCTCAGGAATGAAGGCGATCTTGCCGGATAACGCGTGAAACAGATTCATGTACCAGTCGTTCGGCAACATGTTCGAAACCGACAGCTTTCGGTAGGATTGCCGTCGAAACATCGCCGAGTTGGCCGGAATGAAATTTTGGGACACTAGAGTTTCCACGTCGAACCTGGCGATAGATCCATCCTGGGGAAACTGAGAGGCGGGTTCGCTGCCGTCGTCAAAACGGAACTGGACCGGGTGGAAGCACACCGAACATTCCGGCCGCTCGTCCAAGATGCTGACCTGCTTCTCCAGCTTGTTCTCGTCGGTGAAATAGTCATCGCCATCGCAGACAATCCAGTATTGGCCCCGTGAGAGCGGCAGCAGAAACTTCGCGACCATTCCCCTGATGCCGCAGGAATACAGATTGGTCTGCTGCGTTACCGCGCTCACCAATTGCGGATATTTCGCCACGTAGGCGCGCACGATGTCTGTCGTTCCGTCGCTCGAGGCGTCGTCGTGCACGATCACCTCGAACGGGAAGCTGGTTTTCTGCATGATAATGGAGGCCAGGGCTTGATCGATGAAGGATGCGTGATTGAAGGTCTGGCAGAGCACCGAAACCCGGACGGCATTGTCTGCTGGTGCAGCATGCGGCATAATTCAGTTTTCCCTGCTTCTGCATTTTTCATTAAGGGAGTCGGTGGCTTGGTGTAAATGTCCGGATGCTCGTGACCAGGGCATTCCGACCGTCGCGGCGATCCTCCAGCGGCATGCCGTGGGGCATGATCGCTGTGACGCTGTCTTGCGGGCTGCTAGGCGGGCTTGCATTCGGTCGTTTGGGGCAATGGCTATATGCGAGATACTGGCGGCCGATTGCCAAGATGGCGCAAACGGTCAGTCCAGAACTTCAACCTCAAGCCCATTACAGGTGATGTCGCCGGCGCTCGCCGTGCCGTTCTGACCCTGGAGCTTGACAGCAATTGCTCCGCTGATTGCTTCGGTCGCCGTGCCGCTCGTCACTTGAGTGCTGGTGGTGAGCGTTTCGCGGACGTAAGACTGCGTGGCAGCGCCCGTCACGATCACTTCCGCTTCGATCTTCCAACCAACGCCGTTCAGTGCCCCGGTCCAGCCGCCCAGGTTGGTCGCGCCGAAGAACAGCCGTCCGGTTTTGGTGTTCGCGTTGGCAGCAGTCGTACCCCACGCCTTCAGACGGACCCGCCTGCCGATCGCTAGCGACGCTGCAGGGATGGTGTACGACATCAGGTCTTCGGCGGTGGTCACGGCGGTGGTCTGAGCGGGCGTTACGTTGACCGACACCGCTTCAGATGACTTTCCATTGACGACGCGCTGGCCGGTCGCGTTCACACCGGCAGTGCCGATGTAGTTGCGTCCTTCCATGATAACGTCTTTGCGCAGGCAGCTGGTCAGGTTGACTTCGAAATTGCCGCCTGCGTTCTGGTTGTTATTCTCGGCAGTGACGCCGGCAAGGATGACCTTGGTCGCGCCCACATCCACCTTGATGCCATCATGGTTCATGTATGCCGCGAGGAAGTCCCGCACGACGATATCGGTTGCAGTAGCGCGAATGCGCAAGGACGCATCGGTACTGCCCCGCAGGTAGCCGTTGGTCGAGTTCGAGTTGTGAATGCGCCAGGTCCGGCCCGCGATGTCGAAGCCGGCGATGGTCGCTTGATCCATGCCGCAATTGACGATGTAGACGTACGACGGAATAAGCGTGTCGGTACCGACCTGTGCGTGAACACCAACACGCGGCCAGCCGATAATCACGTTGTTAAGAAACACGCCCTGACAGTCGCCTGTCATGGAAATGCCGTCAGCGCCGCCGTCGAGCGATGCCACGTTCACGTTGTTGAAGTAGACCGAAACCGCGCGGCTTAGCTTGAACATCTTCAAGTCCTGCCAGGTCGACGCGCCGGTGCCCTGCTGATTGAAGTTCGTGATGTTGACGTTAAAGATGTAGTGCGTGTCGTCGTAACCTTGGAAGACCCACGTTCCTGCGCCGCGCTGATGGATATCATCGATATTGATCCAGCCAGTCTGCGACGCCCCGCTGTTACCGGTGAAGATCGCGCAGTAGGCCATATCGCCGGTAAAGCTCAGCCCCTTGAGCGAGGTATAGTAGGGCGTCGTTTCCCGAACAGCGGTAACGCCGGTCTTGCCGTTGGCGGCAAAGTGCAAGTTCTGGAGCTTGAACGAGATCGGCGAATTCGCCGAAATCACCGCGCCAGTTATGTCGATCATGATCGTATTGTTGACGGTCGGGATCAGTTTCGCCTCACCGATGCCCCGCCATCCGCCACCAGTTGCGCGGTTGATCGCCTGTCCGTCGAAAAGATAAGTGCCGGGCGGGAAGATGAGTTCTCCGCCGATAGCCGCACGGGCAGTCTCGGCCAAAGCAATCGCTGCCGTGTCATTCGCGACACCATCGCCAACAGCGCCAAAGTCCTTGACCGACAGTATCTCGGTGAACTTGTTCTGAATCGTGCGGGAAACGGCACTCGTGCCAGTCTGCAGATTGACGAAGGTGGCGGAAAGCGCAGCAACGCTTGCCGAAGTCAGCAAGCCACGACCGTACGACGTGGTGGCGAGCGCCGCGATTGAAGTCAGATCCGCGTCAAGCGGCTGGACGGACACGCCAACGGCTGCCGCGATCCGCGCATCGGCCGCCGCTGAGAAGTTCGAGATCGTCGCCGCCAGCTGCGTTCCGGTATGGTTGGCACGCGCAAACGCGTCAGCGGCCTTGCCTTGCGGATCGTAGGTCGACTGCAGCATGACGCCTGCCGTGTCGATCACCAAGCTGAAATCGGCCAGAAGCTCCCAATCGCCGCCGGAAAGGTCAGTCGCGAAAACGCCTGACGTGTGCGAAACCAGGCAGCTGTAGAACGCAGTGCCGTGAAAAACAGTGTCGCGCGCGGTGTACGCGGTCGCAGTCAGCCACGCCGACGGCGGCCCGAAGCCGAGCGACACTTCGTCCTTCAGCTGGGATAGCCGAGGCTGTTGTTGGCCAGCGCCAGGTCATCGCGCTGCAAGCGGGCTAGGTTCGCCGCGAAGCGCTGGGTGGCCGCGGCAACCGCGTCCAGCTCTCCGTCCACCTTGTCTCCGGGCAGTGGAGTTTTGGGGTGCCCGGATTGAAAGCCGATGAATGAAAAGGCGCGGGCGTAGGGGGCTGGCTGAGTCATGTCGCGGCGGTCCTGGAACGGGACGCCACTCGCGACATGGCAATTACGACAGATCGACAGCAAGATAGGACAATTCTCCTATGAGGTCAATCGTTCGACGAGCTTATCGGTCGATATTGCGACCGGCCGGAATCACGGATCGGCTTCGATTTCCGTGATTGTGTATTGCCATCGCATGTACGTCGGAGCAGGCATGCCCTGCAGGCTCACGTAGCCGCTGAACTCCCTCAACTGCTGGGGCGGGACGTTCAAGTCGTATGCCCAATACTCAGCTTCGCCGACCACATCACATTTGTCGTTCAGTTCCACGCAGTCTTGCGCCGTGATTTTCATCCGAACAGACTTAAGACGGTAGGCGCTGCGGTTTCGAATTTTCCCCGAGATCGAGTGGAACGTGTCAGGGGACATACGCAGGTCGATCAGATCTATCTCATCCGGCTTTATAAGCGTCTTGGCGTAGGCGTTCCGGGCTTCGGCTCGTTCATTGCTGTGGTAGAAGTAGAGGGCGCCCACGGCCGCGACCATGATCATGGCGGCGACCAGCCACGCGAGCAGCCTCCTGAAGCCAGAATAGTTGATACCGAAGTAGAGCACCGCGACCGTGACGATCGCGGCAGCGATCCAAGGCATATTGCTCCCCCCACATGGATCCGGCCGTCCGGTCTGACGTTCTCTTGCAAACCAGTTTTGCGCAAAATGAAAACATAGTAAAGCGGGTACGCAAGGTTGCTCAAAAGTACATCCGACCAGGGGCGGGGGGTGGATACCCCACATGGCGGCTGTTGCATTGTAGGATGAGAAGTATCGCAGCAAGATCGATACAAAACAATACACAAAAACAATGACTTGCCGAAACTAACACTTGCTTTGGCGCGGTTTTAGATCAATCATGATCTCGGCCCGATAAGAGGTCGCTCAAACTGAATAGGCAAACGGACATGACTACGAACGAAACATCGAAAACGATTGCTATCAATCTTGGCGAAGTCTGCGGCATAGCGGCCGGCGGCCGCAGCTATGTAGTGTCCAACCAGATTTGGCCGAGGCTAAAACGCGGCGAAACGATCATCGCCAATCTGCTTAAGGCGCTCGATGAAATCCAATGCGCACTAGGTGCCGCCAGGGTCATGTATACGCTGCCGAAGCGTTCTAAGACCTCAGGTGCGCGACGGGCCGCAAGATCCGATCTAACGGCAGTGCTGAAGCAATGGGCCGACGAGAAGGGATTACCTTGCACCGCAGTTGCAGAGCCGAATCTGAAAAAGCGGTTCACAGGCAACGGCAATGCGTCGTCTGACCTGATGATTGCAGAAGCCGAACGGCGCGGCTTTCGGCCCGCCGGCAAGGCCGAAGCGTTCGCAATCGCGCTTTTTCACCTGGCTTTTGCGGGTCAGGAAGTCGACGGCGACTTCCTTTCGCCGATAGGCGCCTAACTCAACAGCTCGCCCACGACGATTTCATCGTCCAGCAACTTCCTGCCTAGGCCGCGCTCTATGTGCGGCCTAAGCATTTCCAATGGGTAGACGGCATTGCGCAAGGTGTACTCGGCGGCCTGGCACCGCGCCTTGACCGGGTCATTCGAATACCGCGCTGCCAGAAGAAAGTTCGAAGTCACTTCATACTGCGCCCACAGTTCGCGTTGGTCGGGCGCGTCGTGAGGTGGACAGGGCAACCCTGACAGCCTCTCGAGCGCGGCGCAGATATCGGGAATCTTGTGCGGTTCGCCAGAGCCTCGGGCGCTTTGCTTTTTCATTGAAGCGACTTCGGCGCCGCCATCGCTGCAGCTGCTGCCTGAGCAAAGCCGTCAAGGATGGCTTTGTAATCCGGCGCGGGGCCGCCATCGCGCCGCTGCTCGTCGTCAAGATCCCTGGACGAACCGGCCAAGCCGGCGAACTCAAGAAGTGCGCGACCAGCTGCAACCTTGGCAGGCGCTGGCGACCTATCGCTTTCCGCCACCGTGATCAAGGCGTGAAGGCCGACAACGCCCGCTCGCGCTCGCTGGCGAGTGACTTCCTGGAGGATCATTTCGTGCACGGTTGGCGACTCTAGCGCGCGGCGCCCCAGATCGTCGGCCGACTTTTCGGAATATCCGGCTTCGATCGCTGCAGCTTTCGCATTACCGCCATTGCGGGCGTAGGCAATCGCGAATCGAATTTGTAGCTCTGTACCTGAGGCAGACATGGCGGATATTCCGACGGTGGACACTGGTAGGAATATTATCACAATCTGCTGCCAAAACCAATGGCGCGGTGCCTATGCGGTTCCAGCGATTTACTCGCTCGATCCAAAAACTCGCTATGTATCTGGATTATAAAGAGGAAAATGGTGGGCGATGCAGGGATTGAACCTGCGACCCCACCCGTGTGAAGGGTGTGCTCTCCCGCTGAGCTAATCGCCCGCTCGTTGCCCGAAGGCCAAGCGAGCCGCGATATAAGAGAGGCATGCGGTTGAAGTCAAGGCGATGCGCCTGCCTTCTACGCCTGAAATAGGCAAGGGCGGACGCTGCCGCGCAATCGCCCGTTTCGCTCAGCCGGCCGCAGCTGCAATCAGCCGTTCCGCCAGGTCGAGCGTCAGCGCGTCGAAATGCGAAATCACCGCCGACGGCTCGAATTCTCTGACATGGCGGTCGGTGTAGCCGAAATCGACGGCGACCACCGGAATGCCGGCGGCCTTGGCCGTGTCGATGTCGGTCTGCGAATCGCCGACCATCAGCGCATGGTGCGGGTCACCGCCGGCGAGCCTGATGGTTTCGGTGAGATGGCGCGGGTCGGGCTTGCGGAAGGCGAACGTGTCCTGGCCGGCGATCGCGGCGAAATGCTTTGTCAGGCCGAGCGCCCCGATCAGCGCTTTCGAATTCGCCTCATATTTGTTGGTGCAGATGGCAAGCAGGTAGCCGGCCTTCTCGAAGCGGGCGATCGCCTCGACCACGCCGGGGTAAGGGCGCGACTTGCCGGGGATGTTGAGCGTGTAGTGGTCGAGGAACAGCTTGAGCAGCCGGTCGTGCTCCTCCACCGCCAGCGACTTCTGCTGCGCGGTATGCGCGCGCTCGATCATCACCCGTCCGCCCTGGCCGACAAAACGCCGGAAGCCGGCCTCGTCGACAGCGGCAAGCTCGCTGGCGGCAAGGCTGTGATTGAGGCTGTCGAGCAGATCCGGCGCCGTGTCGATCAGCGTCCCGTCGAGGTCGAACACGATGATCGGTTGGGTCATGGCCTATCCTGTGGCTGATGCATTGCAGGCAGGCGATAGCGGCTGCGCTTCTTTCAGGCAAGCCGGTGGGAGCCAAAGTCTTTGACCCTGCGGGCAAAAGTGCTAGGAGCGCGCATCCAGAAAAATCAGAACCAAGCCAAATCCCCGGGGCGAGCATGGATGCGAGGCAGTTGAAGGTCGAGGCCGGGCGGGCTGCCCTTGCCCATGTCAGTGACGGCATGCGCATCGGCATCGGCACCGGGACGACGGCCGACGAATTCGTGCGGCTGCTGGCCGAAAAGATCGCCACCGGCTTGTCCGTCATCGGCGTGCCGACGTCGGAGCGCACTGCAGCCCTTTGCCGCGAACTCGGCGTGCCGCTGTCGACGCTTGAGGAAACGCCCGAGCTCGACCTCACCGTCGACGGCGCCGACGAGATCGACGCGGCGCTGACGCTGATCAAAGGCGGCGGCGGCGCGCTGCTGCGCGAAAAGATCGTCGCGGCGGCATCTCAGCGCATGATCGTCATTGCCGATCGCTCGAAGATCGTCGACACCCTTGGCCAGTTTCCGTTGCCGATCGAAGTCAACCAATTTGGCCTGCGCGCCACTGAAATCGCGGTCGCGGCAGCGGCCAAAAGTCTCGGCCTTTCCGGCCCGGTTACATTGAGGATGACGGGGGGCCAGCCTTTTGTTACAGACGGCGGCCATTTTATCCTCGATGCATCTTTTGGCCGCATTCCGGATACAAGAGCGCTTTCGAATGCTCTCCATGCCATTCCTGGTGTGGTCGAGCATGGTCTTTTCATCGGGCTGGCGTCAGCGGCCATCATCGCCGGCGGCGACGGCATCCAAACCGTCCATGCCGCCCGAAAACCAGGGAGTTCTACCGATCATGATGTTGCATAACCGGGTTCGCAATCTTTGCGCCGTTCTGGCGGCTTCGGCCGTTTTCGCCTTCTCCTCCCCGGCGTTCTCGCAGGAGATCACGGAATCGCATCTGAAGGCAGCACGGGCGGCGATCACGGCAATCCACGCGACCGACTCGTTCGACAACATCCTGCCGCAAGCGGCGGCCTCGCTCGAGCAGCAGCTTATCCAGAAGAACCCTGATATGCAGGAGCTGATCGGCAAGACCGTCGGCGAAAAGGCACTGGCGCTGGCCTCGCGCCGTGCCGATCTGGAGAAGGAAGCAGCGCTCGCCTATGCCAAGGTGTTCTCCGAGAAGGATCTCACCGACATCGCCGCCTTCTACAATTCCGATGCCGGCAAGAAGCTGCTCGACAACGGCCCCAACGTGACGCGCGAACTGGTCAAGGCCGCCGACATCTGGCAGAACGGCCTGGCGCGCGATCTCGCCCAGCAGGTCGGCGAAACGCTGGCAGCCGCCGCGAAGGCCGCTGCTCCGGCCGCGCCTGCGCCGGATAACGCAACTGCCCCCGCCGATGGCGCTGCACCTGCCGACGGCGATGCGCCCGCAGACGGTGACCAGCCGGAAGCGCCGAAGAACTAAGACGTCTGATTTCGCCACCGGCATCCTTGCCGCTGGACCAGAAAGCCCGGTGGAAACCGGGCTTTTCTTTTGGCTTCATGCAGCCTACCTGTCTCAAACATTTCTTGGGGCAAGGAACAGCAGCATGGCCGGTTACGACTACGATCTCTTCGTCATCGGCGGCGGCTCCGGCGGGGTGAGGGCGGCGCGCGTGGCGGCAGCGCTCGGCAAGCGTGTCGGCATCGCCGAGGAATACCGCTATGGCGGCACCTGCGTCATCCGTGGCTGCGTGCCGAAAAAACTCTATGTCTATGCCTCGCAATTTCCCGAGCATTTTGCCGACGCCGCCGGCTATGGCTGGACGGTGCCGGAGGCGAGCTTCGACTGGCCGACGCTGGTCGCCAACAAGGACCGCGAGATTGCCCGTCTGGAAGCGATCTACGAAAAGAACGTGAAAGGCGCCGGCGGCGAGACGTTCCACTCGCGCGCCATGCTGGTCGACCCGCATGTCGTGCATCTCCTGGGCGATGACCGCACCGTCACCGCCGACCAGATCCTGATCGCCACCGGCGGCCGGCCGGCGCCGCACCCGGCGCTGCCCGGTCACGAGCATTGCATCTTTTCCAATGAGGTTTTCGACCTCAAGCAACTGCCGAAGGCGATCATGATCGAGGGCGGAGGCTACATCGCCGTCGAATTCGCCAATATCTTCCATGGCTTGGGCGTCGACACCACGCTGGTCTATCGCGGCAAGGAGATACTGTCGCGCTTCGACATGGACCTGCGGCACATGCTGCACGAAACCATGGAAAAGAAGGGGATCAAGATCCTCTGCCACGCCGTGTCGGAATGGGTCCGCAAACGGCCGGACGGCAGGCTGGATGCGTTGGTCACCGGCGGCAAGGTGCTGACGATCGACCAGGTCATGCTCGCCATCGGCCGCCTCCCAAACACCGAGAATATGGGCCTGGAAGGCGTCGGTATCGAGCTCGGCATAACCGGCGCCATCGTTGTCGACCAGTATTCCCGCACCAACATCGACAACATCTGGGCGATCGGCGACGTCACCAACCGCGTGCAGTTGACGCCTGTGGCGATCCACGAAGCCATGTGCTTCATCGAGACCGCATTCAAGGGCAATCCGACCGCGCCCGACCACGACACCATTCCGACCGCCGTCTTCTCACAGCCGGAGATCGGCACCGTCGGGCTGTCCGAGGACGATGCCGTCAAGCGCTACTCCGATATCGAAATCTACCGCGCCACATTCCGGCCGATGCGGCACACGCTGTCGGGCCGCGACGAAAAGATGCTGACGAAGCTGGTGGTCGATGGCGCCACGCGAAAAGTGCTCGGCGCGCACATCCTCGGGCCGGACGCCGGCGAGATGGCGCAGTTGCTCGGCATTCCGCTGAAGGCCGGCGTCACCAAGGATGATTTCGACCGCACCATGGCCGTCCACCCGACGGCAGCGGAGGAACTGGTCACCATGTACAAGCCCACCTACCGCGTGAAGAACGGCGTGCGGGTCGATTGACGCCCGCGCGCTCGATCTTGAAGAACCCCCCATGGCAGCCGCTGTTGCCACCGCGATGGGAGGCCTGAAGCTTATTACAACAAAGTGCCGCGCAGGATGACCAGCGCCACCGAGAAATAGATCACCAGGCCGGTGACATCGACCAGCGTGGCGACGAACGGCGCCGAGGCGCTCGCCGGATCGAAGCCGATCCGTTTCAGCGCGAACGGCAGCATCGACCCCGACAGCGAGCCGAAGGTGACGATGCCGACGAGTGCTGCCCCCACGGTCGCCGCGATCAGCGGCCAATGCGGCCCATAATCGTAGAAGCCCATATATTGCCAGAGCGCGATGCGGCAGATGCCGACCACGCCAAGCATGGCGCCGAGCACGAAGCCGGTGGGCAATTCGCGCAACGCCACCCGCCACCAGTCGCGAAGGCCGATCTCGCGCAGCGCCAGCGCGCGAATGACGAGCGAGGTCGCCTGCGAACCGGAATTGCCGCCCGAGCTCATGATCAGCGGGATGAACAGAGTGAGCACGATCGCTTTTTGCAGTTCGCCTTCATAGCTTTGCATGGCATTGGCGGTCAGCATCTCCGAGATGAACAGCGCGCACAGCCAGCCGCCGCGCTTCTTGATCATCGCGAGAAAGCTCATCTTCATGTAGGGCTCGTCGAGCGCCTCCATGCCGCCGAAACGATGCGCGTCCTCGGTCGTCTCCTCGATCATGGTGTCGATGATGTCGTCGATGGTGACGATGCCGAGGATCTTGCCGTGGTCGACGACGGGAACCGCGAGCAGGTCATATTTGGAGATCGTCTGCGCCAGTGTCTCGCGATCGGTCAGCGGCGTCACCGTCACCGGGGCGCGATCCGGCGCCACCGACAGGATCGGATCGTCCGGCTCGCCGGTGATCAGCCGGCGCAGGCCGGTCGAGCGCACCAGCACATGCGTGTCTGGATCGACGATGTAGATGGCGTAGACGGTCTCCCGCGTCCGCTCCACCTTGCGGATGTAGTCGAGCGTGCGCCCGACGGACCAGTCCGACGGCACGCTGACGAATTCGGTCGTCATGATTGAGGCGGCGCTGCCTTCGGGATAGCCGAGAATGGAAAGCAGCGTTGCCCGCAGCGGCGGGACCAACCCGCCGAGCAGCTCGGAGCGCGTCGGCTCATCCAGCTCTCGCAGAATATCGGCGGCGCGGTCGACCGACATGGCGGTCAGCAGCTTGCACGCCTTGGCGCGCGGCAGCGCCTCGGCCAGATCGGAGGCGCCGTCGAGTTCAGGCTGGTCGAAGATCTCGACCAGCCGCTCGAACGGCATTTCGCAAAGCAGTTCTATCGCGGTATCGCGAGCTTCCCGGTTCAGGGCCTCGACGACATCGGCGACGTGATCATTGGCAAGGATACGCGCGATAGCGACGGCATCGTCGCCCGCTACGACGGGGGTAAATTCGTTCATGGCTCACTCCTTGCCGTCCGGCGGGACGTGAGCCGTTAGAGGTCACATCGAGGCGGACGGCGGTTGCGTTCGACTACTGTCGCCAGGCATGGCGCGGTGACCTTTCTGCTCGCGGGTTCGAGTTGGAATTCAGCGAGCGGGCGCAACATAGGAGCGCATCTTGGCGAGTCAATCGCGGGGGTGGCGGAAAACAGCCGGGAGCCGGCCCAATCGCGAGACTGTGATGATTATTGAAGGGGGAGGGAGCGAGTGCCCCGCCGCCAGTGGCGGAACGCGCTTCGGCGTGGCTGCTATTTCTGCTTCAGCCGGCGTGAAAAACGCATCCATTTGTCCTCGACCGGCCGCGGCTGCGTAAGGATGGTGGTGAGCTCGCGCGGAAGGTTCGGAACAAGCGGCCTCTTGGTGGCGACGCCGTCGGCGATCGCGACCACGCTATGGTAGAATTCCTCGCCCGAGGCCGAACGTGGCGGCACCGCCTCATGCATGATGCTGATCACCGTGACATCGGGACAGTTGTCCTTGATGGCCTGGTGGAAGGCGATCTTGCCATCCGGATCGAGCGCGCCGGTCGCTTCGTCGAGGAACAACAGTCCCGGTTGCTGCAGCACGATGCGGGCCACAACCAGCTTCTGCTTCTGGCCGCCGGACAGCAGCTGGTCCCAGATCTTTCCCTCGCGGCTTTCATCGGCCATGTGTTCGATGAAATCGCCAAGGCCGGCCTTGTGCAGGGCTGCCGCGACCTGCGCATCGCCATAGTCGTCCTCGGAGCCGGGCAGGCACACCAGCTGCTTCAGCGACACCAGCTGCAGCTTGACCTCCTGTGCGGCATAGAAGCTCCTCACACCGTCAGGGAAGACGATGGTGCCGCGGCCATAAGGCCACAAGCCGTTGATCGCCTTGATCAGCGAAGTCTTGCCGCAGCCGGATTCGCCCTTGAGGAATGCCCACTCGCCGCGCCGAAAGCGCAGATTGGCTGCGCTCAGGAACGGCGTGGCGTCTTCACCCTGATGCGCCAGTTCAAGCTTCTGGATGGTCAGGCCGAAGACCGGGTTCTGGCTGGCATAGTGGAAATCGGAACGGCCGGTCTGGCTGTAGAATTCCTGCGGCTGTTGGACGTTTTCAATGGCGTGCGCCAATTCAATGACGCGCTGGCTGTTGGCCCGCAAGGTGGCGAGACTCGGCATGACATGGATGAACCAGGAACATTTGCTGATCAGCGCGTTGACCTGCTCGGAACCGGTTATGTAGCCCTTGAGGTCGACGCCGTTGTGGATGAACGGCACCAGACCAGGTCCGTAGGCGACAACTTTGGCCCCGACGAAATTATAGACCGATTCGAATCCCGCATAGAGGGTGTTGACGATGTTGAGCTTCGACCAGGTGGTATCGATATCGAGATAGAGCCGTCCATGTATCGTCTTTTGCACGTCTTCGCCTTGCGACGCCGACACATGGAAACTGCGGCGCAACAAGGTGATCAGCTCGCTGCGATAGGTGCCTTCGGCCTTCTGCATCCTGACATTGAGCCACTCCAGCATTCCGCCGAGTTTGATCGCGATCCAGGTATTGACGGGCACATAGATGGCAACCGCCAGCAGAGCGAGGACGGCGCTGCCATAGCTGCCGAGGGCATCCAGGCCTTTTACCTCCACGGAATTCGCCAGCAAAGCGCCGCCGACAAAATAAAGTGAGGTGAAGACGCCGAAGACACCTTGGGCAAGCCCGATGGCGCCGCCCGCCATGTCTTTGATGGATTCCTGCACGCGCTGATCGATGTTGTCGGGCGCTGGCGCATCTGGCGAGCCATTCTGAGCGTGGTAGTGAGTATGGTTGGTATCAAGCAGCGCCGCATTGAAACGCGCGTTCAACCAGGCGCGCCATTTGCGATGCAATGTCGCCGATACAAATTTGCAGGCGCCTATGATTCCCATGTCCTTGAACACGACCAGCAGCACAAGCAGGCCGGCATTGGTAAGCACTGATTCAAGGGGCGTGGTATTCGCGGCGTCGTGGAAAAAAGCGATTGAGGCTGCCAGTTCGCCCGCCAACACGGTAAACCAGACGTCGGCCTTGCTCGACAGGGCTATGATGAGTGCGAGGACGACGGTGAGAGCCCAGGCCTCTCTCCACCGGTCCGAGAACCAGTAGGCCCGCATCAGTCCCCAGAAGGTCCGCATCGACGATACTGGCGTCAGGGGCGACGGCCCGGCGGGGGCGTCGCGGTTCCAAAGTGCCGATATTGAACGTCGCGGTCTGTCGACCCGAATCACAATCCCGCCCAAACCTTTTTAGTTTTGTTACGGATAGTAACACCAATTGATCATTTTCTATGAATTTTATCCCGGCGAATGTGAAGCAGCCCACCCGCCGTTGCCATGAGGCAACAGTTGGTGCTGCGAGACCGCCGTCTTTGGGCCGAATTTGTCCTTTGTTTCAATGTGTTGCGAGAACGCTCAGATGTGCGAATATATTCCCTGAGGGAAGGCTCATACACGGCTTTGTGACCAAAAGGCCTGCCCGTCGGCCGGTTTTCCCACCGCGCGCTAACCGGATCGCCCGAAAAATTGCCGTCCGTGATCGCCCCAGGCCGCCCGAATCATTTCACCGGCCATCATGGTTGGGCACGCAAGATCGTCGCTCCTGCACGGCGACTGCTCATGAGTTGGCCCACGCTTTTTAGCTGCAGCTCAACACCGTTTGACAATCAAGCGCACTGGAATGAACCTTGCCGGGCACTGTCGGCACCGATGCATGTCCGGTCCCCAACAAGGAAGCTCCCCAATGCTTGCACGCGCAGCCGTTCCCGCAATGGTGACGCTCTTTGCCTGGCTGCCTCTTGCGCATGCCGTCAGCCAGACCATTCCGGCAAGCGCCGAAGGGCAAATCGAGTTCAATGCTCCGTCCGGCAACATCGGCTGCATCTACACGCCGAAGGGCGGCACCAGCACCTACGAACCACAGGATGGCGGTCCGGAACTGAGCTGTTCGCGCGTCGAGCCCAGCTACGTCACCGTGATCCTTGGGCCGAACGGCCCGGCGACCTTGATCAAGAATCCGGGAGAGCAGGGCTGCTGCAGCGATGTCGCGAAGCTGGCCTATGGCAACAGCTGGAGCAAAGGGCCGTTTACCTGCCAGTCGTCAACCAAGGGACTGACCTGCACGGGCAGCAACGGGCATGGCTTCTTCCTCAGCAAAGCCAAGGTGACGGTGAAATAACTTCGGTCAGCCGGCCTTTTCCAGCTCGCCCTTGGCCTTTGCAGCCGCGACCTGGCGGATGGCATCCGTCAGCGTGTCGGGGTCCTGCGCGCCCATGACGGCGTATTTGCCTTCGAGCAGGAAACACGGCACGCCGGTGATCCCCATCCGCGATGCCGTGGCGATTTCTGTGCGCACCTCCTCGACGTCGGCATCGGTCGGCAACAGCGTTTCGACCACGGCAGCGTCCATGCCTGCCTCGCGGGCGGCATCGACCAGCACGGCGTGGTCGCCAATATTGCCGCCTTCCTCGAAATACAGCTGGAACAGCCGGCGCACGAGCCGGTTCTGCACGGCTTCACCGGCGGCACCGGCCCAGCGGATGACACGATGCGCGTCCAGCGTGTTGGCGGCCACCTTGATGGCGTCGAAAGCGAAATCGATGCCTTCGGCTTCGCCGAGCGGCTCTATGCGGGCATGCATCTGACGGATGCGCTCGTCGCTGCCGAATTTGGCCAGCATGTATTCGCGCCGGTCCTTGCCCTCGGGCGGGATGGTCGGGTCGAGCTGGAACGGCCGCCAGCGCACATGAACCTCAACGTCGCCGGCAGCGGCAATCGCTTTATCCAGCCGCTTCTGGCCGACGAAGCACCAGGGGCAGACGACGTCGGAAACCACGTCGACGGTAATGGAATTGTCATCGCTCATCTTGATCTCCTGCAGCCGAACGTTTCAGCGAGACCGATCTCGGCCACGCTCAGTTCGGCTTGCGCCACCAGGTCGGCCATTGATAACCGAATATGGGCGTCTTTTTGGGATGGTCCAGGTAATTCCAGTAAGCGAGCCATTGCTGCGCGTTGTACTGCATCGGCACCATGTAATTGCCGGAGATCAGCAATCGGTCGAGCACGCGCACGGCGGCGACATAGTCTTCCTTGGTCCGTGCTCTCAGCATCGCGTCGATCGCCGCGTCGACCGCCGGATCGGCGACGCCGGCCAGATTGAATGAACCTTCTCTTTTGGCCTCTGAAGAACCCCAGCGAAGGTTCTGCTCCATACCGGGAGACAGCGAGTTGCTGAACCCGCTCGACCCGACAAGAACCTCAAAGTCGAAACGCTGCTTGCGCGACTGGATCTGGTCGGCCTCGAGGCTGCGGATGGTCACCGCGATGCCGATCTTTTCCAGCGAGCGCTGATAGATGGCGGCAAAGCGTTCCTCGTCCTGCGAGGCCGTCAGGATCTCGAAACCGAACGGGTTTCCCTTTGGGTCCAGCAGGACCCCGTCCTTGACGGTGTAGCCCTGGCTCTTCAGCAGGTCGAACGCCACCTTCAGCACCTTACGGTCCTGGCCGGTGCCGTCATTCACCGGCGGGCGCCAGCTGCCGTCCATGACATCGGCCGGCACGCGGCCGGGGTAGGGCGCCAGCAGCGCCTTTTCCCTGTCGCTGGCGGGATGGCCGAGCGCGGAAAGTTCGGAATTCTGCCAGTAGCTCATCGTGCGCGTGTACTTACCGCCGAACAGGTTCTTGTTGGCCCATTCGAAGTCGTAGAGCATGCCGAGCGCGCGCCGCACCTCCGGATTGGAAAACTTCTCCAGCCGCGTGTTGAACAGGAACCCGGTCACCACGGGCGGTATGCCGGTGTCGAAGGTCTCGGCGATCACCTGGCCGCGATGAAAGGCGGGAAAATCGATATCGCGCTCGCGCTTGACCGGATCGCCCTCATCGTAAATGGCGCAGATGCCTTTCTTGAACGCTTCCGTCTTGGCATTGGCGTTGAGGAAGTACTCGATGGTGATCTGGTCGTAGTTGTCGAAGCCGCGCTTGGAAGGGATGTCCTTGCCCCAGTAATTCGGATTGCGCTTGAAGACGATGCGCTGTCCCGGCTGCACCTTGTCGATGGTGTAGGGACCGCTGCCGATCACCGGCTTCAGCGTCGTCTTGTCGAAGGTATCCTTGTTGAAGGCGTGCTTTGGGATGATCGGCGTCAGCGCGATGATCAAGGGGGTCTCGCGATTGGCCTTGTCGTTGAAGGTGAAGCGCACGCTGTGATCGCCGGTCTTTTCGAGCTTGGCGATCAGGCTCATGCGATCCCTGTAGGGCGGGCGGCCCTTGTCGGTGAAGACATCGTAGGTGAACAGCACGTCATCCGGCGTCACCGGCTCACCGTCCGACCACTTCGCATTTGGATTAAGGTGGAATTCGATCGATTTGCGCTCCAGGTCCATATCGGCTGTGTCTGCGAGCAGGCCATAGAGGGTGAAGGCCTCGTCGTAGTTGCGCATCATCAACGGCTCGAAGACGAGATTGCCGAAAATGAGGTCCTGCATGCCGCGCGCCGTGGTGCGCAGGCTCTTCAGGATGAACGGGTTCAGATTGTCGAAGCTGCCGACGACGCAGTAAGTGATGTTGCCGCCCTTGGGCGCATCGGGATTGACGTAGTCGAAATGCTGGTAGTCGGCTGGCAGCGCCGGCTCGCCCTGCATGGCGATGGCATGTTTCGGTTCCGACATCGCCACGCCGGGTGCAAAGGCGAAGAACGAGATTGCGGCGATCAGCCAAACAAGAATGCGGCCCATGACCGTCTCCTTACTGGGCGGCTTGATGATTCGGAGTGCACCCTAACATGGCGCCGCGGCGCTCCGGCCAGATACATTAATCCAAATCGCACGACCCAAATTGCGAGGCCAAGAATTGCAGGCGGCGGGCTGGATTCGGCTGCTCATGCAGTGTAACACGCGCTCCGAAGTCATTCTGTTGCCTCAATTCGGCAACAGGTAGCAGGACCACACGGCGCGAAGAAGCCGGTCCCGGGATCATTTGAGAGGAAATGCACGACATGACGAGCCTGAACAGCAACGCATACCGCCTTTCGGTCCTGGCCGCGGGCGTGGTCGGCTTTCTGGGCGCCGGACTTCCCACCGCTTCGGCACAGCAACAGATTCCGCAGGGTTGGTTCAAGGCCTGCACCAAGCAGGAAGATGTCGACATCTGCAATGTCCAGAACATCATCACTGCCGGCAACGGCCAGTTCGTCACCGGCGTCAGCCTGATCGAGTTGAAGGGCAAGGTAAACCGCAAGGTCTTCCAGGTCACGGTTCCCCCAGGTCGCCTGGTGCCCCCCGGCATCGCCCTGCAAATAGACGCCGGCAAGGCGACGAAGCTGGATTATGTCATTTGCTTCGCCGACCGTTGCGTTGCCGAAGTGCCGCTGACCGACGCGCTCGTCGCTTCCTTCAAGAAGGGACAGGCGATCACGCTGACCTCGATCAACTTCCAGAGTCAGCCAAATCCAATCAAGGTTGCCTTGACCGGCTTCAGCGGCGCCTTTGACGGCGCGCCGCTGCAGCAGTCGGACATCGAGGATCGGCAGAAAAAACTTCAGGATTTCGTCGTCAAGAACAACCAGGACTTCGCCAAGAAGCTCAAGGACGAGCAGGCCAAGGCCAAAGCCGCCAACTAATCGCCGGGACAGATACCGGAGCGACAAAAAAGCGGGGTCATGCCCCGCTTTTTTGTTGTCGTCACGTCGATGCAAGGTGATGTCAGTGTCTCGACTGGCGTTTCGGCTCGTAGCGTCCATCCGGCCGCTTGTCGAACATCTCGCCGATCTGTGGATGCCGGACCGGCTCACCTGACTGGTCCTCGAGCAGGTTCTGCTCGGAGACATAGGCAATGTATTCGGTTTCCGAGTTTTCAGCGAGCAGATGGTAGAACGGCTGGTCCTTGCGCGGCCGCACGTCGGCCGGGATCGCCTCGTACCATTCATCGGTGTTGGCAAATTGCGGATCGACATCGAAAATGATGCCGCGGAATGGAAACAGCCGGTGGCGAACCACTTGTCCGATCGAGAATTTGGCTGTTTTCATCGTACTCACCACTAAGCCTTAAAAGCGCCCGGCGTCCCTCGGAATGCGCGGCAGACCCTCTAAGGCTTTGAATTTACACGCGCTGCGATCAAAAATCGAGCCCGACTTTAGGGCTGGTTTCAGGTTCAATTGACGCAGGCCGTGTATCAATTCAATGCCGAAGCGCTTGACGCCCGGAGAAGCTACGGGTTAGCCGGGCTCAGGGGTTTCGGGCGAAGGCAAAAATGTCTGACGTCGTCGGTCTTGTTCTTCCGTTTTTCGGGCTGATTTTCATCGGCTTTCTGGTCGCACGCATCACCTGGCAGCCGCTGGAGGCGCTTGGTTGGATGAACACCTTCATCGTCTATGTCGCGCTTCCAGCCCTGTTCTTCCAACTGCTTGCCCGGACGCCGTTCGAGCAGTTGACGGAATGGCGCTTCATCTTCGGCTCGGTGTTTTCCACCTACACGACCTTCTCGATCATGTTCGTATGGTCGGTGACGGCGTCTCGCGGCGAGATCGCCCAATCGACGATCAAGGCGCTGGCCGCGGCCTATGGCAATATCGGCTATATGGGGCCGGGACTGGCGCTGCTCGCCTTCGGCGAACAGGCGGCGGTTCCCGTCGCGCTGATCTTCTGCTTCGAAAATATCATGCATTTCGCCATCGCGCCCATGATGATGGCGCTGTCGGGCGACGACAAGACATCGCCGTGGCGGCTCATCCTCGGCGTAGTCAGGAAAATCGTCCTGCACCCGTTCATCATCGCGACCGCGCTTGGCGTCGGCGCCGCCTATCTCCGCTTTCACCCACCGCAGCCGGTCGATCGCCTGCTCGAATATCTGTCTCGGGCGGCCGCCCCTTGTGCCCTGTTTGCCATGGGCGTGACGCTTGCGCTCCGGCCGCTCAACCGCGTGCCGCATGAACTGGCGTCGATCGCGGCGCTGAAGCTGATCCTGCATCCATTGCTCTGCTACGTCGTGCTGAGCTGGATCGGGAACTTTTCCGAAATCTGGGTTTTTTCAGCCGTGCTTTTGGCGGCATTACCGACCGCAACCAACGTCTTCGTCATCGCCCAGCAATATGGCGTCTGGGTGCAACGCGCCTCGGCCAGCGTCATGATCACCACCTGTCTCTCGGTGCTGACAGTGACCGGGCTGCTCTACATGATCCGCCACGGCATCTTACCGCCGGACCTGTTTCCCTGAACCGCCGGTAAGCGCCGCAAAGCCGCTGCCCGGCCTCAAGCCTTCGCGCATGAAAAAGGCGCGCAGCGGCGCGAAACTGCCAAGCACATTGAGGCCGGCGCTGCGTGCCATCTGCGCCGGCAACATGTCCGAAAGCAGCGACATGTTGAGCAGATTGACCGCGCCGGAACGCGCCAGAATGTCGGGACGGCGCCTGGAATCATAGGCGGCCAGGGCCTTCGCGGCGCCGGGGTCGCCGCGATTTTCACCAGCGATTCCAATCAGATCCTCGATGTCCCTGATGCCGAGGTTGAGACCTTGGGCTCCGATCGGCGGGAATACATGTGCAGCCTCGCCGACCAGCGCCACCCGGTTTTGCGCGAAGCGCCCCGGTGATGCCGCAGAAAGCGGGTAAATTTGTCGGCCGGGCTCGACCGACACCCGGCCCAGCATCGACTGCATCTGCTGCTCAACACGCTCGGAAAGCGTCGCGTCATCAAGTGCGGCGAGGTCCTTCGCCGTCTCCGGTTTCACCACCCAGACGAGGCTGGAGCGGTTGCCGGGCAACGGCACCTGGGTGAACGGCCCGGTCTCTGTGTGGAACTCGGTCGAGGTGAAGCCGTGTTCGCTGCGATGGCCAAAATTCAGCACCAGCGCCGCTTGGCGGTAGGATCGCACCGAGGCCACTATGCCTGCCGCCTCGCGCGCCGGCGACAGGCGCCCATCGGCAGCGACCGCAAGCGCGGCCGAGACTTCGCGACCATCAGTCAAGACGGCATGCGCCTGATCGGCGTCCAGACGCCAACTCTCGACCATCGACGTCAGCCATTCGATGCCGGGATGCGCCGCGACGGACTTGGCCAGCGTCGGGTTCAGCGCACTATTGGGCAGGTTGAGCCCGAACTGCTCCTCGCCGATCTCTATGGCGCGAAAAGTCACCACCGGGCTGCGGATCAGCCGGCTGGTCGCATCGACGATGCGCATGACCTTCAGCGGCGCGGCCTTCGGCGCAAGTTCGGCCAGCACGCCCAGCCGATCGAGAACCTTGAGAGCAGGGTTCATCAGCGCCGTGGTCCGGCCATCGGGCCCGCCTGCTTCGGGTCCGACCAGGGTTACCGGAAAGCCCGCCTCGGCGAAACCGAGCGCCGCGATCAGTCCGGCAGGGCCGCTGCCGGCTACCAGTATCCGTGCTGTCTCGCGATGATCCAAATTGGACTTCCAGTTTGCGATGCAGGTGTCTACCCATGGATATAGGTCAGACCATGCGGCTTGATCAACGCGGCGATTAGGCTCATTCGGTTGTCATGACCGGCCAGCAGGACGATTCAGCCATCTCGACCGCGCCGGCCGCGCCACGGCAAGCCTGGCCCGCAGCCCCCGCCTGACGGTCAACATCGCCATCGCCGGCGGCATTCTGCTCGCCTGGTTCATTCTCGGCGCCATGGCGATCCGCGGCGCCGAAGGCCGGCTCCCCGGCGTACCAGGCGATGTGGTCCTGCGATATCTGCCGCAACTGCCGCTGCCGGATGTCCTCGACCGCTTCTTCGGCATGTGCCTGACGCCCGCACCACTTGATGCCGGCGGCGCACCGGTTCTGGCGCTGATCGTGATGTGGTTTTTGATGGCCGTGGCGACGATGCTGCCGTCGGCGGCGCCGATGATCCGTACCTATTGTGAAATCGCCGACACCGCCCGCATCAAGGGCGAGCCGGTGGCCCACCCGCTGGTCCTGGTTGCCGGCTACCTCTCGACATGGCTTGTCGCCTCTATCGGCTTCGCGGTGCTGACGTTGCTCGTCCACGCATTTGCGTCCTCCGCTCGATTGCTCGATCCGGTGAGCGGCCTTGCCGCGGCGGCCGCGCTGCTGGTTGCCGGCCTCTACCAGTTCAGCAGCCTCAAGCAGGCCTGCCTGACAAAATGCCGGAACCCGTTCTCGACACTGTTTTCCAACTGGAGCGCGGAGCCGGGTGGCATCTTCCGGCTAGGGCTGAAGCAGGGCCTGTGGTGCCTCGGCTGCTGCTGGGCGCTGATGCTGGTGATGTTTGCCGTCGGCGCGATGAACGTGTTCTGGATGGCGCTGATCGGCCTGTTCACCTTGATCGAAAAACAGACCACCGGCAGCCTTCCAACCCGAGTGGCCGGTGCGATACTGCTTGTCTGGGTAGTCGCCCTGCTAGTAGTCTCGGAATGACGGGGGAGAATTCCATGGCAGAGCAAGGCTGGGCAATGAAAGGAGAGCTCGTACTCTCCTGCAATTGCACGGTTTTTTGTCCTTGCGTGCTGTCGCTTGGCAGCCATCCGCCGACGGAGGGTTATTGCCAGACCTGGGCGGGCTTCCGCATCGACGCAGGCCATTTCGGCGAGGTCGACCTGTCCGGCCTCAATCTCGGTCTGGTCATGGAAATCCCCGGCTATATGAGCCGCGGCAACTGGACCGCAGGCCTGTTCATCGATAAGCGCGCCTCCGTCTATGCGGTGAAAGCGCTGACCAGGATCTTCACCGGGAAGGCCGGCGGAACAACCTCGCTGTTGTCGATCCTTGTCGGCAAGTTCCTCGGCGTCGAGCAGGTGCCGATCACCTACGAGACGCGTGACAAGACCCGTATTTTCCAGATACCGAAGATCATCGACGGGGCGGTCACACCGATTCCCGGCAAGGATCGCGAGAAGGATACCGTGATCGGCAACTCGGAATACTGGATCGCGCCGGAGATCATCGTGGCCAGGTCCGACAAAAGCAAGATGCGGGCTTTCGGCCGCAACTGGAACTTTGCCGGCCGCTCGGCCGAAATCTGCAAACTGGATTGGCGGGGCCCGTGAGCAAGAACACAACCGCCAGGAATGCCGCCAAAAAGATCACCGACCGGATACCCAGGCCGAAGAAAAAGGTCACCTGGCCGCAGGCGCGGGCATTCTCGGTGCATCTGTTGACCGCGTCTGGCTCGTTCCTGGCCTTCCTGTCGCTGGTGGCGGCAAGCGAGCAACGCTGGACGGCGATGTTCTGGTGGCTGGGGCTGGCGCTGTTCGTCGACGGCATAGACGGGCCGATCGCCCGCAAGCTCGAGGTCAAGGAGATTTTGCCGACCTGGTCGGGCGAACTCCTCGACAACATCATCGACTATGTCACCTACGTGCTGATCCCGGCCTTCGCACTCTACCAGCGCGGCTTCATGGGCGAAGGGCTGTCGTTCCTGTCGGCGGCCATCATCGTGGTGTCCAGCGCCATCTATTATGCCGACACCGGAATGAAGACGAAGGAGAACTTCTTCAAAGGCTTTCCGGTCGTTTGGAACATGGTCGTGTTCACGCTGTTCGTCATCGAGCCCGGACAGTGGGTGTCCTTCGGCGTCGTCGTGGCGGCCGGCATCCTCACCTTCGTGCCGATCAACTTCATTCACCCCGTGCGGGTGGTGCGGCTGCGGCCAATTAATCTTGGCATGACGCTGCTCTGGTGTGCTTTCGGTGCGCTGGCGCTGGCGCAGGCGGCCCTTGCCGCCTTCTACGACCAAATCGGCGTTTTGGGCGAACAGGTCAGCGTCTTTACCAAGGTCGGCATCACCATCACCGGACTTTACCTCGCCTGCATCGGCGGTATCATGCAGTTCTTCCCCAAACTCGGCGCCAAGCCGGACACTAAGAAAGCCTGACCGCAGGAAAGCCCACAATGTCCAAAGCAGTCCGTATCCACGCCCATGGCGGTCCGGAAGTCCTGACCTATGAAGACGCCGATCCGGGACAACCCGGCGCCGGGCAGATCCTGGTCAGGCACACCGCGATCGGCCTCAATTTCATCGATGTCTATCACCGCATCGGCCTCTATCCGCCGCCCGGCGGCTTCCCGCTGATCCCGGGCGGCGAGGCGGCAGGTGTGGTTCTCGAGGTCGGCGCAGGCATCGACTGGCTGAAGCCGGGCGACCGCATCGCCTATGCCGTCAATGTCGGCGCCTATGCCGAACAGCGCGTCGTCGCCGCCGACCGCGTCGTCAAGGTGCCGGACGGCATCAGCGACGAACAGGCCGCCGGCATGATGCTTAAAGGCATGACGGCGGAGTATCTGTTGCGCCGGACCTTCAAGGTGAAGGCAGGCGACACCATCCTGTTTCATGCCGCCGCCGGCGGCGTCGGGCTGATCCTGGGACAATGGGCAAAACATCTCGGCGCCACCGTGATCGGCACGGCAAGCTCAACCGACAAGATCGAGCTCGCCAAGGCGCATGGCTTCGGCCATGTCATCAACTACAAGGAGCAGGATTTCGTCGCCGGGGTCGCCGCCATCACCGGCGGCAAGAAATGTGACGTCGTCTACGATTCGGTCGGCAACGACACATTCCCGGCCTCGCTCGACTGTCTGAAGCCGCTCGGCATGTTCGTCTCTTTCGGTCAGTCCTCTGGACCGATCCCGCCATTTTCGATGTCGCTGCTGGCGCAGAAGAGCTCGCTGTTCGCTACCAGGCCGACTTTGTTCGTCTACAACGCCAAGCGTGAAGACCTCGAAGTCTCCGCCGCGGCATTGTTCGACGTGGTGTTGAGCGGTGCGGTCGAGATCAAGATCAACCAGCGTTATGCGCTGAAGGACGCGGGCAAGGCGCAAGCCGATCTCGAAGGGCGCAAGACCACGGGCACGACCATACTGATCCCGTGAGCTGCCTTGCTTTCAGCGTTTTGCCGCGACGCGAGGCACTGTTTACCCGAAAAACCGGGCGATCGGTTTGTTGTGCGAAGCAGGTCAATCTTTACCCCTTGAGTTTCCGCTGAAATTCTTGAAGCTCTTTCAAGGTGGGTGCTGCTTTCGCACGAGAGCGGCCAGCGCATACCATGCTGGCGGGAACACAGAACATGTCCGGGAACCGGATGGGAGGCACTGTGAGTGCAGATCATGATGGAGCGAACCTGCTTGAGGTTCGTGGCCTGACCAAGATATTCGGCACGTTGACGGCGTGCGATCATATCGACCTCAACATCGCCAAAGGCGAGATCCACGCGCTGCTCGGCGAAAACGGCGCCGGCAAGTCGACGCTGGTCAAGATGCTGTTCGGCTCGCTGGAGCCCAATTCCGGCGAGATATTCTGGAACGGGGAAGCGGTGCGGATCACCAGTCCGGGCATGGCGAAGAAGCTCGGCATCGGCATGGTGTTTCAGCACTTTTCGCTGTTCGAGGCGCTGACCGCGGCCGAGAATATCGCTCTGTCTCTGGATGACGGCTCACCGATCAGCTCGATCGCGGCCAAGGCGAGGGCGCTTTCCTTCAGCTATGGCCTGCCGCTCGATCCGGACTCGCTGGTCGGCGATCTCTCGGTCGGCGAACGCCAGCGCATCGAGATCATCCGCTGCCTGTTGCAGACGCCGCAGCTCATCATCCTCGACGAGCCGACCTCGGTGCTGACGCCGCAGGAAGCCGACAAGCTGTTCGAGACGCTGGAGCGCCTGCGCTCCGAGGGCAAATCCATCCTCTACATTTCGCACCGGCTGGAAGAGGTCAAACGCATTTGCGACCGCGCCACCGTGCTGCGTCACGGCAAGGTCGTCGGCCATTGCAATCCGCGCGAGGAAACGGCTTCGTCGCTGGCCCGCATGATGGTCGGTAACGAGGTGAAGGCCGTGGTGCGTGCGCCGGCCGAAGGCATCGAGACCGCGCAGCCGCTGCTCGAAATCCGCGCCCTCAGCCGCAAGCCGGCAACGCCGTTTTCGATTCCGCTGAAGAATATCAACCTCACTGTGCGCGCCGGCGAGGTGATCGGCATTGCCGGTGTCGCCGGCAACGGCCAGGGCGAGTTCTTCGAATCCGTCTCCGGCGAGGTGCTGCAGCAGGACGCCGCATCCGTGCGCATCCGCGGCAAGGATGCCGGCTCGCTCTCGATCACAGGCCGGCGGCTGATGGGCGCTGCCTTCGTACCGGAAGAACGCCTCGGCCATGGCGCCGCGCCGCGCATGAAGCTTTCGGAGAACCTGCTCCTGTCGCGCCACGCCACCGACGGCAAGGTTTTTGTCGGCACCGGCGGCACGGTCAAAAGCGGTGCGGTCTATGCCGCCGCCCAGCGCATCATCGTGGCGATGGATGTGCGCAAGAGCGCGCCCGATCCGGAAGCTGCGGCCCTTTCGGGCGGCAATCTGCAGAAATTCATCGTCGGTCGCGAACTCGACCGCAGCCCTGCCGTCATGGTCGTCAACCAACCTACCTGGGGCGTCGACGCCGGCGCCGCCGCTCATATCCGCCAGGCGCTGATCGAACTGGCGCGCAGTGGCTCGGCGGTTCTGGTCATCAGCCAGGACCTCGATGAGCTGTTCGAGATTTCGGACGCGATCGCGGTCATGCACAACGGCGAATTGTCCAAACCGCTGCCGATCGCCGAGGCAACTTTCGAAAAGGTCGGTCTGTTGATGGGCGGCGCCGAGCCTGGCCACGCCGAACATGGTCTGGAGACGGCATGATGCGCCTCGAACTCGTCAAACGCCCGCAGCGCTCTATGCTCTTTTCGGCGCTGTCGCCCTTCATCGCCTTCGCCCTGACGATCATCGCCGGCGCGGTTCTGTTCGCGCTGCTCGGCGTCAACCCGCTGAGCGCATTTGAGATCTATTTCATCGAGCCGATCAGCCAGGTCTGGCAGCTGCATGAGCTGGCGATCAAGGCCGCGCCGTTGATCCTGATCGCGGTCGGCCTGTCGGTCTGTTACAAGGCCAACATCTGGAACATCGGCGCTGAGGGACAGTTCATCCTCGGCGGCATTTTCGGCTCGGCCATTCCGGTGCTGTTTCCCGGGTTTGAAGGCCCGCTGGTGCTGCCGCTGATGCTGTTGTTCGGCATGGTCGGCGGTGCCGCCTATGCAGCAATCCCGGCTCTCTTGAAGACGCGCTTCGGCACCAACGAAATCCTGACCAGCCTGATGCTGGTCTATGTCGCCCAGCTTTTCCTCGACTGGCTGGTGCGCGGCCCCTGGCGCGATCCACAGGGCCACGGTTTCCCGCAGACGATCCAGTTCAATGACTCGGCGGTCCTGCCGGAACTGATGCCGGATGCCGGCCGCGCCAATTGGGGTTTTGTCTTCGCGCTTGTTGCAGCCGTGCTGATCTGGGTGCTGATGAGCCGCCTGCTCAAGGGTTTTGAGGTCCGCGTGCTCGGCTCCAGCCCGAGGGCAGGGCGCTTCGCCGGTTTCGGCCTCAACCGCATGGTGTTCTTCGCCTTCCTGCTGTCAGGCGCGCTGGCTGGGCTTGCCGGCATTTCGGAAGTCTCCGGCGCCATCGGCCAGCTCCAGCCGGTGATCTCGCCCGGCTACGGCTTCACCGCCATTATTGTCGCGTTCCTCGGCCGGCTCAATCCGCTCGGCATCGTCGCCGCCGGCCTGGTGCTGGCGTTGACCTATCTCGGCGGCGAGGCGGTGCAGAGCGCGCTCGGCATTTCCGACAAAGTGGCACGTGTGTTCCAGGGCATGCTTTTGTTCTTCGTGCTCGGCTGCGACACGCTCATCCACTATCGCATCCGTCTGGTCGGCATGGCGCTGACAAAAAGCGCGGCGAAGCTTGAAGCCGCGCCGAAGTTGAAGGAAGCCCGCTGATGGACATCGCCGTCAACATCCTTTTGACCATCGCCACGGCGGCGACGCCGCTTTTAATAGCGGCCATCGGCGAACTGGTGGTCGAGCGCTCCGGCGTGCTCAACCTCGGCGTCGAAGGCATGATGATCATGGGCGCCGTCGGCGGCTTCGGAGCCGGCTATCTCACGGGATCGCCCTGGATGGGCCTGTTGGCGGCAATTGCCATGGGCGCGGTGTTCTCGCTGCTGTTTGCGGTGATGACGCTGTCGCTCGCCACCAATCAGGTGGCGACCGGCCTGTCGTTGACGCTGCTCGGCCTCGGCCTGTCCGGCATGATGGGAACCAGCTTCGTCGGCCAGCCCGGCGAGAGGCTGCCAAATCTCTACGTTCCGGTGCTCACCGACATTCCCGTGGTCGGCAGGTTGCTGTTCGGCCAGGACCCGATCTTCTACATCTCGATCGCGCTGACGGCGGCCGTCATGTGGTTCATGTTCAAGACCCGCACCGGCCTCACCCTGCGCTCGATCGGCGACAGCCACACATCGGCGCATGCACTCGGCATCAAGGTCATCCGCTACCGCTATCTCGCGGTCATCTTCGGCGGCGCCTGCGCCGGCCTTGCCGGCGGCCACCTGTCGCTGGTCTACACGCCGCAATGGGTGGAGAACATGAGCGCGGGCCGCGGCTGGATCGCGCTGGCGCTGGTCGTCTTCGCCTCTTGGCGGCCGTGGCGCGTGCTGGCCGGCGCCTACATCTTCGGCGCGGTGTGGATCGGCCAGCTTCATGCACAGGCATTTGGCATTCCGGTGCCTTCGCAGCTGCTTTCTTCTCTGCCCTATCTGGCAACCGTCGTGGTTCTCGTTCTAATCTCGCGCAACAAGCGTCTGACGATGATGAACACGCCGGCTTCCTTGGGGCAGCCATTCGTTCCGGATCGTTGACAACAAAAACAAACGGGAAGCTCCAAGGCTAAACTCAGAGAGGTAACACAATGAAAAAACTGTTTATCGCGTTGATGACCACGACCGCCGCCATGTCACTGGCGGCGTCGGCGCAGGCCGCCGACAAGTTGAAGGCATGCTGGGTCTACACCGGCCCGATCGGCGATTTCGGCTATTCCTACCAGCACGACCAAGGCCGCCTCGAGGTGGAGAAGGCGCTCGGCGACAAGGTCGAAACCGCCTATCTCGAGAACGTCTCGGAAGGTCCCGATGCCGATCGCGCTTTCGAGCGTCTGGCGCGCGAAGGCTGCAAGATCATCTTCGGCACCTCTTTCGGCTTCATGGACCCGGAAGTGAAGGTCGCCAAGAAGTTCCCCAAAGTGATGTTCGAGCACGCCACCGGCTACAAGACCGCTGACAATCTCGGCATCTACAATGCGCGCTTCTATGAAGGCCGCTACGTGCTCGGCCAGATCGCCGCCAAGGAATCGAAGGCAGGGGTCGCCGGCTATATCGTTTCCTTCCCGATCCCCGAAGTGGTGATGGGCATCAACTCCTTCATGCTCGGCGCGCAGTCGGTCAACCCGAACTTCAAGGCCAAGATCGTCTGGGTGAACTCCTGGTTCGATCCGGGCAAGGAAGCCGACGCGGCCAAGGCGCTGTTCGACCAGGGCGCCGACATCATCGTCCAGCACACCGATTCCACTGCGGCACTGCAGGTGGCGGAAGAGCGCAAGCTGCACGGCTTCGGCCAGTCCTCCGACATGATCAAGTTCGCGCCGAACGCGCAGCTGACCTCGCTGACAGACGAATGGGGGCCGTATTACATCAGCCGCGTTCAGGCAGCGCTCGACGGCACCTGGAAGCCTGACAATGTCTGGCTCGGCATCAAGGACGGCGCCGTCAAGCTGGCGCCCTTCACCAACATGCCGGACGATGTGAAGGCGATGGCCGAGGCAACCGCCAAGAAAATCGCAGATGGCTGGAACCCATTCACAGGACCGGTCGCCAAGCAGGACGGCACGCCGTGGCTCAAGGACGGCGAAGTAGCCGACGACGGCACGCTGCTCGGCATGAACTTCTATGTGAAGGGCGTCGACGACAAGTTGCCGCAGTAAGTATCGGAAACGCAAAAGAGAAGGGGCGCCGCCCGGCGCCCTTTTTCACTTCGCGGGCTGCACGCTTCGACTGCGAAACCGCGCCGAGGGCTGTGCCAAAAATCCGAGGGCGCCGGGAGGCGCCCTTTTTGGTAATTTTCTAAACCGCCGAGCCGTAAAGGTCGTAGGCGTCGGCGCGGTCGATCTTGACCGTGACGATGTCGCCTTGGCGCAGCGGACGGCGCGACTGGATGTGCACCGAGCCGTCGATCTCGGGTGCGTCGTATTTGGTGCGGCCCTTGGCCGAGGTGCCGTGCGCCTCGTCGATCAGCACCGGCAGGCGCTTGCCGACCTTCTTGGCCAGTTGCGTCGCCGAGATCTTCTGCTGGCGCTGCATGAAGCGGTGCCAGCGCGCTTCCTTGATCTCCTGCGGCACTTGTTCGAGGCCGAGATCGTTGGAACGGGCGCCTCTGACCGGCTCGTATTTGAAGCAGCCGGCGCGGTCGATCCTGGCTTCGTCCAGCCAGTCGAGCAGCATCTCGAAATCCTCGTCCGTCTCGCCGGGAAAGCCGACGATGAAGGTCGAGCGTATCGCGAGGTCGGGACACACCTCGCGCCAGCCGCGAATGCGCTCCAGCGTCTTTTCGCCATGGGCTGGACGGCGCATGTTCTTCAGCACCTGCGGCGAGGCGTGCTGGAAGGGGATGTCCAGATAGGGAAGGATTTTTCCATCCGCCATCAGCGGGATGACATCGGCGACATGCGGGTAGGGGTAGACATAGTGCATGCGTACCCAGATGCCGAGCTTGCCCAGCTCCTCCGACAGGTCGAGGAATTTCGCCCGCACTTCGCGGTCGCCGAACATCGACGTCTGGTACTTGATGTCGATGCCGTAGGCGCTGGTGTCCTGCGAGATGACCAGCAATTCCTTGACCCCGGCCTTGGCCAGCTTCTCGGCCTCGCGCAGCACATCGGCCGCCGGGCGCGAGACGAGGTCGCCGCGCAGTGCGGGAATGATGCAGAAGGTGCAGCGGTTGTTGCAGCCTTCGGAAATCTTGAGATAGGCGTAGTGGCGCGGCGTCAGCTTGACGCCTTGCGGCGGCAGAAGGTCGATATAGGGATCGTGGCTGGGCGGCGCCGCCTCATGCACCGCGGCCATCACGCTCTCATAGGCCTGCGGGCCGGTGATGGCGAGGACGTTGGGGTGCTTCTCTCGGATGACGTCCGGCTCGGCGCCGAGGCAGCCGGTGACGATCACCCGGCCGTTTTCCGAAAGCGCCGAACCAATGGCGTTGAGCGATTCGTCGCGGGCTGAATCGAGAAAGCCGCAGGTGTTGACGACGACAAGGTCGGCGCCGTCATGCTTGCGCGCGATCTCATAGCCTTCGGCGCGCAGGCGCGTGATGATGCGCTCGGAATCCACAAGCGCCTTCGGGCATCCAAGGCTGACGAAACTGACGCGAGGCGCAGACATGAGAAAACATTCCGGGTTTTTTCGGGATCGGCGGCCAGTACCACACTTATTGCGGCATTGGTATGGGCAGCGGCTGCGGCGAACGCGACCACTGCCTCCGGCAGATACCCGTACTATACAGAAGCTGTAGGACCGGCAGCGTCAGCTCACCACAGGACTGACATGCGGCCAGACCTCGACGAGGCCGCGATAGACCATATCGATCGCGACGTAGAGAATGATCAGCAAGCCGACATAAGCGATCCAGCGGTGGCGGTGCAGCAGCTTGGCAATGAAGCTCGCGGCCAAGCCCATCAAGGCGATCGACAGCACCAGGCCTATGACAAGCACCGGAAAATGATCGCGCGCCGCACCGGCGACCGCCAGCACATTGTCCAGCGACATCGAAACATCGGCGACGACGATCTGCAGGGCCGCCTGGCCGAGCGTCTTGCGCGGCGCCTTGCCCCCCACCGTTCTGTCGCTGTTGAGGTCGGAATCGGACAGCGCCTCGGTCGCCTCGAACTCGTCGGCATGCGACGTCCGCAGCTCGCGCCACATCTTCCAGCACACCCACAACAAAAGGATGCCGCCGGCCAGCAGCAGGCCGACAATGGCAAGAAGCTTGACGGTGACGGCGGCAAACAGGATGCGCAGCACAGTCGCCGCCAACACGCCGATCAGGATGGCTTTCTTGCGCTGCTCGACCGGCAGGCCGGCGGCGGCAAGGCCGATGACGATGGCATTGTCGCCGGCAAGCACCAGATCGATGGCGATGACCTGGAGGAGAGCGGTCATGCTTGCAGCGCTGAAAATGTCCATCGACCGGAGCCCCTTGCTGTATCGGCGTGTTCGTCGTCGGATATGCCGACGCCCTAACGTGTATGGTTCCCGCGCGTCAAGAGACTGCCGGCGCGATTCCAGGAAAAGTCCCTAGCGGTTTCCCGCCCCAAATCAAGCAAAAACAAAGAGTTAGAGTGAGTCAGCTGCTCTATAAAAAGCTGAACCGCTCTAACGGCCGACGCTGAAAGCCACGGGAATACGGAAGGTCGTTCTGCCAGAGAGAATTCTGGTCGCAGCGAATTCAGTCGTAGAGATTGTACTTCGCCCAGTCGGCTTCCGGAATCTCGTCGCCGATGCGGTAACGGAACTGCAGGACCTCCATATGGTCCGGCGCCGTCTCGCATTTGAACTTCAGCCGGTACCACTGTCCCTTGCTGCGGAAGGCAGCACCCGGGCTGCGGATGACATCGGCTTTCATTTCCGGCGTCGCGAAGGCGTAGGCGACGACGCGGTCTGCCTTGTACTTGTGGTCGTCATGGCTGATGCGGTCGAGCACTTCGGCGTCGCATCTCTGCTCCAGCCGGGTCTCCGGGTCGAGTTTCAGCAGGCCGGCGCGCAGGGCGGCGTCCATCGCGTGGGCGGGCGAGGCCAGCGTCACCGAGGCCAGCGCCGCAAGGAATAGTTTTTTCATGGGCGGGAGAACGACCATAACTCGCGTGAAAAATCAACCGGAGTGCCATTTTGGGGCAGCCGGATATGCGCGGAAATCGTCGTTGGCCGGGCAGGGTGTCTTGGCGCAGCCGCTTTGACACGTCGCCGGCGCCATTCTTAATTGTCCGGGCTGCCATGCACCGATTGCCTGTTTCGCCGTCTTTCCGCTTCTCGCGATCGCGGCAGCCACCGCCACGGCCGCAAGGCGATATAGGCAGCGAGGAAGGTTCTCTGTGCAAGGCCGGCCTCGCTGTGCCAGACCTCCCTTATCCCCGCCGCCCTCAATGCCCTTCGTTGGGTGCTGTTGCGTTCCCAGCGCCGGCTGATGCTGCCCGCCCGATAGTATTTGTGGCAGAGCACTTGCGGCACGCGGACAAAGCCGCCGAGCAGCGACAGATGCAGAAGCCAGGTCCAGTCGGCGCTGAATTCGCCTTGGCTGTTGGGCTTGATCCCGCCGCTGCGGTGGAACGCCCAGGCCCTGAATACCCCACGGTTGGGGACCCACCATCCATGCGGCTGGCGCGCCATCGCCCGGCCACGCGCAAAACCGTCCTGCAAGCCCTCCAGCAGGTCGAACTTCCACGTGGCACTTTCGCCGCTGACTTCGATCACTTCGACATCGCTGAACGACAGTACGGCCTCGGGATTGGCATCGAGCGCCCGCACCAGCGCCTCGATATAGGTTGGATCGATGACGTCGTCATGGAAGGCAAAGAACATCAATTCGCCGCTGGCATTGGCCATCAGATCGTTGGAGTTCTTCAGCCATCCCAGGTTTTTGTCCCGGCGCAGGATACGGACATCGTCGCGGCCGCCGGCGAAGGCTGAAACGATCTCGAATGTCGCGTCGGTCGAATTGTCCTCCCCGACCAGGATCTCGATATTGTCCCAGGTCTGCGCGGCGAGGCTGTCCAGCGTACGCGAAATGAATGCCGCCGAATTGTAGCATGGCACCAGCGCCGTGACCTTCGGCCGCCAGCCGGATCGAAGCTGGACTTGTTTCTGCGCTACCTGCTTCGCGCCGCCCTGTTCTGTCTCACCCATTCACTCGATCCCGCAGATTTGCCGCGCCAGCCTGTCGGCAAGCCACGGCGCCGTCGAATATTTACCTGTGTCGACCGAGATGTAGTTGCCCAGGCGGTTGACCCCGAATTGGTCGCGGCGATGGATTGTGGCTTTTGGGTCGCTGAGCGAACCACGGCCTTGCGCAAACACGAAGCCGCCGCGTACCTCAAGCTCCTCGGCATCGTCGAACATGCTGGAAACAACGGGCACCAACCGAGTGAGCGTGGCGCGAACGTCGCCGATGAACCGCTGTCGTGCGTCGGCATCGAGCGCTTGTGGCGTTTCAATCGACAATTCGCCACTCTCCGCAAGCAACCCGCTCGGGTACCAGGAGAGATAGAAGTTGCGCCCGTCATAGTTTTTTATGTCGCCGAACGGGCCAAGGGCGACGACCGCGCACGGCACATCGACAGGCTGGCTGGTGCGGCCGAACAGGCAAAGCCTGTAGCGGTGCGACCATCCGGGAACCGGCTCGATGCCGGCCGTGCGGTCGACAGCCAGCCGCCCCTCCCAAAGGCAATTGACGACGATGTCGAACGCCTCACTTTTTTCGCTTGCGACCGCCACGCGCCATTTCCCGTCAATTCCGTCCACCGGCTGTGCCGACAGGACTTTGGACGCCATCCGCAAGCTGATATTGGGTTCACCCCGAAGCGCCGCGCAAAGCCGGTCGGCAACCCATCGCGTGTTGACGGATCGCTCCGGCACCTGGAAGCCGCCGACGATCTGGTCCGAGTTGGTGACATCGGCCAATTCAGTTTTGGAAAGCCGATTCGATCGCGCCGCCGATACGTCGGCAAGGTAGCTGGTGGCGTCAGCGTGGCTGCGCACCAATACATCCACACGTTCAAAGATCGCCCCCAGCGCCTCGACAGCGACGATCGAGTTGCGATGGACCAGATAAAGATCTTCCGAAAAGGTCGTGTGCGCTTCCAGATTGCTTCCGATCAACTCGGAAACAAGCCTGCCGAAACGCAGTCCTCCCGAAACCAGATGCCGGGCGGTCAGCAACGAGGGATCGTTCCCGTAGAGATAGCCGAGATGAATCTTGCCCTCGTTCCAACGGCTGGCGCAGGCCATCGGCTCGCTCTCCTTGTCGAAGAGGGACACCGCGTAGCCTCTGCGGGCCATCATGAGAGCGAGGCTGGCGCCCATGATGCCGGCGCCGAGAATAGCCATTCTGCCGCGAGGCGCTGTCATGTCCTGGCGCGCATCGCGGCCTCTCCCTTCGCGATGAGTGTCATCAGGGGTTCGATACGTAGTTTTCAGGGTCGTATTCGGTATCGCAGAAAACCAGCAAAGCCGGGTTCTCGCCTTCATAGGTCTGCAGCGCCCACACCGCGGCATCGACCAGCACCGCGCGGTTCGATGCGGTGAGCGTCAGCCGTTCGACCTGTTCCTGGTAGCGAAATTCGATGCCGATCTCGCCCGACAGCTGCATCATCAATTGCCGGCCCGAGCCGTGTGCATGTCCGCCCCGCGACGTGCCGCGCGGCGCGGTGACGATGAACGCCCGCACGGCTTGGAAATTGTAACCGCTGAACTCGATAGCGGTCAAGCATTCCCCTGGGATCGCTATGTAACGAAGTGGGGATCTCGGTGACCTTGCCGCCAAAGAACGTTCGATGCTGCATAACGTAAGCCCGCCAGATGCCGGTCGAAATTTACCTCAGACTAGCGCTTATATCAAAAGACAGGGAATACAACCACTTAGGCGGTGTTTGGGAACACTGCAGCGGATCGATGTCGAGCTCGGCCTCAGGCCGATAGGTGCCGACTACCGAAGGTCGCCGCGCCGTCACGACTTCTGAGTCGCGGCCGAAACCACGGCTTAAGACCTTGGTCCGAGCGGTCTAGGACCTTTGAGTTCGGAAGGCCGGCCGGTCCCAACGAGGGTGATCTACTTCAGCAATTTCAAAGAGTTATGCTGGTTGGCGTTTCGCCGGCCGGCCGCTTCGTTCTCGCAATGAAAGCACAGCTATATCCAAGTTTACCCTTTGTGTTAGCGATTCCTCATGTTGCCCGCTATAGCGGTTAGTGGCGGTGGCAATCTCGGAGGTAGTTATGACATCCCGAAAGACCCTTTTTGCTGCATTTGCGGTGTTCTCGCTTCTGGTGTCGCCGGCCCTGGCTGCTGCTGGTGGCAACGGCCATGGTAACGGCCATGGCAATGGTAACGGTAACGGTAATGGCAATGGCAATGGCAATAGCGGAGGAAACGGTAATGCTGGCGGCAATGGCGGAGGCGGCGGTTCGCTCGGCAAGTCGGCATCCGCCAAGGGCCAGGTCGCCAAGGCCGCTACCGGTTCAGTGTCCAAGGAAAAGAATATCCATGCCAAGCTGGGCCGATTGAACTCACTGCAGCGCAACGCCAACGCCTTTATGCACTCCAAGAGCAAGAACTTCGCTGGCGTGCAGGCTTTTGTGACACAGTCGGCAATAGCCAAGAACGCTCAATCGGCGCTCGATGCCGCTAATCAGGCGGTTGCCGACGCCAAAGCGGCGCTCGACGCGCTGAATGCGAAAGCGGCTGACCCGAATACCCCGCCCGAAGATGTCCCGACGCAGGCCGACCTCGATGCAGCACAGGCAGCGCTCGATGACGCCACCCAGGATGCGGCCGCTGCTCAGACCGCCGCCACAGCTGCCGCTGCCAACGTCCCATCGATCGATGCAGCCCTTGCCCAAATGGCCAACAAGCCCGTTGACCCTGAGGTGACAGATTGGGCCAATAGCGTACTTGCCGACAGGATCGACCAAGTAGCCGCCAAGCTGGCGCCGGCCGCGCCTTAAGGCCCCATGCGGCGGCAGCGATCCAATCGACGATAAGCCGTCGGGTCCGCCCGGCGGCTGCACCTTTCTCGCCTATCTGCAGCGTTGGTCCCAATGCAGGTCCGAGATTCTGGTCATGGCTATTTTGCGAAATCTCCAGCCGGGCCGCCGTCCTCAAGGCTGAATTCATGCGTGCTTCGCGCATCTTCATCGACCACACGAAACCAATGCTCCTGAAGCGCTCTAGGCGACACCCTTTGGCCCGTGACCTTCTCTACCGCAGATAACGGATCATCGGCGCTCGTGGCCTGAGTTGAGACACACTCCTCTCCATGCCACTCTTCCACCTGGTACTCTGGCATGCCGGCCTACCTACCGCTCCCCAGAGCCTTCGCTTCCCGCTCCAGCGTCTCGCGTCGGTTGCCGTGCTTCGCGATCGATTCCTTGACCTGCTGCGGGGTGATGCCGGCCTTGGTGGCGAAATACTCGACTTCATAATCCTCATCGGCAGAGACGCGGTCCCGATCGCGGAAGTCCGTCTTCGTTTTGTCGTCGGCCATTTGCTTTGCTCCTGGTTGAATGATCAACCGCAACGTGCAGCCGCAGCCTTTTGTTGCAGCGGAGCCCGGATTTCCGAAACGGTCACATGGGAAAACGGCCCTCAGTCGCAGGAGGTGCTGGTGTTGCTGTAACTTTGAACGGAACGGTTCTTCTCCTTGACGGTTGTGACGTGAAGGAGATGCCTCATGTTTGAAAGTGTGATGTGGTTGATCGTCGTTGCTGGTGGGCCACTGTTGCTGGCCGTATTGATGGCATACGTTCTTATGACCCGACGCCACCGTGGTCCTGCAGAACGCATGGAAAGCGACCGCGCGACCAAACGGCTCTATCGCCAGGACGAACGTTGATCCTGAGGCTGGCGCAACGTTTGCGCTCACGCTGGCCCGCTGCCTCGCGGTGGCAGGCTTCTTCGTTTTAGGAAGTTAGGAATAACTTAGGAAAGATTTGGCCCTCTTTGAAAATACAGAGGCAATTCAGCACGGTAGCCAAATATCTGGCGGAGGGAGTGGGATTCGAACCCACGGTGGGCTTGCACCCACGCCGGTTTTCAAGACCGGTGCCTTAAACCGCTCGGCCATCCCTCCGTCGTGATTTTCAATCATTCAGGAACATCAACCGACCCAGTGAACGACAGTTGGTATCAAATGATACCTATGCTTCCGGACCAGCTTGCGGTTCATTTCTCTAGAGCGTTGCCCGGCGCCAAGTCAACCATCGGCGCTGCCATGGATAACAGGGGGTGGCGTTCGGTGCCCGAACGGAGCTGCGAGCCCGTTTTTTTCGAGCGCAAGGGCTCTAATTGCGATCCTTGCTGCCGACCTGCACCAGTTGCAGAAGGCCCAGCACGACAAGTGCGAGCACAGTTGCCAAAGCCGCGATCTGCCAGAACCCGAGCCCAACCGCCAGGCCTATGGCGCCTGCCAGCCACATGCCCGCCCCAGTGGTAAGCCCTTGAACCTCGCCCTTGGAGAAGAAGATCAAGCCCGCGGCCAGAAATGCCACGCCGGCAGTCGTGGCTTCGATCAAGCGGATAGGATCAATGGCGATTTCCTGACCATCGAAGACGTGAAGATGAGTAATCTCGATCGTGAGGATGGCAATTAGAGCCGTCGCAACACAGACTAGGATGTGTGTCCTCAATCCGGCCGGCCGGTTACGCCATTCGCGTTCGATCCCAACGATGGAGCCAAGGACGGCGGCGAGCAAAAGCCTGGCTGAAATTACGGAAAAGGGCAGCCACGTCTGTTGCCCGAAACGTTCAATGAATTCATCCATGAGGCGCAGAACGTATCTCGGGTCGGTCGGTTCCAGGCAGCCGCGCTTCATGCCACAGGTTCACTTCCAGACTCCAAAGGACAGAGGTCTCGGATGCCTCCTCACAGGCGCCCGACCAGCCCGGGACCTGGCCGCCACATTCCTGCCCGGTTCCGGACACAATCGATTAATACGCTGATAAACAATTCCTGCGCACAAGGGATGGGGATTGGCGCGTCGCAGGCATTGCTCATCTGGCTCCGCCGAAATTCTAGAAGCGGCGCCTGTGTCGAGACGGTAGGGGACATCGGAAAACATGCAGACCACGACGCATCGGCGTCTTCGTCGCGCTCCTGCTTTGGTGTTGTGCGCTCTTTCGGCTGCGTTGCTGGCCGCGTGCGCGTCGCCGCAGTCCGAGCCGAAAGCCATGGTCTACAAGAAGCCTCGCTCGAAGGAATATTTTGCCGAGACCGAATACGGTGTGAAGGCCAGCCCGCGCGTTCAGTACATGCGGCGCGGCGGCGGCCGCGACCAGTTGGGCAAGCCCTATCAGGTGCGCGGCAAGTGGTATTACCCCAAGGAAGACAAGCGCTACGCCAAGGTCGGTCTCGCCTCCTGGTATGGCGATGCCTTCCACGGTCGTCTCACAGCCAATGGCGAAGTCTACGACATGACCCATCTGACGGCGGCGCATCCGACCATGCCGCTGCCAAGCTACGCCCGTGTCACCAACACCGAGACCGGAAGCTCGGTCATCGTGCGCGTCAACGACCGCGGCCCCTATCACGAGGGACGCATCATCGATGTCTCGGAACGCGCCGCGCAAATGCTCGACTATGCCAAGGTCGGCACGGCCAGGGTCAAGGTGGAATATATCGGTCGCGCGCCGCTCGACGGCGACGACGACCAATATCTGGTCGCCTCCTATCGCCCGGGCAACAACCGCCCGGACCCGTCCGATGGCTTGCCGACCGGCGTCATGGTGGCGATGAACGGACCTTCGCCGAGCCTATCTGTTGGCGCACCACCTGCCGCAGTGCCGTTTCCTGGTCAGTTGACGAATTCCGACACACAGCCAGTGATGTCGATGCAGGCACCGGGCTCAAGCGATGTGACGCTGCCGGAATTCGGGCCGATCGTGCCTCAGCGCCCGGAATCGCCCTTTGCCGTGGCTTCGCTCTCCTATGCGGATGCACGCATGCAGCGCGCCGACGTCTTTGCAGCGCTTGACGGCCAGGGCATGTCACCAGCCGACATCCTGCAATCGTGGAAGAAATCCAACCCGCAGGCGGCGCCTGCCGTTTCCGACTATGTCGCCGCCGGCTCCTTCGACGATGCCGCCGAGGCAAAGCGGGTGGCTGCGGCCCTAAAACCCTTCGGCAGGATAGAAATCCAGAGCACCGAGCTCGACGGCAATGACTGGTACGCGGTCAATCTCTATCCGGATGGCCACGGCAATGTCGACGACCTCTTGCGCGCGGCATGGTCGCATGGCGCGCCGGACGCGCTGGCTGTGCGCAACTGACCAACAAAGGCACGCCGGTTTTGTCATTGCGCGGTTGATCCGCCGGGAAGAAGCCTGATAGCGTTGCGGCAAGTTTCTGCCGGCTAACAGTCGAGCCTCTTCATGCGATTTCGCCTTTTCCACCCTTTTGCCGGGCTTTTTGGCCTTGGCTTCTTGCTTGCCGCGCTGGTTCCGGCCAACGCGCAGCTTTTCGAGACCAAGGCGACGCAGGCTTTCATGATCGATGCCGAAACCGGCACGGTGCTGTTTTCCAAGGATGCCGACCAACCGATCCCGCCGGCCTCGATGGCCAAGCTGATGACGATGGAGATGGTCTTCAACGCCATCAAGTCGAAGCGCATGAGCCTCGACGACACCTTCGTGGTTTCGGAAAATGCCTGGCGCAAGGGCGGTGCGCCTTCGGGAACGTCGACCATGTTTGCCAAGCTCAAATCGGCGATCCGGGTCGAGGATCTGATCCAGGGGGTCACCATACAGGCCGCCAATGACGGCTGCATGGTGCTGGCCGAAGGCATGGCCGGTTCGGAAGAGAATTTCGCGGCGCAGATGAACGATCGCGCCCGCCAGATCGGGCTCGCGAAATCGACATTCGTCAATTCGACCGGCCTGCCGGCCGACGGCCAGCAGACGACGGTGCGCGAACTGGCGCAGCTTGGCCTGCATATATGGCGCGAATATCCGGATCTCTATCTCTATTACGGCCGGGCCGATTTCACCTGGAACAAGATCTCGCAAAAGAACCGCAACCCGTTGCTGGCCATGGGCATCGGTGCCGATGGGCTGGCGGTCGGGTCGAGTGAGGCGGGCGGTTTCGGCATCGTCGGCTCGGTCAGCCATGACGGGACGCGGGTGATCGCGGCGATGAGCGGATTGGCCAACGACCGCGAGCGCGCCGAGGAAGCGCGCAAGCTGCTTGAATGGGGCGTCCGCTCCTTCGAGAAGACCGAGATTTTCGCCAGCAACGAAGTGGTCGGCGAGGCCCAGGTGTTCGGCGGCGCCAAATCCAGCGTAGCGCTGAAGGCAAAGGCGCCCATCGACGTCCTGCTGCCGATCGCCAACCGCGACAAGCTGACCGCCAGGATCGTCTATCAGGGGCCGGTATCGGCGCCGGTGGAGGAGGGACAGCCCGTCGGCGCGCTGCGCGTCTGGATCGGCGACACGCTGAGCCAGGAAACACCGCTTTTCGCCGCCGAATCGGTTGGCGTCGGCACACTGCCGCAACGAGCGTTTGATGCCGCCAGGGAACTGGCCGTAGGCTGGCTGCGTTGAGTTCCTGCGGCGTGGACCTTTTCTCGGGCGCGGACTAAGACACCAGCGCAAAGCAGGACAAAGGCCTTTCGATTGGCAAGCGGATTTTTCATCACCTTCGAAGGCGGCGAGGGCGCCGGCAAGTCGACGCAGATCGAGCGGCTGGCCCAGAAGATGCGCGCCAAGAAATACGATGTCCTCCTCACCCGCGAACCCGGGGGGTCACCCGGCGCCGAGGCGGTCAGGCACGTGCTCCTGTCCGGCGCCGCCGAGCCTTTCGGGCCGAAGATGGAGGCGCTGCTGTTTGCCGCCGCACGCTCCGACCATGTCGAGCAGGTCATCCGGCCGGCGGTGGAGCGCGGCTCCATCGTGCTTTGCGACCGTTTCCTGGATTCGTCGCGCGTCTATCAGGGCGTCACCGGCGGCCTCGATCCGGCTTTCATGGAAGCTCTGGAGGAGGTCGCCATCAACGGCATGATGCCGGACATGACGCTGATCCTTGACATTGACCCCGCCGAGGGCTTGCGGCGCGCCGCCGCGCGGCGTGGCGCCGAGGACGGTCCGGACCGCTTCGAAAAGGAGACGCTGGACATCCACCAGCGCCGCCGTGACGCCTTCCTGGCGATCGCAGCCGCCGAGCCGGACCGCTGCATCGTGATCGACGCGTCGGCGCCTCCCGCTGCGGTGGAGGATGTCATCACCGCGGTGGTGTTCGCCGCACTTGAGGCGAGGGCGCCCGCGCGCAACCGACAGGCGGCGCCCGCATGATCTTCGAACGCATCGCTCCCGAGCAGCACGACACGCTGGACGGTGTACCGGAGCCGTCCGAGACGCTGCGCCTGGTCGGCCATGAGCAGGCGGCCGCGATGCTCGCTGCCGCCTATCGCTCGGGAAAACTGCCGCATGCGTTGATCTTTGCCGGGCCGGTCGGCATCGGCAAGGCGACGCTTGCCTTTCACCTGGCGCACCATCTGTTGAAGCATCCGGCCTTCGACCAGGCGCCCGACATGTTTGCCGTTCCCGATCCGGCCTCACCGCTGTTTCGCCAGATCGCCACCGGGGCGCATCCCGGCGTGCTGCATCTGACCCGGCCGCTGAACGACAAGACCAAGAGCTTCAAGACGGTCGTCACCGTCGACGAGATCCGCAAGGTCAACCGCTTCCTGTCGCTGACCTCGCATGACGGCAGCTACCGGGTGGTGATCGTCGATCCGGCCGACGACATGAACACCAACGCCGCCAACGCCTTGCTCAAGAACCTCGAGGAGCCGCCGAGCCGCACGCTGTTCATCCTCATCGTCCATGCGCCGGGCAGCCTTTTGCCGACCATCCGCTCGCGCTGCCAGATGGTGCGGCTGACGCCGCTCGATGCCGGCAGCCTGATGAGCGTTCTGGAGACCGTCGAGCCGCCGCCACCTTCCGATCCTGCTGCGCGCGCGGCACTAGCGGAACGGGCAGGGGGCAGCGCCCGCAATGCGATCCTTCTGACCCAATATGGCGGGCTGGAGATTGCCGGCACCCTCGACGCCCTGGTCACGTCGGGCAAGAGCGACATCGCCGGAGCCTATCGCCTTGCCGAGGCCGTCGCCGGCCGCGACCAGGCGATCCAGTTCGACATCTTCAACCGCCGCGCGCTCGATCTGCTCTCCACCGGCGCCAGTGAAGCCGCGCTGGCCGGGGATCTCGCGCGGGCGAAAACGCTGTCCGACACTTGGCACGAGGCGCTGAACGCTATATCTGAGACCGATACCTACAATCTCGACAAGAAGCAGCACGCCTTGACCATGATCGACCGCCTGAATTCCGCAATGCGAATGTGACCGGATCCGGCCTCGGGTCGGGATGGCAATCGCCGTCTCGATGCGATATCCACCGCTCACACTCAATTTGGACATTCATGACGGTTCATTCATGTCACGCGACACATTCTACATCACAACACCGATTTTCTATCCGAACGGCAAGCCGCATATCGGCCACGCCTATACAGTCATTGCAACCGACGCGCTGGCCCGCTTCCAGCGCCTGGACGGCAAGGACGTGCTCTTCCTCACCGGCACCGACGAACATGGCCTCAAGATGCAGCAGACGGCCGAGAAGGAAGGCATAACGCCACTCGCGCTTGCCGACCGCAACTCGGCGATCTTCCGTTCGATGACAGAGGTCCTGGGCGGCTCGAATGATGACTACATCCGCACGACGGAACCACGCCACTACGAGTCGTGCCAGGCGATCTGGAAGGCTATGGCGGCCAATGGCGACATCTATCTTGACCGCTATAGCGGCTGGTATTCGGTCCGCCAGGAAGCCTATTTCGAAGAGAGCGAAACCACGCTCGGCGACGACGGCGTGCGGCGCGAGCCGCTTGGTTCGCCCGTCGAATGGAATGAGGAGGAAAGCTACTTCTTCAGGCTTTCCGCCTATCAGGACAAATTGCTTGCGCTGTACGAAAGCCAGCCCGATTTCGTCGGTCCGGCCGAGCGCCGAAATGAGGTGATGAGCTTCGTCAGGTCCGGCCTAAAGGACCTCTCGGTCTCGCGCACGACCTTCAATTGGGGCGTGCCGGTGCCCGGCGACGACAAGCATGTGATGTATGTCTGGGTCGATGCCTTGACCAACTACATCACCGCTGCCGGCTATCCCGACACCAAGGCCGAGCAATGGCGCTACTGGCCGGCCACGCACATTATCGGCAAGGACATCGTCCGCTTCCATGCCGTCTACTGGCCGGCTTTCCTGATGTCGGCCGGCATCGAACTGCCGAAGCGCGTCTTCGCGCATGGCTTCCTGTTCAACCGCGGCGAGAAAATGTCGAAGTCGGTCGGCAATGTCGTAGACCCCTTCACCATGGTCGAGCATTACGGCCTCGACCAGGTGCGCTATTTCTTCTTGCGTGAGGTGCCATTCGGCCAGGACGGCAGCTACAGCCATGACGCGATCGTCAACCGCACAAATGCCGATCTCGCCAACGGTCTCGGCAATCTGGCGCAGCGCTCGCTGTCGATGATCGCCAAGAACTGCGGCGGCGTGGTGCCGCATCGCGGCGAGCTGACCGAAGCCGACAGCGCGATCCTCGACCAGGCGGTGGAAGCGCTGGGTACCGCGCGCCAGGCGATGGCGGAACAGGGCATCCATCTCGCGTTGGCGGCGATCTTCGGCGTTGTGGCGGAAGCGGATCGCTACTTCGCCTCGCAGGCGCCCTGGGCGCTGAAGAAGACCGATCCGGCGCGCATGGAAACGGTGCTGTGGACGACCGCCGAACTGGTGCGGCGCGTGGCATTGCTGTGCCAGCCCTACATTCCGGGGTCGGCCGGCAAGCTGCTGGACCTGCTGGCGGTGCCGGCGGACAAGCGCGACTTCGCGCATGTCCATGCCGACTATGCGCTGGTGCCCGGCACGGCGCTGCCCGCGCCGGAGGGCGTGTTTCCGCGTTACGTCGAAAAGCCTGAGGCGAGCGCCTGATGCTCGTCGACAGCCATTGTCATCTCGACTTTCCGGATTTCGCCGAGGAGCGGGCGGCCATCGTCGCCCGCGCAAAGGCTGCCGGTATAGGTCGCATGGTGACCATCTCGACACGCGTGAAGCGGTTTGCGCAAGTGCTTGAGATTGCCGAGAGTTTCGACGAAATCTATTGCTCGGTCGGCACCCATCCTCACAATGCCGGCGAAGAGCTGGATGTGACGGCTGAGGACCTTGTGCGCCTGTCCGCGCACCCGAAGGTGGTGGCGATCGGTGAGGCCGGGCTGGATTATTTCTACGACAAGGCGCCACGCCACGCGCAGGCGCAGGGCTTTCGCACTCACATATCGGCCGCGCGCGAGACCGGGCTGCCGCTGGTGATCCATTCGCGCGATGCCGATGACGACATGGCTGCCATCCTCGAAGACGAAACAGGGAAGGGCGCCTTCCCCTTCATCCTGCACTGCTTTTCCTCGGGGCGCCGGCTGGCAGAGGTCGGCGTGGCGCTTGGTGGGTATGTGTCCTTCTCGGGCATACTGACCTTCAAGAACTCCGCCGATTTACGCGCCATCGCAGCCGATGTGCCGCATGAACGGCTGCTGGTCGAGACCGACGCACCGTATCTGGCGCCGGTGCCGTTCCGCGGCAAACGCAACGAGCCGGCCTATATGGCGCATACAGCCAAGGTGCTGGCGGAGACGGTCGGCGTTGGCGAAGCCGAGATCGCGACGCTGACGACGGCGAACTTCTTCCGGCTGTTCGGCAAGATGCCGCGGCCCGCCGGGCTCTGACGCATGAGCGACCGGCTGCGCCTCACCATCCTCGGCTGCGGCTCGTCACCTGGCACGCCGCGCATCACCGGCGATTGGGGCAATTGCGACCCGGCCAATCCGAAAAACCGGCGTACACGCTCAGCCGCGCTCGTCGAGCGGATAGCAGCCAACGGCGCCAGAACCACGGTCGTCATCGACACCGGGCCTGATTTCCGTGAGCAGATGCTGATGGCGGCGGTCCGGCGCATCGACGCCGTCGTCTATACGCATCCGCACGCCGACCACATCCACGGCATCGACGATCTGCGCGGCTACGTGCTGGAGCAGCGCCATTTGATCGATGTCCATGCCGACCAGCCGACCATGCTCAGGCTGCGCGAAGCGTTCGGCTATTGCTTCGAGACGCCGCTTGGCAGTTCCTATCCGCCGATCGTCAGGCCGCACATCATCGATCACGCAAGGGCGGTGACGATCGAAGGCGAGGGCGGTGCCCTCACGCTCGAGCCGCTGCCGCAGATCCATGGCGACATCATTTCGCTCGGCTTCCGCATCGGCGGGCTGGCCTACTGCCCCGATATAAGCGACTTCCCGGATACCACCGCCGAGCGGCTGCGCGGCCTGGAGATGCTGGTCATCGATGCCTTGCAGTACCATACCCATCCCAGTCATCTGTCGCTCGGTCAGGCGCTTGGCTGGATTGAAAAACTGGCGCCGAAACAGGCCGTGCTGACGCATATGCATGTGCCGCTCGACTATGCCACGGTGAAGGCCGAGGTGCCGGCCAACGTCACTCCGGCCTATGACGGCATGGTGATCGAAATCCCTTTATGAGACAGCATGATACGAGCAGATCTTTATAAGGACGTTCGGTTCTTCGGCGCGAAGATCAGCAGCGTTCCAATCCGCTCATAGCCCATGCGGGGATAAAGCAGCGCTCCGGCACGCGTCGCCAACAGCATCGAGCACCGCGACCCATGCGCTTTGTCGTCATGCAGCATTTTGGCCATCAGCGCCTGGCCGATGCCTCGACGCCGGTGCGAAGGCTCGACAAACATTGCCGAGCACCATGTGGCGCCGACGGCGTCTATGCTGCGCACACGCCCGACGATGGCGTCGCCATCGAGCGCCACATACTGGCGAAACGGCGCATCGTCGCCGAGTTGATCGTCTGGAAGTGGCCGCCTGCGTATGACCTTTCCCAGTTGTGCAGCGCGTTCAGCCGTCCTCACGCGTTCGATAGAGACGATTGCTGGCGGGTCTGGAATTTGGCGCAGCGACTGGACGAAAAAGCCTTCCGTCCGCAGCAGCCGGTAGCCGAGCGCCTTGTAAGCAGTTCGCGTCGGTTCGTCCGGGCCGTCATTCGCGATCACGACCGAAACGGCAAAGCTTGGCCGCGCATGCTGCCGCACGATGGCATCGGCTTCCTCGGCGGCGACGTCATGGACGATCCATTCTTCGCCACGGTAGTCTCGTGCATTCTTGCGCTCGGCATCGCGCATCAGCCACAAGGGTCCGACGCGGCTGGCCTCGTAGGGAAAGGAACGGCTCTTATCGGTACTGAAGCCGTGCACGAACACTTCGATCGCCGCTTCGATGTCACGCTTTCCTGTCGTCATCGACACAGCGTAGCGTTGGCCAACGGCTCAAGACAACACGCGTCGATCATGCCAAGCCCTATGAAAGTCCGCGTCCTTTCCCAGCTGCCCTGATGCATAAGTTCCATAATCTATCTTATGCGACTTTCATATGTGGCTGCTGCTTCCATTAGGGGCGTGCCAATATACGCCCTGCTGACTGAGATGCAGGCCGGCGGCTCTGATTGCTTGGCGGGAGGAACGTTGACGAAGCAGTGGCGAAAATCGCGCACCAGGGGAAGCGCCTCATCGAAATGGGTTTCGAGCAGCCAGTGGCCGGCGCCGCCGATGAGATGAAGTTCTGCTTCCGGCAAATCGCGGTGGTAGGCATGCGCCGATTGTGCCGGCATGTAACCATCCTCGGGGCCCCAGACAATGAGCGTCTGCGGTTGGTGCTCGCGCAGATAGCTCTGATAGCGCGGGAACCAGCCGAGGTTCGCCTCCAGCTTCTCCATCAGGCCGACCGCGAGCCGCCGGCGGATCGGCGTGTCCATCAAAGGCCAGTGGAGTTTCCAAAGATCGGGAGGCACGCGCTCGGCTACAGCGTAATCCACCTCTCCGATAAACTCGTGCCGGAACCCCTCCTCGCTCACCGCCTCTTCCAACGGCCGGTGCTTTTCGGGCGTCTTTTCCTTCCAATAGGCTTTTATCCCAGCGTATTTCGGCCCGAGAACATCCTGGTATATATCGCCGTTCTGGATGATGAGTGCGGCGATGCGCTCGGGATGTGCGATGGCGTGGCGCAGTCCGATCTGAGAGCCATAATCGTGCAGCCAGAGCGCATAGCGCGACGTGCCGAGCGCATCGGCGAAAGCTGTCAGAAACCCGGCATAGGCATCGAAATCATAGCCAAAGTCCGACATTTCGGGCGTGGCGCTATAGCCAAAGCCGGGAAAGTCCGGTGCGAATGTATGCCAGCGATCGGCAAGTGCCGGCATCAACCGTCGGAATTGATAGGACGAGCACGGATAGCCGTGCGGCAGGAGAAGGACGGGAGCATCAGGCGGGCCGTCCTCGCGATAGAAGATGCTGTTTCCGTCAATGTCGATCCGGCGATGTTGCAATTATACCTCCTTGCTCAAAGCTTGCCCGCCACTTTGTTTACGGCGCTCGAGAAAGAAGGTTCCCTTGAAGTCAGGGCGTGACGGCTTCCGGCTCTCCATTGCCCGACAGGATCTGCAGCGTTCCGCGCGTGGCGTTGCGGAACGCATCGTCGAAACTGACGCCACGTACCTGCCAGCGATACTCCTTATCCTTGAAGCTGAGCCGCCAGTCGCCGACCCAGCCCAGCGCTTCCTGGCGCCATACCAAAGTGCCGGCAAGCAGGGCGTCCCCATCCAGCGTGTTGGCCACGTCGGCGAGCGCGACGTCGGACGGCCGAGGCAACTCCAGCGGCAAACCGGTCCGGTGCGCCGCGTCCGCTAGCGCAACGCGCATATCCGCCGCAAGCTCGCCGCCGCCATCGCGCACCAGCGTGAAGCCGTCGCCTTTCATCGGCCTTACATCCAGCAGTGCGACGATTTTTGGCCGCGGCACCGCCCACGGTTTGCGCCCGAGCGACGCCAGCAATGCATCGATCTTGTCCGGGTCGAAATCGGCGGTGATGTAATGCGGCCGGTCGTGGGTGCCCTGCTCGTCATGCGGCGGGCGGTTGTTGAGCAGGTCGCGGTAGCCGACACCAGTGACATAGTCGGCCGCGTGCCGGCTCATGTCCGCAACACGCGGGTCGCCGATCAGCCGCGGGTCGCCGGAAACCTTGACCAGCACCTCTTCAAGGCACGGCGCCAGGCCCCAGGCCCGGTTCTCCTCGCCAGTGCCGCTGGTCACCGATTGCGCGCGGTAGAGGCTGGCGCGGTCGATGTCGGCGGCAGCGACCGGAAAGACAATCAGCACAGCCAGCGCCGCTGCCACAAAGCCCAATTTCAAGCATCCAGGCACCCGCCGACCCTCCCGAAACGGTCCGGAACATCCGTTGGAGCCATACTCCTGATCATCAGGGAAATTTCAAGGTACCGCCCATCAAGGCGTATCGCCGACGATGCGCCGGTGTACGCCGTCCAGGCTCTCGGTGAGCGCCTCGAACACGTTTCTCGCCGTGAGTTCGCGAAGAACCTGTTCGTTGATGCCGCCGCGCGTCGCATAGTCCTGCGCCAGATGCATGAAGTCGGCATCCGGCGACATATCAGGAGCGCATCCCAAGGCTTTGAAAAGCGAGGCGATGTAATCGCGCCCCTTCCCTTCCTCGACGTCATTCCTCTTGAGCCAGCTGTTGATCGTATCGAGATATCTGAAGGAGCTGGCATAGGTTGCGGCGGCCACGCTCAACGCATTGAATTCGGCTGGGTTCTCGACCTCGATCACTTTCCCCAGATTGCCAAACAAGGCAGCGACAGTGGCATCCGGCGGGCAGATGATCGTTGCCCCCAGCCGGTGGGCAATCATCGGCATGGGCAGCGCTTTCGTCACCTGGTGCGCGGGTGCGGTCAAGCCGGCAATCTCCTCGCGCGGCAGCGTGGCGATCAAGCTGATGAGGTGATGCTCGCGCCGAAACCGCAAACCCGGCAGGACGTCATGCGCAATTTGCGGCCGGACAGCCAGCATGACTAGGTCGCATTGATCGAGAACCGCCTGATTGTCATCAGCGATACACACATCCGGATAACGGGCTGCCAGCTCTGCGGCGATCTCTTCATTGCGCGGCGACAGCAGCACGGAGACGGAGTTATCCGCGACGGATTTGAGCCCGCTGACAATGGCCGCTGTAAGGGCACCCGTGCCGATGAAGCCAAGTTTCATCGCGCCTGTCTCTGGTTCATCGGTCACAGCGGCGCATGCTCGAGCCGTACCTGATAGCTCAGCACGCGCTTTTCACCGGGCGCGATCAGCATCACGCCCGGCTTGTCCGCGAACTCGCCATCGAAATCCACGGGGCTGGCAAGCCCGTGCCAGGGTTCGATACACAGGAACGGAGCGCCGCCCGGCTTCGACCAGATGCCCAATTCCTTAAAACCCTGCCACGACATCTCGATCGCCGCACCGTTCGCGGCGGCATAGCGCACGCTGGTGCTGGCCGGCCGGTCGAGGATCACGGCGTCTGCCTCGAACAGCTGTTCGGAAAGCGCCAGCGTTTTGCCTTCGATGGGCGTCGGCTGTGGTGCAGCCACCACCAGGCCATCCTTCAGCCGGCGGATCGGCGCCGGCTCGTTCTGGGCAAAGGTCAGGTGGTAGTCTGTCTTGGCGAGCCCCGGCTGCAATGGCCAATTGAAAGCCGGATGTGCACCGATGGAGGCTGGCAGCGTCTCGTCGCCGGTGTTGGCAATCTCGAAGCTCACACCAAGTTCGCGACGCTCGAGCGTGTAGGTGATGGCAAGGCGAAAGGCGAACGGATAGCGCGTGCGTGTATCGGCATCGTCGGTCAACACCAGCGTGCAGGATCGGGGGCTCGCGTCAGCCCACACAAATGGCTTGTCGCGGGCAAATCCGTGCTGCGTCAGGGGATAGACCTGGCCCCGATGGCGAAGCTGGTCGCCGTTCAGCCGGCCGACGATCGGAAACAGCACCGGCGAATGCCGCCGCCATTCCGGCCCGGCCTGCCACAAAAACTCCAGACCCTCGGCATTGCGCAAGGAGACGAGCTCGGCCCCCTGCCCGACAATGGTCGCCGAAATGCCGTCGCCGTGAAGCGTCACTTGTTCCATGCGTTCTCGCGGAAAGCTGCGTGCGAGCGGCAGGTTAGCAAAAGCCCGCATGGACTCAAGGGCGCAGCGACATCGCGCTGATAGAGGAGCGATGTCTCGACGGCAAAAACGACGGTGGCCGGAGATTCTCCTCCGGCCACAGCGAGATCGAGATTGTTGCCCTGCTACGGTTCGACTATTCGCGCTCGCCGGTGAAATTCAGCAACAGCTGGAAGATGTTGACGAAGTTCAGGTACAGCGACAGCGCGCCGAAGACGGCGAGCTTCTGCTGCGATTCCGCATCGAAATTCTCCGCATACTGTTCCTTGATCGTCTGCGTGTCCCAGGCGGTCAGGCCGACAAAGACGGCAATGCCGATCACCGAGATGGCGAACTGCAGCGCGGTCGAGCCAAGGAAGATGTTGACGACGCTGGCGATCACCACACCGATCAGGCCCATGATCAGGAAGGACGAGAACTGGGTCAGGTCGCGCTTGGTCGTGTAGCCGTAGAGGCTGGTGGCGCCGAACATCGTGGCGGTGATGAAGAAGGTGCGCGCGATGCTGGTGCCGGTGAAGACCAGGAACACCGAAGCCAGCGACAGGCCCATCACCGCGCAGAAGGCCCAGAACATCAACTGGGCGCTCGCCGCCGACATCGTCTGCATCTTGAACGAGAACAGCAACACGAAGGCGAGCGGCGCCAGCATCACCACCCATTTCAGCGGGCTGGAAAAGATCGGCACGTAGAGGGCCGGCGTCGAAGCGACCACCATGGCGACGATGCCGGTGACGACGAGGCCGATGCCCATATAGTTATAGACGCGCAGCATGTGGCTGCGCAGGCCCTCGTCATAGACGGCGCCGGCGCGCGCGCCAGTGCCCATGCGGTATCCGAGGTCAGGGGTATTCATGCGGGTTCTCCTTATGTGGTCTCAGTAAAGTGTCCTGATCAGTAAAGTGTCTTGGCAAGCGTCTCGGCGGCGCGGTCGAGGTCGTGGACATCGCTGCGCGCGACGACCGCGTACGCGACCTCGCCGATCTGGAAATAGGCAGAGGAGATGTCGCCGGAGGGCGCGATGGCAGGCTTGACCACGTCGAAGGTTCCGGGCCGGATCGCAAACAGCGAGACCAGCCCCATATCCTTCGTCTCCAGCGCCACTTCGACGCTCGGCCCGAAGCGCGACGGATAGATCTGCACGTCGCGGACCTTCCAGTCCTTGGGCAGCGATGGCATGACGATTGCGGTGGCGGCGCGGATTTCGTCGCCATTGTAGTTGGGCGCCTCCAACTGCGAGGGCATCGCCTCGCGCATGAGCGTCGTCTTGTGCGCCCGGATCGCTTCTTCGACATAGGCGGGCGGCGGCGGCGAAGCCACGACCTTGGTCACCAGCAGCGGCCCGAAGAGGCCGTTCGCCAGCCAGCCGGCAGCGACAAAGACGGCGACCGCGGCCGCCCGCTGCAGCACGGCGAAGACGCGGCGACTGGCCAGCCCCCTGCCCAGCCGGCGCGCGACTTCAGTCGTCGCCGGCCGCGCCATGCCTGTGGAAGCAGCCAGCGCCAGGCGCAGTTCGTCGCGCGTCCTCAAGTCGGACATCACCCGCGCCGCAGCCTCCGGACGAGCCGACAGGAACGCCTCGACCTCGATGCGGCGCGCGACATCCAGCTGGTCGTCGACATAGGCGTCGAGATCGGTATCGGTCACCGGGTCCCGCAACAGGTCGGTCATGACGGGTCTCCCACGATCCTCAGATGGCTTTTGGCCGGCGAAGGTGCAGCGTTTTCCATCTCGCGCAGTGCTGCGCGCGCCCTGCCGATGCGCGACATCAGCGTGCCCAGCGGCACCCCGCTGGCGTCGGCGGCCTGCTGGTAGGAAAGGCCCTCGATGGCGACCAGATGCAGCGCCGAACGCTGCTCCTCCGGCAGACTGAAAAAGGCCTCGCGCACCTGCGCCAGGCGCACGGAATGTTCCTGCGGCGCCGGCGTGCTGGCATCGGTGAGATAGCCGGCCTGCTCGACGCGCACCGCTTCCGACCGGCGCGAGCGCATCTTGTCGATGAAAGCGTTGTGGACGATCGACAGCAGCCATGCCCGCAGATTGCCGCCCGAGCGGAATGTGTCGCGCCGCTCATAGGCGCGCACCAGCGCATCGTGCACCAGATCCTCGGCGTCAGTGCCGTCGCGCGTCAGCGAGCGTGCGTAGCGCCTGAGCGAACCCAGCTGTCCGACAATATCGAAGCGTGGCATCGACCGTTTCATGCCCTGTTTACGGAACAGGCGGGGATCTTAATCCATCGCCACCAAAACTTTTTTGCGTCGCCACAATAGGCATCATGCAATCAGAAGTCCGCTGCGCACTTACCCATCTCCCGTGCGGCAGATGTTTGCTCTATGATGACGATCTAGCCTTCTCCGTCGTTCCCGGGAGCAAAAGATGGCCAATGGTAGTCGTGTAACGGGTTTTGCAGCGTTGCCGGTCGTCGGCAGGGTGTTCATCATCTTTGGCATTGTCGGACTGATCGCTTCCGGCGTGCTGGCCATCGTCGAGATGTACGGCCCTCGTACCGCTTCGGCGACAGGCAGGATTGTCGCCAACGAATACAATCCCCGCATCGAGTTCTCGACCGCCGACGGCACCGTCATCCGCTTCAACAATGCCGTCCACAGCTCGTTCTGGGGTGATGGCGACAGCGTCCCTGTCGCTTACGACCCAACCAATCCGCAAAATGCCTCCGTCGACAGCTTCGCCGGACGCTGGTTCCTTGCCGGGCTGGCCGGCATGCTCGGCGGTTTCTCCCTGCTGACCGGCATCGGTCTCGCCGTGATTGGACGGGTGCTTATCCGGCGGATTGGAATGAACCCGTCGCCATAGCCGCCGACCCCTGCCGTACAGACAAAGCTTGGCGTAACGGTCCAGTACGCTAGCGGACTGGCGCAGATGGAAGCACTGGCGAAACGCGGCCGCTTTGCGTATTACTCCGCCGCCATTGGAGCCGTATTGATGTTCGAGACCCTGCAACCTGCCCCGGCTGACAAGATCATCGCCTTGATCGGCCTCTATCGCGCCGATCCGCGCCCCGGCAAGATCGATCTCGGCGTCGGCGTCTACAAGGACCGCGACGGCAGGACGCCGGTCATGCGCGCCCTGCGCGAGGCCGAGAAGCGGTTGCTGCAGGACCAGGACACCAAGACCTATCTCGGCCTTGCCGGCGACACCGGCTTCAACACGGCGATGGTCAAGCTGGCCTTCGGCCCCGCTGCCGACATGACGCGCATCCGCGCCGCGCAAGCGCCTGGCGGTTCCGGCGCGCTGCGGCTGGTGGCGGAGCTGTTGAAGCGGACCCGCCCCGACGCAACCGTCTGGCTGTCGGACCCGACATGGCCGAACCACCCGCCGGTGATGCGCGGGGCCGGCCTCAAGGTGCGCGATTATCCCTATTTCGATGCCGTTTCCGGCGCGGTGCGCTTCGACGAGATGCTGGCAACGCTTGGCGCAGCCGAGCCCGGCGATATCGTGCTGCTGCATGGCTGCTGCCATAACCCGACCGGCGCCAATCTCGATATCGCGCAATGGGCCAGCGTCACCGATCTTGTCGTCGAGCGCGGGCTGTTGCCCTTTGTCGACATTGCCTATCAGGGCTTTGGCGAAGGCCTGGACGCCGATGCGGCCGGCTTGCGCCTTCTCGCGGGCAAGGTGCCTGAAATGGTCGTTGCCTCGAGCTGCTCGAAGAACTTTGCCGTCTACCGCGACCGCGTCGGCGCGGCGATGATCCTGGCGAAGGATGGTGCGCAAGCCGATGTGGCGATGAGCCAGATGCTGGCGGCGGCGCGCGCCATGTATTCGATGCCGCCTGACCATGGCGCCGCCGCCGTGCGCATGGTGCTGGAAGATGATGGCCTTCGCGCCGACTGGGAGGCGGAGCTGGAGGAGATGCGGCTGCGCATGCTGAGGCTGCGCGTCCAGTTCGCCGACGCGCTGCGCCGGCAGTCCAACTCCGACCGCTTCGACTTCATCGCCAGCCATCGCGGCATGTTTTCCAGGCTTGGCCTGACCGAGGCGCAAGTCGAGCGGCTGCGTGCCGAGTATGGCGTCTACATGGTCGGCGACAGCCGCATCAACGTCGCCGGCCTGCCCGAGGACGGCATGGATGACCTCGCCAAGGCGGTTGTGTCGGTACTCGGCTGAAGCTCGCTGTGGACAATCTCCCCTCTCCGGCTGACGCCGTTGGCCGCACGACAGGCAGCGGGATAGCATTCGCCGCATGAAACCTTCGCGCGACATTTCCCGGCTGATCGAGATCATGGCGGCGCTCAGGGCGCCGAAGACCGGTTGTCCCTGGGACATCGAGCAGGATTTCTCGACCATCGCGCCCTATACGATCGAGGAAGCCTATGAGGTGGCCGACGCCATCGCGCGCGGCGATCTCGACGATCTGCGCGACGAACTCGGCGATCTCCTGCTGCAGGTCGTCTACCACGCGCAGATGGCTGAGGAAGCCGGCGATTTTGCCTTCGGTGATGTGGTCGAGGCCATCACCACCAAGATGATCCGGCGCCATCCGCATGTCTTCGGCGACGAGAAGGCGCGCAGCGCCGGCATGGCAAAGGGCATGTGGGAAAAGATCAAGGCTGAGGAAAAAGCCGAAAAGCGAAGTGCGCGCCTCGCCCGCGGCCTCGACCCCGAAGACCATGGCAAGGGTTTCCTGGACAGCGTGCCCGTCGCCCTGCCCGCTTTGACTCGTGCGCTGAAGCTGCAGGAAAAGGCAGCGCGTGTCGGTTTCGACTGGAGCGAGGCAGCACCCATCCTCGACAAGATCGAGGAAGAGATCGGCGAGCTGCGCGAGGCACTGGCTAAGGGCGAAACGGCTGAGATCAAGGACGAATTCGGCGACATGCTGTTTGCCGTCGTCAATCTGGGGCGTCACCTCAAGCTCGATTCGGAAGCGGCGCTTAGCGGCACCAACGAAAAATTCCGCTCGCGCTTCCACTATGTCGAGCGCGCGATCGATGCATCGGGAAGCACGCTCGAAAAAGCCACGCTGGACGAGATGGAAGTGCTCTGGCAGCAGGCCAAGAGCGCGAAATAATCAGGCTTACTGCCTGTTTTTGCGGTGCAATCGGCTTTCGATCTCATGCCGCGCGCTGTGCGTGGCCTTGAGTGCGATGGTCGCGCTGCCATCCTCATTGTCTACCCGCGAAACGACGTCGCCATTGCGGTAGAGCCAGTCGACAAGGCCGAACTGCGCCGGTTCGATCGTCACCGTCAATTCCTCCAGTTCGCCCGACATCCTGGTCTCGATCAGCGCCTTCAGCGCATCGATGCCTTCGCCGGTGACGGCCGAGATGGCGATCGGCGGCGCCTTGTTGGCGTCAGTGCCGTCGGCGAGCAGGCGCTCCCGGTTGCCGTCGTCGAGAAGGTCGACCTTGTTCCACACTTCGACGACGCGCTTGGCATCGCCGGCATCGACGCCGAGATCGGCGAGAATGCGCTCGACGTCCTCGGCTTGCGCTGCGGTATCCGGATCCGAAATATCGCGCAGGTGGATGACCAGATCGGCCTCGACGACCTCTTCCAGCGTGGCGCGGAAGGCGGCGACCAGATGCGTCGGCAGGTCCGAAATGAAGCCGACTGTGTCCGACAGGATGACCGGCGTGCCGTGCGGCAGGCGCACGCGGCGCAGCGTCGGGTCGAGCGTTGCAAACAGCATGTCTTCGGCCAGCACGTCGGCCCCGGTCAGCCGGTTGAACAGCGTCGACTTTCCGGCATTGGTGTAGCCGACAATCGCCACCACCGGGAACGGCACCTTCTTGCGCTTGGCGCGGTGCAGGTCGCGGGTGCGGCGCACCGTTTCCAGCTCATGCTTGAGCTTGATGATTTTTTCCTGCAGCTGCCGCCGGTCCGACTCGATCTGGGTTTCGCCGGGGCCGCCGAGGAAGCCGGCTCCGCCGCGCTGGCGTTCAAGGTGGGTCCAGCTCCGCACCAGGCGGCCCTTCTGGTAGTTGAGATGGGCAAGTTCGACCTGCAGCGTGCCCTCCTTGGTCCGCGCGCGCTCGCCAAAAATCTCCAGGATCAATCCGGTGCGGTCGAGCACCTTGGCATTCATTTCTTTTTCGAGATTGCGCTGCTGCACCGGCGTCAGCGGATGGTCGACGATGACCACCTCCGCGTGACCCTCTTTGACGATCTCGGCGAATTCCGCGACCTTGCCGCTGCCGAGCAAGGTTGCCGGGCGTGGATCGTTGACGGTGACCACCGCCGTGTGGATCAGATCCAGGTTGATGGCGCGGGCAAGGCCGACCGCTTCGTCGTGGCGCGCATCCGCCGAACGCGTCAGCCGTGGACGGTTCGTTTCGTCATCGTTGCGCTGATGCCGGGTAAGCACCGGCACGATGACAACCGCCCGGGTCGGACCTGTGGCTTCCGTCCCGGAATTATGTGCTGGTTTCCCGCGGACGCCGCGGTCCGCGTCTTTTTCACGTGCCAATCAGGCGCCCTGGCTTTCCTCGCCATCGAACATCTGAACCGGCTGGCTCGGCATGATCGTGGAAATGGCATGCTTGTAGACGAGCTGGGAGTGGCCGTCACGGCGCAGCAGAACACAAAAATTGTCGAAGGAAGTGACCACGCCGGTCAGCTTGACGCCGTTGATGAGAAAGATGGTGAGTGGATTTTTGCTCTTGCGAACAGAATTCAGGAACAGGTCCTGAAGGTTTTGCGATCGTTCCGCCATTGTTCTTGTCTTTCGCCGATCCCCTTCGGTTTGCAGGCTAATGCGCCAAATTAGCGGGCACATGTCAAGCTTGCAAACACCCCCTTGCCGTCAGTAACGACAAGCAGAACGAGATATATTGATGTGCAGTCCGTCTGTGCGGTTATCAGGCTGGACTTTTTTCCGCAACGTCAAAAAAGGCTTGCCGCAATGAAAGTGTTATCGAACCGGGGTGCCCATTGGCGACCGCGGCACCGTCGATTGCCACGACCGGCATGGCGATTGTCGTTGCCGAACTGATGAAAGCTTCTCGCGCCGCCTTGGCTTCAGTGACTGAAAACCCGCGCTCCTCGATCGTCAACCCGAGCTTTGCCGCCACTTCGAACATGGTCGTGCGGGTGATGCCGCGCAGGATGCCATGCTCCGCCGGCCGGGTGACCAGAACGCCGTCCCTTGTAACGATCCAGGCGTTGGACGAGCCGCCCTCCTTGACGTTGCCATCGGTGTCGACGAACCAGGCTTCCTGGGCGCCGGCCTCCTTGGCCTTCTGCTTGGCCAGCACGTTGGGCAGCAGGCCGGTGCTCTTGATGTCGACCCGGTCCCAACGGTTTTCCGGCACGGTGATGACCTTGATGCCCGCCTCGGCTCGCTTGGCGGCCGCCACCGGGTCGGCCTTTCTGGCCGTAATCACCAGCGATGACGGTGTATCGGCCGGGAAAACGAAGTCGCGGCTGGCAACACCGCGCGTAACCTGGACATAGACCAGGCCGTTGACGACGTGGTTGCGCCGGACGATTTCGCGCAGAAGAAGCGGCAGCACACCCTTGGTGACCGGCCAGTCGATCGACAATTCGCTAAGGGAGAGGCTCAGCCGGGCAAGATGGCGCGGCATGTCGACGATAAAGCCCTGCGCCACCTCGCAGACCTCGTAGACGCCGTCGGCGAACTGATAGCCGCGATCCTCGATATGCACGGCAGCGTCGGCATGGGCGACATAGCGCCCGTTCACATAGGCAATGCGCGGCATGGGTGATCCCTCAGAACAGTCCCGCTATTTCTAGGCGATTCCGCCGCTGCCGTAACCGGCAATTGCACGGGCGCGGCCCGCTCGACCAACAACAATGGGGATCAGACCCCCAGCGACTTCAGTTTCCGGTGCAGCGCCGAGCGCTCCATGCCGATGAATTCCGCCGTCTTCGAGATGTTGCCGCCGAAACGATTGATCTGGGCGATCAGGTAATCCTTCTCGAACTGTTCGCGTGCCTCGCGCAGCGGCAGCGCCATGATGTGCTGGTCGGACTGGTTCGGCGTGCGCGGCATGACATCGCCGATCTCCGACGGCAACAGGTCGGCGGTGATCGGCGCATCGATATCGTCGCCACGCGCCAGGATCATCAGCCGTTCGACATTGTTGCGCAGTTGGCGGACATTGCCCGGCCAGTTGTGCGCCTGCAGCACGGCAAGCGCATCGTCGCCGATGCGGCGCGGCTTGATGCCGGCCTGGCGAGCGATCTGCTTCATGAAATTGTCGACGAGATAGGGAATGTCCTCTCGCCGCTCGGCCAGGCCCGGCACCATGACCGGAACCACCGCCAGGCGGTGATAGAGGTCTTCGCGAAAACGGCCGTCGGCGATCATCGCCTCCAGGTTCTGCGAGGTCGAGGAGATGATGCGGACGTCGACCTTGACCCGCTTGGTGCCGCCGACCCGCTCGAACTGCTGTTCGACCAGCACGCGCAAAATCTTGTTCTGCGTCTCGCGCGGCATGTCGGCCACTTCGTCGATGTAGAGAATGCCGCGGTGCGCCTCTTCAAGCGCGCCGACCTTGCGCTCGGTGCCGTTCGATTCGGTGCCGAACAGCTCGATCTCCATGCGCTCGGGCGTGATGTTGGCCGCGCTCAGCGTCACGAACGGCGCGCCCTTGCGCGTCGACAGCGTGTGGATGGCGCGCGCGGCGAGCTCCTTGCCCGAACCGGACGGACCGATGATCATGACGCGGCTGTTGGTCGGCGCCACGCGCTCGATGGTCTGGCGCAGCTGGCTCATCGCCGACGACATGCCGATCAAGTCGAAAGTTTCGCCGCTGCGCTGTTTGAGGTCGGACACCTCGCGCCGTAATTTCGAGGTTTCGAGCGCCCGCTCGGCGATCAGGATCAGCCTGTCGGCCTTGAACGGCTTCTCGATGAAATCATAGGCGCCGCGGCGGATGGCCGACACCGCTGTCTCGATATTGCCGTGGCCGGAGATCATCACCACCGGCAGGCTCGGATGCATCGTCTTGATCTCGTCGAGCAGCGCCAGCCCGTCGAGGCGCGAGCCCTGCAACCAGATGTCGAGGAAAATCAGCCGCGGCGCCCGGTCGGCGATTGCCGCGAGCGCGCTGTCGGCATCGAATGCCGTGCGGGTTTCATGCCCTTCGTCGCTCAATATGCCCGCGACGAGTTCACGGATGTCTTCCTCGTCATCGACGATGAGAATATCAGACGCCATTACCGACCTTTTCAGTTTCTCGTTCGTGTTCCGTTTCGCCTTCACCGCGTGGCGGCGCGGTTGCGGCAGCTGGCGGCAGGATGATCGAGATCATCGCGCCGCGTCCACCGTGGAAGTCCGCAGGCGCATCGTGCAATTCAAGCCGCCCGCCATGGTCCTCCACGATCTTCTTGACGATGGCGAGACCAAGCCCGGTGCCCTTCTCGCGCGTCGTCATATAGGGCTCGAGCAGCCTTTGGCGATTCTCGCGCGGCAGCCCTTTGCCATTGTCGATGACGTCGATTCGTATGGCGCCATTCTGCCGGGCAGCTTGAATCCGGATTATGCCGTGCGAACCGTCCTTTTGTTCCAGCCCGTCAATCGCCTCGGCCGCGTTCTTGATGACGTTGCCGAAAGCCTGCGCCATCAATCGGCTATCGAACGTGCCCTTGAGCGGCTCGTTGCCGAACACGCGTTCGAAAGCAATGTCGGCGCGGCTGACTTCGACCAGGAACGACGCCTCGCGCAGCGATTCACGCAGATCGATGGCTTTCATCTCGGGCTTGGGCATGCGGGCGAAAGCCGAGAACTCGTCGACCATGCGGCCGATATCCTCGACCTGCCGGATGATTGTGTCGGTGCACTGGTCGAAAATCTCGCGGTCCTCGGTGATGACCTTGCCGAAGCGTCGCTTGATGCGCTCGGCCGAGAGCTGGATCGGCGTCAGCGGGTTCTTGATTTCATGTGCGATACGCCGCGCCACATCCGCCCAGGCAGACGAGCGCTGTGCCTGGACCAGATCGGTGATGTCGTCGACCGTCACGACGTAGGATTTCTCCTCCTCGCCGTCGTCGCCGGCCTCGATGGTGATCTGCACGTTGAAGGTACGCTCGGCGCCGGTGCGATAGAAGGTGACCTGCTCGCGATAGACCGGCTTGCCGGATTTGCGGCCGATCTCGAAGACACGGCCGACATGCGGCAGCACGGCGGACAGGTTCTGCCCCAGCGCCGCCGTGGCCGATATGGCCAGCATCGTTTCGGCCGATTTGTTGACGATGGAGACGATGCCGTAGGGATCGACGCCGATGACGCCGGCGGTGACGCCGGCCAGCACCGCTTCCGAGAAACGACGCCGTTCGTCGATCAAATCCTTGGCCGACAGGATCTCGTTGCGCTGCGATTTAAGCTCCAGCAGCATCTTGTTGAACGTATCGCCAAGCGAGGCGACATCGCCGTCGGAAGGCCGTACCGGCACGGCGACATCGAGATTGCCGGTCGCAACCTCGTCAGCCGCGCCGATGAGTTGACGGATGGGCCGCACCAGACGGTCGGCCACCGCTATGCCGGTCCAGATGGCCGACAGGATGATGATCAGCGTCAGTGACAGATAGGGCAGCGCGAACGCCACCTGCGACGTCCGCCTGTTGTCTTCCAGGCCGCGATATTCGGCGGTGTTGGACTGGACGATCGCCCTCGCCTTGATCACTTCGGGGTCGACCAGGCGATTGGTGTAGAGGTAGAGGCCTTCGATCTCCCGCAGCTTGATGATGGCGCCCATGATGTTGCGCGTCTTCGGCTCGATCAGCACCGGCTTGCCGTCGGCCGCACTTGCCACCGCACCCTCAGGCGGTGCCGGCATGGCGAAGTCCGCATCGGTCTGGGCACTCACGACAAAGGAGCCGTCTTCCCTGACCAGCGCCGCATGCACCAGGCTTCTGCCGACGGCTTCCTTGTTCATCAGGTCGAGAAAGCCGGTTCGATCGAGGCCGTAAAGCGTGCGCGACGCATCGAGATCGTAGGCCATCGACAGCGTCGTGCCCTGAAGATTACGAGCGTTTTCCTGCACATAGGCGTCCGCGATCGACAGCGAAGAATTGACGATTGCCTTGGTGCGGATTTCGAACCAGCGGTCGAGGCCGATATCGAGCGTGATCGAGGCGATGATGGCCACCATGATGGCGGGGATGGCCGCGACCAGCGCAAACATCGTCACGATGCGCACATGCAGCCGCGAAGCCGCCTTGCCGTGCCGGCGCGCCATGGTGATGCGATGCACCTCGCGGCCGACGAGGGCAATCAGCGCCAGCACAAATAAGGCATTGGCCGCAATCAGCGTCAGCGTTGTGTTTGCGTCTGGCGTGATCGGCGTGGCGCCGACAAGAATCGCAAACGAGATTGCCGCCGTAACCAGCGCGCCGGCAATTGCCACAACGCCAGGCAACGCAAGCAGCCGCCGTCCATCCCTCTGGCCGGGTCTGCTGAAAAGCGGTTCGTTTGATGTCAGAGCTTGCGAAGCCATGTCGCCGTCTAAGAGCCAGTGATTGCGTCGGATGTATGCAACGCATTGTGGCGATTATGCAACAAGTGTGGCCGTGACGGAAATCTTTCGGCCGCCGATCCCCTGAAAAGGGGACGACCTCGCGTCACTTCGGGCGCCAGGCGCTCATGATCTCGACGATTTGTAGACGTTGACGCCCAGCTCGCGAATCTTCTTGCGCAGCGTGTTGCGATTCAAGCCGAGCAATTCGGCCGCCTTGATCTGGTTGCCGCGCGTTGCCGTCATGGAAGCGAGCACCAGCGGATATTCGACCTCGGACAAGATGCGCTGATAGAGACCTGCCGGCGGCAACTCACCGGCGAAAGAGGCAAAATAGCGCTGCAGGAAGTGCTCCACCGCCTGGCCGATGGATAGATCGTCCGGGATCAAATTGCCGCCGCCGGGAACGACCGGTCTTTCGCCTGTCTTCAGCTCGGCTTCAATGATCTCGGCTGATATTTCGTCCTGCGAATAGAGCGCCGCAAGCCGGCGCACCAGGTTTTCCAACTCGCGCACGTTTCCCGGCCACGGATAGCGCTTCATCAATTCGATGCCGCCGGTCGAAATGCGCTTGGTCTGCAAGCCTTCGCTGGCGCCGATCTTGAAGAAATGCCGCACCAGATCGGGAATGTCTTCCGATCTCTCACGCAAACCCGGCAGCCGAAGCGGCACGACATTCAGGCGATAGAACAGATCCTCGCGGAAAAGCCCCTGGTTGATCAGCGTGCGCAGATCCTTGTTGGTGGCGGCGACGATGCGCACATCGGTCTTGATCGGGGTGCGCCCGCCGACCGTTGTGTATTCGCCCTGCTGCAGCACGCGCAGCAGCCGCGTCTGCGCCTCCATCGGCATGTCGCCGATCTCGTCGAGGAAAAGCGTGCCGCCCTCGGCCTGCTCGAAGCGGCCGGTCGAGCGGTTCTGTGCGCCGGTGAAGGCGCCCTTCTCGTGGCCGAACAGCTCCGATTCGATCAAATCGCGCGGGATCGCCGCCATGTTGATGGCGACGAACGGACCGCCGCGGCGACGGCCATATTCGTGCAACGCGCGCGCCACCAATTCCTTGCCGGTGCCGGACTCGCCCGAGATCATCACCGTCAGGTCGGTCTGCATCATGCGCGCCAGCATGCGGTAGATGTCCTGCATGGCGGCCGACCGGCCGACCAGCGGCATCGCGTCAGGCTGTTCTTCCGGTCGCGTATCGATCTTCGGTCGGCGCGGCTCTGACAGTGCCCGGTTGACGATGTTGAGCAGTTCGGTCAGGTCGAACGGCTTCGGCAGATACTCGTAAGCACCTGTTTCGGAAGCACGGATCGCCGTCATGAAAGTGTTTTGCGCGCTCATCACGATGACCGGCAGCTCGGGCCGCGCCTTCTTGATGCGCGGCAGCATGTCGAAGGCGTTCTCGTCCGGCATGACAACGTCGGTGATCACCAGATCGCCCTCGCCCGCCGCCACCCAGCGCCACAGCGTCGAGGCGTTGGAGGTCACGCGCACCTCATGGCCGACGCGCGACAGCGCCTGATTGAGCACGGTGCGGATGGCCGCATCGTCGTCGGCGACGAGAATATTGCCGCGAACCGTCATTTGCGGTCTCCTTCGCCTTCATCATCGGCAGTGTCGATGGGTGTTTCTTTCCAGGCCGGCATCAGGATTCGGAAGGTGGTGCCGCGCGGCGTCGAATCGCATTCGATGATGCCGCCATGCTCGCCGACGATTTTCGCCACCAGCGCCAGGCCGAGCCCCGACCCGTTCGGCTTGGTGGTGATGAACGGATCGAACAGGATCGGCAGAATGTCTTCCGAAACGCCGGACCCATTGTCGCGCACGCAGAATTCAAGCGGTAGCGACACGCGGTCCTGGGTTCCGGGAACGGAAACGCGGATGCCCGGCCTGAACGCGGTCGACAGCACGATCTCGCCCTGCGGGTCGCCGCCGATCGCCTCGGCAGCGTTCTTGACCAGGTTGAGAAACACCTGGATCAGTTGGTCGCGGTTGGCGAAAACCGGAGGCAATGATGGATCATAGTCCTCCAATATCCTGATTCTCTTGGCAAAACCGTTCTTCGCGATTGCCTTCACATGGTCCAGCACGACATGGATGTTGACAGGATAGCGGTCAATCGGCCGCTCGTCGGAAAACACTTCCATGCGGTCGACGAGGGAGACGATACGATCGGTCTCGTCGGTGATGAGGCGGGTCAGCGCGCGATCCTCGTCGGACGCCGAGAGTTCGAGCAGCTGTGCGGCGCCACGTATGCCGGACAGCGGGTTCTTGATCTCATGTGCCAGCATGGCGGCAAGGCCGGTGACCGAACGCGCGGCACCCCTGTGTGTCATCTGCCGGTCGATCTTGTCGGCCATCGAGCGTTCCTGGAACATCACCACGATCGAGCCTGGGAATTCCGGCACCGGCGCGACATAGAGATCGACGACCTTCTCGATGCCGAGACGCGGCGACGACACGTCGACACGGTATTCGTTGACCGGCGCACGGCGCTCGCGCACCTGGTCGACCAGTTGCAACAGCGGGCTGCCGAACGGGATCAGCTTGGACAGTGTGTTGCGGGCAAGCATGTTGGCACTTGAACGGAAGAAGTCTTCCGCATCGGCATTGGCGTAGGTGATGAACCCGTCCGGATCGACCATGATGACCGGACGGCGGATGGTGTTCAGCACGATACTGGCGGCATCCGCCATGTCGGAGCTCGGTGTGACGGTGGCGTTCATGCGGCGCTCCGCAAGGGCGTGGCTTCGCCGGAAAACACCTCATGCAGCAAGGCAATGACGCGGGCGGGTTCGAAAGAGGTGAGGATGGCTTTCCGCCGCTCATCGGAAACGCCAGCAGAGTGGCGGTCGAGATACCAGCCGAGATGCTTGCGCGCCTGGCGCAAGCCACTTTCGACGCCGTAAAGCGTCAGCATGTCTTCGTAGTGGGAAACGATGTAGTCCGCCATGGCTTGCGGGCTTTCCGGCACGCCGGAGGGCGCGTCGCCCGCAGCCGTTGCCGCGATGTGGCCCGCCGTCCATGGCGCGCCATAATGCGCGCGGCCGATCATCACCGCGTCGGCGCCCGACTGTTCAAGGATTTCGGCGGCCTCCGCGGGCGAGCCCACATCGCCATTGGCGACGACCGGGATCGAGACGACGTCCTTGATGCGGGCGATGGCGCCCCAATCGGCCTTGCCTTGATAAAACTGGCAGCGCGTGCGCCCATGCACGGTCACCATTTTAACACCGGCCTCTTCGGCGCGGCGCGCCAAGACGGGTGCATTGAGCGCATTGTCGTCCCAGCCGAGCCGCATCTTGACCGTGACCGGCACCTGGACCGCGCCGATCACCGCTTCGATCAGCGACAGCGCGTGGTCGAGATCGCGCATCAGCGCCGAGCCGGCATAGCCGCCGGTCACCTTCTTGGCCGGGCAGCCCATATTGATGTCGATGATGTCGGCGCCCTCGCCGGCAGCGATGCGCGCGCCCTCGGCCATGTGCTCGGCCTCGCGGCCGGCAAGCTGGACCATATGGACGGGCAGCCCGGAATGACGGATGCGCAGGTCGCAGCCGGCCCTGCCCTTGGCAAGCTCGCCGCTCGCCACCATTTCCGACACGACCAGGCCCGCGCCATGCGCGTAGGCGCGCTGCCGGAACGGCTCGTCCGTTATTCCCGACATGGGCGCGAGGAAGACGCGGTTGCGGATCGTCACGCCGCCAATGTCGAGCGGCGAAGCCAATTTTGTCACTTCAGGCATGCACAAAAACCAAGCATATCGGATTGCTGCACATTCTCTAGCCATAAGAAAGGCATTGTGCAACGCGCAATGACGTCACATTGCGGCGCATTTGGGAAAATGCTGGCCTTCGCCATAAGCCGCGACTAAGCCTCTCGGCATGACAGACGCAAGCGAAAAACCGGCCGAGGCGACGACCGACAAGGTCGGCGTGGTCATCGTTGCAGCCGGCCGCGGCGCGCGTGCCGGAAAGGCCGACGGGCCGAAGCAATATCAGCGCATCGGTGGCCGTGCCGTGATCGCGCGCACGCTGGAGACTTTCCTGGCGCATCCCGAAATTGGCCCCGTCGTCGTCGCCATCCATGCCGATGACCGAGCGCTTTTCGACAAGGCAGCCGGCGCGTATGCCGAGCGGGTTACCGCCGTGGTCGGTGGCGAGTCGCGCCAGGCCTCGGTCCGGCTCGGCCTGCTGGCGCTGAGGGAACGTACGCCCGGCCGTGTCCTTGTCCATGACGCGGTGCGGCCGTTTGTCGACACGGCCCTGATCGACCGTATCATCGCCGCCATTGGCGAGCGCCAGGGCGCGCTGCCCGCTTTGCCCGTCGCCGATACGCTGAAGCGCGAGTCGGGCACCGGCATGATCGAGGAGACGGTGCCAAGGGCCGGCCTTCATGCCGCGCAGACGCCGCAGGGCTTTCCGTTCTGGCCGTTGCTCGCCGCGCATGAAAAGGCCCATCATCTCGGCAAGGCGGATTTCACCGACGATGCCGCGATCGCCGAATGGGCGCATATTCCGGTGAAAATCGTCGAGGGATCGCCGGACAATGTCAAATTGACCTGGGCAAGGGATATCGCGATGGCGGATCAACGGCTTACTGGCGAGCGTTTTCCAGACATTCGCACCGGCAATGGCTATGACGTGCACGCCTTCGAGGCTGGCGACCATGTCACTTTGTGCGGCGTCGCCATCCCGCACGGCAAGAAGCTTTCGGGCCATTCGGATGCCGATGTCGGCCTGCACGCGCTGACCGATGCGCTGCTCGCCACTTGCGGCGCCGGCGACATCGGCACGCATTTCCCGCCTTCCGATCCGCAATGGAGGGGCGCGGCGTCGAAGATCTTCGTCGAGCATGCGGCCAGGTTGGTGCGCGAACGCGGCGGCCGCATCGCCAATGCCGACATCACGCTGATCTGCGAGGCGCCGCGCGTCGGCCCGCATCGCGAGGCCATGACCAACGCGTTGTCGGCGATACTGGGCATTTCCAGCGATCGCATCTCCATCAAGGCGACGACCAACGAAAAACTCGGCTTTGTCGGCCGCGAGGAAGGCATCGCCGCCATCGCCACAGCCAGTGTCGTCTTCCCCGGGGAGGTTCCCGCATGAACAACAGCGATCTTGCCAACGCCCTGCTCCAGGTCTGCCAGCAGCGCGGCATCATGCTGGCGACGGCCGAGAGCTGCACCGGCGGCATGATCATCTCGGCACTGACCGACATTGCCGGCTCGTCCGCTGTCGTCGATCGCGGCCTCATCACCTATTCCGATGAAGCAAAGATGGAGATGCTCGGCGTCTCGCCCGCCACACTCGAGGCGCATGGCGCCGTCTCGCGCGAAACGGTTCTGGAGATGGCGGCGGGCGCTCTGGCGCGCTCGCGCGCCGGGCTGGCGCTTGCCGTCACCGGCATTGCCGGCCCAGGCGGCGGTTCGCCGGAAAAACCGGTCGGCCTCGTCTGGTTCGGAGTTGCCCTAAGACGTGGGCCGGTGGCTGCCGAGCTCAATATGTTTGCCAACAATGGCCGCGACTTCATCCGCCGTGAGACGGTCAAGCATGCGCTGGAGATCGGCCTGCGCGCGCTCGGCGACACTCATGAGATGGGCGTCGTTCCGTAGATGACGTCCGCACGTTTTTCGAAGGCTTCGGAAAACATGCGGAAGGCGCGATCGAACATGGTGCCCATCAACACGCCGAGGATACGGCTCTTGAACTCGTAGTCGATGAAGAAGCGGACGTTGCAGCCGCCGCCGTCGGCCGGCTCGAAGCGCCAGATATTGCTTAGATATTTAAACGGCCCATCGATGTATTTGACGTCGATGGTGTTCTCGTCCGGCTTCAACAGCACTTGCGTCGTAAAGGTCTCGCGGATCGCCTTGTAGCCGATGCTCATATCGGCGAGGAGAATGGTGCGGCCATCACGCTCCTTGCGAGAGCGCACCGTCAGCGCCTCGCACAGCGGCAGAAATTGCGGATACGTCTCGATATCGGCGACCAGCGCAAACATCTGCTCCGGCGTGTGGGCAACGCGGCGTGTGGCTTCGAATTTCGGCATTGAAGCAGGATTTAACTCGCTTTTTTGAGCTGCGCCTCACGCGCCGCCCGCAGCCTGGCGAAATCGTCACCGGCATGATGCGAGGAGCGCGTCAGCGGGCTCGACGCCACCAGCAGGAAACCCTTGGTCTTGCCGATCGTCGCGAAGGAGCTGAATTCCTCCGGCGTGACGAAGCGGATCACCGGGTGGTGCTTCTTCGACGGCTGCAGATACTGGCCAATGGTCATGAAGTCGACATTGGCCGAGCGCAGGTCGTCCATCAGCTGCAGGATCTCGTTGCGCTCTTCGCCGAGGCCGACCATGATGCCGGACTTGGTGAAGATCGACGGGTCGAGCTCCTTGACCCGCTGCAACAGCCGGATCGAGTGGAAATAGCGAGCACCCGGCCGCACCGTCAGGTAGTTCGACGGCACGGTTTCGAGATTGTGGTTGAAGACATCGGGCTTGGCCGCCACGACGATCTCCAGCGCGCCCTCCTTGCGCAGGAAATCGGGCGTCAGGATTTCGATCGTGGTCAAGGGCGTCGCTGCTCGGATCGCCCGGATAACCTCGGCGAAATGCTGCGCGCCGCCATCGGCGAGATCATCGCGGTCGACCGAGGTGATGACGACATGGGTCAGCCCCATCTGCTTGACGGCATGCGCGACACGCGCCGGCTCATCGGCATCGAGCGCGGTGGGAATGCCGGTGGCGACATTGCAGAAGGCACAAGCGCGCGTGCAGATCTCGCCCATGATCATGAAGGTGGCGTGCTTCTTTTCCCAGCACTCGCCGATATTGGGGCAGCCGGCCTCTTCGCACACCGTGACCAGCTTGTGCGACTTCACGATCTCGCGGGTTTCGGCATAGCCCTTCGACATCGGCGCCTTGACGCGGATCCAGTCGGGTTTGCGCAGCACGTCCTGATCAGGCTTGTGTGCCTTCTCGGGGTGCCGCAGGCGCGGCGCGTTGGCGATCGTGTCGAGAACAGTGACCATCTCAAACCTGACTTGTTGGCGTCTGCCCGTCGGCATTCGCCCTTCTGGCGTCATCTAGGGCTTTTCGGTGCAAAGAAAAAGGCTGCGGCGGCGCATGCCGCCACAGCCTTTTTCGCATAGCGGGGATCCAGAGCAATTCCAGGAAAAGTGTGACACGGTTTTCCGTCCGGAATTGCGTCAGAAGAACGAGATAAACGGCGAGCCGTTTTATCGGCGTATCAGCCGCCCGGCAAAGATCAGCAGGCAGGCGCCGATGAAGCCGGTGATCAGGTAGGCGAGCCAGCCGACACCGAAGGGTTCGATGTTGAGCGCCCTGAGAATTGCGTTCAGCACCACCGCGCCGACAATGCCCATAATGATGTTCATCAAGACGCCGGTATTGCTCTTCATGACCATCTCGGCCAGCCACCCGGCCAAACCGCCGATGATGATGGCCGCAATCCAGCCCACGCCATTCACGTCCATATGCCAACTCCTCCAGTGTCAGGTGAAAATGCATCCGGAAACGAACTGTCTGCCGTAAGGTTCCTCCGGCGCATGCGTCTGAGTCTCGCGGCAGCAATTTATCACGCGTTGAGCGCACGGCCATAGGCATCGAGCACGCTTTCCTTCATCATCTCCGACAGCGTCGGATGCGGGAAGATGGTGTGCATCAGTTCTTCCTCGGTGGTCTCCAGGTTCATCGCCACGACAAAGCCCTGGATCAGCTCCGTCACCTCGGCGCCGACCATATGCGCGCCGAGCAGCTGGCCGGTCTTCTTGTCGAAGATGGTCTTGATGAAGCCCTGGTCCTCGCCAAGCGCGATCGCCTTGCCGTTGGCGCCGAACTGGAAACGGCCGACGCGGATGTCCTTGCCTTCGGCCTTCGCCTTGGCTTCGGTGAGCCCGACCGAGGCGACCTGCGGGTTGCAATAGGTGCAGCCCGGGATCTTCAGCTTGTCTGTCGCATGCACGCCGGGGAAATTGGCGATCTTCTCGATGCAGACCACGCCTTCATGCTCGGCCTTGTGGGCGAGCATCGGCGGTCCGGCGACATCGCCGATAGCGTAGATGCCGGGCACATTGGTCTTGCCGTAGCCATCGATGACGACGCAGCCGCGGTCCGTCTTCACGCCGAGCGTCTCGAGGCCGAGATTCTCGATGTTGCCCTGCACGCCGACGGCCGAGATCATGCGGCCGGCGGTGATCTTCTCGACCTTGCCGTCCTTCATCTCGACATGGGCGGTGATCGAGTTGGCACCCTTCTCGACCTTGGTCACCTTGGCCTCGAGGATGATTTTCATGCCCTGCTTCTCGAACTGCTTCTGCGCAAATTTCGAGACCTCGGCGTCCTCGACCGGCATCACCGCCGGCAACAGCTCGACCACCGTCACCTCGGCGCCCATGGTGCGGTAGAAGGAGGCGAACTCGATGCCGATGGCGCCCGAACCCATGACCAGCAGCGACTTCGGCATCTCCTTCGGCACCATCGCCTCGAAATAGGTCCAGATCAGCTTGCCGTCCGGCTCGATGCCGGGCAGCGCGCGCGGCCGGGCGCCGGTGGCGAGAATAATGTGCTTGGCGGTATAGGTGCCCTCGCCCTTGACGCCCTTGGGCACCGGCGGCTGCGGCTCCATCGGTTTCTTGGCCGTCTTGGAGACGACGATTTCACCCGGCTTGGAGAGCTTGGCCTCGCCCCAGATAACGTCGACCTTGTTCTTCTTCATCAGGAAGGCGACGCCGCCATTGAGCCTCAACGACACTTTGCGCGAGCGGTCGACGACAGCGGCCGTGTCGGCGCTGACCTTGCCGCCTTCGAGCTTCAGGCCGTAGTCCTTCAGATGATCGGAATAGTGCATGATCTCGGCCGAGCGCAGCAGCGCCTTGGTCGGGATGCAGCCCCAGTTGAGGCAGATGCCGCCGAGATGCTCGCGCTCGACGATGGCAGTCTTGAAGCCGAGCTGGGCGGAGCGCACCGCCGTGACATAGCCGCCGGGGCCTGAGCCGATGATTATCACGTCGTAGGATTCAGCCACGGGGTTTCTCCCTGATTTTTCTCTAGAGTTCCAGCATCACGCGCACCAATGGCGCCAATGCCTCACCTATATTGCGCGTGTTTTCGGCATCGAGATGGACGCCGTCGATCGGTGTGGTCTCGGCCACCGTGCCGGCATCGAAAAAGCCGCAGCCGGCCTCGTCGGCGAGCGCGGAATATTGCGGCGCCAGCCGCTTCGAGGCCTCGTCGCCGCCGGCAAACATTTCCTTGAATTCGGCATTGTCGGTGCGGCTGACCGCGGGTGGCGCAACGATCAGGATTTGCGGCGCGGCCCAGTCGAACGGATAATCGTGGCCGCGTACGATGTCGATCAGCCGCTGCACGCCTTGCTTGGCCGCGACCGGATTGCCGTGGATCCAGGGCTTCATGTCGTTGGCGCCAAGCATGATGATGATCAGGTCGAGCGGCGCATGGCTGGTCAGGATCGTCGGCAGCACCTTGGCGCCATTGCGGTCGGCACCAGCCAGGTGATCGTCGAAAGCCGTGGTGCGGCCGTTCAGACCTTCGGCAATGACTTCGATATCATCGTCGCCCAGCGCCGCCTTGAGCACGCTCGGCCAGCGATCCTCCAGCGCATGGCGCCCGAGGCTTGCCGCGTCATAGCCCCAGGTCAGGGAATCGCCGTAGCAGAGGATCGTCTTCATGCACCCGCACCCGCCTCCGCCTTAAGCCCGCGCCGCACGCGCCATCCCACGAACAGCCACTGCACGATGACCGTGGCGATGCTTGGCAAAATCAGACCGGCGACAACGGGGAGATCGCCCGACCACTGGGCTTTGCCCGGCGGCTGAGAGAAGGTCCAGGCAATCAGCCCGATCCCGGCCAGCACGAACAACGCAACCCCAACAAGCCCCGTCAGATTGATCGCCCTTTGTAGGTTTGGCACCAATTGCGCGATGAAAAACGCCACCGTCGCAACGATAGAGACCAGCGCCGAGGCCATGAAGACAAGGATGAATTCCGAGTTCGCATTGGTGGCGATTGCCAGCCACAGCGCCACCAGCCCGCCGGCCAGGCCGGAAAGGATCAGGGCGAAAAGGCTGGTGACGAATTTCCGCACAGCCTTTCCTTCCTAGACCAGCATGCCCATCGGGTTTTCGATCATGCGCTTGAAGGCGACCAGAAGTTCGGCGCCGAGCGCACCGTCGACGGCGCGGTGATCGGTCGACAGCGTCACCGACATGATATTGGCGATTTTGATCTCGCCATTCTTGACCACCGGCCGCTGCTCGCCCGCACCCACCGCCAGGATCGTCGCATGCGGCGGGTTGATGACGGCGGCAAAGTCCTTGATGCCGAACATGCCGAGATTGGAGACAGCCGTCGTGCCGCCTTGATATTCCTCAGGCTTCAGCTTGCGGCTGCGGGCACGGCTCGCCAGATCCTTCATCTCGTTGGAGATAGTGGACAGCGTCTTTTCGTCGGCGTGGCGGATGATCGGCGTGATCAGGCCGCCGGGGATCGACACGGCAACGCCGACATCGGCGTGCTTGTGCTTGACCATGGCGCTTTCGGTCCACGATGCATTGGCATCCGGCACCGCCATCAGCGCCATCGCCATCGCCTTGATCACCATGTCGTTGACCGAGAGTTTGTAGACGGGAGCCTCGCCCTTGTCGGTCTTCTTCGTCGGAGCAGCCGCATTGATCTGTGTGCGCAGCGCCAGCAGCGCATCGAGCTCGCAGTCGAGCGTCAGGTAGAAATGCGGGATGGTTGTCTTGGCCTCGACCAGGCGGCGCGCAATGGTCTTGCGCATATTGTCGTGCGGGACGAGCTCATAGGACCCTTCGGCAAACAGCTTCAGCACCTGTTCGTCCGACATCGCCTTGGGTGCCGCAGCCGGAGCCGCAGGTGCCGGAGCGCCGGCAGGTGCGGCTTTCGCGGCCGGTGCAGCCTTGGCGCCACCGCCGGCAATCGCCGCCTCGACATCGGCCTTGACGACACGGCCATGCGGGCCGGTGCCGGTTACGGCGGACACGTCGACTCCGGCATCCTTGGCGATGCGACGAGCCAGCGGCGAAGCGAAGGTGCGCTCGCCTGACGATTGGCTGATCTCCCCCCTTGTGGGGGAGATGGCCGGCAGGCCAGAGGGGGGCGCGACAGACTGAGAGGTCGGCGGGGCAGCGCCCCCCTCTGTCGACTTCGTCGACATCTCCCCCACGGGTGGGGAGATTGACGCCTTATCCTGCTTGGCATCGGCTTTCGCGGGCGCGGCATCGCCACCACCCTTTGCCGCCGCCCCTGCATCCTCGCCTTCGCCGGCGAGAATGGCGATCAGCGCATTGACCTTGACGCCTTCGGTGCCGGCCGGAACGACCAGCTTGGCGACCGTGCCCTCATCGACGGCCTCGACTTCCATCGTCGCCTTGTCGGTCTCGATCTCGGCGATCACGTCGCCCGGCGAAACCTTGTCGCCTTCCTCGACCAGCCACTTGGAAAGATTGCCCTCTTCCATCGTGGGCGACAGCGCCGGCATGGTGATGTTGATTGGCATGATGTCCTCCCGACCGGCTCAGCGATACGTGACGGCTTTGACGGCCTCGATGACCTCGCCGACATTGGGCAAGGCCAGCTTTTCGAGGTTCGCCGCATAAGGCATCGGCACGTCCTTGCCGGCGATGGTGATGACCGGCGCATCGAGGAAGTCAAAGGCGCGCTGCGAAACCTGGTTGGCGATGTGGTCGCCGACCGAACTTTGCGGGAAACCTTCTTCGACCACGATCAAGCGGTTGGTCTTCTTCACCGAGGCAATGACGGTGTCGAGGTCGAGCGGACGGATGGTCCTGAGATCGATGATCTCGGCATCGATGCCCATGCCGCGCAGTTCGGCTTCCGCCTTGATGGCGTAGGTCATGCCGATGCCGAACGAGACGATGGTGACGTCCTTGCCCTGCTTGTGAATGCGCGCCTTGCCGATCGGCAGCACGAAATCATCGAGCTTCGGCACGTCGAAGGACTGGCCGTAGAGGATTTCGTTTTCAAGGAAGATGACCGGGTTCGGATCGCGGATCGCCGCCTTGAGCAGGCCCTTGGCGTCGGCAGCCGTGTACGGCATCACCACCTTTAGCCCGGGAATATGGCTGTACCAGGCGGCATAGCACTGCGAATGCTGGGCGCCGACGCGGGCGGCCGCACCGTTCGGTCCGCGGAACACGATCGGTGCGCCCATCTGGCCGCCCGACATATAGAGCGTCTTGGCCGCGGAGTTGATGATCTGGTCGATCGCCTGCATGGCGAAGTTGAAGGTCATGAACTCGACGATCGGCTTCAGGCCGGCCATCGCCGCACCGACGCCGACGCCGGCAAAGCCGTGCTCGGTGATCGGCGTGTCGACGACGCGGCGCGGCCCGAATTCCTGCAGCAGCCCTTGCGTGATCTTGTAGGCGCCCTGGTATTCCGCGACCTCCTCGCCCATGACGAAGACATCGCCGTCGCGGCGCATTTCCTCGGCCATGGCATCGCGCAAGGCCTCGCGCACCGTAGTCGAGATCATCTCGGTGCCGGCGGGAATATCCGGATCGGCGGCAGGTTTGGCTGCCGGAGCGGCGGGAACTGCCTTCGGAGCCTCGCCGGCATCCTGGGGAGCCGCCTTTGAGCCTTCCTCGGCTGCATCGGTCCGCTGACCGCCAGCGGAAATGGCATCCTGGGTGGAGGCAGGCTTGCCGCTCTTTTCGACGTCGCCTGCACTTTCCCCGTCCTGCAGCAACACGGCGATCACCGCATTGACCTTGACGCCTTCGGTGCCGGCGGGAACCACGATCTTGCCGATCGTGCCTTCATCGACGGCTTCGACTTCCATGGTCGCCTTGTCGGTTTCGATCTCGGCGATGACATCACCGGCGACGACCTTGTCGCCCTCGTTCTTCAACCACTTGGAAAGATTGCCCTCTTCCATGGTCGGCGAGAGAGCGGGCATGAGAATTTCGATCGGCATGTCCTTGCCCTCCCGTTACAATACGATGTCGGTCCAGAGCTCGGACGGATCCGGCTCTGCGTCGTGCTGGGCAAATTCGGCGGCGTCGGCGACGATGTCGCGGACTTCCTTGTCGATGTTCTTGAGTTCGTCCTCGGTCGCCCACTTCTTGGCCGTCAGCCGCACCTTGACCTGCTCGATCGGATCATGATCCGAGCGCATCTTCTGCACTTCTTCCTTGGAGCGGTATTTTGCCGGATCCGACATCGAGTGACCGCGATAGCGATAGGTCTGCATCTCGAGGATGATCGGACCGTTGCCGGCACGGCACCATTCGGTCGCCTGATCGCCGGCGGATTTGACCGCACGCACATCCATGCCGTCGACCTGAATGCCGGGAATCTTGAACGAGGCGCCGCGATGCGAAAAATTGGTTTCGGCCGACGAGCGCGACACCGAAGTGCCCATGGCGTAGCGGTTGTTCTCGATGATGTAGATCACCGGCAGCTTCCACAGCGAGGCCATGTTGAAGCTTTCATAGACCTGACCCTGATTGGCAGCGCCATCGCCGAAATAGGTCAGCGACACATTGTTGTTGTCGCGGTAGCGGTTGGCGAAGGCGAGACCGGTGCCGAGCGAGACCTGCGCGCCGACAATGCCGTGGCCGCCGTAAAAATGCTTCTCCTTGGAGAACATGTGCATGGAGCCGCCCTTGCCCCTCGACAGGCCACCACGGCGTCCGGTCAGCTCTGCCATGACGCCCCGCGGTGACAGTTCCATCGCCAGCATGTGGCCATGGTCGCGATAGGCGGTGATCATCTGGTCGCCGTTGATCAGCGACATCTTCATGCCGGTGACGACCGCTTCCTGGCCGATATAGAGGTGGCAGAAGCCGCCGATAAAGCCCATGCCGTAGAGCTGGCCGGCCTTTTCCTCGAAGCGGCGGATAAGCAGCATGTGCCGGTAGGCGGCAAGCTCCTCGTCCTTGGTGAAGTCAGCCGGCTTGGGGGCGGAAAGCCCCGTTGATTTGGCGGACGTCGATTTAACGGATTTGGCAGGCGCTTTTTTGGCGGCGGTGGCCATGCATCACTCCCTGTTGGCGTCTCTTTGCGGACACTAAAGCAGACCATGTCTGCTCCGGGGAGGATCAGCTCCTCCCCACCGATTGGAGGGAAGCTAACATGCGAGACCGCGTTTCGCCATGCAGAAAAATGCATGGCTGGCATGCGCCTAAACGCCCAGAATCATTAGAGATAACAGCGATTAACTGAAACTTGGTTATTTCGAATTGGCCGGCAGCATGACGGTGATTTCATCGGGCTGGGACAGATTGAGCGCCCGGCGTGCCTGCTCGTCGAGCATATCCTTTTCAAGCGTACCCTCATGCATCAGCTGGACACGCCGCTCCAGATCGACCCGGCGCGCCTTGATGGCATCGTACTTGGCCTGCAATTCGATGGTCTGCGCTTCGAGCTGATATTTGGAATTGATGCCGAACTCGCCATGATAGGCATGGAAGCCGAAATAGGCCAGGAACGCCACGCAAAGGGACGGGATGATCAGCCGGCCGGTGTTTCTCTGCTTGTGCTGGCGTGTCCACATGGTCGCAATCCTTTGACCGCCATTTGTCGCTCGATTGTGCTTAATGGACGGTTACGGACAGGTGCATTAGCCAGCGGCCGCAACGAAAAAGGGCGGGAAAATCCCGCCCTTCCATCGTTTTCGCCAGTTCGGCAGAATTTAGGCTTTGACCACCGACTTGCCAGCGTAGCGCGCCTGCTTGCCGAGCTCTTCCTCGATGCGGATCAGCTGGTTGTACTTGGCCATGCGATCCGAGCGCGACAGCGAACCGGTCTTGATCTGCCCGCAATTGGTGGCGACGGCGAGGTCGGCGATGGTCGAATCCTCGGTTTCGCCCGAACGGTGCGACATGACTGCGGTGTAGCCTGCCTTATGCGCGGTCTCGACAGCGTCGAGCGTTTCGGTAAGCGAGCCGATCTGGTTGACCTTGACCAGGATCGAATTGGCGACACCCATGCGGATGCCGTCGCGCAGCCGCGCCGTGTTGGTGACGAAGAGGTCGTCGCCAACCAGCTGCGTCTTGTTGCCGATCAGGTCGGTCAGGTACTTCCAGCCCTCCCAGTCGTCCTCGGCCAGGCCGTCCTCGATCGAGATGATCGGATAGTCGGCGGCAAGCTTGGCCAGGTACTTGGCCTGCGCCTTGGGATCGCGGGTCCTCTTCTCGCCCTCATAGACGTAATTGCCGTCCTTGAAGAATTCGGTCGCCGCACAGTCGAGACCAAGCGCGATCTCCTCGCCCGGCTTGAAGCCGGCCTTCTCGATCGATTCCATGATGAAATCGAGCGCCACCGGCGCACTCTTCAGATTGGGCGCGAAGCCGCCTTCGTCGCCGACATTGGTGTTGTGGCCGGCATCCTTCAGCTTCTTGCGCAGCGTGTGGAAGATTTCGGAGCCCCAGCGCACGCCTTCGCGCAGCGTCGGCGCGCCGACCGGCAGGATCATGAATTCCTGGAAATCGATCGGATTGTCGGCATGCGCGCCGCCATTGATGATGTTCATCATGGGCACCGGCAGCAAATGCGCCTTGGTGCCGCCGACATAGCGGTAGAGCGGCAGGCCGGCGGCTTCCGCCGCGGCCTTGGCGACCGCCAGCGAGACGCCGAGGATGGCGTTGGCGCCGAGCCGGCTCTTGTTGGGCGTGCCGTCGAGCTCGATCATGGTCTGGTCGATGTGGATCTGGTTTTCGGCTTCCAAGCCGCCGATCGCCTCGAACAGCTCGCCATTGACGGCCTCGACCGCCTTGAGCACGCCCTTGCCGAGATAGCGGGCGCCACCGTCGCGCAGTTCGACGGCCTCATGCGCGCCGGTCGACGCGCCCGACGGCACCGCGGCGCGGCCCATCGAGCCGTCTTCGAGGACGACGTCGACCTCGACGGTCGGATTTCCACGGCTGTCCAGGATTTCACGCCCGACAATGTCGATGATGGCGGTCATTGCGATGTCCCCGATTGATCGATTGAAAGCGTCGCGCCCCTCTTAGCCAAAGTGCCGCAAAAGGCAATCAGGAATGGCATGAAATAATGGTGACGGTCGCCCCATGCGCTCAGGCCGTGGGGCATGGGCGACGCCATCTGAACGCAAACAGCCCGCCCTGACGTCATATGTCTGGCGCCGCATGGGGCGGCTGCCCCTCCCCTTTCATCGCGGCAATGCCTTACCACGAAATACCAGGCGGCGCACAAACTCCAGCCGATGCTTCAAAAGAGGCTACCGCCAACGTGACAAACTTCACAATGCAGAGAATTCGAAGATGTTAGGGTCACATCTACAACGCGAACTATTTGGCGACCACAGTGAAATGAACAAGCTTGAACTCTTTGGGGAGGCGGCAATGGCAGCGATTTCAGGCACTGGCTGGGAACTTCTTATTAGCCGCAAAGTCGAGCATATGAGGGGCACCAGACGCAGGACAGTTGGTACCTATAAAGTCTTTCACAACGGCACGGCAGTAACGGGTCTATCGGGGTTCGTGTGTGAATCTCGCGGCCCAGGCGATAATTCCAAAGAAGACAATGGCAGGCGCATCGAGCCCGGCACCTATCCGCTGGCGACGCAGGCCGGAGGCAAATATGTGACCATCGGCTACACTGGCGGCAAGACGCCACCCAAACCTGGACTCGAACTGCTGAAGACCAACAAGCGCACCGAAATCCTGATCCATCCGGGCGTCAATTTCCTGTCCAGCGTCGGATGCATCAACCCGACGAAGAAGGTGAGCGGTCCTCTTTCCGACATGGATTTCACGGAGAGCCGGACACGCGTAATCGCCCTCATCGACGATTTGAAAACCTTTGCCGGCGGTGGCTTCCCGAAAAACAACGGCAAGCGAATTCCCAATGCTTCGGTGGTCGTCGAAGGCGAACCGGTGCTGTCGACCGAGAGTGTCGAGAGCGTGCTCGAAGCCGTTGCGGGCGATCCGAACAAGGGTTTGCCAGCAGCGGTCTTCCAGAAATTCGCGCCGAGACCGGCAAGCGGTTCCAAGCGAACAATCTATGACGGTTACATCGGCGCCTTTACCTCCGACAAAGGCCTCAAGACACTTGGCGATCATGGGGTGTGCAACAACTATGATCGGCTGATGCATTTCTTCGCTCAAGCGGCGATGGAAACCGGTGGCTTCACCCTCATTCGCGAATCCCTGACCTACACGACCGTGGCGGCAATCCGGAACGCATGGAGGTCGCGAGCCGCGGGCAAGACCGATCAGTGGATCGAGGACAACCTGCTGCGCAAGCCGCAAGCCCTGGGCGACTGGGCCTATTGCGGCCGCATGGGCAATGTGAAAGGAACGTTGGACGGCTTCAATTTCCGCGGCGGCGGCACGTTCCAGACCACCGGGCGCGACGCGTACACGGCCAAGGGCAAGCTCGCCAAGGTTGACCTCGCCAATCATCCTGAACTGATCGAGGATCCGCAGACTTCGCTGCTCGCAGCTTGCGCCGAATGGAAAGGGTCAGGCTGCAATGCCTTTGCCGATGCCGGCCTGATCAAAAAGATCTCGCGCGCGATCAACGTCGGCAACGCCAATTCCGCCACGCAGGCCAATGGCGAAGCGGATCGGATCGCCTGGCACGAAAAGGTTTTCAAGGCGGTGAAGAATGCCGGACTCCTCGGCTGAGCATGCCTCGGATCACGTTCGACAACACCACGTCATCATAATTCAGAGATAACAATCTCTGTGTCGACTAGGATGGTGATGCGCGGGGCGAAACAGGAGGAGTTTCGCCATGTCCGAGTTGAGCGGTATCGTGAGTTTGTTCCTGATCGCGGCGGCGTTCCTGACGTCCTGCGATACGCAGCAGCCGCCAAGGGCGGCGACGCAGCTGTCCACGTTTCATGCGGCAGAATAATTTAGAAACTGTCGGGTTGCACTGAAAAGGCCCCCGTTTCGGAATTCGGGGGCCTTTTCACGTCAGGCGTCAGCGCAGCTGATCAATGCCAATACGGCGTGACCTTGTAGTAATCATAGGAAGCATCACGCGCGGCCTCGCCATCGGCGCCGGCCAGTTCATTGATCGAATAGGCGGGTGCTGCCTTCAGCTGCTCCTTCGAGAACGGCACGACATAGCCGCCCTTGTCCTCGTCATAGTCGAGGCTCGCCCACGGAATGGCGTGATACTTCTCGCCAATGCCGAGAAATCCACCGAACCCGATAACCGCGAACATGATGCCGTTCGACGTCTTGTCGAGCATGATGTCCTCGATGCTGCCGATGCTCGTGCCTTCGGTGTTGTAGACCGACGTGCCGATGACGCGCGAAGCGGCGATGGCTTCGGTGTGGCCTGTCTGGGTGGTCATGGCTGCTGCTCCTCATGTCGTTGATCGATACTTTGACAATGAGGGGCGCGGGCGAAAGTTCCCGTTTTTTCGAGCGGCGGGCGGTTACTCCGCGAGGATGAACGTCACCTTCATGTTGACGCGATAGGCCGCGATCCTGCCGTCCTCGACGACGATCTTCTGGTCCTGGATCCAGGCGCCTTCCACGTTCTTCAGGGTCTTTGAGGCGCGCTCAATCCCCTTCTCGATGGCGTCCTGAAAGCTCTTTTTCGACGACGACGTGATTTCGGTGACGCGGGCGACGGACATGGCTTCCTCCTGCCAAGACGCTCATTTGCAGCAGCGAGCCTACAGCCGGCTTATGCCTTCCACAAGCAGGGCAGCGCGCGCGCCATCGCCGAATCCATCAGCCTCGGTTCAGGTCAGCAGCATTCTTGGCGATGCGGTCGAATGCCATCAGTCTTTCGAGCAGCGCCGGCATGTCCTTCAGCGGCAGCATGTTGGGCCCGTCGGAGGAGGTCGAATTGTCGGGATCCTGGTGGGTCTCTATGAACACGCCGGCGACGCCGACGGCAACGGCAGCCCGCGCCAGCGTCTCGACAAAGCGGCGCTCGCCACCGGAGGAACCGCCCTGCCCGCCCGGCTGCTGCACCGAATGGGTGGCGTCGAAAATCACCGGCGCGCCGATCTCGGCCATCACGGGCAAAGCCCGCATGTCCGACACCAGCGTGTTGTAGCCGAAGGAAGCGCCGCGCTCGGTGGTCAGCACATTGGGGTTGCCGGAGCCGGTGATCTTGGCCACCACGTTCTTCATGTCCCAGGGCGCCAGGAACTGCCCCTTCTTGACGTTGATCACCTTGCCGGTCTTGGCCGCGGCGACCAGCATGTCGGTCTGGCGCGACAGGAAGGCCGGAATCTGCAGCACATCGACATGGTGCGCTACGATCGCGCACTGCTCCTCGGTGTGGACATCGGTCAGAATGGGAAGCGAAAACGCCTTGCGCAACTCGTCGAACACCGGAAGCGCCGCGTCCATGCCGGCGCCGCGCGTTGCCGACAGCGAGGTGCGGTTGGCCTTGTCGTAGCTGGTCTTGTAGACGAGGCCGATGCCGAGCTTGCCGGTCAGTTCCTTCAGCGCGCCGGCCATGTCGAAAGCGTGCTGGCGCGATTCGAACTGGCACGGGCCGGCGATCAACGCCAAGGGCCCGCTATTGTCGAAGACGACGTTGCCGACGGTTACCGACGAATTCGGCGCCAGCGAATTGGGCCCTTGCGGCTTGCTCATGGGGTCTCCCGGAAGATGAAAGCCGCGCCCTGTCCGGATGCCGGCTGCACGACGATTTCGTTGCCCGCTATATCGTGCCCGACGGCGTTGTCTGCAAGCAGCCTCGCGACAGCGCCGACACTGCGGGCCGAAAAGACGATCGCGGCGAAGCGAAGGTCCGTCGGCGCGCCAGCCGACATGCCGAAGCGCTCAGCGAAAGCCGCGGGCTTGAGAACGCTCAAACGCGCGTTCGCCAGGTCGAACGCCGTGCTGCTCCTCTGCCTCGAACCCGTCGCTGTCTCGATCAGGTGGCGCTTTTCGGATGGCACGCCGCTGACCGCGACGATTTCGGCAATGCCGGTCACGCCGTTGGCATGGGCCTGCAGTGCCGTACGGTCGATTTGAGGGGCGTTGATCCGCTCGCAAGCGAACAGAAAGGCGTCCATCGTCTCGGCGCCGGCGGCGAAAGCCAGTTTGAACGAGGCCATGTCGCTCTTTCCGGCCGTGTCGGTGAAGGCGCGGGAAAAGCTCAGTACATCTCCCGCCGACAGGCCGGCTTTGATAAAGCGCGCATGGTCCGCATCGGCATCGTCGGTGGCCAGCACCACGGCGGAAAAGCCCTCATCGCCCAGCCTGGCGCGATAGAGCCGGTCGCGCGCGACAAAGACATTGCCACCGGCAAATGCCTCGTCTGCAGCCTGTTCATTCCCGACCGCCAGCGGTTCGAGGTAGGTGCCGTCGGCGAAGAAGACGCAGCAATTTTCGGTGCCGAAAGGGTGGATGCCGGTTGGTGCGACGATGAAGCCAAGCGATGTCAGCCGCGCCCGCGCCACGGCGAGGCTCGCCGTCGGCAACACAAGATGGTCAAGCGGATGGATCGTGCTGGTCATGCCGGCGCGGTGTGCATCATTCCGGAAATCGGTTCAAGGCCTCTTGCCAGCTCGATCAGGCCATCGCCACGACATCGGCCGAATAGCGCAATTCGCGCAATGGTTTGACCCGACTGGTCGTCTCGGCATAGAGCGGGTGCGCCTTGTAGGCGGCAAGCGCGGCATCATCCTCGAACTCGGCATAGACGACCACGTCGATCGCATCCGACAGCGGATCGACCTTGGTGTTGAGCGTCACCTCGAAGAGGCTTGAATGCGGGATCTTGCCCAGCGCGAGCAAGCCCGTGCGCACGGCCTCGACATCGTCCTTGCGCCGCGCGCTGAAGAAAACGATATGCCGGATCACACCTGCCTCCACGTTCGATTTGCGGCATGTTTTGTGTGAGCGGGACCGTCGCGTCAACCGCCACGATGTCGCGCCCGGCAATGCCGGCAGGCGACTTTGCAGAGGCGCAAAAGCTAGGCTTTGCCGGTGACGTAGCGCACGACGCGCGACATTTCCCTGACCGTCGTGTCGAGATAGCGGCCCTGATTATAGAGGCCATCCCAGATCAGGAAAAAGGCGATGGCGGTGATGACGATGACGTAACGCATGGCTGAAACTAACGTATGTGGCTGTTCCTAACCATAGCGATTTCACCGGCGGTCGCTCGCCCTCACCGATTCTGGCCCCAGGCACGCCACCTGGGCCAGTGCCGGGCACGGCTTGCCTCTTGAAGTTCCGGTCGATGCGGTGGAAGATTGTGGCGAAAATTTAAGCAGGCTACGGCGTTCGCGCCTGGCGAATGAAAGTGGAGGATGTGGAGGCCGGCAGATCTTGCGCCGCCCCCGCGGAAGTCCAGGGGGGTGTGAGATGGCTGTCAGGGAATACAAAGGCATCGGCGACGCCATCAGGCTGGACGAACTCAATTTCGCCGAGATCGTCAAGGGCCTGCCGGCCAAGGCGCGCATGGTGCTGTCGGCGGCGATGAAATTGCCGCGCGGTTCGCTGAAGGTGAGGATGCCGGATGGCCGGGCGGTGCTTGTCGGCGGCAACGGACCCGGGCCGGATGCCGAGCTGGTGTTGAAGAACTGGCGCCTGCCCGGCCGTGCCTTTTCCGGCGGCACCATCGGCGTTGCCGAATCCTACATGGACGGCGACTGGGAAAGCCCTGATGTAACCAGCTTCCTCGAACTGTTCGTCGTCAACTCGGCCGTTGGGGAACGCATTGCCGGCGGCGCCAACTGGCTCATCAACACGGTCCAGCGCATCCGCCACTGGTTCAACGAAAACACCCGCACCGGCTCGAAGCGCAACATCTCGGCGCATTACGATCTCGGCAACGCCTTCTACAAGCAATGGCTCGATCCCAGCATGACCTATTCGTCGGCGCTCTATGCGACCGGCGCCAACGACCTGGAAAGCGCTCAGGCCGCCAAATACCGCGCGCTGGCCAAGGATACCGGCATCGGCAAGAAGGACCATGTGCTCGAGATCGGCTGCGGCTGGGGCGGTTTTGCCGAATTTGCCGCGCGCGAGATCGGCTGCCGCGTCACCGGCCTGACCATCAGCCGCGAACAGCACGATTTCGCCAAGGCGCGCATCCAGAAGGCGGGACTGTCTGACAAGGTCGACATCAAGCTGCAGGATTACCGAGACGAAACGGGCACTTACGACCGCATCGCCTCGATCGAGATGTTCGAGGCGGTCGGCGAAAAATATTGGCCGGTATTTTTCGGCAAGATGAAGGCGTGCTTGAGGCCCGGCGGCACCGCCGGCCTGCAGATCATCACCATCAACGAGGCCGCCTACGACACCTATCGGGCGAGGCCGGATTTCATCCAGCGCTATGTCTTCCCAGGCGGCATGCTGCCGACGCCGTCGATCCTGAAGACGCTGGGCAGCGACCATGGCCTTGCCCATCTGCGCGAGCGCGTCTTTCCGGACGACTATGCCCGCACGCTTGCCGAATGGCGCAACCGCTTCTGGGCGTCGTGGGAAAAGATCGTCCCGCTCGGCTTCGACGACCGCTTCAAGAAGCTTTGGGAATTTTATCTCCACTATTGCGAAGCCGGCTTTAGAGCCAGCTACATCGACGTGCGCCAAGTGGTCTACAAAGCCTGATCCGAAGCGTGATTGAGCGGGCGTATGCCCGCTCGTTTTCCCTGTTAGCTGCACGTTGCCTCAAAGCAGGATGCGATACTTCGCAAACCCGGATTCGCCCTCGCCGGCCGGCTCGATCTTGAGCGATTTCACTCCCGATATAAAATCCTTCGCTTTGGGGCCGGTCTCGAACACGACGCTGGTGCCGGGCAGCGGCGTGAACGACCAATTGTCGTCGGCCGAGGGATTGATCGTGCCTTCGCTGACGACGTAGCGCACGATCACGTCGCGGTTGGTGTCCGGCGCCTCGTAGATGATCTTCGAGGCATTGATGTCGGGGAAATTGCCGCCACCGCCGGCGCGGTAATTGTTGGTGGCGACGACGAATTTCGCTGCCGGATCAATAGGCTTGCCGTCGAAGCTGAGGCCGACGATGCGGTTCGAGCCGGCATTGGCGACGCCACCCTTGGCATCGTATTTCGGCAGCTGCGACAGGTCTATTCCGTAGCTGACGCCATCGATCACATCGAAATTGTAGGACGGGAATTCGGTGTCGATGAGCGCCTGGTCGGCCTTGCCCGGCTCGATCTTCCTGAAAATGCCGGCCGACATTTCCAGCCATTCCTTCACTTGCGCGCCGGTGATTTCGACGGCGCGCACCGTGTTCGGATAGAGATAGAGGTCGGCGACGTTCTTGATGGCGATGTCGCCCACCGGCACGTCGGTATAGTAGTCGGCGCCGTTGCGCCCGCCGGCCTTGAAGGGTGCTGCCGCCGACAGCAGCGGCACATCCTTCCACTGCGTGCTCTTCAATATGTCCTTGAGGTACCAGCTCTGCGCCTGGTTGACGATCTGCACCGACGGATCGTCGGCGACCAGCGCGAAATAGGAATAGAGCGGCGCCGAGGTCTTGCCGACCGGTCGGCGGACATAGGCAAGTGTCGCCTCATGGTCCGCCTTCAGCGCATCGACGACGCGCTGGTCGTCCGCCACCGTCGGCTTGTTTGCCTTGTCGACGCGCTGGTAGATCGGCCTTGCCTCCGATGTGGCCGAGGCTACGCGCCATTTCGATCCGTCCCGTTCCAGAAGCAGATCGATCAGTCCCATATGCGAGCCCCAGAAACCGCCCATCACGGCGGGCTTGCCCTGCAGCGTGCCTTTCTCGGTGTCGACGCCTTCGAGCGCCTGAAAATCCTTCTTGCCGGGGAAGACGAGATGCTGATGGCCGGTGAACACCGCATCGATGCCTTCGACGCCGGCGACGAAGAAGGAGGCGTTCTCCATGCCGTCGCCCTGCTTGATATCGATGCCGGAATGCGAGAGCGCGATGACGATGTCGGCGCCCTCCTCCTTGATCTGCGGCACCCATGCCCTGGCCGCCTCGACGATGTCGCGCGTCCTGACATTGCCTTCCAGGTTCTTCAGGTCCCAGACCATGATCTGCGGCGGCACAAAGCCGATGATGCCGATCTTGATCGGCTGCTCGGCGCCCGACCCGTCCTTGATCTTCTTGTCGAGGATGACATAGGGCTTGAGGTAGAGCTTGTCGTCGCGCGGTTTGGCGGCAAGCTCGGTGCCGCGGATCAGATTGGCGCAGACGAAGGGGAAATTGGCTCCGGCCAGCACCTTGTCGAGGAACGACAGGCCGTAATTGAACTCGTGATTGCCGAGCGTCGAGCATTCATAGCCCAGCAGGTTCATGCCCTTCATGATCGGATGCAGATCGCCTTCCTTGAGGCCCTTCTCATAGGCGATGTAATCGCCCATCGGATTGCCCTGCAAAAGATCGCCATTGTCGATCAGCATCGCATTGGTGGCTTCCTTGCGCACCGCCGCGATCAGTGAGGCCGTCCGTGACAGGCCCATCGTGTCGTTGGCTTTGTCGGCGTAGTAGTCGTAAGGCAGCACATTCACATGGATGTCGGTGGTCTCCATGATCCTCAGATGCGCCTGATTGGCCTGCGCGCGGGCGGAAAACGGATGGAGCATGATCAGCGCCCCGCTGGCGGCCGTACCGGCAAGAAAACTACGGCGGGAGACGGGGTAATTGAGATGCGGCATTGGTTTTCCTTCCCAGCGACGTGACAAGATCCCAGCCCCGGGCGGAAGCTTCGCGCCGAAAACCGGCCATGTCCATCGGGAAGTCAGTCGATCAGCAAAAGGTGACGGCTGGATGAATATCCTTGGCCGCGGTTGAGAACCTCAGCCCTTGTCATCGTCGCCCTGGGTGATCAGCCGCGCGCTGCGCTGGCCGGTGAAATAGATCCATAGCCAGCTAAGCGACACCGAGAGCCGGTTGCGGAAACCGATCAGGAAGTAGATATGCGCCACGCCCCACAGCCACCAGGCAAGCCATCCCGTGAGCTTGATCGAGCCGAAATCGATCGCGGCTGCCCACTTGCCGATCGTCGCCAGGTCGCCGGCATGTTTGTAGCGGAAAGGCCGCGGCGCGCCATCGCCGGCCAGCCGCGCCCTGATCGTCGCGGCGACATGCTTGCCCTCCTGCTTGGCCGAGGGCGCCACGCCGGGCACCGGTTTGCCGTCCGGCCGCAAGACATGCGCGGTGTCGCCGATGACGAAGATTTCAGGACTGTTCGGCACGGTCAGATCGGGCTCGACCATTACCCTGCCCGCCCGGTCCACCGGCGCGCCCAGCCACTCTCCCGCGGGTGAAGCCGCCACGCCGGCGGCCCACAGGATGGTTCGCGCCGGCAGATGCGTATCGCCAAAGACGACGCCTTCGGCATCGAGGCGCGTGACGGCGCGGCCAAGCTCGACCGTGACGCCCCGCCGCTCCAGCGCCTTGCGCGCATAGTCGGACAGCTTTGGCGCGAAATTGGCTAGGATCCTGTCTCCGGCCTCGACCAGCACCACACGCGCCTCACGCGTGTCGATGTTGCGGAATTCGCCGCGCAGCGTTTCATGCGCGAGTTCGACAATGGTGCCGGCAAGCTCCACGCCGGTCGGGCCGCCGCCGACGATGACCAGTGTCAGCAGTGCCTGGCGCTTGGCCGGATCGGTCTCGCGCTCGGCCTGCTCGAAGGCGAGCAGGATGCGCCGCCGAATGGTGGTTGCGTCTTCAAGCGTCTTCAGCCCGGGCGCGAAAGGCTCCCATTCGTCGTGGCCGAAATAAGCATGACGCGCGCCGGTGGCGAGCACCAGCGTGTCGTAGGGAACAGAACTGCCGTCCTCAAGCAGCACGCGTTTGCCTGGACGGTCGACGCCGGTGACGTTGCCGAGCAGGGTCGTCACGTCCTCGCGCTTGCGCAGCAGATGACGGATCGGCCAGGCAACTTCCGAGGTCGCCAGCGAGGTGGTCGCCACCTGGTAAAGCAGCGGCTGGAAAAGGTGATGGTTGCGCTTGTCGATCATGGTGATGCGCACGGGTGCGCCGGCCAGCGCCCGGGTGAGTTCGAGACCGCCGAACCCTGCGCCGACGACAACGACATGATGGCTGGTTTCACTCATCGCATTCACCCCTGTTTGTCTCTCTTTATCTAGTGATTTTTGTGCACCGCAACAATGTCGCGGCGCGCTAGACTGCCGCGCGTAAGGCTGCCCAGGACTCGTCGCCGGATGTCGCGAATGCCTATGTCGGCAAGCCTGGACGGGTATAGCCTTGCAGGGGCTGGAACCACGGGAGTGAAGCATGGCCAACGACGATGACAAAGATCGCAAAGGGCGGGCGCAATATTCTTCGCCGCCTTGCTTCATGCACGAACTCGATCCGGAATTTCGCGCGCCATTGACCGACTGGACCGATGTGCGCCGTTGGCGCAAGGCCGAGCGCGAGCGTCTGATCGCGGCACGGTTGGCGGTTTCCGCCGATGCGCGGGTGGCGATGTCGCGGGCTATCGCCGAAGGGCTCGACGCGACCATCGGCGACATTGCCGGCCGCATGGTCAGCCTCTATTGGCCGTTTCGCGGCGAGCCGGACCTGCGGCCGTGGATGGCGTCGATCAACGAACGCGGCGGCCGCACGGCGCTGCCCATCGTGATCGAGAAGGGCCAGCCGCTGATCTTCCGCGCTTATGTGCCTGGCGACCGGCTGGAAAAAGGCGTCTGGAACATCCCTATCCCCGCCGAAGGCGACCCGGTGCTGCCCGACATCGTCATCTCGCCGATCGTCGGCATCGACCCGCGAAACTACCGCCTGGGCTATGGCGGCGGCTTCTTCGACCGCACGCTGGCTGCCATGCCGTTCAAGCCATTGGTCATCGGCGTCGGCTACGAACTGCAGCGCATCCCCACCATCTACCCGCAGCCGCACGACATCCCGATGGATAGGCTGGTGACCGAGGCTGCTCAGGGCTAAGCCAGTTCCGGCTTCATGCCCATGGCCGTGCGATCGACGATCTCGCGCAGGGCAAACGACGAATTGATCTTGGTCACGTGCGGCATCGCCGACAGCCATTCCTTGTGGATGCGCTCATAGTCGACCAGGTCCTTGGCGGCGATGCGCAGGATATAGTCATATTCGCCCGACATCAGGTGGCAGGACAGCACATTGGGGCAGCGCTTGATCGCCGCCTCGAAATCCGACAGCGTCTTTTCGAATTGTCCCGACAGCGATATGTGCACGATCGCCGTCATCTGGTGGCCGAGCGCTGCATTCGAAAGCCGGGCGTGATAGCCGCGGATGGTGCCGGATTTCTCCAGATTGTCGAGCCGGCGCGAACAGGCCGACTGCGACAGGCCGACCCTTTCGGCGAGCGCCGCATTGGGTATGCGGCCATCCTTCTGCAGTGCCTCGAGAATGGCGACATCGATCCTGTCGAGCGGCATTTCTCGTGATTCCTGCGAAATTTCCTTGACTTCGCGCAACGATTATCGAAACGCGTGACCCCGCGCAAGCGCATTCGCAAACACCTGCGCAACGATTCGTGGTTCACTCGGTTGATACAGGGAACGAGCCCGAAGGGCCGGATCAGGAGAAGACTATGCGCGTCGGTTGCCCCAAGGAAATCAAGAACCACGAATACCGCGTCGGCCTGACGCCGGGCTCCGTCCGCGAATATGTCGCGCATGGCCATGAAGTGCTGGTCGAAAGCGGCGCCGGCGCCGGCATCGGCGCCGATGACAATGCCTATCGCGCCGCCGGCGCCACCATCGCCAGGACCGCCGCCGACGTGTTCGCCAAGTCCGACATGATCGTCAAGGTCAAGGAGCCGCAGCCCAACGAATGGGCGCAGCTGCGCGACGGTCAGATCCTCTACACCTATCTGCATTTGGCCCCGGATCCGGAGCAGACCAAGGGCCTGCTCGCGTCCGGCGTCACCGCAATAGCCTATGAGACCGTAACCGACGACCGCGGCGGCCTGCCGCTCTTGGCGCCGATGTCGGAAGTTGCCGGCCGCCTGTCGATCCAGGCCGGCGCGACCGCGCTGCAGAAGGCCAATGGTGGCCGCGGCGTGCTGCTCGGCGGCGTGCCCGGCGTACTGCCCGGCAAGGTCACCGTGCTCGGCGGCGGCGTCGTCGGCCTGCATGCCGCCCGCATGGCGGTCGGCCTCGGCGCCGACGTCACCATCATCGACCGCTCAATCCCGCGCCTGCGCCAGCTGGACGACCTCTTTACAGGCCGCGTCCACACCCGCTACTCCACAGTCGAGGCGCTTGAGGAAGAATGCTTCTCGGCCGACATCGTCGTCGGCGCCGTGCTCATCCCGGGTGCTGCTGCACCCAAGCTGGTGACCCGCGAAATGCTGTCGGGCATGAAGAAAGGCTCGGTGCTGGTCGACGTCGCTATCGACCAGGGCGGCTGCTTCGAGACTTCGCACGCCACTACCCATGCCGAGCCGACCTATGAGGTCGACGGCGTGATCCATTACTGCGTCGCCAACATGCCGGGCGCCGTGCCGGTGACCTCGGCGCACGCGCTCAACAACGCGACGCTGCATTATGGCCTGCAGCTGGCCGACAAGGGCCTGAAGGCACTGGTCGACGACCACCATTTGCGCAACGGCCTCAATGTCCACAGGGGCAAGATCACCAATCGCGCCGTCGCCGAAGCACTCGGCTATGAGCTGGTCGAACCGAAAGTGGTTCTGGCTGCCTGACCAGACGCCTTAATCGACTCAAGCAGTTCTGCCTCCCTCACCCGCCGGTTGCGCCGGCGGGTTTTTTATTGGCCGCGTGCTCACAAATTGCGGGCTCTAAGGCAACATCACGGCGAAACGGCCCGGCTTGGCGGTGCTTTTGCCTGCCGATGTGGCATTTTTGTCATTCCAATATTGGCGAGCGTCCTGTTAGAACACGGACGGGTTTGTTCTTATGCTAAGGGGCTAAAATGTTCATCTCTGCTAAATCCGTTCTTCTCGGGGCCGTTTCGGCAATGGCTTTGATATCGGTAGCGCATGCCGCCGATGTTGTGCAGCCGGTGGAAGAACCTGCCGGTTTCAACTGGAGCGGCGCCTATGTCGGCATCGGCGGCGGCTTCGGCGCCACCGTGCATCGCATCAGCGTCGACCCGGTGATCGACTTCAACGGGATCGGCGGCAACGGCGTGTTTGGCGAAATCACCGCCGGCTACGACTATATGGTCTCCGAGCGCTTCCTGCTTGGCGGCTTCATCGACGCCAACATCGGGAATATCGGTCCGTCGATCAGCCTTCCGGGCGCTGATATCGACCTGACGAACGCTTATGGCTTCGACGTCGGCTTGCGCGCCGGCTATCTCTTGAACCCCGATACGCTCGGCTATGTGCTCGGCGGCTACACTTGGAACCATTTCAAGCTCGAGGGTTCGGGCTTTGCCGACGGTCTCGATTTCACGGAGAACCGTGGCGGCTATGTTCTCGGCGTCGGCATGGAAACCGTGCTGCGCGGCAACTGGACGCTGAAGACCGAATACCGCTACGCCAACTATGGCGACGACTCGGTGGCTGACCTCGGCATTATTGGCGGCCCGGGAACCTCTCTGGATGTCGAGCCATCCAGCCACACCTTCCACATCGCGGCCAATTACCGCTTCGGCGCCCAGAATGGCGGCGGGGCCTTGTTTGCTGCTCCGACCTACAACTGGACCGGCTTCTATGTCGGCGGCGCGCTTGGCGCCGGCACTGTAGTGCATGACCTGACGCTCGCCAGCGCCCTCGAATTGGATGGCATCGGCGGCGAAGGCGTGTTCGGCGAGGCGAGCATCGGTTACGACCATGATTTCGGCGGCTGGGTCGCCGGCGTTCTGGTCGACGCCCGCTATTCCGGCATACGCTCGAAGCTGGACATTCCGGGTGGGTCGATCAAGGGCGATGCCGACTATGGCTTCGATGCCCTGGCCCGCATCGGCGCCAAGGTCAACGAATCGACGCTGGCCTATGTCCTCGGCGGTTACAGCTGGCAGCATTTCGACCTGCATGCCTCCTCGCCCGTTGGCGACATCGTCGACTGGGGCTCGAGCGGCTTCTCGGTCGGTGGCGGCCTGGAAACGGCCGTTTCCAGCAACATGACGCTTGGTCTCGAATACCGCTATTCGCAGTATGAGAAAGAGGATTTCGGGTCGGACGGCTTCCTCACCGACGAGCCTTCCTTCCAGACCGTTCGCGTCGGCGCGAAGTATAAATTCAACTAAACGCCGCACACACACACAAAGGCCCGTCGGTCAATTCCGGCGGGCTTTTTCTTTGCGCAAAATTCCTGGCGCCGGAATTGAACAGGCTGGCGGACAACAAAAAAGCGGAGCCAAAGCCCCGCTTCCTCGGTGGTCGAGATCCCCGCCGGTTCATCCGCGGTCGGCAAATCCATCGACACTCGTCTTTTAATGGACGAATGCGACGGGAGTGCGACAGCTCACCGGCAATCGGCGCGCCACCACGCCGGCGACGATCGCGGTGCTGTATGAAGTGCTTCACATCCGCCATTCGAAAAGCATGCGCAGACAGAGCTGCCAACTTGACGGCTCGTGCCGTCACACGGTTCCCAACTGCCCGCCAGACCACCGGCGGGCATCTTTTTGTCAGAAACGCTCGATGCGGCACTGATAACAATTGTTGCGCGCCGAGCGGACGTGGACATAGGCGATGTCAGCGCGCTCAAACAGCGTCTCTGCCCGCGCCGCAATGCCGCCAGCCGGAATGACGCCGCCGCTGCCATAGACGATGCGGTCATCCGCACCATAGCCGCGCACGATATAGTCGCTGCTGTCAAGCATCTCTGGAAGCGCTTCCGTCTCGGCTGCGCGTTCGCATTCCTGCGCATGCAGGAAGATCGGTCCTGTCTCGGCGTAAGGCTGCAACGCCGGAAACGGCCGATAGGCCATGATCAGATAGCCATCGCCTTCGGCGACGTTTCTTAGGCAATGCCGGCACGGCACCCCGTCGCCATCGGAAACCTTCCGCTCCGGCGTTTGCCCGTAGGCGTCCGGCCCGCCGCGCTGCAGCGCTCTCACATCTTCAGTCGGCAAGGCTTTGAACTGGACGGTCATGGCTAAATCTCCGGTGTGGTTGACCGGAAATTATGCCCCCGCCGAGGTGCTTCCCACCCGATTCCTGTCAACTGTCAGCAGCCCGGCCAGTCTCAGGCCGGACTGCTTCGGCATTGGGCAGGTCCCGCGCCGGCTCAGCGGATGAAATCGTCGAAGCGGCGCAGCGTCACCCGGTGCCTGCGCCAGTTCTCGTCATGGGTCCGCACGAGCAGGAATTCCTCGCCATGAACGGTCGGTTCGGCCTTCAGTCGGAGAAAGTCACGGCCGCATGACGCTGGCCGAGCGCTCGGCGAACGACAGCGGATGCACGGTCTCCTTCTTTTGCGCCACCGGTGCAAAACCGAGCTTCTGGTAGAGCGGCAAGGCAGCCGGATGGTCGAGCGTGCAAGTCTGCACCGTTACCCGTTTCGGTCCATACGACCATGCTGCGGCGATCGCCGCACCGAGGAACCAACGGCCGATGCCTTGCCCGGTCGCATGTTCCATCATGCCGAAATAAGCGAGTTCGACTTCCTCTGGCAAATGCGGCTTGAGGTCGAAGAACCCGGCCGGCGCGCCGTCGAGATAAAGCACCCTGATGTCGCGGTCCTCGCGGTGGATGCCGGCGGCAAGCTCGTCATCGTCCAGCCTCAGCACATTAACCCAATGCCATTTGCGCCCGACCCGATCCATCAGATAACGGTAGAAATGCAGCGGAATGTCCTTGGTCCTGAGCAGCGCAATCTGCCTGTTGTAGGGCAAGGGCGGCGAATAGGCCGGCGGCACATGCATTTCCAGAAACGTGACGGTGACCTCGATGTCGTCCAGCGCGCCGTTTTCCATCGCCATCATCCCTTGCCCGTCACCACGGGCGTGTCTGCCAGCCCGCCCCATTCCGTCCATGAGCCGTCATAGAGTCGGTTGTCGGTGTGACTGAGCGTCTCCAGCGCCAGAGTGACCACAGCCGCCGTGATGCCGGAACCGCAAGAGGTGACGACCGGTTTCGACAGATCGATACCGGCATCCTCAACGGCCTTGCGCAACTGGTCCTTCGACAACAGCGCGCCATCCTGTGACAGCGCCGAATAAGGCAAATTGTGCGCGCCGGGCATGTGGCCGGAGCGAACACCCGCGCGGGGCTCTGGCTCGGCGCCGGTGAAGCGGCCCGCGCCTCGGGCGTCCGCAATCTGGCTCTCGCCAGTCTCGACGATGCGGCGCATGTCGGCAAGGCTGGCGACGCGAGCGGCATCGAAATCGGCATGAAACACATTCGGCGCGATCTTGGTCGGCTCCGCCGTCACCGGCCGGCCCGCCGCCTTCCAGCGGTCGAAGCCGCCGTCGAGCACATAGACCTGGAACACGCCCATGACGCGGAACATCCACCAGGCGCGCGGCGCCGAGAAGAAACCCGGACCGTCATAGACGACAATGGTGTCGTCGGCCGAAATTCCCATGGCGCCTACATATTGCGCGAAATGCTGTGGCGAGGGCAGCGTGTGCGGCAGCTTGGCATCAGGATCGGAGGCCGCATCATGATCGAAGAATCGCGCGCCCGGAATATGCGCAGCCTCATACTCGGCGCGCGCATCGCGCTTCTGCGCCGGCAGATACCAGGATGCATCGACGATCGTCAGGCCGGGCTCGCCAAGACGGCTCTGCAACCAGTCCGCATCGACGGTGAAAGGGCTGTCATCGGCCATTGTTCTTCTCCTGCTCCGCCTTGGCGAGGCATTGCTTCCTGTTGACCATGATCGTCCCCGAAAACCGGCTTCCACTTTTCGGGATCATGGTTCGTTCAAGCTACCGGCATTGGTCCGAAGCGAATGCGAAAACGCCGGTTTTCGCGGCCCTTCTTCTCGATCTTGCCGATATGGATTTCACCGACTTCGCCGGTGCTTTTGACATGGGTGCCGCCGCAGGGCTGGCTGTCGATCGAAGCGTTGTCGCCGATGCAGACCAGGCGGATCTTGCCGGTGCCGGCGGGCGGCCGGACATTCTTGGATTTCACCAGGCCAGGATTGGCTGCCAGTTCCTCGTCGGTGATCAGCCTGACGAAGATCGGATGATCGGCCCGCACCAGCTCCATCAGCCCGGCGGTGACGTCTTCCCTGGTGAAGCCGGCATCGGGAGCGTCGAAGTCGACGCGGCTGTCATCTTCGGAAACCGCAGCACCGGTAATCGGAAACGGACAGACGACGGTGAGCAAATGGCAAGCTGCGTGCATGCGCATCAGGAGATGCCGCCGCTCCCAGTCGATGGCGAGTTTCACCCGCTCGCCGACCTCGGGTGCCGGCTGCTCCGGCGCCGGTACATGGATGATCTCGTCCTTGGTCTCGCCGGTGATGGTGGCGGCAATGGCGATGCGGCTGCCGTCGGCGCGCTCTAATGTGCCGGTATCGCCAGGCTGGCCGCCCGATGTGGCATAGAAGATGGTCCGGTCGAGAATGATGCCGCCGCGTTCGTTGATGGCGACAACAGTGGCGTCAGCCGCTCTGACATAGGCGTCGTCGCGAAACAGCGCTTCTGTTCTGTGCGCCATCAGGCGACCTTCTCATACGGCACCGAAATTGTGCTGCGCTCATCCATCCAGCCCGGCACCGGCAGGTTCTTCTCGCGCAGGAATTCCGGGTTGAACAGCTTCGACTGGTAGCGCGTGCCATAGTCGGCAAGGATGGTCACGATGGTGTGGCCGGGCCCAAGCTCGCGCGCCAGCCGGATCGCGCCGGCAATGTTGATGCCGGTCGAACCGCCGACGCACAGGCCTTCTTCCTGGATCAGGTCGAAGACGATCGGCAGCGCTTCCTCGTCCGGCACCTGGAACGAGAAGTCCGGCGTGAACCCATCGAGATTTGCCGTGATGCGCCCCTGCCCTATCCCTTCGGTGATCGAGCTGCCGTCGGACTTCAATTCGCCACTGGTGTAGAAGGAATAGAGCGCCGCACCCAGCGGATCGGCGAGCGCGATCTTGACGTTGCTGCTCCTGGCCTTCAGCCCGAAGGCGACGCCGGCCAGCGTTCCGCCCGAACCCACCGCCGAGACGAAACCGTCGACCTTGCCGCCGGTCTGCGTCCAGATTTCTTCCGCCGTGGTGCGGATATGGCCGTCGCGATTGGCAACGTTGTCGAACTGGTTGGCCCAGATCGCGCCGTTCGGCTCCGACCTCGCCATCTGCTCGGCTAGCCGCCCCGACAGTTTCACGTAGTTGTTGGGGTTCTTGTAAGGCACCGCCGGCACTTCGATCAGCTCGGCGCCAAGCAGCTTGATCGTGTCCTTCTTTTCCTGGCTCTGGGTGTCGGGAATGACGATCACTGTGCGATAGCCCAGCGCCTTGGCAACCAGCGTCAGGCCAATGCCGGTATTGCCTGCCGTGCCTTCGACGATGACCCCGCCCGGCTTCAACAGCCCGCGCTGTTCGGCGTCGCGGATGATGAACAGGCCTGCGCGATCCTTGACCGACTGGCCGGGGTTCATGAACTCGGCCTTGCCCAGGATCTCGCAGCCGGTCTGCTCCGAGGCCTTGTTGAGGCGGATCAGGGGCGTGTTGCCGATCGCTTCGATCACAGAACGGGGCATCCGGGATTCCTTATGTAGCTGCGGCGAGACCCTAGAAACCCGAAGCGTGCGTTTCAAGGCAAGAATTCGCCTGGTCCAGTCGCATTTCGGGCACTGCAATCTCCCGCGGCCGGACAACGCGCGATGACGATCATTTCAACCAGTACGGAAAAGCGCTCTTTTCATTCGATTTTTTCACCGCTAGAGCACTAATGACAGATCGGCAGGGCGCAGAATGACACTTTACCGGGCCAACCCGAAGCACGGCGTCGCCTGGATAACCGGCGGCAGCAGCGGCATCGGCCGTGCGCTGGCAAAGGACCTCGCGGCAAAGGGCTTTGTCGTCGCGGTCACCGCACTCGACGGCGACCCACTCGACGCGCTCATCGTCGAGACTGCGCAGATGCCGGGACGTGTCGTCGCCTACCCTTGCGACGTCACCGATGAGCCGCGCATGGCAAGCACGGTGGCGGCGATCGAAAAGGAGCTCGGCCCGATCGTGCTCGCCGTCTTCAACGCCGGCAACTACATCGCCACACCCGGCGAAGACCTCAGGGTCCGCGACTTTCGCCAGACCTTCGAGGTCAACTATTTCGGTATCATCAATGGCCTCGTCCCGCTCATGGAGCGCATGCGCATCCGTGCGCGCGGCCATATCGTGCTTGTCGGGTCGGTCACCGCCTATTTCGGCTGGCCGACCACGGCGGCCTATGGCGGCTCGAAGGCGGCGATCAACATCTTGGCCGAGTCGCTGAAATACGATTTCGACAAGATGAATGTACGCATTCAGGTGATGAATCCGGGCTTCATCGACACGCCGCTGACCGAAAAGAACATGCTGCCGATGCCGGGACTGATGCCGGTCAACCGCGCCTCGCGCCGCATGCTGCGCGGCATCGAGCATGGCGGCTTCGAGGTCACCTTCCCTCACCGGCTGAGCTGGGGGCTGAAGCTGCTGGCACTGCTGCCAGGGCCAGTCTGCCGGTGGTTCATCAGCACGGCGACCCGCTGGACAGGGCGGCCGCTGAATTTCGACCGCAAGCCGCCGAACCAATAGCTGTCCATAGCCCGGCTGTTGCCTGACTGCACCGGCCGCCATAGCTTTAGAATTGTCGTGGAGTCTGAGATGGGGCGGCGGATCGTGCTTGCGGTGCTGGGCGTCGTCATGATCCTTGTCCTGGCCTTCCTGCTTGGTCCGCGCGTTCCCGTCGACACCACGATCCATTTCGATGACAAAGTGATCGGCGACGACCCGCAAGCGTATGTCGCGCGCGAAGAGGCTGCCGTCCCCAATATCCGCGACGGGCTCGAGAAAGAAATCATCTGGGCCGATCCGATGGTTCACGCCAGGACGCCATTGGAGATCGTCTATATCCATGGCTTTTCGGCATCGAAGGGCGAGGTTCGCCCGCTGGCCGACGAGGTCGCCGACCAACTCGACGCCAACCTTTTCTACACCCGCCTCACCGGTCATGGGCAGGACGGCGCCTCGATGGCGCAAGGCAGCGTCAATGCCTGGATCAACGACTATGAGGAGGCGCTCGCCATCGGCCGGGCCATCGGCGACAAGGTGATCGTCATCGGCACCTCGACCGGTGGATCGCTGGCGGCATGGGCGGCGACTGAGCCTGGCGCATCGGACGGCGTCGCTGCAATCGCATTCATCTCGCCGAATTTTGGCATCAGGGCTTCAGGCGCCGAGCTGCTGACCATGCCCTGGGGCAGGCAGATCGCCGAGTTCGTCGGCGGCAAGGAGCGCAGCTTTCCGACCCGCAACGCGCTGCACGAGAAACTCTGGACGCACACCTATCCAATGGCGGCCGTGCTGCCGATGGCCGCGCTGACCAACCTTGCCTACGCAGCGCCTGTGGAGAAGGCAACCATACCGGCGCTGTTCATCTTCTCGGATTCCGACAAGGTGGTGCGCCAGGATCGCACCCGCGAAATCGCCGGGCTCTGGGGCGCACCGCATGAACTGGTGCCCGTCGACGACAATGGCGATCCCGACGACCACGTCATTGCCGGCGACGCGCTGTCGCCCTCGACCACGGCTTTCCTGGCGCAGCGGATCGTCGTGTGGGTGAAGGCAATTACCGGGCAGCCCTAAACGAAAAGGACGGCCGAAGCATTGCCCCGGCCGTCCTCATATTCAATCGTCAGCAATCAAGCCAGGCTCGACGAGCCTGACCGGTTCGTCTGATCAGGCAGCCCGCGCCGCGGGCCGCTTGCCGCCGAAGCGGCGCTTGTTGTTGCCCTTGAAGGCCTTGGCGCCTTCCGGCTTGCGCTCACTTGCACCCGCAAAAGCCGGCTTGTCACCAAAACGCTTCTTGGCGAAGCCGTTGTTCTGGCCACCGGGCCGCCTGCCGTCGCGACGGCCATTGCGGTCGTTCCGATCATTGGCGGGCTCGAAGCGCTCGTTCTTTTCGGCCGGATTGCGCACCGGATCGGGGCTGCCGAGATGGTCGGCAACGATCGGCAGCTTGCTGCGGATGATGCGCTCGACCTGACGCAGCTTGCTGTTTTCGGAAGGATCGCAAAGCGTGATGGCAATGCCGTCCATGCCGTTACGGCCGGTACGGCCGATGCGGTGGACATAGCTTTCGGCCTCATCCGGCAGGTCGAAATTCACCACATGGCTGATGCCGGGAACGTCGAGGCCGCGCGCCGCGATGTCGGTCGCCACGAGAATGCGCACCGAGCCCTCGCGGAAATCGTTGAGCGCCTTCTGGCGGGCGTTCTGCGACTTGTTGCCGTGGATGACGGCGGCCTTGAAGCCGTCGCGTTCGAGGTCCTTGGTCACCCGGTCGGCGCCATGTTTGGTGCGCGAAAAGATGATGACGGACTTCATCGCTTCGTCGGCGAGCATCGTCGACAGCACCTGGCGCTTCTGCTTGGTGCGGGCAAAGACAACGCCCTGCACGATTTCGGCAGCAGCGGTGCTCTGCGGCGCGACTTCGACGCGGATCGGGTTCTTCAACAGGCCCTTCGCCAGTTCGGCGATTTCATTGGGCATGGTGGCCGAGAACAGCACCGTCTGACGGTCGGGCGCGGTCGCCTTGGCGATCCGCTTGACGTCGTTGATGAAGCCCATGTCGAGCATGCGGTCACCCTCGTCCAGCACCAGCCATTTGGTGTCGGAGAGAATGAGGTCGCCCTCGCGCACCAGGTCGGTCAGGCGGCCGGGCGTGGCGATCAGGATGTCGACGCCGGGAGCGACCTTCTTCACCTGGCTGAAGCGCGAGACGCCGCCAAGCACGAGAGCGGTCGAGACATGCGCGCCCTTGGCGAGGATCTTGATGGTGTCCTCGATCTGGACGGCGAGTTCGCGCGTCGGCGCCAGGATCAGCGCACGGGTGGTCTTGGCCCGGCGCTTGGTGCCGAGCGCGATGATCTTCGACAGGATCGGCAGCGCGAAGGCCGCGGTCTTGCCCGAGCCGGTCTGGGCGATGCCGAAGATATCACGGCCTTCCATCTGCGGCGGGATCGCCTGCGTCTGGATCGGCTTCGGCTCGGTGAAGCCGGCGCCATGCGTCGCCTTGAGCAGCGCGCCCGTGATCCCAAGAGCTGCGAAACCGGTGAGGTCCGCAGTGTTGCCGGTCGAGATCGCGTTACCGGCTGAGGTGTTTTCGTTGGTCAAAATAGTCTTCTTTCACGCGGTCTTGGCCGCAAACATCGATGGCGGCAGGGCGCAACCTGCCGTCGAAAAATTTGATATGAAACGACAAGGCGGGCGGACGGAAACGTCCACTCGGCTGCGCTGTCGTGCCCGCAGGCGTCATGCCACGGGGCTCTTTCGCCACTTCGTGATGTATCGGAAAGAGAGGCCGATATACCGGAAAGAGGGAAAACAGACGCAACCAGTCTCATTTGTCGAGAAGGCCGGAATCTCCGGCCCAAGCGCCTATGGGCTGCATATGGCTGAGTTCGCTCCGGAATGCAAGGGGCCACATGTTGCAGCGCAATAATCGAGGCCGAAAGCGGCGCTTGCACACGCCTGCAGGCATCATTACCACAAATGCAGCTGCCATTTCTGGAGACCGAGCGATGAAGGACGTGCTGAAGGAACTCGAGCGCCGCCGCGAGATCGCCCGCATGGGTGGCGGCCAGGCCCGCATCGACGCCCAGCACAAGAAGGGCAAGCTCACCGCGCGCGAGCGCATCGATGTCTTTCTCGACGAAGGCTCGTTCGAGGAGTTCGACATGTATGTCGAGCATCGCTCGACCGATTTCGGCATGGAGAAGACCAAGATCGCCGGCGATGGCGTCGTCACCGGCTGGGGCACGGTCAATGGCCGTCCGGTCTATCTCTTCGCCAAGGACTTTACCGTCTTCGGCGGCTCGCTGTCGGAGGCGCATGCCGAAAAGGTCATCAAGGTGCAGGAGATGGCGCTGCGTAATCGCGCGCCGATCATCGGCCTCTACGACGCCGGCGGCGCCCGCATCCAGGAAGGCGTGGCGGCGCTTGGCGGCTATGCCGAGATCTTTCAGCGCAACGTGCTGGCCTCCGGCGTCATCCCGCAGATTTCCGTTATCATGGGTCCGTGCGCCGGCGGCGACGTCTATTCGCCTGCGATGACCGACTTCATCTTCATGGTCCGCGACACCTCTTACATGTTCGTCACCGGGCCGGATGTGGTGAAGACCGTCACCAACGAGACGGTGACCGCCGAGAGCCTTGGCGGCGCGTCCGTCCACACGACCAAATCGTCGATTGCCGACGGCGCCTACGGCAATGACGTCGAGGCGCTGTTGCAGATGCGCCGGCTGGTAGACCTTTTGCCCGCGTCAAATACGTCGGAGCTTCCTGAGATCGAGTGCTACCAGTCGGTCACCGACCATGATCTGTCGCTCGACCGGCTGATCCCGGACAACGCCAACAAGCCTTACGACATCAAGGATCTGATCCTCAAAGTTGCCGATGAAGGCGATTTCTTCGAGATCCAGCAGAACTTTGCCAAGAACATCGTCACCGGTTTCGGCCGCGTCGAAGGCCGCACCGTCGGCTTCGTCGCCAACCAGCCGATGGTGCTGGCCGGCGTGCTCGATTCCGACGCAAGCCGCAAGGCGGCGCGCTTCGTGCGCTTCTGCGACTGTTTTTCCATTCCCATCGTCACCTTCGTCGACGTCCCCGGCTTCCTGCCCGGCACCGCGCAGGAATATGGCGGACTGATCAAGCACGGCGCCAAGCTCTTGTTTGCCTACGCCGAGGCAACCGTGCCGAAAATCACCGTCATCACCCGCAAAGCCTATGGCGGCGCCTATGACGTGATGGCCTCAAAACATCTGCGCGGCGATATGAACTATGCCTGGCCGACGGCGCAGATCGCGGTGATGGGGGCGAGAGGCGCGGTCGAGATCATCTACCGCAAGGATATTGGCGACGCCGAAAAGATCGCAGCTCACACAAAGGCTTACGAAGACCGCTTCCTGTCGCCCTTCGTCGCCGCCGAACGCGGCTATGTCGACGAGGTGATCATGCCGCATTCGACCCGCCGCCGCGTTGCCCGGGCACTGCGCATGCTGCGCAACAAGGACATGCAAAATCCCTGGAAGAAGCACGACAACATCCCATTGTAATACATCCAGACAAGCTCGTGAGTCGCTCACTCCTCTTCCGCCGCCCCGAACCCCGCATCGCTGGGGGCGCTGGTCGCGCTCGCCCAAGGCGTCGCGTGATTATCGATGCGCATCTGGAAGATGAAATAGGTCGGCGAGCAGTAGCCGATGCCTTTCACCTTGGCAGCACCCGGCGTGTCCGGCGGCAGCGACTGGCACATATAATCCTCGCGGCAGAAATGATCGGCCGAACATGCGGGACGGTTTCCGCGGTTGACCGCGCCGCTGAGGCACTGGTCGAAATTGTTGGTGGCGACGCAGGTGTCGAATTTCTTGCCGCCGACCATGCCGCAAATTTCCGATGGCATCGGCTTGCCCGTCTTGAAGGCGGCGAAGCTGCGGTCCTTGTCGTCGCAGGCGCGATAAGCGATGCCTGCCGGTACGCCGATTTTCGGTGGCCGGCAGGTGTAGGCGGTCCGCGAAAAGGTCGGCGCAAAAGCCGCGAACTGGCCGGTGATCTTGTAGCGGTCGTTGAACGGCTGAGACGGGTTGCTGGCGATCGACCCGGTCAGGCAGGGATGGCCCGAAAACATCTTTGGACTGTCCGTGGGCAACAGACATTGCGCCAACGCGGTATGCACGCCTGAAGCCGTCGCGAGCGGCGTGCAGACGGTGCCGCCACCGCATTGCCAGGTCGCGCCGAAGCGTTTTGCATCATCCGGCATCAGGCACGGCATCGCCATCTCGGCCGGGGCGTAGTCGACATCGCCGGCATCGGTCCATGTCGCTGGCGGCGCGAAGGACAGCGGCCGGTAGCGGTTCGGCTCCTTGCCTTCTTCCGTCGCGCGCAGCCAGGCCTCACGTCGCGGAATCTCGGCATGGAGATGCGGCGAGATGCCGACCTCGATCCGGTTGAGAGGCGACGTCGTTTTGTCGTCGAGGCCGATGAAGTGAAAGCCAGCCGTCGAGCCCGCCTGGTGGCAGCCCTGGCAGGCGCCATTGTCCAGCCGCTCGACCAGCGCCTCCGGTGTCCGCACCAGCTTTAGCGCAGCATAGTCCAAGCCGGCGAAATCCGCTGGCTGGAACAGCGGCGTGAACGGATGGTTGGCCCGTCTCGCGCTGCCGAAGGTCGACCACGAGATGATTTTCTTGGCCAGGAATTCGTCGGGGATTTCGTAGACGCCGAGATCGACGGCCGCGACATTGGCGCTGACGTAGTCGGCGAGCCCTTTCTTCAGTGCGGCATCATCCGAGAGCCGTGCTGTGTCAGGCGTGTTTTCCAGCGGCTTCTCGACGATGGTGGCGCCATCGATGCCGAAGATGCGCATGAGGTAGGCAGCCTGCCCGCCGAACTCGGTCTCCTGTCCCGAGGGAAAACGCACCACCTGCGCATTGAGCTCAAGCTGTTTGAAGTTCAGTTCGGCCGGTTCCAGCGGCCCGCCGGCCAGCCAGCCGGCATCGACGTTTTCGTCGATCTGCGGTGTCCAGCGCCCGGCAACGCCGACGCAGCCGCCATCGGCATCCGGCGCCACGCTGTAGACGGCGTTGAAGTTGAACGGCAGGCGCGAAGCGAGAAGTTTGCCGTTCTTGCGGAAACTGTAGGCCAGGCGATAGATGAAGCGCACCTCGCCGCAGCTCTTGTCACCTTGGAGCGCGGTGAAGTCGCGCCGGTCCAGCCGGTTGACGACGCCGACCAGGCGGAAGCGCGCGGCCTCGGTCTTCAGCCAGCGCATATCCATGACGCGGCCGACATTGCCGTCGGTCACCTCGTAGAGCGTGCGCCCGCCAGCCTTTATCTCGGCCCGTAGCGTGGCAATATCGGCCGCAACCATGTCGACAACAGCACGATAGGCCGGCACCTCACTGTAGAGCGTCTTCAGATCGTCCGCGCCGTCGACGGCGAAAACCCCGGCGAAACCAAAGCCCTTGGCATCGAGGGCGGCGAGCACCGCCGGATCGTCGACAATGGTGACCGGTTGCTCGGCGCGCACGGCATGCGATGCGAACAGCGCCATGATGGCCGCAACGACGAACGCGAAATGCTTCATCTGATCGCCACCTTCTGCCGTGCATCGACCAGTTCACGCAGCACCGGCACCAGGGCCAGCGGCAGATCCTCCGCGATTAATCCAGCACCGAAGCGGCTGCCGGCCTCGGCATGGATCCAGACAGCGGCGCAAGCTGCTTCGAAGGGCAACATGCCTTGCGCCAGCAGCGCGGCAATTATGCCGGCAAGCACGTCCCCTGACCCGGCGGTGGCCAGCCATGGCGCGCCATTGGCGTTGATCGCGGCGCGGCCGTCGGAAGCCGCGATGACGGTGTCGGCGCCCTTGTAGATGACAGTGGCGTTGGCGCGCGCCGCAGCCACGCGAGCCTTGGCGAGCTTGGACAGACTTTTGTCGTCGGCGATGTCGGGAAACAGTCGGCCGAACTCGCCCTCATGCGGCGTCATGACCAATGCTGGCGCATCCGGCCTGCCGGCCGCCTCGAACAGCGTTGAGACCGCGTTGCGGAAGGACGTGATGCCGTCTGCATCGAGCACCAACCCTTCGGCACCGCCCTCCCTCTGTTTCCTGCCGAGCACGGCGAGGGCGAAATCGCGCGCCTTGTCACCAACACCAAAGCCCGGGCCGAGGACAAAGCTCGACGACCGGCGATCGCCGAGAAAGTCTTGCACGTCCTCGATAGCGTCGGCCTTGCGCAGCATGATCGCGGTCAGATGCGTGGCGTTCACCTGCATGGCATTGGCAGGAGACAGCACGGTCACTGCCCCTGCCCCGCTTCTTGCAGCGGCAAGTGCGGCCAACCGCGCCGCACCCGTCGCCGACGGTCCGCCGGAGAAGACGCCGACATGGCCGCGTTTGAATTTGTGTGCATCGACCGCCGGCACCGGCAGTGCGTCGAGCCAGAACGTCGGCTTGTTTTCGAATGCGTGCGGCGCGACCTGGGCGATGATATCGTCGCCAATGCCGATATCGGCGACGACGATCTCGCCGCATCGGTCCCGGCCGGGCAACAGCAGATGCCCCGGTTTCTTGCGCGCGAAGGTGACGGTGATGTCGGCACGGAATGCCGTGCCGAGAATGTCGCCGCTGTCACCCGAGACGCCCGAAGGCAAATCGACGGCGACAACAGACAGGCGGGCGGCACTGTCGACCGCGCGTGCGGCATCGCCCGAAAGGTCCTTGGACAGTCCCGCGCCATAAAGAGCATCGACAATCAAGGAGCCGGGCTCGGCGGCAAAAGCCGCTAGCGGCTTGCGCTCCAGCAGGCATTGGGTCGCGGCGATCGCGGCATCGCTGCCTACCCTCGGTTCGCCTAATGTCCACAGCGCGACATCGACACCCGTCTCCGCCAGCAACCGCGCCACGACATAGCCGTCGCCGCCATTATTGCCGGGGCCGCACAGCACATGCACCCTAGTGGCTGAAGGATAGCGCGCCAACACCACCGCCGCGACCGCTTCGCCGGCGCGCTTCATCAGGCCATAGCCGTCCAGTGGACCGGCCGCGATTGCCAACCGGTCGGCATCCGCCATCTCGGTCGGCGACAGCAGTTCCAATTTGGCGCCGGCTGGCAAACCCATCGCTGGTACGTCCTTCGGTTCATCCGCCTTGCGTGGCAGCGTCGGGAGCTCGGCCGGACACGAGGCCCGGATCGACCTTTGAGGCATAGATCGCCGATTCCATGACGATGGTGAGACCGAGCTTCCGGTCGAGCAAATCCTTGGCCTGACCGAGAATCAATGCCGCCACATTGGCGGTGATGGCCGGCCAATTGGTCACATCGGCCTCGCCATAGACAATTGTCGCATTCGGCAGACGGCCGGTCAGACACGTCACCGCCATTGGCCATGCAAATCCAAGCAATTTCCTGACCGGGAAATGCGGATGATGATTTTTGCCGACCGACGGCAGCCCCTCCAGTGGGCCGCCCAGCGTCTGCGAGACATGGGCGAACATGGCCTCCAGCGAAGGCATACCATTCGGCGGCAGGCCGTTGTTGATCGCCGTTCCGGCAGCGAGGTTCCAGAGCCGCTCCGGAGCCTTCTTGTCGTCGCGGGCCAAGAGCATCTCGTTCAGCGGCTCGCCGAACAGGAAACGCGACCCGTCCTTGGTCGTCACGATGTCTAGCTCGGGTGTGCGGCCGCTGAGCAGAGCGCACTGCGCGGCAAAACCGGCAATCGCTCCCGCAGCCGAAACGATGGTCTCGGCATGGATGCGTCCATTCACCGCCAAAAGCTGCGGAAGGTTGTCGCGCAAATGCCCGAATGCAAAGTTGCAGGGGCGCTGTCAGGTTTGTCGCGCCATGGAAAATCCACGGCGCGCGGTGGTCCGCCACCAGTCGAACCGCCACCGGAGCCGGCAGAGCCACGTGAAGACTGCCCGCGCCCAAATACACCCTTCATTCGTCCACCTTTCACTGCGTCGTTGACGCGGATATGCCCACACCGGGAATGATGGGTCAAATCTGCCAGGCCGCCCAACTGCACGGATCCGCGCGGGCCTGCAAAATGCGCAATCTGCCTAATTATCGTGCAGACGCCCGAAGCGGCAATGTGTAGGCTTCGGGCAGCTTTGCCGCAGCCGAAGCAGAGGATGACGCGAATGTGCATCCCGGCGCGGCGCGGCATTGGAATTGCGCGAAACCGCTTCGCGTGGGCTGAAATTGGCACAGTTCGTGCTTGATGGAGGCGCAAGCGGGGCGCACAACCCGTTTTTTTGGCAGTGGAGGCCACTTTTTACATGAAAAAGATCGAAGCGATCATCAAGCCGTTCAAGCTAGACGAAGTGAAGGAAGCGCTTCAGGAGGCCGGTCTGCAAGGCATTACCGTGACCGAGGCCAAGGGCTTTGGCCGCCAGAAAGGCCATACCGAACTCTATCGCGGCGCCGAATATGTCGTCGACTTCCTGCCCAAGGTGAAGATCGAAGTCGTGCTGGGCGACGACGCCGTCGAAGGCGCCATCGAAGCCATCCGCAAGGCGGCGCAGACCGGCCGCATCGGCGACGGCAAGATCTTCGTCTCCAACATTGAGGAGGTCGTTCGCATCCGTACCGGCGAAACGGGGATGGACGCCGTCTGAGCTTTCTGATTTCAGATTAACGTCTCCTCGAAACGTCATCACACAGGGAAGAAACGACATGACGACAGCCAAAGACATCATGAAGCAGATCAAGGACAACGACGTGAAATTCGTCGACCTGCGCTTCACCGATCCGAAGGGCAAGCTGCAGCACGTGACGATGGATGTCATCGAGGTCGAGGAAGACATGTTCGCCGACGGCGTCATGTTCGACGGCTCCTCGATCGCCGGCTGGAAGGCGATCAACGAGTCCGACATGGTGCTGATGCCCGATGCGGACACCGTCCATATGGATCCGTTCTTCGCCCAGTCGACCATGGTCATCCTGTGCGACATTCTCGATCCGGTCTCCGGCGAATCCTACAACCGCGATCCGCGCGGCACTGCAAAGAAGGCCGAGGCCTACATGAAGGCCGAAGGCATCGGCGACACCATCTATGTCGGCCCCGAAGCCGAGTTCTTCGTCTTCGACGACGTCAAGTACAAGGCCGATCCCTACAACACCGGCTTCAAGCTGGACTCGACCGAACTGCCGTCCAATGACGACACCGACTACGAGACCGGCAATCTCGGCCACCGCCCGCGCGTCAAGGGCGGCTACTTCCCTGTGCCGCCGATCGACAGCGCGCAGGACATGCGCTCCGAAATGCTGACCGTGCTCGCCGAAATGGGCGTGCGCGTCGAAAAGCACCATCACGAGGTTGCCGCTGCCCAGCACGAGCTCGGCATCAAGTTCGACACGCTGGTCCGCAACGCCGACAAGATGCTGATCTACAAATATGTCGTGCACCAGGTCGCCAACGCCTATGGCAAGACGGCCACCTTCATGCCGAAGCCGATTTTCGGCGACAACGGCTCGGGCATGCACGTCCACCAGTCGATCTGGAAGAACGGCAAGCCGACCTTCGCCGGCAATGAATATGCCGGCCTGTCGGAGTCGTGCCTGTTCTACATCGGCGGCATCATCAAGCACGCCAAGGCCATCAACGCCTTCACCAACCCGCTGACCAACTCCTACAAGCGCCTTGTGCCTGGCTATGAAGCACCGGTTCTGCTCGCCTACTCCGCGCGCAACCGTTCGGCCTCCTGCCGCATTCCGTTCGGCTCGTCGCCGAAGGCCAAGCGCGTCGAGGTCCGCTTCCCCGATCCAGGCGCGAACCCCTACCTCGCTTTCGCCGCCATGCTGATGGCCGGCCTCGACGGCATCAAGAACAAGATCCACCCGGGACAGCCGATGGACAAGGATCTTTACGATCTGCCGCCGAAGGAACTGAAGAAGATTCCGACCGTCTGCGGTTCGCTGCGCGAAGCGCTGCAGAGCCTCGACAAGGACCGCGGCTTCCTGAAGGCCGGCGGCGTCTTCGACGACGACCAGATCGACTCCTATATCGAGCTCAAGATGGCCGAAGTGATGCGCTTCGAAATGACCCCGCATCCGGTCGAATACGACATGTACTATTCGGTCTGAACGATAAGCCTCAGCGACAAGGAAAAACCCCGGCGTCAGTTCAGACGCCGGGGTTTTTGTTTGACCAATAGCAGACCGTAGACGTGATAGCAGCAGGCTACGGCGCAGGCTTATGAAGCCTGCGCCGCTATAGATGCTTAGGCGGCCGCCGAAACCTGCGCGCTGGTCGCAACCTCCGCGATGGTCTTCAGGATCTGCGAAGCGATCTGGTAGGGGTCGCCTTGCGAATTCGGGCGGCGGTCTTCCAGGTAGCCCTTGTAGTCATTGTTGACGAAGGAATGCGGCACGCGGATCGAGGCGCCGCGGTCGGCGATGCCGTAGCTGAAGCGGTTCCACGGCGCGGTCTCATGCTTGCCGGTCAGGCGCCTGTCGTTGTCCGGGCCGTAGACGGCGATGTGGTCCATCAGGTTCTTGTCGAATTGAGCCATCAGCGCTTCGAAATAGGCCTTGCCGCCGACTTCGCGCATATAGGCGGTCGAGAAGTTAGCGTGCATGCCCGAGCCGTTCCAGTCGGTGTCGCCGAGCGGCTTGCAGTGATACTCGATGTCGATCTCGTATTTTTCGGTCAGGCGCTGCAAGAGATAGCGGGCCATCCACATCTGGTCGGCGGCCTTCTTGGAGCCTTTGCCGAAAATCTGGAATTCCCACTGGCCCTTGGCCACTTCGGCGTTGATGCCTTCATGGTTGATGCCTGCTGCGAGGCAGAGGTCGAGATGCTCCTCGACGATCTGGCGCGCGATCGGGCCGACATTCGAATAGCCGACGCCGGTGTAGTACGGACCCTGCGGCGCCGGATAGCCGCTCTCGGGGAAGCCGAGCGGACGGCCGTCCTTGTAGAAGAAATACTCCTGCTCGAAGCCGAACCAGGCGCCCTCGTCGTCGAGGATGGTGGCGCGCTTGTTGGACACATGCGGCGTCACGCCATCTGGCATCATCACTTCGCACATCACCAGCACGCCATTGGTGCGGGCCGGATCGGGGAACACGGCAACCGGCTTCAGCACGCAATCGGAGCTATGGCCTTCGGCCTGCTGCGTCGAGGAACCGTCAAAGCCCCACAGCGGCAGCTGCTCGAGCGTCGGGAACTCGGCGAACTCCTTGACCTGGGTCTTGCCGCGAAGATTGGGGACCGGCGTGTAACCATCGAGCCAGATATACTCGAGCTTGTATTTCGTCATTCTAGAGCCTCTCGTTGCTTGATCACCGAACCTGGATGACGCCGGCGCGCCGAGCCATCCAGCAGCCCAGCTGCCAAGCCAATAAAATGCAAATCGTGTGCCACTTCAGTTGGTCAGGTGCGGCAAAAATGCCCTTTCATGCCGGTGACGAAGGCAAGCCGCCTAAGCAATGCGCCCGGATCGATCAAAGGCAGAATTTGCTTAAATAACAAGCAAATGCCGATCTTTCTTTAGGCATCTTGCCTAAATGGATTGCAGGACTTACCTTGATGGAAAGATGAATCGAAGAGCCTCTCCAGAAGAAAGGAGACCGACCATGGAAATCACCTCAACCCGTCCGTCGGCCAGAATCCTGATGTTCCCGGTGGCAGCGCGTGCGGGTGCCTCAAATTTAGGCGTAAAGGCCAAGTTTGCGGCAGAGCTTGCTTCGCTGCGCGATCAGCCGCTTGACCATGGCGAGGCTTGGTATCATGAGGCCGCCATTGCGGACGCCGAACAGCCTCGCAAGAGCTAGGCGTCTTCCGCGCTGATAGATCGAACAGGCCCACAAATGAAAAACCCGGCGCGATCGCTCGGGCCGGGTTTTTTGTATGACACAGAGCTGTCGGCTACTGCTTGGTATGCAGGTCGGTGCCGAGCGTATCCCTGACGAAGATCATGCCGATGATCAGCGACATTGCCGCGATCACCACCGGATACCAGAGCCCGTAGTAGATATCGCCCTTGTAGGCACTGAGCGCGAACACGATCGCCGGGAGGAAACCGCCGAACCAGCCATTGCCGATGTGGTAGGGCAGCGACATGCCGGTGTAGCGGATGCGGGTCGGGAACATCTCAACCAGGATCGCCGCGATCGGCCCGTAGACCATGGTCACGTAGAGGACCAGGATGAACAGGATGCCGATGACCTTGGCCCAGTTGACCTGTGCCGGGTCGGCAAACATCGCAAACGCACCCGCTGCCGGAATGCTGTAGACGGTCACCTCGGTGGCGCCGGCTGCCTCATCCTTGGTCAGCACCTTGTCCTTGATCGCCTGCTCGGTCGGGACTTCGGTCTTTTCGCCTGCGCGGATGGCTGCCGCGTCGAGCTTCAGTTCGGGGTTGGCCGCGACAAAGGCGTCGAGCTTCTGGTCGGCAACCTTGGCGGCAGCGCGCTTCAGCGGATAACCACCATCCTGCAAGGCAATATTGATTGCCTTGCCGAAGGCTGCCTCTTTGGCCTTCAATTGGTCGCCAGCCGCGACCGCGTCATAGGATTCAGCTGTCTCGTTGCCGATCTTGACTGTAGCAGGCGTTCCAGCCGCTGCCGCCGTCACGACGTCATAAGGCACCGAGTTCTTGCTGAGAAAGGCGGTCGCGATATCGCATGACGTCGTGTATTTGAAAGTGCCCGTGGGGTTGAACTGGAATTTGCAGTCGCCAGGCGCGGCGGTCACAGTCGCACGCGTTGTCTGTTGTGCCGTTGCCAGAGCTGGATTAGCCGCCCAGGTCAGCGCCTTAAACAGCGGGAAAGTGGTGACGATCGCCAGCGCAAGACCGGCCATGATAATCGGCTTGCGGCCGATCTTGTCGGACAGCCAACCGAACACGACGAAGAAGATCGCGCCTACCGCCAGCGCGATGGCGACCATGATGTTGACCGACTGCGCGTCCACCTTGAGCACATTGGTAAGGAAGAACAGTGCGTAGAACTGGCCGTTGTACCAGACCACGGCCTGGCCGGCGGTGAGGCCGAAAAGCGCCAGCAGCGCAATTTTTGCATTCTTCCATTGGCCGAAGGCTTCCGACAAAGGCGCCTTGGAGCCCTTGCCCTCTTCCTTCATACGGACGAAGGCCGGCGATTCCGAAAGCGTCAGGCGAATCCAGACCGATATTGCGAGCAGGATGGCCGAGAGTAGGAATGGAATGCGCCAGCCCCAGGCCGCGAAATCCTCCTTGCTCAACGAATTCTGCACGGCCAGGATGATGATCAGCGACAGGAACAGGCCAAGCGTCGCTGTCGTCTGAATCCACGACGTATAGAAGCCACGGCGATCGTCGGGTGCATGTTCGGCGACATAGGTCGCGGCACCGCCATACTCACCGCCGAGCGCCAGGCCCTGCAGCATGCGCAGCCCAACCAGGATGATGGGCGCCGCGATGCCCCAGCTCGCCGAACCGGGAAGCAGGCCGACCAGGAAGGTCGACAGGCCCATGATCGTGATGGTGACGAGGAATGTGTATTTGCGGCCGACGAGATCGCCGATACGGCCGAACACCAGCGCGCCGAACGGCCGCACGAGGAAGCCGGCAGCGAAAACCAGCAGCGTGAAGATGTTGCGCGTCCCCTCCGGATAAGAGGCGAAGAATGTGGTGCCGATTGCGGCCGCCAATGCGCCGTAGAGATAGAAATCATACCATTCGAAAACCGTGCCGAGCGAGGAAGCGAAGATGACTTTCTTCTCCTCCCGCGTCATGCCGCGGCTGCTTCCGCCGGCGGTCGATGCCAATGCCATTGAACTGTCCTCCCGTGAATCGTCTGCCTTCGACGCTGGGCGTCATCGTCGGCGTTCCCTCCGAACGCGACTCGAACCCGACATCGGCGTAAAAAATGACAGAAAGCGACCGCCGGAGGCAGACAGACCTTGGATTTATGACTTTGGTATTAGGTGCAGTGCGGCAAAAGGCCGAGGATCAGGTCTTCAGCGCATCGAGCAGGCCGATGGCCGCCATCATGTCGCGCTTGCGGGCCGAGCGGCGTGCCACAGCCTCGGCATCCTGGCCCCAATGCTCGATTTGCCAGTCCTCGTCGACATGGCCGGCGGCCCAAGCCGCGTCGCCATCGAGCGCGCCGTAATCGACCGCCAGCGCCAGCAGCGCCGACCCGGTCAGCGAAGTCATGACATGGATTGCAGCCAGCCGCAGCGGCTCGGCACGCTGGGCAAGATGGGCGCCGAGGACGGCGAGGCTTTCGCGCGGCTGCTCGACATGGATGATGCCCTCGGCGAGGTTGAACCGAGCCCCTAATGTCGCCCTCGCCCAGTCGATCACCGGATCCCAATGCTGGTTCTGCCGCTCGACCAGCCCCTGCGGCGCGTCGGCGCGGTAGCAGGTCAGATCGGACGAGGCGAAGCGCAAGACGTCCTCCAGCACCGCCTGCGGGTCGCTGGCGACGCCGTCGATGGCGGTGTTGACCAGACGCAGCACCGGCATCGTGACCGGGTCGATGGTCTCGCCCTGTGCAGCGAACTCATTGGCGACCAGGGCGGCGGCGTTTTCGGTCGGGAGCGCCAGCAGCGCCTTGCCCGGCGTGCGCACCGGCTTGCCATCGAGGTGGACGGCAAAACCGTCCTCCACAGCTACGACCGACACGTCCTTGTAGAAGCGCTTCGGCAGGTGCGTCTTCATCTGGATCTGCGCGCGGCGGACCGGATCCGGATCGGACAGATGCTTTCCCGCTTCGAGGTCGTTGAGGATGTCACGCATCGTCGAACTTTCTATCCAGGTACCTGCTTGCGCGCCGGCCGGTTGACGATGATCAGGCCGACTGCGATCAGCCCAAGCGCCACAAAGATCCTGGTCGTTGGCGCCTCGCCAAGAATGATAGCGCCGCAGAGGACGCCGAACACCGGCGACAGGAAGGCGAAGCTCGACAGGCCCGATGCCGGATAGCGCCTGAGCAGCCAGAACCACAGCACATAGGTGAAGGCAACTATATAGAGCGACTGGAACAGCAGCGCCAATGCCGGCAAGGCACTGACCGCGCGGATCGGCGGGCCGGCGAAAGGCATCACCAGGACACCGACAATGGCCGCACCGGCCAACTGATAAAGCAGCAATTTCTCGGCACTGGTCTCGACCAGTTTCGAACGCTTGATGACGATGCTGGTCGCCGCCCACAGGATACCGGAGCCGAGGCTGAGCAGATCGCCCATCAAGGTCATCTCGGTGCCGCCGGCAATCCCGTCGGAAAACACCGCCACCAGGCCGCAGAAGGCGAGAACGAGCCCGCCAAGCTTGCGCGCGTTGATACGCTCACCGAGCAGGAAATGGCCGCCGATCAGGACCCAGAACGGCATGGTGTTGACCAGCAGCGTGTTGCGGGCAACGGTCGTGTATTCCAGCCCGATATAGAGGCACAGGAACTCGACGCCGAACAGCACGCCGACGATGATGCCGGCGACAAGCGACCCGTCGGCCTTAAACAGCCTGATGCCGCGCAGCCAGCACCAGCCGAGCACACAGAGCCCGCCGATGATCGAACGTGCGATCGAGACGAAAACCGGATCGAAGCCGGCATAGGAGATCTTGGCGGCGACATAGTTCAGCCCCCAGGAAAAGGTCAGCCCGACCATGATGGAAGCAGCCGCCAGATCGACCGCATCGCGGCGATCCAATGCCGAGGCAACGGCCAATGTCAGTCCTCCGCGCTGGCGTCGTCGAAGCCGATCAGGTTCCAGCTCTGGCGCATATGCGGCGGCATCGGCGCGGTGACGTCGATGACGCCCTTGTCCGGGTGCGGAATGACGATGCGGCGCGCATGCAGATGCAGGCGGTTCTGAATGCCGCCCGGAAAGTCCCAGTTGGTGTCGGCCTCGAAATATTTGGGGTCGCCAAGGATCGGGCAGCCGATATAGGCGGCATGAACGCGCAGCTGGTGGGTGCGGCCAGTGTACGGCTCCATTTCCAGCCAGGTCATCGTCTGAGCCGCCTGCTCGATGATGCGGTAGTAGGACACGGCGTGGTCGGCGCCCTTTTCGCCATGGGCTGCCACGCGCACGCGGTCGCCGTCCTCGGTCGGTTCCTTGATCAGCCAGGTCGAGATCTTGTCCTCACGCTTGGGCGGGACGCCCTTGACCAGCGCCCAATAGGTCTTCTTGGTCTCGCGCGCCCGGAATGACTCGGAAAGCTTCATCGCCGCAAGCCTGGTGCGGGCAACCACCAACACGCCCGACGTGTCGCGGTCGAGCCGGTGCACCAGGCGCGGCTTCTCGCCCTTCTGGCTGCGCCAGGCCTCCAGCATGTCGTCGACATTGCGGGTGACGCCCGAGCCGCCTTGCACCGCCAGGCCCGCCGGCTTGTTGAAGACGAAGACTTTTGGATCTTCGTGGATCAGCATCTTGGCCAGCACATCGGCGTCGCCCTGGTTGCGGATCGAGTAACCCGTAAGCGCACTCTCGCCCTTCTTGTCGACCTCGAGCGGCGGCACACGCACCACCTGGCCGGGCTCGACACGGCTGTCGGCCTTGACCCGGCCGCCATCGACGCGGATCTGGCCCGAGCGCAGCAACTTCTGCAGATGGCCAAAGCCGAGACCGGGGAAATGGGTCTTGAACCAGCGATCGAGCCGCATGCCCGCCTCGCCGGCCTCCACCGTGATCTGTTCTACGCCTGCCATGATTTTCGCTTTATCCGTTTCTAGCGCGTGACCCCGAAAATCTACTCCGGCTTTCGGAAAGGATCATGCGCAAGATCAAAGTTTCTGCAGCGCGTCCAGAGGATGCGGCGTGCTCCAGGTCGGGGCAATAACACTATGAAACGGTTCTTGCGAGCCAAAGTCCCAGAAACAGGGCGATAATGGCGCCAACGACGCTGGCCAGCGCATATCCCAACGCCGGCAGCGTCGCTCCGCGCTCCCACAGGGTCGCGAAATCGAGCGAAAAGGCGGAGAAGGTGGTGAAGCCGCCAAGGATGCCGGTGGCGACGAACAGCCGGAGCTCATTGGAACCGCCGCGCCGCATCAGCGCGGCGATGAACAGCCCCATGGCAAAGGAGCCGACGATGTTGATCGCCATCGTCCCCCAGGGGTAGTTGGGGCCGACGAGGCGCAAGGCACCGATGTTGGTAAGGTGGCGGATGCCGGCGCCGATGCCGCCGCCGACCACAACGAGAAGCAGATTGAACATGCCCAATCCCTTCAGGCCAACGCCTCAGGTCGTCTCGACCTTCTTTGCCTTGCTCGAGCCGATCATCTTCCAGTTCTTGTAGAACATGGAATTGATGCGCTCGACGGTGACCGAAACGATGGCCAGAAGTCCGGCGATGAAGCCGGGGAACGGCGACGGGCGGATGATGTCCATGAACACGCAGTAGCGGCGTCCGTCATACTCGTTGACCGAGCGGTGCAGCAGCGTGTCGTCGAAAATATAGAGTGGGTTGTCGTGCCAGTAATTCCTGGCGCCGTTGCATTCGACGAAAACCTCTGCCTTCACCGGCAAGAGATTGTAGAGGATGCGCAGGCTGAGCCGCAGCGGTCCGAAATGCCAGGAAGTCGATTCCTTGCCTCTGAAGACAGACACGGCAATGGTCTTGATGTATTTGAAATCCTTGTTGAATTCTGCGACATTGTCGATCCGGTGCTTGCCGTACCACTGATAGACATACATGCCACGACGACCGGTGCCGAAATTGGCGTCGATATCGGCGATGATCTCGTCCTTGCGCGCCTTGAAGACGTCAAGAACCTCGTTGACCTCGCGCTGATAATCGGCAGGAAACTGCTCCAGCTTCCACACACCCGGGTTGCGGTAGCAAACGAGGTCCACCAGCAGATTGAAGGGCGACAGCAGCCAGGTGAAGATGCCATTGCCGAGGAAATAGCCGCGCAACAGCGACAGATCCTTGCTGGCGTTGCGCAGCACATCGATCAGGCCGCAGACGATCCAGATCGTGGTCAGGATCGGAATGAAATAGAAGCCGAGCGCGAGCAGCGGGACAGCAATCACAGCCTGGCGAAGCGTCTTGCGAAGGGATTTTGTCATTTCTGTTCGCGCGGCGCGCTGTCCCCGTTCCGAATTATCGCCCGTCCTGGCAGCCTCCCGGCCGAGTCATGCGACGTGATAGGGCTTTTTGTCATGCGGTACAATCACACTGCTGTGACTGGCGGGGACAGAATTTCAGTTCATCGCGGGCAGGCCGAGTTCGTCCCGTTTGTCCCGCGCGCCTATTTTTCCCGCTCGCTGCGCAGCTTTGCCCAATAGTCCAGCCGTTTCTTGATATCGCGCTCGAAGCCGCGTTCGGGCGGATCGTAAAAGATCTGCCGGCCCATCTTTTCGGGGAAATAGTCCTGGCCGGAAAAGGCATCGGGCTGGTCGTGATCGTAGCGGTAGCCGGCGCCGTAATCCCCCTCTTTCATCAGCTTGGTCGGCGCGTTGAGGATGTGCTTGGGCGGCAGCAGCGAACCGAACTCCTTCGCCGCCCGCGTGGCTGCCTTGAAGGCGGTATAGACGGCGTTGGATTTGGGCGCGGTGGCGAGATAGACGGTGGCCTCGGCGAAGGCCAGTTCGCCTTCGGGCGAGCCGAGGTAGTCGTATGCGTCCTTGGCGGCGTTGGCGATAACCAGCGCCTGCGGGTCGGCCAGCCCGATATCCTCCATCGCCATGCGCACCAGCCGGCGGCCGAGATAGAGCGGATCCTCGCCGGCGTCGAACATGCGGGCAAGATAATAAAGCGCCGCGTCCGGATCGGACCCGCGCACCGACTTGTGCAGCGCCGAGATCAGATTGTAGTGACCGTCCTGGCCCTTGTCATAGATCGGCGCGCGGCGCTGCACGATGCGCTGCAACCCTTCGGGATCAAAAACCTCGCCGGGTTTGGCGGCGCGCCAGACTTCCTCGGCCAGCGTCAGCGAGGCCCGGCCGTCACCATCGCTCATGCGGATGAGCATCGCCCGCGCCTCTTCGTCGAGCGGCAGCGCCCTGCCCTCCGTCTCCTCCGCGCGCGTCATCAGCTTGGCGATGCTCTCCTCGCCCAGCGAGTGAAACACCAGCACCCGCGCGCGCGACAAAAGCGCGGCGTTCAGCTCGAAGGACGGATTTTCGGTCGTGGCGCCAACCAGCACGACGGTGCCGTCCTCCATGACCGGGAGAAACGAATCCTGCTGGGCGCGGTTGAAGCGATGGATCTCGTCGACGAACAGCAGCGTCTGGCGGCCATTGGTGCGACGCAGCTTTGCCGCCTCGAACACTTTCTTCAAATCGGCAACGCCGGAAAACACCGCTGAGATCTGCTCGAAGGCAAGGCTGGTCTCGCCGGCCAGCAGCCGCGCCACGGTGGTCTTGCCGGTGCCGGGTGGCCCCCAGAAAATCATCGAGCCGAGCGAACCGGAGTTGATGAGCCGCGTCAGTGCGCCGTCGGGGCCGGTCAGATGCTCCTGGCCGACGACCTCGCCAAGGTTTTTCGGGCGCAGCCGATCGGCCAAAGGCCGGCCGGGCGGCGCTCTTTCCGGTTCATCGACGCTGAACAGATCGGCCATCTAGGTCTTCTGGTTGGAGCACGATCCTCAGAAATGGGAAGATCGCCTCAGTAACGCAACACCTGGCGCAGTATCTGCCCGCCGCGCTCGACGGTAAAGCGCCACCAGCGTGTATCCTGCTGGGCAATCTGCGCCAGTGTCGCCGCCGTATCGACCGTCGTGCCGTTCACCTCGCGCACGATGTCGCCCGGCTGGAAGCCGAAATCGGCTGCCGGCGAATCGCGGTTGATGTCGACCACGGTGACCCCCTTGAGGTCGGTGCGCAGGCCGAGCCGCTGGGCGAGCCTGGGCGACAGTTCCGCGACCTTGGCGCCGGAGAACGGGCTGCGGCCATGCAGGGTCACTTCCGACGCCTTGGCGCCTTCCGGCGCGCGCTCCAGTGCAATCTCCATCGTCGCCTGCTGGCCCTTGCTCAGGATGGCGAAGGTCGCCTTGGTGCCGATCGACAGGGTCGCCATGCGGTAATCCAGCGCCTCGATGCCTTCGACCGTCGTGCCATTGAGCTGCAGCACGACATCGCCGGGCTTCAGCCCTGCCTTGGCCGCCGGTCCGGCTTCCTCAACCGACGACACCAGCGCGCCGGTCGGCTTCTCCATGCCGAGCGATTCGGCGATCTGCGGTGTGACCGCTTCGAATTCGGCGCCTATATAGGGCCGCTCGAAGAAATCGAGCCCGGCCTTGGCCGCGTCGGCGAAGGCGCGCACCATGTTGGCGGGGATGGCAAAGCCGATGCCGATCGAGCCGCCGCTGCGGCTGTAGATGGCGGTGTTGATGCCGACCAGCTGGCCGCCCATGTTGATCAGCGCGCCGCCGGAATTGCCGGGATTGATGGCGGCGTCGGTCTGGATGAAGTAGCCCGAATCCGAAACGCCGATATGGCTGCGGGCAAGCGCCGAAACGATGCCGCTGGTGGTGGTCTGGCCGACGCCGAACGGATTGCCGATGGCCAGCACCAGGTCGCCGACCTCGAGCGCGTCGGAATCGCCGATGGCGATCACCGGAAACGGCTTGTCGGAGGTGATCTTGAGCACGGCGAGGTCGAGCGTCTCGTCCTTGAGCATGACCTTCGAGGTGAATTCGCGCCCGTCGGCGGTCGCGACCTTGACCTCGTCGGCATCCTTGATCACGTGGAAATTGGTGACGACGACGCCGCTCGGGTCGACCAGCACGCCCGAGCCGAGCGAGGATTGCGCGCGCGGCTGCGCGCGGCCGAAAAATTCCTCGAAGAACGGATCGCCGTCAAAGGGCGACGTGACCTTGGCCGTCTGCGACGCATAGACATTGACCACGGCCGGCGCCGTCTGCTTGACCAGGGGCGCAAACGACAGCTGCACCTCTTCGCGGCCGAACGGCACGCGCTTGTCGGGACCGGAGGTGCCGTTCTCGCCCTCGACGCCATGCAAGAGGTCGGTCAGCACATCGGAGAGCCCCGGATCGGCTGGCTTGGCGGCGTCCTCGGCCAGGGCGTCTTTCACGGCCGGTGCCGCGGCAAAGGCGGCCAGCGCGCAAAGGGCAACAAGAAACAGCCGTTTGAAGTGCATTCCGAATCCTCCAGGTCGGGCGCCATTGTCCCGACGATTGTGCAAAATGAAAGGCTAAGCCCCTGAAATCTGATTATTCTGGCCCGCAAAGCAGCTATAGGTCGGCTTGAAACTGAAAACCTGCGTCGACCTTCATGAAAAAACAACTCCTGTCATTCCGTGACTTTTTGAAGACCGGCACTTTTGGGCCTGTTTTCCCTTCTCTGAAAATGATCGACATCGCCAGTATGCTAGGTCCGCCTGACGGCTGGATCACGGAACATGCAGAGACGATTCCGGTCTATTGGACTTTCGGAAAGCTCGAAATTTCCTTTGATGAAGAAGCACCTCATTGGATGAACTGGTTTCAGATCGAAGAAGCGGGCTATCTCGAAGGTGATTTTGAGGTTCTCACCGATCGCCTTGTGCTCTCATTGGATGGGTTCAGTGGAGAGACGACACCTTCGGAATTCTTGACTGCCGGCCTTTGGGCTCCAGAAGAGGCAGCGGTGTTCTACGCCGCCTTGAGCGACGAAATATTGCTGAACATCTGCGCGGGTCCCGTTCAGATTCATTTCCGAGTCGATACAGACTTCATCGAAGATGGGGACGCCCAAAAATACCTGACCAATTCCACCGTGTCGCGAGTGGTCAGCGATATAGATTCCCGCGCCACCCTCGACAGTATCTATTCCTATCCCCAACCGGCGTTCGAAGAGATTCCCGGCGCCTTCAATTGGAATCTGCTTAGCGGTCGCGACTACCTGATGCTTACTCGCTAAACGTAAGACACGCTAAACGTAGGACGCCGGTAACAAAAAGGGGCCCGAAGGCCCCTTGAAGTCATTCCTGAAAAACCGAGCCTTATGCGGCAGCGGCTTCCTCGTCGGTGCCTTCGGCCTCGATGCGGGCGCGGTCGCCGGCGCCCTTGGCCGAGGTGTCGCGATCGACGAACTCGATGACTGCCATGGCGGCATTGTCGCCGTGGCGGAAGCCGGCCTTCATGATGCGCAGATAGCCGCCATTGCGGGTGGCGTAGCGCGGCGCGATGGTGTCGAACAGACGCTTGACGACGCCTTCATTGCCGATCTGGGCAATGACCTGGCGGCGCGCATGCAGGTCGCCGCGCTTGCCGAGCGTCACCAGCTTCTCGACGATCGGACGCAAATCCTTCGCCTTCGGCAGGGTGGTGACGATCTGTTCGTGCTCGAGCAGCGACACGGCGAGGTTGGCGAACATCGACTTGCGATGGCTAATGCTTCGGGCGAAGCGGCGGCCTTTAAAACCGTGGCGCATGGCTCTTTTCCTTCTTCAGTTGTTCAAGAGGCCGTGGCCTCTGATGGTTTTCCGCATGACCGTCGGATCGAGCGGCCCACGCCGCCGATCCTTGGAAATTCATGCTCAATATTGGTCTTCGTAACGCTTGGCGAGGTCTTCGATGTTTTCCGGCGGCCAGTCCGGCACTTCCATGCCGAGGTGCAGGCCCATCGCCGCGAGCACTTCCTTGATCTCGTTCAGCGACTTGCGGCCGAAGTTCGGGGTGCGCAGCATCTCGGCTTCGGTTTTCTGGATAAGATCGCCGATGTAGACGATGTTGTCGTTCTTCAGGCAGTTGGCCGAACGCACCGAAAGCTCGAGTTCGTCCACCTTCTTGAGCAGCGCCGGGTTGAAGGCGAGCTCGGTGACGGCCTCGGTGGCGACTTCCTTCTGCGGCTCGTCGAAATTGACGAACAGGCCAAGCTGGTCCTGCAGGATGCGGGCAGCGAAAGCCACCGCGTCCTCGCCCGAGATCGAACCGTCGGTCTCGATAGTCATGGTCAGCTTGTCATAGTCGAGAACCTGGCCCTCGCGGGTGTTCTCGACCTTGTAGGAGACCTTCTTGACCGGCGAATACAGGCTGTCGACCGGGATCAGGCCGATCGGCGCGTCTTCGGCGCGGTTGCGGTCGGCCGGCACGTAACCCTTGCCGGTGTCGACGGTGAATTCCATGCGGATTTCAGCGCCCTCGTCCAGCGTGCAGATGACGTGGTCGGGGTTGAGGATCTCGACGTCGCCAACCGTCTGGATGTCGCCAGCCAGAACCGCACCCGGGCCCTGCTTGCGAACGACCATGCGCTTGGGACCATCGCCTTCCATGCGGATGGCGATTTCCTTGATGTTGAGGACGATGTCGGTCACGTCCTCACGCACGCCGGCAATCGACGAGAATTCATGCAGAACGCCGTCGATCTGCACGGCGGTGACAGCCGCACCGCGCAGCGAAGACAAAAGCACGCGGCGCAGCGCGTTGCCGAGCGTCAGGCCGAAGCCACGCTCGAGCGGCTCGGCGACCAGCGTGGTCAGCGTCTTCTTCTTCGACGAGAACTCGATCTTGTTCGGCTTGATCAGTTCCTGCCAATTTTTCTGGATCATGATGCTTTCCTTCCGTTGACCCGCCACCATCCAATCGTGGCGGGCGACCTGGAGTGCCGTGGAGGAGCGCCTTGAGGCGCTCACGCGGCGTTCGGTAATGTCTTAGACGCGGCGCTTCTTGCGCGGGCGGCAGCCATTGTGCGGGATCGGCGTCACATCACGGATCGAGGTGATGGTGAAGCCGGCCGCCTGCAGGGCGCGAAGCGCCGATTCACGACCGGAGCCGGGTCCGCAGACCTCGACTTCGAGCATGCGCATGCCGTGTTCCTGGGCCTTCTTGGCGACGTCTTCGGCAGCCATCTGGGCGGCGAACGGGGTCGACTTGCGCGAACCCTTGAAGCCCTGGGCACCGGCCGACGACCAGGCAATGGAATTGCCCTGCGCGTCGGTGATGGTGATCATCGTGTTGTTGAAGGTCGAATTGACGTGGGCAACGCCCGACGAGATGTTCTTGCGTTCGCGACGGCGAACACGAGCGGCTTCCTTGGCCATGATAGTCCTTTCAGTTGATCTCTACACCGCCGTAATGCCAGCGGCTCCACCTTTGAAAGCGAGTAGTGAGCAGGGACCAGCGAATAGGGAACCCCTACTCGCTAATGGCTACTCGCTATTCGCTCACTTACTTCTTCTTGCCTGCAATCGACTTGGCCGGGCCCTTGCGGGTGCGTGCATTGGTGTGCGTGCGCTGGCCGCGAACCGGCAGCGAACGGCGGTGACGCAGACCGCGGTAGCAGCCGAGGTCCATGAGACGCTTGATGTTCATCGACACTTCGCGGCGCAGGTCGCCTTCGACCTGGTAGTCGCGGTCGATGGTCTCGCGGATCTGCAGCACTTCCGCGTCCGTCAGCTGGTTGACGCGGCGCTCGGCCGGGATGCCGACCTTGTCGACGATCTCCTGGGCGAACTTCTTGCCAATGCCGTGAATGTACTGAAGCGCAATGACGACGCGCTTGTTGGTCGGAATGTTGACGCCGGCTATACGAGCCATATTCTTCTCTTCTCCATGTGGGACCGGCCGGCCTTCAAAACAAGGCATGCGCGGCGCTGTTCAAATTACCCCGCGTCCGGTGGAGGCCGGCCCTTGCGGGAGTTCCCTAGTTTCAATGCGGCTGCCTTGCCCTTGCGGACAAGCAAGCCTCATGCCTGATAGGAAGACGGGCCGCCATAACCCAGCGAACCGTTCCAGTCAAGCGCAATCTTTACTTTGCCGTAACGGTTTCCCGCGTCACCGCCGCGAGCAGCGCTTCAATCTCCGCCGTCACGGTCTCGACAGGGGCCATGCCGTCGACACTCCTAAGCGAGCGTTTGGCATAATAATAGCCGATCAGCGGCGCGGTCTTCTTGTAATATTCCCGCAGGCGCTCTTCGAACACCACCGGATTGTCGTCCTTGCGCACCGGCTGTCCGGCGGCCTTGGCGTCGTCGGCGCGCTTGACGATGCGGCCGACCAGCGCTTTGTCGTCGACGACGAACTCGATCACGGCATCGAGGCCAATGCCGCGCTCGGCGAGCATCGATTCAACCGCATCAGCCTGCACCAGCGTGCGCGGATAGCCGTCGAGAATGAAACCGTTGATGCAATCGGGCTGATCGATGCGCTCGGCCACGATGGCGTTGACGATGGCGTCGGAAACCAGCTCGCCGGCATCCATCACCGCCTTGGCGCGCTTGCCGACTTCGGTGCCGGCCTGCACGGCCGCCCGCAGCATGTCACCCGTCGACAGCTGCGGTATGCCGTATTTTTCTACCAGTCTTTGTGCTTGCGTCCCCTTGCCCGCTCCTGGCGGCCCAAGCAATATCAATCTCATCTGGCCTTCTTCCCCCCGCGCAGCTTCGACTTCTTGATCAGGCCCTCATACTGGTGCGCGATCAGGTGACCCTGGATCTGCGCCACCGTATCGAGGGTTACACTGACCACGATCAGAAGCGATGTGCCACCGAGGTAGAATGGTACGCCAGTCGCCGAAATCAGGAACTCGGGCAGCAGGCACACCAGCACCAGATAGATGGCGCCGACGACGGTGATGCGCGTCAGGACATAGTCGATGTAATCGGCGGTGCGCTCACCCGGACGGTAGCCCGGAATGAAGCCGGAATGCTTCTTGAGCTGGTCGGCGGTGTCCTTCGGATTGAACACGATGGCCGTGTAGAAGAAGGCGAAGAACACGATCATTGCCGCATAGAACAGCATGTAGAGCGGCTGGCCGTGGCCGAGCGAGGCGAGCACGGTGCTTGCCCAGGCCGGCAGGTTTGTCGTCTGCGAGAAGCCGGCGACCGTTGCCGGCAGCAAAAGCAGCGACGACGCGAAGATCGGCGGAATGACGCCCGACGTGTTGAGCTTCAGCGGCAGATGCGAGGTATCGCCCTGGAACATGCGGTTGCCGACCTGGCGCTTCGGATACTGGATCAGCAGGCGGCGCTGCGCGCGCTCGAAGAACACGATCAGCGCGATGACGATGATAGCCAGCACGATGATCGCGAGTATCAGCCCGGTCGATAGGGCGCCGGTGCGGCCGAGCTCCAGCGTGCCGGAGATGGCGCGCGGCAGGCCGGCGACGATGCCGGAAAAGATGATCAGCGAAATGCCGTTGCCGATGCCGCGGGCGGTGATCTGCTCGCCCAGCCACATCAGGAACATGGTTCCGCCAACCAGCGTGACGACGGTCGAGATGCGGAAGAACATGCCGGGATCATTGACGATGCCGTTGCCGCCTTCCAGGCCCACCGAAATGCCGTAGGCCTGCACCAGCGCCAGGAGTACCGTGCCGTAGCGCGTGTACTGGTTGATGACCTTGCGGCCCTGCTCGCCTTCCTTTTTCAGCGCCTCCAGCGACGGAATGACCGAGGTCATCAGCTGCATGATGATGGAGGCTGAGATGTAAGGCATGATGCCGAGCGCGAAGATCGCCATGCGCTGCACGGCGCCGCCGGCGAACATGTTGAACATGCCGAGCACGCCCTTGGCCTGCGAAGAGAAGGCCTGCGCGAATGCATCCGGATTGATGCCGGGCAGCGGGATATAGGTGCCGAGGCGATAGACGAGCAGCGCGCCGACGGTGAACCAGATTCGCTTCTTCAGGTCCTCCGCCTTGGCGAAAGCCGCAAAATTCAGATTCGAGGCTAGTTGTTCAGCAGCCGAAGCCATGCCTGATTCTCCGCTAGAGCATGATGCCGAAAAGTGTGAAGCGGTTTTCGGACAACGTCATGCGCTACTTCTTTGATTTGTATGTCACGCTCGATGCCCGCAGCTCAGGCGGCGCGTGGCACCGAAGCTCACGAGATAAGCTCCGGGCTCTAAACATGCAAGCGGCCGCGTTGACGCGGCCGCCTAATTGATTGGATCAAAGCGCAATCGTGAACAAAAACGGATACCGTTCCTGCCGACCGCGCTTCAAATTGCCGTTACTCCGCTGCCGCTTCCGGCAGCTTGACCGAACCGCCGGCCTTTTCGATCTTCTCGATCGCGGCCTTGGAGGCGCCGGCGACGTCGAAGGCAAGCTTTGCCTTGAGCTCGCCGTCCGAGAGGATGCGCACGCCGTCCTTGACGCGGCGGATGACGCCGGCGGCAACGAGTGCCTCGGCCGTCACGGTCGCCTTGGCGTCGAGCTTCTTGGCATCGAGCGCCGTCTGGATACGAGCCAGCGACACGACGACAAAGCTCTTGGCGAAGATGTTATTGAAGCCACGCTTCGGCAGGCGCCGATAGAGCGGCATCTGGCCGCCCTCGAAGCCGTTGATGGCAACGCCGGAGCGCGCCTTCTGGCCCTTGACGCCGCGACCGCCGGTCTTGCCCGAGCCGGAGCCGATGCCACGGCCGAGACGCTTCTTGGAGTGCGTCGCGCCGTCCTTGTCACGCAGATCGTTGAGTTTCATCTGGGTTCTCCTGCGCTTTTGCTCAGCCCTCGTCCACGACGCGGACGAGATGCTGGACGGCAGCGATCATGCCGCGCACCGAGGGAGTGTCCTCCAGCGTGCGCTGCTTGTGCATCTTGTTGAGGCCGAGGCCGACCAGCGTTGCGCGCTGTTCCTTCGGGCGGCGGATCGGCGAACCGATCTGCTCAACGGTGATGGTCTTGGTTGCTTTCTTGGCCATGGTCAAAATCCCTGGTCAGATCGACTATTCTTCAGCCGCAACGGCGGTGCCGCGGCGGGCCTGAAGGGTCGAATATTTGATGCCGCGCGCAGCAGCCACATCCTTGGGATGCATCTGGCTCTTCAGCGCGTCGAATGTGGCACGAACCATGTTGTAGGGGTTCGACGAACCCATCGACTTGGCGACCACGTCATGCATGCCGAGCGTCTCGAAGACAGCGCGCATCGGGCCGCCGGCGATGATGCCGGTACCCTGCTTGGCAGCGCGCAGCAGCACGCGTCCGGCGCCCCAGCGTCCTTCGACGTCGTGGTGCAGCGTGCGGCCCGAGCGCAGCGGCACGAAAATCATGTCGCGCTTGGCCGACTCGGTTGCCTTGCGGATCGCTTCCGGCACTTCGCGCGCCTTGCCGTGACCGAAGCCGACACGGCCCTTCTGGTCGCCGACGACGACGAGTGCTGCAAAACCGAAGCGACGGCCGCCCTTGACGACCTTGGCGACGCGGTTGATGTGGACGAGCTTGTCCACCATGCCGTCATCGCGTTCTTCACGATCGCGGCCGCGGCCGCCATCCCTACGTTCCTGTGCCATATCCTGTTCCTTGTTCTTTTCCGGAAGCACGGTTGCTGATAAGATCCGGTGCGCCTCTTTGGGTCACCGGGGGCGAATTATTTTTCCTTGCATGATCTTGACCGAAAAGTCTGCAACTTTTTGCTGCGCTGACCTTCGGTTCGGAACAGGCAATTAGAAGCTCAGACCGCCTTCACGGGCAGCCTCGGCCAGCGCCTTGACGCGGCCGTGATAGATGTAGGCGCCGCGGTCGAAGACGACTTCCTTGACGCCGGCCTTCGAAGCGCGCTCGGCGATCAGCTTGCCAACAGCGGCTGCTGCCTCGGTGTCGGCGCCGGTCTTGAGCGAACCCTTGAGGTCCTTCTCGAGTGTCGATGCAGCCGCGATGGTATGGCCCTTGGCGTCGTCGATGACCTGCACGTAGATGTTCTTCGACGTGCGGTGAACCGAGAGACGCGGACGTTCGCCGGCGACCTTCTTGATCTGGCGGCGGACGCGCTGCGCGCGGCGCTGGATGGATTCCTTGGTAGCCATGATAGTCTTCCTTGCCTTCAAAAAACGGGGGCCGCCATGTGCGGTAGGCGAAAGCGCCTCCCGCGACTGCTCCCCGCGGCGTTGCACTTCTTTGGCCTGGCCTTTTCCGAAGAGTCTGCAACTTTTCGGGGCCAGGCCTACTACTTCTTCTTGCCTTCCTTGCGGACGATCTTCTCGCCGGCATAGCGGACACCCTTGCCCTTGTAGGCCTCGGGACCGCGATACTCGCGGATCTCGGCTGCAACCTGGCCGACCTGCTGCTTGTCGATGCCGGTCACGGTGATTTCCGTCGGCTTCGGCACAGTGATCGTGATGCCGGCCGGCGTCTCGTAAACGACGTCGTGGCTGAAGCCAAGCGCCAGCTGCAGGTTCTTGCCCTGGAGTGCCGCGCGATAGCCGACGCCGGTAATCTCGAGCTTCTTCTCGAAACCGTCCTTGACGCCCTGCAGGATGTTGACGATCTGCGTGCGCGACATGCCCCACTTGGAGCGGGCGGTCTTGGTCTGGTCGCGCGGCTGGACAGCGATTTCGCTGCCTTCCATCTTGACCAGCACTTCGTCGTTCACCACGAACTTCAGCTCGCCCTTGGGGCCCTTCGCCGTCACGGTCTGGCCGTTGACGGTCGCGGTCACGCCCTGCGGCAGCGAAACGGGTTTCTTTCCAATACGAGACATTTGGTTGTCCTCGTCACTTCTCTTGTTTCAGGTCTGCCGAATTAGAAAATCTGGCAGAGGATTTCGCCGCCGACATTCTGTTCGCGTGCTTCGTGATCGGCCATCACGCCCTTCGGCGTCGAAAGGATGGCGATGCCGAGGCCGTTGGCGACGTGCGGGATCGACTTGGCCGAGACGTAAACGCGGCGGCCAGGCTTCGAGACGCGGGCGATTTCGCGCACGACCGGAGCACCGTCGAAATACTTCAGCTCGATTTCGATTTCGGACTTGCCGTTGTCGAAGTCGGTCTGGCTGTAGTCGCGGATATAGCCTTCAGCCTTCAGCACGTCGAGGACGCGGGTACGCAGGCGCGAGGCCGGCGTCGAAACGCTCGACTTCTTACGGCCATACGCGTTGCGGATGCGGGTCAGCATATCGCCGAGAGGATCGCTCAATGACATGTTATGTCCTCCTTACCAGCTCGACTTGACCAGGCCCGGGATCTGGCCGTTATTGCCGAGATCACGAAGCGCGATGCGCGATACTTTGAGCTTGCGATAATAGGCGCGCGGACGGCCGGTAACTTCGCAGCGGTTGCGGATGCGGATCTTGGCCGAGTTGCGCGGCAGGGCAGCAAGCTTCAGCTGAGCGCGGAAACGCTCTTCCATCGGCTTGGACTGGTCCATGATGATCGCCTTGAGCGCTGCGCGCTTGGGACCGTACTGGTCGGCAAGCTTGCGGCGCCTGTTGTTCTTCTCGACTGAGCTGGTCTTTGCCATTTCAGATTTTTCCTTTTCTCGCTGCCGTTACTGGCGGAAGGGGAAGTTGAAGGCCTTGAGCAACGCCCTGGCTTCGTCGTCCGTTTTCGCAGTCGTACAAACGATGACGTCCATGCCCCAGATCTGATCAACCTTGTCGTAGTTGATCTCCGGGAACACGATGTGTTCCTTGATGCCCATGGCGTAGTTGCCACGGCCATCGAAGCTCTTCGGATTCAGTCCGCGAAAGTCGCGGACGCGCGGCAGTGCGATGTTCACGAGACGGTCGAGGAACTCGTACATGCGTTCCTTGCGCAGCGTGACCTTGGCGCCGATCGGCATCTTCTCGCGGACCTTGAAGCCGGCGATCGAATTACGGGCGCGGGTGACGACGGCCTTCTGGCCGGCGATCATCGCCAGGTCTTCGGCCGCGATCGAAGGCTTCTTCGAATCCGCGGTCGCTTCGCCGACGCCCATGTTCAGCACGATCTTGTCGATGCGCGGAACCTGCATCTCGTTCTCGTAACCGAACTGCTCCTGCAGCGCCTTGCGGATGGTCTCGTTGTAGACCTGCTTGAGGCGCGGCGTGTTCTGGGCCTTGGACTGTTTGCTTTCAGCCTTGGGCTTCGTGGTTTGAGCCTTAGCCATTGATGACTTCTCCCGAGCGCTTGGCGACGCGCACCTTCTTGCCGTCCTTCTGGAAGATGAAGCCGACGCGGGTCGGCTTGCCATCCTTGGGGTCGGCCAGCGCGATGTTCGACAGCTGGATCGGCGCTTCCTTGGTGATGATCCCGCCCTCTTGGGACTGGGACTGCTTCTGGTGACGACGGATCATGTTGACGCCGCGCACCAGCGCGGTGTCTTCCTTCGGCTGAACCGAAAGGACTTCGCCCGAACGGCCCTTGTCCTTGCCGGCCAGCACGACGACCTTGTCGCCTTTTCTAATCTTTTGCATTGGTCCGGCTCCTTACAGCACTTCAGGCGCGAGCGAGATGATCTTCATGTGGTTCTTGGCGCGGAGTTCGCGCGGAACCGGTCCGAAGATACGCGTGCCGATCGGCTCTTTCTTGTTGTCGACGAGAACGGCCGCGTTCTTGTCGAAACGGATCACGCTGCCGTCCGGGCGGCGGATGTCCTTGGCCGTGCGAACCACGACCGCCTTCATCACATCGCCCTTCTTAACGCGGCCGCGCGGAATGGCTTCCTTGATCGACACCACGATGATGTCGCCTACGGAAGCGTATTTCCGCTTCGAGCCGCCCAGCACCTTGATGCACATGACACGACGGGCGCCGGAATTATCCGCGACGTCGAGGTTTGTTTGCATCTGAATCATGACTGGCCGCCTTCTTCTCTTCTAACGGGACGGGCTCAAAGCCCCTCCCCGGTCTGTCCAAAATTCGGTTTGTTACGCCTGGTCCGAAGACACGACGATCCAGCGCTTGTCCTTGGAAATCGGCTTCGATTCCTGGATGAACACCTGATCGCCGACCTTGTGGGCGTTGTTCTCGTCGTGCGCCTTGTACTTCTTGGTCATGCGCACGGTCTTCTTCATCACGGGATGCGTGAAGCGCCGTTCGACCTTGACGACTACCGTCTTCTCGTTCTTGTCGCTGACGACAGTGCCCTGCAGAATGCGCTTTGGCATGATTTTCGTCCTTAAGCCTTCTTGGCCGCGGACTTTTCCGCAGCGATGGTCTTGATACGCGCAATGTCCTTGCGAACCTGCCGCACGCGCGCGGTCTTCTCGAGCTGGCCGGTGGCCTTCTGGAAGCGCAGGTTGAACTGCTCCTTCTTCAGGCTGGCCAGATCGTCGGTCAGCTGGTCCTGGGTCTTGGTCCGGATGTCTTCGGCTTTCATGATCAGCCCGTCCTTATTCTGCGATGCGCTGTACGAAGCGCGTCCTGACCGAGAGCTTGGCCGCGCCGAGACGCAGCGCCTCACGGGCGGTTTCTTCGTTGACGCCGTCGATCTCGAACATGATGCGGCCCGGCTTTACGCGCGCCGCCCAGTAATCGACAGCGCCCTTGCCCTTGCCCATGCGCACTTCAGTCGGCTTCGACGTCACCGGCACATCAGGGAAAATACGGATCCACACGCGGCCGGCACGCTTCATCTCACGAGTGATCGCGCGGCGGGCCGCTTCGATCTCACGCGCGGTGACGCGGTTCGGCTCAAGCGCCTTCAGCCCGAAACCACCGAAATCCAGGTTGGTGCCGCCCTTTGCGGTACCATGGATACGGCCCTTGAACTGCTTGCGGAACTTTGTGCGCTTTGGCTGCAGCATCGTTCTAACTCCAAATTCCTAAATAATCAGGCGTTTTCGCGACGACGACCGCGTTCGCGATCACCACCACCGCCATGCGCAGCATCACCCTCGGTCGCGCGACGCTCCGAAGCCATCGGATCGTGCTCGAGGATTTCGCCCTTGAACACCCAGACCTTGACGCCGCAGATGCCGTAAGCCGTGTGCGCCTCGGCCGTGCCATAGTCGACATCGGCGCGCAGCGTATGCAGCGGCACGCGGCCCTCGCGGTACCATTCCATGCGCGCAATCTCGGCGCCGCCGAGACGGCCGGCGCAGTTGATGCGGATGCCTTCGGCGCCCAGGCGCATGGCCGACTGAACGGCGCGCTTCATGGCGCGGCGGAACGCGATACGACGCTCGAGCTGCTGGGCGATCGACTGGGCGACCAGGGTCGCGTCGATTTCCGGCTTGCGCACTTCAACGATGTTCAAGTGCGTCTCGGACTTCGTCATCTCCATCAGCTTCTTGCGAAGCTTCTCGATGTCGGCGCCCTTCTTGCCGATGATCAGGCCCGGGCGCGCCGCATGGATGGTGACGCGGCACTTCTTGTGCGGGCGCTCGATCACGACCTTCGAAATCGCAGCCTGCTTGAGTTCCTTTTCAAGATATTTGCGGATCTTGATGTCCTCATGCAGCAGCTTGCCGTACTCGCCGGTGTTCGCGAACCAGCGCGAATCCCAGGTGCGGTTGATGCCGAGGCGCAGACCGATCGGATTGACTTTCTGGCCCATTATGCGGCCTCCCCTTTTTCTTCGACTTCACGAACGACGATCGTGAGGTGCGAGAACGGCTTTTCGATACGGCTGGCGCGACCGCGGCCACGAGCATGGAACCGCTTCATGACGATCGACTTGCCGACATAGGCTTCCGCCACGATCAGCGCATCGACGTCGAGGTCGTGGTTGTTTTCCGCGTTGGCGATCGCCGATTCCAGCGTCTTCTTGACCGTGCCGGAAATCCGCTTGGCCGAGAATTCGAGATCGGAAAGCGCTGTCGCGACCTTCTTGCCGCGGATCAGCGCGGCAACCAGGTTCAGCTTCTGCGGGCTGATACGGATCGTGCGCAGAACGGCGCGCGCTTCGTTGTCAGCAAGCCTGCGCGGAGCTTTGGCCTTGCCCATGATTATTTCCTCTTCGCCTTCTTATCCGCGCCGTGACCGTAATAGGTCCGGGTCGGAGCGAATTCACCGAACTTGTGACCGACCATGTCCTCGTTCACCGAGACGGGAACATGCTTCTGGCCGTTGTAGACACCGAAGGTGAAGCCGACGAACTGCGGCAGGATGGTGGAGCGACGGCTCCACATCTTGATCACATCATTGCGACCACCTTCACGAACCTTGTCCACCTTCTTGAGAAGGTAGCCGTCGATGAAGGGGCCTTTCCAAATAGAACGAGTCACTTGGCGTTACCTCTTCTTAGCTCTTGCGCTGATGGCGCGAGCGCAGGATGAACTTGTCGGTCGCCTTGTTGGACCGCGTCTTCTTGCCCTTGGTCGGCTTGCCCCACGGGCTGACCGGATGACGGCCACCGGAGGTGCGGCCTTCACCACCGCCATGCGGATGGTCGACCGGGTTCATGGTCACGCCGCGATTGTGCGGGCGCTTGCCGCGCCAGACCGTGCGGCCGGCCTTGCCGTCGTTGATGTTGCCGTGGTCGGGGTTCGACACGGCGCCGACGGTGGCCATGCAGGAGCCGTGAACGACCCGCTGCTCGCCCGAGTTGAGGCGCAGGATCGCCATGCCCTGGTCGCGACCGACCAGCTGTCCGTAGCCACCTGCCGAGCGGGCAACCTGGGCGCCCTTGCCCGGCTTCAGCTCGATGTTATGGACGATCGTGCCGACCGGCATCGAGGCCAGCGGCATCGCATTGCCTGGCTTCACGTCGACCGATTCACCGGCCACGATCTTGTCGCCGGCGGCAAGGCGCTGCGGAGCGATGATGTAGGACAGCTCGCCATCGTCATACTTGATCAGCGCGATGAAGGCGGTGCGGTTCGGATCGTATTCAATGCGCTCGACCGTGCCGACGACGTCGAACTTGCGGCGCTTGAAGTCGATGATGCGGTACGAACGCTTGTGACCGCCGCCGATGAAGCGGGCCGTGATGCGGCCGTGATTGTTGCGGCCGCCCGACTTGGTCAGGCCTTCGGTCAGGCCCTTGACGGGCTTGCCCTTGTAGAGGCCCGAGCGGTCGACGATGACCAGCTGGCGGGTGCTCGGCGTTACCGGGTTGAATTTTTTAAGTGCCATGTTTGTTGTCCTCGCGGCCTAGCTCAGAGACCCGTCGCGACGTCGATCGACTGGCCGTCGGCCAGTGTCACAATCGCCTTCTTGACGTCGCTCTGGCGGCCGATCGTGCCGCGGAAGCGCTTGATCTTGCCCTTGCGGACAAGCGTGTTCACGGCCGTAACCTTGACGCCAAACAGCGCTTCGACAGCGGCCTTGATTTCCGGCTTCGACGCCTTCTTGGCGACGTTGAAAACAACCTGGTTGTTCTCGGAAGCCATGGTCGACTTTTCGGTGATCGCCGGCGAGACGATCACGTCGTAATGACGGAGGTCGGTCATTTAAAGCGCTCCTCGAGAGCCTCGACGGCGGCCTTCGAAAGGACCAGCGTGCCGCGGCGCAGAATGTCGTAGACGTTGATGCCCTGGATGGGCAGCACGTCGATGTTCGGGATGTTGGTCGCCGCCAGCTTGAAGTTCTGGTCAAGCTCGGCACCGCCGATCACCAAGGCGTTGGTCAGGCCCAGCGTCGCGAAATTCGCGATCAGCGCCTTCGTCTTGGCCTCGGTCAGCTTCAGCTCGTCGATGATGATGATCGACGCGCTCTTGGCCTTGGCCGAGAGAGCATGCCGCAAGCCCAGAGCGCGCACCTTCTTCGGCAGATCGTGCTCGTGGCTGCGAACGACCGGGCCGTGGGCCTTGCCGCCGCCGCGGAACTGCGGAGCGCGTGCCGAATGGTGACGGGCGCGGCCCGTACCCTTCTGCTTGTACATCTTGGCGCCGGTGCGCGCGATTTCGGCGCGGCCCTTGGCCTTGTGCGTGCCCTGCTGGCGCTTGGCCAGCTGCCAGCGCACGACGCGCTGCAGGATGTCCTCGCGCGGATCAAGGCCGAAAATCTCCTCGGAGAGTTTCACCTTGCCGGCGTCCTTGCCGCCAAGCGTTGTGATCTTGAGATCCATTATTCTGCTCCCTCTGCGGCCGGAGCCTCGTTCTTGGCGCCATTCTCGGCGGCAACGGCGCGGATCGCGGCAGGCTTCGGCGCATTGGCCGGCAGTGCCACCTTGGCCGCATCGCGGACCAGGATCCAGGCGCCCTTCGATCCGGGAACCGCACCGCGGATCAGGATCAGGCCGCGATCGGCGTCGGTCGAAACGATCTCGACATTCTGTGTGGTAACGCGGGTGTCGCCCATGTGGCCAGCCATATGCTTGCCCTTGAACACTTTGCCCGGGTCCTGACGCTGGCCGGTCGAACCGTGCGTACGGTGCGAAACCGAGTTGCCGTGCGTCGCGCGGCCACCACCCATGTGGTGGCGCTTGATGACGCCCTGGAAACCCTTGCCGATTGTCGTCCCCGTCACATCGACCTTCTGGCCGGCGACGAAGTGCTCGACGGTGATCTCGGCGCCGACATCGATCATGTTGTCAGCGGAGACGCGGAACTCGGCGACCTTCGCCTTCGGCTCGACGGAAGCGGTCGCGAAATGGCCGCGCATCGCCTTCGACGTGTTCTTCACCTTGGCAAGGCCAACGCCGAGCTGGACGGCGGTATAGCCGTTCTTCTCCTGCGTGCGCTGAGCCACGACCTGGCAGTTCTCCATCTGAAGAACGGTGACGGGAACATGTTCCCCGGCATCATTATAGATGCGGGTCATTCCCACCTTCTTTGCAATCACACCTGAACGCATCGGTTCAATTCCTTTAGAGTTCCGGGCCAGGGGCACCGCCCCTTACCGCGCTCTCATTCCCTTAGAGCTTGATCTCGACGTCGACACCGGCGGCCAGATCGAGCTTCATCAAAGCATCGACCGTCTGCGGGGTCGGATCGACGATGTCGAGCAGACGCTTGTGCGTGCGCATCTCGAACTGCTCGCGGCTCTTCTTGTCGACGTGAGGCGACCGGTTGACCGTGAACTTTTCGATCCGCGTCGGCAGCGGAATGGGGCCGCGGACGTTTGCTCCGGTGCGCTTGGCCGTCGACACGATTTCTTTCGTCGAGGCGTCGAGCACGCGGTGATCAAACGCCTTCAGGCGGATGCGGATATTCTGTCCGTTCATGCGTCACTTCCTTGTTCTGGCGCGGCGCGGGCAAATCCTGCGCCCGCGACAGATCGGTTTAAGTCCAAATTACTCTTTGATGGTGACGACGATGCCGGCACCGACGGTGCGGCCGCCTTCACGGATGGCGAAGCGCAGCTTCTCTTCCATGGCGATCGGCACGATCAGCTCGACATCGACCGTGATGTTGTCGCCGGGCATAACCATTTCCGTGCCTTCCGGCAGCGACACGATGCCGGTCACGTCGGTCGTGCGGAAGTAGAACTGCGGACGGTAGTTGGTGAAGAACGGCGTGTGACGGCCACCTTCGTCCTTGGTCAGGATGTAGGCTTCGGCCACGAACTTCTTGTGCGGCTTCACCGTACCGGGCTTGGCCAGAACCTGGCCGCGCTCGACGCCTTCACGATCAACGCCGCGCAGCAGCGCGCCGATGTTGTCGCCGGCCTGGCCCTGATCGAGCAGCTTGCGGAACATCTCGACGCCCGTGCAGGTCGTCTTGGTCGTCGGACGGATGCCGATGATTTCCAGTTCCTCGCCGACCTTGACGATGCCGCGCTCGACGCGGCCGGTGACGACCGTGCCACGGCCCGAGATCGAGAACACGTCTTCGATCGGCATCAGGAACGGCTTGTCCAGCGGACGAACCGGCGTCGGGATATAGGCATCGACCGCAGCCATCAACTCGCGGATCGCATCTTCGCCGATGGTCTTGTTGGAATCTTCCAGAGCAGCCAGCGCCGAACCCTTGACGATCGGAATGTCGTCGCCGGGGAACTCGTTCTTCGACAGAAGCTCGCGAACCTCGAGCTCGACCAGTTCGAGCAGCTCGGCGTCGTCGACCTGGTCGACCTTGTTCAGGAACACCACGATCGACGGCACGCCGACCTGACGGGCAAGCAGGATGTGCTCGCGGGTCTGCGGCATCGGGCCGTCGGCGGCCGACACGACCAGGATCGCGCCGTCCATCTGCGCGGCGCCCGTGATCATGTTCTTCACATAGTCGGCGTGGCCGGGGCAGTCGACATGGGCATAATGGCGCGCTGCCGTCTCGTATTCGACGTGCGCCGTCGAAATGGTGATGCCGCGGGCCTTCTCTTCGGGCGCCGCATCGATCTGGTCGTAGCGCTTGTACTCGCCAAAATACTTCGTGATCGCCGCCGTCAGCGACGTCTTGCCATGATCGACGTGGCCAATCGTGCCAATGTTCACATGAGGCTTGTTACGCTCGAATTTACCTTTTGCCATGTGATGTCTCCAATCTGCTCGCCCGTACGGGCCTTGAATTAAGTTACCGATGCAACCCGTTCAGGTTACGCGTATTTCTTCTGGACTTCCTGGGCGACCGCAGTCGGCACAGGCTCATAGTGATCGAACTGCATCGTGTAGGCCGCGCGGCCCTGGCTCATCGAGCGCAGGTTGTCGACGTACTTGAACATGTTGGCCAGCGGCACCATCGCGTTGATGACGACAGCCACGCCACGCGCTTCCTGGCCCTGGATCTGGCCGCGACGGCCGTTCAGGTCGCCGATGACGCTGCCGACATAGTCTTCCGGCGTCACGACTTCGACCTTCATGATCGGCTCGAGCAGCTGCACGCCAAGCTTGGGTGCGGCTTCACGGAAACAGGCGCGGCCGGCGATTTCGAAGGCCAGGACGCTGGAGTCAACATCATGGTAAGCGCCGTCGATAAGCGTCGCCTTGACGCCGATCATCGGGAAGCCCGCGAACGGACCCGACGACATGACGCTGTTGATGCCCTTTTCGACACCCGGGATGTATTCCTTGGGAACCGCACCGCCGACGATCTTGGTCTCGAACTCGAACTCCGAGCTTTCCGGGTTCGGTTCGAACACGATCTTGACGCGGGCGAACTGACCGGTACCGCCGGTCTGCTTCTTGTGGGTGTAGTCCTGCTCGTGCCTGCGGGTGATGGTCTCGCGGTAAGCCACCTGCGGCGCGCCGACATTGGCCTCGACCTTGAACTCGCGACGCATGCGGTCGACGATGATGTCGAGGTGAAGCTCGCCCATGCCCGAAATGATGGTCTGGCCACTTTCCTCGTCGGTCTTGACGCGGAAGGACGGATCCTCGGCGGCCAGGCGGTGAAGGGCGAGGCCCATCTTTTCCTGGTCGTTCTTGGTCTTCGGCTCGATGGCGATCTGGATGACCGGATCGGGGAATTCCATGCGCTCGAGGATGACCGGGTGCAGCGGATCGCTGAGCGTGTCGCCGGTGGTCGTGTCCTTGAGGCCAGCCAGAGCGACGATGTCGCCGGCAAAGGCTTCTTCGACGTCGGCGCGCGAATTCGCATGCATCTGCAGCATGCGGCCGATGCGCTCTTTCTTGCCCTTGACGGTGTTGTCGACCGAGATGCCCTTGGTCAGCTTGCCCGAATAGATGCGGGCAAAGGTCAGCGAGCCGACGAACGGGTCGTTCATGATCTTGAAGGCCAGCATCGACAGCGGCTCGTTGTCGTCGGCATGACGCTCGATCTCGGCGTCGGTCTTGGCGTCGACGCCCTTGATGGCGGGAACATCGGCCGGCGACGGCAGGTATTCGACGACGGCGTCGAGCAGCGGCTGCACGCCCTTGTTCTTGAAGGCCGAGCCACAGAACATCGGGTAGAACTTGACCGCGATGGTGCCCTTGCGGATCAGCGCGCGGATCTCGTCATTCGACGGCATCTTGCCTTCGAGGTAATTCTCGAGTGCCGTCTCGTCCATTTCGACAGCGGCTTCGATCATCTTCTCGCGGTATTCTTCGGCGCGAGCCTGCAGGTCGGCCGGGATCTCGACGACGTCCCAGGCAGCGCCCAGCGTCTCGTCGCGCCAGACCAGCGCGTTCATCTCGACGAGATCGACGACACCCTTGAACTCGGTCTCAGCGCCGATCGGCAGCTGCATGACGACGGCATGCGCACCAAGACGCGAGCCGATCATCTCGACCGAGCGGTAGAAGTCGGCGCCGATCTTATCCATCTTGTTGCAGAAGATCATGCGCGGAACTTTATACTTGTCGGCCTGGCGCCAGACGGTTTCCGTCTGCGGCTCGACACCGGCATTGGCATCGAGCAGCGCAATGGCGCCGTCGAGCACGCGCAGCGAACGCTCGACTTCGATGGTGAAGTCGACGTGTCCGGGAGTGTCGATGATGTTGAAGCGGTACATCTTGCCGCTGCGACCCTTCCAGAAGGTCGTGGTGGCGGCGGACGTGATCGTGATGCCGCGTTCCTGCTCCTGCTCCATCCAATCCATGGTGGCAGCGCCGTCGTGGACTTCGCCGATCTTGTGCGACTTGCCCGTGTAATAGAGGACGCGCTCGGTGGTCGTCGTCTTGCCGGCGTCAATATGCGCCATGATACCGAAATTGCGGTAGTCTTCGATTTTATATTCGCGGGCCATCTTGGATGCCTTCTCAGTCTCGTTCGCGCTTTACCAGCGGTAGTGTGCGAAAGCGCGGTTGGCTTCTGCCATCTTGTGGGTGTCTTCACGCTTCTTCACGGCGGTGCCGCGGTTATTGGCCGCGTCCATCAGCTCGCCGGAGAGGCGGTCGACCATGGTGGTCTCGTTGCGGTTGCGGGCCGCGGCGATCAGCCAGCGGATCGCCAGGGCCTGACGGCGCTCGGGGCGCACATCGACCGGAACCTGGTAGGTAGCGCCGCCGACGCGGCGCGACCGGACTTCCACATGCGGCGCGACATTGTCGAGCGCCTGATGGAAGACGGTGACCGGCTCCTGCTTGGTCTTCGACTGAACCTGGTCGAGCGCACCGTAGACGATGGTCTCGGCAACCGACTTCTTGCCGTCATACATAACGGCGTTCATGAACTTGGTAACGATCAGATCGCCGAACTTCGGGTCCGGATTGATCTCACGCTTTTCTGCACTGTGACGACGCGACATGGCTTTTGTCTCTCAATCTCGTAGCCCGACGCATTCAAGCAGCGCCAGGGCCGGAAAATCTTACTTCGGACGCCCCTTACTTCGGACGCTTGGCGCCGTACTTCGAACGGCGCTGCTTGCGGTTCTTCACGCCCTGCGTGTCGAGCACGCCGCGGATGATGTGGTAGCGCACGCCCGGAAGATCCTTGACGCGGCCGCCGCGGATCATGACCACGGAGTGTTCCTGAAGGTTGTGGCCTTCGCCGGGGATGTAGCCGATCACTTCAAAGCCGTTGGTCAGGCGGATCTTGGCCACCTTGCGCAGTGCCGAGTTCGGCTTCTTCGGCGTCGTTGTATAGACGCGCGTGCAGACGCCCCGCTTCTGCGGGTTCTGCTGCATGGCCGGGACCTTGTTGCGCTTCACCGGCGCAATGCGCGGCTTGCGGATCAGCTGGTTGACGGTAGGCATTAAACCCTCTTGTCTCTCAATTCCGTGTCTCGCCCGGTCAGGGCCGCTCAAAGCGCCAATTCCATACGCAAATTCGGGCCATAAACCGCGCCTCGCGGTCCTGCCCGAACAAAATGCAGAGGAAGCGGGAACCGCTTCATGCGCGCCGGAAATGTCTTTTCGCTCGTAAAACGAACCCTGTTTGAGGCAAACTCCAAAGCGTGTCGCTTCGGAAGGGAGAGCCTCACATCGGTTCTGACTGGGCGGCTTCTACTCGCAAGACCGTGAACCGTCAACCCCGGCACGCCAAATATTGCGCGCTGACGACGGCTTGGCAGCCATGCGAAAAACGCATGTAATTTTCTTTCTTCGTTTTGCAAGGCAGAGGAAGAAAGTGACCGGGGCAGACAAGAAAGTGACCGGCTTTTGGCTGTCATGCGCGGGTTCTTCATGGCAAAAGGCGCCATGGACAGCCCAAAACCCCTCGCCCGCCCCCGCCTCAAGAGGAATCAGCCCGTGAACGACAATGAGGAACGCCCGGTCACCATCGTCACCGGCCGGGTCTGGAAAAAGAAGGGCGGCAAGCCGGAAGGCGTCCATGTGATGCTGGTTGCGCCCGACGACGATTCGGCCGTGCGCCGGGTGCTCGAATCGCTTGCGGCCGAAGGCTATGCCGAAGTCGAGCTCGACCAGATCGGCGATATGGACGGCGAACCCGACGAGGAGCCGCATCTGTCAGCCTTTCAGGGTGCCCTCGAAGGTGAGGTGTCGATCGTCACGTTTGACGTGCCGCTCTGAGCGTCACAGGCTGCTTGCGCCTGTACCGCGCCGGCTTGCCCGGCACCGGTTCTCTGCTAAGAACCAAGCGACTTAACAAGCCAAATTCGAATCCGCGGAGTCCCCATGCCCTCGAACAATGGTCCCATCAAGCTCGGCATCGTCGGCGTCGGCAAGATCGTGCGCGACCAGCATCTGCCGGCAGTGGCCAAGGATGCGGACTACCGCCTCATCGCCGCTGCCAGCCGGCACGGCAAGGTGGACGGCATCCCGAATTTTCCGACCATTGAGGCGATGCTCGACGCGGTGCCCGACCTCGAGGCCGTCTCGCTGTGCATGCCGCCGCAGTTCCGCTACGACGCGGCACGCACCGCGCTGATGGCGAAGAAGCATGTTTTCCTGGAGAAGCCGCCGGGCGCCACCGTCAGCGAGGTCGAGGACCTGAAGCGGCTGGCGGCAGCCAGTGGCGTCTCACTGTTCGCCAGCTGGCATTCGCGCTACGCGCCGGCGGTGGAAGCCGCGCGTGCCTTCCTGGCGTCGGCCAAGGTCAACTCGGCCGCCATCGTCTGGAAGGAAGATGTCCGCCGCTGGCATCCGAACCAGGATTGGATCTGGGCGCCGGGCGGTTTCGGCGTCTTCGATCCCGGCATAAACGCACTGTCGATCGCAACCCACATCCTGCCGGCGATGTTCATCACCTCGGCCGTCCTCGACTTCCCGGAAAACCGCGCCTCGCCTGTGGCGGCCCACGTGACCTTCCGCACCTCGGATGGGTTGCCGGTGACCATGGAGCTCGACTGGCTGCAGACGGGACCACAGAGCTGGGACATCCGGGCGGACACCGACAAGGGCAAGATGGTGCTGTCCGGCGGCGGCACCAAGCTTGCCATCGACGGCAAGTTGGTTCACGACGAGCCGGAGGCCGAATACCCCCAGCTTTACCGGCGCTTCGCCGAAGTCGTACGCGACGGCGTCTCCGATGTCGATTTGGCACCCCTGCAGCACGTCGCCGACGCGTTCATGCTCGGCAAGCGCAATGTGGTGGAAGCGTTCTTCGATTGAGCGATGAGTTCTGCCGGACCGCAGTCCGGACACTCACCATGCAGCCTTACTCGACGATCGCAATCGCAAACCCGTCATAGCCTTTGGCGCCGACGGTCTGGATGGCGGTGCCGTCCAGGCCATTGTCGCCGCCGATGAAGGAAAACGCACCGCGTGCGCCTTCGACATACGCGTCACGGCCATCGTCGTTGAGCACGGTGCCGTCGCGGATGACGTTGTCGCAGATGATGACCGTCCCCGGCCGCGACAGGCGCATGGCCCATGACAGATAATTCGGATTGTTCGGCTTGTCGGCGTCGATGAAGATCAGATCGAACGGAGCGGCATTTTCGGCAACCAGCGTCTCAAGCGACTGAAGCGCGGGGCCGATCCTGAGCTCGACCTTGTCCGACACCCCTGCCCGCTCGAGATTCGAGTGCGCGACTTTTGCATGATGCGGCTCGAGTTCGAGCGTCACGATCTTGCCGCCGACGGGCAATCCCCTTGCCATCCAGATGGTCGAGTAGCCGCCAAGCGTGCCGATCTCCAGCACCTTCCTGGCGCCGCTGATGCGGACCAGCAGCGACAGCAGCTTGCCCTGCGCCGGCGATACGTCGATGGCCGGCAGGCCCTGGTCGCGGTTGGCCGCAAGCACCGCTTCGAGGATGGGATCTGCCTCGAAGAGAGAGGAAACGATGTAGTCGTCGACGTCAGTCCAAACCTTCTTGCTCATGTTTTCCTCGATTCGATTGGGGGTCAAAACGCGAAAAGGGGCCACTGGGGCCCCCTTCCTTCTTCTCGTCCTACCGCGCTTACTGCGCGGCGTTGACCATGTCGGTCAGCATCGGCTCAGCGACCTCGACACCGGAGGCCTTGCGGCGCTCGTCGATGATCAGTTCGTCGCGCGAGGTGGCGATGCGCCGGATCTGGCTCATCGTGCCGCCGGTACCGGCCGGGATCAGCCGGCCGACGATGACGTTTTCCTTCAGGCCCTGCAGCATGTCGGTCTTGCCGGCAACCGCAGCTTCGGTCAGCACCCTGGTCGTCTCCTGGAAGGAGGCGGCCGAGATGAAGGACGGCGTCTGCAGCGAGGCCTTGGTGATGCCCAGCAGCACCGGCTGGCCTTCGGCCGGCTTCTTGCCGTCCTCGACCAGGCGCTCGTTGACCTCTTCCAGTTCGATCACGTCGACGTGGTCGCCCGGAATGTAGGTCGAGTCGCCCTGCACCGTGATCTCGACCTTCTGCAGCATCTGGCGAACGATCACCTCGATGTGCTTGTCATTGATCGACACGCCCTGCAGACGGTAGACTTCCTGGATTTCGTTCACGAGGTAGGAAGCAAGTGCTTCCACGCCCTTGATCGCCAGGATGTCGTGCGGCGCCGGATTGCCGTCGAGGATGTAGTCGCCCTTCTCGATGACGTCGCCGTCCTGGAGATGGAACGGCTTGCCCTTCGGGATCAGGTATTCGACCGGCTCAAGCGTCGAGTCATGCGGCTCGATGATGATGCGGCGCTTGTTCTTGTAGTCGCGGCCGAAGCGGATCGTGCCATCGATCTCGGCGATGATGGCGTGATCCTTCGGACGACGTGCCTCGAACAGTTCGGCAACACGCGGCAGACCGCCGGTGATGTCCTTGGTCTTGGCGCTTTCCATCGGGATACGCGCCAAAACGTCGCCGGGACGAACCTGCGAACCCGGCTCGACCGAAAGAATGGCCTCGACCGAGAGCAGGAAGCGGGCGTCGCCGCCCTTCGACAGCTTGCCGACCTTGCCCTTCGGGTCAAGGATGGCGATCGCCGGCTTGAGGTCGTTGCCGCGTGGCGTCGAGCGCCAGTCGATAACCTCGCGCTTGGTGATGCCGGTCGATTCGTCGGCCGTTTCCTGAACGGAAATGCCGTCGACCAGATCCTCGTACGACACCTTGCCCTCGATTTCGGTGAGGACGGGGCGGGTATAGGGATCCCATTCGGCGATACGCTGGCCGCGCTTCACCTTGTCGCCATCGTCCACGAAGATGCGCGAACCATAGGTAAGGCGATGCGAGGCACGCTCCTTGCCGGCTTCGTCGAGGATCAGCACCGCCATGTTGCGGCCCATGACCATCTGCTGGCCGTCCGAGTTGCGCACCACGTTGCGGTTGCGGATCTCGACCTTGCCCTCATACGAGGCTTCAAGGAACGAGCTGTCCACCACCTGCGCCGTACCGCCCATGTGGAAGGTACGCATGGTGAGCTGGGTCCCCGGCTCGCCGATCGACTGCGCCGCGATAACGCCGACGGCTTCGCCCTGGTTGACCGGGGTGCCGCGGGCAAGATCGCGTCCGTAGCAGACCGCACAGACGCCGATCCTGACCTCGCAGGTCAGTGCCGAGCGAATGCGGACCGACTGCACGCCGGCCTTTTCGATCTTTTCCACGTCACGTTCGTCCATCAGCGTTCCGGCCTTGACCAGAACCTCACCCGAAACCGGATGCGTGATGTCGTCGAGCGAGGTGCGGCCCAGCACGCGCTGGCCGACCGAAGCGACGACCTGACCGGCATCGACGATCGGCTGCATGGTGAGGCCCTTGTCGGTGCCGCAATCCACGGAGTTGACGATGCAGTCCTGCGCCACGTCGACCAGACGACGGGTGAGGTAGCCCGAGTTCGCCGTCTTCAAGGCGGTGTCGGCCAGACCCTTGCGGGCGCCGTGGGTCGAGTTGAAGTACTCGAGCACGGTCAGGCCTTCCTTGAAGTTCGAGATGATCGGCGTCTCGATGATTTCACCCGAGGGCTTTGCCATCAGGCCGCGCATGCCGGCGAGCTGACGCATCTGGGTGGGCGAACCACGCGCACCCGAATGCGACATCATGTAGATCGAGTTCATCGGCTTTTGACGGCCACTGTCCTCGAACTCGACGGCCTTGATGCGGGCCATCATCTCGTCGGCGACCTTTTCCGAGCACTTGGCCCAGGCGTCGACGACCTTGTTGTACTTCTCGCCCTGCGTGATCAGGCCGTCATTGTACTGCTGCTCGTATTCCTTGGCCAAAGCCTCGGTGTCGGAAACCAGCTTGATCTTGGCGTCCGGGATCAGCATGTCGTCCTTGCCGAACGAAATGCCGGCGCGGCAGGCGTGGCTGAAGCCGAGGGCCATGATGCGGTCGCAGAAAATGACCGTCTCCTTCTGACCGCAGTGGCGGTAGACGGTGTCGATCATCTTGGAGATGTTCTTCTTGGTCATCTCCTGGTTGGCCGTCTCGTAAGGCACATTGACGTTCTTCGGCAGCAGCTCGCCGATGATCATGCGGCCAGGCGTGGTGTCGTAGATTTTCGACACGACCTTGCCTTCGGCGTCGACCGTGCGGAAACGACCCTTGATCTTGGAGTGCAGCGTCACCGCCTTGGTCTCGAGCGCGTGCTGGAGTTCGCCCATGTCGGCAAACACCATGCCTTCGCCCGGCTCGTTCTGATTGACGATCGAGAGATAGTAGAGACCCAGGACCATGTCCTGCGAAGGCACGATGATCGGCGCGCCGGAAGCCGGGTGCAGGATGTTGTTGGTCGACATCATCAGCACGCGGGCTTCAAGCTGCGCTTCCAACGAGAGCGGCACGTGAACGGCCATCTGGTCGCCGTCGAAGTCGGCGTTGAAGGCCGTGCAGACCAGCGGATGCAGCTGGATCGCCTTGCCTTCGATCAGGATCGGCTCGAACGCCTGGATGCCGAGGCGGTGCAGCGTCGGTGCACGGTTCAACAGCACCGGATGCTCGCGGATGACCTCGTCGAGGATATCCCAGACTTCCGGACGCTCCTTCTCGACCAGCTTCTTGGCCTGCTTGACGGTCGAGGAGAACCCCTTGGCGTCGAGGCGGGCGTAGATGAACGGCTTGAACAGTTCGAGCGCCATCTTCTTCGGCAGGCCGCATTGGTGCAGCTTGAGCTCCGGACCGGTGACGATGACCGAACGGCCCGAATAGTCGACGCGCTTGCCGAGCAGGTTCTGGCGGAACCGGCCCTGCTTGCCCTTCAACATGTCGGACAGCGACTTCAGCGGACGCTTGTTGGCGCCGGTGATGACGCGGCCGCGACGGCCGTTGTCGAACAGCGCATCGACGGCTTCCTGCAGCATGCGCTTTTCATTGCGCACGATGATGCCGGGGGCGCGCAGCTCGATCAGCCGCTTCAGACGGTTGTTGCGGTTGATGACGCGGCGATAGAGATCGTTCAGGTCGGACGTCGCGAAACGTCCACCATCCAGAGGAACCAGCGGGCGCAGGTCCGGCGGGATCACCGGAACCACCTTCATGATCATCCATTCCGGACGGTTGCCGGACTCCATGAAGTTCTCGACGACCTTGAGTCGCTTCAGATACTTCTTCTGCTTCAGCTCGGACGTGGTCGAAGCCAGTTCCGAACGCAGGTCGCCGGCGATCTTCTCCAGGTCCATGCCGGCCAGAAGGTCATGAATGGCCTCGGCGCCGATCATGGCGGTGAACGAATCCTCGCCATACTCGTCGACGGCGATCATGTACTCTTCCTCGCTGAGCAGCTGGTGCTCCTTCAGCGCGGTTAGGCCAGGCTCGGTGACGATGTAGTTCTCGAAGTAGAGGACGCGCTCGATGTCCTTCAGGGTCATGTCGAGCAGCGTGCCGATGCGCGACGGCAGCGACTTCAGGAACCAGATGTGAGCGACAGGTGCCGCCAGCTCGATGTGGCCCATGCGCTCGCGGCGAACGCGCGACAGCGTGACTTCGACGCCGCACTTTTCGCAGATGACGCCCTTGTACTTCATGCGCTTGTACTTGCCGCACAGGCATTCATAGTCCTTGATCGGGCCAAAAATGCGCGCGCAGAACAGACCGTCACGCTCCGGCTTGAAGGTGCGGTAGTTGATGGTCTCCGGCTTCTTGATCTCGCCGAACGACCAGGACAGAATCTTCTCAGGGCTGGCGAGCGATATCCGGATGGAATCGAACACCTGCGCCGGCGCCTGCGGATTGAAGAGATTCATGACCTCTTGGTTCATGCCGTTCTCCTTTTCGGGGTCCTCGAAAACCCCTTGCATCTAACGCGGGCCAAATGCCCGCTGAGTGGTCGGCCCACTGGCCGTAGAATTTGTCGCATCCGGTCGCGGCGTTCCGCGACCGGATGTCTTGCTTACTCGGCCGCGCCCCTATTCGGCAGCATCTGGCAGCCGGACAGGGTTGTCGTCGAGCTTGGTATTCTCCAGCTCGACATTGAGGCCGAGAGACCGCATTTCCTTGACGAGCACGTTGAAGCTCTCGGGAATGCCGGCCTCGAACGTGTCGTCGCCGCGCACGATCGCCTCGTAGACCTTGGTGCGGCCGGCGACATCGTCCGACTTCACCGTCAGCATTTCCTGCAGCGTGTAGGCGGCGCCATAGGCTTCCAGCGCCCAGACCTCCATTTCGCCGAAGCGCTGGCCACCGAACTGCGCCTTGCCGCCCAGCGGCTGCTGGGTAACGAGCGAGTAAGGACCGATCGAACGCGCGTGGATCTTGTCGTCCACCAGGTGGTGAAGCTTGAGCATATAGATATAGCCCATCGTCACCTTGCGATCGAACGGCTCGCCTGTGCGTCCGTCATAGAGCTGCGACTGACCGCTGGTGTGCAGGCCCGCCTGCTCCAGCATGATGTTGATGTCGACTTCATGCGCGCCGTCGAACACCGGTGTCGCGATGGAGACGCCGCGGCGCATCTGCTCGCTCAGGCGAACGATGCTCTCGTCGTCATATTCGCGGACCGGCTCGTTGCGGTCGTTGGCTGGGATGAAGCTCTCGAGCGTCTTGCGCAACGGCTTGATGTCTCCAGCCGTCTTGTACGCGTCGATAAGCTCGCCGATCTTCTTGCCCATGCCCGCGCATGCCCAGCCCAGATGCGTTTCCAGGATCTGGCCGACATTCATGCGGCTCGGCACACCCAGCGGGTTGAGCACGATATCGGCATGCGTGCCGTCCTCGAGGAAAGGCATGTCCTCGACCGGAACGATCCGCGACACGACACCCTTGTTGCCGTGACGTCCCGCCATCTTGTCGCCCGGCTGCATCTTGCGCTTCACGGCCACGAAGACCTTGACCATCTTCATGACGCCCGGAGGCATTTCGTCGCCGCGCTGGACCTTCTCGACCTTGTCCATGAAGCGCTGCTCGAGCGCCTTCTTGGAATCGTCGTACTGGCCACGCAGGGCTTCCAGTTCGCTCTGGAGCTTTTCGTTCTCCACCGCAAACTGCCACCACTGCGAACGTGGATACTCGTCAAGCGTGTCCTTCGACAGCTTCGAGCCCTTCTTGAAGCCCTTCGGCCCGGCAATCGCTTCCTTGCCGACGAGAACGTCGGAAAGGCGCGAATAGACGTTGCGGTCGAGGATCGCCTGCTCGTCGTCGCGGTCCTTGGCGAGGCGTTCGATCTCCTCGCGTTCGATCGCCATGGCGCGCTCGTCCTTCTCGACGCCGTGGCGGTTGAACACGCGCACTTCGACGACGGTGCCGAAGGTGCCCGGAGGCATGCGCATCGAGGTGTCGCGAACGTCCGACGCCTTTTCGCCGAAGATGGCGCGCAGGAGCTTTTCTTCCGGCGTCATCGGGCTTTCGCCCTTCGGCGTGATCTTGCCGACCAGGATGTCGCCCGGCTGCACTTCCGCGCCGATATAGACGATGCCGGCTTCGTCGAGGTTCTTCAGCGCTTCTTCCGAAACGTTCGGAATGTCGCGTGTGATTTCCTCCGGTCCAAGCTTGGTGTCGCGGGCCATGACCTCGAATTCCTCGATGTGGATCGAGGTGAAGACGTCGTCGGCCACGATGCGCTCGGAGAGCAGGATCGAGTCCTCGTAGTTGTAGCCGTTCCACGGCATGAACGCGACCAGCACGTTGCGGCCGAGCGCCAGATCGCCGAGCTCGGTCGACGGACCGTCGGCGATGATGTCGCCCTTGTTGACGCGGTCGCCCATGCGCACCAGCGGACGCTGGTTGATGCAGGTGTTCTGGTTCGAACGCTGGAACTTCATCAGCCGGTAGATGTCGACGCCCGACTTGCCGGGATCGAGATCTTCCGTGGCGCGGATGACGATACGCGTCGCGTCCACCTGGTCGACGATGCCGCCGCGGCGGGCGCCGATGGCGGCGCCCAAGTCACGGGCAACGATCGGCTCCATGCCGGTGCCTACGAACGGCGCTTCGGCGCGCACCAGCGGCACGGCCTGACGCTGCATGTTGGAGCCCATCAGCGCGCGGTTGGCGTCGTCGTTCTCGAGGAACGGGATCAGCGCCGCGGCCACGGACACCATCTGCTTGGGCGACACGTCCATCAGATCGACGTTTTCGCGCGGCGCCATCATCACTTCGCCGGCGCTGCGGCAAATGACGAATTCGTCGACGAAACCACCATTCTTGTCGAGCTCGGCATTGGCCTGCGCAACGTGGTGCTTAGACTCTTCCATAGCGGAGAGATAGACGACCTCATTGGTCAGCTTGCCATTGACGATCTTGCGGTACGGGCTTTCGATGAAGCCGTACTTGTTGACGCGCGCGAAGGTCGCCAGCGAGTTGATCAGACCGATGTTCGGGCCTTCCGGCGTCTCGATCGGGCAGATGCGGCCGTAATGCGTCGGGTGCACGTCACGCACTTCGAAGCCGGCGCGCTCGCGGGTCAGACCGCCCGGTCCAAGTGCCGACAGGCGGCGCTTGTGGGTGATCTCCGACAGCGGGTTGGTCTGATCCATGAACTGCGACAGCTGCGAGGAACCGAAGAACTCGCGCACGGCGGCAGCCGCCGGCTTGGCGTTGATCAGGTCCTGCGGCATCACCGTATCGATCTCGATCGAGGACATACGTTCCTTGATCGCGCGCTCCATGCGCAGCAGGCCGACGCGGTATTGGTTCTCCATCAGCTCGCCGACGGAACGCACGCGGCGGTTGCCGAGATTGTCGATGTCGTCGATCTCGCCCTTGCCGTCGCGCAGTTCGACCAGCGTCTTGACCACCGCCAGGATGTCGTCCTTGCGCAGCACGCGCACGGTGTCCTCAGCCTTGAGCTCGAGGCGCATGTTCATCTTGACGCGGCCGACGGCCGACAGGTCGTAGCGCTCCGAGTCGAAGAACAGCGAGTTGAACATGGCTTCGGCGGTTTCAAGCGTCGGCGGCTCGCCCGGGCGCATGACACGGTAGATGTCGAACAGTGCGTCCTGGCGGCTCTCGTTCTTGTCGACGTTGAGCGTATTGCGGATGTAGGCGCCGACATTGACGTGGTCGATGTCGAGAACCTTGATCTCGCTTTCGCCCGTGCCGAGCAGCACCTTCAGCGTCTTTTCGTCGATCTCGTCGCCGGCTTCGAGGAAAATCTCTCCGGTGCCGTAGTTGACGATGTCCTCGGCCAGGTAATTGCCGAGCAGATCCTCGTCGGTCGCCTTGATCGCCTTCAGACCCTTTTCGCCAAGCGCTCTTGCCTGGCGGGCGGTGATCTTCTTGCCGGCCTCGACGACAACTTCGCCGGTATCGGCATCGACGAGGTCGCCAACGGCCTTCAGGCCGCGGAAACGCTCGACGTTGAACGGGATGCGCCAGTGGTCACCGGCGCGCTTGTAGGTGATCTTGTTGTAGAAGGTCGACAGGATCTCTTCGCCGTCCATGCCGAGCGCCATCAAGAGCGACGTCACCGGAATCTTGCGGCGGCGGTCGATGCGGGCATGCACGACGTCCTTGGAATCGAACTCGATGTCGAGCCACGAACCGCGATAGGGAATGACGCGCGCCGCAAACAAAAGCTTGCCCGAGGAGTGCGACTTGCCCTTGTCATGGTCGAAGAAGACGCCCGGCGAACGGTGCATCTGCGAGACGATGACGCGCTCCGTGCCATTGACGATGAAGGTGCCGTTGAGCGTCATGAGCGGCATGTCGCCCATATAGACGTCCTGCTCCTTGATGTCCTTGATCGACTTTGCGCCGGTATCCTCGTCGATATCGAACACGATGAGGCGCAGCGTCACCTTGAGTGGCGCGGCATAGGTCAGGTCGCGCTGACGGCATTCGTCAACGTCGAATTTCGGTCCTTCGAACTCGTACTTCACGAACTCCAGCATCGAGGAGCCGGAGAAATCGGAGATCGGGAAAACCGACTTGAAAACGGCCTGCAGTCCCTCGTCCGGACGCCCACCCTTGGGCTCCGCCACCATCAGGAACTGGTCATAGGATGCTTTTTGAACCTCGATCAGGTTCGGCATCTCCGCAACTTCCGGAATCTTTCCGAAGAACTTGCGTACGCGTCTGCGGCCATTGAAAGTCTGGGTCTGGGCCATCGTCGCTCCTTAGCTATAAACTCGGGGCGAGCCTCGCCGCGGCTCACCTTGCATGCGCGGCCACCTCGGCGGCGGCCCCTGATCTGTTTCCCGCCGCCTGGCGGCGACGGCTAAAACGGGAGAAAACCCGTTTCCTGAAGGCCGGTTTCGGCCCTCAGGAAAGAGGTTCTCGTACATCTCGCGCTACGCATCCTCCCCTCTGATGAAGGGAGTGGCGGACGGCGCGAGGCCGCCCGCCGCTTTTACGCTTACTTCAGGTCGACCTTGGCGCCGGCTGCTTCCAGCTGGGCCTTGAACTTCTCAGCGTCAGCCTTGGAAACGGCTTCCTTGACCGGCTTCGGAGCTGCTTCGACCAGATCCTTGGCTTCCTTGAGGCCCAGGCCGGTGATGGCGCGGACTTCCTTGATGACGTTGATCTTCTGAGCGCCTGCCTCGGTGAGGACGACGTCGAATTCCGTCTTTTCCTCAGCCGGAGCAGCAGCAGCGGCAGCGCCGCCGGCAGCGGCAACCGCCACCGGAGCAGCAGCCGAAACGCCCCACTTTTCTTCCAGAAGCTTCGACAACTCGGCCGCCTCGAGGACGGTCAGCTTCGAAAGGTCGTCTACGATCTTTGCCAGATCAGCCATTGTTGTATTCCTTCATCAGGTTCGAACGTGTGTTTGTGATAGCGAGGAACGGCCTCATGCCGCCTCGTCCTTCCGGGCGTAAGCGCCGATTACGCGCGCGACCGAAGCCGCTGGCGCATTGACGATCTGGGCGATCCGGGTTGCCGGCGTGGCGATCATGCCAACCAGCCTGGCGCGCAGCTCATCGAGCGACGGAAGTGTGGCGAGTGCCTTCACACCGTCGGCGTTGAGCGAGGTGGTGCCCATTGCGCCGCCGAGAATGACCAACTTGTCATTTCCCTTGGCGAAATCGGACGCGACCTTCGGCGCCGCAATCGGATCCTCCGAATAAGCGATCAGCGTCTGTCCCTTGAACAGGTCGATGATCGATGCGGAGTCCGTGCCCTGAAGAGCGATTTTGGCGAGACGGTTCTTCGCGACTTTGACGGTGCCACCGGCAGCGCGCATTTTCGACCGAAGGTCGTTCATTTGCGCGACGGTGATACCGGCGTAGTGGGCCACGACGACTGAACCAGCGCCTGCAAAAGCACCATTCAGGCCCGTGACGAGTTCGCGTTTTTCCGCTCTGTCCACTGCCTATCTCCAGTTGACCCCTGCCCCGCTAGTGGGACAGGCGTCGGGTTGCCTTTTTGCCGGCCGGGCCATCCATTACAGATCTCCCGAACGACGCTCGAGGATCCTGCCCCCTTTCGCCACATCGACGGCAAGCCGGAGATGCGCAGACAAAAGGCAAACACGGTTCGAACCTTTCATTGGAGCTTGTCGCTCCGTTGTCCGGTTTTCACCCGTCTCATGCAGGCCCAATTCAATTAAGGCTTCTGGGCCGCCTGCAATCTCGGACAGGATGTCCGGAAGCCTCTCGACTTCCGGTACCGGGCCGCCGACAAGTCGGAGGCCCGGAATTCACTTGCGGATCAGCGCCTTGGCAGCCGATCCAGATGTTCGTATCAAGACGCTGCGAGCGTCGAGACGTCGAGCTTGAGGCCTGGGCCCATCGTCGAGGTGACCGACACCTTCTTGACGTAGTTGCCCTTGGCGCCAGCCGGCTTTGCCTTGGTCACGGCATCGGCGAAGGCGCGGACGTTTTCTTCCAGCGCCTTGACGTCGAACGAGACCTTGCCGACGCCGGCATGAACGATGCCGGCCTTCTCGACGCGGAACTCGACAGCGCCGCCCTTCGATGCCTTGACGGCGGCGGCGACGTCGGTGGTGACGGTGCCGACCTTCGGGTTCGGCATCATGCCGCGCGGGCCCAGCACCTTGCCCAGACGGCCGACCAGCGGCATCATGTCCGGCGTGGCGATGCAGCGATCGAAGTCGATCGTGCCCTTCTGGACGATGTCGACCAGATCCTCGGCACCGACGATGTCGGCGCCGGCGGCGCGAGCCTCATCAGCCTTGCCGCCACGTGCGAACACGGCGACGCGGACCGAGCGGCCGGTGCCGTTCGGCAGGTTGACCACGCCGCGGACCATCTGGTCGGCATGGCGCGGGTCGACGCCGAGGTTCATCGCCACTTCGATGGTCTCGTCGAACTTCACCGTCGAACGGTCCTTGAGCAGCTTCAGCGCCTCACCAAGGGCATAGGCCTTGTTGGGGTCGATGCCGTCACGGGACTTCGATACACGCTTTGCAATCTTTGCCATGATCTCAGCCCACCACTTCCAGACCCATCGAGCGGGCGGAGCCCTCGACCATGCGCATGGCCGCCTCGACGTCGTTTGCGTTCAGATCCTTCATCTTCTGTTCGGCGATGGCGCGCACCTTGTCGCGGCCGATCGTGCCGGCCTTGATCTTGCCCGGCTCTTTCGAACCTGACGTCAAGTTCGCCGCCTTTTTCAGGAAGTAGCTCACCGGCGGCGTCTTCATGACGAAGGTGAAGGACTTGTCCTGGTAATAGGTGATGACGACCGGGATCGGCGATCCCTTTTCCATTTCCTGGGTCTGCGCGTTGAACGCCTTGCAGAATTCCATGATGTTGATGCCGCGCTGGCCAAGTGCCGGGCCGATCGGCGGAGACGGCGTAGCCGATCCCGCTTTGACCTGGAGCTTGAGCTGGCCTGCAATTTTCTTAGCCATCTCTTTCCTGCCTTTATCTCATGCCGGCCCCAGTATCGGGAACACCGGCGGTTGCAGTCTGGTGGTGCGGTCCGCGCGGCCGGCTAAAGCCGCATTCGCCTCCCACCCGTTCATGGCCGCGCGCTTTCCGCGCCGCCTCCCCTTGCCGGCGAACCGGCGCAGGGTTTTCGGATCAGCCCTTTTCGACCTGTCCGAATTCCAGATCGACCGGCACGGCGCGCCCGAAGATCGATACTTCCACCTTGAGCCGCGCCCGCTCCTCGTCCACTTCCTGGACGAAACCGTTGAACGAGGCGAACGGGCCATCCGAAACGCGGATCGCCTCGCCGATCTCGAAAGTGACCGAGGGCTTCGGCCGCTCGACGCCTTCCTGAACCTGGTTCAGGATGCGCTGCGCCTCGGCTTCGGTGATCGGCACCGGCTTGGAGTCACCGAGGAAGCCGGTGACCTTCGGCGTGTTCTTGACCAGCGAGAACACCGCATCGGTCAGATTGGCCTTGAGCAACACATAGCCCGGAAAGAACTTGCGCTCGGCATCGACCTTGCGGCCGCGGCGGATCTCGACGACCTTCTCGGTCGGCACCACGATCTGTTCGATATCGGCGGACAGGCCCTTCTGCTTGGCCTTGTTCTCAATGTCCTCAGCGACCTTCTTTTCGAAGTTCGAATAGGCGTGGACGATGTACCAGCGCGCGGTCATTTCAAGACTTCTCCGTAATCGCCGGACTTAATGGCCGAGGCTCAGTAACCGCTCGATCGCGTAGCCCATGGCCACGTCGGCGGTGAAGAAAAAGATCATCGCGATGACCGCGAATACGAGCACCATCACCGTCGAGATCATCGTCTCCCGGCGCGACGGCCAAGTCACCTTGGCGGTTTCCGCGCGAACCTGCTGGAGAAAGACGAAAGGATTTGTGGTTTTCGAAGCCATATGCCGCTCTGTCTTCAAGACCCGTTGGCCGGGTCTCCTGGATGATCCCGCTGGCCGGGACGTGCCGCCTGGGTTCAAGTCGGCGCCGAATCAGCGCCATTTCGCCCATGCAAATCGGACGCGTAAAGCCGGCTTCCCAGCTCCACGCGTCGCGTGTCTGTTGTGTCTACATAAAACCGATTCTTGATCCACGCAAGTGGCAAGTGTCCGCTTTATGACCAAACGCCGCCTCGGAACCATCCAGTCGTCCCGTCCCGGCTATCGGGGCCTTATGCCTCAGTTCGCCCAATATGGCAAGCCACCTGCCCTTTTTCAATGCCGGACCCCAATTCCAGGAGGTGGATCCGGAAATCAGGCACGCGATTACAAGTTCGAGGAAATGGCGTTGCGGAGAACCTGCGACCTGCTGTTTTGGAAACCAAATGAAGCGCACGCAAGATTGGAATCCAGCTGCCCATGCCGAGGCAGCTGGATCAACCCAGGGTTAGTTAGGCACAGGCGAGTTCGACCCCGGCCACTGCGCCCATTCCGCATGGTGGGCGTGGGCGCGGCGCGATCACTGCCGGGCACGGGGGCGGGTCGTCGTCATCGTCGGGGCCGAAAGAACGGCCACTATGCCGCCAAGCTTTGAGAACGCTGCGGCGCGAGGAGGGTCGCCAAGGCCGCACCCGGCCTGAAGTCTCTTTCCCCAGCGTGGGTTTCTCATCCAGAGCCTTCAACGCCCTCAGAATCTGGTCGACAGGGATTACCGTGCCGTTGTCCAGGCGGCGCAAGGCAGGCTGGTTTTCCACCGCGCAGGCATCGGACGCCCACGAGGAAAGCAGTGCCCGCTTTTCTCCACGGCTGAGGCGTGGATGGTTGATGACGTCGTCTGGATTGTCGAGCAGGCACAAAGAAGTTTCAATTTTGCCCGAGCGTGCCGCAGAAAGTGTCGGTGTCTCGTAGAAGTTGTCCATCTCCATTCTCCGCAATCTGGGCCTCCCGGCCGAAGCCGGGAGGCGGACCGCAGGGATAACTGAATCGATACGATCAGGCCGCTTTGCGGGTGCGTTCCGTATCCTGGGCGATCTGCTTGCCGCCCACCTGGGCGTCGCCGGCCCCGATGCTGATGCGGCGCGGCTTCAGCTCTTCGGGAATCTCACGGACGATGTCGATGGTCAGGAGACCGTTCTCAAGGTTTGCTGCCTTGATCTTCATGTGGTCGGCAAGTTTAAACGTCTGCCTGAAAGTGCGGTAGGCGATGCCCTGGTGCAGCAGCTGGCGTCCGCTCTGGTCATCAGCCTTCTGGCCTACCACGACCAGTTCGGGTCCATGCTGGGTCAGCTCAACCTCATCCTGGCTGAAGCCTGCGATGGCCATCGAGATACGGTAATCGTTCTCGTCGACCTTCTCGATGTTATAGGGCGGCCAGTCCGGACGCGTGCCGCTGTCGAGCATGTCGAAAAGACGGTCAAAACCGACGGTGCTGCGATAGAGAGTATCAAAGGTTCTCATAGCCACATTCTCCTTGAAGCAACATGGGTACAAGGGCGCCGCCCAGCAGCGCCGCCTTTGCCAAGCCAATCGGCCTCGGCGGGAAACGAATTAGGAAGGGCTGAAAACCGGTTCAAGAGCCCTATTCAAAAAAAATTCCAGAAGCCAGGCCAGCATCCCGCTTCCAATAATTCGCAGCCGCTGAAAAGCAGCCGGCGGCAGCAAAATAGGCCTATTCTGAATTGTGAACGCAAACGGCAATTGGCTCGCCAATGGCAGTTGAATCAAGGAAATCGGTTCGTGGAAATACGCCGACTTCGGCATTGCGCATCAGCGCTCTCGCTCTGCGCATGCCTCCGGAACGTCGGATGGGCTCGTCGAGTACGCGGCTTCAGCCCAACCAAACGAGGAGCCAAAACAAGGCGTTTCTAAAATGCCGGATTCCAACGAGGAAAATGGCACGGGCAGCAGGGCTCGAACCTACGACCTGCGGTTTTGGAGACCGCCGCTCTACCAACTGAGCTATGCCCGTACGCGCGTTTCAGCGCAGGCGCTTCCTAAAAGCTTCCGGGCGCGCTGTAAAGAGTTGTCTGACGCGCTTTCAGATCCTTTGCCGGAAATCCGGATAGGTGATGACCAGCCCGTCCCTGCCGATCTCGATTTTTCGCCTGCCTGAAGCCGCATGCCGGCGCTCAATCCCCGGCCGGCGGCTTGTACGGCCCGCCCGGTACGCCCCAGCCCCAGGCCGGCATCGGTTCGGTCTGCGGGTCGCAGGTCTCGCCGAGGGTGGAATTCATCTTGGCAAGCCGTGACCCCCATTCGACATAGCCCATGAAGGCGGAACGGAATTCGGGATCGTCCGGCAGCCCGACCGCATCGGCGGCATCGGCAAGCAGGCTGATCCAGCGGCGGCGCTGTTCCTCCGTCAGATGCTTGCCCAAGTGATGCATGACCATCTCGCGATGGCCGCCATGCTGTTCGCTGTAGGTCTTGGGTCCGCCAAAAACCTCGCCGATGAAGGCCGCGACATGCGCCGGATGATCCGGGGACATGTGTTTGAACACCGGGCCGACCACCGGGTCGCGGGACACCTTGTCGTAAAAGGTTTCCGTCAGCCGATTGAGGGCTTCGATGCCGCCGGCCCATTCGTAGAGTGTCGGGATGTCCTGGCTCATTGTCGATCCTCCGCCAGCCCGGCGCCGGCACGACGATAGCGGAAATCGCGCCCTGCTCAACCTGCCTCGATGGCGAGTGTGAACCCGCCGCGCTACAATTTGGCCGGCGCTTCGGCGTGATGTCGCTTGCCGGCGTCGCCTTCCTCGGCTCCAGCACGCCCATCCGACTCCTTTCGCTTCCATGACGATAGGGCACGATCAGCCATTGGACGACGGCACCACGCGGCAATTCTCAGGTTTCGGCGCCGATTTGCAGATGCTGGACCCCGTCAGCGCATCCACCGACTGGCGCCCGGTCGTCAGGCCGACCTTCAGCATCATGTCGGGTTCGAGCTGACGCTCGACCGAACTGCCCTGGAGCGCCCTGAACAAAGCGGGGCTGATCGCCATCTCGTCGAGGTAGGACCTGACCGCCTGCTTTTGCCCCATCAGATAGAGGCTGAGCCGCGCCTGGGAACCAACAAGCCGTCTGGCGCCACCGGCCAGCATGAGCGCGCAGGCCGAATCGCAGTCGCCGTCGCCATCGACGCTCAGTCCGGCATAGGCGCCGTCCTTGGCCAGGCAATTCCACTCTGCCGGGTCGCAGCCGACGAAATCGGTGCGGGCAACGGCAACGTCGAGCTTCCTTTCATGGATAAGCCGCCCCGCCGCCAGGGCGCCGGAGAGGTCTCCGCCTCGCGAGCTGATCACCACCGGCAGCCGCCGGTTGCCAAGCGTGGCGAGCAATTGGCTGAGTTTCTGCGGCGTCTCGGGCGTAATCGCGCCTTGCGCTGCAATCCATTCCGGGCAGTCGGGATTGCAGAGCGGGTTGCTGCCGCGAACCACGACAAAGCGCATGCCGTCATCGTGCGGTGCGCTCTCCGGCTTCACCGGCAGCGGCGCAGCCTTTGCCACGTCCGGCAGGCCGCCGGCTGGCTTGTTCTCCGGTATTTCCCGGCAATTCGGAGCCGGAAGGTCCAGCCTGCACAGGCTTGCGCTGGTCAGCAGATCTGCAGCGTCTTCGCTGGTGACCAGCTTCATTGTCAGCATGTCGCTGAGGTCGATCTGCTGGATGTCGCTGGCCGGCGTGCTCTTCATCGTCTCGATAATGCTGAGGTCGACACCCATCTCCTTGAAATAGGCGGACAGCTTGCGCTCCACCCCCTTGCTCATCTCGTAGGTCTTGTAGCTGCGGGTGTTCTTGCGGCTGACGACCTTCTTGCTGATGACCCGCTTCTTGCCTTTCACGATCCGGTAGCGGACCTGATATTGCACGTTCATCTGCACGATCGTGGTGGTGATCTGGTGGACGCCGAGATAGGCCAGCGGCCCGACCAGGCGCCTGGTGCCGCCGGCCAGCATCATTGGACAAGCGGATGCGCAATAGCTGCCGAGCACATAGGGGCTGCCGATATAGTGCGCGCCTCTGGCGTCGTTCTCCTTGCAGTTTTTCACCCCTGGCTCGCAGCCGACGAACCAGGTCCTGCCGACCGCGATGTCGAGCTTGTTCTTGCGTATCATCCGGCCCATGGCGATGGCTGCATCGACATCGCCGCCGGGAGAGTTGATGACGATCGGCAATTTGCGGCCGCCGAGCGTTTTCAGGGCAGCCTTGAGCAGCGCCGGCGACTTGGCCGATATCGCACCCTCGGCCGATATCCATTCCGGACAGCTCGGCTCACAGCCCGCCGCGTCGCTGCGCACGACGACGAACCGCATCGGCGGATCCGGATCCGGCTCTGAATTTTTTGTCTCGGCCGCCAAGGCGGCAGTGCCCATGGCAAACATCGACACCAGGCAGATCAGCCCCAGTGCCCACCATGACCGACTATGCAAACGGTGCTGTGGAACCATCCGACCAAGCCCTCAATGCAATCTATACTGTAGAGGCTCACAGACTTGCAACAGAGATTGGGACCCCAAAACAGGCACATCTGGCCAACGAAAAAGGGGCGGCCCGAGGGCCGCCCCTATCCGTTTCGATCCGGCGATGCCGGGCTCGATTACTCTTTGATGGTGACGACGATGCCGGCACCGACGGTGCGGCCGCCTTCACGGATGGCGAAGCGCAGCTTCTCTTCCATGGCGATCGGCACGATCAGCTCGACATCGACCGTGATGTTGTCGCCGGGCATAACCATTTCCGTGCCTTCCGGCAGCGACACGATGCCGGTCACGTCGGTCGTGCGGAAGTAGAACTGCGGACGGTAGTTGGTGAAGAACGGCGTGTGACGGCCACCTTCGTCCTTGGTCAGGATGTAGGCTTCGGCCACGAACTTCTTGTGCGGCTTCACCGTACCGGGCTTGGCCAGAACCTGGCCGCGCTCGACGCCTTCACGATCAACGCCGCGCAGCAGCGCGCCGATGTTGTCGCCGGCCTGGCCCTGATCGAGCAGCTTGCGGAACATCTCGACGCCCGTGCAGGTCGTCTTGGTCGTCGGACGGATGCCGATGATTTCCAGTTCCTCGCCGACCTTGACGATGCCGCGCTCGACGCGGCCGGTGACGACCGTGCCACGGCCCGAGATCGAGAACACGTCTTCGATCGGCATCAGGAACGGCTTGTCCAGCGGACGAACCGGCGTCGGGATATAGGCATCGACCGCAGCCATCAACTCGCGGATCGCATCTTCGCCGATGGTCTTGTTGGAATCTTCCAGAGCAGCCAGCGCCGAACCCTTGACGATCGGAATGTCGTCGCCGGGGAACTCGTTCTTCGACAGAAGCTCGCGAACCTCGAGCTCGACCAGTTCGAGCAGCTCGGCGTCGTCGACCTGGTCGACCTTGTTCAGGAACACCACGATCGACGGCACGCCGACCTGACGGGCAAGCAGGATGTGCTCGCGGGTCTGCGGCATCGGGCCGTCGGCGGCCGACACCACCAGGATCGCGCCGTCCATCTGCGCAGCGCCGGTGATCATGTTCTTCACATAGTCGGCGTGGCCGGGGCAGTCGACATGGGCGTAGTGGCGCGCTGCCGTCTCGTATTCGACGTGCGCCGTCGAAATGGTGATGCCGCGGGCCTTCTCTTCGGGCGCCGCATCGATCTGGTCGTAGCGCTTGTACTCGCCAAAATACTTCGTGATCGCCGCCGTCAGCGACGTCTTGCCATGATCGACGTGGCCAATCGTGCCAATGTTCACATGAGGCTTGTTACGCTCGAATTTACCTTTTGCCATAGTCTCTTTCCTTGGACGGCCTTGACCTTCAGTTCAGTCGAATGCGGGGCGATTAGCGACTACGGCCGAAAAACACAAGTGCCTTGTGGCCGGGTGCGCTGTCCACTCGGTGCGAACCGATGATCCGATTGCGGGGATGTGGCGCTGATATAGGAACGCGCGAACGGAAATGAAATGGGGGCTGCGGGCTCCAGCACCTGTTTGCTATTCCCGCCCATGTCCTGTCCCGCCCATGTCCTGGCCTTTGCCTGCCGGATGTGCAGCCGGCGCCTGGCCCATTGCCGCTGCGGCGGCGGTCTGATTTGGTTGCCCCATGCAATTCATACCGACCTCCATACGCGGCCCGCTGTTCATGATCGTTTCGACGGGGTCGTACCTCGTCAACGACACGATGATGAAGCTCGCCACAGCGGGATTGCCGTCCTATGAAGTGCTGTTCCTGCGCGGGGTCGCGGCCACGCTATGGGGCATGCCGCTGCTGTTCCTGCTGGGCTATCGCAGGCAGATCCCTTTGATCTTCGACAAACGCGTGCTGCGCCGCAACCTGCTCGAGCTGGCGGCCATCCTTTGCTACGTCGTGGCGCTGGCCAACATGCAGATCGCCGATTCGACCGCGCTCGGGCAGATCACCCCGCTTTTGATGCTGGTCGGCTCCTCCATCCTGTTCGGCGAACGGATCGGCGGCGTGCGCATGGCGCTGATCGGGCTCGGCTTCATCGGTGCGCTTATGGTGGCCCAGCCGACCATGCAGGGCATCTCGGTCTATGCGTTGCTGGCGCTCGGCAACGCGGCATTGGCGGCGGCACGCGATCTTGCCGGCAGGCGGGTCGCGGCCGAGGTGCCGGGCATGATCGTCGCCATTTCCGCCATCGTGGTGGTGCTGATCGGCGCGGGCGCCGCGCATCTCGTTTCCGAGCGCTGGGTGATGCCGGAAGCCCGGCACCTGCTGCTCATGGCCGGCGCCGGATTCTTCCTGATCTTCGGCCATTTCTTCATCTTCATGGCCTATCGCGTCGGTCCGACCGGCGTGGTGGCGCCGTTCTACTACTGCTTTACCGTCTGGGCGGTCATCTCAGGCGTGCTGGTATTCGGGCAGTTCCCGAATGCCCTGGCGGTCTGCGGCATCCTGCTGGTGGTCGCGAGCGGGCTGACCATCGTCTCGCTTGATGAACGCAAACGCAGGCTGACCGTCGTCGCCTGACCTTCAAGTCAACGCGTCGAAGCAGGTTTGGCCGACCTGCGGTCGGCCAGTCGGCAGACTGGCGCCTAAAGCGTTCGCTTGCCGGAGAACTGGTGATAGGCCCACAGCACGACCACCGCGCCGATAATGGCGACGATCAGGCTCCAGATGTTGAGGCCGGTCACACCCGTGGCGCCAAAGGCGCTGAAGATCAGCCCTCCGACGATGGCGCCGACAATGCCGAGCACGATATCCATGATCAGGCCCTGGCCGGTCTTGTTGACGATCTTGCTGCCGATAAAGCCGGCGATGACGCCGAGGATGATCCAGCTGATAATGCCCATTTTTCCTCTCCATTCCCCGCCCGCCGATCATGGTCACATGATTGTCAAAAGCTCAAGCCAACTTGAATTTCCGCCCGCATGCTCCATTGTAGCCGGCGGGACGGGCTTGGTCGTTATGGAGGATTGACCTATGGGACTCTTTGACAACGCCGTACCCGGCGGCAACATCACCAAACCGCTGATGATCGCGCTCGGCGCGCTGCTGGTGGGAAAGATGCTGAGCGGCAGAAGCGCCGAACAGACGAGTGCCGAAGAGACGGGCGAGCCCGCCCAGCCTCAAACGCCAGCCCCCACCGGAACCACGGCCTCAGGCGATGGCGGCCTGCTTGGCGGACTGGGCGGACTGCTCGACAAGCTCAAGAATGCCGGCCAAGGCAATGTTGCTGACTCATGGGTCGGCACCGGGCAGAACCAGCCGATCAACGCCAATGATCTGCGCAAGGCGATCGGCCCGCAGGTCATTCGAGAGATCGCGCAAAGGACCGGACTGGACGAGCAGGAGTTGCTCAAGCAATTGTCCACAGCCCTGCCCGGCATTGTCGACAGACTGACGCCGAACGGACAGGTGCCGCAGCAACACCAGGTCGCGTCCGCTTTCAACAGCTAGACTTCTGCGCCTGCATCACGCGCAAACACGCCCAGCACCGCCTTGCGGCTGTCGGGCGTTGCTCCGACCAGCGCGGCGAACCGCCTGGCAGTCGACGCATCGACCGGCGTGTAGACGGAAACCGAGAAATCACTGTCGCGGCCGCCCGGCTGCAGCGTGGCGAAATCGAACGACATCGCGCCGGCGACAGGGTGCCGGATGGATTTCCGCCAGATCGGTGGCTCGGCGATGTCGCGGCTGTTCCAGCACGTGGCGAACGCTTCGCTTGCCGCTTCCAGTGACGAAACCAGCGCAGCCAGCACCGGATCGCGAGTCATGGCGACAGTGGCAAGCCGGAACTGCGCCGCCGCCGAGCGCGAAACCTCCGGCCAGTCGACAAAGCGCTGCCGCCATTCCAGGTCGAGAAACAGCCGGGCGAGCAGGCTGCCGGACCACTCATCATCCGTCTCGAAATCCCCGAGCAGCACCGCCGCCGGGTGGTTCCAGGCGACGACCTGCCAGTAGCGGTTGACGACATAGGCCGGGTGCGGCGCCAGCCCGTCGAGCAGGCTGAGCAACGGCGCGCTGGGCAGGCCTTGCGCGCCGAGCCGGTTTCGCCAATCGAGATCGGGCCGCGCCAATTGGAACAGATAAGCCTGCTCGGATCGGCTCAGCTTCAGCACCCGCGCCAGCGAGCGAAGCACCTTCGGCGATGCGTTCACCTCCCGCCCCTGCTCGAGCCAGGTGTACCAGGTGGTGCTGATCCCCGCCTCGGCGGCGACCTCTTCGCGCCTGAGGCCCGGTGCCCGGCGGCGGCCATTGGCGCCATCGACCCGCGGCAAGCGGTCCCGCCGCTCGCGCAGGAAGCGGGCAAGCTCATCGTGCCGTGGGCCGTCGTATGGCATGCAGTCACCTCCGATACCAGTATAAGCTATAGTCTTGTACTACTTTAAAGGAAAGCTAGGTTGCGGGCGATCGCAACATCAGCCCACGGGACTTCGACAATGAACGCGCTCAATGAAATCCGTCAGATCGACTACACCGTCATCTTCGCCCGCGACATGGCCGCCATGCGGCACTTCTACGGGGATGTGATGGAATTTGATCTGCAGCGCGAACTCGGCGACAGGTGGATCGAATATCGGGTCGGCCCGAACACGCTGGCCTTGACCAGCCTCGGCATGATGTTCAACGACACGCCGCAGCAGCGGGATGCGCTGTCGCTGCAGCTGGCATTCCGGGTGGCGCCGGAGATGGTCGCTGCCTGCGCCGAGGCGCTTCAGGCCAAGGGCGTGCAGCCGGTCCTGCCGCTCACCGACCAGGTCTGGGGCCACAGAACAGTGTTCTTCCGCGATCCGGACGGCAACGTTGTCGAGATATTCGCTGAGATCTGATGCGGATTGGGGAGGCTTGGAGCGGGTAGCGGGAATCGAACCCGCATATTCAGCTTGGAAGGCTGCTGCTCTACCACTGAGCTATACCCGCATCGTCCTCAAGGTTCGCGGGCTGGCAGTGGTGGAGAGGGTTGGATTCGAACCAACGTAAGCTAAGCTAACGGATTTACAGTCCGTCCCCTTTAACCACTCGGGCACCTCTCCAGCCTGCCGTCGAAGCCTTGCAACGAGGCATTCTCGCCGATCAGGTCGAAACCAGGGTTTTGTCCGAAATCAGCGAAGCGCCTTATGGCGGCAAGGCCAGTGGGTGTCAACCGCACCCCAAGGCAAAATGCGCTGATTTTGACAGCTCACCCGGCAAGCCGGCTTGCTGCCTGTATCCATGGCCCGGCGACGCGGCTATAGAAGCCGGCCATGAGCAATGACAACACGCCCAAGACCGCCAAAGACACCCACTACGCCAAGCTGCGCCGCGCCCATCGCGACGAGAAGGCCGGCGGCGCGCCTGCCTTCCGGCCGCGCCAGCCGGTGCCGCCGGGCGAGAACGCCGCCGACGGGCTGGTGCGGCTTTATGGCCTGCACACGGTGCGCGCCGCGCTCGACAATCCGCGCCGGCGGATCAGAAAGATGTTGGTGACGCGCAATGCCGCCGAGCGGCTGGCGATCGCCGACCTCGCCGCTTTGCCGTTCAAGGCCGAACTGGTCGAGCCGAAGGACATCGACAAGATCACCGGTTCGGACGCCGTCCACCAGGGCGTGCTGATCGAGGCCGAGCCATTGAAGCCCAAGCGCCTCGATGCGCTCGGCGATACCAAACTGGTGCTGGTGCTCGACCAGGTTACCGACCCGCACAATGTCGGCGCCATCCTGCGCTCGGCGGTCGCCTTCGGCGCCGGTGCGCTGATCACCACGGCCCGCCACAGCCCGCAGGAATCCGGCGTGCTGGCCAAATCCGCCTCCGGCGCGCTGGAACATATCGACCAGATCGAGGTGAAGAACCTGGCCGACGCGCTGGGACAGTTGCACGAAGCCGGCTTCCAGACCATTGGCCTCGATTCCGATGGGCCAGCGGAGCTCGAAACGAGTTTTTCAGGCGAAAAGATAGCCCTGGTGCTCGGCGCCGAAGGCAAGGGCCTGCGCCAGAAAACGCGCGAGACGGTGACGACACTCGCCCGCCTCGACATGCCCGGCGCCATCCGCTCGCTCAACGTGTCGAACGCCGCGGCGGTGAGCCTTTATGCGGCACGGAAATTCCTTGGAAAGTGAATGGTGAATGCTGAATGGAAAGCGTTCTGACCGTCACCGTTCACTATTCACCCACTTCATGCCCCGCCATCCGCTCCAGCGCCCGCACCAGCGCCGAATGATCCTCTTTCGCCCCGCCATTCGCCGCGCACGAGTTGAACAGCTGCTGCGTCGTCGAGGTGTTGGGCAATGAGACGCCGAGCGCCTTGGCGCCTTCCAGCGCCAGGCTGAGATCCTTCTGGTGCAGTTCGATGCGGAAGCCCGGCGCGAAGGTGCGCTTTATCATGCGCTCGCCATGCACCTCGAGGATGCGCGATGCTGCCAGCCCGCCCATCAGCGCCTGCCGGACCTTGGCGGGGTCGGCGCCGGCTTTTGCGGCAAAGACCAGCGCCTCGGCGACCGCCTCGATGGTCAGGGCCACGACGATCTGGTTGGCAACCTTGGTGGTCTGGCCGACGCCGTTCGGGCCGACAAGCGTGATGTTCTTGCCCATCTTTTCGAACACGGGCTTGGCGCGCTCGAACGCCTTGTCCTCGCCGCCGACCATGATGGTCAGCGACGCCGCCTTTGCGCCGACCTCGCCGCCCGACACCGGCGCGTCAAGATAGTCGCAGCCGAGATCGTTGATTTTCTTGGCGAAAACCTTGGTCTCGATCGGCGAGATCGAGCTCATGTCGATGACCAGCTTGCCCTTGCTCAGGCCGGAAGCGACACCGTTCTCGCCGAACAGCACCTCGGCTACCTGCGGGGTGTCGGGAACCATGGTGATGATGATATCCGCGGCCTTCGCCACTGCCGCGTGGCCGGTGATGCTTCTCAAGCCCTTGGCGACGAGATCGGCCGGCGGCTTCGAGCGGTGGTCGCTGGCAATGACGGCGTAGCCGGCATCCAGGAGATGCCCCGCCATCGGCGCGCCCATAATGCCAACGCCGATGAAGCCGATGGTTTCCATTGTTTTTCTCCAAATGACTGTGTGAAACGCCCCCTCATCCGGCCGCTACGCGGCCACCTTCTCCCCGTTGGGGAGAAGAGGCTGGCGCTAACCTCGGCGATCTCTTCTCCCCTCGGGGAGAAGGTGGCCCGAAGGGCCGGATGAGGGGGCTGCGACGCCTAAGCCGCCGCGCTCCCCTGCCCGTTAAGCTCGCGAAACCATCCCAACCCGGTCTCCGTCCCCATCTTCGGCTTGTACTCGGCCCCAACCCAGCCGGCATAACCAACCCTGTCGATATGCTCGTAGAGGAAGGGATAATTGATCTCGCCCGTCCCCGGCTCGTGACGGCCGGGATTGTCCGCAAGCTGGATATGCGCGATGCGGCCGAGGTTGGCCTCGATGGTGCGGGCGAGATCCCCCTCCATGATCTGCATGTGATAGATGTCGTATTGCAGGAACAGGTTCTTCGAGCCGACGCGGTCGATCAGCGCCAGCGCCTGGTTCGAATAGTTCAGGAAGAAGCCCGGGATGTCACGCGTGTTGATCGGCTCAATCAAAAGCCGGATGCCGGCCTGCTCCAGTTTCTCGGCCGCAAACGCCAGGTTTTCGGCAAAGGTATTTTCCAGCACCGAACGATCCACGCCCTGTGGCGCGATGCCGGCGAGGCAATTGACCTGCTCGCAGCCCAGCGCATGGGCATAGCTGATCGCCTTGGCGATGCCTTGCCGGAATTCCGGCACGCGGTCGGGTAGCACCGCGATGCCGCGCTCGCCCTTGCCCCAGTCGCCGGCCGGCAGGTTGAAAAGCACCTGGTTCAGGCCGTTCTTCTTCAGCCGCGCCGCAACGATCTCGGGCGCATGATCATAGGGGCCGATATATTCGACGCCCTTGAAGCCGGCGCGGGCGGCGGCATCGAAACGGTCGAGGAAATCGTGCTCGCCAAAGAGCATCGACAGATTGGCTGAAAAACGCGGCATTCTTTTTCTCCTTCTTCTGCTTGGCCCTAGGCGTGTTGAGATTCAGGTCAGGCAGAGTCGAAAACGGTGACTTTCGAGAACCGGAGCGGAACGTACTTTCTGTACGTGAGCACCGGAAGCGCAGGAAGGCGCCGTTTGCAGGCCTGTCTCACCTGAATATCGGCGCGCCTAATCGAGCAACACAATCGCCGTCGGCGCATCCTCATGGCTTTCGGCAAGGTCCTCGAATTCGGTGATCTTGTCGATTTCCGTGCCCATGGAAATGTTGGTGACGCGTTCGAGGATGAATTCGAGCACCACCGGCACCTGGTATTCCTTCATCAGCCGCTGCGCTTCCTTGAACGCGCCGGCGAACTCTTCCGGCTTGCGCACCCGCACCGCCTTGCAGCCCATGGCTTCGGCGACCGCGACATGGTCGACGCCGTAGCCGGCCTCCGGATCGTTGGAGCGGTTGACGTTCTCGAAGGCCAGGCTCACCTCGAAATCCATCGCAAAACCGCGCTGCGCCTGGCGGATCAGGCCGAGATAGGCGTTGTTCACGACGACGTGGATATACGGCAGTTTGTGCTGTGCGCCGGCCGCCAGTTCCTCGATCATGAACTGAAAATCATAGTCGCCCGACAGCGCTACGATGGTTCGGTCGGGATCGGCGGCGCGCACGCCAAGCGCCGCCGGCAGCGTCCAGCCGAGCGGGCCGGCCTGGCCGCAATTGATCCAGTTGCGCGGCTTGTAGACATGCAGGAACTGCGCCCCGGCGATCTGCGACAGGCCGATCGTGGTGACATAGGTGGTGTCGCGGCCGAACGCCTTGTTCATCTCCTCATAGACGCGCTGCGGCTTCAGCGGCACCTGCTCGAAATGCGTCTTGCGCTTCATCGTCTTCTTTCGGGCCTGGCATTCCTTCGCCCAGCCCGACCAGTCGCGCAGCTTTCCAGCCGTCTTCCACTCTGTGGCGACGTCGAGCAGCATCTTCAGTGCCGCACCGGCGTCCGAGACGACGCCGAGATCCGGCGCGAACACCCGGCCGATCTGGGTCGGTTCGATGTCGACATGGATGAATTTCTTGCCCTTGGTATAGACGTCGACCGAACCGGTGTGACGGTTGGCCCAGCGGTTGCCGATGCCGAAAACGAAGTCGGCTTCCAGCATGGTCGCATTGCCGTAGCGGTGCGAGGTCTGCAGCCCGCACATGCCGGCCATCAGCCGGTGATCGTCGGGGATCGTGCCCCAGCCCATCAATGTCGGTATGACCGGAACGCCGGTGATCTCGGCGAATTCGATCAGGAGATCGGACGCATCGGCATTGATGATGCCACCGCCGGCAACGATCAGCGGCTTTTCCGCGGCATTGAGCATCGCCAAGGCCTTTTCGGCCTGGGCGCGCGACATTGCCGGCTTGAACGGGACAAGCGGCTCGTAGGCATCGATCTCGAATTCGATCTCGGCCAGTTGCACATCGACCGGCAGGTCGATGAGCACCGGGCCCGGTCGCGACGAGCGCATGAGATGAAACGCCTTCTGCAGCGCCATCGGCACGAGATAGGGCTCCATGACCGTGACCGCCCATTTGGCGACGGGTGCGGCTATGGCGGCGATATCGACCGCCTGGAAATCCTCCTTGTTGAGCCGTGCCCGCGGCGCCTGACCGGTGATGCACAGGATCGGGATCGAGTCCGCCGCCGCCGAATAAAGCCCGGTGATCATATCGGTGCCGGCCGGGCCCGAGGTGCCGATGCACAGCCCGATATTGCCGGATTTGGCTCTCGTGTAGCCTTCGGCCATATGCGAGGCCGCTTCGACGTGACGAGCCAGGATGTGGCGGATCGAGCCCCTCGCCTTCAGGGCCGAATAGAACGGATTGATCGCCGCGCCCGGCACACCGAAGCCGCAGGAAACGCCTTCCTTTTCGAGAACGAGAACCGCTGCATCGACAGCGCGCATCCTGGCCATGTCCAGCCTCCGCAAATTGTTGGTCGACCGACAATGCCCGTATGGTTTTCATTTTTCAATTTTTTCAGAATAATTTTTCATTTCTAGAAAACGGCTCCTGTCCACTGATTTCGCTGGCTTTTTCGTTTTCCATGAATCCGGCCATCAAAATCGATGAAAAAGTTTTTCATTGCGATTTGGGCGAAACCGGCGACAATGCCGCCATGGAAACCAGCGAAAAACGCCAGCGCGGCCGGCCGCGCGCTTTCAACGGTCCGTCCGAGGCCGGTTCTGTACAGTCGCTGGACCGGGCCTTGCGCATCCTGGCCATCGTCGCTGAAGGCAGTGGCCTGTCGCTGAGCGAGATTTCGGCGCGTAGCGAGCTCGCGGCGTCCACCGCCTACCGCATGCTGACGACGCTGCAGAACCACGGCATGGTCGAGTTCGATACATCGGACCAGCTGTGGTCGATCGGCGTCGAGACCTACCGCATGGGTGCCGCCTTCCTGCGCCGCCGCAAGCTTGTCGACAGGGCCCGCGTGGTCATGCAGGAATTGATGGAGAAGACCGGTGAAACCGCCAATCTCGGCGTCGCCGAGGACGATTGCGTCGTTTTCGTCAGCCAGGTCGAGACCCATCAGGCGATCCGCGCCTTCTTCCGCCCGGGCACGCGCAGCTCCTTCCATGCCTCGGGCATCGGCAAGGCGGTGCTGGCGCAGCTCGAGCCGGAACGCGTCGCCGCCATCCTGCGCAAGTCGGGCCTGCAGCGCTTCACCGACAAGACGCTGTCCGACATTTCGGCGCTGGCCCATGACCTGGCTGTCATCAAGCACCGCGGCTGGTCGGTCGACGACGAGGAGCGGCATCCCGGCATGCGCTGCGTGGCCGCCGCCATTTTCAACGAGTTCGGCGAGCCGATCGGCGGTGTCTCGGTCTCCGGACCGACGGTGCGGGTGACGATGGAGCGGCTGGACGAGATCGGGCCGCTGGTGCGCGACGCCGCCGCTGAGGTGACGAGGATGATCGGCGGGTTCCGATTATAATGCGGAGAACGCTTCAGCTTTTGCTCGCCGCTTCACTGTGCGGATGCGTGGCGACGGCGCCCGAGCCCGCCCCTGTCTCCCAGCAAGTCAGCGAGATTCCGATCTCGCTCGCTTTGGAGGAGACAATCACGATCGGCATTCGCCAGCATTTACATGATCCTGTATCCGCCAAATTCGGGACGATGCTTGCCGGCGAGCGAACGCTCGACGGCCGCCGCGAAATCCTGGTCTGCGGCCATGTCGCTGCAAAGACGTCGTCCGGTGGTCATACAACAGACCAACCGTTCGCCGCCAAGATCTATCCGGATGAAGGAAGCAGCTTCGAACTCATCGCCATGGGGGATCAATCGCAGAATGCGAGTGTTGCCCGCATCTGCCGTGCAGCGGGATTGCCGATCTCCAAACCGTAGCCCGCACCGCGGCGCGCTCAAATCAGGAAGGAGGGGCTGCGTACAGCCCCTCCTTTCCGTGTGGGGGTGCCTCCTCTTAAAGGCGGCAATAGTGGCGGTAGCCGTCATAGCCGACATAGGTGTCGGAGTACGGATCGTAACTGGCGTAGCGGTTGGCGCAGCGGCGGACGTGCCAGGAGCCACCCTCGTCGTCGACATAGACGGTGCGGGGCTGATTGAGCAGGCTGCCGAGGACGAAGCCGCCGACGCCGGCGGCGATGCCGATGCCGATTTCGCGGTTGTGGTGATGGCTGTGGGCGGCCGAGGGCTGGACGGTGCCGACCAGCGAGGTGGCGGCGACGGTGCTGGCGATGAGGGCAGAAGCGATTTTGCGCGTGAACATGACGATCTCCTTGTTTCGTTGCGAGAGGCGATCCATCCGCCTCTTGATCATCAGTCGCGGCGAGCAGGAAAAAGGTTCGAGGTTTTTGAAGATTTTTCTCTCGGACCAGAGAACTTTCTGCGGTCGACGTTTCGTCACTCGCGAAATCTTCGCGCGACAGCGCTGAAATCTTATGTTGCCGGTAACCGGGTGGCCCACATCAGTGGCGCCGTCGCTCGCAAAAAAAGGCGGCCGAAGCCGCCCTTCCGCGAGGCAGGTCGTCTCGCTCAAAGGAAGATGATCACTTTCCCGTGGTGATGATGATGCTTGTGGTGATGGTGCTGGTGGTGATGGTTCCACCACCACCAGGGCTTGTCGTGGTGCTTGTGATGATGGTGGTGATGATGGCCGTGAGCGGAGGACGACTGCACGGTACCGGCGAGCGCGCCGGTGGCGACGAAGATGGCGACCAGGCCCGAAGTAAGAGTGCGCTTCAACATGATGATCTCCTTGATCGAGGCGACCATTCGCCTCTGGAGATCAGTCGTCGCGGCGCGGCGAAAGGTTCGAGGTTTTTGGGGGAATAGGGAGTGGTGAGTAGGCATTAGATTGGACCCTGTCCGTGGCCCCTAAGCCCTACTCACTACTGACCACTGCTTGTCTCTCATCCCATCCCAGTCACATGCCGCAGCCAAAACGCCATCGCGATAAAACCGAGGATGGCGGCGATGCCGGTCCAGTCGACATTGGCGCTCTTCACGTCCTTGATGAGCTTTACCGCAAGCAGCCAGGCAATGACGACAAGCGGCAGGATGATGACAAGTCTGATCATGCGACACCCCGTTCGATGCGTTTGCACCTGAGAAATATGTAGGGATCGCATTGGCGGTTTTCAGCATGGCGGCCCGCCCACCTCGGCGGGGTCCATTAGCGATCGAAAACGGAGTTTTGTCTTTACTGGCGCACGAAATATGCTAACCGGAGCGCCATGCCCTTGTAGCTCAGCTGGTAGAGCAGCGGTTTTGTAAACCGAAGGTCGGCGGTTCGATTCCGTCCGGGGGCACCATCCTTCGCTCTTCGAGCTTCGGATGGCGGGCCATCCTTCGAAGCTCGACCGATAGTTCAATTCGGGGCAGCTGGCAGCAGCGGCATCAGGCTAACTCGCAACCGTTGATCCTGCGACCTTCTAAGAAAACGTCGCAGCCTGAGTGGCTGCCGTACTGCCACCGAACGTGTTTCTCACCCTGACCGATCTGTATACATAGGCGGCCCAGATCCCTGTGACTATGAAGGATGCCAAAGGTGTAACCAGAGCCCCTCCGGCAAGCAAACGGTCTACCGGGACACCAAGCACAGTCGATATCCAAACTGCGTCCAGTATGAACAAGAGAGGGATCGCAAACCACAGACATATGAACAGCTGCGGGAAGCGGTGGCTTCGCCGCAGCATCGAAACAAGCACGACCAGCTGAAGCACCAGAAATGCCAGATTGAGGGCTGCCTCGCCATAGATGGCCAAGGCCCCGTTGGGCACTGTAACAAGCTGTTGGTAGGTTTTGACCAGACTGGCCATATCGACAAGTGTGCGCAACGGCGAAAGGGACAGGCTGATCGCCAGCAGGATCAGCCAGCCGCCGAACCCCACGAGGTCATCTGGGCTCTGTGAGGATTTGCGCGACGACCGGACGGCGAAGAAAACCGGCACGCCAATCAGCAACAGAAGTATCGCCCAATGCCACATTTACCCACCCTCGAATGCATCCCTGGGTTGTTTAGCTCGCCACCTCTGGATTGTGCAAGCGTTTTTACAGAGATCAAGGCATCGTAGAGATTTTCGGGTTAGGTTTGCAGAGGACGCTTTCGTCGCTCGCAATGGCCGCATCTCACCCCAAGTCAAAATGCCGCGGAAAGGCCTGGTGCAGCAGGAGCAGCATGGTCTTGCGCAGCACGTCGGTGTCGCGGCTGGACGGGTTGAGATGGTCCCAATACCAGGCGCCGTGAACCAGATAATTCAGGCTCTCCGACAGCGTGTCTATGTCGACGCCGGTGTAACCGCCGCTGCGCGAAATCTCGATCAGCAGTTCGCGCGCTTCGGCCGTGTAGGCGAGATCGCTGGGCAGGCCTATCTCGTTGTAGAGCTGCATGCTCTTGCGGTCGCTGGAGAACACGACGAAGACCGACACCCAATTCGGATGCTGGCGGGCAAAGCGTTGCGCGCAATCGACCGCGCCCAAGACCCGCTCGACCGGCGACAGGCCGGGCCCCCGCACCAGCGTCAGCCACAGCGCGTCATATTGGTCGCTGAGATATTGCAGGACGGCCCGGAACAGGTTCTCCTTGCTGCGAAAATGAAAGACCACCAGTGCGTTGGACGAGCCGACATGCCCGGCAATGCGCTGCATGGTGACGCTGGCCAGCCCCTCCTCCGCGATGAGCTCGATGGTGGCGTCGATGATGCGCTGGACGCTCGCTTCGCCGCGCTCGCGCCGGCGGTCCTTGGGCGCGGCGTCGTTCGCCGCACCCTTGGCCGCCTTGCTTTTTCCCGCATCCGGAGTGGCTATGCGTTGCGCCATTGTCGTCAGGCCTTTCCCCGGCGGCCGAAACATCCCGCCGCTGCCTTGGCATGCCGGCGCTCTGCGGACTCACAGCGTCGGGCGTGTCCCGGCATTCGTGTACCACTGACCACGAGCCGTCTCATAGGCCATACCCGCCCGGAACACGTCAGCGTCGCTATAGGTGCGGCCGACAATCTGGATGCCTGTCGGCACGCCGTTGGCGGCGCGGCCCGACGGGATCGACAGAACCGGGCAGCGGCTCAGCATGTTGAACGGCGTCGTCATCACCCAGCCCAGCGACGGGTTCACCTCTCGTCCATTGATTTCGACCTTGCCTTTGGTCTGATCGAATTCCGCCGGCACTGCGGGAAGCGCATTGGTCGGGCAGATCAGCACATCGTATTTTTCCAGCAACGGCCCCAGCGTCTGGTACATCCTGGCCGCCACGTCCAAAGTTGCGACAAAGTCCGTGGCCTTCGACTTCTGGCCGTCCTGCGCAAACTGCCTGGCATAGCTGGTCATGTCCTTGCCGTTCTTGGCGAGCAGCGGCGACAGCGAGGCGCCGAAGAGATGTTCGAGATAGGCCATGCCGGCCTTGAGCACCTCGTCGCCCCAGCCGAGGTCCACCTCCTCGACGGTGGCGCCGAGCGAGCGGAACACATCGCAGGCAGCGAGCGTGTTCTTGCGCACGTCCGCATCCACCTCGAAGGACCCGAGATCCATGGAGAATGCGATCTTCCAACCCTTGATCGGCTTGTAGTCGAGCGGCAGGCGCAGTTTCGGGCGCAGCGTGGCGATGTCGAGCGGGCTCGGCCCGGCCATGACGTTCTGCAGCAGGATCGCATCCCCGACGTTTCGGGCCAAGGGCCCGGTGTGGCAGAAAAAATCGAGATTGAACGGCGGCTCATCGGGATTGCGGCCGTAAGGCGGCTTGAAGCCGACCAGGCCGCAGGCCGAGGCAGGGATGCGGATTGAGCCCGCTATGTCCGAGCCGGTTGCGATCGACGACGTGCCGGAGGCCAGCGTTGCCGCCGAACCGCCCGACGAACCGCCCGGCGTGAAATCCGGGTTCCAGGGGTTGCGCGTGACGCCCCAGCGCTTCGACCAGGTATAACCGGCGCAGCTGAATTCGGGCGTCGCGGTGCGGGCGTGGACGATGCCGCCGGCCTTCATGACACGCTCGTTCATGGTCGAGGTATGGCCGCCAATGGCGTCCCCGGACAGCAGCGAGCCATGCGAGGTCGGCTTGCCCTTGATGTAGCTCTCATCCTTGATGCCGATCGGCAGGCCCTCGAGCGCGCCGGTCCTGGCGCCTCTGGCGTATTTCGCCTCGGCTTTTCTGGCGAGATCCATCGCCTCGTCGAAATGCGTGAAGGTGAGGCAATTGATCGTTTCTTTCGTCGCCTCGGCGCGGCGGATGGTGGCCTGCATCAGTTCCAGAGGCGACAGTTTCTTCGCCTTGAACAGCCGCAACGCCTCGCTGGCCGGCATGTAGCAAAGGTCGAGATCGGACATAAAAAATCTCCCGCGGCGGCTTTACGGCATCTGGCATTGGGGATGGCCGAGCCGCGATGCGCGGCCCGATGTTGGTCAGCTTCGGCTGGCGGCGCTGCTATTTCTGCAGATCGGTCCAGATCCTGGTGTAGAGCGCCTGGACGTCGGCGGGACAGGCCGACATGAATTGGCCCTTGTCGGCAAATTCGGCCGGAACATCCACTTCGGGCGCGCCCTTCATATCGGCCGGCAGGAAGGGCTCGGAGCCCTTGATGCCATTGGCGTAGTGCGCGAAGGCCGAGATCATCGCTGCATTCCTGGGGTCCATGATGAAATTCTGGAAGAGCTTGGCGTTCTCGACGTTCTTGGCATCCTTGAGCACCGCGACATTGTCCATCCAGATTGGAAAGCCCTCCTTGGGATAGCCGTAGACGATCTTGTCGTTCTCCAGCCGCTCGCGCAGCGATATGCCGTTCCAGTTGACGCCGGCGGCAATGTCGCCCCTGCCGAGACCGTCGACGGCCGCATAGTCGAGCGACAGCCATTTCGCTTTCGCCTCGATGAGCTTGTCATGCACCTTTTTCAAAAGCACCTTGTCGTCGGTGCAGTACTTACCGCCCTCATAGGCAATGGCGAGGAACATGATGTCTCCCATTTCGGGCACGACATTGATCTTGCCCACGAGTTCCGGCGGCGGATCGAGGAAAATCGCCGAGGTGTTCGGATCGCCCGCATAGACCGATTTGTTGACCGAGATGCCGGTCGTGCCCCATTGCCACGGCACCGAATATTTGCGGCCGGGGTCGAACGGCACGTCGACCCATCTCGGATCGACGTTTCTAAAGTTCTCCATCGTGTTGGGATCGGTTTCCAAGAGCAGGCCTTCGCTGATCCAGATCGGCATCACGCTGGCCGATGGAACGACGATGTCATAGCCGGAAGCGCCCTGGCGGACCTTGGCCAGAGCCGTATCGTTGGAGTCGTAGTCGGTGACGGTAACCTTGACCTTGTAGGTTTCCTCGAACTTCTTGATCAGGTCCGGGCTGGTGTAGTTGCCCCAATTGTAGATTTGGAGTTCGCCCTCGGCGCGGGCAATGCCGGTCATCGCCAGCAGCGACAGGCCGAGCGCCGTGGCGGTCGATTTCAACTGCATGCTTGTGTCTCCCATTGTTGGGACCGGCGGGATTGCGCCTCGAGTCCCTAAGTTCCCTTCGTCCTGGTGATCATTCACCGGCGAATGCCGGCTGACCAACTCGGTATCTCGGGCAACGGTATTAATTACTAAACATACAGTCAATATCTTTTAGCGACACAACTGCATCATCGGCACCGGCAGTGCGCCGGCGAAGCCGACATGATATGGTCAAGGTTGGGCCATTGATGAATTGGGGCAAGCCGTGGCGTGAGCGCCGCAGCCTGCAGGGCTTGGATCACGGTCATGCGCCTTTTTCTGGCGGTCGTGCTGCTGATGACCATGGCGCTCTTCTCCGCTGCGCGCGGCGAAGAGCGGATAGCGCTGGTTGTCGCCAATCCGGCCTCTGAGGGCTCACCGGCAATCGCCAACGCCGACCTCAGTGCCGAACTCGTTGCAGCGACACTACGATCGCTTGGCTTCACCGTCCGGCAGGTGTCGGATGGCGACCGCGCCGATGTCGCGCGCGCCATGCATGATTTCGCCCAATCCCTGGCCAAACCGGACTCCGTCGGCATCTTCTACTATGTCGGCCACACCGCGCAGGCCAACGGCAGGAACTATTTACTGACGCGCGGCACCCGGATCGATTCAAAGGAAACGGTCGACCAGACGGCATTGCCCCTCGATCTGTTCATGCAGGCGCTCGAGGCAACCCCGACATTGAAGGTGGTTCTGCTCGACAATCCCGGCGATGGCCACAACCCTACTTCCGGCGTGATGCAGGGTCTGGCGGCGGTCGATCCCCTCACCCACGCCATCGTCGCTCTGTCGGCCAAACCCGGAACCGTTGCACTGGACGAAGCCCGCCCCGTCACCGTATTTGCCGATGCGCTCACCGCTGCGCTGGTCAAGCGCGGCGCGGACATAGCCATCATCCTCGCCTCGGTCAGGCAAACCACTATCGACAAAACGTCAGGCGCCCAGTGGCCATGGATGGCATATGGCCGCTAGGCAGACGCTGCCTTTGTGCTGACGCCGGACCAGGTGGCCGGCGCGGCACCGGCGCTGCCGCTTGTGCCGGAACCGGCACCGCCGGCGATGGCGAGCGGCGGCTACATCTCGGGGAGTGGCGGTTGGGAGCCTGACGGCAGCGACTACGCCGATGGCAGCGGTCAGGAGCCCTACCCCATGGACGTTGCACCGGGCTCCGGCAGTCCCGATGCCGCGATGGGCGACAGCGCCAAGGAGGCGGCGCTCTACGAGGAATACAAACGCCAGGAACAGCAGCGCCAATTGCAGGAAGAGCAGGCTCGGCAACGATACGAAGAGGAAAAGCAACGTCTTGAAGACGCAGCTGCGGCCGCTGCCCAGAACAATCTCGGCGGGACCTATCCGCAGGATGGCGGAGCCACCGGCGCCGAACCGCCCCCCGATAAGGCAGGGATCCCCCCTGAGGACGGCATGACATCGGCCCCGCCACCCGCGACCGGCGCCGAAAGTCCGCCGGAGGCGCAGGCGCCACCGAAACCAGCGCCGCCGCCCATCGACCAGGCGCAAAGCCCTCCTTCCGGCGGCGCCCTTCCACAACCCGAGACGGGCGCTGTCGAGGTGGTGCGCCATCCAACCATCGATGCGCCGGATGAGATTGTCGCCGGCGAGACGGTGACCGTTTCGATCGCCCTACCGAAGAGCAATTCACGCCCGAAGTGAAGGTGAAGGCAGCGCCGGGCTCGTCGGTGACGGAAGATGGCGCCCTGGCCATGGCGATGCCGGCGGGAACCGAGCAATGGCCGATCGATATCGATCTGTTCGCCTCCGGCTTCGATCTCGCTGACGGCGGCAAATGGAGCCGACGGACGACGCTCTACCGCCAGGGCGACAGCGACTTCGTCCGCTTCGACGTCAAGGCGCGGCCGATCGCCAAGGACAGCAAGCCGGCCCAGTTCATCGCGCGCATCTACAGCGCCGGGAGGTTCCTGGGATCGGCATCGCGGTCGGTTATCATTCGCCGCACCGCGCCTGTCGAGGCAGCCGCTCTGAGCGCCACAGCCGAACGCTCCGCAGCACCTGCCATGCTGATGCTGGCCGCAGCGGCGCCGCAGCCGGCGGTAACTGGCAATGTGACGCTCGGCGGCGCAGCCGGCGATGACGTCCCCGATCTCGACGTGACCATCCTCTATGACGATCCGAGCGGGCTGGGTTCGGGGCAGATCATCATCCATTCGCCGCATCTGGCCGGTCCGGTGACCGATACGTTCTCGACGCCACCTGAGATGGCGGCATGGCTGGACTCCGAATACCGCCGCCTGCTGCAGCTCGGATTGAGCCTGCGCGGCGCCGTTTCGCTGCAGCAGCCTGCCGCAAGCAGCGATACGGGGGCGCAAAAGCGCTTTGTCACGCTCGCCGCCGAAGGTTTTGGCGATGCGCTCTACCGCGACTATGTGCCGAAACCGTTCAAGGACGTGTTCTGGTCGCTGCGCGGCAAAGGCGAACTCCATTCGATCCAGATCACCTCGAACAGCCCGACGCTGCCCTGGGAATTGATCCGCCCGCGCAGCGCCGACGGCGCCGTCGCCGACGGTTTTCTCGGCATGGGCTACCGGCTGGCGCGCTGGGCTCCGCGCAGCAGTGCCTCACAGGTCGACAACCCGCTCGACCGCATGACCTTCACCGGCGTCGCGGCTGTCGCGCCCTCCTATGTCGACAAACGCTCGCTGCGCTTTCAGCAGGACGAGATCGCGGCACTGAGCAAGCTTGCCGGCTACCGCCGCTTCGATGGCGATTTCATCTCTTTCGAGAAACTGGTCGGCGAAGTCTCGACCGGTTTCATTCATTTCTCCGGCCATGGCGAGGTCAACCAGCCGAGCAGCGGCCGGCCGGTCTTTGCCATCGATCTCGTCGATCAGTCGCTCGACCCGGATACATGGGCCGCGCTGGTCGCGACCGCGCATGGCAAGGGCAATCCGTTCTACTTCTTCAACGCCTGCGACACCGGCCGTTCGCAGATGCTCGGCGGCTTCGTGCAAGGCTGGGGTCCGGCAGTGCTGGCGGGCGGCGCTTCCGGCTTCATCGGCGGCATGTGGCCACTGACCGACCGCGCGGCAGCGGCCTTCTCGACCGATTTCTATGGCGGCATCAGCACGCGGATCAAGGACGGGCCGGTCTATCTGGCCGAGATCCTGCAGGATGTCCGCAGAGAATTCTACCGGACCGGCGATCCGACCTATCTCGCCTACACATTCTACGGCAACGCCAATCTGAGGATTGTCGCGCAGTAGGCGACGGATCGTCGTTGGCAGATTGGCTTCAGCCTACAACGCGTTTTGCGGGCATGGCACGCCGGCGCCGCCGCAGCGTGAGGCCATCGGCCTGGAGCTCATGTCTTCGGACTGCCGCACAAGCTCCGCAAAGAGAAGGGCGAAACTTCCCATCACAAGGAAGACGATAATCAGGCGTGTCACCGGCAATAGACAGGTCTCGACTGGCTAGCCCCCCAGCCACCCATCCTCTGTCGGCTAACATGATCGATCAGGCTTTACGAGTGTTTAAGCTCGCTCTTAACCATCACATTCGCCGTTCCGGCGACATCAAGCGCGAGCCGCCGATTTCGTTTCGCCGCGGCCGCAACTGTGCCGGACGATGCCTCCCTTTGCAGATGCGCTTGCCCATGCTACCCCACGCAACCGCCGCCGACCGCCATCGGCCGACCGCAATCGGAATGTCATGAGCAAAGCCAATCTCGCCTTCGTCTCCTCCGACACTGCCGATGCCAAGGCGGCGATGGAGAGCCTGTCGGCCCGCTATGGCCAGGCATCCTTCGACGACGCCCAGGTGGTGGTGGCGCTGGGTGGCGACGGCTTCCTGCTGCAGACCTTGCGCGACACGATGAGCACGGGAAAGAAGGTCTACGGCATGAACCGTGGCACCATCGGCTTCCTGATGAACGAGTACCGCGTCGGCGGCCTCACCGAGCGCATTGCTGCCGCGGTCGCCGAAACGATCCGCCCGCTGGAAATGCTGGCGGTGACGCATGAGGGTGAGACGGTTTCGGCACTCGCCATCAACGAGGTGGCGCTGTGGCGTCAGTCCTACCAGACGGCAAAGATCCGCATCACCGTCGATGAGCAGGTCCGCATCGAGGAACTGAACTGCGACGGCGTGATGATCGCGACGCCGGCCGGCTCGACCGCCTACAATCTGTCGGCGCACGGTCCGATCCTGCCGCTGGATGCGCCGCTGCTCGCGCTGACCCCGGTAAGCCCGTTCCGGCCGCGCCGTTGGCGGGGTGCCCTGTTGTCCAACAAGGCGACCGTACGCTTCGATATTCTGGAGTCGGAAAAGCGCCCGGTGAACACCGCTGCCGACCATACCGAGGTCAAGGCGGTGGCTTCCGTGACGGTCCGGGAATCGCCGACTGCGACGGCGACGCTGCTGTTTGATCCCAACCATTCGTGGAACGAACGCATTCTCGCCGAGCAATTTCGCTATTGAGCCGGCGCAAAGAGTGACTACCTAATTAAGCATCGCGATTAAGCTTACGTTTTCACAATCGTGCCAATCCCGCCCGTTTCTGTTGACAAATCGCGGGCTTGCGCCTAATCGCAATACCAATCTTGCAGGCACGCTGTGCTTGCCGCGACGGATGCCGTTGCGCTTCCCCGAACCAGCCAAAGACAGCAACTCTTGTCCTCAGACACCACGACCGCTCCAGAAGCGTTGACCTTTTCAGACCTCGGCCTGTCGCCCAAGGTCCTTTCCGCAGTCACCGATGCGGGCTACACCGTGCCGACGCCGATCCAGGCTGGCGCCATCCCGCATGCCTTGCTCGGCAAGGATATTCTGGGCATAGCACAGACCGGCACCGGCAAGACGGCTTCCTTCGTGCTGCCGATGCTGACCCGCCTCGAAAAAGGCAGGGCCCGTGCCCGCATGCCGCGCACGCTGATCCTCGAGCCGACGCGCGAGCTCGCCGCGCAGGTCGAAGAGAATTTCATCAGATACGGCAAGAACCACAAGCTCAACATCGCGCTGCTGATCGGCGGCGTCTCCTTCGACGAGCAGGACAAGAAGCTGGAGCGCGGCGCCGACGTGCTGATCGCCACGCCCGGCCGTCTGCTCGATCACCGCGAGCGCGGCAAGCTGTTGCTCAACGGCGTCGAGATCCTCGTCATCGACGAGGCCGACCGCATGCTGGACATGGGCTTCATCCCCGACATCGAGCGCATCTGCGAGATGATCCCGTTCACCAGGCAGACGCTGTTCTTCTCAGCGACCATGCCGCCGGAGATCACCAAGCTCACCGAGAAATTCCTGCATGCGCCGGTGCGCGTCGAGGTTTCCAAGGCGGCATCCGCTGCCACCAACATCATCCAGCGCCTGGTCAAGTCCGGCTCCAAGCCGTGGGACAAGCGCGAGACGCTACGCAATCTGATAAAGGCCGAAGACGCCGAGCTGAAGAACGCTATCATTTTCTGCAACCGCAAGGTCGAGGTCGCGGAGCTGTTCCGCTCGCTGTTGAAGTATGATTTCGACGCCGGCGCCCTGCATGGCGACATGGACCAGCGCGCCCGCATGCAGATGCTGGCCAATTTCCGCGATGGCAAATTGCGCTATCTCGTGGCCTCCGACGTCGCCGCGCGCGGCCTCGATATTCCCGACGTCAGCCACGTCTTCAACTACGACGTGCCGATCCACGCCGAAGACTATGTCCACCGCATCGGCCGCACCGGCCGCGCCGGACGCTCGGGCAAGTCCTTCACCATCGCCACCAAGTCCGACACCAAATACATCGACGCCATCGAGCGGCTGATCGGCAACAAGATCGAGTGGCATGACGGCGACCTGTCGACCGTGGTCGCCAGCGAAGGCGGCGAGGACGAAGCGCCCCGCCGTGGCCGTGGCGCTCCGCGCCGCGCCGGCCGCAAGGACGAGGACCGCAAGCCCCATGATCGCAAGGACGGTGGCGAGCGCAAGCCGCGCGAACGCCATGCCAAGCGCAGCGACGACGCGCCGGCGGCGGATACCGCACGCGAGGAACAGCCGGCGGTAGCCGAGGCCGCGGTCGCCGACGACATCGGCGAACGGCATCAGCGCAAGGAAGCGATCCGCTCCGAAAACAGCGATCGCAAGGTCTCCGACCGCAACAACGAGAACCGCGCCCCGGAACGCGGCGACACAAGGCCGCAGCGCGCCAGCAACAGCCGCCCTGCCCGCGGCAACAACCGCGGTGAAGACAATGACGGCACCGTCGGTTTCGGCGACGACATGCCGGCCTTCATGAAGATCGTCGCCAAGGTCTGATCCCATGAGCCGCGGCGTCCCGAGGGCGCGCGGCTTGCCTGGACGCGACGGGGATGTGAGATCTGGAGCCCGCTCCAGGATCAGTCGGCGCCATGCGCGGTTCGCAAGACAGGCTCGATCTACCCGATCGCTTCCGGCCTGGAGGGCTTACATAGCCCGTCGATGCTACAGGCTTTTCAGTTCCAGGCGGGATGCCAATAAATCCAGAAATGCCCGAACCTTGGCCGAAGATGACCGGCCTTCCTGCCACAAGGCATGGATCGGCACTGGTGCCGGCTCGAATTCCGTCAAAACCAGTTCGACGAGACCGTCGTCGACCAGATGTCTTATCTGCCACAGAGGCGAAAAGCCCAAACCCAGTCCGTGGATTGCGGCGGCATAGACCGAGGTCATCAGATTGGAGCGAAAAGCGCCTGCGACCTTCACGGTCCGGGGTTTCCCGTCGATCTGAAACGTCCATTCACCTGGACGCTCGTTAGCGGTTCTGATGATGCAACTGTGCTCACTCAGCTGGAAGGGATGGGCCGGCCGGCCGCACCGCGCGAAGTAGGAAGGCGCGCCGAACACAACGCGCCGCAACGCCCCCAGGCGTTTGGCTTTCAAGTTGGAATCCGGCAAATCGCCGATGCGTATTGCCAGGTCGAGACCTTCGGCGCCAAGATCGGCAAATCCATCGGAAAGTTGAAGATCGACCTCGACCCGGGGATATGTCCGCATGTATTCCGCGATGACAGGCATCAGGACGTTTGGGCCAAACAGAACCGGCGCCCCGATGCGCAGGACGCCTGCCGGCTCCGATCGTCGATTGATCGCCTGAAGTCTTGCGTCGTTTATTTCGTCGACAGCGGGTTTGATCCGGTTGAAAAAGGCTGCTCCGACTTCACTCGGTGTCGAGCGACGCGTTGTCCTGTGGATCAACTCGACGCCGACTGATTGCTCCAGTGCCGCCAGGGACCGGCTGACCGACTGCAGCGAGCGGTTCAGCCGATGTGCGGCAGTCGTCAGACTTCCATGCTCGACGATCGCGATGAAAGCCTCGAAATCGTCCATCCGGCTCATGTATTCTCCCGATCTTCGACATAATATATCGCAAAAACGGGTAATTGTAACGACAAGTGCGACGTCGTACCTCTCTGCAAGTTGTCCCGCGAGGACAGGCTTGATGGAAGGGAATCGTCATGCAAGTAGCCAATCCAACTGTTCTGGTTGTTGGTGCCACAGGCCGAGTTGCGGGACTTGTCGTGCCTGAACTTGTCCGCCGCAATGCCAATGTTCGAGCGCTCGTTCGCGACCCTGCGAATGCCGAAAAGGCCCGGAAGCTGGGGGCATCCGAGGTAGCGACAGGAGATTTGCGAAATCGTCAGAGCCTCGAAAGGGCGGTCGAGGGCGTCGACGGCGTCTTTCACATTGGGCCGGCTTTTGCTCCCGATGAAGCAGCCATGGGCGTTGCCATGGTTGAGGCCGCCACGCGAGCAGGAGTTCGAAAGTTCGTCTTCTCGTCGGTGATCCAACCTACCAATACGCGACTGAAGAACCATGCCAGCAAGGTGCCTGTCGAGGCTGCTCTCTACTCGACGACGATGGAATATACGATTCTGCACCCTGCCAATTTCATGCAGAACCTCGCAGCGGCCTGGCCGTCCGTCGTTGAACATGGTGTTTTCTCGGAACCGTTTCCAAAGACGGCGAAGCTGGCCCGCGTCGACTACCGCGATGTCGCTGAGGTGGCGGCGATCGCCCTAACCGAAGCGCGATTGTCCGACGCGACCCTCGATCTGTGCGCTGACGGTATGCACAGCCGGGAAGACATCGTTGCGATGATGAGTGAGGAACTTGGCAGACCCATCTCTTCTGGTGAGCCGACATTTGGCGAGTGGGCGGCCGAGGCACGCCTTCCCTACAATGACCGCCAAATGCAGGTGCTGGCCAAAATATACGCCCACTATGCCCACTATGGCCTTGGCGGAAACAGTCTGACATTGCGCGCCGCCCTGGGCCGCGAACCGCGTTCGTTGCGCGGCTTTATTCGGAACCTGGCCCAGCAAATGGCGCAGGCCGCCTGACTGCGCTCAGCCGCGCATACTTTCACCTTTCGAGAAGGAGATAGGTGATGCGACCGTCATCCCACAAGGTTTTGAAATCGAGAAAGCTACCGGCCTCTTACAATGCGCTGGTGATGCCATTCGTTCTTTCCATCCTGATGTCGTGCATTGTTCCCGCGGTAGCGACGCTGATCAGTGCCGGCTGGACAACCGGTTTCGTGGCGACCTGGCCGTATGCATGGGGAGCATCATGGCTAGTGGGCTTTCCAAGTCTGCTGCTGGTCTTGCCGATCGTGCGCCGTATCGTTGCGGCAATTGTCGATCAGCCGACCTCGTAGGCCTTGATTACAGGGTCCGACATGCCAAACAAAACGGCCCTTGCGGGCCGCTTTTACCTTCGACTGACGGCTCGCAGCGCCATTGTCGGCTTCCGCGACCAGATACCTGTCCTCAAGCGGGCAGCCTTCATGCGCGCCGGCCCTCATGCCGATCGTCGTCCGAGCCTGATCCCGAGCACTCTCAAATGCAGCCGGCCAGCTTGCACTCTTGGCAAGCTCCTATCCTGGCCCGTCCGTCACATCGGGCCGGGCATCATCTTGGTCGGCTCTTCCAGCATCGGAAACTCTGCCTTGCTGCATTTCACGTTCGGGTTGGTCGGACTGAACATGCCGTTCGGATTGTCTCTGAACAGCCAGGCATGAAGGTCGTAGTGGACGAACTCCCTCGGAATGAGCGGATAGTGCCCTTCCATCGGTCCCATGAAGGTCTGGCCAAATAGTTTTGGAGGTTCCTTGGTGTCTGGCGTCAGGGGCATCAGCCATTCCACGCCAACCAATTTCAAGCCTTTCTTGGTCGGCTCGTAGATCAGCACATTGGGGCGCATCGGATCGAGTTTCTGACCGACACTCGGGACGTTGACGAAATGGATGCCCATAGCGCCCTTCGGATAGTCCATAGCGCCCTCGATCCTGTCCCCGCTGTAATAGACACACCCGACAGTCGACAGATAAAGGTCGCGGACGGCGACCGTGTAGTCCTCATATTTGGCGAGCGATTTCTTCAAAGCTTCGATGTCGGCTTTGTTGGCGTCCTCGGCTCGAGCCGTGGCGGCTGCGCACCAAGCTGAGGCCAGACCTGTCAAAATGAGGACGCCGCAACGCCCAAGACGAGCTGTTCTTGTCATGCATTCCTCCCAGATTTCCTTATCTGGCCGTGCAGGACCGGGGCCGACTAAAAGTGACTGCGCGGCCGTTTGTACCGCCCCATCCCCTCTGGAAACGCACCAATGCTAATCCCTTCCAAGGCCTCCGGAAAGGGATTATTAGAAATCTCTAATGCGTTAGACCTTTTGGCCGACCACAGGAGCCCAAAAAGAAAGCGGCCCTTGCGGGGCCGCCTTCGCATTTCGATGCCGAACAATTCAGGTCAGCGGCGAAAGCTGGATCTCGACGCGCCGGTTCTGCGCACGGCCGGCCGCCGTTCCGTTGGACGCGATCGGACGGGTCTTGCCGAAACCGGTGACGGCGAAGCGGCGCGAATCGACACCTTGCCCTGAGAGATAGTTGGCGACCGCCAATGCGCGGCGCTGCGACAGATCGAAATTGTGTTCGTCGCCGCCGGTCGAATCGGTGTGGCCGAACACGTCGACCGTGGTCTGCTTGAACTTCTTCAGCACCAGCGCAACCGAGTTCAGCACCTGGTAGAAGCCAGGCTTCACCGCATCCTGGTCGACGTTGAAAGTAATGTCGGACGGCATGTTGAGGATGATCTGGTCGCCGGTGCGGGTGACGCTGACGCCGGTGCCTTCGAGCTGGCGGCGCAGTTCAGCCTCGTTCTGGTCCATGGTCGCGCCGATGGCGCCGCCGGCCAGCGCGCCGATACCGGCGCCGATCAGCGCGTTGCGGCGGTCATTGCCGCCGGCAAGCAGGCCGAGGCCCGCGCCCGCCAGGGCGCCAAGGCCGGCGCCGGCTGCGGTGTTCGAAACCTTCTGCTCCCCGGTGTACGGATCGGTCGTGGTGCAGGCACTCACCAGCACAGCCGTCGCAACGGCGACGAGCACAGTCTTTTTCATAAGGATCGTCCCTCTCCAAAGCGCGGCCTTTGCGGCTCGCGCATATAAGCCCTTCTCCGGTCTTGTAACATGAAATGCGGCGAAAAACCGAGCGGCGAAAGCGGCTTCTCCCCGCTCGCGCCACACTTCTGCTTCGGCAGTTGGCGCTGGCCTACCAGAGGTTCTTGCCGTCAATGACGACCACCTCGACCTTATCGAGGTCGAAATCGTCGAACAGCCGCGAATTGACTGAGATCTTGGGATTGTCGAAGTCCGGTTTTCCGGTCGACCAGTCCGGCGTTTCGGTGAAGGTGCCGCAGCCGCAAATGGCGCAAAACCCGTGTTTGACGGTCTTCGATCCCCATTGATAGAAGGAAACGTTTTCCGGCGAGCTGGTGAGCTTGAATTGCGACGGAACGTAGTAAGCCCACAGCGAACCGCGCTTGGAGCAGAACGAGCAGGTGCATTGTGTTACCGTCTCGGGCGCCTGCGAAACCTCGAACGTCGTCGCCTTGCAATGACAGCTGGCCTTGATGGTCATGAAAAGCTTTCCTCTCCGTTGCCCGCCACCCATGCGGCAAGGCACCATAAAGGAAGGCTCCTGACAACTGTCTGTCAGCAGGCTCTGATCGATCGAGCCGAGCGGCGCTCTGGCTGAAGCAGGCCCGTCGTCACCTCCCAATCGTCGTCACCTGCCGATATAGGCGGCCAGTTCGTCCGGCGTCCCGTTTGGGAAAGCCTGTTTCAGAAAATCCAGGAACGCCGACACGCGCGCGCTGAGCAGCCGCCGGGAGGGGTAGAGCGTCCATAGAGAAATTTCGGGGCCGTCAATATCCCCCCAATTCACCAGTGTGCCGTCAGCCAGGTCGTGGGCCACCAACGAAATGGGAAGCCGTCCTGCGCCGATGCCGGCTCGCACCGCATCCCGGACCATGATGAGCGTCGACAAGGCGAGGACCGGCTCGATTCTAAGTGTTGCCCGGCCACCTGGTGTCTTCACCTGCCATGTTTGCCGCTCGCCTGTCCCGCGCGCAACGCCAGGAGCGGCGAGCCCATCGGCCGGGCGAGGAAGGTCCGGGCTCGCCACAACGACCAGGCGGTCGCGGAGAAACGCCCGTCCGACCAGGCTTTCATCGGGATCCGGATTGACCCGGATTACCAGATCGTAGCCTTCCTCGATCATGTCGACATGCCGGTCTTCGGTGGTCACTTCAAGCCTCACCTCAGGATACCTCAGGGCAAATCCCGCGGCGATCCTCCCCATTGCAGTCTGCGAAAAATGCAAAGGCGCGCTGATCCGCAATCTGCCCTTGGGTCTCTGGCCGCCCGAGGCAATCGCCGATGCCGTCTCGTCCAGCTCGGCAAGCAACGCCCCCGTCCGCTCGAAGAGCGCCCGTCCTTCTTCGGTCAGCTTCAGGTTACGCGCACCCCGTTCGAACAGACGCAGATCGAGACTGCTTTCCAATTCGCCAACCCGCCGGGACAATGTTGCTTTGGGCCGGCCGGTGGACCTTGCCGCTTTGCCGAAGCCGCCATGGCGGGCCACGAGGTTAAAATCGGCAAGGGCTAAAAGATCCATGACTGTCCCACCAGTGAGACGACGTGTCTAAAATTGCCGTCTACTGGGCTCTTTGTGAGCCACACATATTGGGGCTGTCAAGCAACCCAACAGGAGAAATTCCATGACCATTCTCGTTACCGGCGCCACCGGCAATATCGGCCGCCAAGTCGTCGAACAGCTCGCCAAGCGCGGCGCCGATGTGCGTGCTCTCGTGCGCGATCCGTCGAAAACCAGTTTTCCGGCAGGCGTATCCGTCGTGCAAGGCGACTTTCTCGATGTCGATTCGCTGCGCAAAGCCATGTCTGGCGTTTCCACGCTGTTTCTCTTGAACGCCGTGGTGCCGGACGAATTCACCCAGGCTTTGATCGCCTTGAATGTCGCCCGATCGGCCGGCATCGAGCGGATCGTCTATCTCTCGGTGATCCACGCTGACGTCTATGTGAACGTGCCGCATTTCGCGGGCAAGTTCGGCGTCGAGCGAATGATCGAACAGATGGACTTCAAAGCTACGATCTTGCGCCCGACCTACTTCATTCAGAACGATCTGACGGTCGAAGACGTCATCACCGGCTACGGCACCTACCCAATGCCGATCGGCCCCAAGGGTCTCGCCATGATCGATGCCCGCGATATCGCCGAGATCGCCGCTCTTGAGCTGCTGCGTCGCGAACGGTCCAAGGAGCCGCTTGCGTTCGAGAGGATCAACCTCGTCGGTCCGCAGACACTGACCGGGACGGACATTGCCGCAATCTGGTCAGACGTACTCGCCCGCTCGATCAGCTACAGCGGCGACAATACGGAGGGTTTTGAGCAAAATCTCAAGCAGTTCCTGCCCGCCTGGATGGCCTACGACATGCGCCTGATGGGCGAGCGTTTCTTTACCGACGGGATGCTGCCCGAGACCGGCGACGTCGAGCGCCTGACGGCACTTCTGGGTCGCCCACTGCGGCCGTATCGCGACTTCGCCTCAGCACTCGCTGCTTCCGTCTGACGCAAGCGCCTTCAGCACCAAGGCCGGCCTTCCGATGAGAACTGCCAACAGAACTCAGTAGGAACGCGGTGGCACGAACAGGCAGATCGTCTTGCCTGCGTCGAGGCCGGCCTGGTGCGCGCACCAGTGGAAATCGCCGTCGGGTGAATCCTTGACCCGCTTGTCGCTCATCGGAACGACCTCCCCCGTTCCGGCGATGACATAGCCCTCCGGCTTTTCCAGCACCTCGCCGGTATGGGTGGTGCGGCAGTCGTAGTTTGCGCAGCAGGCGAAGGGATAACTCCAGCCTTGCGGCTTCGCCGCCGTAGGCTTGGCGTCATGGGCGAAGGCGGGTGCGGTCAGCACCGCAGCAAGCATCTCGATTGCAAAGATCGGGGTCACGAACAAGGAAAACAGGAGTCGGCCAGCCGGTTGAACGGCTCTGGCCGATCGGAGAGTGGCAGCAGACATGGAAGCGTTCCTTTCAAACGAGCATCAAGCGTTTCGCTTGCCCGTTCCCGGAACGTGTCTTCCCAGTGGCCGGATCGTCAGGTCGCAGATATGCCGCGTCCGGCCATAAATGCTTTTTCTCTTCCAGCCCTCGGATGCTGGGCTGATTCCTAGGTCGGCGCAAGAAGTTGCTGCGCGAGGCCGCACAACTACGCCGCTATCTGCAACCGCTGACGAGATCCAAGGCCAGGCTCAACTCCCGGCAGACGGGCATCGAAACAACGGGATTGGCCGTATGTGGTTCCAGCCTATACGTCGTCTGGACCGGCGATCACATGCCCTTCATATTGCGGCAAGTCGTCGGCGATGGTGAACCATGGCGCCTTGGAGCCGACGAAAATATGCGCGGTCGGCCGGATCGTCGGATCGTCGACCAGCGTGCCCATGGCGACATGGACATAGGCGCCGTCGCGGACCAGCGAATACAGCAACGAGCCGCAGCGGCTGCAATGCGCATCGTGGCCGCTGCCATCGCCGAAATGGATGAGCCCGTGATGCCCTTCGGCAAGGGCAAGTTTCTCGCGCTCGATGCCGGCGAAGGGCTTGAAGGCGGAACCTGTGGTGCGCCGGCAGTTCGAACAATGGCAGATCGCGGCATAGACGAACTCGTCCGCCACTTCATACTGAACCGTGCCGCAAAAGCATTTGCCGGTGAGCCTGCGAGTCATGGTTCCTCCTTCGCTCCCCCGCCAAGGGATGTTCTTATTCAAGTCAGCCGAGTCGAAAGTGGCGGAAGCGCAGGTATCATCCATTCGCAGGCCGGCCTCAGCTGAATATGAACATATCCTAGTCGAGGTCGGCCACGGCTTCACCGGCACCGCCCTCGATGCGCTGCGACAACGAGGCTTCCATGAAGTCGTCGAGGTCGCCGTCGAGCACGCTCGACGGGCTGGTGCTCTCGACGCCGGTGCGCAGGTCCTTCACCAACTGGTAGGGCTGCAGCACATAGGAACGAATCTGGTGACCCCAGCCGATGTCGCTCTTCGACGCTTCTGTGGCATTGGCCACCGCTTCGCGCTTCTTCAGCTCTTCCTCGTAAAGGCGCGAGCGCAGCATTTCCCAGGCCTTCGCCTTGTTCTTGTGCTGCGAGCGTTCGGCCTGGCAGGCAACCGCGATGCCGGTGGCGATATGGGTGATGCGAACCGCCGAGTCCGTGGTGTTGACGTGCTGGCCGCCCGAACCGGATGAGCGGTAGGTGTCGATGCGTACATCGGATTCCGAGACGTCGATCTCGATCCTGTCATCGACGACCGGGTAGACCCAGACGCTGGAGAAGGACGTGTGGCGGCGCGCATTGCTGTCATAGGGTGAAATGCGGACCAGGCGATGAACGCCCGACTCGGTCTTCAGCCAGCCATAGGCATTGTGGCCCTTGATCAGGAGCGTGGCGGACTTGATGCCGGCCTCTTCGCCGTCATGGACTTCCAGCACTTCGACCTTGAAACGGCGACGCTCGGCCCAGCGCGTGTACATGCGCAGAAGCATCGAGGCCCAGTCCTGGCTCTCGGTGCCGCCGGCGCCGGCATGGACTTCGAGATAGGTGTCGTTGGCGTCGGCCTCGCCCGACAGCAGCGTCTCGACCTGGCGGGCCTTGGCCTCGCCCTGCATCGAGCGGAGGGCTGCTTCCGCCTCGGCGATCACGCTCTGGTCGCCCTCTTCCTCACCCAGTTCGATCAGGCCGATATTGTCTTCCAGCGCCTGAGTCAGGCTTTTGACGCCGGCGATCCCGTCTTCGAGGCCCTGGCGCTCGCGCATCAGCTTTTGCGCTTCCAGCGGATCATTCCAGAGGCTGGAATCCTCGGCGCGCACGTTCAGGTATTCAAGCCGCTTTATGGCCTGATCCCAGTCAAAGATGCCTCCTCAGCAGGGTGATCGCCTGCCTGATCTCGTCGACAATATTCTGCGTTTCCGCGCGCATGGCTGGTTGTTCTGTCCTGTTTTTGAAGTGGCGCTTGGGTCGGCGCGATACATAGGCACGGCATTGCTGCCTGTAAAGCGAAATGGGCCGGCTCAACAAGCCAGCCCATTCGACGTAAAAAATCAGGTCGTCAGTAGAGTCCGCCGCCGGGTGCCTGGATGGCTTCCGTAGCCTGTGGCGATAGCGGTCCGCCGGCGCCGTTGGACCCGTCGGCGCCCATGCCGATCACCCAATAGCTGTCGGCGGGGCCGGTGCCGGGCTTGAAGGCTTCGATGATGGTGCCGGGATCGCCCGACGCGGCACGCATGCCGGTCTTGCGGTTGATGGCGACCATGTTCATGCCTTCCGGCACCTTGAAGTCGACATTGGGCGTGCCGTCCAGCGCAACGCGCATGAAGTCCTTGAAGATAGGCGCCGCCAGACCGCCGCCGGTGGCGCCATGGCCAAGACCGCGCGGCGTGTCGTAACCCATGTAGAGGCCGACGACGAGGTTCGGCGTATAGCCGATGAACCAGGCGTCTTTCTCGTCATTGGTCGTTCCGGTCTTGCCGGCGATGTGGCGGCCAAGCTCGGCGATGGTGGCGCCCGTGCCGCGCTGGACCACGCCTTCCATCATCGAGGTGATCTGGTAGGCGGTCATCGGATCGAGCACCTGCTCGGAATTGTCGACCAGTTCCGGTTCGGGCTGGTTGTTCCATTCGGGCGCATTGCAGCCTTCGCAGCCGCGCTCGTCCTGCTTGAACACGGTCTTGCCGTAGCGGTCCTGGATGCGGTCGATGAGCGAGGGTTTGATCGACTTGCCGCCATTGGCCATGATCGAATAGGCCGACACCATGCGCATCACCGTCGTCTCGCCGGAGCCCAGCGCCATCGGCAGATACGGCGCCAGATGGTCGTAGACGCCGAACCTCTCGGCATATTCCACCACCAGCTTCATGCCCATGTCGTTGGCGAGCCGCACCGTCATCAAATTGCGCGACTTTTCGATACCGGAGCGCAAGGTCGCGGGGCCGGCCACCGTGCCGTCATAGTTCTTCGGCGTCCAGGTCGTGGTGCCGCTCTGGATGGTGATCGGTCCGTCCATGATCACCGAGGCCGGCGTATAGCCATTGTCGAGCGCGGCCGAATAGACGATCGGCTTGAAGGACGATCCCGGCTGGCGCATCGCCTGCGTGGCACGGTTGAACTCCGACTGCGCATAGGAGAAGCCGCCGACCATGGCCAGCACGCGGCCGGTATGCGGATCCATCGCGATCAGGCCGCCCTCCACTTCCGGCACCTGGCGCAGCGTGTAGGCGCCTTCCGACCCTTCGTTCTTCTGCACGAAGATGACGTCGCCGGGCTGCAGTACATCGGCCGGAGACTTGGCCTTGACCGTCTTGCCATCGACCACATGGCGCATGGCAAAGCTCATGTCTTCCTTGCTGACGGCGCCTTCGATGCGTTCCTTGACGATATCGCCCGAAATCTGCCGCGTCGGCTGCAGGCCGATGGAAAGGCCGGTCGCGGAGCTGTCGAGCACGACGGCAAGCGACCATTCCGGCACGTCTTCCAGCCCCTTGACGTTGCCCAGCGCCACGCCCCAGTCGCCGGAAGCATCGATATGCGTCACCGGTCCGCGATAGCCGCGCAGCGTGTCGTATTTGAGCAAGCCGTTCTGCATCGACTTGCGGGCGATGAGCTGGATCTTCGGATCGAGCGTCGTGCGCACCGAAAGGCCGCCCTCATAGAGCGCGTTCTCGCCATAGCGCGAGATGATCTGGCGGCGCACTTCCTCGGTGAAATATTCGCCCGCAAACAAATAAGAGCCGTTGCGACGCGGCGTCACGCCGAGCGGCTCGGCCTTGGCCTTGTCGCCTTCCTCGCGCGTCACGTAGCCGTTCTCGACCATCTGGTCGATGACCCAGTTGCGGCGCTCGATGGCGCGGTCGGCATGCTTGAAGGGATGGTAGTTGTTGGGCCCCTTCGGCAGCGACGCCAGATAGGCGGCTTCCGCGACCGTGAGTTCGTTGACCGACTTGTCGAAATAGGTCAGTGCCGCGCCCGCAACGCCATAGGCGCCGAAGCCGAAGAAGATTTCGTTGAGATAGAGCTCAAGGATGCGGTCCTTCGAATAAGCCTGCTCGATGCGGAAGGCCAGGATCATCTCCTTGATCTTGCGCTCGTAGGTCTGGTCCGAGGACAAGAGGAAGTTCTTCGCCACCTGCTGGGTGATGGTCGAGGCGCCGACCTGGCGCCTGCCCGAACCCAGATTCTGCAGGTTGACGTAGATGGCGCGGCCAAGCCCGGTGATGTCGATGCCGGGATGGTTGTAGAAATTCTTGTCCTCGGCCGACAGGAACGCCGCCTTGACCCGGTCCGGAACCGCCTGGATCGGCAGATAGAGCCGCCGTTCGCGCGCATATTCGGCCATCAGCGAGCCGTCGGAAGCATGGATGCGGGTCGTCACCGGCGGCTCGTACTTGGCCAGGACCTCGTAGTCGGGCAGGTCTTTCGACAGATGGCTGATGTATATCGCCACGCCCGCGGCGACGATAAGCGCCAGCGTCGTGCCGATACCAAAGAAATAGCCGATAAGACGAATCATGCCCGCTCCAGTCCGAGGTCCGGGAATTTCCTAGACGAAGCCGCCTTTCGCGCAAGCCTTCGCAACGGTCCCGATCCGTGATGGAAAACCCATGTCGCCACCATGTGGGCAAAATACGGCAGTGCCCGGTTTCGGCATCCCCCACCGGAAATAAAAGCGCCTGGTGTTGTCGGCGTGCAACGCTGCCTCCGGTTGTGGGCGGCGGCGACCATCTCAGCCTCCGGTTCCCGTTCCCATCTTGGCGGAGGCAAACAGGGCGATGGCGTTGGTGATGCTCTGCGCCGCCTTGCCGCGCCAGTCGGCGTCGAGCAGTTGCGCCTCATCCTTGGCGTTGGAGAGATAGCCGAGTTCGACCAGCACCGACGGCACATCGGGCGCTTTCAGCACTTTGAAGCCGGCCGAGCGCTGCGGATTGTTGATCAGGCCGACGCTGGTGGACAACTGGCCGACCAGAGTGTGGGCAAAGCTCATCGAGAAATTATGCGTCTCGCGGCGGATCAGGTCGATCAGTATGTCGGTGACTTCCTTGTTGTCGTCCTTGATCACCATGCCGGTGAACTGGTCGGAGAGGTTTTCGCGGTCGGCAAGCGCCTGCGCTTCCGGGTCGGATGCCTTGTCGGAGACGGTATAGACGGTGGCGCCTCTGATACCCTTGACGCTGATCGTGTCGGCATGGATCGAGATCAAAAGGTCGGCCTCGTGCTGACGGGCGATGCGCACGCGGTCATCGAGCCGCAGGAACTCGTCGGAATCGCGCGTCATGAACACGTCGTAGTTGCCGACGGCGGCGAGCTTGTCGCGCAGTTCGGTGGCGAAGGCCAGCGTCACGTTCTTCTCGATGGTGCCGTTGAGGCCTTCGGCGCCACCGTCGATGCCGCCATGGCCGGGATCGATGACGATGGTGAAGCGATGCCCGGGATTGGAGATCGGCCCTGTGCCGACCCTGGAGCCCTTGTCGGTGGAGACGGTCGAGCCGGTGGTCAGCGCCTGGTTGGCAAGGGCTTCGTCGAACTCGCGGTCGGAGGCTGCCGACACGTCGATGGCGATGCGATAGCCTGCGCCGTCCTCGTTCTTGAGCACGTCGAGCTTGTCGACCGAGAACGGCCCCTTGCCGGTCAGGATCAGCCGCGATCCCTCGCCCTGATCGCCATAACGCACCGCTTTGACCAGGCCGCGGGCCTTGGCGTCCTTCGCGCCAATGGCGAATCGGGTGCGCGGCAGGTCCACGACCAGCCGGTTGGGGCCGCGCAGCAGGAACCATTTGATGTCGGGCTCGCGGTCGAAATCGATGACGATGCGCATCTTGGTTGCGTCGCCGGCCATCTTGTAGGCGGTGGCGCCGAGTGGCGCATCGGCGGCGCGTGAAACCGGCGCAAAAGCAAGGCAAAGCGCCAGCAGCAACAGCACACCGGCAGCGCGCAGGAAATGGCCTGCACGGCCATGGCCCTTGTCTGTGGTGCCCGCCAGTCCCATTTCTTTGCAGTCGCTCCCGGTTTGGCGCCTTGCGCCCGCGTGGTTGGTCGAAATGCCGGTCAGGCCGCAGACTCGATTAACGATTGGTATCCAGAGAAGGTTAACCAAGCCTTTTCATCGAGGATTAAGGCCTGTGCTTCCGTTACGGCACTGCTTTTTGCCGGCATCCGAAATCGGGGTTGCCTTCCACCCCGTCAAATCATAAAAGCGATGGTGGATCACTGCAATCCTGGAACCGCTTCTCCCGCAGCTTCCTGCTACAGGTCAGATGAAAGGCGGCTCCTTTCGCTCCAGCGAAAAGGCTTAGGTGATCGCGACGAATTTCGCAGGTGTGCGCCCGTGGCGGGGGAATCGCCTGCGTGAGGAAAACGGCCGGGTTTGTTCCCGTGCCGGCTCTGTATGAGCAAACAAGCTGGTCCGGTTCGTCCGGGCTTTGGTTCAAAAGGTTCTGCTGGTGACGATGGCTTCAAGCGCAATCATGGAAAGGTCCGCATCAAACCGCGCCATTGTGGCTGCGGGCGGCACCGCCATGGCGCTCAAGCGGCGTCCGGCGGACATTCAGACATCCGGCACCCACATCGCAGACACGCAGCAGCGGGCTTTGCCTCGCAAGCTGCGGCTGACGGCTGCCGGGAGGAAACGAAATAATGCCCAACAAAATGCTGATAGACGCCTCCCACCCGGAGGAAACACGCGTTGTCGTTATCCGCGGTAACCGTATTGAAGAATTCGACTTTGAATCTCAGGACAAGAAGCAGCTCAAAGGAAACATCTATCTCGCCCGCGTAACGCGCGTCGAACCTTCCCTTCAGGCAGCCTTTGTCGAATATGGCGGCAACCGTCACGGTTTCCTCGCCTTCAGTGAAATTCACCCCGACTATTACCAGATCCCGGTCGCCGATCGTCAGGCTTTGCTGCGCGCTGAAGCGCAGGAAGCCGAGGACGAGGAGAACGAGGACAATGAGGGCGACGACCGCCAGAGCCGCGATCGCGGCCGGCGCGGCCGCCGGCGCGGCGGCAAGGGTCGTGAGCGCGGCGAACACAAGCGCGACGCCGGCGCCGATGATGAGAACGGCGAACATGGCGATGCCGGCAGCGATGCCGTCTCCGAAGAGCCTGCTTCCGAGCATGCCGCGGCCGATACCGCCGGGCATGACGATCATGCCGGGCATGGCGGCAGCGAAGCCTCCGACGCCGAGACATCCGGGACCGAACCGTCGGAAGGCGGCCCGACATCGATCGCGGCAAGCGTCGAAGCGGATGTGATCTCCGAAGCTGTCCCTGCGGCGGAGCCGGGTGACGAAAGGTCGTCCAGCGAGGCAAGTGGCGAAGCCACCTCCGAGGACAATGATCGCGGCATGCTGGAAGAGGTGCAGTCCTCGCATCCGGACGACCACGAGATCGAATCCGTAGGCGCCGAGGATGCGCTGGAAGAGGTGCGCAGCCGCCGCAAGCCGGTGCGCCGCCAGTACAAGATTCAGGAAGTCATCAAGCGCCGGCAGATCCTGCTGGTGCAGGTGGTCAAGGAAGAGCGCGGCAACAAGGGCGCTGCGCTCACCACCTATCTGTCGCTTGCCGGCCGCTATTCCGTGCTGATGCCCAACACCGCACGCGGCGGCGGCATTTCGCGCAAGATCACCAGTGCCGTCGACCGCAAGCGCCTCAAGGAGGTCGTTGCCGATCTCGAAGTGCCGCAGGGCATGGGCGTCATCCTGCGCACCGCCGGCGAAAGCCGCACCAAGGCGGAAATCAAGCGCGACTACGAATATCTGATGCGGCTTTGGGAAAACGTCCGCAATCTGACGCTGCAATCCACCGCCCCTGCCCTCGTCTATGAGGAAGGCAGCCTGATCAAGCGCTCGGTGCGCGACCTCTACAACAAGGATATCGACGAGATTCTTGTCTCCGGCGAGGAAGGCTACCGCGAGGCCAAGGATTTCATGCGCATGCTGATGCCGAGCCACGCCAAGGTGGTTCAGCCGTTCCGCGACACGACGCCGATCTTCGTGCGCAACGGGATCGAGGCGCAGCTCGACCGCATGCTGCAGCCGCAGGTGACGCTGAAGAGCGGCGGCTATATCATCATCAACCAGACCGAGGCGCTGGTCGCCATCGACGTCAATTCGGGCCGCTCCACCAAGGAGCACTCGATCGAGGACACCGCTCTCCACACCAACCTTGAAGCGGCGGAAGAAGTCGCCAGGCAATTAAGGCTGCGCGATCTCGCCGGCCTGATCGTCATCGACTTCATCGACATGGAGGAGAACCGCAACAACCGCTCCGTCGAGAAGCGGCTGAAGGATCACCTCAAGAACGACCGAGCCCGCATCCAAGTCGGCCGCATCTCGCATTTCGGTCTGATGGAGATGTCGCGCCAGCGCATCCGCGCCAGCGTGCTGGAATCGACCATGAAGCCCTGCCCGCATTGCGGCGGCACCGGCCATGTGCGCTCCGATTCGTCGGTGGCGCTGATGGTGGTACGGGCGATCGAGGAATTCCTGCTCAAGGATTCGCGCAGCCACATCACGGTGCGAACCCCGGCGGCGACCGCTCTCTATGTGCTCAACCACAAGCGCGGCACGCTGGTGGAACTCGAAAGCCGCTTTGGCCTGACCATCACCGTCGAGGCCGATGATACGGTCGGTGTGCAGCACTACGCGATCTTCCGCGGCGCCATTGCCGAAAAGCCGGAAGGCTTTGTCGAAGCGCGAACCTTCCCGGCCTATGTCGAGCCGGAAGAGCCCGAGGACGAGATCGTCATCGAGGAGGAAGACGACGAGGTTGTGGTACAGGCCGAGCAGCCGCGCCAGGCGCAGCCGCAATCGCAGCAGCAGCCGAGATCGGCTGAGGACGGCGAAGGCCGCGATCGCAAGCGTCGCAAGCGCCGCAGGCGGCGCGGCGGCAAGGATCGCGAACGCGAACATGGCGATCGCGAGCATGGCGCCGAAGGTGCTTCGGTTTCGGCGGCAAGCGACGACTTTGCCGCTGAACCAGGCGATGACGATGCAACACAGCAAGACGAAGCCCAGGTTGGCGCCGTCGAAATGGTGGAAGCATCAGATGACGCCCAGGGCAAGAAGCGCCGTCGCGGCAAGCGCGGCGGCAAGCGCAATCGTCGCGAAGACGGCACGGAGACCGAAGCCGGCGAAACCGCCTCGGTGGCCGAGGCCGCTGAAGTCGGAACGGCCGCAAGCGAGCCCGTAGCAGCCGTAGCGGTTGAAGAAGCAGCGGCTCCCGCCGCGGCGAACGACGACGCTCCAGCCGAAAAGCCGAAGAAGAAGCGCGCTTCAAGGGCAAAGAAGGCTGTGGTGGAAGTCGCCGATGAGACGGCGGCCGAGGCTGCACCGGAAGCTGCCGTCGAAGCAGCCGCCCCCGCTGCGGCCGATGCCGCCACGGAAACGACCGACGACGAGCCCGCCAAGGCTCGCCCGTCACGGCGCAAAGCCGTGGCCGCGGATACCTCCGCGGTGCCGGTGGTTTCCTCCAGCGTTGCCGACGAGGCAAAGGCCGAGGAAAAGCCGAAGCGCGCCGGCTGGTGGCAGCGGAAGGGCTTTTTCTAAGCTATTCAGCCGATTAAGATAGGTTCCTGACAAAAATCCCGCGCCGTTCAAACCACGGCGCGGGATTTTTGCATGCACGAATGACGGAAGGCGTCAGGGGGCGAAAATCGACCAGTTCATCATCCTGGCCAGTTTTTCCAAGGCGATCGACCCCAGCTTGGAATTGCCGTTGGCGTTCAAGCCCGGCGACCATACGGCGAGCGAAGCAACACCCGGCACGATCCCCAATATGCCACCGCCGACGCCGCTTTTGCCGGGAATGCCGACACGGAAGGCGAAATCGCCGGAACCGTCATAGTGGCCGCAGGTCAGCATCATGGCGCCGATGCGCCGCGCCCGCTCGGCAGACACCACGGAGTGCCCGGTTGCCGGGTTTCTGCCGCCATTGGCGAGGAAGCGGCCGGCCAGCGCCAATTGCCGGCAGCTCATGGCGATGGCGCAATGGTGGAAGTACACGCCCAGCGCCAGCTCCGGTGCATGGTTGAGATTGCCGAATGATTTCATGTAGTTGGCAAGCGCGAAGTTGCGATAGCCGGTGGCGCGTTCGGAAGCCGCGACCTCGCGGTCGATGATGATGGTTTCGTCATCGGCAAGGAACTGGATGAAGCGCAGGATTTCGCCGATCGCCTCGCGCGGCTGGTGGCCGGCAAGCAGTATGTCGGACACGACGATGGCGCCGGCATTGATGAACGGATTGCGCGGAATGCCGTTCTCATGCTCGAGTTGCACGATCGAGTTGAACGGATTGCCCGACGGCTCGCGTCCGACACGCTGCCACAGCGCGTCGCCGACATTGCCGAGCGCCAACGTAAGCGTAAACACCTTGGAGATGGACTGGATCGAAAACGCCTGGTCGGCGTCGCCGGCGACCAGCACGCGGCCGTCATTGGTCACGGCGGCAATGCCGAATTTCTTCGGATCGACCTTGCCGAGCTGCGGAATGTAGGTGGCGACGTCACCGCAATCGGTGCGCTCGGCCATCTCGGCGGCGACATCGGCCAGCGCTTGTTCAAGATCCGGCATGCTCGTCCCCGCTTTTCAGCCAGCGCTCGATGCGCGCCATCGCCTCGACCATGTCGTCATGGCTGCCGGCATAGGAAAAGCGCATCGTGCGGTGGCCCTGAAGTGGATCGAAATCGCGGCCGGGCGTCGCCGCCACATGCGCCCCGGCCAGCATCTTGCGCGCAAAGGCCATGCTGTCATTGGTATGCCGGGTAACATCGCAGAAAGCGTAGAAGGCGCCGTCCATCGGCGCCGCCAAGGGAAATCCGAGTTCCGGCAGGCGCCGCATCAACAGCTCGCGGTTCCAGGCGTAGCGCGCCTTTACCGCTTCCAGCTCTTGCGTCGCCTTGAAGGCTTCGATCGCCGCGATCTGCGACAGTTCCGGCGGCGAGATGTAGAGGCTCTGGGCGATGCGCTCGATCGGCCTCACCAGAGCTTCCGGCAGCACCATCCAGCCGATGCGCCATCCGGTCATGCAATAATATTTCGAGAAGGAATTGATCACCGTCACGCCTGAGCCATGGGCCAGCGCCGTGGTGTCGGGCGCGGCATAGGCCAGCCGGTGATAAATTTCGTCCGATATCACCGCGATGCCGAGTTCTTCGGCTGTCCTCACCAGTGCCGACAACTCGTCGACGGGAATGACCGCACCTGTCGGATTGGCCGGGCTGGCGAACAACACGCCCTTCAGCGGTTTTTCCCGGTGCGCCGATTTCAAATGTTCGGCATGAAGATAGGCGTCGCTGCCGAGCTCGATCTCGACGATCTGGATACCGAGCGCGGCCATGATGTTGCGGTAGGCCGGATAGCCGGGTGCTGCGATGGCGACGCGGTCGCCGGGATCGAACATCGCCAGGAATGCCAGATTGAAGGCGGCCGACGATCCCGTGGTCACGGCGATCCGGTTCGGCGCGACATCGATCCCGTAATGGTCGCCACAATGCGTCGCGATCGCCTTACGCAGATCCGCCAGACCGAGCGTGTCGGTATAGCCGATGCGTCCGATCCTCAGCGCATTTGCGGCTGCTTCCCTCACGCCCACGGGCGCCGGATCGGATGGCTGGCCGACGGCCATGGACACGACAGGCACGCCCGTCGCCTTCAGCCGGTTGGCTTCGGCCAGAATGTCCATGGCGTGAAACGGCTCGACTTCACCGCGGCGCGACAGCGAAACTACCATTTGACCTCAATCTTTCCGTCCGGCCCGCCGCTCAAAGCCATCAACCGGCGGCAGCGCCGCACAAATGCCCGATTGATGTGAGGATCACAAGTTCGCCTAGTTTCGGTGCCGTGACTTTTCATCGTTCGCCCGCTCGTTTACCAGTGGACCTCATGCTGAGCCGACCCAAATCGACGATGTCCAAATCTTCCATCGGGAAGACAGCGCGCGGCTTCGCGACGCTTTTGCTTGCCGCCGCCGTCGCTGTCACCGGCTCGGTGACGGCCTTCGCGCAGGCGGTGCCGGTCGTGCGCGATGCCGAGATCGAGGCGCTGGTGCGCGACTATGCGCGGCCGATCTTCAAGGCGGCCGGTCTTGCCAATGACGGTGTCGATATCGTTCTGGTCAACGATCAGAGCTTCAACGCCTTCGTTACCGGGCGCCGGCTGTTCATCAACACCGGCGCGCTGATGCAGGCCGAAACGCCCAACGAGATCATCGGCGTCATCGCCCACGAGGCCGGCCACATCGCCGGCGGCCATCAGCAGAAATTGCGCGACCAGCTCGAGCGCGCCAAGACCATGGCCATCATCGCCACGCTGCTTGGCGCCGGCGCCATCGTTGCCGGCGCCACCACCAACAGCCGCGGCCTTGCCGGCGCCGGCATGGGCGTGGCTGCGGGCGGCGGCGAGATGGCGCAGCGCAGCATTCTTGCCTACCAGCGCACCGAAGAGTCGACCGCCGACCGCTCTGCCATCACCTATCTCAATGCCACCGGCCAGTCCGGCATGGGCATGCTGAAGACCTTCGCCCGCTTCCAGAGCGCGCTGTCGCTTTCCGGCACGCAGGTCGATCCCTACCGCATCAGCCACCCGATGCCGCAGGAGCGCATCGCCAATCTCGAAGTGCTGGTCAAGCAGAGCCCTAACGTCGACAAGGTCGATCCGCCGGCACTGCAGCAGCGGCACGACATGATGCGCATCAAGATCGCCGCCTATATGGGCGGCCAGGCCGCCGCCACGCGGCTGATCCGCAAGGCCCCGGGCAGCCTCGCCTCGCGCTATGGCGAAGCGCAGATGGCCTATCTCTACGGCAATCTGGGTGCAGCACTGACCAAGGCCAATGCATTGATCAAGGAACAGCCGAAGAACCCCTACTTCCAGGAAATGCGCGGCGACATACTGATGAAGGCCAACAAGCCCAAGGACGCCGCGGACGCCTATGCCAAGGCGGTCAGCCTCGATCCGGTGAGGTCGGGCCTGTTGCCCGTTTCCCTCGGCCAGGCGCTGATGGCCATCGGCACGCCCGACTCGCTGAAGAAGGCGGTGGTGCAGATCAACAACGGTCTCGGGCGCGACAAGGAAAACACGGTCGGATACCGCTATCTCGCCCAGGCCTATGGCGAGCTTGGCAACATTCCGGCGGCGGAACTCGCCACCGCCGAGGGCCACTTTTATTCCGGCGATTACACGAATGCGAAAATTTTCGCCATGCGCGCGCAAAAAGACTTGAAGCGCGGCGAGCCCGGCTGGATTCGGGCGCAGGACATCATAAACTACAACCCTTCAGGCAAACTCAAGAAATGAACCTTTCGGTCGCCCGCGGCGACTAGGATAGACCGGAACCGGTAAAGAGGATGAGACGATGAACAAGGCAATATTGCTCGGCACGACGGGAGTGGCGGCTGCTCTTGCCATGCTCGCTTTCGGGTTCGTCGCCGGCAGTCCGCAGGTGGCCAAGGCCGGCACGGCGCAGACCGTGCAGACCGCCTCTGCCGACACCAAGATCGATCGCACTGAGGTCGAGGGCATTATCCGCGACTATCTCCTGAAGAACCCCGAAGTGCTGCTCGAAGTGCAGGAGGCGCTCGAGGCCAAGCAGAAGGAAGAGCAGCGCATAGCCAGCCTCGGCGTCATCGAGAAGGCCAAGTCCGAGATTTTCAACTCGACCTTCGACGGCGTCGTCGGCAATCCGAAGGGCAAGGTCACCATCGTCGAATTCTACGACTACAATTGCGGCTTCTGCAAACGCGCCATCGACGACATGCAGGCTCTGACAAAGGCCGATCCGGAGCTGCGCTTCGTGCTCAAGGAATTCCCGATCCTCGGGCCGGATTCGCAAAAGGCCAGCGTCGTCTCGATGGCTTTCCACCTGATGCATCCGGAGAAATACGGCGAGTTCCACAACGCCCTGCTCGGCGGCCAGGGCCGCGCCACCGAGGCGGCGGCCATCAAGGTTGCGCTGTCGCTAGGCGCCGATGAGGCGAAATTGCGCGAGAAGATGAAGGACCCGACCATCACCGAGGCCTTCTCCAAGACCTTCGACCTCGCCAACAAGCTGGCCATCACCGGAACGCCGTCCTATGTCGTCGGCAATGAAGTGGTGTTCGGCGCGCTCGGCCAGGAAGTGCTGGCCGAAAAGATCGAGGCGGCGAAAGCCGCGCTCTGATCTTGCACGCGAGCCTTCTCACGGGCACATTTCCGCCTGTTGTGGACAGTGAAAGATCGCACTTGTGCTCTTTCCGCGGGCGGCTATGCCCATTATAGAAGGCCCTGCGCGCCGGCTTGAGGCCGGCGTCGGAAAAGGTCGGCATTTTTGAAAACGATTTTCGTCCTGAACGGCCCCAACCTGAACGCGCTCGGCAAGCGCGAGCCGGGCATCTATGGCGGCAAGACGCTTGCCGCGATCGCCGACGACTGTAAGCAGGCGGGCGCCGCCCTTGGCCTCGAGATTGATTTTCGCCAGTCGAACCATGAGGGCGACCTCGTCGACTGGATCCAGGAAGCCGGCGACAAGGCAGCCGGCATCGTCATCAATCCGGGTGCCTACAGCCACACCTCGATTGCCATTCACGACGCCATCCGCGCTGTCGCGCCGCTGCCCGTCGCCGAAGTTCACCTCTCCAACATCCACGCGCGGGAACCATTCCGCCACGTCTCCATGGTCGCGCCGGTCGCTGTCGGCATGATCTGCGGGTTCGGGCCGCTTGGCTACTCGCTGGCGCTGCAGGCGCTGGCGGCACGCCTATGACCGGCCCACAAACAGAAGGCTCGAAAATGTCGATAAAGAAGACCGGTGTTGACCAGCAACTGATCCGCGATCTCGCGGGCATACTGAACGACACCAATCTCACCGAGATCGAAGTCGAGCTCGGCGACCTGAAGGTGCGCGTGTCGCGCCAGGCGCCGGCCGTCCACGCCATCGCCGCACCGCAGGCCGGTTATGCTCCGGCAGCGCAGCAGCCCGCGGCGGGCGCGGCTGCCGCACCAGCAGTGGCCGATCCGTCCAAGAACGCGGTCCCCTCGCCGATGGTCGGCACCGCTTATCTCGCGCCCTCGCCCGACGCCAAGGCCTTCATCGAAGTCGGCCAGAAGGTCAAGGAAGGCCAGACGCTGCTGATCATCGAAGCGATGAAGACGATGAACCAGATCCCTTCGCCGCGCGCCGGCACGGTGACGGCGATCCTGTTCGAGGACGGCCAGCCGGTCGAGTACGGCATGCCGCTCGTCGTGATCGAGTAGAGCGGGCCGGATGTTCCAGAAGATCCTCATCGCCAACCGCGGCGAAATCGCGCTTCGGGTGCTGCGCGCCTGCAAGGAACTCGGCATCCAGACCGTGGTCGTGCATTCGACCGCCGACGCTGACGCCATGCATGTCAGGCTCGCCGACGAAAGCGTGTGCATCGGTCCGCCGCCGTCGCGCGACAGCTATCTCAACATCCACCAGATCGTCGCAGCCTGCGAGATCACAGGCGCCGATGCCGTGCATCCGGGCTATGGCTTCCTGTCGGAAAACGCCAAGTTCGCCGACATTCTCGCCGCCCACAACATCACCTTCATCGGCCCGTCGGGCGACCACATCCGCATCATGGGCGACAAGATCGAGGCCAAGCGCACCGCAAAGCGGCTCGGCATTCCGGTTGTGCCGGGCTCCGACGGCGCCGTCACCGATCAAAAGAAAGCCAGGCGCATTGCCGCCGAGATCGGCTATCCCGTGATCATCAAGGCATCGGCAGGCGGTGGCGGGCGCGGTATGAAGGTCGCCCTTACCGAGGCTGACCTCGAGATCGCCTTGCAGACAGCGAGCACGGAAGCGGGAGCCGCCTTCGGCGACGATGCCGTCTACATCGAGAAATACTTGGAAAAGCCGCGCCACATCGAGGTGCAGGTATTCGGCGACGGCGCCGGCCGCGGCGTGCATTTCGGCGAGCGCGACTGTTCGCTGCAACGCCGCCACCAGAAAGTCTGGGAAGAGGCGCCCTCGCCGGCCCTCAACGCCGAGGAGCGCGCCCGCATCGGCAATATCTGTGCCAAGGCCATCGCCGACCTCGGCTACTCCGGCGCAGGCACCATCGAATTCCTGTACGAGAATGGCGAGTTCTACTTCATCGAGATGAACACGCGGTTGCAGGTCGAGCATCCGGTGACGGAGGCGATCACCGGCATCGATCTCGTCCACGAACAGATCCGCGTTGCCTCCGGCGGCGGGCTTTCGGTGCGCCAGGAGGACATCAAGTTCAACGGCCACGCCATAGAATGCCGCATCAATGCCGAGGACCCGCGCACCTTCACGCCTTCGCCCGGCACGATTACGCATTTCCACACGCCTGGCGGTCTCGGCATCCGCGTCGATTCCGGTGTCTATTCCGGCTACAAGATCCCGCCCTATTATGACAGCCTGATCGGCAAGCTGATCGTGCACGGCCGCAACCGCGTCGAATGCATGATGCGGCTGCGCCGGGCGCTCGACGAATTCGTCGTTGACGGCATCAAAACGACGCTGCCGCTGTTTCGCGACCTGGTCGGCAATGCCGATATCGCCAATGGCGACTACGACATCCACTGGCTGGAAAAGTATCTGGCCAAAGAGGAATAGCGCCCGACTTGCCGCTATGATGCCGCGATGACCCGTCCTTACGCTCCCGGCTATCGCATTCCGACCGACCTGTTGCTCAAGGCCTATGCCTCGGGCGTCTTCCCGATGGCCGAGAGCGCTTCCGACCCGGAAGTGTTCTGGGTGCGGCCGGAGACGCGCGGCATCATACCGCTCGATGGCTTCCACACGCCGAAGAGCTTGCGGAAGACAATTCGCAAGCACCCGTTCGACATCCGCTTCGATTTCGATTTCGAGGCGACGATCGACGGCTGCGCCGAAAAGCGCGAGGAGCGCCGCTCGACCTGGATCAACGCGCCGATCCGCGAAGCCTATATCGAGCTGCACCGTCTGGGGCACTGCCATTCGGTCGAGGCATGGCGCGAGGAACGGCTGGTCGGCGGCCTCTATGGCGTCTCGCTCGGTCGCGTGTTCTTCGGCGAAAGCATGTTCGCCCGGGAAACCGACGCGTCCAAGACCTGCCTGTATCATCTGGTCGAGCGGCTGAAGGCGCGCGGCTTTGCCCTGCTCGACACGCAATTCACCACTGAGCATCTCAAACGCTTCGGCGCGGTCGACGTGCCGCGCGTCAAATACGAGAAGATGTTGGCCGACGCGCTGAAGGGCGAAGCCGTTTTTTATCCCTGACCGGAGACCGAGCGGCCGAGCCGGCTCGACCGGTGAAAGGGGTCAGCCCTTCGCGGTTTCCATCGGCGTCTGCGAATGGAACATCATCTTCCAGCCGTTGACACGATGAACATAGCCGGTGCTAACCAACGCGGCGTAGGGCTCGCCGTTTTCTCGTGTCGCATGAGCCTCATAGGTCAGCATGATAATGTCGCTGCCGGGCTCGATGATACCCTTGAGGTCGATCTGAAGGTCGCGCCAGCGGTTGGGCTTGGTCGCGGTCTTGGCCAGATCGGCATTGTCCATTGCCTGTGCCATCTCAGGAAATGCTACCAGGCATTCTGTGTCGACATTGGCGGCGTAGTAAGCTTCGTCGCCCGTCCAGAACCCCTTTTCGAGTTCGAGCAGGTCGTCTTTGCTGGCCGTGATCCGTTTGCTGTCCGACATCAGAATATCCTCCAAGCGCATAAATGCGTCATCGTCCATGGCCCAACGCATAGTTGCCACCACGGTTCCGGAGGATCAGTTGGTGTTGGTCGCGTCAGGTTCCGTAGGGTCCGGCTGTTCGGCGGCCGGAGCAGCGGCGGGCTTTGGCTTGGACGTGTCGACCTTGGGCGTCTCGGCATTGGCCGCGTCGGGCGGCGGCACATCCGACTTCTGCTTGCAGCCCTTTAGCCAGACGTCATAGACGGCGTGCTCGACGGCGTTTAGGCCGGGGCTCTCGGCGAACATCCAGCCGGTGAAGATGCGGCGGATCTTGCGGTCGAGCGTGATTTCGTCGACTTCGACGAAGGAATCGGTCTTCGGCTCTTCATTCTCCGGCCGCGAATAGCAGATGCGCGGCGTCACCTGCAAAGCGCCGAACTGCACGGTTTCGTCGATGTAGACATCGAAGGTGATGATACGGCCGGTGATCTTGTCGATGCCGGCAAATTCGGCGACCGGATTGGTGATGCGATCGGAGATTGCGGGTGCTGCCGCAGGCGCCTGCGCCGCGGCAAACGCTGTCGGGAACATGGCGACAGCGCCAATTGCCGCCAGTCCGGCCATCGATGTCAGGCTGAAAATGTTCATGCGGAGATACCGGTGGTTTGGGCCCGGGTGATTCTGTCACGCCCAAGGCTATTCGCCGTTGTCATATCAGCAAGCAGCTAAACGCCAATTGTGGCGACAAAGGACCGGCCGGCGGTCAAGAACCAGGCGTCCACGCATCGTAGTCGCCCGTCACCTGCGGACGGTGCTGATTGGTGAGCACGGAACCCTTCGGGCGATAAGCCGCCGGTGTTCCCGTGAGGTTCGGCTCATGCGCCTTTTCCCATTCGCGCGGCCGATAGTCGTCGCTTGGCGGCGCCACATCGACGCGGTGATGCATCCAGCCGTGCCAGCCCGGAGGGATCGCCGACGCCTCCGAATAATTGGCGTAGATGATCCAGCGGCGGGTGCGGCCTTCCGAATCGACGCCGCCTTCGTAGTAGACATTGCCGGCCCCATCCTGGCCGACCTTGTTGCCGTGGCGCCAGGTGTGAAAACGGGTTCCCAGCGTCTGGCGGTTCCACCAGGTGAAAAACTGCAGAAGGAAAGTTTTCATTCAGATCCTCGCGGGCGCGCGGCGGTGGCTGTTCCCTGCTTATGGCGTCAGGCCTTGGCGAAGGCAAGGGTTTTGCGGCGCCTGCGGCACTGACGGCATGCCCAAACGCTCGGTCATTGGCCGATCCATTTCGCACCTGCGAACCGACGCTTGCCAAGCCGGCTGCGTCTTCCTAAAGCTCTCATCGCCCGGCGCTGCCGCATGACCCCGAAAATCGAAATCGATTTTCGGAAAGGATCATGCGCAAACCAAAGTGCTACAGCGTCCTTTGCGCGTCCACGGGACGCGCGGCGCTGTAGTCAACGCCGGCTGCGGGAGGTGAGGAATGGCCTTAGCTGTCGCCAGGATCAGTGCGGAGACAATACGCGCCCGCAAGGGCGGCGTGCCGGTCGTATGCCTTACCGCTTACACCTATCCCGTCGCCCGCCTGCTCGACGATCATGTCGACCTTCTCCTGGTCGGCGACAGCGTTGCCATGGTGCTGCATGGCCACAAGACCACGCTCGGCGCCTCGCTGGAGATGATGATCGCCCATGGCCAGGCCGTGATGCGCGGTTCGTCAAAGGCCTGCGTGGTGGTCGACATGCCGGCCGGCAGCTACGAGACTTCGGCCGCGCAAGCCCTTGCCTCGGCGCGCCGCATCTCTGAGGAAACCGGCTGCGAGGCGGTGAAGCTGGAAGGCGGCGTCGAAGTCGCCCTCCAGATCGCCGCAATCGTCACGGCCGGCATTCCAGTGATGGGCCATATCGGCTTGCAGCCGCAATCGGTGGAAAAGGACGGTGGCTACAAGATCAAGGGCCGCACGCCGGAGAATGTGGCCGCGCTCATGCGCGACGCCGACGCGGTCGCAAAGGCCGGCGCGTTTTCGCTGGTCATCGAAGGCACGGTCGAGACCGTTGCCGCCGACCTCACCCGGCACATTACCATTCCTACCATCGGCATCGGCGCCAGCCGCGATTGCGACGGCCAGATCCTGGTCATCGACGACATGGTCGGCCTGACGGTCGACCGGGTGCCGAAATTCGTCAAGGAATACGCCGATTTGCGCAGCGCTGTCGCCGATGCCGCGGCGCGTTATGCGGCGGAGGTGCGCAGCCGCACCTTCCCCGGGCCGGGCCACGTCTTTTCAGCCGCGAGCGACAAGGACAAGGCATGAACCGGCCCCCCATCCGCCAGCCGCTCGTCGTCGACACCGTGCCCGGCCTTCGCGCGCAGATCCGCGAATGGCGGCGCGAAGGCCTGAGCGTCGCCATGGTGCCGACCATGGGCGCTTTGCATGACGGCCATATCTCGCTGGTCGGGGCTGCGCTCGCAACGGCCGATCGCTGCGTCGTCTCCATCTTCGTCAACCCGGCCCAGTTCGCCCCCACTGAAGATCTCGACAAGTATCCGCGGCAGCTGGCCCGCGATCTCGACCGGCTGACCGAGGCCGGCGCACAGCTTGCCTTCACGCCTACGGTTTCCGAAATGTATCCGGCAGGCTTTGCGACGAAGATTTCGGTCGGCGGCCCGTCTTCTGGCCTGGAATCGGATTTCAGGCCGACCTTCTTCGAGGGCGTCGCCACGGTCGTGGCCAAGCTCTTTCTGCAAGCCCTGCCCGACTACGCCATCTTCGGCGAAAAAGACTACCAGCAGCTTTGCGTCGTCCGAAAGCTCTGCCGCGATCTTGACCTTCCGGTGGAAATCGTCGGCGCGCCAACCGTGCGCGATGCGCATGGCCTGGCAATGTCGTCGCGCAACGCCTATCTCGACGCCGCCGAGCTCGACGTCGCGCGACAGCTCAATGTCATCTTGCGCCAGACGGCGGCAGCGCTCGCGGCCGGTGCCGATGAAAACGGCGTGACCGGTAAAGCCACTGCCGCGCTTCTCGAGGCAGGCTTCGACAGCGTCGACTATGTCGCCGCGCGCGAGAGCCTGACGCTCACCTCGTGGCGGCGTGACGGCGATGGCCGCCTGCTTGCCGCGGCGTGGCTTGGCAGAACCAGGTTGATCGACAATGTGGAAGTTTACTCATTTATTCCCTGAAAAATTCCAATTCCGTTCACTTTGATTTGTATCGCAGAGCGGCCCGAGCGCTCTTAGACAACGGCTCATCAGGTACGTTCTGGCCAGCCCGTAAGCGCTCACGATACACCGAACGCCGCTGTGAGACGTTTCACAGACGTAACCAAGCCGGCTATGTTGTGTGCGACCCCAGGCAGAGACAGTGTGTGACCTGCCACTACGCTGCAATCCTTACGAGGCTCTACGTGTCTGTCCAGGCCAACATAGTCGGTCGCGCCCTGCCGCAGATCGTCGAGGCAATCTACGATTCGATTGTCGATGTCGGCCGTTGGCCATCGACGCTTGAATCAATCTGCAAATTGGCGCTCGGCCGGCTTGCCATGCTGGCGGTCGTCGATACGGCGAGAAACTCGGCCCGGTTTTCGACTTCCTGCGGCGATCCGGTTCTGCTTGAGCCGCTGCAGCGCGACTACGCCTGCGAGGTGCCCTTTTTCAAGGCGGTGCCGAAGATGGAAGTCGACATACCGTTGACCGTCGACAGCGTCTACGCCCTGCAAGGCCCTGACGCCCGCCAGAACTGGCTCGAAAGCCGCATCGTGCGCGAGTGGGTGGAACCCAACCGTCTCGACGATTTCTTCTGGGTAGCGCTGATGAAGCAGCCGGCGCGCACCGGCACGCTGATGGTGGTTACCGACAAGGACAGGCCCCAGATTTCAGCCAGGGATATCGACCTGATGTCCAGGCTCGCCCCCCATGTCCGGCGTGCGGTGACCATCGGCGACCTGTTCGAGGCCGAGCGGCGCAAGGCCGACATCTTTCGCTCGATCCTTGAGAGCCTCGACCATCCAGTGCTGATCGTCGCCGACGATATGCAGATCATTTTCGCCAATCCGGCAGCCGAAGCCCTGCTCACCGAAACCGCCTCAGTGTCCTCGGTGCGCGGCCAGCTGTCCTTCGCTTATGCCAACGCCAACACCGCCATCGGCCGCGCCGTCCAGCTCGGCACGCGCGACGAATTCGCGCTCGGACCGTCCGGCATCAACATTCCGCTGGTGAAGGCCATGTCTCCGGCGGTGGCGCATGTCATGCCTCTGGCGCGACGCGACATTTCGGCCCGCATGTCGCCGCGCGCCGCCGCGGCCATCTTCATTGCCGCCGCCGGCGCCGCATCAGTGCCGGCGCTGGAAGCGATCGCTGCGCTGTTCGGACTGACCGCAGCGGAAAAGCGTGTCGCCGGCCATGTCGCCGCCGGGCTGACACGGCGTGAAATCGCGGCTGCCAGCGGCGTCTCGGACGGCACCGTCAAATCACAGCTGGCAACCATCTTCGACAAGACCGCCACCGGCGACCAGCGAGAGCTGGAACTCCTGATGCGCGAATTGACGCCGCCGCTGCGCTCGGCCTGAAGCCATACTCGGAGCCAATCATCAAATTTTTCAACTATTTGCCGGTACGCAGGCGTAATCCACAATACCAAGCCGGCATCGTTGCAATTCGGCCAAAATCATGGTGCGGTTCTGCTCCGGTCCGGAGACGGTGCATCGTGCACGACCGGACGTGGAAAACCATTTCCTGGGCGGTCCCCGAACTTGATACCGACACGAATTGAACGGCTGCTGCCTTACCTCTTCCTGCTGGCCCTGCTTTGCATCGCGCTCGCTTTCCGTCCGCTACTGCCGGTCGACGAGACGCGTTATCTCAGCGTCGCCTGGGAGATGTATCTCGGTGGACATGTCTTCGTACCGACGATGAACTTTGCGCCCTATCTGCAGAAGCCGCCGCTGTTGTTCTGGCTCATCGATCTCGTCTGGAACATCTTCGGTGTGAGCCGCGCGGCGGCGATGCTCGTCATCTTCGCTGCCTCGTCGCTGGTCATCTGGCTGACGACACTTCTGGCCAAAACCCTGTTTCCCGAGCGCCCGGAAATCGCCAGTCGCATCCCCTGGCTGGTGGCCGGCAGCACCGTCTTTGTCATCTATTCGACCCTGATCCTGTTCGACATGCTTTTGACGGCCTGTGTGGTCGCCGCACTGCTGGCGTTGCTGGGCTTCGCCAGGACCGGCAACCGCTGGCAGGCGGTGCTGGCGGGTCTCTTCATCGGGCTCGGCGTGCTGGCCAAAGGCCCGGTCGTGCTCATTCACATCGGCGCGCCCGTCCTGCTCTATCCCCTCTGGCGTGACCGGCGAGCCGGCCTTGCCCCTTTGCAGTTCTTTGCCGGAGCCGGCCTGGCAATTCTCGCCGCCCTTGTCCCGGTCGCTATATGGCTGGCGCCCGCGACCATCCTGACCAAGGGCAGTTTCGTCTACGATCTCGTCTGGAACCAGTCGGCAGGTCGGGTTACCGGAAGCCTGCACAATTCGCATGGCCGGCCGTTTTACTTTTACCTGATGCTGTTGCCGCTCATGTTCGTGCCCTGGGCCTTTATCCCCCCGGTGTGGCGGCTGAGGCCGGTTGCCCGGATACGCAGCCTGATCGACACCAAATCCCCGGATCTGCGTGCCCTGCGCCTGCTGTCGTTCTCGTTCATTGCGGTGCTGCTGGTCTTCAGCGCCATATCCGGCAAGCAGCCGCACTATGTCGTGCCGGCACTACCGTTCGCGACCATTCTGCTGGGCTATTTCATGGCCGAGATTTCAGTCGCCAGGCTGAGGGCGACGGCCTTTGTCATGCTTGCCCTTTTCGCCATCGGCCACGCCGCCGCCTCGGCGACCGTGTTCAAACGCTACGATCTCACGCAGCTGGCGAGCTTCATCGACGAACGAAAGGACGCCGACTGGGCCGTCGCTTACGACTATCAGGGCGAGGTCGGTTTCCTTGGGCGAATAGAGAAGCCATTCGAGAACGCCGACAAGCCTGAGGAATGGCTCAAGTCTCATCCCGGCGGCTACGTCATCGAAAAGCAATCGAAAGATCCGGGCACATCCGAACAGATCGCCTTCCGGCAGCCGGTGGAACGCGGCTATCTGGTCGTCCTGAAGGGACAGCACTGAACGTTTCGCCGGACGCCTATCCCAGCGGCTTCTCGAAGATCAGCGCCGGCAACCCCGAACCGCCGCCGCAATCGGCTGTGCTGCCGACCGGCAAAAATCCCTTCGAACGGTAGAAGGCGATGGCCGGCACGTTGGCCTCTTCCACCTCGACGCGCAACCTGTTCGCCTCGGGAAAGCTGGCTTCGACCTCGTCCAGCAAGGCCTGGCCGATGCCTTGCCGCTGGCAGGCCGGCAGTACATAGAGCTGGTTCAGCAGCACGATCTTCGCATCCGTCGTTGCGGCGGCAAAAGCCATGCCGCCGATACGCTTGCCGTCATCGGCGACCAGGAATTCCGAGTTCGGCCTTGTCAGCCGCGCCTTGAGCGAGGCGATCGAATGCCAGTCGTCGGTAATTTCGGTCACCCGCTGGGCGCCATAGATCGTGTCGTAGGTTGCGTGCCAGGTTTCGACCAGCAGCGCGCGGACGGCGGCAAGGTCACGTTCGCTGGCGGTGCGGACGAACATTGTTCTATTCGATACCGAGCTTGGCCTTGACCAGATCGTTGACCGCCTGCGGGTTGGCCTTGCCGCCGGTGGCTTTCATCACCTGGCCGACGAACCAGCCGGCCATGGTCGGCTTGGCGCGAGCCTGCTCGACCTTGTCGGGGTTGGCGGCGATCACCTCGTCGACCGCTTTCTCGATGGCGCCGGTGTCGGTGACCTGCTTCATGCCGCGGCTTTCGACCAACTGGCGCGGATCGCCGCCCTCGTTCCAGACGATCTCGAACAGATCCTTGGCGATCTTGCCGGAGATGGTGCCTTCCTTGATCAGGTCGATCACGGCACCGAGCTGCTCCGGTGTTACAGGAGCATTTTCAATGCCCTTGCCGGCCTTGTTAAGCTGGCCGAGCAGGTCATTGATGACCCAGTTGGCGGCAAGCTTGCCGTCGCGGCCCGAGGCCACCTGCTCGAAATAGTCGGCGATCGGCTTTTCCGACACCAGGATCGAGGCGTCGTATGTCGACAGGCCAAGTGAGGAGATCAGGCGCGCCTTCTTGTCGTCGGGCAGTTCCGGCAACTCCTTGGCCAGCGCGTCGACATAGGCCTGGTCGAACTCCAGCGGCAAAAGGTCGGGATCGGGGAAGTAGCGGTAGTCATGCGCCTCTTCCTTGCTGCGCATCGAGCGCGTCTCGCCTTTGACGGCGTCGAACAGCCTGGTTTCCTGATCGATCTTGCCGCCATCCTCGAGGATGGCGATCTGGCGGCGCGCCTCGAACTCGATGGCCTGGCCGATGAAGCGGATCGAGTTGACGTTCTTGATCTCACAGCGCGTACCGAATTCGCCGCCGGGCCTGCGAACGGAGACGTTGACGTCGGCGCGCATCGAGCCTTCGTCCATGTTGCCGTCGCAAGTGCCGAGATAGCGCACGATGGTGCGCAGCTTGGTGACATACGCCTTGGCCTCGTCGGCGGAGCGCATGTCCGGCTTGGAGACAATCTCCATCAGCGCCACGCCGGAGCGGTTGAGATCGACATAGGACATGGTCGGATGCTGGTCGTGCATCGACTTGCCGGCGTCCTGCTCCAGGTGCAGGCGCTCGATGCCGATCTCGATGTCCTCGAACTCGCCCTGCCGGTCGGGACCGACCGAAATGACGATCGTGCCTTCGCCGACGATCGGCTGCTTGAACTGCGATATCTGGTAACCCTGCGGCAGGTCGGGATAGAAATAGTTTTTCCGGTCGAACACCGACTTGTGGTTGATCTGCGCCTTCAATCCGAGGCCGGTGCGGATCGCCTGCTTGACGCATTCCTCATTGATGACCGGCAGCATGCCGGGCATGGCCGCGTCGACCAGACTGACATTGGCATTGGGCGCCGCGCCGAAAGTCGTCGACGCCCCGGAAAACAGCTTTGCTTCCGAGGTCACCTGCGCATGAACCTCGAGGCCGATGATGACCTCCCAATCGCCGGTGGCGCCGGGGATAAAACGTTTGGCGTCGGGCGTGCGGGTATCGATAAGGGTCATGGTGGCCTGCGCTTTTGGCTCGCGAAAACTGCGATTTTCGCGAATTTGGGTAATCGGTCTTCGCTAGTGCAAACCGCTTCGCGAGACAAGCGCCCAAAGCAGCGCAGAGCAGCGGGCTGGCTTTTCAGCCGCTTTCGGCCGCTCGGCACCGATAGAATGAACGCCGCCGGCCGGTATTCCGGTCGGCGGTCCTTTCGTCAGGTCAGGCCGTTGCGATATAGGCCCTGATTTCGTCGGCCTCGCGCTCGACATCCTCGATGCGGCGCTTGACCACGTCGCCGATCGACACGATGCCGTCGAGCAGCCCATCCTTTTCCACCGGCAGATGGCGGAAACGGCCTTTGGTCATGATCTCCATCACCTCGTTGACCGTGTGGTTCTCGTTGCAGATCTTCACTTTCGGCGTCATCGCCGAGCGTACCGTTATATCAAGTGCGGCAGCGCCTTCCCTGGCAACGACCCGCACGATGTCACGCTCGGAAAGGATGCCGACGATCTTGCGATCGCCATTGGTGATGACCAGTGCACCGATCTTGTGGTCGGCCAGGATTCGAATGGCTTCGCTGAGCTTTACATTCGGCCCGAGCGTGAACACGTCATGGCCTTTTCTCTCGAGAATTGCCTTAACCGTCATGGCGTCCTCCTCCTCCTGCTTGGCTAGCCAGCTCCCGCCCTGACCGGCTTCACATAAGAGTGAACATCGTGCGCCGTGATCGGTTGCTTTTCAAGTGTGCCAGTGGGGTGGGCCAGTGGGGTGCCCCAATAGAGTGCGCTAGTCGGGGGTGCGCTGGTCGTCGGGGATCTCCCATTCAGGCGCCCGCCAGCGCCGGTCGAACCAGCGCAACCCGAAGAAGCCGGCGACGAGGCCGCCAATGTGCGCTTCCCAGGCGATCTGGCCGGGTTCTCCGAGCCCGAGACCGTAAAGGCCGGTGGCGAGATTGATGACCATCCAGGCGCCGAGAAAATTGACGACGCCGCGCATGCGCAAAACGATTGCGATCGGCAGCACGGGACCGGCAAATGCCGCCCTGCCGGAGGAGCGGTCGGTACGGAACCCGAAGCGAGCCGCCGCACCCATCATGCCCGATATCGCCCCGGAAGCGCCGACCAGCGGTGCTTCGCCATATGGATGGACCGCCCAGAACAGCACCACCGCGGCCAGCCCGGTGGCGGCGAAAAACAAGGCGAACCAGAACCAGCCGAGACGGTTGGCCAGCGGCGACCCGAAGGCGGCCAGCGCAACCATGTTGATGGCAATGTGGGCAACGCCACCATGCATGAAGGCATAGGTGAAAGGACGGGTGAAGAGGAACCAGTCGAAACCGTATTGGCCGGTGTAGAGGACCGGAATGAAGGCGCCGTCGGTGAGCAATGTTATCTGCTGCTCTTCGGTCAGCACATATTGCTGCAGCAGGAAGACGGCAACGCAGATGCCGATCACCGCCAGCACCGCCGGTGGCAGGTTGAACACCGGCTCGCGGCGCGGCGGCGGCGCCTCCTCGGTCTGTTCGGTCTCCAAGGGGCCGGCCGGTTCGCTCATATGCTCTGATCCAGGGATTTGCGTGTCGCGAGCATCTAGGCCATGCCCGGACAAATCACAAACTACGAATCACAAAGCGCGAATCACAAACCGCGAATCAAAAAGAAGCCGTCCAAGGTTTCCCTTGAACGGCTGGTCGAGCCCCCTGCTCCCCTAAAACTATTGACCGAAGTGCTGTTGGTCGTCGCGAAACGACCGCTTCTGGAGTGGTTTTGGTGTGCCATGGCGAGCCTGTGCGCGCAACGTAAACCATTTGTTAACCTTAACGTCCCCGACCCGTGAACAAGTCTTAACGACGCTGGCACGCATCCTGCTCCGGAACGCATGTAGGTCATCGGAGGGCGCCCTTTCTGTTCACCGATGGGACCATCAGACGGCAGAATGCGCGGAGTTTCATAGCATGAACCAGAACGGATCAATCGCGCTGTTCCATTATTGGAATCGCCTGCGTGGTGGACGTCCTGCCCCAAAGCGTTCGGAGGTCGAACCGGCCGACATCAAGGCGCTTTTGGCCGACACCTTCATCCTGGAAAGGGATACGCGCGGCGAAGCGGTGTTCCGGCTTGCCGGCACCAGGCTTTGCGCCGGCTACGGCCGCGAGCTCAAGGGGTTTTCGTTCCCCTCGCTATGGCGTGAGAAGGACCAGCGGCTGGTGTCGCGCCTCATTCACGGCGTTTTCGAGCAGAAATCCGTGGTGTCGATCACTTATGAGGGATTCAGCCGCAACGGCCGTTCCAACCACTTCGAACTGCTTGCGCTGCCGCTCGATGGCGGCGTCGAGAACCCGCGCTGCCTCGGCGTCATCAGCGCCGTGGAAAAGCCGTTCTGGCTGGGCGCCGACCCGATCACCGATGCGCTGATCGATGCCATCCGCGTCATCGATCCCGACAAGGACCCGATGTTCCTGAAAAACCGGCCGGAAATATCCGTTCCGTCGTTGGCTCCCGAACTCGAAGCGCCGGAGACCATCTCGGCGCTCGGTCGGTCGCGCCGTATCCGCCACCTCGTCGTGTTCGACGGCGGGCGCGAGCAATAGTCTCCAAGCCGGCGCTAATCTTAACTATCGGGGGCCCACTTTTCCCCTTTGTTAACCTGCTTGGCTGTAGTTTTTGCCGAGATTCCACGCACGACGCGGGAATGCCAACGGGGTGTAGGCAGTCATGAGGTCAGCGGCGGTCGAATACGCACCGTCCCGCGCCGAAAGGCGTAACTTTCAGCGCGTCCGGGTCAAGATCTACGGGCGCTTCATGCTGGAGGACCGCACCGAGCACCCTTGCCAGGTCGTCGACATGTCGCCGGGCAATGTCGCGTTGCGCACCGAGCGCGTCGGCATGCCGGGCGAAAAAATCATTGCCTATATCGATCATATCGGCCGCATCGAGGGCGTGGTGACGCGCACCTCGCAGGACGGCTTCGCCATGACCGTCATTGCCTCGGATCGCAAGAAGGACAAGCTTGCCGCGCAGTTGACCTGGCTCGCCAACAAGCATGAACTCGACCTGCCGGAAGACCGTCGCCACGAACGCGTGGCGCCGCGCAACCCGACAAGCGTCCTGCAACTCACCGACGGGCGCCAGTATCAGTGCCGCATCATCGACCTGTCGCTGTCGGGCGCGGCGGTCGAGATCGACGTCAAGCCGGCGCTCGGCATCCAGGTCATGCTGGGCACCATGCGTGGCCAGGTGGTGCGTCATTTCGAGGATGGCGTCGCCATCGAATTCGCCGTCATCCAGCGCCCGGAAACGCTCGATTCCGAGTTCAACGCCCCGCGCGCCTGAACGATCGGCAACAGGCAGCAAAAACGAACCGGCCCTGCGCGGCCGGTTTTTTGTTGCCGGCGTTCCGCCTGCCTCTCCAGCTTGTAGCGGCACGCAGCAAATCCACGGCTCCACCCGGAAATCCGCGCCCCGACACCGCGGTTTTACGCCGAGACCTGAACGATTTTATATTAAAATAGGTCAAATTTTACGCGTATTCTATTGAGCTTTTACTCAATGTCTACTTCGGGTTTTTGCGTCAAATAAATCCAGCGCTGTCATTGTCTCCTCAAACGGGGAGACTGACCAATGGCGAAGATTTGGGGCAAGCTGTTGCTCTTGGCAATGGCGATGCAGCTTTCCGCTTGGGGAACGGCGCAAGCAGCAGGACCGGCCTACATGCACACTGGCGGCCGCACGACACAGCCGGTCGGTCACTACGAATTCTGCCAGAAGCTGCCGCAGGAGTGCGCTCAGCGCACGCCGAAGCAGGCACCGGTCGAACTGACCCGCAAGCTGTGGGCGGCGATCGTCGACGTCAACAATTCGGTCAACACCCGGATCGTGCCGCGCACCGATATGGAAATTTGGGGTAAGGAAGAGGTCTGGTCCTATCCCGACAGCGGCTTCGGCGACTGCGAGGACTATGCGCTGGAGAAGCGCCGCGAATTGATGGCGCTCGGCGTTCCCGCCGGCAATCTCTTGATGACCGTGGCGCGCCAACAAAATGGCGACGGCCACGCGGTGCTGACCGTGCGCACCAGCCTCGGCGAGTTCATCCTCGACAATCTGGAGTCCAAGGTGCTGTCCTGGACCGACACCGACTATACATACCTGAAGCGCCAGTCCGACCAGAATTCCGGCGTGTGGGTGACGATCAACGACGGTCGCGCCGACGCGGTTGCCAGCGTCCGCTAGGACGCCATCACAGAGGTCAAGCACATCGAATAATGCGACGTGCCTAACGAGAAAGCCCGGTCGAGTCCCCACCCTCCCCGTCCCCAACGACCGGGTTTTAAGGAGCCGGCCCCGTCCCCGGGCCGGCTCCACCATTTCTGGACCATGATCCCGAACCGGAGGACCGCGTCAGCGAAAGCGAGAAACGATTTTTTCTGCGCTGACCTGCCGTTCGGAAAAGATCATCGTCAAACAGGAATAGAGTTCAGGCCTCTTTCAGCCCGGCCTTGAAGCGCTTGCCGTTGGCGACATATTGCGCGGCCGAGGCGCGCAGCTTGGCGACCGCGGCATCGTCCAGCGTCCTGATCACCCGCGCGGGGGAGCCGACGATCAGGCAATTGTCGGGGAACTCCTTGCCTTCGGTGACCAGTGCGCCGGCGCCGACCAGGCAATTCCTGCCGATCCTGGCGCCGTTGAGCACGATGGCGCCCATGCCGATCAGGCTGTTGTCGCCGATCGTGCAGCCATGCAGCAAGGCGCGGTGGCCGATCGTGCAGCCCTGCCCGATCCTCAGGGGAAAACCGGGATCGGTGTGCATCACCGTGTGTTCCTGGACATTGCTGTCGGCACCGACGACGATCGCCTCGTTGTCGCCGCGGATGACTGCGCCAAACCAGAAGCCGGCATTGCGGCCGACGCTGATGTCGCCGATCAAGGTCGCATCGGGCGCAATCCAGTTGCTGCCGGCATCCTCGAAGCGGGGCGCTTTTCCGTCGATTGCATAGGTCGGCATTTGCAGTCTCCGATTCGTCGCAGGCCGGGACAAACCCTAGAACAATCCGAGGAAAACCGCGTGCCGGTTTTCCCCCGCAATTGCCTCAAGGCAAATACCGCGCCAGCGATTCCACCGAAAGCTGAAGCGCACCAGGAGAGCCAATGCCCCAGGAGGCAATGGCGATCAGCACGATGCCCAGCGCCAGCGCCCAGGCGATCACCGTGCAGCCGCAGGACACCAGCATCAGCATCGAAATACGGCCTTCGCGCCGCGCATCGAGCGCATCGTTGGCGAGCATGAACGGACCGGCGCAAGCGGTCGCGGCCAGCGAGCGCAGGATGTACGCCGGCGACACATAAGGCTCGGCAAAGGCAAGCCGGCGGCCCGCCGCCAGTTCCATCACGGACCCGGTAAGCCCGCAGGCAGTGAGGCCGACGGCAGAAGCGAAGAGAACGGGCAGCAGCAGGCTCATCTTTACCTTCCGTTTACCATGAGATCGCACAGTCGCGTCCAGCGCAGCAAGAGCCGTGCCACGGCATGTGTGCCGCCCAGGGACAGACGGCGGCGACGATGGGGATTGCGATGAAGCAGGCAGCGACCGCCGAAGGGTTCAACGTCGTCGATTCCGTGCTGATGAAGCGGGTGTTCTATGCCTTTGCCGCACTGGCGCTGCTGTCGCTGGCGATCAGCCTTGGCGGAAAATGGTTCGGCCGCTCGATCGCCATGGCCGGCTACACCGACGACACCACAGTCCACAGGGTGGTGATTGGCAACAATGTCATTGCCGTGCCGGCCAACGCCATCCGCTTCCTGCAGGCGCGGCGCGACGGCATCGCTTCGCGCCTCGACCTTTATCTGCGCTATCCCCAGATGGACGGCTACAGCGAAGCCGCACGCGAGGATTTCAACCACACGGGCACGGCCAAGAACATCATCTTCCTGTCGTTCGAACCGCAGATGATGTCGCGCGACATGAGCGGCCGTTTCGTGCCGATCTATAGCGCGCTCATAAGCCAGCCCGGCGCGCCCGGCCCCGGCGGCACGACGATTTACGGTTTTACGGAAAAATCAGGCTATCTCAACGAGGTGCTCGCGGTCGCCGGCCGGGCCGGCAAGGACCCGTTCGTCGCCCGCTGCCTGAGCGGACCGAGCGCCGAGGAATCGCTGGCGCCCTGCGAGCGCGACATCCAGGTCGGCGACAGCCTCAGCCTGACCTACCGCTTTCCCCGGGAGTTGCTGGGCAACTGGCCGGCGCTTGACGCCGCTATCGTCGCCGAGGCCACGCGCGTCCTGAAGACGGGGCGCTAGCCTGCCTCTGTTCGGGCGAAGCGAAGCGGCGCAGAAGTTACGAACGTTGGCGGGACAGCACCCCCCTCTGTCCTGCCGGACATCTCCCCCGCAAGGGGGGAGATTACGCCCCCATCACTACTTTCGCCAATTATCGAGGTTGCAGAAGAAGAGCCGAGGAACTGCCGATCTCCCCCCTTGCGGGGGAGATGTCCGGCAGGACAGAGGGGGGTGGGAAGGATCGCCGAGGCTTGCTCTTCATCTCCCCACTTCGTTGGAGATAGGCAACTCCGATCCCCAGTTCCGCGATCAGGCCAGATCGATGTCGAGGATCGCCATCGAGAAATTATAGTCGCCGTCGTCCTCGTCCTTGAAGACGATGCCGAGGAACTCGTCGCCGACATAGACCTCGGCCGAATCTTCCTTGCGCGGCCGCGCCTTCACCTCGAGTTTGGGATTCTGGAAGACGCGCTTGAAATAGGCGTCCAGCTTTCTGATTTCGTCCGGCTTCAAAAGTCTTCTCCGATCGTCGGGCTTGCTCGTTGGAACGCGCTTCTGGCACGTCGACAATGGCGATGTAAAGGCAAGCCGGCTGGATAGAACGCGAACCCTGGGGCCGGATGATTTCAGGTCGAATCCAAATCCGCCTCTAAATCAAGGAGGTAGAGCATGATGTCGTCCGAAAACCGCCTCACACTTTTCGGCATCATGCTTCAGAGGCAACGGCGCCGGCAACCGGACTTCAGTCCGGCGCGCCGGGTGTTGCAAATCAGATGTCGAAGCTGACGACCTGGTCCATCGATTGCGACGGCAAAAGCTGGTCCATCTGGCGCGAAGGCTGGTCGCAGCCGGTCTCGCCGACGACGCGGGCCGGTACGCCGGCAACCGTCTTGTTGTGCGGCACCGGCGACAGCACGACCGAGCCTGCCGCGATCTTCGAACAATGGCCGATCTCGATATTGCCGAGAATCTTGGCGCCGGCGCCGATCAGTACGCCGTAACGGATCTTGGGGTGGCGGTCGCCGCCGGCCTTGCCCGTGCCGCCCAGCGTCACGCCGTGCAGGATCGACACATCGTCCTCGATCACCGCCGTCTCGCCCACGACGAGGCCGGTGGCGTGGTCGATGAAGATGCCCTTGCCGATGCGGGCGGCCGGGTTGATGTCGGTCTGGAACACCGAGGACGAGCGGCTCTGCAGATAGAGCGCGAAATCCTTGCGGCCCTGATTCCACAGCCAATGTGCCAGCCTGTGCGTCTGGATCGCATGGAAACCCTTGAAATAGAGCACCGGCATGATGAAGCGGTCGCAGGCCGGATCGCGGTCGTAATAGGCCTGGATGTCGACACGCACGATCGACGACCATTCCTTGTCGTCGGCCAGCATCGACTTGAACGTCTGGCGGATGAGGTCGGAGCCGATGTCCTGATGCGCGAGCCGCTCGGCGAGCCGATGGATGACAGCTTCCTCCAGGCTCTCCTGGTTGAGGATGGTCGAATAGAGGAACGCCGCCAGAAGCGGGTCGCGGTTGACCGCTTCCATCGCCTCGTCGCGGACCGAACGCCAGATCGGATCGACCGGCTGGACCATTGTGGGGCGAGAAATGCTGATGCTGTTCATCGACGTCTTGTCCTGCGTCCTGGCCGCTTGCCTATTCTCCGGCGGCACATATAAGCCAGATCATAGCACGATTGAACTCAATTTTCCTTAGTGCTCGGTGAAATGGATTTGGTTCACGGAAATTCAAGCCGCCATGGAAAACGAACCCTTGATCGACGCTCCGCTGAAACGCGCGCTCTCCGCGCTCTATCAAGCTCCGGATCGCCACTATCACAACCTCGCCCATATCGAGGCGTTGCTGGCGCTGGCGGACGAATATCGAGCATCGCTGCATGATTCCGGCGCCGTCGAAGCCGCAATCTGGTTCCATGACGCCATATATGACAGCCGCGCCAAGGACAACGAGGCCAGGAGTGCAGCACTTGCGCAGGACAAACTTGCCGCCCGCACCGATCCGGAGCGCCTCGGCCGCATCGCGGCGATGATCGTCGCCACTGCCACGCATGAACTGCCCAGCCTTCAACCACGGGGCCTTGCCGATGAGAACGCCCTCCGCGACGCAGCGCTTTTCCTCGACATGGACCTGGCGATACTGGGTGCGTCAGCCGACGCTTTCGACGCCTATGAACAAGCGGTCCGACGCGAATATGGCTGGGTCGAGGAGCCTATGTGGCGCGCCGGCCGCGGCGCGATTCTCAAGACTTTCCTCGCGCGCCAGCATATTTTTCACACGCAGGAATTCCGCCACAGGTTCGAGCCCCAGGCCAGGCAAAACCTGGCGCGGTCTCTAGCAACGCTCAAATCCTAATCCGGAAATGTCTCCATGCGCTGCGCATAGGCTTTGAAACCGGCGCGCCGGTAAACCGCTTGCGCGCCAGGGTGATCGAAGGTGTCGGTGTGAAGCCAGACCCTTTGCGGCGCATGCAACCAGACGGCGCGAAGCGCCTGGTCGAGCAGGAATGGCCCAAGCCTGCGGCGGTGGAAGACGGGGATCAGCCCGAAATGAACCAGCTCGACCTCAGGCTGGCCGACGCCGTTGAATTCGCACAGGCCAGCGGCCACGCCCTCGAGGCGCAGCACGTGGATATGTGTCGAGGGCAGCGCCAGCAGGCGCTCGAGGTCTTCCGCCGGCATGCGCAGCCGCTGGTCCCATTGCACGGGCTCGCCGACCGCGTGGTAGAGGCTGATATAGTCGGCCACATCAAGTGTTTCACGCGCCACCGTGGCGCCCGATAGCGGGCAGTCGAAAGCCGGCGCCGAATTCGGTTCGCGCATGTCCATATAGGTGACGAGAAGGTCAACCAAAGCGGCACCGCCTCCGGCTGCAAGCTAGACGAAGATCGATCACCTGAAGGCGCCAACGGACTTGGTGGCCGCCCAAACAAAGAACAGGCCGATCACCAACGACAGCTCGTTGAGGATGATACCGACGATGCCGAGGACACGATTGTCGTTTGAACGTCCCAGTGCCATCAAGCCAAAAACCACGCCGGTGATGTGCGCCAGCGGCGCCGCAACGAGAAACACCACCAGAAAAACCCCGCCGAGGACGTTTTGAGCGGCCAGCGACGCCTCGCCTGGCATCAACGCCAGCGTGACCACCGCCGCAAAATCCATTGCGAACGCCAGCAGGGCCAGGATCACCGAGCGTTTGCCCAAGCTGCTCCGCCCCGCCACGCCGGGCATTGCTATCGTGCTTCTTCCCCATCCGGCCATTACTCGTCCCCGATCAGGTGAAAGCGCCTATCGTCGATGCCATTGCCACAAGCAGCAGGAAGCCAACCGCCAAGGAGCCGCCGTTGAGCAGGATGCCGACGACCCCAAGCACGCGGCTATCGTTCGAACGCACCAGCGCCATCAGCCCGAAAATCAATCCGGCAATATGCGCCAACGGCCCTGCCAGCAGGAAAACCGCCATGAAGAAACCCGTGGCGATGTTCTGGGCACGCTCGGATGCGTGGGTCGGAAGCGCCACCATTGTGGTCAGCGCTATCACACCGGCACCGAAGGCGAGCAGCGCCAGGATGACGGAACGCTTGCCGAACTTGCTTGTCACGACGGCGCCCGGCAGAGCGTCGGCGCGTCTTCCCCATTGTGCCATTGTTTGCCACCCCTCGCCGGCCGCCCAATTCATATCGCCCGAAAATCGCTTACCGGTTAAAGCGGATTTTCGGCATAAAACTCCAAAACCCGCTGCTTGAAGGTCTTGTCGCCCACAGCCAGCATATGGTCGCGGCCATCTATGTGAAACACCTTGGCGTTCGGCATCAGCGCGGCGAGCTCGTCGGGCGAGCCGCCGATATCGTCTGTCGTCCCGACCGCAATCAGCGTTGGTTGGGCGATGCGCGTCATGTCGTCTTCGCTGAGCAGTTCGCGCGACGTGGCGATGCAGGCGGCCAGCGCGCGGCGGTCGCTGCGCGTCTGATCGGCAAAGGCGCGAAACGAGCGACCGCGCGGATGGCTGGTGGCGGCCGGATCGTTGGCCAGCAGCGCCTCGGCGATCGGATCCCAGTCGCCGACGCCGTCGACCATGCCGATCCCGAGCCCGCCGAAGACAAGCGTCGCCACCTTGTCGGGATCCGACAGTGCCAGGAACGCCGCGATGCGCGCGCCCATCGAATAGCCCATGACATGCGCGCGGCCGATGCCAAGATGGTCGAGCAGGGCCGCCGCGTCCGAGCCCATCTTGGCCGGGGTGTAGTCGGCCTCGTCATAGCTTTTCGACGACGAGCCGTGGCCGCGATTGTCGAACGCGATGGCGCGATAGCCGGCATCGTTCAGCGTCTTGAACCAGCCGGGCGATACCCAGTTGACATAGTGGCTGGAGGCAAAGCCGTGGATCATCAGCACCGGATCGCCCGCCCCCAACGCCGGCCGGCGGTCGAGGAAGGCGAAGTCGAACCCGTCATGGGAGAAGAATTGCATCGGGAGCGGCTCAGCCGGCGCCGGGCGTGGGCGCGTTGCCCTTGTCCGATGGCGGCATGCCGGGGCCGGACACCGTGCCGACGGCCGGATGGCGCAGCAGATCGCCATAGTCGATGCCGTTTTTGGCGGCGGTGCCAGCCTTGAGCTCCAGCACGAAGCGCACTGGCACACCCGGCGAGATGACTGCATCGGACAATGGAGTGCCGTGTTTGACGGCCCGGACCTTGCCGTCCTGTCCAACAAAGATCAGGTCGAGCGGCATCGGCGTGTTGTGCATCCAGAAGCCGACCTGCTTCTGCATCTCGAAGACGAACAGCATGCCATGATTGTCGGCCATATCCTGGCGATACATCAGGCCGGCCTCGCGTTCCGAGTCGGTGTCGGCGACTTCGATGGAAAAGGATTTATTGCCCCCTTTCGTCGCCACGACCAAGGGTGTCGGATCGACGGGAAGGATCATCGCCTGACCGTCGGCGATCGTCTGCTGGGATGCGGTCGGCTGCCCGGAATAGAAGTAAGCGCCTGCGGCTACCGCAACGATGACGCAGAGCGCGCCCGCTGTCAGCCAGTTCCTGTACGCCATTGGAAATCCTCGACCAAAGACCATGATCCCTAAAAGTGGTCTCAGGTATTCGGATAAGATCGTGGTGAAACCAAGAAAGAGCCGTCCTGATTTCCTCAGGAGGGCTCGCGTCCTAATGCGCGACCGGCAAGGTGCCCATATCGGGGTGAATCTCGGCAGCCATGAGGCCCTTGTCACCGCGTCCGAAACGCACCAGCACGACCTGTCCGGGCCTGAGCTCGGTGATGCCATAGCGGCGCAGCGTCTCCATATGGACGAAGATATCCTCGGTGCCCTCGCCGCGCGTCAGAAAGCCGAAGCCCTTGGTGCGGTTGAACCACTTAACCAGCGCCCGCTCGAGCCCGCTTTCCGGCGTCACCGCCACATGGGTGCGCTGTTCCTGCATCTCGGCCGGATGGACCGCGGTGGCGGTGTCCATGGACAGCACCCGGAACGCCTGCAAACCACGGTCGCCGTGCTTGACAAGGCACACGACACGCGCGCCCTCCAATGCAGTCTGAAAACCGTCCTTTCGAAGGCAGGTGACATGGAGGAGGATGTCGCCCGAAGAACCGTCATCGGGTAGTATGAAACCGTAGCCCTTGGCCACGTCGAACCATTTGATGGCGCCGGCGATTTCGACAAGGTCGGCGGTATCGCCGCCACTGTCGCGCTTCAGGGCGTCGTCAAGGTTCTCATCCCGCCTCGTGAAAGAGGCCTTATCCCCCATAAGAACGCCCCCTTTTTTCAAGAAAACCGCAAGTGATTCTTGACATTAGATTAACACCGCCGCTTCCGGGGTGTGCAAGACCTGCCGTGCCTTTTTTCACGGTTGAATACAGGAATAGCTGACTTGTTGTTTGCCGGCGTCGCTGCCGACTGCAACGGCGATCCATCAAGGCGGTCAACCGGTCGGCAATTTGCATCGGATTTTGCCGAAATCGGCAACCACTTGTGTCCGGCGCTTTTGTCAGAGCAATCTGATTTTTCCAAAACCGGTGACCACTTTTCCAGTCCGATGCTCGTTGCCCTTCGGCGGGGTGGACCTTATGTTGCCTCGCAACCCAAACATCCCCGAGGAAATCCCATGCGCTACCTCCACACAATGGTCCGTGTCGCCGACGTCGATGTCTCGCTCGATTTCTACTGCAACAAGCTCGGCCTTCAGGAAGTGCGCCGCTACGAAAACGAGCAGGGCCGCTTCACGCTGATCTTCCTCGCCGCCTCCGAGGATGTAGAAAGCGGCATCACTGAGAAGGCGCCGCTGATCGAACTGACCTACAATTGGGATCCGGAGGAGTACAAGGGCGGCCGCAATTTCGGCCATCTCGCCTATGAGGTCGACGACATCTACGCCACATGTCAGCATCTGATGGACAATGGCGTCGTCATCAACCGGCCGCCGCGCGACGGCAACATGGCCTTCGTCAAGTCGCCGGACGGCATCTCCTTCGAACTGCTGCAGAAGGGCCCGGCCAAACCCAAGGCCGAGCCGTGGGCATCGATGCCGAACACCGGCACCTGGTAGCGATCACGCCATCTTGAGCGAGGCGGCCGCGCCGACAAGCCGGCCGCCTTTGCCATTTCGACCAACGGCACCTATTTACCTGCCTGTCGCGCCAGCCAAGCAAAGCCAGTGCCTCATCCAGGAGAATTCGTTCATGCCGACCAGCCGTGCCGATGTCACCACCGCGTATGCCAGCCGCTATTTGCAGCAGTTGTGCAAGCACTGGGCGCACAAATTTCCCGTCGAGTTCGATCCGAACCACGGCACCATCGATCTGTCGCTCGGCCGCACGGTTCTCGATGCCGATGCGGCAGCGCTGCATATCACGGTGTCGACGGATGAAAGCGGATCGCTGGAGCGCATGGAGAGCGTCGTTGCCGATCACATCAAGCGCTTTGCCTTCCGCGAGGAACTGACTTTCGAGTGGAAGCAGGCTCCGGCGACCTGATCTGCTGTCAGCCGCAACGCCGAACGCCGGAAGCTGCCAGCCCCGGACAACGTTATGGCGTCACTTGGTTGCGACGCCATCTGAACCGTCGGAACGACGGATCGCTCAGAACTTGTAGTTCAGGCCGATCTTGATCGTATGGGCGTCGATCTTCACCTTTGCGTCGTTGCCCTCGATATCTGTCAAACGGACCTTGCCGAAGTCGAAGTACTGGTATTCCAGCTTCGTGGTCCATTTGTCGGCGAAGGCCCATTCGACACCGCCACCGATCGTATAGCCAAAGCGGCCTCCGCTCCTCGATGCGCTGCTGTCCAGGTCGGGCACCCCGTCAAAATCGAAAGTATCGCCATAACTCAATTTGTAGTGAGTCGCCGCCGCGCCGCCCTTGGCGTAGATCAGCAGCCTGTCGGTGGCGTAGCCCAGACGTGCCGTCAGATCGCCATAGACGCCCAGTTTCGCCGATCCGAAATTGTCCGGCTCTTCGACGATAGTCCTGTCGCCGTCGAGGCCGAGATAGCCCAGATCGGCTTCGACGCCATAGACAAATGCTCCGAACTGCCAGTTGTAACCGGCCTGAACGCCGCCGAGGAAGCCGTCGGTATCGACGTCATGGGTCTGACCAAGCTCCTCGTCGAAGAAGGAATCCGTCTGGTCGACCGCGTCACCGCGTCCCCAGCCATAGCCGGCGTTGATGCCGACATAGCCACCCGACCAGACAAACCCTGCCGGTACGGTCTCAATCACGTCGGCGGCGAACGCCGCGCCGCAAGCCGAAATCAGGAAAGTGGATGCGAGAAGCAGACCTTTCATGAAACTCCCCAATGCGTCGGAAAGAGCATAGCACAGACATGCAGTATTGATTAAGCTGCCCAGGCCGGATAATCGAAAATTGTTGCATAAAAACAACTGTTTAGCCGAGACTTAATTAGCATCGCAACCGCAACGCAGATTTAAGCGATTCAAAGCGAACGCGCCATCTGCAGCAGCGCCAGCACCGACCGCCAGTTGCGCGCGGTGCCTGGCACTTTCAGCACGCGCGGGATCAGCCCGGCGAACACCGATTTGCCCAGCCCGTCTGGCGCCTTGAGGTAGAGCACGTCGCCCTTGACCTCGAAGCTTTCCGGGCCGGTGCATTTTTCGGCAAGCCTGGCGATCTCGTCCGCCGTCGGCTGGCGCTCCAGCGTGTAGGCGTGAAGCTTGGTCGGATCGCCGGCGACTTCCGGATAAGGATTCTCCTTCACCAACCGTTCGAACCAGGAGAGATCGCGCACCATGATGCGCGAGTGAAAGCCCCATTTTTTCTCGAACGCCGTTTCGATTTGTTTCGCCAGCGTGGCGGCGTCGCCCTTCCTGGCCCGGAACACGACATTGCCGCTCTGTACATAGCTGGCGACGTCGGTGAAACCTAGCGCCTCGAATAACGCCCGCAACTCCGCCGTCTTGACGATGCGGTTGCCGCCGACATTGATGCCGGAAAACAGCGCGACGAAGACAGTGCCGCTCATATGATGAACCCCGCCAGGGTCTCGTTGTCGGTGATGTCCTGATAGTGCACGCCCTCGGCCTCGAAATTCGCCCTCAGCAAATCGAAGTTTCGCCGGTCTTTGGTTTCGATGCCAATAAGCACAGAGCCGAAATTGCGTGCCGATTTCTTCAGATATTCGAAGCGGGCGATATCGTCGTCGGGACCGAGCAGTTCGAGGAAGTCCCGCAGCGCGCCCGGCCGCTGCGGAAAGCGGATGATAAAATATTTCTTCAGCCCCTCGAAGCGCAGCGCCCGCTCCTTCACGTCGGGCAGCCGCTCGAAATCGAAATTGCCGCCCGACACCACCGCGACGATGGTCTTGCCGCGGATTTCCTTGCGCGAAAAATCCTTCAACGCGTCGATCGCCAAGGCACCGGCCGGCTCCAGCACCACACCTTCGATGTTGAGCATCTCGATCATGGTGGCGCAGAGCCGGTTCTCGGGGATCAGCCGCACCGCCTGAGCGGCGAACTCCTTGAGGTGGCGCAACGGCTCGCGGCCGATCTCGGCCACCGCCGCGCCGTCGACGAAATTGTCGACATTGGCGAGCCGGACGCGCTTGCCGCTGGCGAGGCTCTGATGCAGGCTCGGCGCACCGGCCGGTTCGCAAAAGACGTAGCGGGCGTCACGTTGCTGATCGGCGAAATAGTGCGTCACCCCCGCGGCCAGGCCACCGCCGCCGACCGGCAGCATGATGATGTCGGGCATGCGCGCGCCCGGCATCTGGTCGGCAATCTCATAGGCGACCGTCGCCTGCCCCTCGATAATATCCTTGTGGTCGAAGGGCGGCACCATATGCGCGCCGGAACTTTCGGTGAATTCGAAGGCGGCGCGGTAGCAGTCGTCGAAGAAGTCGCCGACCAGCCTGATCTCGACGAAATCGCCGCCGAACAGCCGCGTCTTGTCGATCTTTTGCTGCGGCGTCGTCACCGGCATGAAGACCACGCCCTTCTTGCCGAAATGGCGGCAGACGAAGGCAAAGCCCTGCGCATGGTTGCCGGCCGAGGCGCAGACGAACAGCTCGGCCTCGTTGCCGGCGGCAAGCGCCTTGCGGAAAAAGTTGAAGGCGCCGCGGATCTTGTAGGAGCGCACCGGCGAAAGATCCTCGCGCTTCAACAGCACCCGAGCCCCCGTCTTCTTCGACAGATAGTCGTTTTCCTGCAGCGGCGTTTCGGGAAAGATCTCGCGGATCGCGGCTGCGGCGGTGGCGACACGGGAGGAGAAACTGTTCATGGCGCCGTCACCTCTGGATCGAATGGTTCGAAGGCGAAGCCTATTGCACAATTCGCCGTTTGCAGCCACCGATGCGGCGCGGCCGCTTTGACGCGCCAGCAGGAATCCATTGGAGCCATCTTCATGCCTGTTTCGGCTGTCGCCCTGAAGACCATAGACCTTCCTGAATTCGGCGAACCAACAGTGATGCCGCTAGTTCAGCGGCGGACCTACGAAGCGCGCATCGAGGCTCTGCTGGCGCGCGGCGCCGAGGCCGGGCTCGACGCCTTTGCCGTCTATGGCGACCGCGAGCACGCGGCCAATGTCGCCTATCTCAGTGGTTACGATCCGCGTTTCGAGGAGACGCTGCTGGTCATCGTTCCCGGCAGCCAGCCAAAACTTCTCGTCGGCAATGAGGGTTGGGGCTATGCCGAAATCTGCGACGGGCCTTACCAGCGCGTCCTCTACCAGACCTTCTCGCTGCCGGCGCAGCCACGCGACCGCTCGGCCTCTCTATCCGACACGCTTGCCGCCTGCGGCCTGAAAGCCGGCCAGAAGATCGGCGCCATCGGCTGGAAGCCGTTCGGCCCCGGCGATGGCGGCTTTGGCGAGACGACGCTCGACCTGCCGTCCTTCATCGCCGATACGCTGCGCACACTGGCCGGCGACAGAGGCGCGGTGGTCAACGCCGCCAACCTGTTGATGAACCCATCCGACGGCCTACGCGCCATCAACGAGGCAGACCAATTGGCGTCCTTCGAATTCGCCGCGACCTTTTCCTCGCAGGGCCTGCGCAATGTGCTTGGGAATATTGAGCCCGGCATGAGCGAATTGCAGGCCGCGCGGCTGATGGGGATCAACGGCCTGCCCCTGTGCTGCCACCCGATGCTGTCCGCCGGCAGGCGTGCGCCCTACGGCTTGCCTAGCCCGCGCCTCGACATCATCAAGCGCGGCGATCCCGTCACCATGGCCTATGGCATCCAGGGCTCGCTCAACGCCCGCGCCGGCTTCCTGGTCGAGAGCGCGGCCGAACTGCCGCGCGAGATCGACGACTATATCGACAAGCTGGTCGCGCCCTATTTCGCCGCCGTCGTCGACTGGTACGAGACCATCGGCATCGGGGCTGCCGGCGGAGCGCTTTGGAAAGCCGTGCATGACCGCATAGGGGACCCGTTCTTCGGCGTCTCGCTCAATCCCGGCCATCTCGTCCATATCGACGAATGGATGCATTCGCCGGTGTTTTCCGGCTCGGACATCAAACTGCGGTCCGGCATGGCGCTGCAGGTCGACATCATTCCGGCGACCGGAACCAGCTATTTCACCACCAACATCGAGGACGGTATCGCGCTTGCCGATGAGGCGTTGCGCGAGGAGATCGCGGCCCGCTATCCCGAGGCATGGCGCCGCATCGAGGCGCGCCGCGCCTTCATGGGCGATGTGCTCGGCATCAGGCTCAAGCCCGAGGTATTGCCCTTCTCCAACATCCCTGCGTTCCTGCCGCCATTCTGGCTTTCGCGCAACAGTGCGATGACCGTGGCTCGACGCTGACCACATTTCGGCTGGACACGACTTACTTCTGCCGCACTCTCACTGTCCGGGAGGTGCCGCGGGGGTATATGGGCCTTTTGGCCGGAGTGGAATTTTTGACGTGCGTTTGAAGACGATTTGCATTCTTGCACTTGCCCTGTTGATCGCCGGCTGCGGCGGCCGCAAAACCGAGGAACTGCTCGGCAGCGCCGTCATGTCCACGCCGGTGACCGAAATCTCGGGCAATCACTCGATCTTCATTGCCACCACACGCAAGAAATCCGACGATCCCAACAAAGTTTTCGACGGCGAACGCTCGGCGACGCTGAACTACGCCCGCGTCACCGTCACCGTTCCCGGCATCCACCAGACCGGCCAGATCGAGCGCCGCTCGCGCGGCAGGTCCAACGACCCAGCGAAGTACTTCATGGCCTCCGAGGTCGTCGGCTACGATGCGCAGCCGAAATTCTCCAGTGCGCTCAATGCCGACATTGCCGCGCGCGGCGGCCGCGTCATGGTCTTCGTGCATGGCTACAACACCGGCTTCGACGACGCGGTCTACCGCCTGACCCAGATCGTCCACGATTCCGGCTATCCCGGCACGCCGGTGCTGTTTTCCTGGGCATCCGGCGCCAGAACCACCGACTATGTCTATGACAAGGAAAGCGCCAGCGCCGCCCGCGATCAGCTGGAGGTGACATTGCGCATGCTGCAGCAGTCCGGCGCGCGGCGCATCGACATCGTCGCCCACTCGCTCGGAACCTGGGTGACCATGGAAACGCTGCGCCAGATGGCCATCACCGGCGACCGCGATCTCGGCGGCAAGCTCGGCGATGTCGTGCTGGCCTCTCCCGACATCGACGTCGACGTCTTCAAGAGCCAGATGCGCCGCTACGGCAAGCCGGACAAGCCGTTCATCCTGCTGCTCTCCGACGACGACCGTGCGCTGCGGCTCTCAGGCCTGATTGCCGGCTCGCGGCCACGCGTCGGCGACTACAAGGATGCCGCCGACCTCGCCGCTTATGGCGTCACCGTGGTCGACCTTTCCAAGGTCAAGGGAGGCGACAGCTTCAACCACACCAAGTTCGCCGACAATCCCGAACTGGTGAAGATGATCGGCCAGCGGCTGCGCGAGCATGACGGCTTTGCCAGCGACCAGACGGTGACCGACCGCATCAGCGCGCTCGGACAATAAGGCTGTCGCCTCGCGGCGACCGTCGCCGCGTGAGGTCGCGAATGCCGCTCGGCCCGATCACTTTCAACTGGACCGGACCGGTCTCTGCCTCTACGACATTGAAATCGGCGCCAATGCGCCAGCGGGAGCCCGCTTGAACGAGCGATGGAAGACTGTCCTGGTCCTTGCGTTCGCGCTAGCTGCCGCCGGCTGCGCCGGCCCGAACACCCATGACCTGTTGAACGAGACGACGGTTTCGGTGCCTGCCTCCGACATCGCGGCCACCCACGAAATCTTCGTCGCCACCACCCGCAAGCAGGCGACCAAGGACCCACGCCAGGTGTTCGATGGCGATCGCTCGCTGACCACCAGCTACGCTCGCGTCGACGTCACCGTGCCGAAGGTCCACCAGGTCGGCGCCATCGAGCGCGCCAAGGGCTCGGCCAATTCGAACCCGGCCAAGCAATTCACCGCCACCGACGTCGTGCGCTATGGCGACGCCTCGCAATTCGCCAAGGCCGTCGGTGCCAACATCACCATGAATGGCGACCGCGCGCTGGTCTTCGTCCACGGCTTCAACAACGGCTTCGACGATGGGGTCTACCGGCTGACGCAGATCGCCCACGACACCGAATATCCGGGTACGCCGATCTTGTTTTCGTGGGCTTCGAGCGGCAAGACCACGGGCTATATCTACGACAAGGACAGCGCCAACGCCGCGCGCGACGACCTCGAAGCGACGCTCAGGATGCTCGCCAAGACAAAGGTCAAGAGCATCGACATCATCGCGCATTCGATGGGAACCTGGGTGACGATGGAAGCGCTGCGCCAGCTCGCCATCACCGGCGACCGCGATCTCGACGGCAAGCTCGGCCGTGTCGTCCTGGCATCGCCCGATATCGATGTCGACGTCTTCAAGAAGCAGATGATCCGCTACGGCAAGCCCGACAGGCCGTTCGTCATCCTGCTTTCCGCCGACGACCGTGCTCTGAGACTGTCCAGCCTGCTATCCGGCGACAAGCCGCGCGTCGGCGACTACGGCAACGCCGCCGACATTGCCAGTTACGGCGTCGTTGTGGCCGACCTCAGCCAGATCAAGGGCGGCGACCGCCTGAACCACGCCAAATTCGCCGACAACCCGTTCCTGGTGCAATTGCTCGGCGACCGTCTGCGCGCTCCAGCCGGCCTGGCATCGGACGAACCCACGCAGGGCCAGATCGACAATCTCGGCCGAGGCCTCGGCAAGGCAGTCGGATCCGTCGCCGAGATCATCATCACCACGCCATTCAAGGTGCTGACCATCGCCACCGGCGGATGAGAGCCAAGCACCGGGGCTGATCTCAGATAAACAAACCTACCTTCTGGAACGTCGTCACGTCGATCAGGCCGACATCGGAAATCCTGAGTTCCGGGATGACGACCAGCGCCAGCAGCGAGTGCTGCATGTAGGCGTTGTTGAGCGAGCAGCCCATCTTGCGCATTGCTTCGGTGAGTTTCTCGGCCTTGGCCGCCACGATTTCGGCGCGCTCGTCCGACATCAGTCCGGCGATCGGCATTTCGACAAGCGCCAGTTCCTTGCCCTTCGAAAACAGCACCACGCCCCCGCCGACCTCGCCCAGCCGGTTGACGGCCAGCGCCATGTCTTCCTTGTTGGTGCCGACGCAGATGATGTGGTGGGCATCATGCGCCACGCTGGAGGCCATGGCGCAGTCGCCCATATAGCCGAAGCCGGAGACGAAGGCGTTGGTGACGCCGCCTGTGCCCTTGTGGCGCTCGACCAGCGCGATCTGGCAGATGTCGTTGCGGCGGTCCATGGCGACCAGCCCGTCCTCGACCGGCAGGTCGGCCTCCAGTGCCCGCGTCGGCGCCTGGTTTTCGATCACGCCGATGACCCGCACCCGCACCTCGTTGGCGCCCTTGGGCGCCGCAATGTCGAAATCGCCTGGCTTCAGCTTCTTGCCGAGCTTGACGGTGTTCTTCGCCGATTTGGGGTAATCGTAGGCCGGAATGTCGATCTCGAGCTTGCCGCCCTTGGCCAGCCTGATACCGCGGCCATAGACCTCGTCGATGGTCATGGCGGCAAGATCGGAGACGATCAGCAGATCGGCCAGCCGTCCCGGCGCGATCGAGCCCAGTTCGCGCTCCAGCTTGAAATGCTGGGCGGTATTCAGCGTCGCCATCTGGATCGCCGTCACCGGCTTCAATCCCTGTTGGATGGCGTGGCGCACCACCCGGTCCATATGGCCTTCATGCACCAGCGTGCCGGAATGGCTGTCGTCGGTGCACAGGATGAAGTTGCGCGGGTCGAGCCCGCTCTCCGTCACCGCCTTGATCTGCGACGCCACATCGTACCAGGCCGAGCCCAGCCGCAGCATTGCCTTCATACCCTGGCGCACACGGGCGATCGCGTCCTCGGCACGCGTGCCTTCATGGTCGTCCTCCGGCCCGCCGGCGACATAGCCATGGAACGGCAGGCCGAGATCGCGCGACGCATAGTGGCCGCCGACCGTCTTGCCCGCTCTCACAGTGGCGGCTATCTCGCCCGACATGACCGGATCGTTGGCCACGACACCGGGAAAATTCATGACTTCGCCGAGCCCGATGATGTTTTCCCAGGTCATCGCCTCGGCGACATCGGCGACCGTCAGTTCGGCCCCGGCATGCTCCAGCCCCGGCGCGGACGGCACGCAGGACGGCATCTGGACATGGACGTTGATCGGCATGGCGACGGCCTCGTCATGCATCAGCCGCACGCCGGGCAGACCCAGCACATTGGCGATCTCGTGCGGATCGATGAACATCGAGGTGGTGCCGTGCGGGATGACGGCGCGGCAGAACTCGGTCACCGTCACCATGCCGCTCTCGACATGCATGTGCGCGTCGCACAGGCCGGGCACCAGATAGCGGCCGCCGGCATCGACCACCTTGGTGCCCTGGCCGATGGCATGGCTGGCATTCGGCCCGCAATAGGCGAAGCGGCCGCCGGCAACGGCGATGTCGGTGCCGGCTATGATTTCGCCGGAGTGCACGTTCACCCAGCGGCCGTTGCGAATGACGAGATCGGCAGGCTTGCGCCCCGTCGCGACGTCGACCAGATGCGTCGCCATCTCGGTCCAGGGTTTGGGTTTCGTCGCCGACGGCTGCTTGGCCATGAAAGACTCCTGTTTGCCAGACTGTGCCAAGCGGGCAAGGTTTTGGCCAGCGATCACGGACGAAATCCGCTCGATGAGATTCGCCCGGGCGGATGCGCCGCACCTGCTCACCCCGATGGCAGGCATCAACGGTGCAGTCATTCAGTTTGGCTTGTGCCGGCACTTATGTTACCATTCTGGCCATGGTGCCGATTTGCGCCGACGACCCGCCGCGAGGCGGGTTTTTGTTATGATGAGGCCGAGACCTCCTGAGGTGAAGTCATGATCCGGTTCCTGAAAGCATTCGCCTTCGTCACCCTGTTCCTGATCTCGTCCGGCTTTGCATCCGCCGAGGAGCGTTGGCAGACCTTGCCGGAGCCGGCGGCGATGCCCAAACAGGATCAGAGCGGGTATGCGCCGGTCAACGGCATTCAGATGTACTATGCCGTTTTCGGCGCCGGTGATCCGATTCTCCTGATTCATGGCGGCCTTGGCCATGGCGACATCTGGGCAAGCCAGGTGGCGACGATGTCCAAGACGCACAAGGTTATCATCGCCGACAGCCGCGGCCATGGCCGCTCTACCCGCACCGAGCAAGCTTACGGCTATGACCTCATGGCGTCGGACTATCTTGCGCTGCTCGACTATCTCAAGATCGACAAGACCGCTCTTGTCGGCTGGAGCGACGGCGGCATTATCGGCATCGACATCGCGCTGCATCATCCGGAGCGGCTGACAAGGCTCTTTGCGCAGGCCGCCAACGTCACCACCGATGGCGTCGATCCGGGTGTGCTGACCAACAAGACCTTTGCCGCCTATATCGACCGCTCGGGACGCGACTACAAGAAACTGTCGAAGACTCCCGACCAGTACGATGCCTTCGTGGCGCAGATCAGCCACATGTGGGAGTCGGAGCCGGCCTGGACCAAGGAACAGCTCGGCAAGATAACCACGCCGACCGCGATCGTTGCCGGCGACCATGACGAGGCGATCAAGCGCGAACACACCGAATACATGACCTCCGTCATTCCGGGCGCCAAGCTCATCATCCTGCCCAACGCCAGTCATTTCGCCATGCTGCAGGCGCCGGACGAATATAGCCAGGCGGCGCTGGACTTCATCGACGCCAAATAGCGCCCCCGAAATAGAGCACCCCAGCACAGCAACGGGTGCTTCCGATTGTTGAACAATGGGTTCCGTTTTGCGGCGAATAGGATTACCTTCCGGCAAGGCGCCTTCTTAACCGCCTTTTCGGAGAACTCGATGCGCTGTCTGACCATTGCCAGTGCCGGATTTCTGATTGCTCTGGCCGCGCCGGCATTCGCCGCCGACCCGATGGCGGTGCCGATGACCGAACCAGGCTTCGACTGGACCGGCTACTATGCCGGCCTGCAGGCCGGCTACGGCTGGGGCCAGTCCGACATATCAGTGACGGAAGGCGCGCCGTTTTCCATCTCGCCCGACATTGACGGCGGTTTCGTCGGCGGCCATGTCGCCGGCCTGTGGCAGTTCGATCAGGCGGTGCTCGGCGCCGAGGCGGAGCTCAGTTATTCCGCCATCGACGGTACGGCCGTATCAGGCCTTGGCAGCACGTTCCGCACGGACATCAAGTGGTTCGGATCTGTCAACGCCAAAGCGGGCTTCGCCATCGACCGCGTGCTGGTCTACGGCGTCGGCGGCGTCGCCTTTGCCGGCATCGAAACGTCGCAAGTCGCGGGCGCGTCGTTCGCCGGCACACGCACGAATGTCGGCTGGACCTTGGGCGCCGGCGTCGACTATGCGCTGACCGACAAATTCATCGTCGGCGCGCAATATCGCTATTACGATTTCGGCTCCGAGCACTATGACGTGGCGGAACCCTTCAACGATCGCGATCAGGATGTGAAGCTGAACGCGGTCGGTATCAATCTCAGCTACAAATTCTGAGCGTTCTCGGCGACTGAGATTTTCGCGACAACCAATTGTTTTGAAATCACGAACCACCTTTCATGAGTTCGACACTCGGCAAAAGATGGCTTGACGGGTTTTCGCTGGCGTCTGAAAAGGGCTGGCCTGCGGACGTGGCGGAATTGGTAGACGCAAGGGACTTAAAATCCCTCGATCTCTGATCGTACGGGTTCGATTCCCGTCGTCCGCACCAATTGAAATGCTTAGGATTCGTTCTGTACGAACTCACTGGCTACCATAGAAAAGGCTGACGCAGGTAGCCGCAGGGGCAGCCGGGATACAAAGCCGGAAACTGCCATGCTGGATTTTCAAGACTTGGTCGCTCATAGGGAAACTCTGCTAAATCAGCAGTTGAGGCCGAGATGCAGGAAAGCCTAAGCCTAGACTTCAAGACACCTGCGGTCGGAAACAGGGGCCCGCTTTCACACCTCAAGAACAACCAACTAAGGATGGTCGGGCGGCGTTGGCAAAAGCACTGTCAGCCTTCATCAATTCGGCCGGTGGTGTTTTGGTGTTCGGTATTGGCTGCCGTAAGGACATGAGAAATACCCGTCGTCCGGCCTTGACGGTCATTATGAGATCAGGATGTGGCTGCACAACGTCTCAAAGAGCTTTGCGAGCCGGCCACCTATTGGCCAGGGCAATCCTCTTCGAGTGTAAGCCGCAACTCACAGACCTTTTCATATCGATGCCACTGGGGCTTGGCTTTGATAAAATCGCATTGGCAGAGAAGAGGGACAAAACTGAAGAGGTTTTAACACTCTTGCTGGAATACCTGCTGCAACACTCCTGTCGGTAGCGACCGACCGCGCGGCCAGGCCAAGGCACTCCCTTAGGAGCCGGCTGGGGCCGCAGCGGCCTCAACCCGGTGGGCATGCTCCGTCGCGATTTTAAGAAGAGTTGCAGCCGTTTCCTGTGGCGTCCAACCTTGCGCTTCTGACGCAGTCACCAAGGCCGCAAACGCGGCTTCTAATGCGACTTCACAGTTCACCTCACGGTCTGGGCTATCCTCTGGCAATATCGGGGGTTCGACGGATTGGGACATTGTGACTTCTTTCAAAGGGGGAAAACCCGCCGCCCCAGCCTTTTGCCACTAGAAAATTTCAGCAAAGGATCATTCCAGCTATCAGCAGCGTGATTAGAACTGACAACGGCACGGCCAGAAGACCGACCAACTCAACATTTCTTGTGTTTTGTCGCTTGTCCATCTTCGTCGCCCGCATGTCGTTGGCTTTGGCATCTTGCCGTCAACGTGCAGCTGTTGGAACCAACCACAAGTGCCGCTGATCGGAGATTCAGTCGGTGCTGCATATTAGCAACACATTGTGGAACGATCGGGCGGCATCAGCCAATTGCTTTTGAATGCCCTTGCACTTGCTTCGTACGATTCCGTACAGTTTCCCCCATTGGGGAGGCGGCCGATGGACCATGACGAGGAAGGCTACAGCATTGACGCCTTCGATTTCGATGTGGTGTGCGAGACCTTCAGGAGATCCGTTCGGGAGCTGAACCTGGCTGAAGAGCATTGGGTAGACCACGCGAAGGCGCTCCTACGGGAATTCACCGACAGCGCACCTGATGACGACATGATTAGCCGGATCGTCGGGCGCTAGTGGCCTATATACAGCCCTAGTTGGTTAGAATCGTACCCCGGTCCTGCCACGGAAACCTTTTCCAAGGTTTGCCGCGTCATAGAGGCGTCACAGAAGCTCTTGGAACAGATTGCCCAGCGCGGAGGGCCCTATGACGAAAAAGCTCGCCACCGTGAGGCAGCGGGCAGTTTTGGGACAAACAGAAATGGGAACAATGGACCCCCGAATTGCCAACGGGCCATCGCCAATGCCGTCAGAGAGCCCTGCCTGGACGTGTGGCGTCCTGTCCGGCCCTCGCCATTGATTTCGTCGGCAAGCTTGTCTTTGGCCTCGTCATAGGAGTTGGCATCGGGATGGCAATCGCCGGCTGCCAAGGATGCCGGGCCGCTGGCCGACCCATCAGTTAGGCGTCCGTAGCCAGAGCGTTATAAAGCAGCAAACACGCCAGGATAGGAACGGCGCTGCCTAGCAGCTGGTCTGCCGTGAGGCCGGAAAAATAGACAAGATGAAACGTCACCATCGCTGTACCAATCACGGTCGGAACACTGCCGAATTAACCGTTAGCCGACGCTAATGTTCCGCTCTGGACTCACTACTGCTTTGGAAGAATCCTGCCGCAGCGATCAGCGCCCCGCCGACCTTGATCTCAACGTCGGTGCCACAAGGCTTTCCTTCGTTCGCATGGTTCGCAGAGATTAGCACGATCGCATACTCTCATCTCATCCGGCGTCGTCTCCCTCACAAAGCAGCGCCGGTAAGGCTCGGCGACCTTCTTGTTTGTCCCGTGTGCCAAAGGAGGTCGCCGGGCCTGCCGTTGCTCATCTTTGCTGGTGGTTGCTCCTGATGGCTGCGCTTGGCGCCGTCGCCCTACTGCTACCTGCGGGGTAAGGCCGGCGAGCCCTCTTGTCAGGCAGTCCGGCATGTAGGATTATAGTCCTCGTTGCGGCGACCCCTCAATGGAGAGCGCCAATGGCCAGAACCAAACCTTCGGAACAACTTTCCCGGGCTGAAATCGAGCGCTTCCTGGCGGCAGCCGAAGCGCTGCACAAGAGCATCGTCGGGCCGCTCCTGGCCTACCACGGCGAGCACTACCAAGCTCTACGTAAGGTCCATGGACCCCTGTTGAAGTCGATCGAGACCATCACCGGCCAGAAGGCGAAGTTCATCCAGTGGAACGGGACAGGACCGGCACAGCCCCGGGACAAGCCTCCGGGCTAAGTCTCCTCCCGGAAATCCAGCAGCTTGGCATGGCGAAGCTTCTCCTCGCCCTTCAGGAACCGCACGCGGCCGACCAGGCCCGGCTTTAGCCATTCGGCCTTGTCACTTTTGAGCCCTTTCGGCGCCGGCCCGCCAATCTTGCCTTGCACGCAGTCCCATAGGCGCTGGCGCTTGTCCGCCTTGAAGGTGACGTAGGCGCCGCCGGCATAGTGGCCTTTGTCGGCCATCAGCACCATGGCAGGCTTGCCGGGCTCGCGCAGCACGCCGACGATGTCCATCTCCTTTTCGGCATAGCACTTGATCTTGCGCCAGTTCGTCGTCGGACCCGACCGATACTTGCTGCCCTTCCGCTTTGAAACGATACCTTCAAGCCCAGCCTGGTCGACCAGGTGAAAGACGACGTCGCCAGTGCCCGGCATCGCTTCGCTGAACTGGATTCGACCGCCGTCCGGGATCAACGCCCGGAGGATCTCGCGACGGTCTTCCACCGGCGTGTTCCGCAAGTCATGCCCGTTCAGGTGCAAGAGGTCGAATGCTAGCAGATACAGATCGCGCGAAGGCTTGCGGCTGGTCGCGGCTGATTGATGCGCATGGAAGTCGGATAGGCCAGCCTCATTGATCGTAATGGTCTCGCCGTCGATGATGAAGTCTTTCGCCTCGATCGCTTCCGCCTCACCGGCAAGTTGGATGTAGCGGCCCGTCCAATCATAACCGTTCTTGGTGATCAGCCGAATCCCGTCATCATCCTTGATGACCTGGGTGCGGTAGCCATCGAATTTGATCTCATGAATCCAATCATCGCCCATCGGCGGCGTGTCGACCAGTTCGGGTTCCATAGGCTTGATGAATTTCAGACGCATGCACTGACTCTCAGAACTGCGACTTCAATTAGCAATTGCTAAATTAGTTCCGGAACATTTTAGACGAATTGGATGTTTGAAGGGCTATGAAGATCGAAGCCGACCAATGCCGGGCAGCGCTGACGCTCATCCGGCGCACAATGGAAGAGCACTGTCCTCCTGGCGTGCTGCCGAGCGAAGAGATGGTCAATGGGCTCTATGGTCCGGAACTGATCCATGAGGCGGAAGCCATTGCCGCCGGCATCGTCGCAACCATTGACCAGCTGCAATTGCCCGTGATGAAACCGCCGTCCCCTAGTATCAAATAGAGACCGACACAGGGAAGGTCGCTTGGCCGCGCGATCGTGGGCTCGCAACGACCGGCGAGGCGATGCCGGCCTCACCAAGGGTTACAGCCCCTCGACCAGCAGCGAAGGCGGCTCGCGGCAGTGCAACGCCCGAAGTGTTTCGAGACGACGATGTCCACCGAGCGTAGCCAGCGCGCGTTGTGCTGCAAAAGGACCGAGGCAGCGGCACGGCCGCCCGGGCTACTCCAAAGGCGGCTCTTCGCTCTGTGGAGCCAAAACGGTGATATCCATCCTGGCGATTGTCGATGCGGCGCGCCCCTGGGCGCCAGAATCCGTGTCGCCACTTTCCGCCGCCATTGCCTTGGCGCGATGTCCTACGCTGTCTGCGCTTTTGCCTGGCGCAAATCCTTCGCCCGGTTCTGTCTTTGCGGGTTTCGGTCGAGTTTCAGCTGCCTGCCGATGTTGGTTTCCAATCGCCGAGACCATTGATACCTCCCCTTGATGAGGCCGCGACTGTACCTGTCAAGGCTGTAGCGAGGCTGATCACTTAAGTGGTCGGGTTGCGCCCGCTCGTAGTGGCCCTCCGATCACTGGGCTCTCGATGCCTTGGCGCTCGCGGACGTCTGGTCGGGTGGGAAGTTCAAACTCAGCCGCCCTTTGCGGCACCGGTTTCGCCCGACAACTAGGAACGATTTCGGCCGCCATGTGTTACGCAATCATGAATCTCGCGGATCCCGGATCAACAATGGCAACCGATCTTTTCACGATGCAACTCGCTGATGCTCAGCAGCGCATCAAACAGACCGAGTTCGCGCTGGTACTCAGCGAGAAAATGGTGGCTGAGAACCTCGCTTTATCCAGCAGGATACGATCGGCGAGGCGCCGAGTCCTGAAGACCGGAGGGCCTCTGGCGACAGTCGACTCAACAAGCTGAAAGAGTTCTTCAAATGATCTCGACCCAGTCCGGACGTGGGAGAGCTTGCCGGTAACCTTAGCGGTAATCGGCCGAGTCGCAGCAGGAAGCGCGCTGAAAACTTGCTCCATGAAGACTGCGGCGTCGCTATGAATCTCGCCTTTGTGTTGCCGAATCCGATCTGCGCAAAGGCGCGTGGTCGAGACCAGGCAGCGGCTCACGAAGATTGATCCCAGCAGGGCAAATTGACCGCTACGGCTCAGTTGAGGCAGCACTTCGAAATCACGGCTATTGACCTGCTGAGCTATCAGTTTCCCTCGATCTCTAATCGTATGGGTTCTCCGCACCATCCTTCGCTCTTCGAGCTTCGGGGTGGCAGGCCACCCAGTAGCCGTCAAACGTCGAGATAGCCGGCGGCGACCAGCGTTGCCTTATATCGCCGGGCAAATCGGCTGGGCAAACGACTGAGGTAAGCTGACGCGCCAATATCCCAATGCGCGCCCAGTTCGCGGTCGAAGGCAGCCGGGTCGAATTGCAGCAAGCCGCTGCGTGGGTAGACCGTGAATTCTCCGAAGATCGGCTCCCCCTCCTCCTCGTAGAAATCGACACGCACCATGTCGAACTCGCTGCCGAGCGCCTCGGCTGCCTCGATCATCCGCGCCAGGCTCTTGGGAGGGGGAATTTCCAGGCTCGAGTCGATCGCGCCCTGGGCAATGTTCAGCGGGCGCCAATCGCGATCCAGGTGGGCGGTATTCTTGACCGTGGAACGGAAGGCGACGACGACGATGTAGGCGACGCGGCCAGCCAGCACACAGAATTTGTAGTCGACCGGGTCATAGCCCTGGTCCTTGCCCACAAGTGCTTCGACGAAAACCCGCCGCTCTATGTGCGCATAGCTGCGCTCCAGCTTCCGGGCGCCATAGGTTTGGCCAAGGTATTCCGTCATCTCGGCAATGATCACCTCCCGGTCGGCGTTGGCCGGATCGCGAACGATGACATTCATGGCGCAACCGTGGTTGCATTTGACGGCGTAGGGGATTTTTAGGTCATCGAAGGGGATCTGGCGCGGATCGTCGCCCTGCCACAGCACCTCAGGGATGGCGAGCCCGGGAAGCCGCTCCCTGACGATTTCCTTGGACTTGAGCTTGTCGAGAAGACCGGTAAAGCGAGGATCGTCATCGAAAATCTTGCGCCAGTGGATCTTTTCCGTGAACGTCACCGGGGCTGCAAAATTCGGCAGATGCCGCATCCGCTCAAGGAAACGCTGGGTCAACCGGCGGTAGCGGACAAGCAGCGCGGCGTTCAGCAACAGGAGAGATGCCCGCGCGCTGTTTCGCTTCAGCCATGCCTTTGCGCCACGCGCCATTCCGGTGTCCTTGCAACCTGCGCAACTTCATCCGCGAAGTGGACGTGCCACCCTGCCCGCAGCAGTGAGGCACGTCGAGCTTCGCCGAGCTAGCCCTTCATCGGGTACAGTTTCAAATGCTGGATCAGGATGATCGTCTTGGCGTCGATGATGCAGCCGTCTGAAATGCCGGCCAGCGCTTCATCAAGAGGCATTTCCAGAACCTCGATGTCCTCGCCCTCGTCGGCCGCGCCGCCGCCGGCCGAGATGCGGTCGGCGGGTGAATAGCGCGCCACAAAGAACCACAGCCGTTCGGTGACGCTGCCTGGGCTCATATAGGGGGAAAACAGCCGCTCGATGTTCTGTAAGCGATAGCCGAGCTCTTCCTCGGCCTCCTTGAGGATGGCGGTTTCGGGATCGTTTTTGTCGAGCAGGCCGGCGCAGGCCTCGATCAGCGGTTCGCGGTGGCCGGTGACGTAGGCGGGGTAGCGGAACTGCCGCACCAGAAGCACCGTCTGACGCTCGGGATCGAAAGGCAGGATCACCGCGCCGTCGCCACGGTCGTAGGTCTGGCGAATCTGCGTCTCCCACTGCCCGTCGCGCCGGCGATAATCGAGGACGGTCTTCTTCAGAACCGCCCAGTCGTCGGACAGGACTTCCTCCGAGCGGATGCGGATACGATCTTCCATGATGAGCTCCAAGCTGTCGGCGCCATGGCGTAACCGCGAACGGTTTTGCGCGCAACCGAAACGGCGAAGCTTTCACCGCCTCGTGTCTGGTGCCGGCAACTGCCATCGCCTAAATAGCTGCAGTCCCTCTCCGGAGTTTTTTGATGACCGCAGCGCTTTTCCAGCCGATCGCCCTCGATGGCCTGACCTTTCCGAATCGTATCGCGGTGGCGCCGATGTGCCAGTATTCCGCCGAAGACGGCTCGGCCAGCGACTGGCATCTCTATCACTGGATGAACCTGGCGATGTCGGGCGCCGGCATGGTCACCGTCGAGATGACCGACGTCGAACGGCGCGGCCGCATCACCCATGGCTGCCTCGGCCTCTATTCCGACGACAACGAGGCGGCCGCCCGGCGCACGCTGGATGCAGCAAGGCGCGTCGCCGCGCCGGAAACGAAATTCGGTATTCAGCTTGCCCATGCCGGCCGCAAGGCATCCAACCGAAAGCCCTGGGAGGGCGGCGGCCCATTGCAGCCGGGCGAGGATCCCTGGCAGACCGTCTCAGCCTCGGCCATCGCCTATGACACCGGCTGGAATGTGCCGCATGCGCTGGAGGAAGATGAAATCCTGCAGCTTGTCGAGCGCTTCACTCAAGCCGCGAGGCGGGCCGAGCGCGCCGGCTTCGACTTCCTCGAGCTGCACGCCGCGCACGGCTATCTGATCTTCCAGTTCCTGTCGCCGCTTTCCAACCAGCGCACCGACCGCTGGGGCGGCTCGCTGGAAAACCGCATGCGTTTCCTCATCGAGATCGCCAAATCGGTGAGGAAGGCAGTTCCAAACCTGATGCTTGGCGCCCGCCTGTCGGTGAAGGACTGGGTCGATGGCGGCTTCGAGGTCGACGAGGCGATCGAGGTGGCCAAAGCCTTGAAGGCGCTTAATGTTGCCTATATCTGCTGTTCGAGCGGCGGCAATTCGCCGTTGCAGAAGCTGCCGACCGGCGCCGGCTATCAGGTGCATCTGGCCGAAGCGGTGCGCAAGGGCGCCGGCATCCCGACACGGGCTGTCGGCCTGATCGACGATCCCTCGCAGGCAGAGGCGATCGTCGCCGACGGCCGCGCCGACATGGTGGCGCTGGCCCGCGCCTTCCTCGCCGATCCGCGCTGGGGCTGGCGCGCCGCCGCCACCTTCAGCGAAAAAATCCATCCCGCGCCGCAGCTTGCCCGCTCGGTGACGACGATGCAGCATTGGATGAGGGGCTGAACAGGCAGTGCCGACGGATGCGCCAAAAAGCATCTGCTGGACAGATGCCGCAGCTTCGCTTTAATCCGCCCGCAATATTCCCTGGGGGTAGGCCGCCTTGGCGGCCGGGTTGGGAGCAAAGTCCATGGCATCAAGGGCAATCTATCCGGCAGCCGCCGCTCTGGTGGTCGCACTGTCGTTCGCCGCGTCGTCTCCGGTCGGCGCGCAATATTGCGAAGGCACGGTGCACGGCCTGTCCAGGCACTACGATCTGGATACCGGCAGCGGGTTTCTCGCCGTGCGCGCACGGCCGAACTCGTCGTCGCGCATGATCGGGCAATTGTTCAACGGCGACCACACCGAGATTTTCGACCGCCGGGGCAACTGGTACCAGGTCGAAATCGGCGGACGGACCGGCTGGGCCAACGCCCACTGGCTGCGCAACGACTGCGGTTACTGAGACCAACGATTGCGGTTGGTGAGACGTTTGGGCGCAGGCTGACGGCCATTTTTGCAACCATATTGGCTGCTTTGCGTTGCGGCCATCATGGATAACAAACCTTTTGAAACCCCGGTCGTGGTCGAACTCGGCCATGTCGGCAAATATCGCCAGATCCGCAGCACCCAGGAAGCGGCAGAGTGTCTGATGACGGTGTGGCCGCTCAATCGCGGCCCGCGCCATCGTGATGCTCTCGACACTTGCCTCAAAGTGCTGGAAGGTTATCGTTCGACGGCCGATGCACGCAGGGCTTTGATCGAAGCGGCCAAGGAATTGGAAGTGCTGGTTCCCGAAGACCGGCTGCCAGACGCCAAATTGCATTGAAGCGCAGATGGCATTGAAAAACGGGCCGCATTGAGCGGACGGACGAACCGGAGGATTTCATGGCGAAGCTGACTTACAAGATCGTCGAGCACGACGGGGGCTGGGCCTACAAGGTCGGTTCGACATTCTCGGAGACATTCCCGACCCACCAGGATGCGCTGCGCGCCGCCGAGATCGCCTCGGCCGAACAGCAGATCGCCGGCGCCACGGACGGCATCCAATATGAGGATGCCGAAGGCAAGTGGCACGACGAACTGGCCGACGGCCGCGACCGGCCGCAGACCGAAGTTTCCGACTGATCTTTGCCCCTCAGCTTTCGCTGCCGGCCTGGATGCTCGCCTAAGCAATCCGTCGGGAATTGCGTCAAAACAAACAGGCGGTACATCCTGCCGGTTAGTCGAAGCCGCGGCTTGATCACTTGCCGCAATATTGATCGTTCACGTTGGGCCTCACATTTCCATAGGGTCCTGACGGGTCGGAGGCGCACGGCCCCGTAGCGCCGCCATAGCCTTGGCTGCCGTCGGCATTGATGCTGCCGGTGGTGCTCTGGTCGACGGTCGATGACTGCTCGTTCCCGAACGGCCACCAGCTGTGATGGTTGGAATACGTGCCGTCCGATGACTGCGCCATCGCCGATGTGGCAAGACCGATCGTCAGCACGGATGCTGCAAAAACTTTCCTGTACATTGAATTACTCCGTATCCGCCGCCTTGGGTGCGACACGGGGTAAACCGGATATCAGCCGAATGGTTCAGTGAAATTGTTGTGAGGCTGTGGTGAGGTCTTGGCCGGCGAATGCCCGCTCGGCAATGCGCTTGATGAAGGCGATGACGCGGTCCGGCTCGACGAATTGCGGCATGTGGCCGAGGCCTTCGACCGCCTCGAAATCGAGGCCTTCGATCCTGTCCTTCATCGGCTCCCCATGTATGCGCATGGCGATGACGCGATCGGCTGTCCCGAAGAAAATCCCGGCCGGCATGGCGATCTCTCCATAGCGCTCTTCGATGCGGCCAAGATCCTGTTCGACCGCTACGAAATCGGTGGAGGTCGCATGGAAATGGCTTGGCCTTAGCCCGAGCCATCCGCCGCCATCGATCATGTAGTCGGCGGGAACGGCCTGGGGCGAGAAGATGAACTCCAGTGTCTGCCGCGCATATCTGAGGCTTGTCGGTATCGCGACGGTGTAGGCCATGATCCAGCGCCAAAGCCGCGAACGGATATAGAGCAGGCCCGCTTTCTCGCGGACGCCGGCTTCCAGATGCGTCAGCGGCGCCAGCAAAGCGATGCCGGAAATCGCGCCGGGATGTTCCACGGCCAGGGTCAGCGCGACGGCGCCGCCCAGGGAATGCCCGACCACAAGCGGCCTTTCCAGCGCGAGCGTTTCGATGAAGCGCCCTATGATCTCGGCCTGCTCAGGCAAGCGGCCGGTGGCTCCTTTGGCCCGCACCGAATAGCCCGATCCCGGCTGGTCGAGCGCGATCAGCCGGCAACCGGGGCCGAAGCGGTTGAACAGCGTGTGCTGGAACTGATGAAGCTGGGCGCCAAGTCCGTGCACGAACAGGATCGGCCGTCCCTCGCCCGTTTCGACATAATGGATGCGGCTGCCGTCGATCTCGACGAAGTTTCCGCTGGCCGGCACCAGCCTTTCGGCCTTGGCGGCAATCCAGAGCGTAGCGGCCACCAGACAGGCCACGATGACGAGAGCCAGCACGGACAGGCCGGCGACAAGCCAAAGCAGAATCGATACCAGCATGTTTTCACCCGGGAAGCGGACCGGCGCGCACCATCACCCACTGACGAACGCTCGGCAAGGCAGATGGCGGCTTGTGTCGGCATTGCCGCCAGTTCGATGGCGCGCTATCTCAGGCGACCTTCTTTCTGCCTCAGGCGACCTTGTCTGCCAACGGGCCTGTTTGCCGGAGCCTTCCATGCCTGAAATCGTCACTGCCGCCATGCTTGTCATCGGCGACGAGATTCTGTCCGGCCGCACCAAGGATAAAAATATCGGCCACCTCGCCGACATCATGACGGCCATCGGCATCGACCTGAAGGAAGTGCGCATCGTTCCCGACGAGGAGGACGAGATTGTCGCTGCGGTGAATGCCGTACGCGCCCGCTACACCTATGTCTTTACCACCGGTGGCATCGGCCCGACGCATGACGACATCACCGCCGATTCCGTTTCCAAGGCTTTTGGGGTGCCGTGCGAATACGACGCCAAGGCCTATGCCATGCTGGGCGAGAGCTATGCCGCGCGCGGCATCGAATACACCGAGGCCCGCAAGCGCATGGCGCGCATGCCGCGCGGCGCCGACCATATCGACAATCCGGTCTCCGTCGCGCCCGGCTTTCGCATCGGCAACGTCCATGTCATGGCCGGCGTGCCGGCGATTTTCCAGGCCATGCTCGACAATGTCGTGCCGACGCTGAAGGCCGGCACCAAGATGCTGTCGGCCACCGTCCATTGCCCGTTCGGCGAAGGCCTGATCGGTGGTCCCCTGGGCGATATCCAGAAGGCGCATCCCGACACCATCATCGGCTCGTATCCGAAATATGGCGACGGCAAGTTCTGGACGGAGCTGGTCGTCCGCGCCCGCAGCCAGGAGGCGCTGGATTCGGCACGCAAGGACGTCGAGGCGATGGTGGCCGGCTTCACCGCCGCCAATTGACCCTGGGTTCGCGGCCCATCGCCGGGCCGGAACCAAGCACCGCACTCCCACGTTTTCCCTCGGGCGCAGCACGCGCCGGCAGATTTGAGGGATTTCGCATGCGCTTCAAGACCATCGTCGCCATATTGCAGAACGAACAGGACGCCGAACGCGTGCTCGACTGCGCCATCCCGCTTGCCGACCGGTTCGAGAGCCATCTCATCGGCATCCATGCCGAAGCGCTGCCCGTTCCCTACACCTCGGCAACCGGCTTCCCCGACACCGAGTTCCTGCAGGTCTCCGCCGACATGAACCGCGAGCGCGCCGAGAAATTGCAGGCGCTTTTCGTTCGGCAGATCGAGAATTCCGGCCTTTCCTTCGAATGGCGCAGCCTCGAGAGCTTTTCCGGCGACAGCGCGCTGACGGGTATTTCCAGCGTGCGCGCCGCCGATCTGATTATTGCCGCGCAGCGCGAGACCGGAGGCGACCAGAGCGCCGATGTCGACACGCTGGTTTACGATGCCGGCCGGCCGGTGCTGGTGGTGCCGCATGAGGGGCCGTTGGTCACCACATTCAAACATGTGCTGCTGGCCTGGAACGGCAGCAAGGAGGCGGCGCGTGCCGCCTTCGACGCGCTGCCCTTCATCATCGAGGCCGAGAAAACCGACATTCTGGTCATCGATCCGCCGGATACGCTGGATGACAACCCGGAAGCCGCCGGCGCCGAGATCGCCGCGGCACTCTCCAGGCATGGCGCAACGGTCAGCGTGTCGGTGCAAAAATCGGGTAATGCTTCGGTCGATGACGTCATCCAGACCCGGATCGCCGAGACCGGAGCCGACCTTCTGGTGCTCGGCGCCTACAGCCATTCCTGGCTGCGTCAGCTTTTGTTCGGCGGCGTCACGCGCACCGTGTTGCGCAGCGTGCCGGTTGCGGCCTTTTTGTCGCGGTAACTCCACAGACTGGCCCCGCCCTTGCCAATGCCCTGACTTTCCAGTTAATTCCGCGCGCATTCCACAATGGTGCGCGCGGAGTGCAGAATGTCCCTTCCCGAAAAAGCCTTTCCGGTCTCCTGGGACCAGTTCCACCGCGATGCCCGGGCGCTCGCCTGGCGGCTTGCCGGCGCCAACAAGGGACAGTGGAAGGCCATCGTCTGCATCACCCGTGGCGGCCTGGTTCCCGCCGCCATCATCTCGCGCGAACTCGGAATACGCGTCATCGAGACGGTCTGCGTCGCCTCTTATCACGACTACACCAGCCAGGGGCAGTTGCAGGTGCTGAAGGAGATCACCCCGGCGCTGCTCGCCGATGATGGCGCGGGCGTGCTGATCATCGACGACCTCACCGACACCGGCAAGACGGCAGGCATCGTGCGCGCCATGATGCCCAAGGCGCATTTCGCCACCGTCTACGCCAAGCCGAAAGGCAGGCCGCTGGTCGACACCTTTATCACCGAAGTCAGTCAGGACACCTGGATCTACTTTCCCTGGGACATGGGTTTTACCTACCAGAAGCCGATCGCCGACGATCACGCAGGCTGATTCGCGCCAGCCCCATTTCTGCCCAGACGGCCAAACCCGCCCCGTTTGCTATGAAAACAGGCACTGGAAGGGACAATATTCTGTCGAATCGACAGCTGTTGGCGGAGTTTGACGGGTCGGTGTGAGGTTTTTTACTTTTAAGACTTACACTTGTCGGTAAGATTCATACGGCGGCTAACGATTCTGAGGGCTGGGGTAGCTTTCACTGATGCTGACGACACCGGCGACACACGACCATCTGGCTGAAAGGGTCCGCAAGCTCTTCGGCACTTCGCCTTGTCGCCTGCAGGTTGCCGCTTTGCCATGGCGCAATAACGAAGACGGCGTCGAGATCATGCTGATCACCAGCCGAGACACCGGGCGTTGGGTGCTGCCGAAGGGCTGGCCCGAGGCCAGGGAGCCGCTCTGCGAGGCAGCGGCGCGCGAGGCGGGCGAGGAAGCCGGATTGCGTGGCAAGATTTCAATTTTCGAGGCCGGTCGTTACTTCTACGCCAAGGCCCTCGCGTCCGGCGAGGAAGTCCCTTGCGAAGTGCTGGTGTTTCCGCTGCAGGTCGAGCACGTTGCCGACCGCTGGAAGGAAAAGCGCGCGCGCACCCGCAAATGGGTCAATGGGGCCGAGGCCGTACGCATGGTCAACGAGCCGGACCTCTGCCAGATCATCGCCCATTTCTGCGCCGATCCCGACAAGTTCGTCGTTAGAGCCTAGCTCACAGCCACCGCTGCATAGTCCTGCGCGCCCGCACCGGTTCTTGCCCCGATTCCGGGCTCGGTGCTTCGCTCCGCGCGCCAGCAATCCGACACTATAAATCCCTCCCCTTCAGGCCAAGCTTAGCCACAGCTTGACATGCAGGCATTTACCTGCATATTGTGTCTTCAAGATGAGTGAGACCGATGGACGCCGACAAGGTTTTCAAAGCGCTGGGCGACCCGACCCGCAGAATGCTGCTCGATCTTCTGTGTGAGAAGAACGGCCAGACGCTCGGCGAGCTTTGCGAAAATCTCGACATGGCGAGGCAATCCGCCACGCAGCACATCGATCTGCTGGAAGCGGCCAATCTGATCAGCACGGTCAAGCGTGGCCGCGAGAAGCTGCATTTCATCAACCCCGTGCCGCTGCACGAAGTCTACGAGCGGTGGGTGCGAAAATTCGAACGGCAGCGGCTGAGCCTGCTGCACGACCTGAAACAAGAACTCGAAGGAGACGACCAATGACCCGGGAAACCACCAGTTTTGTCTACGTGACCTACATCAGATCGACGCCACAAAAGGTGTTCGAAGCCATCACCAGGCCCGATATCGCCAAGCGCTACTGGGGCCACGAAAACGTCTCCGACTGGAAGCCCGGCTCGAAATGGGAACACATCCGCGCCAATGACGAACGGACCGTCGAACTCGTTGGCAAGGTCGTCGAAATCTCGCCGCCGACCCGCCTGGTCATGAGCTGGGCCAACGCCTCGCAGGCCGACGATCCCACCAAGCACAGCCGGGTGACGTTCGCCATCGAGGAATACGACACCATGGTCAAGCTGACCGTCAGCCATGACGAGCTCGAAGCCGGCAGCGGCATGGCCAAGGGCATCAGCCAGGGCTGGCCGGCCGTGCTGTCCAGCATGAAATCCTTCCTCGAAACCGGCACAGGCATCGACCTGTTCGCCAAGCCGAAATCGGCCTGAAGCAATCTGACAGCGGGAGAACGACAATGACCAGGCACTATACCGGCGGCTGCGCCTGCGGCGCGATCCGCTATGAGGCCAGCGGCGAGCCGATCTTTCAGAACCACTGCCAATGCCTCGATTGCCAGAAGCGCAGCGGTACTGGCCATTGTTCCTATGTGACCTTCGGCCGGCGCGCTGACGTAAAGATCACCGGCGAGCCGAGCACATGGCGGATGATCGCCGACAGCGGCAATGAAAAAGCCCAGGCCTTTTGCCCGACCTGCGGCACGCCGGTCTACGTAACGTTCGTCGCCATGCCGGAGGTGACGGCGATCCAGGCCACGAGCCTCGACGATCCGGGCCAGTTCGACCCGCAGGCGGTCACCTACACCGTGCGCGGCCACGTCTGGGACACGATCGACCCAGCGCTTCAGCCATTCGAGCGAATGCCTGGATGAACCAAGCAGAGCCCTATCCCTCGGATAGGGCTCTGCGTTCAGCTCAGATCACCAGGCCCTTGGTCAGTTCCAGCGCCTGCCGCTCGAACAGGCGGCGGTAGATGCCGCCCTTCAGCCGGATCAGCTCGTCATGCGAGCCTTCCTCGACGATCTTGCCACGGTCGAACACGAGCAGCCTGTCCAGCGCCCGCACCGTCGACAGACGGTGCGCGATGACCAGCGTCGTGCGGCCAACCATCAGCCGCTCCATCGCCTGCTGGATCAGCACTTCCGATTCCGAATCGAGGCTCGATGTCGCCTCGTCCAGGATCAGGATGCGCGCATCCGCCAGGAAGGCGCGCGCGATCGCCACCCGCTGGCGCTCGCCGCCCGACAGTTTCACGCCCCGTTCACCGACCAGCGTGCCGTAGCCCTTCGGCAGGCCGGTGATGAAGTCGTGCGCGCTGGCGAGCTTGGCGGCATGCTCGATCTCGGCCTGCGTGGCGTCCGGTCGGGCATAGGCGATGTTTTCCGCCAGCGAGCGGTGGAACAGGATGGGCTCCTGCTGGACGATGGCAATCTGCGCGCGCAGCGACGCCTGTGCAACCTGCGAGATGTCTTGGCCATCGATAAGGATCCTGCCGCCGCTGACATCATAGAGACGCTGGATCAGCTTCACGAAGGTCGTCTTGCCCGAGCCGGAATGACCGACCAGTCCGACCCGCTCGCCCGCCGCTATCTCCACCGAAAAGTCGCGGTAGAGCGGCAGGCGATGGCTGCCATAGTGGAAGGTGACGTTATCGAAGGCGATGTGGCCATGCGTGATCCGGATCGGCTTGGCGCCGGGCCGGTCCTCGATGCCGAGCGGTTGCGACTGGAAATCGACCAGTTCCTCCATGTCGTTGACCGAACGCTGCAAATTGCGGATATGCGTGCCGATGTCCCTGAGGTAGCCCTGCAGCACGAAGAACGAGGTCAGCACGAAGGCGACATCGCCCGCACTTGCCTGGCCCCAGGCCCACAGCATCAGCGACAGGCCGATTACTGCCGTCCGCAGCACCAGCAACATGGCGCCTTGCGTCGTGCCGTTGATGGTGCCGCGCACCCAGGTGCGGCTGGTCCGCGCGCGCCATTTGGCGACGACCTTGGCAAGACGCGTCTCCTCGCGCGTCTCGGCACCGAAACCCTTGACCACGGCATTGCAGCTCACCGCATCGGCAAGCGAGCCGCCAAGCCGCGTATCCCAGCTGTTGGCGAGCCGTGCCGCGGGCGCGACATAGCCGAGCGACAGCAGCGCCGTCACCGTGATGAACAGCAGCGAGCCGACTGCCACGACCAGCCCCATCAGTGGCCAGAACCAGCCGAGCAGCAACGTCGAGCCGACCAGCATGGCGACCGACGGCAACAACGCAATCAGGATGGTGTCATTGAGCAGGTCGAGAGCCCACATGCCGCGCGTGACCTTGCGCACCGTCGATCCGGCAAAGCTATTGGCGTGCCAGTCGGTTGAGAAGCGTTGCACGCGATGGAACGCGTCGGCGGCGATGTCGGCCATCATCTTCAGCGTCAGCTCGACAATGCCCATGAAAGCCAGGTTGCGCAGCACCACGCCGGTCATCGCCAAAGCGATGAGCGCGAAGAACGCCGCCATTGCCGCATTCCACGCGACATCGTCAGCCAACGCACTGCTGGCGACGGCGTCGACCAGCCGGCCGGAATAGAGCGGCGTCAACACGTCCGCTATGGTCGACAGCAGGAAGCTGCCCATGATCAGCGAAAGCCGCCACGGCTGGCGCCGCCAGTGGCTGAGCGTGAAGCCAAGAACGCTGCGAAAGGCGCTTGCACGCAGATCGATTCGAAAACGAGCCATGATGTCATCCGGGCGCAAATCTGCCCGGTCCCGGTAAGGTCTGAAAATTGAAAACCGCGCTGGGCAATTCGCCCGGGGCTGCGGAGGTTCGGCATGGGTGGCGGCGCGCCCCGGGTTGTCGGGTGGCGACCGGCAACGGCAGAAGCCTGTACTCGACCCGGCATCGGTGCGAAGGGCAAACCTTCGCCGGACGCCAGGTGAGACCTAGGCTTCGCGGCCTCGCATTACCATGTCAAATACTGCCATTCAGACCTCCCGCAAGACACTTGCGGAGCGGTCCTTATAGAGACGCCATGAAGGATCGCCAAGGCCGGGCACGTGGCAAAGCGTAACTGGTCCAACCAGTGAGGTTATTTTGCAACAACAGCGGGTCAACCCCTCGCTATGCCTCATTCCGGGTTGCGATCGAGGCGCATGTAGCGGCCGTCGGTCGATGCCTTGAAGCCCAGCTTCTCATAAAGGCCATGCGCGTCACTGGTCGACAGGCTCCAGTGCGAGACCGTGTTGAGTTCAGGGTGGTTGATGAGCGCCCGCACCAGTTGCGTGCCAATGCCTTGGCCGCGATGCTGCGGCCAGATGATGATGTCGGCGAGATAGGCAAACACCGTACGGTCGGTGATGCCCGGCCAAAACCGACTTGGTTCCTATCGATATAGGCCGCGGTGCAGAACGAGTTGCCAAAGGCGCGGCGATGAAAGTCATCGCTGCGGCCGGCGCCCCAATAACTCGCCATCAACAGATCGGAGGTCGCCCGGAAATCGATCCGTGACATGTCGAAGCTGATTTCACAGTCGGGCATGGTGCCTCGCAAAGAATGGAGGGCGGCCGAATTCAGTCCGGCCGGTGATTTGGCTGCCCACGTGGCGCGCTTATGGCACCACGAGATAGGCCTTCTGGTCGGCGATCGCGATGGTCACGTGGGTGCCGGAATTGAACTCGACGAAATCGAGCTCCATCCCGTCGCTGAAGATGACGCCGCCCCTGCTCTGCCGCGAAGAAACCACCAGCGGCCGGTCGCGGGTGATGACGCCATGCACAAGCGACACGCCGGTCGTGTTGCTCGGAAACGGTTCGCGCACCGAAAAGAACAGCTGTTCGGCTTCGCGGTCATAGCCTTGCGGCGGCACGGTCGGCACGGAGTTGTCACCATAGGCCGCGGCCAGTCCCGCGGCGCCCGCCATCACCGAGCGCAGCCAGCCGGTAGAGCCGGCGCCCGTGGAGATGATAATGCCGCTCGACGACTGGCGCTCGGTCCTGCCGCCATAGGTCAATTCGTAGCGCGCCGAGACATGCGTCGAGGCGCCAACGAACAGATCGTTGAAGGCGATCAGCCGGCGTCCGTCATTGGAGCGCGCTTCGGCCATCACCACCGCCTGGCGCTTCGCCTTGCCGGCGATCGTCAGGCCGAGGACCTTTTCGGTATCGTCGGCATTCCACGGCAGCAACACGCCGTCGAAAAGCGCCGGGTCCGGGTTGATGCCGATCAGCGGCTGGTACGGGAGGTACTTCGCGGTGTTGGACACCAGCCCGTCCTGACCGAGCGCGATCACCGCGTCGGAGCCGAATTCGAACTGCGGTACCAGTTCGCGGTCGAGCCGCAACTGTTTGAGGCCTTGGGGAAGCGAACCCATCACCCGGTCGAGCGCCTGGTGATAGACGTCATGCGCCGCCTTGACCGGGTCGAAATCCATGCCGGCCTGCCGGAGATAAAAGCGCGCCTGTCCCTGCGTGTTGAAGCGCGTCGTCAGCTCCTCCAGCTCGGTCTTGCGGGTGACGACGATCACCCGGTCGATCGGCCTGCCGCTCTGGTCGCTTGCCACCCGTGCTTGCCTTTCAGGACCCGGCTTTCGGCGTGGAAAGCTGGCTGAGCGCGCTGGTGAGCATGTCAGGCGTGATCGACAGATTGCCGACCGAACCGCCCTTTTCCGCCCAGGCCTTGAAGGCCATCGCCGTCAGCACGTGGGCGGGCGCCGACGAATAGACGGTCAGTTCCAGCTGCTGCGCCTTGGCTTCCGCCTCGGCAAGCGTCAGCTTGTTGCGCGCTTCGGTGTCGACCAGCAGCTTGTTGCGTTCGGCAAGCTCGATTTCGGTCGCCAGTTCGCTCTGCTTGATCTCGCGCTCCTTCTCCACGCCCCAGGCACGGCGCCCATAGATCGCGGCATCGGCCTGGCGCTGCAGCGCCTCGCGATATTCGGTCTGGAGCGCCTTGCGGATCTCCGGCGTCGGCTGGACCGAGGTGATGTGGACCTCCTCGATCGACAGGCCGGCGGTTGCCGCAATCGGATCGTTGCGCAGGAGTTCGGCGAGATTGCCGCCGAGCTTGGTCACCTCGGCCAGCGCCTGCTCCAGCGTCATGCTCGAAACCACCGCGCGGGCGCGGCTCTGTATCGCCAGCACCAGGCGCTCGGCGATCTTCTCCCGGCCGTCGCCGACGACGTCGGCACGGCTGAGCTTGGCGCTGAAATCAAAACCTTCGGCTGCCTTGAGTGGATCGATGATGCGGTAGCTGACCGACCCCTGGATTGCCAGATCCTGGAAATTCGCCGTCGTCTCGGTGAAGATGAAGGGGTTATCGAGCGACGTCACCGGCACCATCGCTATCGTGCTGCCGAACGTGCCGTACCAGAAGGAGATGCCGCGCCCCTGCTCCCTGATCTTGCCGTTCTTGAAGCGCAGGATGTGATACTCAGGCGTTCCCTTGAAATAGCTGATAAACATGCGCCCCCCAAGGTTCATCAATTTAATCAGATGTTTAGCCGCGATCCCTGAAACGGTTGGTGATGGGATAGCGGCGGTCGCGTCCAAAATTCTTACGGGTGATCTTCACACCCGGCGCCGCTTGCCGGCGTTTGTACTCGGCAATGTAGAGCAAATGTTCGACGCGCGTCACCGTCGCCCGATCGTGGCCGCGCGCGACGATGTCGTCGACGCCCATTTCGTTCTCGACCAGGCATTCCAGAATGTCGTCCAGCACCGGATAGGGCGGCAGCGAATCCTGGTCGGTCTGGTTCTCGCGCAATTCCGCCGACGGCGCCTTGTCGATGATATTCCTGGGGATCACCTCGCCTGAGGGACCGAGCGCGCCCGGCGGCACATGGCTGTTGCGCCAGCGCGACAGCGCATAGACCTGCATCTTGTAGAGGTCTTTTATCGGGTTGAAGCCGCCATTCATGTCGCCATAAAGCGTGGCGTAGCCCACCGACATCTCGCTCTTGTTGCCCGTGGTGACGACCATCGAGCCGAACTTGTTGGAAATCGCCATCAGGATCGTGCCGCGCGCGCGGCTCTGCAAATTTTCCTCGGTAATGCCTTCCTTGGTGCCCTCGAAAAGCTGCGTCAGCGTATGCAGAAAACCCTCGACCGGTTCGAAGATCGGCACGATGTCATAGCGGCAGCCAAGCGCACGGGCGCAATCCTCGGCATCCTTCAGCGAATCCTCCGAGGTATAGCGGTAGGGCATCATCACCGCCCGCAGCCGCTCCTCGCCGAGCGCATCGACGGCCAATGCGGCGCAGATCGCCGAATCGATGCCGCCGGAGAGACCCAGCACGACGTTCTTGAAGCCGTTTTTATTGACGTAGTCGCGCAGGCCGAGCATGCAGGCGCGGTAGTCCGCCTCCTCGCGCTCGGGGATTTTCGACATCGGCCCTTCCGAGCAGACCCAGCCGTCGAACTCTTCTGCGTTTTGCGCGCCTGCGGCGACGCGGTTGCGCTTCCAGGTGGTGACGTCGACAGTTTCCTCGAACTGGCTCATCTGGAAGGCGAGCGTCTTGTCGGCGCCGATGGCAAAAGAGGCGCCGTCGAAGATCAGCTCGTCCTGGCCGCCGATCTGATTGGCATAGATCATCGGCAAACCGGTCTCGATGACCTGGCGGATAACGACCTGATGGCGCACGTCCATCTTGGCGCGGTAGTAGGGCGAGCCGTTCGGCACCAGCAGGATTTCCGCGCCGCTCTCGGCCAAGGTTTCACAGATGCCGACGTCGCCCCAGATGTCCTCGCAGATCGGAATTCCGATGCGCACACCACGGAAGTTGACGGGTCCCTGAGCCTCGGGCCCGGCCTGGAAGACGCGCTTCTCGTCGAACTCGCCATAGTTTGGCAAATCGAGCTTGTAGCGCTCGGCGAGGATCTTGCCGCCATCGGCGACGATGATCGAATTGTGGGTGCCGCTCTTGCGCTTCAGCGGCGTGCCGATGATGACGCCCGGCCCGCCATCGGAGGTATCCGCGGCGAAATCCTGAGCGGCCTTCTCGCAAACCTTGAGGAAGGCCGGCTTCAGCACCAGATCCTCCGGCGGATAACCGGCAAGGAAAAGCTCGGTGTAGAGCACGATGTCGGCGCCCTGGCGGGCGGCATCCGCCCTCGCCTCGCGCGCCTTGGCAAGGTTGCCGGCGACATCGCCGACCGTCGGGTTGAGCTGGGCAACGGCGATGCGCAGAATATCGGGTGCGGTCTTCTGGGTCATCTGTGCGGTTTAGCGCGGCAAATTTGCCCGAGCAATGGCGTTCGTTTGGACCAATTCGGTGATCAGTCGTCGCCCATATATTCGCGCAGCGATTGCGGCGAATGGTTCTCTCCGATCGACATCGCCAGAATGCGCGAAATGTGCCGGCGCGGCAGGCCGGTTTCCTGCGCCCATTTGTTGATCTGCGCCTGAATCCTGTCGAGATCCCTCTTCGACGTCGGGCTTTCCGCAATGTCGAGGCCGGCGTCACGCAAAGCCGCAACCATATCGGCCGAGATGACGAAGGCGTCCCATTGCAGCCAGCGCAGGAAATACTGGCCGGTGTTGCCGCCAAGCCGGCTGCCATGCTTGCCGAGATACGCCATCAGCCCGACCTGGTCGTCGTCAGGCCACTCCGCGAGGAATTTGCCGAAACCGCCATGTTCCTTCGACACACGCTCAACGAAGGCGGCGTTGTCGCGGACGGATTTGATCTTCTGCGGGTTGCGCACAATGCGTTGATCAGCCGTCAGGTCGTACCAGAAGTCATCAGGTTGAAACAACAGCCGTTTCGGCTCGAAATGGAGAAAGGCTTCCTCGAAGCCCGGCCATTTCTGTTCGATGACGCGCCAGACGAAGCCGGCGGCAAACACCCGCTCGGCCATCGTCGACAGGATGCGATCGTCCGTAATGTTGGCAACGGCAGCATTGTCAGGCGCCGGCCCGAGCAGCGAGGTCAGCACCGCGTCGCCGCCTTTGCGTTTTGCAGCACGGGCGCGAATCTTCGCGAAATCGGGCATCCTGCATCCTCGCGCCGCGCTTTTGACGAAACGCCATCTTCCTATATGCAAACGAGGCTGCCAAGCCGACGCTTTTCCTATGGAGACATCCATGCACAAGACCGTGCCAGAACTGGCCAACCGCTGGCTGAAGCGAACGCCGGAGGGCCTCAGCGAGCTCGAGCGGCGGGTGTTGCAGAGCACTGTCGACCGCAAGCCCATCTCGCAGGATATCAACGACAGCCTCACCGGCCTTCAGGGCGCCGGCGACCGGATCGCCGATGCCATTGCCCGCATCGGCGGCTCGTGGACGTTCATCCTGTCCTTCATTGCTTTCCTGGTGCTGTGGATCGGCGCCAATTGGTGGCTGCTCGGGCGAGACTCGTTCGACCCCTACCCCTTCATCTTCCTCAACCTGGTGCTGTCGATGATCGCCGCCTTGCAGGCGCCGGTGATCATGATGTCGCAGAACCGACAGGCCGCGCGCGACCGCATCGACGCCGCGCATGACTATGAGGTCAACCTCAAGGCCGAGATCGAGATCATGGCTCTGCATGAAAAGCTGGACGAACTGCGCCACAGCCAGATCATCTGCGTGCGCGAGGACATCGCGCGCCTGGCCGAACAGGTGAACCGCATAGACGAAAAACTGTCGGGCCGGCAAACCTCTCAATGACCGGGATCGTCCATCACCTCATCGAGCAATATGGGTTGATCGCGGTTTTCCTGGGCTGTGTCGCCGAAGGCGAAAGTGCGGCCATCCTCGGCGGCTTCTTCGCCCATCAGCATGTCTTCATCCTCTGGAAGGCTTTCCTCGCGGCCGCCATTGGCGCCTTCGTCGGCGACACGTTTTTCTTCATTCTCGGCCGCAGCTTTGCCGACCATCCCAGGGTGCTGAAACTGAAGGCGAGGCCCGGCTTCAACCACGCCTACCGTCTCGTCTCGTCCCATCCCAACATCTTCGTCCTGTCCAACCGCTACATCTATGGCCTGCGCCTGGTCGGCGGCATCGCGGCCGGTTTCGCCAGCATTTCGGTAGCGCGCTTCGTTATCCTCAACGCGGTGTCGTCGCTGGTCTGGGCGGCTTTGTTCTGCGGCGTCGGCTACGTCTTCGGCCTCGGGGCCGAGCAGATGATCGGCAAGGCACTGCTCCATCACGAACGGCTGCTGATCGCGCTTGCCATAGGTCTGGCTTTCGCCATCCTTGCCTGGCTCATCGCCCGCACCGTCGCCGGCAAGGAGCGCGCCAAGGACGCCCGCGACAGCGAAACCACATCGTAAGGTTCAGTCGTCGTCCTCGACCAGAGCCCGGTCGCCGCGATCGAGGATCAGCGGGATGATGAGATCTTCCTCGTCGGCCAGATGCCGCTTCAGCGTGGCGATCAGCCGGCTGTTCTCGTCCGCATAGGCGTCGGCGGCGAAGCGCTGCCTGTCCTCGCTCTCCTCGAGCGTGCGGATGAAGGCGTTCGCCGTCTCGGCGTTGCGCTCCAGCCCCTCATGAATGGTGTGATGGTCGGCATCGAGGATTTCGAAGCCGCGCTTCAGGCGCGGCTCCGCCTTGGCGAAAGCCGGGAAATATTGGTAGTCCTCGACATTGTGGTGGCCGTCGAGATTGCCGAGAAAGTGGTTCAGCCGCGGCGCGAACCAGCGCGCGAAATCCGGCGCCGTCAGCCTGCCTTCGCGATAGTCGCCAATGCCGGTGGTGAGCATGCCGCCCAGCTCTCGGAACATGTCGTGCCGCTGCAGCCACATGTTTGCCATGCCGTGGATGTTGGCGTGGCCCTGCCATGTCTCGCGCGGATATTTTTCCGCCAGCCAGCGCAGGTCTTCCGGCAGGCCGGCTCTTTCAAGCAGCAGAAAATTGGCTTCCACGACGTCAGTCTCCTTTGGTGACTAACATATGGGAGCGTTCAGATCAGATCGGTAGTCCCGTGATGCGCTCGATGAGGGCGATTCCCCAGACGCCGGCGACGATAATAACCGAAATCAGCACCGCCAGCGAGCCGCAGTCCTTGGCGAGCTGGATGTCGACGTTGAACTCGCGACTGAAGGCATCGCAGGCTGCCTCGATGCCGGTGTTCAGCACTTCGACCATGATGAGCAGCAGCACCGCGCCGATCAACAGCGCGTAGCCGCGCCACGAGACCGAGACGAACCAGCCGAGCGGCAGCGCCAGCACCAGCAGCATCAGTTCCTGCTGAAATGCCCTTTCGCTGGCGGCGAGCTTGCGAAAGGCTCGCACAGAATTGAAGTAAGCACCGATCAGCCGCTGCATGCCGCATCCCCTTCGAATCACCGGCAGGGGATATCGCAATGGCTGGATCAAGGGAATAAGGCAGCCGCCGCAAAATCACTCCTCCGCAACCTTGATCGGCGGCGTCGACTTCTCGAACTGCGGCAGTCCATCGTCGATCGTATAGTAATCGCCCTTGTCGCCGACAAAGATGTGGCATTGGCCTTCGAGCCCGGTCGGGTTGTCGAACGATCCGGCCAGAACCGAGACATAGGCATCCTGACCCGGCTTCCAGAACAGCACCGAGCCGCAGATCTTGCAAAAGCCGCGCTTGGCAAAGGAAGACGATTCGTACCAGCTGATGTTGTCGGCGCCGGTTATCGTGATGTCGCCGTCGGCGACGTTGGTCGCGGCGTAAAAATGCCCGCTCTGCTTGCGGCACTGCGAACAGTGGCAATAAATGACTCCGCGCAACGGCCCTCGCGTCTGGAAACGCACGGCTCCACACAGGCAAGATCCGCTGTGGTTGTTGCTCATCCCTGCCTCCACCAGCCATCGTTCACGGCTTCGCCGCTGGCCGAGAGGATTTCAGTTTTGCCGCAGCCGGGCACCGGCAAATGCGACATGGGGTGGGCGTGTTCGGACCTGACCTCAGGATCTTTGCAAACCATTTCTGCAGCCTGCGGTAGAACGGACGCGTTACCTGGCGGCACATTAAGGAAACTTTAGCGCCGGCGCATCTATGGTCGTTGCCAAGCGAATGTCGCGATTGGGGACGTGTCTTTCGCAGGATGATCCGAAATACGGCTGGCACTCTCCGGTCGGCGGCATCTCGCACGGTCTGCGATGGTTCCCAGAGGCAGAGTGAACAGAACATGCAGCCGGCAGCCGTCCAGACCGACCGAAACAGCGACATTGCAACAGCCGTTGTGGCGACCATGCGTCAGCTCGGTGTGCTTGGCCTGCCGCGCAATTACGAAATCTTCTACGAAGCACTGAAAGGCACCAACCGCGAACTCGGCCTGGCCGTCGTCGCGCTCGGCAACCAGCCGACGCAGGACGATCTCGACCGCATCGGCCGCGCTTTCTTTGCACAGCATCACGGTCCCGGCATTGTCGAGCAGGCGCGCGACGTGCTGGCCAGGGAACTCGAGGACATCGCCTTGCTGCTGCGCAGCGAACGTAGCCATATCGAGAAATACGGCAAGATCCTCGATGAGACATCGAGTGGCCTCGCCAACCGCAGCCTGCTTTCGCAGGATCTGCTGCAGAAGGTCGCCAGCGCCATGGCGGCGGCCACCAACTCGACCCTCGACCACGGCAAGCAGGTTGCAACCACGCTGAGCGACAAGACGGCGGAACTGGAGAGCGTCAAGTCGAAGCTTGAGGAGTACAAGCGGCTCGCCGACACCGACCCCTTGACCCATATCTGGAACCGCCGCGCCTTCGACAAGCAAATCACGGCGATTTACACCTCCAACAAGGGGATCCTGTTCAACGCCCTGATCCTTGCCGACATCGACCATTTCAAGGGTGTCAACGATCGCTACGGCCACCCGGTCGGCGACAAGATCATCCAGATCGTCGCTGAAATCTTCCAGACCAGCATCCGTGAAGACATGTTCGTTGCCCGCACCGGCGGCGAGGAATTCGCGCTGATCGTCGAGGGCGCCAGCGAGGATACCACTTACGAGATCGCCGAACGCATCCGCGTGCTGATCGAACAGACGCCGTTCACCAGCAGCCAGACCGGCGCCAATTACGGCACGGTGACCGTTTCCATGGGCATCTGCATGGCTTCCGAAGCGGAAAGCCCGGAGGATCTTTACACCAAGGCGGACCGGGCGCTCTACCGCTCCAAGGTTGGCGGGCGCAACCGCGTCACCCGGCACTCGACAATGGCCGGCCGCACCGGCAAGAACTGGCTGCTATACAAGAAAGACTGACGCTTCGGCGTGCAGCCAATTCCCGGGCACAGGCAAATTTATCGGATCCCGCCTCTTTCCATATGAATTTCAGTGGACTATATTTTCCATGGAAAGAGAGAGGCCATGTCTGTTACACAACCCAATGCCGCCCCTGATCTCACCGCGACGGCGGCCGAAAACGCGGTTCTGACCAAGGCCACGCTGCGCGCCGCCGAACTCTTGGATATAACCGCCAGGGTGCTTGCGTCGATCATCGGCGTCTCGGAAGCCACGGTTTCACGCATGCGCAGGCAGGAATTCCTGCTGGAGCGCGGCACCAAGCCGTTCGAACTCGCGGTGCTGTTCGTGCGGCTGTTCCGTTCGCTCGATGCCATTGTCGGCGGTGACGAGACGATAGCCCGGGCATGGCTGAAGAACGCCAACACGGCTTTCGATGGCAGCCCGCTTGAAAAGATCCTCACCATTACCGGGCTTGTCGATGTCATTGCCTATCTGGACTCCCGACGCGCTCTCGTCTGAAGCCGTCCGGCTCGACGGCAAATACTGGCGCATGGTCGAGGCGCAGCACCGCGTCTCGACGCTGAAGATCGTCGACACGCTGGACGAACAGGCGCTGCTCGAGGATCTGATCGAGGAGACCAAGCCGCAAATCCCCATGGAATGCCGGCATCTCCACTATCTCCTGGCGACGCCCTTCCGCTACGGCTCGATCTATCCCTACGGCTCGCGCTTCCGCCGCGCCGGCCGCACTCTTGGCGTCTACTACGCGGCGGAGACGATCATGACGGCGGTCGCCGAAATGGCCTTCTACCGCTTGTTGTTCTTCGCCGATTCGCCCGAGACGCCATGGCCGCACGACGCCGCCGAATACACCGCCTTCGCCGCCGCGATCCGTACCGACAATGCCATCGACCTGACGCGGCCGCCGCTCGACCGCGACCGGGCCCATTGGACGCATCCGACCGACTATGCCGCCAGCCAGGCGATTGCCGATGTCGCGCGTGAGGCTGGGCTGGAGGCGATCCGTTACCGTTCGGCGCGCGACCCGAAGGGCGTCAATGTGGCGCTGCTGACATGCCGCGGCTTTACCAAGGCCAAGCCGCTGGAGCCGCATACCTGGCGCATCCGGCTGGGCTCCCTCGGCGTCCAGGCGATCTGCGAATTTCCGGAAAGGCGCATCGAGTTTTCCAGAACCGCCTTCGCCAATGATCCCCGGCTCAACGGATTGCGCTGGGAACGCGGGCGTTGATCTAAACGAAAAGCGCCGGATTTCTCCGGCGCTTTTCCACTTCAATCTGAAAACAGGTTCAGCCGTTAGCCACCTGCTTGTGCTGCACCGGATGGCTCTTCTTCAAGAGATCCGACACCAGGAACGCCAGCTCGATCGCCTGGTCGGCGTTGAGGCGCGGGTCGCAATGGGTGTGATAGCGGTCCTGCAGCTCCTCGGCGGTGATGGCGCGGGCGCCACCGGTGCATTCGGTGACGTTCTTGCCGGTCATCTCGACATGGATGCCGCCGGGATGCGTGCCTTCGGCGCGATGCACCTCGAAGAAGGTCTGCACTTCCTTGAGGATGCGGTCGAACGGGCGCGTCTTGTAGCCGGCAGCCTCGATCGTATTGCCGTGCATCGGGTCGGACGACCACACGACGCTGCGACCTTCCTTCTGCACCGCGCGCACCAGCTTCGGCAGATGGTCGGCGACCTTGTCGGAGCCGAAGCGGGCGATCAGCGTCAGCCGGCCCGGCTCGTTCTCCGGATTGAGCAGGTCGATGAGCTCCAGCAGGCCGTCAGTCGTCAGCGACGGGCCGCATTTGAGGCCGAGCGGGTTCTTGATGCCGCGGCAATATTCGACATGCGCATGGTCGGGCTGTCGGGTGCGGTCGCCGATCCAGATCATGTGGCCCGACGTTGCGTACCAGTCGCCGGAGGTCGAATCGACGCGGGTCAGCGCCTCTTCATAGCCGAGCAGAAGCGCCTCGTGACTGGTGTAAAAGTCGGTCTCACGCAGCGCGTAGTTGGTCTCCGAGGTGATGCCGACGGCCTTCATGAAGTCCATCGTCTCGGTGATGCGGTTGGCGAGCATGCCATACTTCTCGCCTTGCGGGCTGTCGGAGACGAAGCCCAGCATCCAGCGATGCACATTCTCCAGGCTGGCGTAGCCGCCTTGGGCGAAGGCACGCAGCAGGTTAAGCGTCGCCGCCGACTGGCGGTAGGCCATTTCCTGGCGGGCCGGGTCGGGAATACGCGACTTGGGGTCGAACTCGATGCCGTTGATGATGTCGCCACGGTAGCTTGGCAGCGTCACCCCGCCCTTGGTCTCATCGTCAGACGAGCGCGGCTTGGCGAACTGGCCGGCGACACGGCCGACCTTCACCACCGGCTGCGCGCCGGCAAAGGTCAGCACCACCGACATCTGCAGGAAGACGCGGAAGAAGTCGCGGATGTTGTCGGCGCCATGTTCGGCGAAACTCTCGGCGCAATCACCGCCCTGCAGAAGGAATGCGTCGCCGGCAGCGACAGCCGCAAGCTGCTTCTTCAGCTTGCGAGCCTCACCGGCAAAAACCAGCGGCGGAAAGGTGGCGAGCTGGGCTTCCGTGTTCTTCAGCGCGGCGAGGTCCGGATAGGCAGGAACCTGCTTGATCGGCTTTGCTCTCCAAGAATTCGGCGACCATTTCGTCATCGCTGCACCCAAACGCTCTTTCCAGCAGGCTTTTGCCCGCCATTCCCGCCCCATATGGGGATGGCGGCTCCATACACGAAGCCGATTTTCTATTCTAGACCGGAATTCAAGCGCTGGCGAATGATGGGGAGCTCCATGCCGCGACCCACTTTGGCTTCTTATCTTCGCGACGGCTGTGCAATATCCCTTGGTGCCAGAATCGATCCTCACCGATGTAGTCGCGCCGGTCATCGTCCGCTGCGCAACAATTCTCCATGGAGTCCCTATGTCCGTGTCCGCCTACCTTGACCGCGTGCGCCGCGAGCAAGGCCTGTTTACGATCGAAGAGGTTGTTGGCCTGTCCGAGCGCGGCAACGTGATCTACGACCCCTACTCCACGCTGATTTCCGCAGGCGCCGTCATCGGGCGAGGCAACGTCTTCTTCCCCGGCGTCTACCTGTTCTGCACCGACGGTGGCGCGCTGGAGATCGGCGACGCCAACATTTTCCACGCCAACACACTGTTCGAAGCATCCGCCGGCGCAATCCGCGTCGGCTCACGCAACCAGTTTGGCGAAGGCGGTTTTACTGCAAAGGCCAACAGGCCGGGAGCCTCGATCGTGATCGGCGATCAAGGCCGCTATCTCAACGGCGCGGCGGTGTTCGGTGAGACGGTGCTCGGTTCGGGCAGCCAGCTTCTCGGCGCGATCACCGTCGACAGTTGCCGGCTGGAACCGGGCGGCAGTTTTCGTGAGTCCGACCCCGACCGCCGGGCCGGATTGCTGAAAGGCGCCGGCGCCGCGCGCGGCTTCACCGTGCCTGCCGGGCACGTCATCGTCGGCGCCGGCACGTTCTCGGCATCCGACCTGCAGTTGCAGTCGAATTTCCATCCGAAAGTCTAGGTGGCCACCAGCCGCGCCAACTGCGTCATGACGACAGCCGAGCCCGCCAGACGCTTCTCGGCTGTCGGCCAGTCGCGGATGAAGACCACGCTGTGGTCGGCCCTGATCTTGGCCAGCGAGCCCTGTTCGCCGATGTACTTGACCAGCCCGACCGGGTTGGAAAACTCGCGCTTGCGGAAATGGATGACGACGCCCTTGGGGCCGGCATCGAGTTTTTCGACATTGGCCCTGCGGCAGAGTGCCTTGATGAAGACGATCTTGAGCAGATGCTTCACTTCCTCCGGCAGCGGGCCGAAGCGGTCGATCAGCTCGGCGCCGAAAGCATCGATCTCCTCTGTGTTTTCGAGATCGCCAAGGCGGCGGTAGAGCGCCAGCCTGAGCTGAAGGTCCGGCACGTAGCTTTCCGGGATCATGACAGCCGTGCCGACAGCGATCTGCGGCGACCAGCCGCCGTCCTGGACCTCGCCGGAGTCCTTCACCTCGGCCACCGCCTCTTCCAGCATCTGCTGGTAGAGCTCGAAGCCGACCTCCTTGATGTGTCCGGATTGTTCTTCGCCGAGTAGATTGCCGGCGCCCCTGATGTCGAGGTCGTGGCTGGCGAGCTGGAACCCGGCGCCAAGCGTGTCCAGCGACTGCAGCACCTTCAGCCGGCGCTCGGCCGTGTCGGTGAGCTTGCGGTTGGCCGGCAGCGTGAACAACGCATATGCCCGCACCTTGGAACGGCCGACGCGGCCGCGCAGCTGGTAGAGCTGCGACAGGCCGAACATATCGGCGCGATGGATGATCAGCGTGTTGGCGGTCGGAATGTCGAGCCCGGATTCGACGATGGTGGTCGACAACAGCACGTCGTACTGGCCGTCATAGAAGGCGTTCATGATGTCGTCGAGTTCGCCCGGCGGCATCTGGCCATGGGCCACCGCCACCTTCAGCTCGGGGACGGATTCGCGCAGGAAATCATGGATTTCGGCGAGATCGCTGATGCGCGGCACGACATAGAAGGAATGGCCGCCGCGATAGCGTTCGCGCAGCAGCGTCTCGCGGATGACCAGCGGATCGAAAGGCGAGATGAAGGTGCGCACCGCCATGCGGTCGACCGGCGGCGTGGCGATCAGCGACAGTTCGCGCACGCCGGTCAACGCCAGCTGCAGCGTGCGCGGGATCGGCGTCGCCGACAGCGTCAGCACGTGGACGTCGGTCTTGAGGTCCTTCAGCCGTTCCTTGTGCTTGACTCCAAAATGCTGCTCCTCGTCGATGATCAGCAGGCCGAGATTCTTGAACGAGATCGCCGACCCGAGCAGTGCATGGGTGCCGATGACGATGTCGACCTGCCCCTCGGCGATGGCTTTCTTGGTTTCCGCCAGTTCCTTGGCGCCGACCAGCCGCGAGGCCTGGCCGACGCGGATCGGCAGGCCGGAGAAGCGCTGCGAAAAAGTCTTGAAATGCTGGCGCGACAACAGCGTCGTCGGCACCACGACCGCGACCTGGAACCCTTCCATCGCCGCGATGAAGGCGGCGCGCAACGCCACTTCGGTCTTGCCGAAGCCGACATCGCCGCAGATCAGCCGGTCCATCGGCTTGCCGGCGCCGAGATCGTCCACGACGGCATCGATCGCGCCCTGCTGGTCGTCGGTCTCCTCATAGGGAAAGCGCGCCGAGAATTCGCCGTAAAGCCCTTCCGCCGGCACCATGGGCGGCGCGGTACGCATCTGGCGCTCGGCGGCAATGCGGATCAACTGTCCGGCCATGTCGAGCAGGCGCTTCTTCAGCCGCGCCTTGCGCGACTGCCAGGCGCCGCCGCCGAGCTTGTCCAGCGTCGCCTCGGCTGTGTCAGAGCCGTAGCGCGACAGAAGCTCGATGTTTTCCACCGGCAGGAACAGCCGGTCGTCGCCGGCATAGTGGATTTCCAGGCAATCATGCGGCGCGCCGACCGCCTCGATGGTGCGCAGGCCGATGAAACGGCCAATGCCGTGATCAGCATGGACGACGATGTCGCCCGCCGACAACGACGACGCCTCGGCGATGAAATCCGACGCGCGCTTCTTGCGCTTCGAGCGCCGGATCAGCCGGTCGCCCAGAATATCCTGTTCGGCGACGACGACCAGTTGTTCGGTCTCGAAGCCGGATTCCAGCGGCAGCACCGCAAGCGCCGCCTGGCCCGGCTCGAGTTTTTCCGCCTCGGCCAACGTCGCCACCGGCACCAGATTGCCGAGATGATGCTCGGCCAGGATCTGGCCGAGCCGATCGAGCGATCCTTCGGTCCAACCGGCGACGATGACCCGCCGGCGTGCCGCGCGCTCGTCGGCAATATGCTTCACCACGACGTCGAAGACGTTGGCGTTGGGGTCGGCACGTTCCTCGGCGAAGCTGCGGCCGTGGCGCGAACCGCCATGGAACACCTTTTTGGCCCCGACATCGGGCGCGTCGAAGGCGGTGAAGTCGATGGCTTCGCGCGGTCCGAGGGACGCTACGAGGTTTTCCGGTGAGAGATAGAGCAGGTCCGGCGCCACCGGCTTGTAGGGCACGGCGTCCTTCAAGGCAGCGTCGGCCTGTTTGCGGCGCGCTTCGTAGTGGTCGAGGATCAGCGTGTGACGCTCAGCCAGCGCTTCGTGCGCCAGATGGTCGAAGATGACAGGCGCATCCGGCAGATAATCAAACACTGTCTCCAGCCGCTCGTAGAACAGCGGCAGCCAGTGCTCCATGCCGGCAAAGCGCCGCCCTTCGCTCACCGCCGCATAAAGGCCGTCGTCGCGCTGCGGCGCGCCAAAGGCTTCGATATAGGAGCGGCGGAAGCGGCTGATGGTTTCGGGGGTCAGCGCCACTTCACTCATCGCCTGCAGCGCCATCGACTTGCGCTGGCCGGTGGTGCGCTGCGTGGCGGCGTCGAAGACGCGGATCGATTCCAGCGTGTCGCCGAAGAAATCGAGCCGCAGTGCTTCCGTCCAGCCGGGTGCGTAGAGGTCGAGGATGCCGCCGCGCACGGCGAATTCGCCGATACCGCGCACCGTCGGCACCCGCTCGAAGCCGGAAATCTCCAGCCGGGACACCAGCGCGTTCATGTCGATCTGGTTGCCGGGCTTTGCGTGGAAAGTCTGCGCTTCGACCAGATCGGCCGGCGGAATGCGCTGCAGCAGCGCATTGGCAGTGGTCAGGATGACCGCGCGATGCGGCTTTTTTGCCAGCGCGATCATCGCCGTCAGGGCGTCGAGCCGCTTGGCAGCGGCATCGGAGCCTGGCGAAACGCGGTCATAGGGCAGGCAATCCCAGGCCGGCAACTCCAGCACCGGCAGGCCGGGGGCGGCAAAGGTCAGCGCCTCGATGATCGACGGCAGGCGCTGGCCGTCGCGCGCCACGAACAGCACCGGTTTGTCAGGCGCAATCTCATGGATCGCCTGCACCAGCGCAAAGGCTTCGTAGCCATCGGCAACGCCGTCGACGATGAACTGGCCGGCACGGCCTTTCGGCAGACCGATTTTGGGAATGAGGCTCATGGTTGCACGTTTAAAATGTCATGGTCCGGCGCGATGCCAGGATCTTTTGCAGGACGGCACAGTCGATATTCCTGGGAACCGGGCGTTCGCCGGTGACCATGGGCAGGAATTCGGTGTCGGGAATGTCGAGCAGCCTTTCATATTGGTCGATTTCATCGCCGGTCAAGGCGCCGATCTCGTTGTCGGCAAACGTACCGAGGATAAGGTCCATCTCGCGCATCCCGCGATGCCAGGAGCGGAACAACAGCTTGCGGCGCCTGATATCCAGCCCCTCGCTTGATCGTTTCGTCCCGGTCATCGTGCCGCATCCTTGCTTGGTGCGGCGCATATAGCGTGGATAGAGGGCGGTGTCAGCCTTGCAACGCACGGGTGGGCGGCTAAACATCCCGGGTGTGAAGAACACTCCTGACAACGCTGGTGCCGGACACCGCCCGCACTTCACCCTCCCCCTTGTGGGGAGGGTCGGCGAGCACGCTTCGCAAAGCGAAGCGGGTGAGACGGGGTGGGGGTGCGGCGCTGACCTACCGACTTCCTCGAAAGTTAGACGCGCACCTACCCCCACCCCGCTCCGCTTCGCGGATCGACCCTCCCCACAGGGGGGAGGGTAAAGGCATGCGCCCCTCCCTCCTCGACCCTCTCTTCGTCCCCATCACTTCGCTTGCCGGCGTCGGCCCCAAGGTTGGCGCTCTGATCGAGAAGGTGGTGGCGGCCGATCTCGGCGAACGGCCGGCGCGCGCGGGCGACCTGTTGTTCGTGCTGCCGCACACCGTCATCGACCGTCGCAATCGTCCCGGCATCGCGCTTGCGCCGGCCGGCGCCATCGTCACGCTCGACGTGCGCATCGACCGCCACCAGCCGCCGCCGCGCGGCAACCGGTCGGTGCCTTACCGCGTCTATGCCCATGACGACACCGGCGAGATCGGCCTGATCTTCTTCCACGCCCATGCCGCCTATCTCGAAAAGGCGATGCCGGTGGGCGAGCATGTCGTCGTCTCCGGCCGCATGGAGTGGTTCAACGGCCGCCCGACCATGGTCCATCCCGACCATATCGCCCTGGTGAGCGAGGCGGAAACACTGCCGCTGGTCGAACCGGTCTATCCGCTGACCGCCGGCCTGTCGGGCAAGGTGCTGCGCCGCGCCATCGGCCAGGCGCTCGGCCGGCTGCCGGAATTGCCGGAATGGCAGGACGGCGCCTTCATGCGCAAGCAGACTTTCCCCGCCTTCGCCGACGCGCTCGCCCGCATCCACTATCCCGCGGACCCGATCGATGTCGCCATCGAGGGGGTGGCATGGCGCCGCCTTGCCTATGACGAGCTTCTCGCCGGCCAAGTCTCGCTGGCATTGGTGCGGGCAAAAGTGCGCCGGCTGTCGGGCCGGCCGCTCATCGGCGACGGTCGCATCGTCGAGAAACTGCGCGCAGCCCTGCCCTATTCATTGACCGGCAGCCAGGAATTCGCGCTTGCCGAAATCAATGCCGATCTGGCCGACCCCGAGCGCATGCTGCGCCTGCTGCAAGGCGATGTCGGGTCCGGCAAGACAGTGGTGGCGCTGCTGGCCATGGGGCGCGCGGTGGAGGCCGGCGGCCAGGCGGCCTTGATGGCGCCGACCGAAATCCTGGCGCGCCAGCATCTGGCGACAATCACGCCGCTGGCCGAACAGGCCGGCCTGCGCGTCGCTATCCTGACCGGCCGCGAAAAGGGCCGCGAACGCACTGAAACGCTATCAGGTCTCGCCAGCGGCGAGATCGACATCGTCGTCGGCACCCATGCGCTGTTCCAGGAAACGGTGACCTATCACGACCTCTTGCTTGCCGTGGTCGACGAGCAACACCGCTTCGGCGTCCACCAGCGGCTTGCCATCACCGCCAAGGGCGACGCCCCCGACATGCTGGTGATGACGGCGACGCCGATCCCGCGCACTCTCGTGCTGACCGCCTTCGGCGACATGGACGTCTCCAAGCTGACGGAAAAGCCGGTTGGCCGCCAGCCGATCCGCACCGTCACGCTGCCACTGGAACGGCTGGACGAACTGGTCGGGCGCATGCTCGATGCTGTCGCCGACGGCCAGAAGATCTACTGGATCTGCCCGCTGGTCGAGGAATCCGAAGAGATCAAGCTGATGTCGGCCGAGGACCGTTTTGCCTCGCTGCAGCCCTTGTTCGGCGATCGCATCGGCCTCGTCCATGGCCGCATGAAGGGCGCCGAAAAGGACGAGGCGATGCGCGCCTTCAAGGCCGGCGAAACCCGCATCCTGATCGCCACCACCGTTATCGAGGTCGGCGTCGACGTGCCGGACGCCACGATCATGGTCATCGAGCATGCCGAGCGTTTTGGCCTGGCGCAACTGCACCAGCTGCGCGGCCGCGTCGGGCGCGGCGACAAGCCTTCTTCCTGCGTGCTGCTTTACAAGGACCCGCTCGGCGAGACGGCAAAGCGCCGGCTGTCGGTGATGCGCGAGACCGAGGACGGTTTCCTGATCGCCGAAGAGGATCTGAAGCTGCGCGGCGAAGGCGAATTGCTCGGCACCCGCCAGTCCGGCACGCCGGGCTTCCAGGTGGCGCGCATCGAGGTGCACGCCGACTTGCTCGAAGCAGCCCGCGACGATGCAAGGCTGATCCTGTCGCGCGACCCGGAACTACAGTCTGAGCGCGGCGAGGCGCTGCGCCTGCTGCTCTATTTGTTCGGCCGCGACGAGGCCGTACGGCTCTTGCGCGCCGGCTGAGCGCCCTCGGCGATCAGCCCGCCAAGCGGCGGGTTGGTGAGATCTCCGTCGATCGGCTGGCCGTTCATCGTCACCATTTTCGGCTTGACTTCGGGCGCCACCAGCCCGGCCGAGACGATCAGCCTGGCGCCGTCCTCGATCGTCATGTCGAGCAGCACGATGTCGGATTTCGGCACGTACATCAGGAAACCGGTGGTAGGGTTCGGCGTGCACGGCATGAACACGGCGATCATCGGGTCGCCTGCATGGTCGAGCTTCTGGTTGATCTCGGTTTCCTTCTCGCTGGCGACGAAGACCAGCGACCAGACGCCTTTTCGCGGATATTCGACCAGCCCGACCTGGCGGAACATATCGCCCTTGTTCGACAGCACCGTCTGGAATATCTGCTTCAGCGAACCGTAGATGCCGCGCACCAGCGGCATACGGCCAAGCAGCCGTTCGCCGAAATTGACGATCGCGCGGCCGACGATGTTGGCGGTCATGAAGCCGATCAGCGTGATCAGCACGAGCGCCACGATCAGGCCGAAGCCGGGCACCGGAAACGGCAAATAGGTGTCGGGGCTGTAGCGCGCCGGAATGTACGGCTTCACCCAGGAATCGACCCAGCCGACGAACGACCAGGCGATATAGGCGGTGATCGCCAGCGGCGCGCAGACGATAAAGCCTGTGAGGAAATAGTTCCTCAGCCGGGTCATGCCGGAAGTTCTGGGAGCATCAGACATGGTTCACCGGGGACGCGGTTGCAGGGCCACACTAGTGAAGCGAACGGCGCTTTGGAACCGCGAAGTTTTTAAGACCGCCGATGAGCGCCGACTACTCCACAGTCACCGATTTCGCTAGATTGCGCGGCTGGTCGACGTCTGTCCCCATAAAGACGGCGGCGTAGTAGGCCAGCATCTGGATCGGCAGCGCATAGATGATCGGCGAGATGATTTCCGGCACGTCAGGCAGGATGATCGTCTCCATCGTCTTCACGCTCACCTGAGCCGCGCCCTTGGCGTCGGTGATCAGGATGATCTTGCCGCCGCGCGCCGCCACCTCCTGCATGTTCGACACAGTCTTTTCGAAGATGCGGTCATGCGGCGCGATGACGATGACCGGCATGTTCTCGTCGATCAGCGCGATCGGCCCATGCTTCAGCTCGCCCGCGGCGTAGCCCTCGGCGTGGATGTAGGAGATTTCCTTGAGTTTCAGTGCGCCTTCCATGGCCAGCGGGAAATTGGTGTCGCGGCCGAGATAGAGCACGTCCTTGTAGCGCGAGATTTCGCGCGCGATGCGCTCGATCTGCTCCTCGAGCTTGAGCACCTGGTTGGCGTAGCGAGGCGCCTCCGAAAGAGCGCGTACCAGAGTCTTTTCCTCGTCCTTCGAGATCGTGCCGCGGGCCACGCCGGCGCGCACCGCCAGCGAGGCCAGCACCGAAAGCTGGCAGGTGAAAGCCTTGGTCGAGGCTACACCGATCTCCGGACCGGCCAAGGTCGGCAGCACGACATCGGATTCGCGCGCCATGGTCGATTCGCGCACATTGACGATGGCGCCGATCTTCATGCCCGCCTTGCGGCAATAGCGCAGCGAGGCCAGCGTGTCGGCGGTTTCGCCGGACTGCGAGATGAAGAAGGCGGCATCATCCGCCGATAACGGCATTTCGCGGTAGCGGAATTCCGAGGCGACATCGATGTCGACCGGCAGCCGCGCATAGCGCTCGAACCAGTATTTGCTGATCAGGCCGGCTAGATAGGCGGTGCCGCAGGCCGAGATCGCCAGCCGGCCGATCTTGGCAAAGTCGAACGGCAGTTCCAGCGGCTTCGACACGCCAGAGACGAAATCGACATAGTGCGCCAGCGTATGCGAGATCACTTCGGGCTGTTCATGGATTTCTTTTTCCATGAAATGGCGGCGGTTGCCCTTGTCGACCATGAAGCTGGTCGACAGTGATTGCTGGCGCTTGCGGGCAACCTCTTTGCCGTCGATGTCGAAGATGGTGACGCCATCGCGGCGCACCACCGCCCAGTCGCCGTCTTCGAGGTAGGTGATGGAATTGGTGAACGGCGCCAGCGCGATGGCGTCGGAGCCCAGAAACATCTCGCCATCGCCATGGCCGACGGCCAGAGGCGGACCATTGCGGGCGCCGACGATGAGGTCCTCGTCGCCGGTGAACATGATGGCCAGCGCAAAGGCGCCTTCCAGCCGCTTCAGCGCCTGGTGCGCGGCCTCGATCGGCTTCAGCCCCTTGGCCAGTTCGCGCGCCACCAGATGCGCTACGACCTCGGTGTCGGTCTGCGACGAGAAGGAATAGCCGTCGCGGATCAGCTCATCGCGCAACTCGGCGAAATTCTCGATGATGCCGTTGTGAACGATGGCGACGCCGTTGGAAAAATGCGGATGGGCGTTGGTCTCGTTGGGCACGCCATGGGTCGCCCATCGCGTGTGGCCGATGCCGATGGTGCCGTCGAGCGGTTCTTCCTTCAGCCGGCGTTCGAGGTTGATGAGCTTGCCTTCGGCGCGGCGGCGGCCGAGCGCACCTTTCTCGACGGTGGCGACTCCGGCGGAGTCATAGCCACGATATTCAAGCCGCTTCAAAGCATCGACAATGAGCGGCGCGACTTGGCTCTGGCCGACAATTCCGACGATACCGCACATGCGCCTGCCCCCGATTCACCTGGAAAACCAGTCCCGATGGAAAACCAGCGTTATCTAGGGATTGCCGGCCCGCCGCGAAAGTCACTTTGCATTTCGTCTGGTGTAACGGAACGCTTCTCAACCCGATGCACCATGACACACCGCTCTTGCAATCCGGTTACCGCAATTCCTCGGTTGTTCAATTGCTTCGGCGGTTAATGGTCGGTGCCGGCCTTTTTCTTCGCCGCAGCGGCCGAGGCAAAGCGCTCGCGCAATTCCTTGCCTTTCCCGGGAATGGTCTTCTGGCGGGCGCGGCCGAAGGCCAGCGCATCGTCCGGCACGCTTTCGGTGATGACGCTGCCCGAGGCGATGTAGCCACCCTTGCCGATGGAAACCGGCGCCACCAGCGACGAGTTCGAGCCGACAAAGGCACCCTCGCCGATATCGGTGAAGAACTTTGAATAACCATCATAGTTGCAGGTGATGGTGCCGGCGCCGATATTGGCCCCCGCGCCCACACGGGCATCGCCGATATAGGTCAGATGATTGACCTTGGCGCCCTCCTCGATGACCGCCTGCTTGACCTCGCAGAAATTGCCGACCTTGGCCTTTTGCCTCAGATCGGCGCCAGGCCTGAGCCGCGCGAACGGACCGACGTCGCAATTGGAGGCGATGGTGGCGCCCTCTATGTGGCTGAAAGCGTGTATCTTGGCCCCGGTTGCAATTTTCACGCCCGGGCCGAACCAGACATTGGGCTCGACGATCGTGTCGGCGCCGATTTCGGTGTCGTGCGAGAAATACACCGTCTCCGGCGCGATCAGCGTTACGCCCGACAGCATGGCCTCGTAGCGCCGGCGCACCTGCCAGATGCCTTCCGCCTGCGCCAGCTCGGCCCGGTTGTTGATGCCGAGCGCGCTCTCGAAGCTCGTTTCGGTGGCGAGGACATCGAGCCCTTTCGCACTGGCGATCTCGACGATGTCGGTGAGATAGTACTCGCCCTTGGCGTTCTTGTTGCCAACCTGGTCGAGCAGGTCGAGCGCATGCTTGCCCGCCACCGCCATCATGCCGGCATTGCAGAAGCCGATCTTCTTTTCCTCGGCGGAGCAGTCCTTCTCCTCGCGGATGGCGGTGAGCTTGCCGCCCTTTTCGATCAGCCGGCCATAGCCGGTCGGGCTGGGCGGACGGAAACCGATCACTACGACGGCCGCGCCATCGGCAAGCTTTTGCCGCGCGGCCACTAGGGCTTCAGCATCGATCAGCGGCGTGTCGCCGAACATCACGAGAATATCGTCATAACCCTTTGATATCGCATCGCGCGCAGCCAGCACGGCATGCGCAGTGCCGAGCCGCTTCTCCTGCACGAAGGTCTCGGCCTTGGGCGCGAATTTCGCCGCCGCCTTGCGCATATCATCGGCGCCATGGCCGATCACCAGCGCCTGGCTGCGGGCGCCGGCGGCCTCGGCCGCTTTCACCACATGGGCGACCATCGGCAGTCCGGCGATCTGGTGCAGCACCTTCGGCATCGCGCTCTTCATGCGCGTGCCTTCACCGGCGGCGAGAATGACGGACAAGCAGGATCTCTGGCTCATGGAAGGACAACCGTATGAATGGGATCAGGAATCGCAGAGTGGTAGCATCTGGCGCCATGCTGCACCAATGGGGTTAAATTCCGGTGAGGTGATGAGGCAGTTCACTCTCGATCAGCGGATCTCTACCCCAGCCGGCCCAGCAGCGGAAAGGTCTCCAGCAGCCAGTAGGACACCGTCTGCACGCCGCCGGTGAGGAAGAACACGCCGGCGACGACCAGCAGCGCGCCGATGGCTTTTTCGACGCGGCCGAGATGGACGCGGAACCTGCCGAGGAAGCGCATGAAGGCGCCGGAGAACAGGGCAGCAATCAGGAACGGAATGCCGAGGCCAAGCGAATAGGCGGCAAGCAGAAGAGCGCCCTCGCCCACCGTCTCGCGGCCGCCGGCCAAGGTCAGGATCGGCCCCAGCACCGGGCCGATGCACGGCGTCCAGCCAAAGGCGAAGGCCAGCCCCATGACATAGGCGGCGACCATGCTGGCAGGCTTGCCCTGCGACTGGAAGCGCGCCTCGCGCGACAGAAGTGGTATGCGCAGGATGCCGAGGAAATTCAGTCCCATCAGGATGATCAGCACCCCGGCCGCCATCGCCAGCGGCTCCTGCCAGACGCGCAGCCAGTGGCCGATGGTCGAGGCGCCGGCGCCGAGCGCCACGAACACGGTGGAGAAACCGAGTACGAAGGCGAGCGAGGAATAGATGAGCGCGCCGCGGGCGCCGGCCTTGGCCGTGACGCCGGCACCGCCACCGCGAAAGTCGTCGACCGACACGCCGGCCATGTAGCAGAGATAGGGCGGCACCAGCGGCAGCACGCAAGGCGACAGGAACGAGATCGCCCCCGCTCCGACCGCGCTGACATAGCCGATGTCCAATGGCATTCCAGAACTCCAGATTCCCTGGCGCCGATATAGCGACGCAAAATCGTGTTCGCCAATCGCCATCGTGTGGAATTTGGCTACAGATACGATCCGGCCGGACGAATTGTTGTCGGCCAATCCCAAGTTGACCAAGCCGGGGAAGAAATATCCCTCGCCGAACGTTCACAGAGCGAAGCCGCGATTTCTGCGCGCTTCGTCGGATCACCAGGGAGATTTCCATGAAAACGATCACCGTCGGCTTGGCCGCCCTTCTGCTCAGCACCGCCGCATCCTTCGCCGCCGAAGCGTGGAAGGAAGCCGAAGTCGGTGGCACCAAGATCTACACCGATGCCAATGGCATGACGCTCTATACCTATGACAAGGACGAGAAGGGCAAGACCAACTGCTACGACAAATGCGCCACCAACTGGCCGCCGCTGAAGGCCGAGGACGACGCCAAGGCGGACGACGAATGGACCATCGTCGACCGCACCGACGGCACCAAGATGTGGGCCTATGACGGCAAGCCGGTCTACACCTTCATCAAGGACAAGAAGGCCGGTGACATCACCGGCGACGGCGTCGGCGAAGTCTGGCACATCGTCAAGGCCGACTGATCCTCCGAACCTCTATCCCGCACCCCATCGGCGGGACTCGGCTGGCCGCCGGCTCCAAGCGACCCGGCGACCAGTTCGGCATTTACGCGCAGCACGAACTGGTCGCGGCGCCTTTCCCGGTGGCTCGAAACACGAACCGTCCCAGACAAAAATTTTGTGATCTTCTCCATACACTCTAAGAGTGTATTGCGGCACACGCCTCCGCATTTTGGCCGCTTGCCCTTGACCGATCGCAAAAGCGCGGCCATGTGAGCGACCAATTGAATGCGTCACGCAGCGGAATTCTTCTGCCGCCCCACAGCTGATATGAGACCTCATGGACGTCGTCGTCGTCGAATCGCCGGCCAAGGCAAAGACAATCAACAAGTATCTCGGCAAGAACTTCAAGGTTCTGGCCTCGTTCGGCCATGTCCGCGATCTGCCGGCCAAGGATGGTTCGGTGCGTCCCGACGAGGATTTCGCCATGTCCTGGGCGGTCGACACCGCGTCCGGAAAGCGTCTCACCGACATAGCCAACGCGGTCAAGGATGCCGATGGCCTGATCCTCGCCACCGATCCGGATCGCGAGGGCGAAGCCATTTCCTGGCACGTGCTGGAGGTGCTCAAGCAGAAGCGCGTGTTGAAGGACAAGCCGGTCAGCCGCGTCGTCTTCAATGCCATCACCAAGTCGTCGGTGCTGGAAGCGATGGCCAATCCGCGCCAGATCGATGCGCCATTGGTCGATGCCTATCTGGCTCGCCGCGCACTCGATTATCTCGTCGGCTTCACGCTGTCGCCGGTGCTGTGGCGCAAATTGCCGGGCGCCCGTTCCGCCGGCCGCGTCCAGTCGGTGGCGCTGCGCCTGGTCTGCGACCGCGAATCCGAAATCGAACGTTTCGTCCGCGAGGAATACTGGCAGATCGCTGCCCTCCTCGGCACGCCACGTAACGACAGCTTCGAGGCGCGGCTGACCGCGTTCGAGCGCAAGAAGCTGCAGAAGCTCGACATCGCCAGCAAGGCGCAGGCCGACGATATCAAGGGCATGCTCGAAGGCGCGACCTTCAAGGCTCTGTCGGTGGAAGCCAAACCGACAAGGCGCAATCCTGGCCCGCCCTTCACCACTTCGACGCTGCAGCAGGCGGCATCGTCGGGCCTCGGCTTTTCGGCGACGCGCACCATGCAGGTGGCGCAGCGCCTCTATGAAGGCATGGAGATCGGCGGCGAGACCACCGGCCTGATCACCTATATGCGAACCGACGGCGTGCAGATGGCGCCGGAGGCGATCGACGCCGCCCGCGACACCATCGCCAAGGAATTCGGCCCAAGATACCTCCCGGAAAAGCCGCGCCAGTACACAGCCAAGGCCAAGAACGCCCAGGAAGCGCACGAGGCGGTCCGCCCGACCGATTTCATGCGCACGCCGGCTTCGGTCAGGCAGTATCTCGATTCCGACCAGCTGCGGCTTTACGAGCTGATCTGGAAGCGCGCCATCGCCAGCCAGATGCAGTCGGCCGAGATCGAGCGCACCACGGTCGAAATCGAGGCGGTCAATGGCGCCCGCACGGCGGAGCTTCGCGCCGTCGGTTCGGTCGTTCGCTTCGACGGCTTCATCGCCGCCTACACCGACCAGAAGGACGAGGACGCCGAAGACGAGGAAAACCGTCGCCTGCCCGAGATCCGTGCCGGCGAGCAGCTGGCCCGTCAGGCGATCAATGCCACCCAGCACACCACCGAGCCGCCGCCGCGCTATTCCGAGGCGTCGCTGATCAAGAAGCTGGAAGAGCTCGGCATCGGCCGTCCATCGACCTACACCGCGATCCTGAAGACGTTGGAAGACCGCGACTACGTCACCATCGACAAGCGCCGGCTGGTGCCGCAGGCCAAGGGCCGGCTGCTGTCGGCTTTCCTCGAAAGCTTCTTCGAGCGCTATGTCGAATATGACTTCACGGCCTCACTCGAGGAAAAACTTGACGAGATTTCCGACGGCAAGCTCGCCTGGAAGGACGTGCTGCGCGACTTCTGGAAAGATTTTTCCGGCGCCGTCGCCGACATCAAGGAACTGCGCGTCACCGACGTGCTCGATGCGCTGAACGAGGAACTGGCGCCGCTGGTGTTCCCCGCGCGGGAGGATGGCTCGAATCCCCGCATCTGCCCGAAATGCGGCTCCGGCAATCTGTCGCTGAAACTCGGCAAGTTCGGCGCCTTCGTCGGCTGCTCCAACTATCCGGAATGTTCCTTTACCCGCCAACTCGGCGATGCCGCCAACCCGAATGGCGAGAATGGCGGCGGCGAGGACGGCACCAAGGTGCTCGGCAACGATCCCTACACGGCAGAGGAAATCACGCTGCGCTCAGGCCGCTTCGGTCCTTATATCCAGCGCGGCGACGGCAAGGAAGCCAAGCGCTCCAGCCTGCCCAAGGGCTGGACGCCCGACTCGATCGACCATGAAAAGGCCTTGGCGCTGCTGTCGCTGCCGCGCGATATCGGCAAGCATCCTGAATCCGGCAAGATGATCTCCGCCGGGCTTGGCCGCTATGGTCCATTCGTTTTGCATGATGGCACCTATGCCAATGTCGACAGCATAGAGGATGTGTTCTCGATCGGCCTCAACCGCGCTGTCACCGTGATCGCCGAGAAGCAGCTGAAGGGCAAGGGCGGCCGCAATGGCGGCACCGCGGCGGCGCTGAAGGAACTCGGCGACCATCCCGATGGCGGCGGCAAGATCGTCGTGCGCGATGGCAAATACGGGCCCTATGTCAACTACGGCAAGGTCAACGCGACACTGCCCAAGGGCAAGGATCCGCAGTCGGTGACCGTCGAGGACGCGGTGGCGCTGATTGCCGAGAAGGAAGCCAAGGGCGGCGGCAAGAAGCCGTTCCGCAAGGCGGCAGCCGCCAAGGCCCCCACAGCCAAGAAAACCACTGCCAAAACAACCACTGGCAAGAAAACCACAGCCAAGAAATCGGCGACCAAGAAGCCGGCGGCGAAGAAAAAGGGATAGCAGCGTGGCGCGCAGGATCACCGGTAGAAGCCACGGCGATCCGCGCACCGCCGACACGAGGGCCAAGGTCAAGGACGACTACAGGCCTTCGCGTGACGAAATCCTGCGCTACATCGCCGAGAACCCCGACCGCGCGGGAAAACGCGACATCGCCAAGGCGTTTGCCTTGCGCGGCGACGACCGCATCTGGCTGAAGGACATTCTGCGCGACCTGCAGGACGAAGGCATCCTGACCAAGGAGCGCAAGCGGCTGGCCCGTGTCGGCGCCTTGTCGCATGTCGCCGTACTCGACATTTTTGGCCGCGACGGCGACGGCATCCTGCTGGCGCATCCTGCCGAGCCCGTAGGCACCGGCGAACCGCCCGTCGTCTCGATCCGCGTCTCGCGCGGCGGCAATGGCCCGCAGCCGGGCATCGGCGACCGTGTGCTGGCCAAGACCTTCCCGACCGACGATGCGACCGGGCCTGCCTATACCGGCCGCGTGATGAAAATTTTCGAGAAGCGCACCGATGCCGTGCTCGGCGTGTTTCGCATCCTTCAGGACGGCACCTTCCGCATCGAGCCGGTCGAACGTCGCCAGCCCGAACTGATCGTCGACAAGGAATTCCAGAACGGCGCCAGGAACGGCGACCTTGTCGAGGTCGAGCCCGCGCGGGCCTCCCGGTATGGTTTGCCGCGCGCAAAAGTGCTGGCGGTGCTGGGCTCACTGACCAGCGAAAAGGCGGTCTCGATGATCGCCATCCACGCGCACGACATTCCGCATATCTTCCCGGCCGACGTCATCGCCGAATCCGAGGCGGTAAAACCGGCGACGCTTGCTCACCGCGAGGACTGGCGCGACCTGCCGCTGGTGACCATCGACCCGGCCGACGCCAAGGACCATGACGACGCCGTCTTCGCCACGCCCGACCTCGACGAGAAGAACCCCGGCGGCGTGATCGCCACGGTGGCGATCGCCGATGTTGCAGCCTATGTCCGCTATGGCACCGCACTCGATCGCGAGGCGCTGAAACGCGGCAATTCTGTCTATTTCCCCGACCGCGTCGTGCCGATGCTGCCAGAGCGCATCTCCAACGACCTGTGCTCGCTGCGCGAAGGCCAGGACCGTCCCGCGCTTGCCGTGCGCATGATTTTTGCCGCCGATGGCCGCAAGCTGCGTCACACCTTCCACCGCGTCATGATGAAATCGGCGGCAAAGCTCGCCTATCCACAGGCCCAGGCCGCGATAGACGGCCTTCCTGACGACAAGACCGGCCCGATCCTCGATACGGTGCTGAAGCCGCTGTGGGACGCCTACGCCATCCTCAAGCGCGGCCGCGATGGCCGCCAGCCGCTCGAGCTTGATCTGCCGGAGCGCAAGATCCTGCTCAAGCCGGACGGCACCGTCGACCGCGTCATCGTCCCGGAGCGGCTCGACGCCCACAAGCTGATCGAAGAATTCATGATCCAGGCCAATGTCGCCGCCGCCGAAACGCTGGAAGCGAAGAAGCAGGCGCTGGTCTACCGCGTCCACGATGCGCCGTCGCTGGCCAAGCAGGAATCGCTGCGCGAGTTCCTGCAGACGCTCGGCCTGTCGCTGGCGCGTGGCGCGCAGATGCGGCCCGCCCAGTTCAACGGCATTCTCGAGCGCGTGCGTGGCGCCGACAATGAGGGGCTAGTCAACGAAGTGGTGCTGCGCTCGCAGAGTCAGGCCGAATATTCGCCCAAGAACATCGGCCATTTCGGCCTCAACCTGAAGCGCTACGCGCATTTCACCTCCCCGATCCGTCGCTATGCCGATCTGATCGTGCATCGCGGGCTGATTGCCGCACTTGAGCTCGGCCCCGGCGGGCTGACGCAGGACGAAGAGACGCGGCTGGAAGACGTCGCGGTGCTGATCTCGGGCACCGAGCGCCGCGCCATGGCGGCCGAGCGCGACACCGTCGACCGGCTGATCGCCGCCTACCTCGCCGAGCGCATCGACGACCGCTTCGACGCCCGCATTTCGGGCGTCACCAAATCGGGACTATTTGTCCAATTGCCGCAGTTTGGCGCAGATGGCTTCATCCCGGTGTCAAGTCTGGATGGCGATTACTATATATATGACGAAACCGCGCGATCGCTGTTCGGAGAACGCACCGGCAAGGGCTATCAGCTTGCCGACCGCGTCGAGGTTCGCCTGATCGAGGTGGCGCCTATGGCCGGCGCGATGCGTTTCGAGATGCTGACCGACCCGAAGCCCCTGCCCGGCTCCAAACGGTCGTTTCACAAGGCAAAAGGCCGCGCCCGCGCGTCGCAATCGCGCCCGGGGTCGCGCGGCAGGAGACGATAATGGCAAGCGAAATGGGAATCCAGAAGCAGGTTTTCGGGGGCGAACATCATTCGGGCCGAGTCGCCCGCCCGCTGTGGACGGCGATGAAGCGCGGCGCCCTTGGCCGCTGCCCGCATTGCGGCGAAGGCAGGTTGTTCGCCGGCTTCACCAAAAGCGTCGACAAATGCGCCGCGTGCGGTGAGGAGTTCCACCACCACCGCGCCGACGACCTGCCCGCTTATCTCGTCATCGTCATCGTCGGCCACATCGTTCTCGGCGCCTTCATGGGCGTCGAGGCGACGTCGACGCTCTCCATGTGGCAGCACATCGCCATTTGGGTGCCGTTGACCATCGTGCTGTCGGTCGCTCTGCTGCAACCGGTCAAGGGCGCCGTCATCGGACTGCAATGGGCGCTCTATATGCACGGCTTCGGCGGCGAAAAAGACGGCACCGAGCCGCATCCCGGAACCTAGTTTGCGTCAGGGCAATGTCGCCTGGCGCAACATGCCGACCGTGAAAGGCCACTTTCGTTTGCCAGAAGTTTCCGCTAGGTCCTGCGCATGGAAGGTATGACCAAGGCGGAAGTCAGCAGGATGGACCGTGGCGCAGCCGCCCACAGCGGCCTGCCCATACGCCCGCGCGATGCCGCCACCCTGATCCTGCTCGACCGCGAGGGCGACGAGATTCTGGTGCTGATGGGCCGGCGCCATGCAGGCCACGCCTTCATGCCCGGCAAGTTCGTCTTTCCCGGCGGCCGCACCGATTCGGCCGACAGCCGCATTGCCGTTGCCACCCCATTGCTTCCGGAGGAAGAAGCCAGGCTGACCGCCGGCGTCGGCCGCATCAGCCCGTCGCGGGCCTGTGCCATCGCGCTCTCGGCCATCCGCGAGACTTATGAGGAAGCCGGCCTGCTCATCGGCCGCAAAGGCTCGTTCGCAACCGACAAACGCGACTGGCAGGGCTTTGTCGAGCACGGCGTCCAGCCTTCGCTGGCGCCGCTGCGCTTCATTGCCCGCGCCATCACCCCGCCCAATCGCGTGCGTCGTTTCGACACCCGCTTCTTCAGCGCCTGGCGCAGCGATGTCGCCGTGGAACTGCCGGGTGGCGGCCCGACCAATGAGCTGGAAGAACTGGTCTGGCTGCCGCTCGCCAAGGCCAGAGAGGCCGATATCCCCGACATCACCCGAACGATCTTGCAGGAGCTGGAGACGCGGCTTGCCGGCGATCCGCGCCTGCGACCCGGTGGGTCCGTGCCGTTCTACCGGCTTGTCCGCAACCGCTTCGTTCGCGAAATTCTTTAGAGCAATTCCAGGAAAAGTGTGACGCGGTTTTCCGTCCGGAATTACGCAATATCAAACAGACAGAGTATTCAGGCATCCCATGACGGTCGATACCCAGCAAGAGGGCGACGAGCGCGTACATTGGCTACCGATGATCGCCGCGATCTCGTCGATCAGCGTCGTCGGCATCGCCATAGGCCTCGGCATGCCGCTGCTCAGCGTTATTCTCGAGAGCCGCGGCCACTCGGCATCGATGATCGGCCTCAACACCGCGGTCGCCGGCCTCGCCTCGATCGCCGGCGCCCCGCTGGCCACGCCGCTGGCGATGCGCTTCGGCGTCGCCTGGACGATGATCGCCATGATCGCCGCCGGCGCGCTCGCCTTTGTCGGCTTCCACTTCGCGCCGGACTTCTGGATGTGGTTCCCACTACGCATCGTGCTGCACATCGCGCTGACGGTGCTGTTCATCCTGTCGGAATTCTGGATCAGCACCTCGGCGCCGCCGCGCCGGCGCGGCCTGGTGCTCGGCATCTACGCCACCGTGCTGTCGCTCGGCTTCGCCGCCGGGCCATGGGTCTTCGCCCATATTGGCAGCACCGGCTTCTTGCCGTTTGGCGTCATCATCGTCCTGGTCGCGCTGGCCGCAATCCCGGTGCTGGCCGCACGGAATGAAAGTCCCACAATCGTGGTTGACGGCGAAACCAGCAACTTCCTGCGCTATATCTGGCTGGTGCCGACAGCGACCGCCGCCGTGCTGGTGTTCGGCGCCGTCGAGACCGGCGGCTTTGCGCTGTTCCCCGTCTATGGCAACCGCATCGGATATTCCGAGGCGGATGCAGCCCTCCTGCTCACCATGATCGGCCTCGGCAACGTGCTGTTGCAGATCCCTATCGGCATGATCAGCGACCGCGTCTCAGACCGCCGCTATCTGCTTTTGGCCTGTGCCACCGTCGGACTTGCCGGCACCATCTTCATGCCGTTCTTCGCCGGCAATTGGCACCTGATGGCGGCGCTTCTGTTTGTCTGGGGCGGCGTGGTGGCCGCCATGTACACGATCGGCCTTGCCCATCTGGGCTCGCAGCTCTCCGGCCATGAACTGGCCTCGGCCAACGCCGCCTTCGTGCTCTGCTACGGTGTCGGCATGGTGCTTGGCCCGCAGGCGATCGGCATCGGCATGGATGCCTTCGGGCCTTCCGGCTTCGGCTGGTCGCTCGGCCTGTTCTTTGCCGCCTATATCGCCTTGGTCAGCGCCAGGCTGGTCCGCAAGATCTGGTAGCCTGTTCGCCCGCCAGCCTGCGCAATCCTGACGGGATGTCGCCGCTGCTGACAGAACCGTGTCAGGAGACCTCAGCTAAAAGGGTGTCCCAAAAAACCCGAGTTTGAGGATACGGCGATGATCGACAGCGGCTTTGAAACCACATCTCTGCGCATGACGCTTCTGCTGCTTGTCAGCTTCCAGGCCCCGGCAGCCGATGTCGACCGCATCATGGACGCCGTGGTCGCGATCGCGCCGCTGGCAATGGGCAAATACGACCGCAACGCCTATCAAACCGCGCACGGCATCGAACGCTACCGACCGCTGGAAGGTGCAGCCGCTGGCGTCGAAACCGAACTGCGCCGCCGCCCCGGCACCGTCGAGGTCTCGTTCGAGTTGCCCGACGACCAGGCGCTCGCCGCCCGCGTCGTCGAGGCGATTTTCCAGGCGCATTCCTACCAGGAGCCGGTGATCCGCATCCAGCCAATCCTCGCCAGCCGCTCCAAGGGCCTGGACGACCGCGCCAATCCGAATTGCTGGTGGAACACCACCGGGGACTGGAAGAAAGCGCTTCCAGTTAAGGAAGAAGCCTAGAAATCCGGCCCCGCTGAGGGCGAGCAACAGCGACCTTACCTTCTCTCCTTGTGGGGTGAGAAGCGGCCTCGTAGCGGACGAAAAGCCAATTGCTTGGCTTTTCAAGATTCGAACGCCCTGAGCCTCAGCCTCCATCGAGCCGGTGATAAAACCGGACAACTCATGTGCTACCTAATCCGGACACCTCATGTGCTTACGACACGGCGGCCGCGCCGGGCTTGACTTTCCGGGCACGTTCTTTATGTGTCGCGCCAAGTTTCCCGCGTCCGGGTGTTTTCCCCCGCTCCAGCGGCCAAAACCCCACGAACATAACGGACTGATACAATGGCCAAAGCCGCAAACATCAAGATCAAGCTTCTGTCGACCGCCGACACCGGTTTCTTCTACGTGACCAGCAAGAACAGCCGTACCAAGACCGACAAGCTGTCGTTCCGCAAATACGACCCGGTCGCCAAGAAGCATGTCGAGTTCAAGGAAACCAAGATCAAGTAATCTGGTTTTCATACGCTCTGTCAAAAGCGCCGCCCCTTCGGGCGGCGTTTTTGATTCAAGGCCCCGAAAAGCCAGAACCCTCCGCTGTTTGGCGCGAAGTGCTCATCTCATTTTTTGGCAAAAAAGGGGGCCGGTCGGCGTATGGCAGCGGTACGAGGAGGCCACTATGTGCCAGCGCCGGCCGGCCGACCCCACGGACCCAGGAGATGCGGCGGACCTGAGCATCATGGGGTATTCGGCGAAGCGATGCGGCTGTCTACCCTCGTGCCCGCATCGCCCTTGTTCTTGCACCGCACATTTGCGCAACAATGTTTGAAAATCAATAGTTTCTTAACCAAGCCTGCCGAATCGCTTGGATTAAGGTAAATTCCTAACCCTGTCCGATTGACTGGATAATCGGTGGTCTAGCCTACGCTGCCTTGGCGACGACCCGGTTGCGGCCGCCACTTTTGGCTTCGTAGAGCGCCACGTCGGCACGTTTCATCAACGCCGCGACCGTGTCCGCGCCCTTCAGAACCGATGACACGCCGACGCTGACCGTGACTTCGATCGCCTTGCCGTCAGGACCGATGGCAAACGGCAGCTGGGCGATTTCGGCGCGAATGCGCTCGGCAACCTTCTCCGCCACCGTGCCGTCCGTGTCCGGCATCACAACGACGAATTCCTCGCCGCCGAAGCGGCAGGCAAGGTCGATGCCCCTGACGTTCTTGCGCAGCCGCCTTGCGAACTCGCGCAGCACATCGTCGCCGCCATCATGGCCATGCGAGTCATTGACGGTCTTGAAGCGGTCGAGATCGGTGATCATCACCGACAGAGGCCGCCGCCGCGCCACGGCGCGGTCGAACAGCGTCTGCAGATGACTGTCGAGGTAGCGGCGGTTGTGCAGCCCGGTCAATGCGTCGGTCACCGCCATCTCGATGGTCTGGGCGACGCTGGCGCGCAGCTGATCGTTATAGCGCTTGCGCCGCACCTGGGTACGCAGCCGCGCCGTCAGCTCCTGCTGGTCGATCGGCCGCATCAGATAGTCGTTGATGCCGAGTTCGAGGCCTCTGATGATGCGGCCCTCCTCGCCTTCGTCGGCAATCAGGATGATCGGCAGGAAGCGGGTGCGGTCGAGCGAACGCAATTGCGAACACAACCGCAGCGGATCGAAATCGGTAAAGCCGGTCGAGATCAGCACGCACTCATAGGGCGCCTCGGCGGCCTGGAAGAAGCCGGCATGCGGATCGGTGGCAATGTCGAGCTCGGCGCTGCCGCGCAGCATGTTCTGGATGCGCTCAACCGACGATTTGCGCTCGTCGATCAACAGCACCTTCGGCGTGGCGTCCTCCGACGCGAAGCTGCGGCTCAACAGCGCCTCGATGCCGATGTTGCGGGTGGTCGATGCGCGCAGCCGCAGCTCGTCGGTCAGCGACTTCAGCCTGACCAGGCTCTTCACCCGCGTCATCAGTTGCAGATCGTTGACCGGCTTGGTGAGAAAGTCGTCGGCGCCTGCCTCGAGGCCGCGCACCCGGTCGGCAACATGGCCCAGCGCGGTCACCATGACCACCGGTATATGCGCGGTCGCCGGATCGCTTTTCAGCCGCTTGCAGACCTCGAACCCGTCCATGCCGGGCATCATCACGTCGAGCAGCACGACATCGACCTTGCCGTTTTCGCAGGTCTCGATCGCGTCCGGCCCGTTGGAGGCCGTCAACACCTCGAAATATTCGGCCAGCAGCCGAACCTCGAGAAGTTTGACATTGGCAGGGATGTCGTCGACGACGAGGATCCGCGCGGTCATGTCACAAGGCTCCGGCTGAAGGCATCAGGCATCACCGAGATAGGATTTGATGGTCTCGATGAAACGCGGCACCGAGATCGGCTTGGAGATGTAGGCCTCGCAACCGCCCTGGCGAATGCGTTCCTCGTCGCCCTTCATGGCGAAGGCGGTGACGGCGATGACCGGAATGGAATGGAGGTCGTCGTCCTCCTTCAGCCATTTCGTCACTTCCAGCCCCGACACTTCGGGCAGCTGGATGTCCATCAGGATCAGGTCGGGCCTGTGCTGGCGCGCCAGATCGAGCGCCTCGAGCCCGTTGCGCGTGCGAACCGTTTCATAACCGCTGGCTTCGATGAGGTCGCGAAAGAGCTTCATATTGAGCTCGTTGTCCTCGACGATCATGACCTTCTTAGGCATCGATTTCCCGTCCCGGCCAGGCTTCTGCCCGAAGCCCTGCCGCTATCCGCCCTTGTCGAAGCACACCAAACCCTCGCTCACTCTTAAGGCAATATGATTGACGAAATGGAAACCCGAAGCGGCAAAAGCCATTCGGATTCCACCTCGAAAACCACATTGGATCGGGGCTGTGGCTTGCCGCAGGCGACGCTTGCGATTACTGCGGAAAAGAGACTCATTTCCGCAACGAGAAAGTAGTGATGGCAAACGCAGCGTCAATGCGCGAGGAAGCGGAAACCATTGCCGTGAAGGCACTGGGCTTCGTCGCCGCCGACCCCGAACTCCTGCCGCGCTTCCTGGCCATCACCGGCATCGAGGCGTCCGCCATCCGCCGCGCCGCGGCCGAACCGGGATTCCTTGCCGGCGTGCTGCAGTTCATCCTCGCCCACGAGCCGACCTTGCTGCGCTTTGCCGAGGAAACCGACACTCCGCCGGCCTCAGTCGGCAAGGCGTTGCGCGCGCTGCCTCTTGGCGACGACCATGAGCATTCGATATGAGCGACGATCCCGAGACGGCACGCCAGATCGCCGAACTTGCAGCCGACGACCGGCCTCTGCTGATCCTCGATGTCGACGATGTCGTGCTCGAATTCATCCGGCCGTTTCCGCATTTCCTGAAATCGCGCGGCTTCGGCCTGACCCTGGCCTCCTTCCGTCTCACCGGCAACATTGCCGAAACGGCGAGCGGCCGGCTGATCGAACAGCCGGAGGTGACGGCACTTCTCGGAGATTTCTTCGATACGCAGGCCGACTGGCAGAGCGTTACCGACGGTGCCGAACAAGCGCTTGCCAGCCTCAGCGACCGCGTCGAGATCGTCCTTTTGACCGCCATGCCGCACCGGCATCGCGCCGCCCGCCGCGCCCATCTCGATGCGCTCGGTCTGCCCTATCCCCTGTTGACCACCGAAATGGCCAAGGGACCGGCGGTGGCCAAGTTGCGTGGTAGCAAAGGCCGGCCGGTAGCCTTTGTCGACGACCAGCCCACCAATCTCATCTCGGCACGCAACTCGGTTGCCGAAGCCCATCTCTTCCACCTGATGGCCGACAATTCGCTCCGCGCCTTCCTGCCGCCGGTGCCGGACGACATCATCTCCGTCGAGGACTGGCACGAGGCCGCGCCGAAGATCGCGAGCGCGCTCGGGCTCTGAGTTAGTCGCCTCTGAGTCCAGCGCTCAGGGCTTCGTTGCTGTCCCAGGGCTCGCATCCTGATCGGTGTTGTCTTCCACGACCGGATCAGGCCCCTTCAGCATGGCGCCGTTGACCGTCACCGACCCGTCGTGCCTGGCGTTGATCACCCATTCGATACGACCGCCCGGCAGCGTCTTGGCGAATCCCTTGATGGCAAGCGCCCCTGTGAAAGCCTGCGACGCTTGCGGGTCGGTCTTCGCCGCCTCCTGCAGGCTTGCCACGATCTCGTCGTAGCCGGTGACGTCGATGGTCACGTTGGCATCGGGCTTCTTGTCGGGGAAGGTCATTTCGCCTTCCATGGCGACCTCTATGTCGCCATTCTTGACCGTGCTGTGTCCAAGCACGAACTTTGGTGTCTTGGCCAGGAAATTGGCGGAAATCTGATCGCCGAAATCTGCCGGAAGCGGTGGATCCTTACTGAAATCGAGGGTTTCTATGGTTTTCCGAGCCATACTGTCGAGATCGATGTTGGCGCCGCCGAAATTCAGGTCGAGATCCGTCGGCAGCAACGCAACGGTCCAACTGGGCAGCATCTGCTGCGGTATTGTCAGGCCGGAAACCTTGAATGCGTAGCTGATCTTGCCGTCCTTGGTGATGCCGTCCATGCCGACAACGGTGTTCAGCTGCGCCGCGCCGAAATTGCCGGCATATGTTTCAATGGCAAGGTTTTTGAATGCGTAGGTCCCATCGATCCGTTCCCATAGCGGCAGCGCACCGAGCAGAAGCGTTTTGAACTCTGCTTGATCGGCCTTCAGCCGGGCCTCGTCCTCATGGGCGACGGCGAACGCCAAAAGATCCAGAAGCGGCTTGGTCTGAATGGCCTTAGCGGTCACGTTCACAGCGAGCTCCGGTGCCCGGAGCGCTGCGATTGACCGGTCATCGATTTTGACCGTTTCGACGAAGTCCGCCATCGCCTGTGTGAAATTAAGATCGACGCCGCCGTTGGCCGACTTGCTGGCGTCAAATTTGGAAGAGCCCAGCCCCACGCTCAAATCGGTCAATTGACTGACTTGGCGCGACGTCATCGTCATGCCTGCAATCGAACTGGTGCCGCTGGTAAATGCCGCCAGTTCCGGGTCATAGACGCCCGTGAACTTGCCATCCTTGACAACGATTTGCCCGGTGTTCAGGCCATTTGGGCCATTTACCTCGATGGACCCAGTCGTAGAGAAATCCGAGGCGACTTCCCAGCCTCCGTCGCTGCGCGGTTTGACCCGCAGCGTGACGGGCGGGAAATCGAACCGCTTCAGATCCTGCTTCGGCATCTTCGCCACAAGCGCCTTCACATCGAAGGTGATCTTGTAGGCACCCTCCTCGGCTGAGATCTTCAAAATGCCTTCATTGAGCGCCTGTTTGCCGACATAGCGAGAGAGCTCATCGGAAAGTTGCTTGGCACCTTGGGCATCGACAGCCTGGCCAAAGGCAGGAGCGCTGAGGGCGAGAAGGAAAGCAAGCGGCAAGACACGGTTCACAAAATTCTCCATTTGACCAAAAAGGAACGCTTCGTTCGTCTGCTATGAAACCAACCTACAGCTTCCACAGGACATCAACAAACGCCGACGTAATTAGACTACAACACCAGCCGCATCAGCGGCCGTCCGGCCTTGCGTTCGACAAGCCGCTCGAAGCCGGCCTTTTCAAACACACGCGACGAGCCGACGAACAGCCCGATCGAACGCGAATCGCGCGACACGTCGATCGGACACGCCTCGACCAGCCGCGCCTTGTTCTGGCGGGCAAAAGCGATGCCGCCCTCGACCAGGCGGTGGCTGACGCCCCGGCCGCGCGCGCTGGCGCGGATGAAGAAGCAGGAGATGGCCCAGACGCCGGGATCTACGGCGTCCGTTGGATCGACCGGCGCCGAGCCCCGGCCCCGATTGTTCCATTCGGGCACGTCGGCGCGTGGACCGATCTGCATCCAGCCGACCGCCTGGCCGTCCTCGAAGGCCAAAAGCCCCGGCGGCGGCCCGGCCTCGATACGCGCCTTGATATGATCCTTGTTGCGCTGCTTGTCGCTGGCCCGTCGGACCGCCGGCGCCATCCGGAAATGCGTGCACCAGCAGCCGTAACAGGCGCCCTGCTTGCCGAAAAGATCCTCGAAATCCGCCCATAGGTCAGGCGCCAGCGGCGCTATGGTGGTGCTCATGAGTTCTCTCCCGGCTAACCGCTTGTGGCGGCTTCCGTCCTGACGTACCATTGCATCTGTTCTCTTTATGTTCGCAGCGATGGCGGCCCCTGTCAACAATCCCGAGCACGGTTTTTGCCGCGACTGCCTGACCTTTCAGCGCAGCGATACCAGGCGCTGTGAGCGTTGCGGCAGCCCTCGACTCACCCGCCATCCCGAGCTCTACCAGCTGCATCTGGCGCATATCGATTGCGACGCCTTCTATGCGGCGATCGAAAAGCGCGACAATCCGGCGCTGAAGGACAAGCCGCTGATCATCGGCGGCGGCAAGCGCGGCGTTGTCTCCACCGCCTGCTACATCGCCCGCATCAAGGGGGTGCGCTCGGCAATGCCGATGTTCAAGGCGCTCGAAGCCTGTCCGGAAGCGGTCGTCATCCCGCCCAATATGGAGAAATACGTCCGCGTCGGCCGCGATGTCCGCGCCTTTATGCAGGCGCTCACGCCGCTGGTCGAACCGCTCTCCATCGATGAGGCGTTTCTCGACCTTGCCGGCACCGAGCGCCTGCACGGCATGCCGCCGGCGGTTGTGCTGGCGCGCTTTGCGCAGACCGTCGAAAAGGAAATCGGCATCACCGTTTCGGCCGGCCTTTCCTACTGCAAGTTCCTGGCCAAGGTTGCCTCCGATTTCCGCAAGCCGCGCGGCTTTTCGGTGATCGGCGAAGCCGAGGCGCTGGGTTTCCTGGCCGAACAGCCGGTGACGCTGATCTGGGGCGTCGGCAAGGCTTTTGCCGCAACGCTCGAACGCGACGGCATCCGCAGCATCGCCCAGTTGCAGCGCATGGAGCGCGCCGATCTTATGCGCCGCTATGGCGTGATGGGCACCCGGCTCTACCATCTCTCGCGCGGCCAGGACGACCGCCGTGTCGATCCCGACCAGGATGCGAAAAGTGTGTCGGCCGAAACCACTTTCGACACCGACATAGCTGAAATGGGCGAACTGGTTCCAGTGCTGAGGGGATTGTCGGAAAAGGTCTCGGCGCGGCTGAAGAAGTCAGGCATTGCCGGGCGCACCGTGGTGCTGAAGCTGAAGACGCAGGATTTCAAGCTGCGTACCCGCAACCGCCAGCTCGGCGACCCGACCCGGCTGGCCGACCGCATTTTCCAGACCGGGCTCGAGCTGTTGCGCAAGGAGGCGGACGGGACAAAGTACCGGCTGCTTGGCATCGGTGTCAGCGATCTCTCGGATGACGAGAAGGCCGATCCGCCCGATCTCGTCGACGTCGGCTCGCGCAAGCGCGCCATGGCCGAAAGCGCCATCGATACGCTGCGCGACAAGTTCGGCAAGAAGGCGGTGGAAACCGGCTACACCTTCGGTAAAGGCCGCAACGCCAACCCGCCGGAGCCGATCGAGGAGTGAGACGGCTTAGATACGCTTGAGATCGATGCGGCTCGTCACCACGTTCTTGCCGGTTTTCGGATCGACGTCGGTAACGGTCAATCGCATTCCGTCGCCGCTGGTTTTCTCGACCGTCAACCGCGCCTTGCGATCACCATTGACCTCCGCCGCCCAGCGAATGCCGAGACTGATCGCGTTGCCGGAGCGGCTGCCGGCGAGCTGTGCCGGCCCGGTGCGCGACCCGACATAGACGCCTGTATACGTCGCCCCGCGGGCCTTCAGATTGGCGCTGATGGCGCGCGTCACCACGACAAGACCACGGCAATTGCCGTCAAGCGACAATGAGCTCGAGGTCGCGTCTGAATTGAAGGTGCAGGACACATTCATCGTCGGTGCGTCGGTGGTGACCTTGACTGTCCCCTTGCCGGAGAAATTCCCTTGCAAGGAGCTGAGAAAATTCGCCTCGTCGGCATGGGCCGCGGCGCTTGCAGTTAGCAGGCAGCCGGCTAGCAGAAACCGCGCGAATGATTTCATCGGAACCTTTCCCCCGTTGATGTTGAAGAAACGATGCGTCCAGCAATTGGCCAATACCGGGAACCAACGCCTGCCGTTGCGTCAGGTTCCACTTCCAGCATGGCTGTTTTGCAACGGTCTGGCCCAGTCGAATGCGTCGCCTAACGGTTGCGATAGAAGTCCCGGCTTGCGACATAGCGCCTATGGCACCTTCCCCATCGATCCCCAAAGCCGCGTTCTGGATGGCGCTGTCGATCGCCTCGTTTCTGGCGATGTCAGTCGCCGGCCGCGCAACCACCGCCGAGCTCAACGTCTTCCAGGTGCTGGAACTGCGCTCGGTAATCGGCTTCTTCATCCTGTTGCCGCTGGTGATGATGAGCGGCGGATTCGCCGCAATGCTCACGCAGCGCCCGTTGGCCCATATCGCTCGCAATGTCATCCACTATACGGGCCAGGCGGCATGGCTCTATGCGCTGACGCTGATCCCGCTTGCGGTGCTCATATCGATCGAATTCACCACACCGATCTGGACCGCGATCCTGGCGGTGACCTTTCTTGGCGAAAGGCTCTCCCGCCCGAAAATTGCGGCGGTCGTGCTTGGCCTGATCGGCGTGGTGGTCATCGTTCGCCCCGGCGTCGGCTCCATGGATCCGGGTCACCTCGTCGTTCTCGGCGCGGCCGTGTGCTTTGGCGTATCGGTGGTGTTGGTCAAGTCGCTGACCCGCACGGACAGCGTCGTGCGCATCATCTTCTGGATGCTGATCATCCAGTCGGTGGTCGGCCTGATCCCGGCGCTTTATGGATGGCGCAACCCACCGCTCGAACTCTGGCCATGGATCCTGCTGATTGCCTTCACCGGCATGTCGTCGCATTTCTGCATGGCGCGTGCCCTCACCTATGCCGACGCTACGGTGATTTCACCGATGGATTTCCTGCGCGTGCCGCTGTCGGCGCTGATCGGCTGGCTGCTCTACAGCGAGCAGATCGACATCTTTACAGCCGGCGGCGCCCTGCTGATCCTGATGGGCAACCTGCTCAACCTGCAGCGCAAGGCGCCAAAGCCGGCCGAGGTCGCGGCCTCGTAGCGGTCGGTCAATTCCCCTCATCCGGTATGTTGAGAAGATGCCCGCAGGCCTTGCAGTGCACGGCGTCCGGCTCATGCCGTTGCAGTCCGCATTGCGGACAGGGAAAGAACACCTTGGCGGGTCGAAAAATCGCCGTCGCCAGTCTGACGAACAGCGAGATGCCGATGATCATGGTGGCGATCGCGGTCAGCTTGCCGGCGATCCCCGGCAGCACGATGTCGCCGAAACCGGTGGTCGTCACCGTGGCAACGGTGAAATACAGCGCATCAATGTAGTTTTCGAGGCCGGCGCCGGTGCGGAAGAAGAAGGTGTAGACGAAGCCGGTGATGACGAACAGGAACGTCAACAGGTTGATGACCGCGTGGCTCGCCTCGCGCCAGGGCCTCAAGCCACGCATTTCGAAATGCCGCCACAGCGACCCGCTGCGCGACAGCGACCACAGCCGCAGGATGCGCAGGAACGCCAGATTTGCCAGCGCCGTCGGCATCAGCAGCGTCAAAAGGATGAAGACATCGACCCAGGATGTCGGCTGTTTCATCAGCCGCAACATGTCGTTGGAGGCTAACAGCCGGGCAATCAGGTCGGCGGCGACCAATGCGGCGACGGTATAGTCGAGCCACAGGAATGACGGCTTGTCCTGGAGCACCGGCGTGGCAACGAAGAAGGCGATGATGGCGAGGTCGATGATGACCGCCGCCAGTTGAAACCGGAACGCCACCGGCGTGCGCCCGTGATAGAGCTTGCGCAGCCTGTCACGCAGCCGCGCCATCGCTGAGTTTTGCTGCAATCCGTCCTTCTCGGCTGCCTTCATCACAAGTGCGTAACGGTCCCAGCCGGGGCCGTCTAGAGCATGATCCCAAAAAGTGGGTGCCGGTTTTGGAAAAGATCATGCTCCAACAAAGGGTTAGATCATGATGAGATTTCAACCAAATCTCATCATGACCTGACCCGGTGATCGTCACCCCTCCACCACCTTGCCGTCCGGCCCCACGAGGCGCCAGGCCGAGGCGTTGTCGTAGACGAACCGCTCCTCCGCAATCCGGTCACCATGCCAGCGCTGCAGGGCCACCTCTTCCAGCCGGCGCACGGTGCCGGCCTTGTCGACACGGTCGAAGGTCCAGCGTATGGCGACATTGTCGCCATCGACCAGGAATGTCTGGACAGGATGGGTGTGCATCTTCTCGATCCGGTCGAGTGCTGCCTGCTCATGCGCCATCAGTGTTTCCTTGCCGCGCCGCGGGACGCCGAGATTTTCCTGCATGGTGGCATCGTCATGGTAGAAGTCGGCGATCGCCTTGACGTGGCAGCCTTCGACCACCTCCTTGAGGAAGGCTTCGACGCGTTCGCGGCTGGGCATGATTGTGCGTTCCTGTGAAGTTTCTGCTCAACGCATGTGGTTCAAAGGAAGGTCAGTTCAACCACGCCCCGCACGCTGGCCCTATCGGCTGCAATGTCAGGCCCAGAGCATCTTTAGGCCGTCATGCACTGGCCGACGTCGATGCGACTGCCGTGTATATCAGCGCAGCCTAGACGAGCTCGACCTCGACCACCCCCGGCACCGCGCGCATGGCCGACGCGATTTGCGGCGAGATGCGGTAGCGGTTGGGCAATTCGATCTCGATCTCGCCTTGGCCGGCCTCCTTGATCAGCACGAAGCTGACCTGGCCTTCGCCCTTCACCGCCAGTTGGCCGGCCAGCATGCCGATCGGAGCCGCATCGCGCACGAAGATGCGCAGCGCCTTCTGGATGCGGCTGGCCTCATCCTCCAGCGACTGCACCGTCTGGATGCGCAGATTGACCCCTTCGGGCCTATCCTCGGCCGAAACGGTGATCACCACCGAACGTCCGGGCTCGAGCAGATCGCGATACTGCGCCAACCCTTCCGAAAACAGCACGGCTTCATATTGGCCAGATGTGTCGGAAAAGGCGATGACGCCCATCTTGTTGCCGGTTCGGGTCTTGCGCTCCTGCTTGGTGGTGACGGTGCCGGCGAGCCGGCCCGCGGCGGCACCGCGTTTGACCGCAGCCGAGAACTCGCCCCAGTTTTGCACGCGCATCTTCTGCAGGGCCGCCTTGTACTCGTCGAGCGGATGCGCCGAAAGATAGAAGCCGACGACCTGGAATTCACGGTGCAGCCGGTCGGCGGCAAGCCACGGATCGGTCTGCGGCAAATTGAGCGCCTGCTGCTGCGCGCCGAGCGACGCGCCGAAAATGTCGTGCTGGCCCGAAATGGCATTCTGCTGCGCCAGCGAAGCCAGCCCCATCATCCGTTCGACGCCGGCCATCATCTGGGCGCGGTCGTGGCCGAAGCAGTCGAGCGCGCCGGCCATGATCAGGCTTTCGAAGACGCGCTTGCCGACGATCTTGGGATCGACCCTTTCACAGAAATCGGCGAGATTCTTGAACGGCTTTTCGCCGCGCATGGCGACGATGTGCTCGACCGCAGCGTCGCCGACGCCCTTGAGGGCCGCCAGCGAATAATAGATGCGGTTCTCGCCGACCTCGAAATTGCGGAAGCTGGTCATCGCCGACGGCGCCACCACCTCGATGCCGAGACGCAGCGCATCCTGGCGGAAATCGGCGAGTTTGTCGGTATTGCCCATGTCGAGCGTCATCGACGCCGCCAGGAACTCGACGGGGTAATGCGCCTTGAGATAGGCGGTCTGGTAGGACACGACGGCGTAGGCGGCCGCGTGCGATTTGTTGAAGCCGTAGTCGGCGAACTTGGCCAGAAGGTCGAAGATGAAGTCGGCCTGCGGCTTGCCGACGCCGCGTTCGACCGCACCGGTGACGAAACGCTCGCGCTGCTTGTCCATTTCGGCGCGGATCTTCTTGCCCATCGCGCGACGCAGCAGATCGGCTTCGCCGAGCGAATAGCCCGACAGTTCCTGCGCGATCTGCATCACCTGTTCCTGGTAGACGATGACGCCTTGCGTCTCCTTCACCAGATGGTCGATTTTGGGATGGATCGAGGCCATCTCCTCCTCGCCATGTTTTCTGGCATTGTAGGTCGGGATGTTCTCCATCGGGCCGGGACGGTAGAGCGCCACCAGCGCGATGATGTCCTCGATGCAGTCGGGCCGCATGCCGATCAGCGCCTTGCGCATGCCGGCACTTTCCACCTGGAACACACCGACCACTTCGCCGCGCGACAGCATGGCGTAGGTTTCAGGATCGTCGAGCGGGATCGTCGCCAGGTCGATCTCGATGCCGCGCCGGCGGATCAGCTTCACCGCCGTCTCCAGCACCGTCAGCGTCTTCAGGCCGAGGAAGTCGAATTTTACCAGCCCGGCCTGCTCGACATATTTCATGTTGAACTGGGTGACCGGCATGTCGGAGCGCGGATCGCGGTACATCGGCACCAGTTCCGACAAGGGCCGGTCGCCGATGACGATGCCGGCGGCGTGCGTCGAAGCGTGGCGGTAGAGCCCTTCCAGCTTTTGCGCCATATCGAGCAGCGTCTGCACGATCGGCTCCTTCTCGGCCTCCTCGGCAAAGCGCGGCTCGTTGGCGATGGCATCCGCCAGCTTGACCGGATTGGCCGGGTTCTGCGGCACCATCTTGGAGAGCTTGTCGACTTGGCCGTAAGGCATTTGCAGCACGCGGCCGACGTCGCGCAGCACCGCGCGCGCCTGCAGCGTACCGAAGGTGATGATTTGTCCCACCTGGTCGCGGCCATATTTCTGCTGGACGTAGCGGATGACCTCTTCGCGCCGATCCTGGCAGAAGTCGATGTCGAAGTCGGGCATCGACACGCGGTCCGGATTGAGGAAGCGCTCGAACAGCAGCGAGAAGCGCAGCGGATCGATATCGGTGATGGTGGTGGAATAAGCGACCAGCGATCCGGCGCCCGAACCACGGCCCGGCCCGACCGGAATGCCTTGCGCCTTCGCCCATTTGATGAAGTCGGCCACGATCAGGAAGTAACCGGGAAATTTCATCTTCTCGATGATGGAGAGCTCGAAATCGAGCCGCTCGCGGTATTGTTCGACCGTGTAGCCGGCGGTGGGTCCATGCGCCGCCAGCCGGGCCTCCAGCCCCTCATGCGCCTGCCGGCGTAGCTCATCGGCCTCCGCTTTCAGCGCCACCTCATTGTCGGCGACATCGCCGCCGGTAAAGCGTGGCAGGATCGGATTGCGGGTCTTGGGATAATAGGAACAGCGCAGCGCGATCTCGACGGTGTTGTCGATCGCTTCCGGCAGGTCGGCGAACAGCCGCGCCATATCCGCCTGGCTGCGCAGGAAATTGTCCGAAGTCAGCCGGCGACGGTTGTCGGCGGCAACCACCGAACCCTCGGCAATGGCGATCAGAGCATCATGCGCGTCATAGTCGTCGCGGGCGGCGAAGAACGCCTCATTCGTGGCGACCAGCGGCAGATCATGGATATAGGCAAGATCGACCGATGATTTCTCGATGGCGCGGTCATAGCCGGAAACGCGGTCCAGTTCGACATAGAGCCGGTCGCCGAACAGCGCCTTGAGTGCCAGAAGCCGCGTCTCGGCAAGATCTCGGCGATCCTCCTTCAGCGCCCGGCCGATCGGGCCGCGCGGCCCGCCGCTGAGGCAGATCAGGCCATCGCTATGGCCTTCCAGCATTGCTGACGTCAGATGTACGGGCTCGCCCGGCGGCGTCTCCAGATAGACCTGGCTGACCAGCCTGACGAGGTTGCTATAGCCAACCTCGGTGGCGGCGAGCAGCACCACGGCGTTCATCTCCGGCCCGTGGCGGCGGCGGTCGCGCTGTGCGTCACTGGTCTCGCCGGAAAAGGCGAGATCGATCTGGCAGCCGATAATCGGCTGGATGCCTTCCTTCACCGCCTTCTGGGCGAACTCAAGCGCGCCGAACAGATTGTTTGTGTCGGTGACGGCGATTGCCGGGCACTCGTCCTTGACGGCATGACCGACAACGGCGGCGACCTGCAAGGCTCCCTCGAGCAGCGAATACGCCGAATGCACGCGCAGATGGATGAACCGCCGCGCCGGTGCCTCAGGGCGCGCAGCAGCGAGCGCTGCTTCGCGCTTCAGGGGATCGCGTGGAAGTTTGTCATCCGCCATGATGTATCAAATTGCTCGAAGGGCTTTGAGTCGATGGAGATGTATTGTCCCGGACCGGGCGATGCCAGTCCAGCACAAATGACCACCGACCACAGGCTTCCGTACCCAGCCGCTCGGCTCAGAGATTGTTCGAAATTCGCTCTGGCGAGTCATATGATGGTGGTTTCGAGAACCGGAGCGCAGCGGCCATTGGTCCGTGAGCACGGGAAGCGCAGAAACCGCCTTCAGATGGCCGCCGGAGTAGAATTTCCAAACAATCTCTAGGCGAACTCCATGATCACCGCATCCACAGCCAGGCTGTCACCCGGCTTGGCGTTGAGCTTCGACACGACAAGATCGCGGTCGGCGCGCAACACGTTTTCCATCTTCATCGCCTCGACCACGGCCAGCGTCTCGCCGGCCTTGACCTCCTGCCCCTCGGCAACCGCGATCGACACCACCAGGCCCGGCATCGGGCAAAGCAGCATCTTGGACGTGTCCGGCGCCACCTTTTCCGGCATCAGCCTTTCCAGTTCAGCCGTTCGCGGCAGCATGGCGCGCGCCGTCACCGACATGCCCTTCCAGGCGATGCGCAGGCCGTTCGGCAGCGGCCTGATCTGCGCCGTGACCTTGCGGGCACCGACAGTGCCGCGCCAGATGAGGTCGCCCGGCCGCCAGTCGGACGCCACGGTCAGCGCTTTGCCGCCATCGACCGACAGATCGATTTCCATCGGAATGGAGATCATGCCCTCGATGATCGAAGCCTGGAGATAGTCGTCGCCGAGCTTCACCACCCAATCGCGCTTGAGTGCGCCCGAATGCGGCGCCAGCCGCCCGCCCAGCCGGTCGAGCCGGTCGCGGCGCAGAAGCTCGACCGCGATGGCGATTGCCGCCAGCACCGCCTTCTCGTCCTCATTGGGTACGATCGGCGCGAAGCCGTCGGGATATTCCTCGGCAATGAAGCCCGTCGATATTCGCCCTTCGCGCCAGCGCGGGTGCTGCATCAGCGCGGCCAGAAACGGTATGTTGTGCTCGATGCCGTCGACGACGAAACTGTCCAGCGCTTCCGACATGGCGTCGATTGCCGCCAGCCGCGTCGGCGCCCAGGTGCAGAGCTTTGCCACCATCGGATCATAGAACATCGAAATCTCGGACCCCTCGGTGACGCCGGTGTCGTTGCGGATGACGATGTCGCCGAACGTGCCCTCCTCCGGCGGCCGATAGCGCGTCAACCGGCCGATCGAAGGCAGGAAATTGCGATAGGGATCCTCGGCATAGAGCCGGCTTTCCACCGCCCAGCCGTCCAGCGTGACGTCGTTCTGCTCGATCGCCAGCTTCTCGCCGGCGGCGATGCGGATCATCTGCTCGACCAGGTCGATGCCGGTAACAAGCTCCGTCACCGGATGCTCGACCTGCAATCGTGTATTCATTTCAAGGAAATAGAAGTTCTTTTCAGCATCGACGATGAACTCGACGGTGCCGGCGCTCTGGTAGTTGACCGCCTTGGCCAGCGCCACGGCCTGCTCGCCCATCACCTTGCGCGTCCTGGCATCGAGGAATGGCGACGGCGCCTCTTCCGCAACCTTCTGGTTCCGGCGCTGGATCGAGCATTCGCGCTCGCCGAGATAGAGGGCGGTGCCATGCGCGTCGGCCAGCACCTGGATTTCGATATGACGCGGATCGACGACGAACTTTTCGATGAAGACGCGGTCGTCGCCGAACGAGCTTTTCGCCTCCGAGCGCGCCCGGTCGAAGCCGTCGCGCACTTCCGACTGGCTCCAGGCAATGCGCATGCCTTTACCGCCGCCGCCGGCCGAGGCCTTGATCATCACGGGATAGCCGATCTCGCCGGCGATCTTTTCGGCATGGTCGGCATTTTCGATGACACCAAGCCAGCCGGGAACCGTCGACACCTCAGCGGCCTTGGCGAACTTCTTCGATTCGATCTTGTCGCCCATCACCTTGATAGCCTTGGGTTTCGGACCGATGAAGACAATGCCCTCAGCCTCAAGCGCTTCGCAGAAGGCGGCCCGCTCCGACAGAAATCCGTAGCCGGGATGCACGGCCTGCGCGCCCGTCTCCTTGCAGGCGGCGATGATCTTTTCAGGCAGAAGATAGCTTTGCGCGGCAGGCGATGGGCCGATATGCACGGCTTCGTCGGCCATTTCGACGTGCACGGCGTCGCGATCGGCGTCGGAATAGACCGCTACGGTGGCAATCCCCATCCTGCGCGCCGTCTTGATGACGCGGCAAGCAATCTCGCCGCGATTGGCGATCAGGATTTTCGTGAACATCGAAGGCGTTTCCTCGGTCTTTCGTCCTTCTTATGGGCTTCGGCAGCCGGGCTCAAGCACCGCCGGCAGCGCACCCATCAAGACACTCCCTGCCCGCCAGGGCCGTGCCGAGGGGCGAAGGTTGGGCTCGCCGACGACTGGGCCAAGATTTGCGCCATATTTGGTCGCCAAATCGGGTTGAAACAGTATAAAAACCCTGAAAGCCTGAAGACCAATCGCCTTGGGAGGAATTGCCTAATGAAAACCCGCGCCGCTGTCGCTGTCGCCGCCGGAAAGCCGTTGGAAATCATGGAGGTCGACCTCGACGGACCGCGCGAAGGCGAGGTGCTGGTCGAGATCAAGGCGACCGGCATCTGCCACACCGACGAGTTCACCCTGTCGGGCGCCGATCCCGAAGGCCTGTTTCCGGCAATCCTCGGCCATGAAGGCGCTGGCGTTGTCGTCGATGTCGGCAAGGGCGTCACCTCGGTCAAGAAGGGCGACCACGTCATCCCGCTCTACACGCCGGAATGCCGGCAGTGCCCATCCTGCCTGTCGCGCAAGACCAATTTGTGCACCGCCATCCGCGCCACGCAGGGCCAAGGCTTGATGCCCGATGGCTCCTCGCGCTTCTCGATCGGCAAGGACAAGATCTTCCACTATATGGGCTGCTCGACCTTCTCCAATTTCACCGTTTTGCCCGAGATCGCCGTCGCCAAGGTCAACCCGGACGCGCCCTTCGACAAAATCTGCTACATTGGTTGCGGCGTCACCACCGGCATCGGCGCGGTCATCAACACCGCGAAGGTCGAGCAAGGCGCGACTGCTGTCGTCTTTGGTCTCGGTGGCATCGGCCTCAACGTCATCCAGGGCCTGAAGCTCGCCGGCGCTGACATGATCATCGGTGTCGACCTCAACAACGACAAGAAGGCATGGGGCGAGCGCTTCGGCATGACGCATTTCGTCAATCCGAAGGAGATCGACGGCGACATCGTTCCTCACCTCGTCAACTTGACCAAGCGCGGCGCCGACCAGATCGGCGGCGCCGACTACACATTCGACTGCACCGGCAACACCAAGGTGATGCGCCAGGCGCTGGAAGCCTCGCATCGCGGCTGGGGCAAGTCGGTCGTCATCGGCGTGGCCGGCGCCGGCCAGGAGATTTCGACCCGGCCGTTCCAGCTGGTCACCGGCCGCACCTGGATGGGCACCGCCTTCGGCGGCGCACGCGGCCGCACCGACGTGCCAAAAATCGTCGACTGGTACATGGACGGCAAGATCCAGATCGACCCGATGATCACCCATTTGCTGAAGCTGGAAGACATCAACAAGGGCTTCGACCTTATGCATGAGGGCAAGTCGATCAGGAGCGTCGTCGTTTATTGAGGAGAAGAAGCCGCCGACCGAAGGGCCAGCGACTGTAGTTGCATGGGTTCAACAAGGGAGGAAGATAATGCCTGAGAAACTGCATCCGAAAATCGACAATGGCCTGCCGAAGGAAAGCGCAAGCTTTGCCGGCGGCACGCTGGTCTGTGCCTGCACCAGCAAGCCGGTGAAGGTGAAGGTCAAGGGCCAGATCGCCCACAACCATGCCTGTGGCTGCACCAAATGCTGGAAGCCAGACGGCGCGGTGTTCTCGATCGTGGCGGTCGCCGGCACCGGCGATGTCACCGTGACCGAGAATGGCGACAAGCTGAAGGTGGCCGACCCCTCGGCGCTGATCCAGCGCCATGCCTGCACCGGCTGCGGCGTCCACATGCACGGGCCGGTCGAACGCGACCATCCGTTCAAGGGCCTGTCCTTCATCCATCCCGAACGTTTCGAGGAAGACGGCTGGTCGCCGCCGGGCTTCACCGCTTTCGTCTCGTCGATCATCGAATCCGGCGTCGACCCGAAGCGGATGGACGGCATCCGCGGCCAGTTGAAGTCGATCGGCCTAGAACCCTATGACTGTCTCAACCCCGGCCTGATGGACTATATCGCCACCTGGACCGCGAAGAAGTCGGGCGCGCTGCCAGCCTGACAAGCCAAGATTTCTGGCATGGGGCCGGATAACATGCCGGCCCCATGTTCGTTTTGGAGAGACAATGCCCGCACCCGCCATATACGTCGACGCCGACGCCTGCCCGGTGAAAGCCGAGGTCGAGAAGGTCGCCGAGCGCCATGGTGTCGTCGTCACCTACGTCTCCAATGGCGGCCTGCGCCCGTCGCGCGATCCGATGATCCGCAACATCGTGGTGTCCAAGAGCGCCGACGCCGCCGACGACTGGATCGTCGACAATGCCAAGGCCAACGACATCGTGATCACAGCCGACATCCCGCTTGCCGCCCGCACAGTCGCGCTCGGCGCCCATGTGCTCGGGCCGACCGGACGCCCATTCACGCCGGAGACCATCGGCATAGCGGTGGCTATGCGCGATTTGAAACAGCATCTGCGCGAAACCGGCGAGAGCAAGGGCTACAATGCCAGCTTTGCGCCACAGGATCGCTCGCGTTTTCTCGGCGAACTCGACCGCATCTTGCGGCGGGCTCTGAAATCCGTCACACCCGACCAGACGTGAAGCATCATCCGAGGTCGGGCTATGGCCGACACATCGCCGAATAACCCCTTGCAGCGGCACAAGCAGTTCTTTGTGTCGCTAGCCGTCGGTCTGGTCGTATTTGCCGCGGTATTGCCTTTGATTGGATCGCTCCCCGTCTTCACGCGGCTTGCCTATTCGATCTCGATTGCCGCCGATTCCTTCTTCGTCGTCTTCATCGCGCTCGTCATCGCCAAGATGCCGCTGCTGTCCGGCCGCTATCTCAGCAAGAACGCGCGCGAACTGGACCTCCCAGTGCTGGGCATCTTTGCCATCACGCTCGGCATCGTCGCCATGGCCATTGTCCTGCTGTTCCTTTTGATCAATCACAAGGATCGCGACCCCATCGAACTCGGCTTCGCCATGCTGTCGATCCCGCTTGGCTGGTTCACCATCCATGCCATGGCCGCCCTCCACTATGCGCATGTCTACTGGATGGACGGCGACGCGATCGATGCCGAAACCAAGAAGAAGATACCGGTCGGCGGCCTCGATTTTCCCGGCAGCAAACGGCCGGACGGTTGGGACTTTCTCTATTTCGCGACGGTGATCGGCATGACCGCGCAGACCGCCGACACCGCGATCACGACCTCGCATATGCGCCGCGTGGTGCTTGTCCATTCGATCCTGTCGTTCTTCTTCAACGCCGTCATCGTCGCCGCCGTCGTCAATCTCGCGGTGAGCCTCGGCAATTGAGTATCCGTGCCCGCGATAAACCCGTGCCCGTAATAAAAACGTGACCGCATGAAACATCGCTTTCGATAGCGACGTATTGGGAGGACAAGGACGAGCGCGGCCATCCCAGGATCGCGCAGCCGGAGGCGAGGAAAAGATGGAAACCATTACCGTGAGTCAGCCCGGCGCAGGCGTCGATGCCGCCTCAACGAAGGATGCGACGCTGATCTACCGGCAATCGCGCTGGACCCGCCTGACGCACTGGCTGTGGGCGATCTCGCTGTTCTTCATGCTTTTGTCCGGCCTGCAGATCTTCAATGCCCGGCCGCAGCTCTACATCGGCAAGCAATCCGGCTTCGAGTACAACAACACCGTCTTTGCCATCGGCGCCGAAAACACCGCCACCGGCCCGCGCGGCTATACCGAAATCTTCGGCCATCGCTTCGACACCACCGGCGTGCTCGGCTGGTCGGGCCCGGCCGGTCAGCAAACCTCGCGCGCCTTCCCCTCCTGGGCGACGATCCCGTCCTATTACGATCTCGGCACCGCCCGCGTCGTGCATTTCTTCTTCGCCTGGATACTGACCACCACCCTGGTCGTCTGGCTGGTCGCCAGCCTGGTCAACGGCCATCTGCGCCGCGATCTGGCGCCGCGCCTTGACGATCTCAAGCGGCTGCCGCAGGACATCATCGAGCACGCCAAGCTCAGGTTCCACCACACACGCGAATACAACACGCTGCAGAAAATAGCCTATGGCGGCGTGCTGTTCGTGCTGTTGCCACTCATGATCATCACCGGCCTCGCCATGTCACCGAGCATGAACTCGGTGCTGCCCTGGTTAAACGAAGTGCTCGGCGGCCGGCAGACGGCGCGCACCATCCATTTCACGGTGATGGTGCTGCTGGTCGGCTTTTTCATCGTCCATATGATGATGATCCTCGCTGCCGGCCCGATCAACGAACTGCGCTCGATCATCACCGGCTGGTACCGCACGGATCCGCCAACGCATGGCGACAGCGAGAGGAGTGCGTGAGATGGCCAAATTCCCGATCAGCCGCCGAAAGTTCCTGACGGGTGCCGGCCTCGGCGTTTCCGGCATCATGTTGTCGGGCTGCGATGCCTTCGACAGCCAGCTCGGCATGGGCGATGGCCTGCGCAGTTTCCTCGAAAACGCCAATGGCCTGACCTACCGCGCGCAACGCTGGCTTGCCGGCCGCGATGCTCTGGCGCCGGAATTCACCGAGGCCGACATCCGCCAGCCGCAGCGGCCGAACGGCGTCACCGCGCCCGACGATGACACCTACAAGGGCCTGCTCGCCAACAATTTCGCCGACTGGCGGCTGGAGGTAACGGGCCTGGTCGAAAAGCCGCTGTCGCTCAGCCGCGAGCAGTTGGAGAACATGCCGAGCCGCACGCAGATCACCCGCCACGACTGTGTCGAAGGCTGGAGCTGCATCGCCAAATGGACCGGCACCCCGCTGTCGCTGGTGCTCGACCAGGCTGTGGTCAAGCCGCAGGCCCGCTATGTCATGTTCCACTGCCTCGATACGATCGATCGCAGCCTCTCCGGGGAAATCAAATATTACGGCACCATCGACCTGATCGATGCCCGCCACCCGCAGACGATCCTGGCCTACGGCCTCAACGGCAAGCCGCTGCCGGTCGAAAACGGCGCGCCGCTGCGCGTGCGCGTCGAACGACAGCTCGGCTACAAGATGCCGAAGTATCTCTACAAGATCGAGCTCGTCGACAGTTTTGCCAATATTGGCGGCGGCCGCGGCGGCTATTGGGAAGACAATGGCTATGACTGGTATGGCGGGATTTGATGGCCTCGCATTCTGACCGAGCACGATCTGACTCCGACCGAACCGAGCTTGCCTGAGGAAGCCGGTTTCGAGCGCGTGGCCGAACTTGGCGATTGGCCTGAAGACACTCCAATATCGTCCTCTGCAAAACGGTCGCAGAAAACGGCGCGGCTTAAGCAACCTTGTCGAGCAGTGGCTTGAGCGCCGGATGTATCTCCGGCGAGGCGAGTTTGATCAGCGTCAGCAGCGCGCGTTCATTGTCACGCAGCGGGCGGTCGGTGCCGATGCGATCGGCCAGCCATTTCGCCTCGCTGGCGTCGATCGTCTCGGCGCGGCGCGCGAGTGCCTCGGCGGCACGGTTCTTCGACTCCCATTCGGCCTCGATATCGCCGGGCGAACGATAGGCTTCCATGATGCCGGCCAGTCCGCCCGACACCATGCGGCTGAAGAAGCCACCAATTTCGGGCTCGGCCTGGTCCAAGAAACTGTCACGACGCAGCGCCACATCGCGCGTCGGCGCTTCGTAGCCGGCCGAACACATGACGAAATTGGCGAGCGCCTTGACGAACAGGTCGTTCCAGGACGGGTCGTTGTGGGCCGCTGCGGTCTGCTCGTTGATCTGGAACAGCACCTCGGCCTCAACCCGTGTGATGGCAATGTTACCGTCGCCGCCATAGGCGTGGAGAATGCGGCGCAACAGATCGACCTCTGCCTTGGCGACCAGCCCGGGAACCAGCGCGCCGCCGAGCATCAGTGGTCCCTTGCCGTCGACCACCGCGTTGGCGACCTGCTCGAGCGCGTAGGCGGAGAGCCGGCCGGGCGATGATTTCGCCCTTTCCAGCACATGCACCAGGAGCTCCAGTTCGGTCACACTGTCGACCATTCCGTCGCGCGAGATGGTCTGGATCAGCCAACCGGCATTGTCTTCAGAGATATAGCCTGCCGGCTTTTCCTGGTGGACGATGTAGTCGGTAACGGCCTCGACGAAGAATTCAGGCCATTGCGGGCATTTGTCCGTCGCTGTCGCATCGAGCGCGAACAGTGCTTCAGCCTCGCCGCGCGTCACCACGCCGTCAGCGAACACTTCGCGACGCAGCATGACGACATCTTCCGCCGTGATGCGGTCCTTCGAGGCCAGCCCCGCCACCGGCGCGCTCCCGATCCGTTCGCCCATCTGTCAATCCCCATCCGCCGTGCCCAACGCAATTGCCGGCCAAACCGTCAGCCCAGAATATCGCCATTGTCTTGAAAAACCGGCAAACGGCGTGGTTAGCGAAGACTGTAAAGACGACGCGCTTTACGTGTCGCTGGCAGGTGACAAGGTGTCGCCGACAAGCTATGGATGGCGCGTCGAGGGCTTAAGTTTTGAGTCCTACCTGTTTGCGGGAGAGAGCAGCGCGAGCTGCCGCCGAAGGGGAAATCGCCCGAAATCTCTCAGGCAAAAGAACCGTAGACGGGAAAGACACTCTGGAAAGTCGGGGCTTGCCCCCGCGCCGAAGGTGTAAGCGTCGCCGACAGAGTTCCGGTTGCGCGAGTCTCTCAGGCTTCAGACAGAGGGGCACGGACTGGTCGCCAGCAGCGGCCGATTGCGTGCGACTCTGGAGATGACATGACGGGCGACGACACCAAACACCTTCCTCTCGAAGATCTGCACACCGCCGCCGGCGCACGCTTTGGCGCCTTTGCGGGCTGGTCGATGCCGCTGACCTATCCGGCCGGCGTGATGAAGGAGCACCTTCACACCCGCGAACATGCCGGCCTGTTCGACATTTCGCATATGAAGCTGTTCGAGATCAGCGGACGGGGCGCTGCGGCACTGCTCAACCGCGCCAGTCCGCTCGATGCCGGCGCGCTTGAGATTTCACAGTCCAAATATAGTTTCTTCCTCAACGAGGCCGCCGGGATCATCGACGATCTGATCGTCACCCGGCTCGGCGCCGAGCGCTTCATGGTGGTCGCCAACGCCGGGAATGCGGTCGAGGACGAGAAGCATTTGCGTGCGCTGGCCGCGGACTTCGACGTCAAAGTCGATGCGCTCGACCGCGTCTTCCTGGCGATCCAGGGGCCGGAAGCCTGGGCTGCCTTGTCCCGCGCCGGCATCGAGACCGGCTCGCTCTTGTTCATGCATGGCATCGAGCCGAAGCAAAACTGGTTCATGAGCCGCTCCGGCTACACCGGCGAGGACGGCTTCGAGATCGGCCTGCCGGAGGCGGATGCGCGCGCTCTGGCCGCGAAACTGCTCGAGGACGAGCGTGTGTTGTGGATCGGCCTTGCTGCCCGCGACTCGCTGCGGTTGGAGGCCGGCCTGTGCCTGCACGGCCAGGACATCACGCCGGAGATCGATCCGGCGAGTGCCGGCCTGATGTGGGCGATCCCCAAAGATCTCCGCGCCGGCGGGTCCTTCATCGGCGCCGATGCGCTGCGGTCCATCCTGGAGCGCGGGCCGTCGCAAAAGCGCGTCGGCCTGAAGCCGGACGGCCGCCAGCCGGTGCGCGCCGGCGCTGCTTTGTTCGATGCCGACGGCGATCCGGCCGGCTACGTGACATCAGGCGGCTTCGGCCCGTCGGCCGGCCATCCCGTCGCCATGGGCTATGTGTCAACGGCCTTGGCCAAGCCGGGCACGAAACTGTTCGCCGACGTTCGCGGGACGAAAATCCCGGTCGATATCAGTTCCTTGCCCTTCACTCCTCATCGCTACCGCAAAGGATAATTCCGATGGCAAAAACCTATTTCACACAAGATCACGAATGGCTGAGCGTCGAGGGAGGCATCGCCACCGTCGGGATAACCGACTATGCGCAGGAACAGCTTGGCGATCTCGTCTTCGTCGAACTGCCTCAAATCGGCACCAAACTCAGCAAGGGCGACACCGCCGTGGTCGTCGAATCCGTCAAGGCGGCATCCGATGTTTATGCGCCGGTTGATGGCGAGATCACCGACGCCAACGGCGCGCTGTCCTCGGACCCGTCGCTGGTCAACTCCGCTGCGACCGGCGACGGCTGGCTGTGGAAGATGAAGCTCGCCGACGAAGGCCAACTCGCAGGCCTCATGGATGAGGCCGCCTACAAAGCCCATATCGGTTGACATCAGGACCTATTGCCATGAGCGCAGCACTTACCCCCTTCTCGGCCCGCCACATCGGTCCTGATGTAAACGACGTCAGAGCCATGCTTGCCGTGATCGGCGTTCCCTCCGTCGAGACGCTGATCAGCCAGGCCGTGCCGCAGTCGATCCGCCTCGATCTGCCGCTAGCCCTTCCCGCGCCGGCGAGCGAAGCCGAAGCGCTGGCCGAATTGGCTGCGACCATGGCAAAAAACAGGGTGCTGAAGAGCTTCATCGGCGCCGGCTATCACGGCGTCCATGTGCCGCCGGTCATCCAGCGCAACCTGTTCGAGAACCCGGCCTGGTACACCGCCTATACGCCCTACCAGGCCGAGATCAGCCAGGGCCGCCTGGAAATGCTGTTCAACTTCCAGACCTTGGTCACCGAATTGACCGGCCTGCCGGTGGCTTCGGCCTCCCTGCTCGACGAAGCGACGGCGGTGGCCGAAGCGGTCGGCATCGCGCTGCGCCATCACCGCGACAAGCGCACCAAGGTGGCGCTGGCCGGCACGCCGCATCCGCAGACGCTGGACGTCGTGCGCACCCGCGCCGAGCCGCTCGGCATCGAGATCGATGGCGAGACCATCGACGACAACACCGCCGCCCTGCTGGTCTCCTGGCCGGACACGTTTGGCGTTTATGGCGACCACAAGGCGGCGATCGAGAAGGCTCGCGCCACCGGCGCCGTGGTCGTCTTCATCGCCGATCCGCTTGCGCTCACGCTGACCGAAGCGCCGGCCAGGCTTGGCGCCGACATCGCCGTCGGCCCGATGCAGCGCTTTGGCGTGCCGATGGGCTTTGGCGGCCCGCACGCCGCCTATTGCGCCGTCTCCGACAAGCTGACCCGGCTGATGCCCGGCCGCCTCGTCGGCCAGTCGATCGACAGCAAGGGCCGTCCCGGCTATCGCCTCGCCCTGCAGACGCGCGAACAGCATATCCGCCGCGACAAGGCGACCTCCAACATCTGCACCGCGCAGGCGCTGCTTGCCAACATGGCGACCGCATACGCGATCTGGCACGGGCCTACTGGTTTGCAGGCGATCGCAGCCCGAATTCATGAGCTCGCCAACGGCCTCGCAGCAGGCCTGAAAACCGCTGGTGTTTCCGTGCTCGGCTCAAGCCGTTTCGACACGGTGACGGCCGAAGTGAAGGGCAAGGCAGCTTCGATCGCCGCTGCCGCTGAAAAAGGTGGCCGGCTGCTGCGCGTCATCGATGCCGACCGCATCAGCATCGCCTTCGACGAAACCTCGACCGAGGCGGATCTCGAGGCTATCGCCGCCCTGTTCGGCGCCAAGTCCGGCGCTACTGAGGCCGGCGCGATGCCCGGCAAGCCGCGCGGCAAGGAGTTTCTGACCCAGCCGGTTTTCCGCGAAAACCACTCCGAGACCGACATGATGCGCCTGCTGCGCAGGCTAGCCGACAAGGATTTGGCGCTCGACCGCACCATGATCCCGTTGGGCTCCTGCACCATGAAGCTCAACGCGGCGGCCGAAATGATGCCGGTCAGCTGGCCTGTTGTCGCCAACCTCCATCCCTTCGCGCCGGCCAGCCATTCGGCCGGCTATCGCGCCATGGTCGGCGAGCTGGAAGGCTGGCTGGCGGAGATCACCGGCTTCGACGCCGTCAGCCTGCAGCCCAATGCCGGCAGCCAAGGCGAATATGCCGGCCTGCTCGCCATCCGCGCCTATCACCGTTCGCGTGGCGAAGGCCATCGCACCATCTGCCTGATCCCCCAGTCCGCGCATGGCACCAATCCGGCGAGTGCGGCGATGGCCGGCATGAGCGTCGTCGTCGTGCGTTGCCTGGAGGACGGCAATATCGACATGGACGATATGCGGGCCAAGGCCAACGAGCATTCGAAGAATCTCGCAGCCCTGATGTTCACCTATCCCTCGACGCACGGCGTCTACGAGGAAGGCGCGCGCCACCTGTGCGCTCTCATTCACGAGCATGGCGGCCAGGTCTATTTCGACGGCGCCAACCTTAACGCCCTGGTTGCTTTGGCGCGGCCCGCCGATATCGGCGCCGATGTCTGCCACATGAACCTGCACAAGACCTTCTGCATCCCGCATGGCGGCGGCGGTCCGGGCGTCGGTCCGATCGGCGTCAGGGCGCATCTGAAACCCTATCTGCCGGGTCATGTCACCGAAGGTTCGGCGCATGCCGTGTCCGCTGCCCCGTTCGGCAGCGCTTCCATCCTGCCGATCACCTGGATGTACATCCGCATGATGGGCGCCGCCGGCCTGAAGCAGGCGACGGAGACGGCGATCATCTCGGCCAATTATGTGGCGACGCGGCTCGCGCCGCACTTCCCGCTTCTCTACAAGGGCAGGCACGATCGCATCGCGCATGAATGCATCCTCGACACGCGCGTCCTCAAGGAGAGCGCCGGCATCAGCGTCGATGATATCGCCAAGCGGCTGATCGACTACGGCTTTCACGCGCCGACCATGTCGTTCCCTGTCGCCGGCACGCTGATGGTCGAGCCCACAGAGTCCGAGCCCAAGCGCGAACTCGACCGGTTCTGCGAGGCGATGATTGCCATCGCCGGCGAGGCAGCGAAAGTGGCGAAGGGCGAATGGCCGCTCGAGGACAACCCGCTGGTCAATGCCCCGCACACGGCGGCCGAAACCCTTGCCGGCCAGTGGACTCACCCCTATTCGCGGCTGGAAGCGGCCTACCCCGCTGGCGATGTCGATACGGCGGCCAAATACTGGCCGCCGGTCTCGCGCATCGACAATGTCGCCGGCGACCGCAACCTCGTCTGCTCCTGCCCGCCGTTGTCGGAATATCTCGGCGCCGCCGAATAACACTCTGGCCTGTCAGGCTGAACGCAAGGCCGGTCCGTCGGCCTTGCCGTTGAGGACAAGCACGCGATTTCGCCCGTCGTTCTTGGCCGCGTAGAGCGCCCGGTCGGCCTCGGCCAGCACTTCATCCAGGCTGCTGCCGTCTTCCTTGCCAAAGCCAATGCCGCCGCTGACGCTGCTGCGCAACGGCCCGCGCGGCGTCGGCACCACTTCCGTGCCGAAGGCGACGCCGATCCTGCTGGCGAGATCGTAGGCCTTGTCTTCGGTCATCCGAGACATGACCAACGCGAACTCCTCGCCGCCCAGCCGGAAGGCGTCGACGCCAACCCTGTCATACTTCTTGATGACTGCGGCGAAACGGCAAAGCACCCGGTCGCCGACGGGATGGCCATAGATGTCGTTGGTCCGCTTGAAGTGGTCGAGGTCGAACATGGCGACCGACATGAACGGGCCGAAGACGCGCTCGCCATAAAGCGAGTTCAAAGCCCGCCGGTTCATGAGACCGGTCAACGGGTCGGTCAAGGTCTCGGCCTTCAGTTCGATCTGTGCCTGCAGATGATGCAGCGACAGCGTCAGCGCGCCGAGCGCCGTCATGCAGGCGACTGCCACGACCGAATTCAACCGCTCGGCCCAATTGTCGGGTGCGACGCCGAGCACCCACTGGCCCTTGACCAGAAGCACGGCGCCGCAGAGCCCGAAGGATACGCCGCAGACGCCGCTTAGCGCCGAAACGACCAGCAGAATGCCGCGATCCTGACTGCCCTTGATCCAGAACATCACCCCGATCGAGGCGAGCAGCACTGTTACCGTCGTATAGGTGAGGATGAAGCCGACACCATCGAAACCGAGATAGGTCACGCCGGCGCAGACAGCCATCGCAAGCATGGCCGGCAGGACAGCGCGGCTGTAATTTCGCACACCAAGATATTGCATGGCCGAAAGTGAAAGCGCCAGGAAACCGAGGCTGAGCAGCGCCAGCGCCGCCTGGCAAAGCAAGGGACTGGGCTCCCTCGTGTAGCGCCAGAAGACGATGACGTGGGCGACAAGGACGAGAATGCCGCACGCCACCGTCAGCACGAAGCGTGCACGCGGCGCCGTGAACCAGATCACAAACATGGTGACGCTCAGGCATGTGCCCGACAGCGCAGCCGCCAGCAATAGCGAACTGAAATCCAGCATGGATGAGCGGCAACCTTTGGGATCTTCGATTTGTGGCGCATCATAGGCATGCAACCGGCCGGAGATACCGTTTTCGGCCGGTTTTCAAAGCAACCTGCCGACAGGGTTTACAAAGCGTCGACTGCCGTCCCGCGAAGCTCGGCACGCGAGTGTCCCTAGTCTCAGCCCTTGTTGAGCAGCGCCAGATTGGCGTTGATCACGCTCGGGTCGGCCATGCCGGCCCTTGCTTCCATGAGCAGCGCTCTCGCCTTGTTCTTGTTGCCGCGCAGCAGCTGCGAATAGCCCATATTGTTGACAATCTGCGGCTTGCGCCCGGCAACCTTCAAAAGCTGGTCGTAGGCGCGGTCGGCGAAGTCGAAGCGGCCGAGTTCGTCATAGGAGGCGGCAAGCCCCATCCATCCCTCGGCACTGTCGGCCTTCAGTTCCACGGCCTTGCGGAAATGCTGTTCGGCAAGGCCGTAATTGGCCTCGCGGAACTGCGCCTTGCCTTGCGCAAGGTCGGAGGTGCTGACGTCTTTTGCCACCGGTTGGATCGATGTGGTCTTGGTTTTGTCGACGTTGTCGGTCGTGCAGCCGCCGACCATCAAGACGGCCGCTAGCGCGGCCATTACCGTGAAACTTCTGTGACGCATGCCCCTGGCCCCAATCGCCCGATTTACCGGGTCGTTCTCTGAGGAAGCAGACTACAACAGGGCGATTAAACTTCAGTGCGGAAACGCGCCTAAAATTTGGTTTCGGGCACAGAAGCCATTAACCAACCGAAGCCTATTCCGGCTCCAGCGCCTTGAGCCCCGCCGGAAACTGATAGCGCCTGCCGTCGTAGCGCAGCCGGTAGGTTCGTTTCATGGACCTGCCGGGATGGGACTGGCACTCGCCATTCTTGTCGACAGACGGATTGTCGGTGTCCAACCGCTCGAACACTGTGATGTCGTGATAGCCGTGATGTCTCGCCGGGCTCATCGCCAGGCTGACCCGGTTGGATTGAAAGGATCCTGCGCAATTGGTGTCGCCTTCGCCGCCAAAGCCGGCCACGATGATGCCGTCGAGCACCAGGCGCAGAGCACCGCCGTCAAGGGCATAGAGCCGCAGGTCGGTTTCACTGTAAGGATTCGGCTGCGAATGGTTTGCCATGTCGATGCGCAGGCCGAAGGCGCTGACATCGGGCGCCAATCTGTAGCGCCCGGTATCGAAGTCGATCTCGCGGATGCCGACGGCATCATCGGTCATCAGCCCGGGCTGGAGCAGGCGCTGGCGCACCTGCCGGGTCTTCCTGTCGACGACCAGAAGCTCGACATCGCCGAAATGCCCGTCGTCGCTGGATTGGGAGCTGTCGATCAGCGGCACGGCGACCAACAACAGGTCGTCATGGGCGGGCCAGATCTTGCAGACCACGCCGAATGGCGCATCGCCATCCCAAAGCGTCTGGGCGATGCTGGTATGAGGTTCGAGCGTGAAGGAGGCGCCATCGGCACTCTTTTGGGCCTTGGGATATGCCTGCTGCACCAGAGCGGCAGAGTCGCCGCAATCGTCGGCCGCGGCCGAGGCCGGCGACAGACTGGCCGCGGCGAGGCCGAGGAAGGCGGTGCACAAGACTATTCGCATGGACGGCTCACTCATTTTGCTTTTTGCGGACTTTGCCGAAGGAGAGCGGCCAAACCGGCCGGATATGACATCCAGGCGAAGCGTAGTTGAAGTGAGTAACCGCAGAAAGCCGCCGGGCGGCCACTTGGTATCTACTGCCTTGGTATCTACTGAACCGCCGTCATTTTGACGATGATCGGGATGACGGCGATCATCAGCACCACCGGCAGGATGCACACCACCACCGGCACCGACATCTTGGCCGGCAAGGCATGTGCCTTCTCCTCGGCCAACGACATGCGCTTGTGGCGCATTTCGTCGGAGAACACGCGCAGCGCCCCGGCGAGGCTGGTGCCGAGTTCCTTCGACTGCTGCAAGAGCGTGGCGAAGGAGCGCACCTCGTCCAGGCTGAGGCGGTCGGCGAGCGCCTTCAATGCATCGTCGAGGCTGCGGCCGGCCCTGAGTTCCAGCGACACCAGCTGCAGGTTTTGGCTCAGCGACGGATAGGTCTTGGCCAGTTCCTTCGAGACGCGCTCGATGCCGGCCTCCATGCTCATGCCGGCATCGGAGCAGACGATCATCAAATCCATGAAGTCGGGAAAGCCGTTGCGGTATTCGCGCATCTTTTCCCGCACCTTTTGGCTGAGCACCAGGCCGGGCACGAAATAGCCGGCGGCTCCCGACAGGATGATGAAGGTCCAGCGGCTGGTCGCGGTGGAATCGGCGCTGCCCATCCAATGGTTGACCAGGAACGCGCCGATCGCTGCGCCCACCAGGCAGGCGAAGCGGATCAGGAAGAATGTGCCGACCGCGCGCGGCTCCATATAGCCCGCCTGGATCAGCTTCATACGCAGCCGGGCGACATTTTCCGGATCGCTCTTGGCGTAGAATTCCTGCGCCCGCTTCACCGCCTTCTCGCGCACGACGCTCTGGTTCTTCTTCGGCGCCACCTCGGCCTGTTGGGGAGTCTTGCTGTCGTCGATCTTGAGCCGGCGCTTGAGATCGTTGCGGTCGCCTTTGGCCACCACCAGCGGCCATGCCACCGCGCTGCCGCCCAATGCCAGCAGCATCGCGGCTACCGGCATCAGCGACGTCGGCGCCAGCGAGGCAAGAAACTGGATCACCTGCTCCATCTCAGAACCGGAAGTTCGACATCTTGAACATGATGATGTTGCCCAGCATCAGCCATGTCACCGAACCGCCCAGCAGATACCAGGTCTTCGGCACATCCCAGACGCTTTGATAAAATTGCGGCATCATCACCATGATGGCGGCGAACAGCAGCGCCGGCACCGCCGTCAGGATATAGGCCGACATACGACCCTCGGTCGAAATGGCGCGCACCTTGCGGCGCAGCTTGCCGCGTTCGCGGATCGTCGTCGACAGCCCGTCGAGGATCTCGCGCAGATTGCCGCCCGAACTCGTCTGGATGGAAACCGCGGTGACGAACAGCGGCAGATCCTCCTGGCCGACGCGATCAAACAGTGAATTCAACGCCGAAACCAGGTCGGAACCATAAGTCACCTCGTCGGAGATAACGCCGAATTCGGTGCCGATCGGATCGGGCATCTCGCGCGACACCATGGAGATCGCCACCGGAACCGGATGCCCGGCCTTCAAGCCGCGCGTGATCAATTCCAGCGCCTCCGGCAACTGCACGCCGAAACGCTTCACCCGCCGGGCACGCTTGGAACGCAGCACAATTACCGGCAGCAGCGCTGTCAGCACCACAAACAGCAAAATGGCGAGCAACAGCGGCAGGCCGTACCAGAGCGCGACGAGCATCATCGCCAGCGCCACGCCCGTCGTCATCGTCAGGAATTTCGGCAAGGGCATCACCATGCCAGACTGCGTGCGCAGCGCGCGAAAACGGTCGGGCGAGAAGAATGACGTGCCGGAATCGAGGCCGCGTTCCTTGCGCAGCTGGATCAGCACCTGTTCCTGGCTGATCTTGTTTTCCTGCAGCTTCATGCGCCGGTTGATAGCCAGGCGCTTGTCGCTGCGGCCGGCATAGAGCAGATAGCAGCCTTCGGCGATCATGATGCCGGTCAGCGCTGCCGCGGCATAAACGACATAGATCGGGCTGAAATTCTCGAACACCCGGCTACTCCTGCGGCCGGCCGGGTTCGAAATATTTGCCGGGGAATTCAATGCCCATATTGCGCAGGTCCTCGAGGAAACGCGGGCGAATGCCGGTCGCCTCGTAGTGACCGAGGATCTTGCCGTCGGCCTCCATGCCAGTGCGCACGAAGCGGAATATCTCCTGCATCTGGATGACGTCCCCTTCCATGCCGGTCACCTCGGCGACGCTGGTCACCTTGCGCTTGCCGTCCGACAGTCGCGTCAGCTGGACGATAAGGTCGAGCGCGCTGGCGATCTGACTGCGGATCGACTGCACCGTCATCGGCATGCCGGTCATGCCCAGCATCTGCTCGAGGCGTGAAATGGCGTCGCGCGGCGTGTTGGCGTGGATGGTCGCCATCGAGCCTTCATGTCCGGTGTTCATCGCCTGCAGCATGTCGAAGGCCTCCTCGCCGCGGCACTCGCCGAGGATGACGCGGTCGGGGCGCATGCGCAGCGCGTTCTTGACCAGGTCGCGCTGCTTCAGCTCGCCATGACCTTCGATGTTGGCGGGGCGCGTTTCCATGCGCGCGACATGCGGCTGCTGCAGCTGCAGTTCGGCCGCGTCCTCGATGGTGATCAGCCGTTCGTCTTCCGGAATGAAGGCCGACAATGCGTTGAGCATCGTCGTCTTGCCGGTGCCGGTACCGCCCGAGATGATGGTCGTTTTGCGGGCGTGGACTGCAGCCGCCAGCACCTCGGCCATGTTCTGGGTGATGGCGCCGAACTCGACCAGCTTGTGCAGGCCGAGCTTGTTCTTTGAAAACTTGCGGATCGACACCAGCGGCCCGTCGACGGCGACCGGGCGAATGGCGGCGTTGAAGCGCGAGCCGTCGAGCATGCGGGCATCGACCATCGGTTGCGATTCGTCGACCCGGCGGCCGACGGCGGCGACGATCTTGTTGACGATGCGCAACAGGTGCGCCTCGTCCTTGAACGGGATATGGACCTGCTGCAGCTTGCCCCGCTTTTCGACGAAGCAGTTCTGGTGGCCGTTGATCAGGATATCGTTGATGTCGGGATCCTTGAGCAGCGGTTCCAGCGGCCCGAGGCCGACCATCTCATCGACGATGTCGTCGACCAGTGCTTCAAGTTCGACGGTGTTGATCGCCATACGCTCCTGGCGGGTCTTTTCCGACACGAACTCCTGCACCTGCCGGCGCATCTCATCCTTGGGCAGGCGCTCCAGCGCGACCAGGTTGATTTCCTCGAGCAGCAGCCGGTGGATGCGCACGCGGGCATCGAGCACCTTGTTGGCGCTTTTTCCCGGTGTTGTCTCCGGCTTCGGCGGCAAGGCCTTGCGGTTCGTCGGGATGACCACGGCGTGATGCGCGACCGGCGCCGCCTCGGCCGGCTTCAGCGCGCGGACGTCACGGTTCTGCAGGGTCGAGAAGCGGCTGGTCATCCGGCTTTCCTCTTCAGGAGGCCCCTGCCGATGCCGAACAGCGAGCGCGATTTCTCCGGCGTCACCACGGCTTCTTCCGGCAGGATGATCCTCTTCAGATCGTTGACGACGTTGGCGTTCGGGTCGATCTCATGCAGCGGCACGCCGCGGTCGACCGCTTCACGCACAAGCCGGTAATTGTTGGAGATGCCGCCGACGAAATGCTCGCCCAGGATTTCCTGGACATCCGCCTGCTTGATGCCGTTGTCGAACATCTTCTGCTCGAAACGATTGACGATGACGTTCGGCTTCACTTCCTTGCCGGCCGTCTCGTAGACCGCCTGGATCAGCCGCTGCGTGTGGCGCAGGCATGGCACCGTCATTTCGGCGACGATGTAGAGCTTGTTGGAGCCGAGCAGCACCGTCTCCGTCCACGGAAACCAGGTGCGCGGCATGTCGATGACGACGTTATCGAAATAGGCCGAGACGAGATCGAGCATGCGCACCACGACATCGGTCTTGAACGAGCGCATTTCCGACGGATGCGTTGGCGCCGCCAGCACGCAGAGCCCGCTCGCATGCTTGGACAGCATCACATCCAGCAGCTGACGGTCGAGGCGCTCGGGCTGGTTCTCGATTTCGGTGATGTCGAAGCGCGGCTCGAGGTCGAGATATTCGGCGCAGGCGCCTTGCTGGAAATTGAGGTCGACCACGCAGGTCGACGCGCCGCGCGTCACCGAATGATGCAGCTGGAAGGCGGTCTGCAGCGCCAGCGTCGTGGTGCCGACGCCGCCGGCGGCCGGCATGAAGGTATAGATCTGCGACTCGGTGTTTTCCTCGCGCCCCGGCCCTTGCAGCGCGCGCACGACCGACCGCACCAGATCGGCGGTGGTGATCGGCTTGACCAGGAAATCGGCGACCTGGAGCTGCACCAGGATCCGCACTGCGGCTGCGTTGAATTCCTGGGTGACGACGACCACCGGAACGCGGCCTTCAAGCCGGCGCATGATGCGCTGCAGCGACTCGATCTCTTCCAGCTTTGCCGCATCCATGTCGACGATGAGCGCGCCGAAATCGGCTTCCTGGACCTCGCCGCGCAGTTCGGTAATGTTCTTCTCGACGGTCGAAAGCTGGATCACCTCCGAGGCCGCGAACGCGGTGCGCGTATCCTGCGCAAAGGTCCGGTCGCTGGACACCAGCAGGATCTTCTTGGTCTTGATGCCGCTTGCCATTTTGTCAGCCTGTCAGGTCATTCCCGGTCAAATCACCGGGCAAATCAATCGGTTGTCGCTGTCGGTTGCACGGCCTTGGCAGCAGCAGCCTGGTCGGCGGCGTTGACTGCCGCCTCACTGCGCTGCGCCGGCACCAGCAGCCTGGTGTTCTGGACGCCGTATTTCCAGGGATCGACCATCTGCATGGCCGTATTGGCGGCCTGTGCGTTGCCGGCGGCAATCGTCGGTCCCTCGGAGCGGACATAGTCGTCGCTGGTGCAGCCGCTGGCGAGGCCGGCGATCAGCAGGGCGATGCATGATTCCACGCGCATGGCTTCAATCCTTCGGCAGGTCGAGGAAATGCCCGACGGTGGTGACCGCGGCCGGCTGTGCCGTACTGCCGCTGGCCATTGCCACTGCACGATTGGCGTCGGATGATTTCACTTCCTCGGTGTTGTTTAGGAAATAGTCGACATTGCTGGCCGGCTGCGTGCCGTCGGTCGGCTCGAGCAGCTTCTTCGACGGATCGACCGGCTTGACCAGATAGGGGGTGACGATGATCACCAGATCGGTCTCGCGCCGCTGATATGATTTGGAGGAGAACAGCGAGCCGAGCACCGGCAGCTTGCCGAGGCCGGGAAGACGCGACGTGGTGATGTCGTTCTGTGACTGCAGCAGGCCGGCGATCATGAAGCTCTGGCCGTTCTTCAGGTCGACCGATGTCCTGGCGCGGCGCACGATAAAGCCCGGCACCGAGATATTGCCGATATTGTAGGAGGCCGAAGCATCGATCGAGGACACTTCCGGCGCGATGTCGAGGCTGACCAGCCCGTCCTTGAGAACCGTCGGCGTGAAGTCGAGGCTGACGCCGTATTTCTTGTAGCTGACGGAAATCTTGCCATTGTCCTCGGAGACCGGGATCGGGAACTCGCCGCCGGCGAGGAAGCTTGCCGTCTGGCCCGAGCGGGCGATCAGGTTCGGCTCTGCCAGCCGCCGGGCAAGGCCACGTTCCTCCAGCGCCTTGATGGCGACGTCGATCGACAGGCCGTTGGACAGCAGCCGGCCGATGATCTCGCCATTGCCGGCTCCCGGCACCGAGCCCGGCTCGATGGTGACATCGCGCCCGCCAATGCCGTAAGCAAAATTGGCGCTGTATTTGGCGCCGAGATCCTGTCCGGCCTGGCGATTGATCTCGACGAAGCGGACGTTGAGCTGAACCTGCTGCGAGGACGAGATGTTGACCGAATTGATCACTTCCTCATTGCCGGAGAAGCGGCTGGCGATCTTGCTTGCCTTCTCGGCGGCGACCGCGTCATCGGCCTCGCCCGACAGCACGACGCGGCCATTGGCCGAGCCGACCTTGATCTTGGCGTCCGGCACGCTGGCGCGAATGGTGCTGGCCAGCTGGTCGGTGTCCAGCGTCACCTCGATGTCTACGGTGCCGACCAGCTGCTTGTTCTCGTCGAACAGCGCGATGCCGGTGGTGCCGAGATTGTTGCCCAGCACATAGAAGGATTTGTCGGTCAGCGGATTGACGTTGGCGATCTCCGGATCGCCGATGACGATCTGGTAGAAGGCGGCATTGGTCATGACCGTCTTCGGCTTGCCCTTGGCCACCTTGATCGACGCATTCGTTGTCGACGAGACATGGACTATATCGTTGTCGGCCTTCGCTGGCGCGCTGAGGCCGAGCATTACGGCCGCGGCAAGGCAAGCCCCCACCGCAAGCGCCCGCATTGGGCGCAGCCCTTTCGTCGTCTGAAATGCATGAAGTCCCGACATCTGTCCCGTCCTTCGCCCGGTCCCCACCGGCAGTTATTGCTGGTCCCGCGCAGGAACCTGGTATTCTTCGACCTGCGTGCCGCGCGTCACGATGATCGTCTTGAATTTCGGCTTCTCAGGCTCCTTGGTCGCGGCAGTGAACAGCGCGCCGGCAGCGGCCTGGACGCCGGAGGCGACCGATCCGCCGAAGGACGAGATGGTGGTGACGCCGTCCTTGGCGGCACCACCGTCGGCGGCCGAGCGGAGCGACAGCGACAAGGTGCCGACGGTGCGGGCAAGCGCCACTTTCTGCGCGCCTTCGGTCGTCACCTCGATGGTCACGGAATTGGCGATCTGCGGCGTGGTCTGGCGCTCGTCGGCGCCCTGTCCGACGGTCAGCACCTTGGCGTCGGAGACGACGATCTCGGAGGTAACGGTCGATCCGGCAGCGCCCTGCGCGTTCTTGGCCACTTCCTGGATTTCGCCCGCATCGCGTGTCAGCACCACGTCGACCCGGTCGCCCGGCATGACGAAGCCGCCGACGCCGGCGATCTCGTCTGTGCGGATGGTCACCGCCCGCATGCCGGGCGTCATCATGTTGGACAGCGTCGCGCGGCCGTTCGGCCCCGACAATTTGCTGATCAGCACCGGCTCGTTGATCTCGATTGGCGACAATACCACGCGGCTGCCTTCGGCGAGCAATGCATTGACTGTGGTGAACGCGCCCTGCGGCACCGAATCCTCGGACCATGGGATTTCGCTGAGCTGCGCCCGGTCAAGCTCCATGCCGTAACGCAGCGGCGCGTTGGCCACCACGATGGTCTTGAAGACGACCTTGGGGGCTGCGGGCGCCGGGATCGACGCCGTTTTCTCTTCGGCATCGGCCTTGGCCTGGCTTTTCACCCAGAAATCCGCGGCAAAGATTGAAATCGCGCCGAAGACGGCAGCGATGCCAATCATCGTTATGGCCTTGCCCCTCACAACCAACCCCTGACATTCGTGGTCTTTTGTTTTGTTGAGGCGACGCTAGGCCGCTTTGTTAAAGATTCAGGAATCGCGGCCGCCCCGCACGGACCTATTTCCGCCGGCTTGGTTATCGAAAGGTTTTAGGATAAGAAGGGTTTAATCCCCGAACGTAACAGGAACTTCCGTCGCTTGGCGCCGAAAAGCGTGGCAGTATCGACGGGTGATTCGCGGCACCGGATTCTATGGCAGGCATGGACGACAACAACGATCTTTTCGGCAATCTGGAAAAGCAGCCCCCACCGGCTCGGACACCTTCGCGCCCGGCCGACCCGCTGGTGCAGGCCACGAAGCGTCCTGCCGCGACCAAGGACGGCAGCGAGGGCTATAGCGCCGCCGACATCGAGGTGCTGGAGGGGCTGGAGCCGGTGCGGCGCCGTCCCGGCATGTATATTGGCGGCACCGACGACAAGGCGATGCACCATCTGTTCGCCGAGGTCATCGACAATTCGATGGACGAGGCGGTCGCCGGCCATGCCACCTTCATCGATGTCGAGCTGTCGGCCGACGGGTTTCTGACCGTTACCGACAATGGCCGCGGCATCCCGGTCGATCCGCATCCGAAATTCAAGAAGCCGGCGCTCGAAGTCATCATGACGACGCTGCATTCGGGCGGCAAGTTCGATAGCAAGGTCTATGAAACCTCCGGCGGTCTGCACGGTGTCGGCGTCTCGGTCGTCAATGCGCTGTCGGACCATCTCGAAGTCGAAGTCGCGCGCGGTCGCCAGCTTTACCGCCAAAGGTTCTCGCGCGGCGTTCCGGTGAGTGGGCTGGAGCAGCTCGGCGAAGTGCACAACCGGCGCGGCACCAAAATCCGCTTCCATCCCGACGAGCAGATTTTCGGCAAGGGCGCCGCCTTCGAGCCGGCACGGCTCTATCGCATGACCCGCTCGAAAGCCTATCTGTTCGGCGGCGTCGAGATCCGCTGGAGCTGCGACCCATCGCTGATCAAGGAAAAGGACCAGACGCCGGCCAAGGCGGAGTTCCATTTCCCCGGCGGCTTGAAGGACTATCTCAAGGCATCGCTCGGCGATGATTTCCAGGTGACCCGCGAAATCTTCGCCGGCAAGAGCGAGAAGCAGGGCGGCCACGGTTCGCTGGAATGGGCGGTGACCTGGTTCGGCGGTGACGGCTTCGTCAACTCCTACTGCAACACCATCCCGACCGGCGAAGGCGGCACGCATGAGGCCGGCTTTCGCAATGTGCTGACGCGCGGGCTTCGCGCCTATGCCGACTTGGTCGGCAACAAGCGCGCCTCGATCGTCACCTCCGAAGACGTCATGATCTCGGCGGCCGGCATGCTGTCGGTTTTCATCCGCGAGCCGGAATTCGTCGGCCAGACCAAGGACAGGCTGGCAACGATTGAAGCCATTCGCATTGTCGAGACCGCCATCCGCGATCCGTTCGACCACTGGCTGGCCGACAATCCGCAGGAAGCCTCCAAGCTGCTGGAATGGGTGATTGCGCGCGCCGACGAGCGGGTGCGCCGGCGCCAGGAAAAGGAAGTGTCGCGCAAGAGCGCGGTGCGCAAGCTGCGCCTTCCCGGCAAGCTCGCCGACTGCACGCAGAATGCCGCCGCGGGCGCCGAATTGTTCATCGTCGAAGGCGACTCGGCCGGCGGCTCGGCCAAGCAGGCGCGGGACCGCGCCAGCCAGGCGGTGCTGCCGCTGCGCGGAAAAATCCTCAACGTCGCCAGCGCCGGCAACGACAAGCTCGCCGCCAACCAGCAGATTTCGGACCTGATTCAGGCGCTCGGTTGCGGCACGCGCTCGAAATACCGCGATGAGGATTTGCGCTACGACCGCGTGATCATCATGACCGACGCCGACGTCGACGGCGCTCACATAGCCTCGCTGCTGATCACCTTCTTCTACCAGGAAATGCCGAACCTGGTGAATGGCGGCCATCTCTATCTGGCCGTGCCGCCGCTCTATTCGATCCGGCAAGGCGGCAAGGTTGCCTATGCCAGGGACGATGCGCACAAGGACGAGCTGTTGCGCACCGAATTCACCGGCCGCGCCAAAGTCGAGATCGGCCGTTTCAAGGGCTTGGGCGAAATGATGGCCGCGCAGCTCAAGGAAACCACCATGGACCCGAGGAAGCGCACGCTGCTCAGGGTCGATGTCATCGACGCCGTGGCCGCGACCAAGGATGCGGTCGACGCGCTGATGGGCACCAAGCCGGAAGCCCGCTTCCGCTTCATCCAAGAACGCGCCGAATTCGCCGCGACGGAAGTGCTGGATATCTGAGCGCCGGCCGACTCTTTGTTTTGACGCAGTTCCGGGCGGAAAACCGTTTCACACTTTTCCTGCAATTGCTCTAGCCTGCGCTTCCGATACGGAGACCAGCTTGTGATCTGGGCGCGGCTGAAGAGCGACTTCGAAACCAGTTTGGCGGGCCTGACGCAGCCGACGCGCTCGGATTGGATTTTCGCCCTGCGCACGGTTTCGGCCGGTCTGATCGCGCTTCTCGCTGCTTACTCGTTGAAACTCGACCACCCGCAATGGGCGATGATGACGGTCTTCATCGTCGCCCAGCCGGTCGCCGGCATGGTGCTGGCGAAAGGGTTTTACCGGCTGCTCGGCACGCTGGCCGGTGGACTTGCGGCGATCGGCATCACCTCGGTTTTCGGCACCAATCCCTGGCTGCTGGTCATGGCGCTATCCGTCTGGATTGGGCTGTGCACGCTAGTTTCGTCGCTGCTGCGCAATCCGGAAGCCTATGGCGCCGCACTTGCCGGCTATACCGCGATGATCATTGGGCTGCCGGCTTTCGGCCAGCCGCATGTGGTCGTCGATCTCGCTGTCGCGCGCTGCGCCGAGATCGTGCTCGGCATCGTCTGCGCCGGCCTGACCAGCCGGCTGATCCTGCCCAAGCTGGCCGCTGATGCCATCATCTCCAGGTTGAAGCGCAGCATCCTCGACCTCGCAACCTATGCAGGCGGCGCTTTTTCCGGCGGCGACCCGGCGACGCTGGCCGGCCTGCACCGCAAGCTGATCAGCGACGCCCAGACGCTGGCCGAGATGCGCACCTATGCTCGGCTCGAAGCACCGAGCTTCGCCACCCGCGCCCATCCGGTCCGCCTCACCATCGGTCAGCTTCTGTCGGCGCTGTCGGCGGCACGCGCGCTGCATTCGCATGCCGCGCCGAAAAGCGCAGCCCTCATTCCGGTGCGCTCCGAACTGCAGTCGCTGGTCAGCGAGCTGGCAGCCACGCCGGAGGCGCTGGACGACACGTCGCCCTGGGTGACGCGACTTGACGCCATCGCCGGCAAGGCCCGGCAAATGCCCGACGCCTCGACCGATCAGGGCGACGACAGGGTCGGCACCATAACCCGCCTCACCATCGCCGCCGATTTCGCCGAAGCCTTCAAGCAGGTGCTGCGCGGCCTCGACGCCCTGCGCGCACCGGTGACGCGCCCTATCCGGAGCAACAGGCAGCCGCCTGCGCTGGTGGTGCACCGCGATTATCCCGGGGCTTCGCGCAATGCCATACGCGCCGCCCTTGCCACGTTGGCGGTCGCCGCCTTCTGGCTGACGACGAAATGGTCCGATGCGGCCGGCACCGTTATCCTCGTTGCGGTCGTCTCCAGTCTTTTCGCCGCGCGGCCTGACCCGGTGCGGGTGTCCTGGGGCTTCTTCAAGGGTACGCTGCTGGCTTTGCCCTTTGCCTTCCTTGTTGGCCAGGTCGCGCTGCCTGCTTTGCCCGGCTTCGGCTGGTTCACGCTGTTTGTCGTGCCGATCCTGGTACCGGCGGCGCTGGGCATGGCCAATCCGCGCACCGTCGGCGTGGCGACGGCCTTTGCAATCAATTTCCTCGCCTTCCTCAGCCCGCATCAGGCGATGACCTATGCCCCAGGCCCGTTCTTCGCCGGCTCGGCGTCGGTGCTGGTCGGCATCCTGCTGGCTATCGGCGTCTTCATCGTGGTGCTGCCGGTGGATCCATGGCGCGCGGCCAACCGCATCGTGCGCGCCATGCGCGAGGATCTGGCGCGGCTGTGCCTGCATGAGCGGGTGCCGCGGCGTTCGGCCTTCGAGAGTCTGGCCTATGACCGCATCAACCAGCTGATGCCGCTCTTGCAAAATGCCGGCAGGAAAGGCGATGCGATCCTGGGCGGCGGGGTCGCCGCCGTTACCGTCGGCCTCGAAATCCTGCGCCTGCGCGCCGCGCAGCAGAGGCCGTCCACTCCTACCGACACCGCGCTCTCGATCGCCAATTTCCTGCGCGGCCTCGCGCGTGAACTGCTCTTTCGCGCAACCGGCGATCCACAGACAGCAACTGTCACTGTGGCCCGGCAATATGCAGCCAGCCTTTCAGAGCGCAGCGGCGGTGCGGATATGCTGCAGATCGCAGCCTCGCTGCGCATCATCGCCGCCGCGATCGAGGATTTCCCGGATTTCTTCGCCAAGGACCGAGTTTAGGGCGTCAGGCCGCGGCTATCGCCAGCGCATGCCCGCGCGCGTTTTCCCGCAGCGCGTCGAGGTGGATCGACTTGACCAGGCCGGCGAGATCGCCCTCGGTGGCCGGACCGCCGAGCTCCTTCAGCATCAGCCAGCTGACCTCCTGCACGCCGGCGAGGCGCTTGCCGTTGGCGACCTCGCGCCAGATTTTGAGCGCGCGCAGGATGATGCCATGGGTGGAAGCGGCAAGGCCGGCGCTGCGGAAGAGCGCCTGCAACGCAACGTCCTGGCCGCCTGCGAGCAAGGCCCGCACCCGCTGCTCCGACTGCTGGCTGAGCGCAACCAGGGCCGAGCCGAAAAAGTCGACCTTGCCGTGGGCAATGGCACGGATGATGAAACTTGCGGTCAGGTCGCCGCGCAGGCGCAGATGTTCGATGAGTGCCGCATGTTCCTCAGTGCGCGTGCCTTCGACCAGCCGCACCGAAGCCTTGACGCAAGCATCGCGCGTGACGCGCTCGGCTCTGGCCGCCCCCATCAGCGCCATCACCAGCGGCGAAGCCTTCAGCGTTTCGCCGAGCTTGACCAGCAGCATGTGCCGGCAGTCGGCCGGCAGCCGCACATCCGTGACCATTGCCTCGCGCAAATGAGCGATATGGCCATGCCGCTCGGCGATGCGGCGGAAAGAGAGTGAGGCTATATCGGCGCCGTCATTGGCGAGCAGCGTCGCACACGCTTCCGGTTCGCCGATCTCGGCGATTGCCGCGGCAACCGCCATCGAAACGACCGGCCGGTCGGCGATCAGTTTTTGCGTCGCCTTGTGCCCGGCCGCGACGCGGTCGATCAGGTCGGCATCGGTGAGCAGCGGCGACCGCGCCAGCACCAAGGCTGCCACTTCCGGCTGATCGGAGGCAAGCGCGCTGATGATCTGCAGCGGCGCGTGATGGCTCATCGACAGCGCTTCGGCCATCGCCAGCCGCACCTTCGACGAGGCGTCGTCGAGCAGCAGCGTCAGCGCCGCTTCGGCAGCGCAACGGTCTTCGAAAGGCAGGTCGGAATTGACGTAGGCGCGGGCCAGCGCGCTCGCCGCTGCGGCGCGCTCCGAAACCCTCGCGGTGTAGATCCATTTGAGAAAATGCGAGACAACCATACTGCCTGCTACGCCCCTTGCCGGAAAGCTTCCGGCCCCAGGAATGACCATAGGCAGAAATGGTTTACGAACGGTTCACCATGTTTGTTAATGCATGTCGCTCGAAAGTGGCCCCGGTTTCGAGGCAACGACATGCATCAAAACAAAGACTTAAAACTTGCGGCTGGCATGGGCAGCGCCTATCAACCGTCAGGCAGCGGAGGAGAAAAACGATGCCCGGGCTTTATCTCGAAGAGTTCGTCGTCGGACATGTCTTTCGGCACACGCTGCGCAAGACCGTCACCGAAAGCGATAACATGCTGTTCTCGGTGATGACGCTGAACCCGCAGCCGCTGCACATCGACTTCGACTTCGCCGCCAAGAGCGAATGGGGCAGACCGCTGGTCAATTCGCTGTTCACGCTCGGCCTGATGATCGGCATTTCCGTCAATGACATCACCGTCGGCACCACAATTGCCAATCTCGGCATGAGGGAGACGGTGTTTCCGCACCCGGTCTTCCACGGCGACACCATCCGTGTCGAAACGACGGTGATCTCAGCCAGGGAATCGAAATCCAGGTTGGACCGCGGCATCGTCGAGTTCGAGCATCGCGCCTACAATCAGAACGAAGTGCTCGTCGCCAAGTGCACGCGCCAGGCGATGATGATGAAAAAGGCGGCCTGATGCGCTCGCTGCTGTTTGTGCCCGGCGATTCCGAAAAGAAGCTGGACAAAGGCTTTGGCGCCGGCGCCGACGTGGTCATCGTCGATCTCGAGGATTCCGTGGCGCCACAAAACAAGGCGGCGGCACGCGACATCGCGGCACGCTTTATCGCCGGCAATCGGCAGCAGACAAGCTCCGCCATCTATATCCGCGTCAACGATCTCTCGACCAGATTGACCGACGATGATCTGGCCGCGCTGGTTCCTGCAAAGCCCGACGGCATCATGCTGCCGAAGTCGAACAGCGGCCAGGATGTTCAGCAGCTATCCCTAAAGCTCCGCGTGCATGAGGCCGAAAACGGATTGCCGGATGGCGCGATCAAGATCCTGCCGATCATCACCGAGACGGCTGCCGGTTTGCTGGCCGCCGCGACCTACGCCGGGGCAAGCGCCCGGCTTGCCGGCCTCACCTGGGGTGCCGAAGATCTGTCCGCGGCGATCGGTGCGCGGGCTGCGCGCGACGACAACGGTCGATACACCGATGTCTTCCGCCTTGCCCGCACCATGACCATCCTCGCCGCCGGCGCAGCCGAAGTCGCGGCGATCGACACGGTTTTCCCCGCCTTTCGTGATATGGCCGCCTTCGAAACCGAATGCACGGAGGCCGAGCGTGATGGTTTTGCCGGCAAGATGGCGATCCATCCGGCGCAAGTGCCGGTCATCAACGCCGCCTTCACGCCATCGGCCGAGGCGGTCGAGCGCTCGCGGGCCATCGTCGCGGCTTTCGAGGCGGCCGGAAATCCTGGCGTGGTCGGCATTGACGGCAAGATGTATGACCGGCCGCATCTCAGGCTCGCCGAACGGCTTCTGGCTCGCGCCAAGGCAGTCGGGGTTTAGTCCCGCGCCAGCACGATGACCCGGTCCTCAGGCAGGTAGGCCAGCGCTTGCGACTTCAACGGGTTGACGGTGACGCCGCCCAGCGCCCGCTCATCACTCTGCGCGGCGCGAACGCGCCGGTGCCCGATGGCGATCTCTCCGCGCAACCGCGCCGATTCCGCGATCGTCCAGAACGTCACCGGCTGGTCGATGGCGACATAGTCGCCGACCGGACGCATGTAGATTTCGGAGCCCTCCTCGTCGAGCAGGTCATCGAAGATCGCGGCGAGATGCTGGTTCTCCGAAGCCTGCGCCAGCATCAGGCTGACCAGCCGGTTGCTGACGACGAAATCATCGGCCTTGGTCACCGCCGCCAGCTCGCGGTTGCGCACGTCGATCATCTCGCTGACGATCGAGATGTGCGTGCCGGCATCGTCTGCGATTTTGCGCAGATGCAGCAGCGTCACCAGCGTGCGCGTATCGGCGGGCTGCGCTGCCATGGTCTCGCTGTAGCCGAGGACGAGCACGTGGTCGTAGGAAGGCACGTCCAGGCTTGCCAGTTCTGTGCTGCTCGACGTGTCGGTGATGCGGCAGGAAACCGACAGATTGTCGCCGACGACCGGCAGGCCGGCAACTTCCTGCTCGAGGCCTGGCGTATCGGCGGCGATGGTCAGGATCGAACCCGGCGCGACGTAGCGCGACAGTTCATAGGTGATGATCGGACCGCGCCGGTTCCAGCCAAGGATCAGCGTGCTCTCCGGCTTCGCCTCAATGGGCTGATGGCGAAGAATCGCCGCGGTATCGATCTTGGCCGCCGCGCTTCCCAGCTTGATGGCCGCATCGTCCTCGGCAATGATGATGGCGCGCATGTCCTTGCCGATCACCAGCTCCGGTGGCGGGTTGAGGTTGACGCACCCCTTTTCGTCGCAGAGCCCGATCAGCGCGCAATGCTCATACGCCATCGCCGCCTCGCCGAAGGTCTTGCCGGTGAGATCAGGCTGCTCGGTGGTGTAGATCTCGCAGCCGTCGAAATCGAGCAGCTCCGAATAAACGCCGCTGAGACCCGACTGCCGGCTCGAATGCACGACGATCCGCGAGATCAGCTGGTCGGCCAGGACAAGCTGCACCTCCGCCCCGCCGACGACGCGGGCGACCTCGGCGTTCTTTCCGTCGCGGATCTCGGCGGCGATGTTATAGGGCGCCGTGCGCCGGTTCGGGTCGTTGGCCAGCGCCAGCACCGTCTTGATGACCTGCGAATCCGGATCGTCGCCGTCCGGCGACAGCACGATGATCGAGCGCGAGGTCTGCGGGTTGACGATGGCCAGATCGTAGAGGTCGGTCGGGTCGCCGCTGCGGCAGATGATGCGTGTATTGCCCAGTCTGCCGACCTTGGCGGCGATCTCGTCCTCCATTGCGACCTTGTCCCTATTGGCCATGACGACAATGCGCGGATGGCGGCGGCTGGCATTGGCAATGACGAGTTCGGAGATGACGTCGAAGATCGATGGCGACCAGTTGAGGATGATGGTGTGGTCGCTCTCCAGCACCCGGGAACGACCCTTGCGCAATTCATCGAGCTTGCTGTCGACGCCGGCGCTGAGCACGCCGATGAGGGCCGACACGACGAAGATGCCGGCAAGCGTGACGAACAGCATGACGAGACGGAAGGCCCAGCCGGTGTCGCCGCCCATCGTGCCGGAATCGAGCGTGCGCATCAGCGATTCCCAGAACGCTTCGAAGAAGTTCAACGGCTCGCCGCCCTCCGGCGCAATGCGGGTCACCGCAAGGAAAGCCGCGGCGGCAATGATGATCAGCAGCGAAGCAACGGCGAGCCAGCCGATCAGCGCGATCGGGCCGGCGGCCATGCTCTTGTCAAACCCGTAGCGCAGCCGGGTTCCCAGCGAGTCTCGTTTCTTCATGTCGCCGGCAACCCCCAATATTCCCCATGGTCGATGCGCCGACCCCAACGCATCGCCGAAGCCGCTGTCTTAGCCTGTGTTTAAATAAAGGGGAATCGCTTTCGGGTGTCAGCCGTTCCACGGCCCCGCATAATCGGCATAGAGCTTTGCCGGATCGGGCCGCGGCCGTTCCGGCGCCGGTCCCTGATAGGAGCCAATATGGATAAACCCGACAACACGTTCCTGAGGCGCCAGTCCCAGCAGCGCCCGGCCCTCCGCCACGTCGGAATACCAGTTGCTGATCATGTTGGTGCCGTAGCCCAGCGCATTGGCTGCGATCATCAGGTTCATCGCCGCCATGCCGCCGGACAGGAACATTTCCCATTGCGGGATTTTTGGATTGTCCTTCGGGCTCGAGACCACGCCGATCACCAGCGGCGCACGCGAAAACCGAGCCAGCTCCTGGTTGCGGCGGTTTTCCGGCAGCGGTCCTTCGCGCTGTTCGGCGAGTGCCGCCAGCTTCCTGCCGATCTCGACGCGCGCCTCGCCGCGATAAAGGATGAAGCGCCACGGCTCCAGCCGGCCGTGATCGGGCACCCGGCTTGCAGCCGCGATCATGGTCGCGATATCGCCATCGCTGGGCGCCGGTTCCTTCAATTCAGGAATCGGTGCGGAGTTTCGGGTCAGCAGGAAGTCGATGATCGGCGACGCCATGGGGGCCAGGTCTCCTAAAGCACTCGATTTTGAGCTGAAGCGCGCCATTGCGGATCGGGGCGGCTCGGGCATTGGCGCGGGCGCGCCGGACGAAAGAACCTGTTGCCAAGGCGGTCGGACTCTTAAGCCTTGAAATTGCCACCGCCTTGGGCTTCAACGCAAGGCATGTTTGAGGGGACATCGCGCCTTTTCCTGATTTGGCTCGCCGTAGCGCTGTTTGCGCCGGCCTCGATGGCCATGGCGCAGAATGCCGACGGCATCGGCAATCTGAAACTCCCCGATATTTCGAGCTATGCACCGCCCAAGGGCGAGACGCCGCTGGCACTCGGTGGCGGCGGTGCCATAACGCTGTCGGCGCAGTTGACCGACAAGGGCGCCGACATCACGCGCGGCATCGTCTGGCGCGTCTTCAAGCCCGAGGCCGCCGGCGACGGCAAGCTGCCGATGGTGGCTTCCGCGCATGGCGGCAGCGCCGTGTTCCAGCTCGAACCCGGCAGCTATCTGGTCCACGCCTCCTACGGACGCGCCGGCGCCACCAAGCGCATCACCGTCGGCAAGGACGCCAGGCGCGAAAGCCTGGTGCTCGATGCCGGCGGCCTCAAGCTCGACGCGGTGCTGTCGGGCGGCGTGCGTATTCCGCCGAAAAAACTGCGCTTCTCCATTTATGAGGGCACCGCCGAGGCCAATGGCGACCGCGCTTTGATCATTCCCGATGTCGAGCCGAACAGCGTCGTGCGGCTCAACGCCGGCGTTTATCATGTCGTCTCCACCTATGGCGCGGTCAATGCCGTCATTCGCTCCGACATCCGCGTCGAGGCCGGCAAGCTGACCGAAGCCACCGTCGAGCATCGCGCGGCGGAGGAGACCATGAAGCTGGTGCGCGAGACCGGCGGCGAGGCCATCGCCGATACATCCTGGTCGCTGCTCAACGAATCCGGCGATCCGATCAAGGAGGCCGTCGGCGCCTTCGCCTCGATGGTGCTGGCCGAAGGCCAATACACCATCATCGCCAAGAACCGCGACCGCATCTACCAGAAGGATTTCACCGTGGTCGCCGGGCAGAACCAGGAGATCGAGGTGCTGGCCACTGATGCCTCTGCGATCGATCCGGAGGAAGGCGCCGACTAGGTTGTGGACTCATAAGCCCGAAGCCACAGCCGGACGGATCGACCTTGCGATTCGTTTCTAGGCACCGGTTGGAGTGGCCACGATCCGGCATTCGTGGTATGTTTTTGCGGCCTTGAAAGCATGACCCGTACCGCAGTTTGCCTTGGGAGATGCCAAATGCGCATGTCCTTGCTTTTCATTCCACTACTGCTTGCACCGATTGTATCGCATGCCGCCGGCATTCACGACGCCGCCATGAAGGGCGATGTCGCGGCGATCACGGCAGCGCTCGACGCTGGTGCCGGCGTCGATGAGAGCGACGGGCGCACGACACCACTCTATCTTGCGGTCAAGGGCGGTCATTTTGCAGCGGCAAAACTGCTCATTGAACGCGGTGCCGACGTCAACGCCGTCCCGGACCCGCGTTTGGGTCCTGCCCTTATTCTGGCTTTGGCAAAACGCAGGACCGATTTGATCAATCTGTTGCTGGACGGGGGCGCAAATCCAAATTCGAAGCGCAGCCGCGAAAACGCTATCCACATCGCGGTCAATCTCGGTTGCCTCGATTGCGTGAAAGCACTGGTTGAGGCCGGCGCGGACGTGAATGCGAAGACAAAGGACGGCAAGACACCGCTCCATCTGGCAAAATTCAAGGGGCAACGCGAAGTTGCTGACTATCTCATGTCGCACGGCGTTGTGTTGCCAACGCCAGCTCCGATCTCGATGAAGTTGGCTGCTGCCGATGTCGAGAAAGGCCGAACCTACTTCACACACGTGTGCCACGGTTGCCACAATGCCGAGCCACAGGGAGGGATCAAAACGGGACCGAACTTATGGGGCGTCGTCGGCCGCGACAAGGCATCCATGGCAAATATGCGTTACTCCGACACCTTGCTGGCCTTAGAGGGTGTATGGACGTACGAGGACCTGAACAAATATCTGCTTGAGCCCATGCTCACCACGCCGGGTGTTTACATGGAGGTGCCTGGCGTCCCGGACGAGACCGAACGGGTCAACCTGATCGCCTACTTGCGTACACTCAGCGACAAACCGCTCCCACTGCCCTAGGAGCTGTTGAGCAAAAGGGCCGAGGTTGTCGAAAATTTGACCGACTGAATGTCGTTTATGAGTACACGCCCTAGTTAGCGTCTCTCAAGCTGCCTTTCGCATACGGCGCGGCAGGAAGTGGACGCGGCGGCGCGGTGCGTCGGGCGCCAGGTCGAAGACACCGCGATGAAGACGGTCGAGCAGCGTCTTGCGGTCGCGCAATGGCTCCAACTCATCCCAGCTCAGCACATCGCCGACGCGCACGTCGATCGCCTTGCCGGACAGCCGCGCAAATTCGCGGATGAGCATTGAAAGGGGCAACGTCCGCGACGCCTTGCCGACGAATTTCGCCAGCCCTCCTTCGCGCTCGGCCATGTTCATCGGACCGCTGACCAGATGGAACAGCCGGCCGTTCTGACCTGAAAAATGCATCGGCACCACCGACGCCTTGGCGTCCTGCACGAGGCGCGCCGGAAACATCTTCCACGGCAGGTCGCGCGCCCGGCCAAAGCCTTTCGGCGCGGTGGCGACGCCGCCGGCCGGAAATACCACGATGGTGACGCCCTCTTTCAACAGCCGCACTGCCTCGTGGCGCACCGCCATGTTGTTCTTCACCGCGTCCTTGGTCTCGGAAAAGTCGATCGGCAGCGAATACGGTTCCATCTCGCGGACCTTCAGCAGGTCCTTGTGGATCATGACGCGGAACGGACGCCCGAGCTGCTCGACGAGCGACAGCACGGCAATGCCGTCGCCAATGCCGAACGGGTGGTTGGCGACGATCACCAGCGGCGTGTCGGGCAGCCCCGCCGGCGGCCACTGATCGGTGCTGCGCACCTTGACGTCGATCAGCTGCAGCATGCGGCTGAACACCCGCTCGCCGGTCGGCGCCACCTGGCGGCGCCAGAAATCATAGAGCGCGGCAAAGCGGTCGCGGCCCGACAGGCCTTCAATGGAATGGATGAACCAGCGCGTCAGCACCGGCTGGCTCGCATTGGCGTAGGAGAGTTCGGGAAACGGTCTTTCCCGTATCTTCAGCTTGAGCATGGGGGCTCGTTACAAGGTTGGCGTGACAGGCATGTGAAAATGGCGGTGGATCGCTCCACCGCCATTTCTCCGAAATATTGATTGCTCAGGCCGCGCTGCGCCTGCGGTCGGGCGAAATAGCCTCGTCGGAAAGCAGCTTCAGCGCGTCGGCCAGCTTGAGCGATTCCTGATCGCGCGAGCCAAGCCGGCGGATGTTGACCGTCTCCTCCTCCGCCTCGCGCTTGCCGCAGACGAGGATCACAGGAACCTTGGCCAGCGAATGCTCACGCACCTTGTAGTTGATCTTCTCGTTGCGCAGATCCGGTTCGGCCAAAAGTCCTGCCGCCTTCAACTGTGCGACAACCTTTCGCGCATAGTCGTCAGCATCCGAGGTGATCGTCGCCACAACCACCTGCAGCGGCGCGAACCACAGCGGGAAATGGCCGGAATAATGCTCGATCAGGATGCCGAGAAAGCGTTCCATCGAACCGCAGATGGCGCGATGCACCATCACCGGCTGCTTCTTTTCCGAATCCGAACCGATGTAGAAGGCGCCAAAGCGTTCCGGCAGATTGAAGTCGACCTGCGTGGTGCCGCACTGCCATTCGCGGCCGATGGCGTCCTTCAGCACATATTCGAATTTCGGCCCGTAGAAAGCGCCCTCGCCCGGATTGATCGAGGTCTTGATGCGGTTTCCCGAGCGCGTCCTGATCGTATCCAGCACGTTGCCCATGATCGCCTCGGCATGATCCCAGGCCTCGTCGGTGCCGACGCGCTTATCCGGCCGCGTCGACAGCTTCACGCTGACATCGTCGAAGCCGAAATCGGCGTAGGTCGACAGGATCAGATCGTTTATGCGCAGGCACTCCGCGGCCAGCTGCTCCTCGGTGCAGAAGATATGCGCATCGTCCTGCGTGAAACCGCGCACGCGCATCAGCCCGTGCAAGGCGCCGGACGGTTCGTAACGATGCACATTGCCGAACTCCGCAAGCTTTACGGGCAGATCGCGATAAGATTTCAACCCGTGCTTGAATATCTGCACGTGGCCCGGACAATTCATCGGCTTCAGCGCGAACACGCGGTCGTCGTCGGTGTCGTCGCCGGCCACCGTCACCTTGAACATGGCATCGCGATACCAGCCCCAGTGGCCCGACGTCTCCCACAGGCTCTTGTCGAGAACCTGCGGTGCGTTGACCTCCTGGTAGCCCTGCTCGTCGAGGCGGCGGCGCATGTAGTTGACCAAATTCTGGAACATCTTCCAGCCCTTGGCGTGCCAGAAGACGACGCCCGGCCCCTCTTCCTGGAAATGGAACAGGTCCATCTCGCGGCCGAGTTTGCGGTGGTCGCGCTTCTCTGCCTCTTCCAGCATCGTCTGGTAGGCATCGAGTTCAGCTTGCTCGGCCCAGGCGGTGCCGTAGATGCGGGTCAGCATGGGGTTGTTCGAATCGCCACGCCAATAGGCGCCGGCCACCTTCATCAGCTTGAAGGCGTTGCCGATCTGCCCGGTGGAGGCCATGTGTGGGCCGCGGCAGAGGTCGAACCAGTCACCCTGGGAATAGATCTTGAGATCCTGGTCTTCGGGAATGGCGTCGATCAGCTCGAGCTTGTAGCGCTCGCCCTTCTCGGCAAAGACCTTTTTCGCCTTGTCGCGCGACCAGACTTCCTTGGTGAACGGCTTGTTACGCGCAATGATCTCGCGCATCTTCTTTTCGATCACCGGGAAATCGTCAGGCGTGAACGGCTCGTTGCGGGCGAAGTCGTAATAGAATCCGTTCTCGATCACCGGCCCGATGGTCACTTGCGTTCCCGGCCACAGTTCCTGCACGGCCTCCGCCAGCACGTGTGCTGCATCATGACGGATGAGCTCCAGCGCGCGCGGATCGCTGCGGGTGATGATCTCGACCTTGCCGGACTTGCCAAGCGGGTCGGAAAGATCGCGAACGGTGCCGTCGATGGCATAGGCGACAGCCTTCTTGGCCAGCGACTTCGAGATCGATTCGGCGAGGCCCGCACCGGTCATCGCCGCGTCATAGTCGCGGACGGAGCCATCGGGAAATGTCAGGGAAACGGAATTCAGCATCGGGTATCTCCTATCCAGTCCCGCAAACGAGCGCGGGTGGTCGTGGTGTGAAGCCGGAGGCATCCGGCAGCGGGCGGGTTTTAGAGGCCACGCGGCATCAGGTAAAGAGCCGTCGTTGGCGCAGCTGTCAGGAAATGGCGCGACAGATGTCGCAGGCCAGTCGCACAGGCTTGCGAATTTCCCCGACACGAGGTTGGAATCCCCGGCATGGAAGACGCAAAACCCAGCCGAACCGCCTTGGGCGTCGCGCGCATGCGGGCCCTCCACCAGTTCTCGCAGCAGGCGGCGCTGTTTCGCGACCCATATGCGAGTGCGATACTGGGCGATGCCGCACCGACGGTGCAGGAGCTTGAGCAGGAAGGTGAGCGCAGCCGGCACATGCGCCTGTTCGTGGCAGCGCGCGCCCGCCTCGCCGAGGACTGGCTGGCTGCGGCGGTGCGCCGGGGCGTCCAGCAAGTGGTGGTGCTCGGCGCCGGCCTCGACACTTTCTCGCTGCGCAATCCGTACCCTGATGTCGCGGTGTTCGAAGTCGATCACCCGGCGACACAGGCCTGGAAACGGAAATGCATCGCCGATGCTGGTCTTGCCGAACCGCGGGCCACCATGTTCGTGCCGGTCAACTTCGAGCGCCAGCGCCCCGCGGATGAACTGGCATCGGCCGGTTTGCGGCAGACCGAGCCCAGTTTCTTCATCTGGCTGGGTGTCGTTCCGTATCTGAGCCAGGACGCAATCTTCAGCACCCTGTCCTGGATTGCCGGCATGCCCGGTTCGGAGGTCGTCTTCGACTACAGCGAGCCGGCCGAGAACCGCGATGCGGCTGGACAGGCTGCCCTCTCTTTCCATGCGGCGCGCGTCGCCGCTGCCGGAGAGCCCTGGATCAGCTTCTTCGTGCCCGCGGCACTGGCGCAATCGCTGCGCGAGCTCGGCTTCGATGAGATCGAAGATCTGGAAAGCAGCGACATCGCCGCCCGCTTCTCCAGGACGCCAAAGGCGGAGACAAGGAATTCCGGCGGCCACATCCTTCGTGCCCGCCGGAGCACTTGAAGCTAAAGCAAGTTCACTTCACCAGTTGCGGCAACTCCCTCAGTAACGCCGCGCGTGTCGCCGGGCCTTTCGGCATGTCGATCGGCTTGGTGTCGACGACCAGCCGGGCGAAGACGATCCGGCGGCCGCCCTTTTCGGCCCAGCCGACGAACCAGCCCAGCGCGCGCTTGTCCTTGCTGTTTCCCAGCCTGGTGCTGCCGGTCTTGCCCCGCACCGTCCAGCCGCCGGCCTGGAAAGTCGGCAGGATGGCTCGGGTCATCTCATGCGCCTTGGCAGAAACCGGCATCTTGCCGGCGAGCAGCTGGCGCAGGAAGGCTGTCTGTTCGACCGGCGATATCTCAAGCGAGGAATTTATCCAGGATTGCGTGAGCCCGTTGTCCTTGTCGGCATCGCCCGAGACATCCATGTTGCCGTAGCCGAATTTCGAGACGTAGCCGGCAAAGCTTTTTGCGCCGAGCCGGCGCACGATCTCGCGCGAATACCATACGATCGAGTCGCGCTCCCAGATCGTCGGGTCGACGGCTTTGTGGTCGCGGCTCACGGCCCTGAATTCAGGCTTGTAGTTCCAGGTCGGCGTATGCGCATCGCTCAGGATTCCGCTGTCGTAGCCGATCAGTGCCAGCGGCACCTTGAAGGTCGATGCCGGGCTGACGCGTTGGTCGCAGACGCCATTCTGGTAGAGCGTCTCGCCGCTCGCCGCGTCCTGGATAAGCGTACAGGCGACATCGCCAAGCGGCGCCGATTGCGCCCGCATCGGAAATCCCAGAAACCAGGCCAGCAGGAAGAGGACCGCGGCAATGATGAAGGGATGGGTTTCGATCCGACGCATGTGGGCTCTCCTGGGAATGAACAGGAGGCGCTTAGCGAAGTGTCTTGGCTCGATTTTGACTCAAATGCGCAGTCTTTGTGCAGGCCGTTGTTAACCCTACCGGATCGTAAAGAAATGCCGCCCTGGCGATCTGGATCAGGGACCCAGCGCGTCCGCCGTCAGGCCTCGCCGCGCTTCCTGCCGATCTGCCAATAACGCCATGGCGTGAACCAGACGTAGCGCGGAGCGAGCACCTCCGGCACGCGGTCGACGCCGTGCGTTCCGAACGGCCCGCAGCGCAGCACCCGGAACAGCCCCATGAAGCCGCCGGCCCACAGGCCATGGCGGGCGATCGCCTCATGCGCGTATTCGGAACAGGTCGGCAGATGCCGGCAGGAATTGCCGACAAATCCGGACAGCGTCAGTTGATAGAGGCGCACCAGCCACGTGCCGAAAATGCGGCCGGGTGTTTTGCGCCAGGGACCGGGCCAGTTGCGGCCGCGCCGGGTCCGTCCGGCGGCATGCACATGCCGATGCTGGTCGCCCACTGCAGCCTCTTTCCGAACGCGACCCCGAAACCGGCTTCCGGGTCAGCTTGCGTTTCCAAACCGATAGATGTGAGCTTCGGCCGGCAAACGCAATCCTCTTCACTCGCCTCTTTGTCGGCTTCAGGGTCGCGAGCGGCGAAAGGGATGCCGCTCCGCTGGAGCCGCCCAGCGGGTGGCCGGCCTTTGCTCGGTGCGCTGCACATGATGCCGCCTGTCGCCATGCCACTGAAATGTCGCGATCCGCATCACATCGCAAAAGATCTTCAGTAACTGGATCATGGCGCATCTCCTTTGAGGCGGATTAGACGCCCGCTGGCCTTCGCCTTCAAACGAGTATAATTTCCGGTTCGGATAACTTGGGGTTATGCGAAATGAAGCGCGGACGGTTGCCCCTGACGGCGTTGCGAAGTTTCGAGGCAGCCGGCCGGCAATTGAGCTTTAGCCGGGCCGCCGAGGAGCTGTTCGTCTCCCAGGCCGCCATCAGCCGGCAGATCCGCGAACTCGAGCAGTTCCTGCGCCAGCCCTTGTTCCACCGTCATCACCGTCGCGTCGAGTTGACCGAGGCCGGCCAGCGCCTGCTCGATCAGTTGGTCAGGAGTTTCGATGACATCGACAGGCTGGTTTCGGACCTGGTGGCTGCCCCGGCGCAGTCGGTGGTCCGCGTCAGTGTCGAGCCGTCGCTGGCCTCGGTATGGCTGTTGCCGCGGCTCAACCGCTTCAGCCAGTTGCGGCCCGATATCGACGTTTCCCTCGAAGTCGACCCAAGGCCGATCGAGTTCCGCAGCGATCAGCCCGAACTCGCCTTGCGCTTCAGCGCGCGCGCCACCTCATGGCCGCGCAGCGAGGCCGAATGGCTCGCCTCGACCGTCGATTCACCGGTCCTGTCGCCCACCTTGCTGGCATCGGGCCCTGCCCTCGAAAAGCCGCTCGACCTTGCCCGCTACACGCTGTTGCACGAGGAGAATCGTCAAGGCTGGGCGCGCTGGTTCGAGGCAGCCGGCGTGGCAGCCGACACCATTCCGGCGCGCGGCCCTATGCTGGCGGATGTGTCGCTGTCGAAGCAGGCGGCCCTGCTCGGCCACGGCGTGGCGCTGGGCGACCTCTTGCAGATCGGCGAGGAGATTGCATCCGGCGCGCTGATCAAGCCGTTCGACATTGATGTCGCATCGGGCGCCTACTGGCTGGTCGCCAGGAGTTTGAAGGACCTGGCGGAGCCGGCCAAGGCCTTCGCCGACTGGGTGAGAAGCGAATTTGCCGAAAGCAGACGGGCGCAGCAAACCAAGGCATGAGCCCGGTTACGTGAGAAGCTCCTCGACGTGTCGGCGCCCAATTTTGACAATTCACCGGCTGTTGGAGGAGCCGTCATGTACCAACATCACGCTGCTTCTTCTGCGCGTTTCTTCTCGATTTGACCGATGGCATCGACGACCGCATCGAAGGTCAGCATGGTCGAGGCATGGCGCGCCTTGTAGTCGCGCACCGGCTCCAGATATCTCAGATCGGCAAAGCGGCCTTGCGGCGGCGCGCCGTTTTCCTTGAGCATCTTCAGCATGGTGTCGCGCACCGCCCGCAATTCGTCGGCGCTGGCGCCGATGACATGTTGAGCCATGATCGAGGACGAGGCCTGGCCGAGGGCGCAGGCCTTCACGTCATGCGCGAAATCGGTGACGACGCCATTGTCCATCTTGAGGTCGATGGTCACCGTCGAGCCGCACAATTTGGAATGGGCCTTGGCCGTCGCATCCGGATGATCGAGCCGGCCTATGCGGGCGATGTTTCCGGCAAAACCCAGAATTTTCGCATTGTAGACGTCGTCAATCATATTTTTCCAATCCGTCGCCGCCAAGCGAACAGCGATTGCCGTTGTAGCGTCTTTCATTCGCTGCGTACGACCATATATAATGCTGGCAGTCGGGTATCGACAAGGCAACGCAAAGCCATCGTCCTTGCCCATTTCGTTCACGCCGCTTGCGGGCTGGAAACCGGGCGAGTTTTCAGCACCCGAAAGGTCGTGGTCCGTTCAACTCGTTCCTCCTGAGAGAGGAACTACGGGAGACGCCTTTATGGATGCCGTCATCAAGAAAATAATGCCCCCTTCCGACTATCTGGACAAGCCGGTCACCGACAGGCCGAGCGAAGCCGAGGTCGAGGCCGCCGTGCGCACGCTGTTGCGCTGGACCGGCGACAATCCGGATCGCGAGGGCCTGATCGACACGCCCAAGCGCGTCACCAAGGCCTTTCTCGAAATGTTCAACGGCTATGACATGTGCCCGGCCGAAGAGCTCGGCCGCACCTTCGAGGAAGTCGCCGGCTATGACGATCTCGTCATCGTCAGGGACATCCAGTTCCACTCGCATTGCGAGCACCACATGGTGCCGATCATCGGCAAGGCGCATGTCGGCTACCTCCCGGATGGCAAGGTCGTCGGCCTGTCCAAGATCGCGCGCGTCGTCGATATCTTCGCCCATCGCCTGCAGACTCAGGAGGCCATGACCGCACAGATCGCCGGCGTCATCCAGGACGTGCTCAATCCGCGCGGTGTCGCCGTCATGATCGAGGCCGAGCATATGTGCATGGCCATGCGCGGCATCCGCAAGCAGGGCTCCACCACGCTGACCTCGACCTTCACCGGCGTGTTCAAGGACACGCCCGAGGAACAGGTCCGTTTCGTCACCATGGTGCGCGGCCTCGGGGCGTAAGCCCCTCGCCGGCATCGCTAGATCAAGGACCGGCGATGTCGGCACTAACATTTCCCAAGGCTCCATCAGACAAGAAGGCTCTCGAAGAAGGCGCGGTGTTTTCCCCGCGCTTCGATGCTGCCGGGCTGGTCACCGTCGTCGTCACCGACGCCGCTGACGGTATGCTGCTGATGGTCGCGCATATGAATCCCGAGGCGCTGGCGCTGACGCTCGAAACCGGCATCGCGCACTACTGGTCGCGCTCGCGCAGCACGCTGTGGAAGAAGGGCGAAACATCAGGCAATTTTCAGACCGTCGTCGAGATGCTCACGGATTGTGACCAGGACGCCATATGGTTGCGCGTCAAAGTGTTGGGCCACGACGCAACTTGTCACACCGGCCGGCGTTCATGTTTTTATCGGACGGTGGGGCTAATCGGCGGCAAGGCAACGCTTGCCGGCGATGGCAGCACGCCGCTGTTCGATGCGGAAAAAACGTATCGGAAGCCCGCGTGAACCATTCAACAGTCGCAAACCACTCATATTCACTATTCTCAAACGTCCTTCCTGTAGAACGGACGCGGGACAAGGGAGATCATGATGCTCGAGTGGGCGTCATTGCGTAGCAGACCGGACGTGCGGGAGGCCAATGGCCCCTCATCGTCCGGCGGCGTGCCTGACCCGCAACCCGCGGGCAAGACAGGCATTTCGCTCGCGCTGGGCGGCGGCTGCGCACGCGGCTGGGCGCACATTGGCGTGCTGCGCGCGCTCGACGAAGCCGGCATCGAAGTCTCGATGATCGCCGGCACCTCGATCGGCGCGCTGGTTGGCGGCTGCTATCTCGCCGGCAAGCTGGACGAACTCGAGGAGTTCGCCCGCAGCCTGACCAAGCGGCGCATCTTCGGCCTGCTCGATCTCAATCTGCGCGGCAGCGGCCTGTTCGGCGGCATGAAACTGGACGTCAGGCTGCGCGAGCACATGGCAGGCATCCGCTTCGAGGATCTGACGAAACCGTTCGTCGCCGTTGGCGCCGAAATTCGCACCGGCCATGAGATCTGGCTGTCCAGCGGTTCGCTGATCACCGCGATGCGGGCTTCCTATGCGCTGCCCGGCGTGTTCGAACCGGTGAATTGCAACGGCCGCATTCTGGTCGACGGCGCGCTGGTCAACCCGGTTCCGGTTTCGGTCTGCCGCGCCTACGAGCAGCCGCTGGTCGTCGCGGTCAACCTTCACTACGATCTGTTCGGCCGCGCCGCCGTCATCAAGCACAGCGCCGGCGAACTGCTCATCGAGAAGGACGCGCCCCGGCCAGGCCAGGCCAGCCCAGACCACCAGCCGCACCAGAGCCGTCTCGGCATCACCGGCGTCATGGTCGAAGCCTTCAACATCATCCAGGACCGGATTTCACGCGCAAGGCTGGCGGGCGATCCGCCCGACATGTCGCTCCAACCGAAACTCAGCCATATCGGCTTGACCGAATTCCACCGCGCGGATGAGGCGATCAGCGTCGGTTACCAGGCGACGATGGCGCAGATCAGCGAGTTGAAGCGGCTGCAGACGGTTCTCGCTTAAACCAATTCGGCAATGTCAGGCTTTGGCCGCATCGGTGATGCGGAACTGCACCGTGCGGTTGCCGTTCCAATAATTCCCCGACAGCGAGCCGGCTACATGGATCGTGTTGCCCCTGTTCTTGAACAGGAATTCGCCCAGCGCGGTATCGACGGATCGAAAGGCGATGCCCTGGATGCGGCCGCCGCTTTCCGACTGCAGATCAGCCCGGATGTGGTTGGTGCCGACGGCCCGCGCGTCGGCCAGCCGATGGCGCGGCAGCGCGAACACCGGCGCGACATGGCCGGCGCCGAAAGGCCCGGCCTTTTCCAGTGCATCGAGCAAAGCAATCGTCGCGCCCTCGGCGGCGAGCGCGCCGTCGACGGCCAGACTTTCTTCGTCCTGCACCCGGAACACTTCGGCCGCCGCGCGCTCCTCGAAGAAAGCACGGAGTTCGCCGAGCTTGGCGCGTTCCACCGTGATGCCGGCGGCCATGCCGTGGCCGCCGCCCTTGACGATCAGCCCGGCATCGGCGGCTGCGCGCACCAGCCGTCCGAGATCGAAGCCCGACACCGAACGGCCAGAGCCGGTGCCGATGCCATTGGCGTTGAAGGCGATGGCGAAGGCCGGCCGCCGCGCATGGTCCTTCAGCCGCGAGGCGATCAAGCCGACAATGCCGGGATGCCAATTGGTGCTGGCGGTGACGATGATGGCCGGCCCATTGCCGCCGGCAAGTTCGGCGTCAGCCTCGGCGCGCGCCGCTGCCAGCATCTCCAGCTCCATCTGCTGGCGTTCCTGGTTGAGCCGGTCGAGTGTCTCGGCAATGGTCCCGGCCTCAACCGGATCGTCGGTGGCGAGCAGCCGGCTGCCAAGTGCTGCATCGCCGATGCGGCCGCCGGCATTGATGCGCGGCCCAATCAGATAGGCGAGATGAAAGGTGCTTATCGGCTCACCGATGCGGGACACCCGCGCCAGTGCGGCGAGCCCCTCATTCTTCTGCTGCCGCGCCATCTGTAGTCCCTTGACGACGAAAGCGCGGTTCACGCCGATGAGCGGCACCACATCGCAAACCGTGGCCAGCGCCGCCAGGTCGAGCAACGACAACAGGTCCGGCTGCGCGGCATCGGGCAATCGGCTGCGCAGGACCCTCGCCGTCTGCACCAGAGTGAGGAAGACGACACCGGCGGCGCACAGATGGCCTTGCCCGGAAAGGTCGTCCTCGCGATTGGGATTGACGACCGCTGTCGCCTCCGGCAGCGGGCCGCCGACCTGATGGTGGTCGAGCACCACCACATCGGCGCCTGCGGCCTTGGCGGCATCGATAGAGACAGCGCTGTTGGTGCCGCAATCGACGGTGACGATCAGCGTCGCGCCGCGCGAGACCAGTTCGCGCATAGCCTCCGGATTGGGGCCGTAGCCCTCGAAGATGCGGTCGGGAATGTAGATCTCCGAAGGCACCGAGAAATGCGTCAGGAAGCGCTTGAGCAACGCCGAAGAGGCGGCGCCGTCGACATCGTAGTCGCCGAAGATTGCCACCTTCTCCTTGGCCATGACCGCTTCGGCGATGCGGGTCGCAGCCTTGCCCATGTCGGTCAGCGAAGCCGGATCCGGCAACAGATTGCGAATCGTCGGATCGAGGAAGCGCTCGGCCTGGTCGGCGGTGACGCCGCGCCCGGCGAGCACGCGAGCCACAATGTCGGGCACGCCGTGGCCCTGCGCTATGGCCAGCGCAGTCATGTCCTGCCGCTCGCTCAACCGGTGTTCCCAGGAAACACCGGTCGCCGAATGCCTGACGTCGAGGAAGAAGCGTTTGTCGCCCGTCATAGGAGGCGTAGTCTACAGATTGTCATTTCCGGCAATATGCGACGGCTAAACAGGAAAGTCTCAACTTTTCCACCTCCTGGTGACGCGCCTTGATCTCGCGGCTCACGCCTCCGCCAGAACCCGATGATGACTGGTGGGTTCGACCTGAAATCTCAATCCGGCTCCAAATCAAAGAGAGAGAGCATTATGGCGTCCGAAACCACTTTTCAGCAGCAGCATCAATCGGTTAAAGGAGAAAAATGACTTGGCCTAGCCCGCACGCTCGATGCGGATAACCTGCGGCTTGTCTGTGAGGTGGCCGTCCTTGGTGATGCCGTCGACAGCCTTGCGCACCGCTGCTTCCGTCGTCTCGTGGGTGACCAGGATCACCGTCTTTTGCGCGTCCGTCTCGCCGCTGACGGCATGCTGGACGATCGATTCCAGCGAAATGTCGTTGTCCGCCATGCGCTTGGCGATCGCGGCGAAGACGCCGATGCGGTCGTGCACGGTCAGCCGGATGAAATAGCCGCCGGCATGGCTGCGCATCTGCGCCTTCTTGTAGGGGCGCAGTTCCTTGGCCGGCAGGCCGAACACCGGACCGTGCTGGAAGCCCGGCCGGCTCTTTGCGATGTCGGCGATATCGCCGACCACGGCGGACGCGGTGGCGTTGCCGCCGGCGCCCGGGCCGGAGAGCAGCAGTTCGCCCAGAATGTCGGTTTCGATGGCCACCGCATTGGTAACGCCATGCACCTGTGCGATCACCGACGCGGTCGGCACCATGGTCGGGTGCACACGCTGCTCGATGCCGCTGTCGGTGCGCTGCGCGACGCCGAGCAATTTTATCCGGTAGCCAAGGTCGCCCGCGGCGCGGATATCGGCCTGGCTGATATTGGAAATGCCTTCCATGTAGATGTCGTTGGCGGCGATCCTGGTGCCGAAGGCCAGGCTGGTCAGGATCGACAATTTATGCGCCGTGTCATGGCCCTCGATATCGAAAGTCGGATCGGCTTCGGCGTAGCCCAGCCGTTGCGCGTCCTTCAGGCACTCGTCGAAGGAGATGCCCTCGGCCTCCATGCGGGTCAGGATGTAGTTGCAGGTGCCGTTCAGGATGCCGAAGACGCGGGTGACCGAATTGCCGGCCATCGCCTCGCGCATCGTCTTGATGACCGGGATGCCGCCGGCAACTGCCGCCTCGTAGTTGAGCAGCACGCCCTTCTTCTCGGCGATTTCGGCAAGCGCCACGCCGTGCTTGGCCAACAGCGCCTTGTTGGCGGTGACGACGTGGCGCCCAGCCTCAAGTGCTGCCTTGACCGACGAACGCGCCGGGCCTTCATCGCCGCCGATCAACTCGACAAAGACGTCGATGTCGGCGGTCTGCGCCATCTTCACCGGATCATCGAACCATTTGGCGGCGCTGAGGTCGACGCCACGGTCGCGCTTGGCATTGCGAGCCGAAACAGCGGTGACGATGACATCGCGTCCGCACTGGCGCGTCAGTTCCGCTGCCTTGTCGCGCAGCACGCGCGCCACCGAGGCGCCAACCGTACCCAGACCCGCAATTCCAACACGCAACGCTTCAGCCATGCCCGGCGACGCCCCTCAAAAAATCTGCTCGAATAAGATGTGCGGCGACTTTAGCGATGCGCGGCGAGCGGCACCACATTGTTCGGCTGCTTGGCGCTGGACGCCAGGAAGCGCTTGATGTTGCGCGCCGCCTGCCGGATCCGGTGCTCGTTCTCGACCAGCGCGATGCGGACGTGATCGTCGCCATGCTCGCCAAAGCCGATGCCCGGCGCCACCGCCACGTCGGCGTGCTCGATCAGGAGCTTGGAAAACTCAAGCGAGCCGAGATGCTTGAACGGCTCCGGGATCGGCGCCCAGGCGAACATCGAGGCAGCCGGTGCCGGAATGGTCCAGCCGGCGCGGCTGAAGGCATCGACCATGACGTCGCGGCGCTTCAAATAGACCTCGCGCACTTCGGCGATGTCGGCGCCGTCGCCATTCAGCGCATGCGCCGCCGCCACCTGGATCGGCGTGAAGGCGCCGTAGTCGAGATAGGACTTCACCCGCGTCAACGCCGAGATCAGCCGCTCATTGCCGACGGCAAAGCCCATGCGCCAGCCGGGCATGGAGAAGGTCTTCGACATCGAGGTGAACTCGACGCAGACATCGATGGCGCCCGGCACTTGCAGCACCGAAGGCGGCGGATTGCCGTCGAAATAGATCTCCGAATAGGCAAGGTCCGACAGGATGATGATGTCGTTCTTCTTGGCGAAGGCGACCACGTCCTTGTAGAAATCGAGCGAGGCGACCAGCGCCGTCGGGTTCGACGGATAGTTGAGGATCAATGCCAGCGGCTTCGGGATCGAATGACGGACACCGCGCTCGAGCGCCGGGATGAAGCCGTCATCCGGCTCGACCTGCAGCGAACGGATGACGCCGCCCGACATGATGAAGCCGAAAGCATGGATCGGATAGGTCGGGTTGGGGCACAGGATCACGTCGCCCGGCGCGGTGATCGCCTGCGCCATGTTGGCGAAGCCTTCCTTCGAACCGAGCGTCGCCACCACCTGCGTGTCGGGATTGAGCTTCACGCCGAAGCGGCGCTGATAATAGGCGGCCTGGGCGCGGCGCAGACCTGGGATGCCGCGGGAGGAGGAATAGCGATGCGTGCGCGGATCGCGCACCACTTCGCACAATTTGTCGACGATCGCCTTCGGCGTCGGCAGGTCCGGATTGCCCATGCCAAGGTCGATAATGTCGGCGCCGCGCGAACGGGCGCTGGCCTTCAGCCGGTTGACCTGCTCGAACACGTAGGGCGGAAGCCGGCGGACCTTGTGAAATTCTTCCATGTCAGTTCCAGACGATTTAAGATTGGCTTTAGCACAGTTGGCTTGGCTAGGCGCCTTTGGCAAAGACCGCTTTCGGCGCGCGATATAGCCTTATTTGCAGGTAGGGTCGAGGGCGGGATCGCATTTGGCTTCGATCTGCTTCAGCGTGTCCTTGCCATGGTTCTTCGCCAGCGAGTTCAGCGCCGCCGGGCTGGTGGACGGGGCACCGCCGCCGCCCTTGGCCACTTGCCCCTGCTGTTCGCCCTTCAACTGGGCAAGCTTGGCCTGCGTCTCCTCAGGGGTGAGCTGCTTTGCCGCCACCTGCGGCGGGATGTTGAGATTGGGATAAGAGCCGGTGTCCTGCGCGCCCTGGGTCAGGCCGACATTCATCCCGTTGCCGGTGTTGGCGCTCGTGCAGCCACTTGCCGCCAGCAGCCCTGGCGTCAGACAGGCGATTGCAACCGCGACGCGGCAAAAGCGGCCTGCCCCCGAAAAAATGGTCTTGCCGGTGTTAATCGTCATATTGTTTTCCTGGCAGCCGGGGTACAGCGCATTGGACCCGGTCAGATGTCCCATGATAATATGTCAAGAAAACGCCTCGGGAGGAACCCCGCGAGCCATGTCCAAAACACCTGATTCGAGCAAAGCGGAAGATGATCAATCTTCGACCGTCGAGCAATATCTGGTGAAAGACCCGGAACGCTTCGCGTTGAACATGGCGCGTATGGTCGAACAGGCCGGCAAAGCCGCCTCCGCCTGGGCCGAGCCGCGCGAAAAAGGCGAGGTGCGCGATCATGTCGCCGAACCCGTGGTCGACATGGTCAAAACCTTTTCCAAGCTCAGCGAATATTGGCTGGCCGACCCGCAACGCGCGCTGGAAGCGCAGACGCGGCTGTTCGCCGGCTACATGACGGTCTGGGGCAACGCCATCCAGAAGGTTAGCCCGAATGCCGAAGCGCCGGACGATGCGGTCAAGCCCGAGCGCGGCGACAAGCGTTTTCAAGACCCCGAATGGGGTCGCAACGCTTTCTTCGATTTCCTCAAACAGGCCTATCTCGTCACCTCGCGCTGGGCGGCCGACCTGGTCGAGCACGCCGAAGGCCTCGACGACCACACCCGCCACAAGGCGAGCTTCTACGTCAAGCAGGTGTCCAATGCCATCTCGCCGTCGAACTTCATCCTGACCAATCCGGAGCTGTTTCGAGAAACCGTCGCCTCGAATGGCGAAAACCTGGTGCGCGGCATGAAGATGCTGGCCGAAGACATCGCCGCCGGCAAGGGCGACCTGAAGCTGAGACAAGCTGACTATTCGCCCTTCGAGATCGGCAAGAACGTCGCGACATCTCCCGGCAAGGTGGTCGGGCGCAGCGATGTCGCCGAAATCATCCAGTACGATCCGACGACGGAGACGGTGCTCAAGCGCCCGCTGCTGATCTGCCCGCCCTGGATCAACAAGTTCTACATCCTCGATCTCAACCCGCAAAAGTCCTTCATCCGCTGGGCGATCGAGCAAGGCCATACCGTGTTCGTCATCTCCTGGATCAATCCCGACGAGCGGCACGGCGCCAAGGGCTGGGAAGCTTACATACGGGAAGGCCTGCAATACGGCCTCGACACGATCGAGAAAGCGACCGGCGAGAAAGAGGTCAACGCCATCGGCTATTGCGTCGGCGGCACGCTGCTGGCGGCCGCACTCGCACTGCTGGCACAGGAAGGCGACAACCGCATCAAATCGGCGACCTTCTTCACCACGCAGGTCGACTTCACCCATGCCGGCGACCTGAAAGTCTTCGTCGACGAGGACCAGGTGGCAGCGGTCGAGAAATCGATGAACGAAAAGGGCTACCTCGACGGCACCAAGATGGCGACCGCCTTCAACATGCTGCGCTCGGGCGACCTGATCTGGCCTTATGTCATCAACAATTACATGCGCGGCAAGGATCCCCTTCCCTTCGACCTGCTCTACTGGAACGCCGATTCCACCCGCATGGCGGCCGCCAACCACTCCTTCTACCTGCGCAACTGTTATCTCGAGAACAATCTGACGCGTGGCGTGATGGAACTCGCCGGCCGCACTTTGTCGCTGGCCGACGTCACCATCCCGGTTTACAACCTGGCGTCGAAGGAAGATCACATCGCGCCGGCCCTTTCCGTGTTTCTCGGCTCGCAATATTTCGGCGGTGAGGTCGAGTTTGTGATGGCTGGTTCCGGCCACATTGCCGGTGTCGTCAACCCGCCGGCAGCCAAGAAATACCAGTACTGGACCGGCGGCAAACCGACAGGCGATTTTGACCAGTGGCTCGCCTCCGCGGTGGAGCATCCCGGCTCCTGGTGGACGCATTGGCAGCACTGGATCGAGACCCAGGACGACACCCTCGTTCCGGCCCGCAAGCCGGGCAAGCACATGAAAACCCTGGGTGATGCCCCCGGCACCTATGTGAAGGTGCGTGTGTAACGGCCGGCACCTTTTGCAGGTGCCTGTGTGTAACGGAATGTAATGTCTGGTGAGTTGACGAGCCGGCAAAACGGGGCGAAATGGTGTCGTCAACCTTCAAGAAGCCTCAATTGGCCTCCAACGAGCAAATAATTCAGAGGCTTGCAGAATTGACACAAGTCTCGTTTCCGGTTTGGGAACACAAGGTTATTGGATGTGAACGTTTCGACGCCGCACCAATAGCAGGCCGACCGGACACCGAGGGGGAATTTAGTTTTGAAATCAGCAGGATCGCGTCTCGCGGGGAGAGAAGGTCGCACTATAGCGGCAGCGCTTTTCTCCGTGCTTCTGGCGTCCTGCACCTCCGCTGGCGACCCCACAATGTCCGTCGGCATGCCTGGCTACAACGCGACCGCTTCTGACATCGCCGCGGCTTCCGGCGCCAGCCCTGCGGCGCCGGGCGATTCGACCGTGCAGGTCACATCCACCGGGCCGCAGATGATGATGACGGCAACGGGCGATGCGACACTGCCCGAGCAGGTCGCCTATGTGCCGGTGGCCAAGCCCGGCACCGGCTTCCCGGTCAATGTTCCCGCCGGCTCCGAAACCATTGTCGGCCAGACGCCGCAGTCGCTGCAGCAGTCAGCACAGACCGCGGCCGCAACGGACGCCGTGGCGCAGAAGATCGCCGCCGCCGATGCCGGCGTGACCGCACCGAAAGCGACGGCAGCGGCACCCGCGACCAACGAGGTCTACGTGACCGCCGCGCCCCAGCAGATCGACACGCCGAAGAAGGGCTTCCTGGCCTCACTGTTCAGCACCGCGCCAACCTCGGCGGCACCTGCTCCGCTGGTCAACTCGCGCTCGGGCGAACAGCCTGCGGTTGCTTCCCAGAAGGCCGCCCCGGCAAAGCCGATCATCACGCTGGCGTCAGCCAATTCCGCCGACAAGCCCTTGCAGCTTGCCTCGCTTGGCAACGAGAGCAACCACATCACCGGCAGCGATGCCTTGCCCGGCGTGCGCCAGACGGCGCTGTTCGAGATCAAGCGCAAATCCGGCCTCGACGACGAAAGCGACGTCGACCTGAACGAGGACGAGGGTTCGGGCGGCGCCTATCAGGTGGCCTCCGCCGCCGGCCTCGCCCGGCTGGCGCCCAATGGCCTGTTGAAGCAAAACGAGAGCGTCGACGTCGCCTGCCTGAAGCCGTCGCTGGTGCGTGTGCTGAAGACCATCGAAGGCCATTACGGCCGCAAGATGATGGTCACATCAGGCTACCGCGACCCGGCCCGCAACCGGCGCGCCAACGGCGCCAAGAATTCGCTGCACATGTATTGCGCCGCCGCCGACATCCAGGTTCCCGGCGTCTCCAAATGGGAACTGGCGAGCTACATCCGAACCATGCCCGGCCGCGGTGGCGTCGGCACCTACTGCCATACCGAATCCGTTCACGTCGACGTCGGCCCCGAGCGCGACTGGAACTGGCGCTGCCGCCGGCGGGGTTAGCATCCCCATTCGACAAACGGGCCGAGGGGCCGTTAGCAGCCTGCCGTTTTTCCCGATTAGCTATCAGCGACGTTCGAGATTAGCCGAGGCACCCGCGACTTCGTCATCCTATGGCGAAGCAAGGCGCGCAGCGACGCAGCGCAGACCATAGGATGACGACTGCGCGGGGCGTTCAGGCTAATCTCCAAAGATGTGCAATGACGCGAGGGCAGAAAACCTGGGCTGGCTCACCAAACTGGCCCTTTTCGCCCCTCTTGAAAAAAGTTTCCGCATCTGGCGGCTGATGGGTTGCCGGTTGGCAACAACGCAATTATAAGCCGCTTCGTCTGAGCGCGCCCATCGTCTAGCGGTTAGGACACCGCCCTTTCACGGCGGTAACAGGGGTTCGATTCCCCTTGGGCGTACCAGATCTTTCAGGAAAACAAGAAGCCTCGTAGCAGCCGCCGAACTAGCAGCGGCTGGAACGGTGGCGCGGCGCATCGGTTGAACCGGCGCACGCGCTGCCGTGCCGAGTCCCCTGGCGCCTGCTCGCGGCAATCTCCGGCCACTCATCCCTGGTCGTGCGCCACCTGCGGCCAGCGCTGCAACGCCGCATGGCCACCCTCTGTCAGCGCGTAGACGCCGCGCTCGGCCCTGGCGAACCAGCCATAGACATTGTCCAATAGGATGCTGGCCGCGCGCGGCGAAATCGCTTTCAGATCGCGCGGGCGTTTCGGCCCGTCGGTCATGGCTGCGGCGCAGGCCAGCGCATCCTGCCGGTAGGCGGTCATGATCGGGGCGCGCGAGCCACCGCCGACCACCGGATCGCCGCGCCGGCGACGGTGTTCCTCCATCAGTCGGGAGCGGCGCTTCGGATCGCGACGCGGCGGCAGAGCCGCCGGGCTGAGCAGCAATTCGACCTCCCCCTTGCCGCTGACAGCCAGAAGCCCGAAGCCGAGCCGCCGGCACAGCGCGCGAAAACGGCGGTCGTGCTCGCGGCCCTTGCCACGCGCCGACATGCGCGCGGCCAGCCACACTTCGTCGCATGCCGCGGCGCGATCGACACCTTGCAGCACCAGTTCGAGGTTGAACTGCAATTTCAGTTCGCAGATGACCAGCACAGGCGGCTCGCCGTCGCGCACCGCCACGATATCGCAGTGGCCGACTTCGCCCTTCACCGTGAATTCCAGGCTCTCGAGAAACCGCTTCACCGGGATGTAGAGAGACGTTTCCTGCATCGCGCAGGCATAGCCGATTCGGATCGGGTCGGCACAGGGATCGCCGAGAGGCCGACGCCTTGCGCTAAGCCGCGTCGATCCCACCATCTGCAAAAGCCATCCGTCAGGCAGGTTCTCCGACGTGATGGTCCCGCCATAGCGCTCGACGATTTCCTTGGCGATGACCGACGTCGCCAGGGCCGAGCGCGACCAGTATTTCATCGCCTGTCTCGCGTTCAACAAGGCGCTCGCCGTGGCTGGGACGGCACGATCGACAGCGCAAGGCCCGAGATCGTCGACGCCAAGACCGGTCCACGGTTAGCCACAGTGAGCGCGTGTCGGTGCTCTGTTCGAAGCTAGAGGCGGGTGCGCGTCCGGCGCTGCCCCGGTGCGGCATCGTCCGCCTTGAAATGCATCTCGTCCTGGACCGCGGCAAAAAACCGGCGGACATCGTTGGCCGCCGAAGCCGCATCGCAGCCGGCCGCGACCGCCTTGTCGAGGAGTTCGCGCGCCGTGGCCTTCCAGAACGACGTGGCCGTGTCGCCGTGCAGTCTGCCCAGCCTTGCGGCGACCTCGCGCACCAGCACGGTCTGCCGGTCTAGCGGGAAGGCACGCACATTGGCTGAGGACATATTCTGCACCATGAGACCGACGCAACGAATCAGACGCTGCTCCATGGCCTCATGCCTAGCTGTGAAGTGGGAAACGGAACCTTAACGCCGCGGAGTCCGCGCCGATTGGAGCGAGTCGGTTGGCCTGCCTCGAGGCCAAGCAGAACTCTAGACCCTCAGGCCCCTCGCCTCGCCGGCGCGCTTGGCCGTAACCATCATGTCCCTGGCCAGCAGGCCACTGACCCGGCAAAACGCCATGAAGGCGCGCCAGGCGTCCTCTGTCCTGACTACATCCACCGTGGCCCCGAAGCAGGCATTGAACGCCGCTTCATAGACCTTGCCCTGTCGCTTCTTTGGCCAGTCATGCAGGATATCCAGCGCCTGTTCGACGCTGTATATTTCCTCTACCGGCAGCCCGGGCGCGGGCGCGATGCGCACCGGCACCTCGAATTGCAATCTGTCCATTCTATATCTCCCGAACTGGCGTCGACCACAGCAACGCCGTTCGTCGTCAAAAGTTGCTTTGGCTGCTTTTGCGCGAAAATGTGTCGTCAGTGCGATCTCGGCATTCGGAGGAGATCGCGCACCTGGATGTCATCTGAGCGGCCGCGCAAGCCAGGAATATCGCCAGTATCAGTCCATTGCCGGCAGTTCTTCCTTGAACCTTGCGGCTTGCAGTGCCAAATCTGGGGAAATTTTCTAACGGGCTGATATGCGCCGCCCGCTTACAGGCAAACGGACACTATGGTCACCTATCTCGACGCCGCCACGGCACCCCTCAGGAACACCGGCCAGATCCGCCTCTACGGCGAAGAAGGATTTGCCGGCATGCGCAAGGCCTGCGATCTCACCGCGCGCTGCCTCGATGAACTGGCGCCGATGGTCCAGCCGGGTGTCACCACCGAGACCATCGACCGTTTCGTCTTCGAATTCGGCATGGACCAAGGCGCGCTACCGGCGACGCTCAACTACCGCGGCTACACCAAATCGTCCTGCACCTCGATCAACCACGTCGTTTGCCACGGCATTCCAGACAACAAGCCGTTGAAGGATGGCGACATCGTCAACATCGATGTCACCTACATCCTCGACGGCTGGCACGGGGATTCCTCGCGCATGTATCCCGTCGGCACCATCAAGCGCGCCGCCGAACGCCTGCTCGAAGTCACCCACGAGTGCCTGATGCGCGGAATCGCGGCGGTCCGGCCCGGCGCCCGCACCGGCGCCATCGGCGCCGCCATCCAGACCTATGCCGAGGCAGAGCGCTGCTCGGTGGTGCGCGATTTCTGCGGCCACGGCGTTGGCCAGCTGTTCCACGACGCACCCAACATCCTGCACTATGGCACCGCCTCGGAAGGCGTCGAGATGCGGCCGGGCATGATCTTCACCATCGAGCCCATGATCAATCTTGGCCGGCCGCATGTGAAAGTGCTGTCGGACGGCTGGACGGCGGTGACGCGCGACCGCTCGCTGTCGGCGCAGTACGAACACACGATCGGCGTCACCGAAACTGGCTGCGAGATTTTCACCCTGTCGCCAAACAAGCTCGACCGCCCCGGCCTGCCGCCGGTCAGCTGAAAACAAGATCGCCTCAAGCCGCAGCTTTGAGGCGCCGTCGCCGAAAAAACTCGACCGCGCGCTGCTTACCGCTCTAATCTGCCGTCGAAGCCTTCGGGGAGTGTGGGGGATGGATGGGGAACAGCGGTGACGACGAACGGGGGTTCTTCTCCGAGCGGTGGCTTGAACCACCGGCGAAGGACAAGGCACCAAGAGTGGCGGAGAAGCCACACTATCAGGGCCATCGCGACCGTTTGCGCGAGCGCTTCGTTGCCGGCGGCGCGGACGCCCTGCCCGACTACGAACTTCTCGAACTGCTGCTGTTTCGCCTGATCCCGCGCGTCGACACCAAGCCGATCGCCAAGGCGCTCTTGGCGCGCTTCGGCACTTTTGGCGAAGTGCTTGGCGCACCGGTGGCGCTGCTGCAGGAGGTGAAGGGCATCGGCCCCGCCGTGGCGGTCGACCTGAAGGTGATTGCCGCTGCCGCGCAGCGCATGGCGCGGACCGAGGTTCGCGACCGCGAGGTGCTGTCCAACTGGACGCAGCTTCTTGCGTACTGCCGCTCGGCGATGGCGTTCGAGAACCGCGAACAGTTCCGCATCTTGTTTCTCGACAAGAAGAACGTGCTGATCGCCGACGAGGTACAGCAGGTCGGCACCGTGGACCACACGCCGGTCTATCCGCGCGAAGTGATCAAGCGCGCGCTGGAACTGTCGGCCAGCGCCGTCATCCTGGTGCATAATCACCCATCAGGCGATCCGACACCATCGCGTGCGGACATCGAAATGACCAAGCAGATCATCGACAGCGCCAAGCCGCTCGGCATCGCCGTCCACGACCACATCATCATCGGCAAGAAAGGCAATGCCTCGATGAAGGGCCTGCTGCTGATCTGAGCCCGACGCTCGCCGGCGCCGTCAACCCAAACGCCACCGCTCGCGAGCCAATCAGCAACATTCCGCTTTGGCTCAAATGCCCACGGTTGCGGTGTAGAAGTGATATTGCGACGGAAGCGCCCGCTTCGGCGACAATGTGGTAGACCCGCGAATACGAAGCAGCCAGTTCCCGACAGCCATTGCAGGAGATCTATTCAATGACGCTCGAATGCATAAATCCAAATGACCTGCCGATTCCGGAAATGTACTCCCAGGTCGTCGTTGCGACAGGAAGCAAGCTGGTGTTCGTCTCGGGCCAGCAGCCAGAAGACATACACGGCAAGCTCGTTGGCCATGGTGATTTCGCAGTCCAGGCGCGCCTGGCGTTCGGGAATCTCGGCCGAGCGCTTGCTGCCGCCGGCGCTCGGCCCGAGCAAGTCTGCAAGATCACGATCTACATCGTCGATTACAAACGCGACGAACACGTGCCGATCATCGAAGCGGCCCAGGTCGAGCTGTTCGGCGATCACAAGCCGGCAAACGTAGTGGTCGGGATAGCAGTGATGTCTCCCGGCTACCTGATAGAGATCGATGCGATCGCGGTCATCGACCCGTAGGCCAAGCGAGGACGCGTCAAGTCGCCCAAACCAATCCCGGAGCTCGCTGCGAGATTGCCACGACTTTGATCTCTCCATCCATCCACGATCACATCGTCATCGGCAGGAATTGCGATGTCTCGATGAAGAGCCTGCTGCTCACCTGATCAACGTCGGAAACAGGAAACGAGCAATGCCCCAGCCCGGCGACGAACCATGGCCGTTCGACAAGCAACGCGCAGCCCTTCTGGTCATCGACATGCAAAGCGACTTTGTCGATGAGGGCGCCGTCATGGAAGTGGCCATGGCCCGCCATCGCATTCCGGCGATGCGGCAGGTGGTCGAGCTTTGCCGCGCGCAAGGCGTCCCGGTTATCTACACCCAGCATGTGCTCAGCGACCATTTCGATATCTCGCCGCTGGAAACCGGCTATCAGCCGAAGCTGAAAACCAAAGGAATGCGGAAAGGCAGCGCCGGCGTGATGTCGAGGGTTGCATTGTGCGATGCCTCGTCCAGTCCGCCATTGGCGTCGCTGATGAAAGCCACCTTGTAGTCGCGCATGAAGGCGCGTGATGACGGTTGCCGAGCTTGGGAACCTGTTGCGGAGTTGAACCCCAGCGTCAGCTGGCTGCGTCTCAAGCTCCGGCGCCGAGCCTGCCCTCAAGAAGGTCGCGCCGCTGCTGCAATTCGCCGGAGACGAATTTGGTGAAGGCGTGGACGCGCGCCGTGCGGCGCAAATCGTCGTGCACCAGCACCCACAGCGCCGAGCCAATCTCCTCGATCAGCCCTCCGACCCTTACAAGCCCGGGCAGGCTGTCGCCGAGATAACAGGGCAGCGCCGCAACCCCGATACCGGCGCCCGCCGCATACGACATCGTCACCAGGGAATCGGCGCGCATGGCGATCTCGACATCGGGCAGCGACGACCGCATCCAGCGGGCGACGCCGGTGTTGGCTAGGCTGTCGTCGGGCGCGATCCAGCGCAGCGCACCCAATCTCGGCTCCGGGGGTAGCGTTTCGGCATAGGAACGTGTCGCGTAGGCGGCGAAGGCGACGCCCGAAATGCGCCGGCCGACCAGGATTTCCTGCGGTTGCGACACCGGCCTGATCGCCACGTCTGCATCCCTTTGCGTCAGGTTGGCGATGGAATTCTGCGTCATCGCCTCGACCCGTATGCCGGGATGGAGCTTATGAAACGCCGCCAGGATCGGCGGCAGCACCGACGCCATCAGCGTATCGGTGGTGGTGACCCGCAACCTGCCTTCAAACCTGAGATCCTGCCCCGACAGTTTGCGCGCCAGTTCATTGACCGTCTCGGCCATTGTGCGTGCCGCGCCCAGCAGTTCCTCGCCGCCCGCGGTGAGGGCATAGCCAGTCGGCAGCCGATCGAAAAGGCGGATACCCAGCCGCGCCTCGAAGGCGTTGACGCGCCGCAGCACAGTCGTGTGGTTCACGCCCAGGATCCGAGCCGCCGCCGCCAGCGAAGCGCCATCGGCGACGGCCAGCACCATGCGCAGATCTTCCCAGTCGATATCGCGTGAGCTGTGCATTCTTGCAGAAAGATAAAAGAAAGCGATGCGCTCTGCGAGTCAAAATGACGCTTCGCTGTGCAAAAACGCAGAGCAAGCGGGCGAATCGGCATGTCGATCTGCGCATGCACGCACGCCATATGGAGTCCGACGACAAAAGAAACAGTCGCGGAGAAGAGCAATGACGCCGATAGAACTCTACACCTGCCAGACACCCAACGGGCACAAGGCCTCGATCATGCTGGAAGAGGTCGGCCTGCCCTACTCGGTCCGCTTGGTCGACATCGAAAGGGGCGACCAGACCAAGCCTGATTTCCTGGCGCTCAATCCCAACAACAAGATCCCGGTGATCGTCGACCGGGACGCCGGCCGCACGGTCTTCGAATCCGGCGCCATCCTACACTACCTGGCGCGACGGTCGGGCAAGCTTCAGCCGGTGGGCGCGCAGGAGGCGGACGATACGCTGACCTGGACCTTGTTCCAGGCGGCCCATGTCGGCCCGACGCTTGGCCAATTGTGGAATTACAAAATCTTCGCGCCGGCAAAAATCCCTTACGTGATCGAGCGTTTTGAGCGCGAAACCGGACGTGTCTTCCGCGTTCTCGATAGCCGGCTCAAGCACCATGAGCACATTGTCTGCAAAAGCTACGGCATCGCCGATGTGATGACATGGCCATGGATCAACGCGGCCGTCACCAGGCTCGGCCTCAGCCTCGATGACGCGCCAGACCTGGCGCGTTGGTATGCCGCCATAGGCCGACGCTCCGCAGTTGTCAGAGGCATTGCCGTTCCCGCCCTGCCCGAAGCATCGGCTGCCGCTTAGATCATGATGAGATTTGGTTGAAATCTCATCATGACCTAACCCTTTGTTGTAGCATGATCTTTTCCAAAAACCGGCACCCACTTTTTGGGATCATGCCCTAGCCGCCGCACCTCGCATTCAAGGAATACGATCGTGGAAATCCTCTTCATCCCTCTGGCGCTTGTCGCCGGTGGCCTGCTTGCGGTGCAAGCCGGCGCCAATGCCCAACTTTCAAAGGCGGTCGGCTCACCCTTTGCCGCGACCACGCTTCAGCTCGCGGTCGGCGCCATCGTGCTGTTGTCGATCACGGCCCTCACCGGAACGACACCGGCTCTGCTTGCCGTTCGGCAAGCCGAATGGTGGCATGCGATCGGCGGCATGGCTTCGGCCTTCTACGTTGTTTCGACCATTCTTCTGTTCCCTCGCCTTGGCGCCGTCGTGTCCGTCGGGCTCTTCATCGCTGGGCAGATGCTTGCATCCTTCGCCCTCGACACGTTCGGCTGGCTCGGGATCCCCGAAGCCGGACTGCGAGCCGGGCCTGCCTTCGGCATGCTCGTCTTGCTTGCCGGGGCTGCCCTCATCGTTCTGGGACAGAAGGGCGCGGCCGACAATACCGCATCCTCAAGACCAGGGTGGATCGGACTGGCGCTGCTGGCAGGCGCCGTGCTTCCGGTGCAAGGCGCTGTAAACGCCTTGCTTCGGCACGACCTTGGCGGCGCGCCGTTTGCGGTCGGCACCATCTCGTTCCTGGTGGCGATGCTGGCCATGGCCGCGGTGCTTCTGATCGCGCTTGCCCTGACGAAGACGCCCCGCCCTCGCCTCGCCGGCCTGTCGTCGATGCCCTGGTGGGGCTGGCTCGGAGGTTTTGCCGGCGCCACCTATGTCACGACCGTGTTCACCGCCATCCCCGTCATCGGAGCGGCAGCTGCCGTCAGCCTGACGGTGGCCGGCCAGCAGGTCGCCGGCATCTTCGTCGACACCTTCGGCTGGTTCCGCCTGCCGCAGCGGCTTGTCTCCGGCATGCGGCTCGCCGGCGTCGTGCTGCTTTTGGCCGGCTGCATCATCATCAAGGCGCTTTGATCCCGCTGGAACAAGGCAAGCCGAATCAAGCCAGCCCCTGCCCTCCCTGATTTGGGGGGTCAGGTGTCGCTCCGGCGTCACCAACGAAGCAAGGTCCGGGCGCCGCAGAAGCAATTTTTCGCTCCTTCCACAACCGGCTCTAGAATTTCGATCGCAAATCACGCATGATGCACTTGGTATTTTCCCGGGACGGCTTCGCGCCCCCTGAAATACCGGGAGGAACGGGACATGCCCATAGTGGTTGTACTCGTTTTGATCGTCGTGGGCTCGGTGTTGTTCCACTTCCTGAGCCCATGGTGGTGGACTCCGATTGCCTCGAATTGGGACTATATCGACAACACCATCATCATCACCTTTTGGATTACCGGCGTCGTCTTCGCCGCAGTCGTCCTATTCATGGCCTATTGCGTTTTCCGCTTCCGTCACCGCGAAGGCAACCAGGCGGCCTACGAACCGGAGAACAAGCGGCTCGAATGGTGGCTGACGATCGTCACCGGAGTGGGTGTTACCGCCATGCTGGTTCCCGGCCTGTTTGTCTGGAGCCGGTTCGTCAACGTTCCAAGCGACGCAACCGTGGTCGAAGTCGTCGGCCAGCAATGGCAGTGGAGCTTCCGCTTGCCCGGCAAGGACGGCAAACTCGGCACATCCGACACCCGCGACGTCACCGCTGAAAATCCGCTGGGCGTGATCGCCAAGGATCCCAGCGGCCAGGACGACGTCGTGGTCGAAGCGGCCGACCTGCATCTGCCGGTCGGCAAGCCGGTCAAGATGCTGCTGCGCTCGATCGATGTGTTGCACGATTTCTACGTTCCGGAATTCCGCGCCAAGATGGACATGATACCGGGCTCGGTCACCTATTTCTGGTTCACCCCCACCAAGACCGGGACCTTCCAGGTTCTGTGCGCCGAACTGTGCGGCCAGGGGCACCCGATGATGCATGGCATCGTCATGGTCGATACCGAGCAGGACTATGTGGCCTGGCTCGACCAGCAGCAGACGTTCGCGCAGTTGTCGGCGCCGCAGCAGACGGGCTCGGTGGAACAGGCGCCGGGCAACGCGACGGCGTCAGCTCTAGAAGTTGCGGCAAAACTCGAAACTGTCGGGTCCCGCTGAAGGGCACGGAGGTGCTCCGCCTATGGTCGATATCACGCCTGCAGATGCCGTCCCGCCCGCCGAAGTCGCGGAAATGGAGCTTTACCATCCGCACAGCTGGTGGACGAAGTATGTCTTCTCGCAGGACGCCAAGGTCATCGCCATCCAGTATTCGGCGACCGCAACGGCCATCGGCCTGGTCGCGCTGGTGCTGTCCTGGCTGATGCGGCTGCAGCTCGGCTTCCCCGGCACGTTCGATTTCATCACCCCCGAGGCCTACTACCAGTTCATCACCATGCACGGCATGATCATGGTGATCTACCTGCTCACGGCACTCTTCCTCGGCGGCTTCGGCAACTACCTGATCCCGCTGATGGTCGGCGCCCGCGACATGGTCTTTCCCTATGTCAACATGCTGAGCTACTGGATCTACCTCCTTGCCGTGCTGGTGCTGGTGTCGAGCTTCTTTGCGCCCGGCGGACCGACCGGCGCCGGCTGGACGCTCTATCCGCCGCAAGCCATCATGACCGGCACACCTGGCGGCCAGGAATGGGGCATCATCCTGATGCTCGTCTCGCTGATCCTGTTCATCATCGGCTTCACCATGGGCGGTCTGAACTATGTCGTGACGGTGCTGCAGGCCCGCACGCGCGGCATGACGATGATGCGCCTGCCGCTGACCGTCTGGGGCATCTTCACCGCCACCGTCATGGCGCTGCTCGCCTTTCCGGCGCTGTTCGTCGCCTGCGTGATGATGCTGCTTGACCGCGCGCTTGGAACCTCCTTCTTCATGCCCGCAGTTGTCGAGATGGGGGAACAGCTACAGCACAATGGCGGCAGCCCGATCCTGTTCCAGCATCTGTTCTGGTTCTTCGGCCACCCGGAAGTCTACATCGTGGCGCTGCCGGCCTTCGGCATCGTCTCCGATCTGATCAGCACGCATGCGCGCAAGAACATTTTTGGCTACCGAATGATGGTCTGGGCCATCGTTGGCATCGGCGCGCTGAGCTTCGTGGTCTGGGCGCACCACATGTATGTCAGCGGCATGCACCCCTATTTCGGCTTCTTCTTCGCCACCACGACACTGATCATCGCCATCCCGACGGCGATCAAGGTCTACAATTGGGTGCTGACGCTGTGGCGGGGCGACATCCATCTCACCATACCGATGCTGTTTGCCATGGCTTTCATCGTCACCTTCGTCAATGGCGGGTTGACCGGGCTGTTTCTCGGCAACGTCGTCGTCGACGTCCCGCTGTCGGACACGATGTTCGTCGTCGCTCACTTCCATATGGTCATGGGTGTTGCTCCGATCGTCGTCATCTTCGGCGCGATCTACCACTGGTACCCGAAGGTCACCGGCCGGATGCTGGACGAGACGCTCGGCCGGTTCCATTTCTGGGTCACATTCCTCGGCGCCTACCTGATCTTCTTTCCCATGCATTACATCGGCCTGATGGGCGTGCCGCGGCGCTATGCCGAACTGAGCGACGTGACGGTCATGACGGAGTCGGCGCATCACCTGAACTCGTTCATCAGCATCATGGCGTTTATCGTCGGCTTCGCCCAGATCGTTTTCCTGTTCAATCTTATCTGGAGCATCCGCCATGGGCGCGAGGCCGGTGGCAATCCATGGCGAGCCACGACACTCGAATGGCAAACGCCGCAGACGCCACCGGCGCATGGCAATTTCGGCAAGGATCTGCCGATTGTCTATCGCTGGGCCTATGACTACAGCGTGCCGGGCGCCAAGGAGGACTTCATTCCGCAAAACATGCCGGGCACGTTCGGCCCCTCCAGGGAGCCGGCATGAGCGTCATCCTGGTCTTCCTTCTCGTGATCGCCGGCTTTGCCGGCTGGTGGCTCTCGCATCAGCGGCTGATGGCGAAACCATGGCTCGAGCAAGGTGTGGCAGGAGATTTTGTCGCCTTCGACCGATCGAGCCTGCCGACCGCCAAGATTGGCCTCGGTGTCTTCCTCGCCGTGGTCGGCTGCCTGTTTGCGCTGTTCACCAGCGCCTACTTCATGCGTATGGCGCTGTCGGACTGGCAGCCGCTGCCCATCCCACGCCTGCTCTGGCTCAACACCGGCATGCTGGTGCTGAGCAGCGTTGCCCTGCAATGCGCCTCGATCGCGGCGCGCAAGCGCCAGATGGACACGGTCAGGCTCGGCCTTGCCGCGGCTGGGCTCACCGCGATCGCCTTCCTCATCGGGCAGCTCATGGCATGGCGGGACCTGACCGCCGATGGCTATTTTCTGGCCTCCAATCCGGCCAACAGTTTTTTCTACCTGATAACCGGGATGCACGGCCTGCATATAGTGGGAGGGCTGGTGGGCCTGGGCAGGACAACCGCCGGCGCCTGGAACGGGGCACGGCCGGAACGGCTTCGCCTCAGCGTCGAATTATGCGCCATGTACTGGCATTTCCTGCTTTTCGTCTGGCTCGCCATCTTCGCTCTTTTAGCCGGCTGGGCCGCGACGTTCATCGATATTTGCCGGCAGTTGCTGACCTAGGAGGTCGAGGAGCATGGCAGAAACGACACTGACGCATACCGGCCAAACGGAGACGCGGCCCGCAGGCTGGCAAGGGATCGCCGCCGATTGGTCCTCGGATCAGCGCGCGTTCAAGAACGTGTCCTGGGGCAAGGCCATGATGTGGATCTTCCTGCTCAGCGACACCTTCATCTTCGGCTGCTTCCTGCTCTCCTACATGACCGCGCGCGTCTCCACACGTGTGCCGTGGCCCAATCCGAGCGAGGTCTTTGCGCTTCGCATCGGCGGTTCGGACATTCCACTGATCCTGATCGCCATCATGACCTTCGTGCTGATATCGAGCAGCGGAACGATGGCCATGGCGGTCAATTTTGGCTATCGCCGCGACCGCCGCAAAACCGCAATCCTCATGCTTCTGACGGCAGCGCTAGGAGCCACCTTCGTCGGCATGCAAGCCTTCGAATGGACCAAGCTGATTACCGAAGGCGTACGGCCGTGGGGCAATCCCTGGGGCGCGGCACAATTCGGCTCGACTTTCTTCATGATCACCGGCTTCCACGGCACGCATGTGACGATCGGGGTGATCTTCCTCATCATCGTGGCGCGAAAGGTCTGGCGTGGAGACTACGACGTCGGTCGTCCCGGCTTCTTCACCAGCCGCAGGGGTCGCTACGAGAACGTCGAAATCATGGGGCTCTACTGGCATTTCGTCGACCTGGTCTGGGTGTTTATTTTCGCATTCTTCTATCTTTGGTGAGAGGCTGACATGGCTGAAGCAACCGCAAACGGCCTCGGGCAACACGCGCTGCACTCTGATCATGCGCATGAAGGGCCATCGACCGGCGTCGCGGAGGTTCATCAGGAACATCCGATCAAGCTCTATCTGGTGGTCTGGGCATGGCTGTTCATCCTCAGCGCCTGCTCCTACATGGTCGATTATCTCGGCATCCACGGCTATCTCAGATGGTCTCTGATCCTGATCTTCATGATCCTCAAGGCCGGGCTGATCGTCGCCGTGTTCATGCACATGGCCTGGGAGCGGCTGGCCCTGACCTATGCGATCATCCTGCCGCCACTTCTGATATTGGTGTTCGTGGCGATGATGCTCTTCGAAGCGGACTACACGCTTCTCACCCGGTTGTCCTTCTTCGGACCGGGGCCCTGACGCACAGTCTTCATCTCCGGTCAAAGACCGGAGATGAAGCTTCCCATCAGCTGATCTGCAGGGTCAGAGGCCTACCCGCGTCGGGGACGATGGCGGCTCCACAACCTTGCGGTAGACATGCCAGGTGGCGTGACCCAGGATCGGCAGCACGACCGCCAGCCCGGCAAACACCGGCAGCGAGCCTATGATCAGGGCGACGGCGACAATCAGTCCCCAGACAGCCATGGGGATCGGGTTCGCCAGCACCGCTCGCACCGACGTGTGGATGGCTTCGTAGGCGCCGACGTCGCGGTCGAGCAGCAATGGGAAGGCGACAACCGTCGTGCACAACACCACCGCGGCGAAGACGAAGCCGATGGCGTGCCCCAGGACAATCAGAGACCAGCCGCGTCCGGTGGCAAATATTTCATTGATGAAGCCCGAAATCGATGCAGGCGGAGCCGGGCCGAAGAGATATTCGTAGAACACCTGCGCCGCCAAAAGCCAGGCGATGAAGATTGCAACCAGCATGATCCCGACTGCGGCGATGGCTGGCAGGGCCGGAGAATTCCTGACCTCGAACGCGTGCGTCCAGGAGGTGTCGAGCCCGGCTTCTCGTCTGCGGCTGATCTCGTAAAGGCCGATCGCCGCGAATGGACCGATAAGCGCAAAGCCGGACACCAGCGGAAACAACATCGGCAACGCATTGGCACCCGAAGTCCAGGCAGCGAGCACCACGCCGACAAGCGGATAGATCAGGCAGAGAAAGACGATGTGCGACGGTTTGACCATAAAATCGTCAACACCGCGCTTGAGCGCATCGAAAAGATCGGAAACACTGATTTTTCGGATTTTGGTGTGTTCCAGCGTTTCGCTGGCGCCTGCAATCACGTGAAAACTTGTCATGCCCGTTCCTCCAGACCAGGTCCGGCAAGGTCGCGGTATCACGGTGCTGCCGTTCTGCATGACTGGCCACGCGAACCGCGACCTGCACCGCAATCAATATACTCCATTGACTGGAGCTTGTCGCCCGTTCTTACAAAAGGCTCCCGGAGGCGAAGTTTCCGAACACAGCGTCATGCCGTCACCCTCCGGCTGACATGAACGCGCGCATCGCGATGGTATCGGCAAGCAGCACGGCAAAGATCGCGAAAAGATAGAAGATCGAATAGGCAAACAGCGCCTTGGCCGGCTTCATCTCCTTGTTGAGGATGACCAGGGCGTTCCAGGCATGCCAGATGAAACCCGCGCCCAACGCAGCCGAAACAATCCCATAGACCCCGCTCGTAAATCCGAACGCCCAAGGCAGCACTCCGATCGGTGCCAGGAGCAGTGAATAGGCGAAGATCTGCCTTCTGGTCGAGGCCTGGCCGGCCACGTTCGGCATCATCGGGATGCCGGCAGCGGCATAGTCGCCGGCCTTGAACAGTGCGAGCGCCCAGAAATGCGGCGGCGTCCACAGGAAAATGATCAGGAACAGGATGAGGCTTTCAATGCCGATGGCGCCGGTGGCCGCCGCCCAACCGATCATCGGAGGAAGGGCACCCGCCGCGCCGCCGATGACGATGTTCTGCGGTGTCGAGCGCTTCAGCCACATCGTATAGATGACGACGTAGAAAAAGATGGTGAAGGCCAGCAGTGACGCGGCAAGCCAGCTCACCAGCACGCCGAGCGTCATGACCGAAAGTGCGGAAAGCACCAGGCCGAAGCCGAGCGCTTCGCCGGCCGTGACGCGGCCCGACGGAACCGGCCGCTTTGACGTGCGCGACATCAGCGCGTCGATGTCGGCGTCGTACCACATGTTGAGCGCGCCGGCCGCTCCCGCTCCAACCGCAATAGCACCTATGGCGATCACGGCGATGACCGGGTTCATCGCGCCGGGCGCCACCATCAGACCGACGAAGGCGGTAAACACGGCAAGGGCCATGACCCGAGGCTTCAAGAGCGCAAAGAAATCACTGGCCGTCGCTTCCGAGAGGCGGACGCCGGTATCCTTGAGGCTTTCCTTGACCGACATTTGAGACGACCATCGATGGAAACCGGGCAGCCTAGAGCAATTCCAGGAAAGTGTATGGGGTTTTCCGCCCGGAATTGCGTAAGAACAAAGAGATCGAGCGGATCGCAGTTTCCGTGAAACGGTGAAACGCTCTGGCCGGCCGAAGAGCCAGGTTACGGGGAAAATTGCTTCAGATAGGCGATGACGTTGGCGACGTCCTCGTCCTTCTTGAGGCCGGGAAACGCCATCTTCGTCCCTTTGACCATTGCCTTGGGGTCGTGAAGATACGTCGTCAGTGTCGGCTCATCCCATTTGACGCCGGATGTGCCGGCCGCGATCATGGCTTCGGAATATTTAAAATCCGGATGCGTGCCGGCCGTCCGGCCGATAACGCCATGCAACGAAGGGCCTATCTTGTTGGTGTCTTGGTCTGCGACGTGGCAGACCTTGCATTTGGTGAAGACCTTCTCGCCCGCCGCGGCGTCCTGTGCCCGCGATGGATTGGCGATGAAAGTTGCAACGGAAACGACGGCGAAAAACGCAACCAAGCGCATGGCATTCCTCCCTGATCGTCAAATTTTCCTCAGACGGTCTGCACATGCCGGTAGCACCAGCATGCGCCCTGCACGGCAGAATAGATTCTCCGCTCCTCCCCAGATGGAATTGCGCCACCTGTGTACCACAGAATCTGGCCGGTAGGTAGAACAGGTCGACCGTACAAAGGTTCAGGTGGGCTGCGGTGGCTCAAGGCACATCCGCCACAACGTAAAAGGCCGCCTCGAGGGCGGCCTTTTCTGATCTTGTCGTCAGACGCTTATTCGGCGTCCTTGGCGGCCTTCTTCTTCGGGGCTGCCTTCTTCTTCGGCTCTTCCGCGTCGTCGGCCTTTTCAGCCTTGTCGGCCTTCTTGGCAGCGGCCTTCTTCGCCGGCTTGGCCCTGGCGGTATCGCCCTCTTCGTCGTCAGCCATCAGCTCTTCCTTGCTGACCTTGACGTCGGTGACCGAGATCTGGCTGAGCAGATGGTCGACGACCTTCTCCTCGAACATCGGCGCGCGCAGCGTGTTCAGGGCTTCCGGATTGCTGCGATAGAACTCGAAGGCTTCCTGCTGCTGGTTGGCCGGGTAGCGGCGCACCTGCTCGAACAGGCCGCGCTGCAGTTCCTCGTCGGAAACGGTGACGCCGGCCTTCTCGCCGATCTCGGCCAAAACCAGGCCGAGACGCACGCGGCGCTCGGCAAGCCGCAGATATTCGGCGCGTGCCTCTTCTTCCGTCGTCTCCTCGTCGGCGAAGGTACGGCCGGCGGCTTCGAGATCGCGGTTGACCTGGGTCCAGATGTTGTTGAACTCGGCATCGACGAGCTTCGACGGCGCCTCGAACGAATAGGCCGCGTCAAGCTGGTCGAGCAGCTGGCGCTTGACCTTCTGGCGGGTCATCGAACCGAACTGGTTCTCGATCTGGCCGCGCACCACGTCGCGCAGGCGCTCCAGCGATTCCAGGCCGAGGTTCTTGGCCATCTCGTCGTTGATTTCCAGCGCGCCGGGCTTGGACACTTCCTTGACGGTGACGTCGAAGGTGGCTTCCTTGCCGGCCAGATGCGCGGCCTGGTAGTTTTCCGGGAAAGTGACCGTGACCTGCTTCTCGTCGCCGGCCTTGGCGCCGATCAGTTGGTCCTCGAAGCCCGGAATGAATTCCTTGGACCCCAGAACCAGCGGCTGATCGGTGCCGGCGCCGCCGGAAAAGGCCTCGCCGTCGATCTTGCCGACATAGTCGATCGAAACGCGATCGCCTTCGGCGGCCTTGCCGGTCTTCGGCTCGAAGCTTCGCGCCGATTCGGCAACGCGCTGGACCTGCTCGTCGATCTCGCTGTCCGGCACTTCGAATACCTGGCGCGTCACCTTGATGTCGGAGAAATCCTTGATCTCGATCGCCGGGATGACCTCGTAGTTGAGGCGGAATTCGAAGTCGGCGCCGCCGGCCAGGATCTTCTCGGCCTCTTTCTCGTCTTCCGTCATGATCACTTCAGGCTGCATGGCGGCCTTTTCGCCGCGCCCCGTGATGATCGAACGGGTCGAATCGTTGAGGATCTCATTGACCACTTCGGCCATGAACGACTTGCCGTAGACCTTGCGCAAATGCTGCACAGGCACCTTGCCGGGACGGAAGCCGTTAATGCGGACCTTGTTCCTGGCGTCGGACAGCCGCGCCATCAGCTTGGCTTCCATATCACCGGCCGGCACGGTGATCTTGATCTCGCGCTTGAGACCGGAGTTGAGCGTTTCGGTGACCTGCATCGTAAAACCTTTATCTTCACCAAAGAGGCTGCCACGGCGTCTTGCCGTTCACAGCCTGCCGGTACAATCTTGCCGGGAATGGCTTTTGGTACGGAACCTGGCGATTTGACCGAAATTACGGCTCAAATTGTTCCAAACTGCGTTCCAAGATGTGAATAAGTTCTTGTTTTTCCTACTTCTTATCACATTCTGCAGAAGCGGATCGGCGCGTCCCGTCACATTTGACACGCCTTTTGTCACAGGCGAGGCCAATTTTCAACCATCTTCGCGTTGCAGCGAATGACCGCCCCAACGGCAGACATTTTCGCCCCGACATTGACAGAATGATGGCTACATGGGATTGCCGACAAATGCGGATGTGGCGGAACTGGTAGACGCCCTGGATTTAGGTTCCAGTGCCGAAAGGCGTGGGGGTTCGAGTCCCTTCATCCGCACCACCCTTCGCTCTATCGAGGTTCGGGTGGCAGGCCACCCAGGAGCTTGATAAAGCGAAGGGTGTCCTCCGAAGCCGTGGCGTAGGAGGACTGGCGGCGACGGCCTACACTTCAAACACTTGACCGGTAAACCACTCCGCCAATTTCGCCAGCTCCGGCCCCAGCACCCGGTCGGCGTCGACCGGCGGCACGATCTTCCTGATATCCGCGACAAAATCCTGCAATGCCGGCGGCGCGGCGCGTTCAGTCACGTACAGGGCCTGCGAGGCGATCATCGCCAGCATCGCCATTGCCGCATCGAGGCAGCGGCCGGCCGTCGCTTCCTTGGTCCAGGCGAAGAATGCGGTGGTGGCGACGTCGTCCTGGCCGGCGCCGGCCGATTCGGTGCCCGGAATGAAGGTGCGCTGCGCCGCGAGTTTGGCCTGTTCGAGATAGCCGGTGATCGCCATCGGCACATAGCCGACATTGCCGTGCCCGTCGCTGTCGGCCCAATGCCGCCCGGTCATCAACAGGTCGGGCAGCAGCGACACCTTGCCGTTCAGCAGCTTTGAGGCGTGGCGGTCGCAGAGCAGGCAGAGATCGGCCCAGATCGCCGCCAGATCGTCGAGCGCCGGCGTCGCCATGGCATTGTGATAGCCGCCGGTGGAGATGCAGCGCCCCAGCGGGTGCGCCGCGTCGGGCGGGATATAGACTGGATTGTCCGAGATCGAGGCCAGCGATACGGTCGCCGCCTGCTCGGCGCCGGCCAGCGCCCGATGCGCATGGCCGAGCACGCGCGGCACGATGCGGTAGCTGACCGGCGCCTGATAGTTGCGCCGGCCGTCGCCGGCGCCAACCAGATATTGCCGCAACCCTTGCAAGGCGGCCGCTTCGTGCGCGTCACCCCAGAGCCCGTCGAGGGCCGCATCATAATGCTCGAGCGGCGCACGAAAGGCTTCGATCGACAGCGCAAACACCTTGTGCGCCATGGCGGCGCGTCGGCGCGCGGCAAGTGCTGCGTCGGCCACGAGCGCCGCCGCGCAAGGTGAACCATTGATCAGCGAACCGCGCTCCTTCACCTCCAGCTCGAAACGCTGGGTAAGCGCGGCAAACAGCGGGTAGAGCGCCAGGATCTCGCCAGCGCCGCCCTGCCCCTGCGACGACACCACCGGCATCGGGCCGCCGTCGAGCATCGCCGCAACGGCTAGCGCGATGCGCGGCGTGGTGGCGGCATTGCCTTCGATGAAATTGGTCAGCCGTGCCAGCACGATCGCCCTGACCACGCGCTCGGGCAACGGCTCCCCGAAGGATGTGGCGGCGGCAAACGCCTTGATGCGCGCATGACGGTCCCGCTCGTCAAGTTCCAGCTTGCGGCTCGCCAGTTCGCCCATGGCGGTGGTGACGCCATAGATCACCGGCGGCGGATCGGATTCGATGAGTTTCAGGAACGAGGCGCGGCATTCGGCAATGCGTTGCAAGGCCTTGTCGCCGATTTCGACCGTGTCGTTTCTCCAGGCGACGCGCAAAACGGCATCGAGATTGATATCTTCGCGCGTCGTCACCGTAATCGGCATTGTCTTCGCCCGTCTGGTTTGCATGAGGGCGAAGCGATCGATCGTTGCCGAAATCCATGCCCTGGGTAATGTCTTCTAGTAGAGCGGTTCCTCAAACAATGTCTTGTCGCCGTCCATCAGCGCCTTGATCTGTGCCTGGCCACTGGCGGCGAGCGCGACGCGCACGCCGAATGGCCGCACCCGCATGTCGTTCTGGATCGCCATGCCCTGGCCCTCAGGTAGGTAGAAGCGGTCGATGCCGTATTGCGGTGCGATCGTGGATTCAGGATCAAGCGTCCAGCCCGGCGCGACCTGGCCGACAATATCGGCTTCGTCGGCGGTCGCCGGCGTCGGAGCCCTGCCGAACCAGGCCGTGGTCGCATGCCAATAGCCGTCGGCGCCCGGCTTCAGCCGGACCACGATCGGCGTGTTCTCGCTCACGAGCTGGCCGGCCGGGATGTTGGCGATCAGCTTCACCGGCAAGCGCGATATTTCATAGCCGAGGATAATATAGTCGCCGCGCAGCAGATCGCGCGGATCGACCGGCTCGACTTTCAGCAAGACCTCCTTGCCGGTGCGCAGGATCGCCGCGCGGCCGGCGATGATCCAGCTCAGGAAGCCGATCTGGACGAGCGCCAGGACCAGCGCCGAGATGACAAGTTTCTTTCCCGACATCATGCTGCCGCTCCTTCCGGGGCCTTCATGCGTTTTTCCACACGGATGATGACGAGAGCCAGGATGCCGAACAGCACTGCGGCAGCCAAGAAGAAGCCGGCCGTGCCGAGCATCGTCTGCAAGGTCACGACATAGATAATGGCAAGTTCGAAGGCAAAGCCGGCATAGGCAACCCAGCGCAGCCCCCTGCTCTCGCGCCCGCCCAGCATGATCGCCGCGGCAATGCCGGCCAGTGCGATGACCGACGCAATGGCAAAGCCGTTGCTGAAGGCGTTATCATCGCCCAGTTCGATCTGGATCATCGCCAGCCCGGTGAGAAAGCCGGTCAAGGCGTGCAAAGGCAGCCGCCCGCCGAGCTGCAAGATCCAGTCGGCCGGCCCGGCGGCGAAGATGGAAACCGCAAACAGCAGCGCCGACACCGCGACCAGAGGAATAGCCAGGGCGAGCGTGTTCTGGTCCAGGCCGCGCACCGCGATATAGAAAATGACCGAAAGAATGATCAAGTGGCGTGCCGGCTGGCTACGCGTCCAGAATGAGACGACAAAAAGCACCGGCGCCATCACGACGAAGAAATCCGGAAATACGGGGCGGTCATAAAAGTCGAACGCGCGCACGAACAGCCAGGCAATGGATATGCCGACGGCAGCGACCGTGAGCGGGTTCGAGCGCAACGCCACCGCGGCAAGTGCCGTGCCGATGCCCCAGGTGACGATGGCCGAGGCCTCGTCGCCCGTGAGATGGTACATCTGGCCGATCAGCGCGATCGATCCGCCGAAGGCCGCGGCGGCCACGATCCACAGCGCCTCGCCGATCGCCGCATGGTCGCGCATCTTCAACACCGCGCCGCCGACATAGCCGGCGAGAATGACGGCAAACAGTGCCGCGACCCGCACCAGCCGCGGGATGGCGTCCCAGTTGGCGGCGACGAAGAGCAGGATCGCGGCGCCGAACAGCAGCGCCGCCATCATGGCCAATATAGTGCCGAAGCTCAGCGATTTGCGCTCGTTTGCGTCGATGTCGCACTTAAGCGCATCGGCCGTCTTCGCGTCGATCAGGCCGGCCTGCAGCCACCGCCCGATATCGGCCCTCGCCCGTGACGAATAACTCGCCATGTCGCTTCTCCCCCAGCTTGGTCTTTCTGACAGCCGATCCGCTCAAATCGTTGACGCAACGTCATTTTCCGATTCGGGTCTCTTCATGACGAAGCCGTGAACGCGCGTTAATGTTGCATTGCACAATTTGCATTGCTGCCATGCGCCAACAGCACTTTTAAATCGATATTACCCAGCCTATTTACTGTTCGTACACAAACGGAATGAACCGAAGAAAGACGAAACGAGCACTACCATGAACCTGATCCGCAACTACCGCAACTGGCGCCGCTACCGGGACACCGTCTCCGAGCTGAGCCGCCTTTCGAACCGTGAACTGACCGACCTCGGCATCAGCCGCAGCGACATCCACTACGTCGCCCGCAAGGCGGTCTAATCCTCTTCGGATCGCAAATGGTCCGAACCAGTTTTGAAAAAGAGAACGACAATGAACCTGATCCGCAACTATCGTAACTGGCGCGTTTACCGCGACACCGTTACCGAGCTGGGTCGCCTTTCGAACCGTCAGCTCCATGATCTCGGCATCGTCCGTGACGAGATCAAGATCATCGCCCGCAGGGCGACGATCTAGCCAGAATTTCGCCAGGGTCGACCTCCTCCCCGACCCTGACGGATACGGTCAGCCTTCACCTCCTCCCGAGGGTTGACCACCAAAACGGCGCCCGCCGCACCTCCTCCCGCGGCGGGCGCTGTTTCCAAAGCGAACGCAGTTCGTCTTTCCGAAGCGAACGCTAGTTCGTCTTCAAAGTGAACGCAGTTCCTCTTCCAGGGATTTCGCCTCCCTCGATCCGGCGAACAGAATTTCGTCAAAGCCGACCTCCTCCCCGGCGATGGCGAATACGGCCGATCCCCACCTCCTCCCGAGGATCGGCCCCAAAAACGACACCCGCCGCACCTCCTCCCGCGGCGGGTGTTGTTGTTTTTGGGGCAGGTTTGCGGCTGTGCTTGCGGTCGATCGAGGCGCTTTGCGCCGCCATCCAAGCGTCGCCGCGGACATAAGAAACTCGAGCTCCGTCGTTGCACGACAATGACCCACGCTCGCACCGGCCAATTGCAAACGGCGCGCCAAGTGATTATTCCGGCGCTCATGAGCAAAAATCCTATCCACATCGTCGGCGGCGGCCTCGCCGGCTCCGAAGCCGCCTGGCAGGCAGCACAAGCCGGTGTTCCCGTCATTTTGCATGAGATGCGCCCGGTGCGCGGCACCGATGCGCACAAGACCGATGGGCTTGCCGAACTTGTCTGTTCCAATTCCTTCCGCTCCGACGATGCCGAGAACAACGCCGTCGGCCTGCTGCATGCCGAAATGCGGCTGGCCGGCTCGCTGATCATGAGCGCCGGCGACGCCAACCAGGTGCCGGCCGGCGGCGCGCTGGCCGTCGATCGCGACGGCTTCTCCGACGCGGTGACGAAAAGGCTCGAAGCGCACCCGCTGATCACCATCGAGCGCGAGGAAGTGCCGGGCCTGCCGCCGGCGGAGTGGGACCAGGCGATCATCGCCACGGGACCGCTAACCGCGCCGTCGCTCGCCCAGTCGATTGCCGAGGCAACCGGCGCCGATGCGCTGGCCTTCTTCGACGCGATTGCCCCGATCATCCATTTCGACACGATCGACATGGACACCTGCTGGTTCCAGTCGCGCTATGACAAGGTTGGGCCCGGCGGCACCGGCAAGGACTACATCAATTGCCCGATGGACAAGGACCAGTATCTCGCCTTCGTACAGGCGCTGGTCGACGGCCAGAAGACCGAATTCAAGCAGTGGGAAGGCACGCCCTATTTCGACGGCTGCCTGCCGATCGAGATCATGGCCGAGCGCGGCGTCGAGACGCTGCGCTACGGGCCGATGAAGCCGATGGGGCTGACCAATGCCCACAATCCGACGGTAAAAGCCTATGCCGTGGTGCAGCTGCGCCAGGACAATGCGCTGGGCACGCTCTACAACATGGTCGGTTTCCAGACGAAGCTGAAGCATGCCGAGCAGGTGCGCGTGTTCCGCACCATTCCGGGTCTGGAAAACGCCGAGTTCGCCCGTCTCGGCGGCCTGCACCGCAACACCTACATCAACTCGCCGACCTTGCTCGACGCCTCGCTGCAGCTGAAGTCGCGGCCGGGCCTGCGCTTTGCCGGCCAGATCACCGGCTGCGAGGGTTATGTCGAGAGCGCGGCGATCGGCCTGCTCGCCGGCCGCTTCGCCGCCGCCGAGCGGCTCGGCCACGCGCCATCGCTGCCACCGCTCACCACCGCCTTCGGCGCCTTGCTCAACCACATCACCGGCGGCCACATCGTTTCCGACGACGAGCCGGGCAAACGCTCGTTCCAGCCGATGAACGTCAATTTCGGCCTGTTCCCGCCGGTGGAAGCACCGAAGACCGAAGGCAAACGCCTGCGCGGCAAGGACAAGACGGTGGCCAAGCGCCACGCGATCACCTCACGCGCGCGGGCAGATTGTCGGGAGTGGCTAGGGCTGCCGGCGCAAACAGCGGAAGCTGCTGAATAGCCAAGTCTCAGAGTCCTAACGCGATTGACGTTTACGTTAACTCGCTGGCCAACCCCGCGTTGCGCGCCTGAGCAACAGCCAATGCCGGCGCAGAGCCGAAAGCCGGTCTGCGCCACCAAGCGGCGAGCGGCCATTGGCCATCTTGCCGAGATAGGCGCTGGTCAGCGCCAGCGGCAGGAACGCCGGACGCAGCGTTTCCGGAAGTGCGGACGCCCCTTGCTCGAAAGCGCGGAGATGCTCCTGCGCCAATGCAATCATCGCAGCCACCGCGCGCTGAGCGCCGGGGCCGCCGTCGCCGCTGACGAACTCCTCCGGCGACGAGCCGGCCGCTGCAAGGATATCCGCCGGCACGAAGCATTGCCCGCGTCGGCGATGCAGCGGCAACAGCAGCAACAGGCCGGTCATCGCCTGGGCGCAGCCGGCCCTGCCCGCCAGTTCGGCAAAGCGCGGCGCCTGATTGGGATCGAGCACCATCGCCGCCAGCTGGATCAGCGCGGCCGCCGTCTCGCCGCAATATCCCTCGAGATCGGTGCGCGACGGCATCGGATCGTCATAGAGGTCGAAGATGCGGGCCTCGAGCATGTTGTCGAAGGCAGTTTTGGGCAGGCCATGGGCAGAAATCGTCGCCTTCAGCGCATCGGCGAGCGGGTTGCCTGTGGCTGCGGCTTCAGCAGCGATGACATCGCGCCACCATTGCAGCCTCACTTCGCCCGGCAATGCCTCGTGGATGCGGTCGCGGACAGACGCAATCTCGGCATTGAAGGCGTAAAGCGAAAACAGCGCCGCGCGCTTGTTGGCCGGTGCATAGAGTGCGCTGACATAGCGGTCATGGTCGCCGGCGCGCACCGTCTCCATGACGATGTCAGCTGTATCGGTCACGTCAGTCGACGGCGATCAGCGCCGCGGCCACGGCGCGGTCTTCGGCGAGCAGAACATTGTAGGTCCGCACCGCTGCCCCCGTCGACATCGGGTCGGAGCCAATGCCAGCCGCTTTCAGCGCCGCCCGAAGTGCTGTCGGCAAGGGCCGCAAATCCTTGCCTGTGCCGACCAGCAGGATCTCGACCTTGCCTGCCTCAGCCAGCAGCAGGTCGAAATCCGCCGCCGTCAGGGCCAGCGGATCGGCCGGCTCCCAGCCATGGATGCCGGAGGGCAGGCAAAGAAGCGAGCCGCGATGCGACATGTCGGCGAAGCGGAAGCCGCCATTGCCGTAGGCTTCGATCGGCGCCCGTCCGGGGAAATGCGCCTCGCGGATGACGATACCTTTTGCCACCAGCGCAGCCGTCAGGTCGCCATGGCCTTGCCGCCACCAACCGGCTTCTCCTCATCGGCGCTCGCTCCCTGCGGCCTGAGCCTGAACAGGATCAGCAAGGGCGCTGCGATGAAGATCGACGAATAGGTACCGAAGACGACGCCGAACAGCATCGCCATGGTGAACGAGCGGATCACCTCGCCGCCGAACAACACCAGGGCCAGCAGCGCCAGGATGGTCGTCACCGAAGTCAGCGTCGTTCTCGACAGAGTCTCGTTGATGGCGTTGTTCAACAATTGCGGGAGCGGCATTCGTTTGTATTTTCGCAAATCTTCTCGAACACGGTCATAGACGACGATCGTGTCGTTGAGCGAATAGCCGATAATGGTCAGGATCGCCGCCAGCGAAGACTGGTTGAATTCGAGCCCGGTGATGACGAAGAAGCCCAGCGTCATCACCACATCGTGCACCGTCGCCACGATGGCGCCGACCGCGAACTGCCATTCGAAGCGGAACCAGACATAGACCAGGATGCCGATCAGCGCGATGATCATCGCAATCGTGCCTTGCTTGGCCAGCTCGCCCGAAACCGTCGGGCCCACCACCTCGACGCGGCGGAAATCGTAATTGTCCTGCAGCTCGCCGCGCACCTTGTCGATGACGGTCTGCTCGGCGTTCTCGCCGCCATCCTGGGTGCCGACGCGGATCAGCACATCATTCGGCGCGCCGAATTGCTGGACCTGCACTTCACCGATGTTTAGCTCCGACAGCCGGCTTCTGATATCGCCAATATCGGCGTCGCCTTGCTTGGACTGCACCTCGATGATCGAGCCGCCCTTGAAGTCGATGCCGTAGTTGATGTCGATGGTCAGGAATCCGATAACCGACGCGATCGACAGCAGGCTGGACAGTGCGAAGGTCCAGCGGCGGATGCCCATGAACGGGATTTTCGTGCCGGCCGGAACGAAGGTCACCGGCGCACGCGGCAATTCCTTCGGACGCGCACGGCGCAGCCAGATCGACACCAGCAGACGGGTGAAGGTGAAGGCGGTGAAGACCGTGGTCAAGATGCCGATGGCATAGGTGATGGCGAAGCCCTTGACCGGTCCGGTGCCGAGATAGAACAGCACGACCGTGGCAATCAGCGACGTCACGTTGGAATCCACGATGGTCGCCAACGCCTTGGTGAAACCTGTGTCGATCGATTGGATGACCGAACGGCCGGCCCGTCGCTCCTCGCGGATGCGCTCATAGATCAGCACGTTGGAATCGACCGCCATGCCGATGGTCAGCACGATACCGGCAATGCCGGGCAAGGTCAGCGTCGCGCCAAGCAGCGACAAAACCCCGACGATCATCGCCACGTGCACGGCGAGCGCAATGTTGGCGAGGAAGCCGAGAAGTCCGTACGCGACGAACATGAAGGCGACGACGAGAATGGAGCCGATGATGCCGGCGACCTTGCCGGCATGGATCGAATCCTGGCCGAGGCCCGGGCCCACCGTGCGTTCTTCGATCACGGTCAGCTTTGCCGGCAACGCACCGGCCCGCAGCAGCACGGCGAGGTCGTTGGCGCTTTCGGCGGTGAAATTGCCTGAAATCTGGCCGCTGCCGCCGAGGATCGGTTCGCGGATCACCGGCGCCGAAATCACCTGATTGTCGAGGATGATGGCGAACGGCTTGCCGACATTCTGCTGGGTCGCCTGGCCGAACCGTGTCGCACCGCGCGAGTTGAAGACGAACGAAACCACTGGCTCGTTGTTTCGGGAATCATAAGTTGCGGTGGCCTTGGCAAGATCCTCGCCGGACACGATGACGCGATTTTCCACCAGATACGGAACCGGCGGATCGTCCTGCGAATAAAGCACCGAGGAGCCTGCCGGCGGGCGGCCGTTCAGCGCATCCTGCACCGACATCGAGGTATCCACCATCTGGAAGGTCATCTTGGCGGTCTGGCCAATGATCTCCTTCAGCCTTTGCGGATCCTGCAGGCCCGGCACCTGGACGAGCACACGGTCGTCGCCCTGCCGCTGCACGATCGGCTCGGTGGTGCCGAGTTCGTTGACGCGGCGCTCGACGACTTCGATCGACTGCGCCAATGCGGCTGAGGTGCGGTATTTGATGCCGGCGTCGGTGACGGTGAATTTGAGCAGCCCGGCTTCGGAATCATCCAGGGACATTTCCTGGATGGAGCCACCGGTGAACAGGCCGGCGGCGACCGGATCGGTCAGCGGCTTAAGCGCCGTCTTAGCGGCATCGATCTGGGTTGGATCGGTGATGCGCACCTGCACGGTCCTGCCGGTGCCGCCAAGGCCAGTATAGGCTATCTTCGCATCACGCAGCAGCGTGCGGATTTCGTCGCGCGTCGTTTCCAGCTGCGCCTTGACCAGATCGTTCTGGTCCATCTGCAAGAGGATGTGCGAACCGCCCTGCAGATCGAGACCAAGCGTCATCTGCCGCTTCGGCACCCAGTTGGGCAATTGCGCCAATGTGCTGGCCGGGAAGAGATTTGGCGCGGCAAGGATGAATGTGACGGCCACGGCGATCCAGATCAGGATCATCTTCAGGCGCGAAAAATACAGCATATGGCGTTGTCCGTCAGGGCGTACTGGCGGATCGTTCCGCCGACAATTCGGTTATTTCTTGGCGTTCTTATTTGCCACCGGCTCGCCCTTAACCCGCACTTCGCCGATTGTCGAGCGCGCTGAGGTCAATTTGGCGCTGCCGCCGGCAGCGGTTTCGGCGTCAATCGCCTCTGTCGGTTCCCATTCTAATTCTGATCACCGCCGGGCGCTATCGTGCGCTACTCGACTATTTTCAATTGTGCAGGCATCGGTCCGGAACGCAAAAGTAAGGCCAGATCATCGGCGTTCTCCTTGGTGAGGTTGCCCGATATCTGGCCGCGGCCGTTAAGAATTGGCTCGCGGACGACTGGCACCGAAAGCACTTGGTTGTCGAGGATCATCGCAAATAGCTTGCCGACATTCTGCGAGGTCGCTTGCGCAACGCGTGCCGTTGCCCTGGAATCGAAGGTGAACGAAACCGCCGGCTCATTTGTGACGGAGTTGGGAGTCGCCTGAGCATTGACAATGTCGTCACTGGAAACGATCGTCCGGCTCTCAACCAGATAGGGAACCGGTGGATCGTCCTTCGAATAAACCACCACCGAGCCAGCGGGCGTCCGGCCATTGATCGCATCAGCGACCGGCATCGACTCATCAACCCACTGAAAAGTCGCCATTCCGGTTCGGGTGAGAATTCTCCTCAACCTTTGCAAATCCGCAACGCCCGAAGTCCGGACCAGCATACCGTCTTCGCCCTCTGGCTGAACTACTGGGTCGGCAACACCAAGATCACGCAGGCGATTCTTAATGACCACGATCGACTGCGCAAGCGCGATCGAAATCCGATACTTGATGCCTGTGTCTGTTACCGTGAACTTGAGCAACGCTGCTCCGGTATCATCCAGGATCATTTCCTGGACCGGACCAGCGCTGCCAAGGACAGGATCAGTCACCGCCTTCAATGCCATCTTGGCCGCGCCGACCTGAGCGGGGTCGGTGATATGCACCTGAACGGCCCGACCCGACTTAGCAAGAGCAGTATAGCCGATCCTTGCATCGCGCAGCAGCGTCCTGATTTCGTCACGCGTCGCCTCCAACCGGCGATCGATCACATCGGTCGCGTCCAATCGAAGCAGCACGTCCGGGCCGGCAGCGTGAAGACTGGGCGCGTCGACGAGCATTGTGGCCATAGCAAGCCAGATCAGGATCATTTTCAGGCGCGAAAAATGGACCATACCCCGTCTTTTGTCAGAGCTCTGCCCGCGGATCGCTCCGCTTGGGAAACTGGCTTACTTCTTGGCGTTCTGGTTGGCCACCGGCTCGCCCTTGACCCGCACGTCGGCGATCGTCGAGCGCAGCGCCGTCACCTTGGTACCGCCGCCGAGGTCGATCTCGAGCTCGTGGTCGTCGATCACCTTGGTCACCTTGCCGACGAAGCCGCCGCCGGTGATCACCGTGTCGCCACGACGCACGGCCGAGATCATCTCCTGGCGCTTCTTCAACTGGGCGCGCTGCGGCCGGATGATGAGGAAATACATGATCACGAAGATCAGAACGAACGGGAGTATCATGCCGATATCCCCGAACGGACCAAGCGGAGTTCCGGTAGCTTGGGCGTATGCCGGTGTGACGAACATCAAGAACTCCTGGTTACGAAGAAGGCCGTAGGGCGGCCTCGCCAAATTTGGCCGGAATATAGTGGGTAAAGTTACCAATGCAACTGCGCGGCCGGGCTTTCAGCTGCTTTTCCGGCCGGTTGACCCGTGTTAGAGCATGCTCCCGGAATACGAGCGTGGTTTTCGCAAAAGATCATGCCCAAACAAAAGCTTGGAACCAGTTTCTATCTCGCCCGGATCAAGACGATTTCGGCCCCTACGCACGTTCGTGCGGAAACATAAAAGACGAGACATGACCGACAGCACCATCGAGGCCCTGAACAAAAAGCTCGACCGCCTGATCGAGGCAGTCACCCGCCTCGCTCCGCCGCCGGTGCCGCAAACCGATCTTGCGGTTGCCGATTGCTTCGTCTGGCAGGCCGACCCCGGCTATCTCGAGCCGGTGCGCAAGGTCAACCGCGTCGAAATCGGCCTGATCCGCGGCGTCGACCGCGTGCGCGACATTCTGGTCGAAAACACGGAACATTTCGCCGCCGGCCATGCCGCCAACAATGTGTTGTTGTGGGGTGCGCGCGGCATGGGCAAATCCTCGCTGGTCAAGGCCGTGCATGCGCAGATCAACGCCCAGGCCAAATCCGACCTGCCGCTCAAGCTGATCGAGATCCATCGCGAGGATATCGACACGCTGCCCAGGCTGATGGGCCTGCTGAAGGCGGCGCCGTTTCGCTTCATCCTGTTTTGCGACGACCTCTCCTTCGACCATGACGACACCTCCTACAAGTCGCTGAAGGCAGCCCTTGAAGGCGGCGTCGAGGGCCGCCCGGCCAATGTCATCTTCTACGCCACGTCGAACCGCCGGCACCTGTTGCCGCGCGACATGATCGACAATGAGCGCTCGACCGCCATCAACCCGTCCGAGGCGGTCGAGGAAAAGGTTTCGCTGTCCGACCGCTTCGGCCTGTGGCTCGGCTTCCACAAATGTTCGCAGGACGAATATCTCGATATGGTCAACGGCTATGCCACCCATCATGGACTGAAGATCGACCCGGAGCAGCTGCGCGCCGACGCCCTGGAATGGGCAACGACACGCGGCAGCCGCTCGGGCCGCGTCGCCTGGCAATTCACTCAGGATCTGGCCGGCCGGCTCGGCAAGCCGCTGAACGACTGATTGATTTCCGTCAGGTCACTGAAAAAGCCCGCCCCTTGCGGAGCGGGCTGAGCCGGCGGGCCGGACTGGAGGTCAGACGGCCTGCAAAACGTTTATTGTTCTATTCCCGACTATTCGAGATAACCTGAGGGGTCGACCGGGGCCGAGTTCTTGCGCACTTCGAAGTGCAGTTTCGGCGAGTCGGTGGTGCCGCTCATGCCCGACAGCGCGATCTCCTGGCCGCGCTTGACCTTCTGGCCGCGCTGCACCTCGATCGACCTGGCGTGGCCATAGACGGTGACCAGCCCGTTTTCGTGGCGCACCAGCACCGTATTGCCGAATTCCTTGAGGCCGTCGCCGGCATAGATGACCACGCCGTTCTCGGCCGCCTTGACCGGCGTCCCCTCAGGCACGGCGATGTCGACGCCATCCTTGCCGCCACCAAAATTGGAGATGACGCGGCCACGCACCGGCCAACGCATCTTGCCGATGCCGGTGGCATCGGGCGCAACAGCATCGTCGTCCTCGGCCTGCTGGATGACCTTGGCGTCCTTCTTCGGCGGCGTGTAGGTGGCGAGTGTCTCCGTCGGCTTTGCCGCCGGTTGGGTGGTCGCGGTCGTCACCGGATCAACTTTGGTCGGCTTGGCGCTGGCGACCGTTGCGGTGCCACCTGCCGGAACCTTCAGCGTCTGGCCGATCTTGAGCAGGCCGTCCTGCATGCCGTTCGCCTGCTTCAGCGCCACGACGCCAACGCCGGTCTTCCTGGCGATGGAGGACAGGCTGTCGCCCGACTGGACCGTGTAGGTGCCCGCGCCGGCTTTTGGCGCGGCCGAGGCAGTCTGCGCCGGCTTGTCGGTCTTCGGCTTGTTCGCTGCCGAAGCGTCAACCTGCGCGGCGGACTTGCCGTCCTTGAGTTTCGGCTGCTGCGGCAGTACGGCGATCTTCTCCGGCGCCGGCGCCTTGGGGCTGTTTGCCGGCTTGCCGTCGGCAAGTTTCGGCTCTGTCCCCTTGCTTGAATAGGCATAGGCCGGGATGACCAGTTTCTGACCGGTCTTCAGCCCCTTGGTGGCGCTCAAGCCGTTGACCTTCATGATCACGTCGGCGGGCACATGATAGCGATGAGCGATGCCGGAAATGGTCTCGCCGTCGCTGACCACGATCTCGGTCGCATGCGGCGTACCAGCCGCAACTGGTTTCGGATCGGAGTCACCGGCATTCTTGAACGGCCTCGCCGGCTGGACCGTGCCGGTAGTCGTTCTGTCGACATGCGGTGCCGGTGCAAGCGCCGGCGCGGAAGCGGTGCGCATCGGAGCAGCTTTGGGCGCGCTCGGCGGCGGCAGCTGCTGGACGGTGACTGGCTCCAGGCTGGAGCGGCTGACCGACTGGTTATGGCTGCCATCGACAGGTGCCGCAGCGATCGGCTCGGCCGCCACATCGCCCGGATAGGGCTGCGCAGTGCTCTGCTTGTCGATGATGGCGCGCTGATTGTTGGTCGAGGAGGTGAAGACGTCGTCGACACCATTGAACCGCGAGACTTGGGAGCTACACCCCGCCGCCACTCCGGCTAGCATGAGGACAGCGCAGCCCCGCGACAGAGTACGCCCGTTTGCCTTCAAAACACTGAATTGCATCGCACTAACCCGCACAGACCCGGTACACACTGGTCATGATTAAAGCGCGTTAATGTTACTGGCGGGTTAACCCCATAGAATCAGGCGCAAATTTTCTTAAAACATTTTCGAACGCGCCGAAGGTGCGTTGAGATTCAGGTCAGGCCGAGTCGAAAATGACAGGTTCTGAGAACCGGCCTACCGGCCGTAGCCTTCATAGAGCGGAGGCATTTATGACGGCTTCGGCCGTCGAAGGCCGGAGCGGAGCGTACTCAAACACGTGAGCACCGGAAGCGCAGGAACCTGCCATTTGCAGGCCGGCCTCACATGAATATCAGTGCACCTAAATAACCGCCGCGACGCTGCGCAGGATCGGCTGCAGGCGCACGGTGCCGATATCCTCGCGCTCGAAGCGGCTGCCGACCTTGGTCAGCTTGGCCAGCACCTGCTCGCCCTCCTCCGGCCCGATCGGGGCAATGACGATGCCGCCGCTCGACAATTGGTCGAGCAGGAAGCGCGGCAGGCTGTCGAAAGCCGCCCAGGCTACGATGCGGTCGAACGGCGCTTCATTGGCAAGCCCGTTGGAACCGTCGGCCTGGCGCACGATGACATTGCCGATGCCGAGCGCCTCGAAGCGTTGCCTGGCCTGCTCGGCCAGCGTTTTGTAGCGGTCGACGCTGACGATGCGAGCCGCGAGCCGCGACATCACCGCTGCCGTGTAGCCCGAGCCGGTGCCGATCTCCAGCACCCGGTTGCCGGGCTCTATTGCCAGGGCCGCAATCACCGCCGCCTGCAGATCGGCGCCCTCGATCGCCTCGCCGCATTCGATCGGCAGCATGCCGTCCGACCAGGCGATGGAATGGAACTGGCCGTTGAGGAAGCCGCGCCGCGGCGTCGCCTCGAAGGCTGCGATCAACGCCTTCGGCACCGCGCCTTGGCCGCGCAGGCGCAGCAGGAAAGCGGCAAAACCCTCGCGATCGTCGAGCGGCAAGTTCATGCCAGAACCTTCTTCATGCGAACACCTTATTCAGACAGCGCCTTGGTCAGTTGGTCACGGATTTCATGCGCGGTCAGGTCAAGCTGCAGCGGCGTCACAGACACGAGCCGGTTGCGCAGAGCATGGAGATCGGTGCCTTGCTTGCCCTCGACCGGTTCGCGGCCGAAGCGAAGCCAGTAATAAGGCAGGCCGCGCCCGTCGCGGCGCTCGTCGACCCACAGGCTGTGCACCAGCTTGCCCTGCGACGTCACGACGGTACCGGCAACCTCGTCAGGCAGGCAGTTGGGAAAGTTGACGTTGAGCAGCACGCCGTCCGGCAGCGGCATGGCGACGAGCTTTTTCAGCAGCGCCGGCGCCAGCACCTCGGTGGTCTCATAGGGAACGACGCGGTCCTCGCCGACATAGGAATAACCCTGGCTGAGTGCGATCGAGCGGATGCCGAGCAGCGCGCCTTCCATGGCGCCGGCGACGGTGCCGGAATAGGTGACGTCGTCGGCGATGTTGGCGCCGGAATTGACACCGGACAGGATCAGGTCCGGCGCGCCAGGCAGGATCTTCTTGACGCCCATGATGACGCAGTCGGTCGGCGTGCCGCGCACGGCGTAGTGTTTCTCGCCGATCTTGCGCAGCCGGAGCGGCTCCGAGATCGACAGCGAGTGCGCGTAGCCGGACTGGTCCTGCTCCGGCGCCACGACCCAGACATCGTCCGACAGCGTGCGGGCGATGCGTTCGAGCGACGCCAGGCCCTCGGCATGGATGCCGTCATCATTGGTCAGAAGGATGCGCATTACTTCGATTCGATCTTCGCCAGACCGCCCATATAAGGCCGCAGCACTTCAGGAATGGTTACGCTGCCATCCTCATTCTGGTAGTTTTCGATGACGGCAATCAGCGCACGGCCGACAGCGGTGCCCGAACCGTTCAGCGTGTGCACAAAGCGGTTGCCCTTGCCATCCCGGTCCTTGTAGCGGGCATCCATGCGCCTGGCCTGGAAGTCGCCGCAGACCGAGCAGGACGAGATTTCGCGATAGGCGTTCTGGCCGGGCAGCCAGACCTCGATGTCGTAGGTCTTGCGCGCGCCAAACCCCATGTCGCCCGTGCACAGGACCATGGTGCGGAACGGCAGCTCCAGTCGCTTCAGCACCTCTTCCGCGCACTGCGTCATCCGCTCGTGCTCGGCGAGCGAAGACTCCTGGTCGGTGACCGAGACCAGCTCGACCTTGTAGAACTGGTGCTGGCGCAACATGCCGCGCGTGTCGCGGCCGGCGGAGCCCGCTTCCGAGCGGAAGCACGGCGTCAGCGCCGTATAGCGCAGCGGCAGCTTTTCATGGGCCGTGATTTCTTCGCGCACCAGGTTGGTGAGCGGGACCTCGGCGGTTGGAATCAACCCGAGCCGGCCATCGCCATGCTGCACGAAGAACAGGTCGTCCTCGAATTTCGGCAGCTGGTTGGTCCCGAAAAGCACTTCGTCGCGCACCATCAGTGGCGGGATGACTTCTTCATAGCCATGCTCGGTCGTGTGCAGATCGAGCATGAACTGGCCGATGGCGCGCTCCATCCGCGCCAGCCCGCTCTTCAGCACGGTGAAGCGTGATCCCGACAGCTTTGCCGCCCGCTCGAAATCCATCATGCCGAGCGCTTCGCCGATCTCGAAATGCTCGTTCACCCAGTTCGGCCGGGTCGGCACCTCGCCGACGATATGCTTGACGACATTGTCGTGCTCGTCCTTGCCGACCGGCACGTCGTCGAGCGGCACATTCGGCAGCACCGCCAGCGCATCGTTCAGCGTCTTGTCGAGCTCGCGCTCGCGCGCCTCGCCATTCTGGATGAAGGTCTTGATATCGCCGACTTCGGCCTTGAGCTTTTCGGCAAGTGCCGTGTCGCCCGAACGCATGGCGTTGCCGATCTCCTTCGAGGCGGCGTTGCGGCGTTCCTGCTTGGTCTGCAGCTCGGTGACGTGCTCGCGCCGCGCTTCGTCCTTCTTGATCAGCTCATCGACCGTGGACTGCGCCTCGTCAGCCGACCACGAGCGCTTGGCCAGCGCCTCGACAAGGGCCTTCGGGTTGTCGCGAATCCATTTGATATCAAGCATGGTTGGTCGTCCTCGAGCTAAGGCCTGAGGGCGTAAACCGCATCCTTCATCGATGCAAGATGGCGGCTGTCGCGTTTTTCCGCTAACGCGGATACCCGAACGCGACGGCCTATGAAGGAGCCTGCTTTGAGGACGCGTCCGCCGCCTTTTCGGCCACGGCTTCGGCGGGTTCCTGCTTCTCGCGCGCCAGCTTCTGCTTGACCTGGTCGCGCTCGATCAGCCGGGCCGCCCAGATCGACACCTCGTAGAGCAGGATGGTCGGGATGGCCAAACCGATCTGGCTCATCGGATCAGGCGGCGTCAGGACCGCCGCGACGACGAAGGCGATGACGATCGCCCATTTGCGCTTCTCGGCCAGCGCCTTCGACGACAGCATGCCGACGCGCGTCATCAGGCTGGTCACCACCGGCAGCTGGAACACCAGGCCGAAGGAGAAGATCAGCGTCATGATCAGGCTGAGATATTCCGACACTTTCGGCAGCAGCGAAATCTGCACCTGGTCGTCGGTGCCGGCCTGCTGCATGGCGAGGAAGAACCACATCACCATCGGCGTGAAGAAGAAATAGACCAGCGACGCGCCCATCAGGAACAGGATCGGCGATGCGATCAGGAACGGCAGGAAGGCGTTGCGCTCGTTCTTGTAGAGGCCAGGCGCAATGAATTTGTAGATCTGCGTGGCGATCAGCGGAAAGGCGATGACCATGCCGCCGAACATGGCGAGCTTGACCTGGGTGAAGAAGAATTCCTGCGGCGCCGTATAGATCAGCTCGACCTTGTGCGGATCGAGCCCGGCCCATTGCGTGGCCCATTTGAACGGAACGACCAAAAGATTGAACAGCTTCTTGGCAAAGAAGAAGCAGACGAGGAAGGCGACGAAGAAACCGCCGATCGACCAGATCAGCCGCCGGCGCAGTTCGATCAGATGCTCCATCAGCGGAGCCGACGACTTCTCGATCTCGTCCTTTTCGCTGTCCGTAATGCTCACTTGGCGGCCCCCGCCGTCTTCTTGGACGCGGGCTTCGTGGCCGGCGCAGGCTTCGGCTCAGCCTTTGCGACCGCCTTCGGTGCAGCAGCGGGCTTGGTGGCGGCTTTTCCAGGTGCAGCCTTGGCGGGCGCCGCTGACGGCTTGGCCGCAACCTTCGCCACAGGCGCCGGCTTTGCCGGTGCTGCCTTGGCTGCCGCTGTTTTGGTTGCCGGAGCCTTTGATATCGCAGCCCCCTTGGCGCGCGCGTTTCGTGGCGCCGCTGTTGCTGCAGCCGGTGTCACCACCGCCTCGTCGGTCATCGCCGGAAGGATCGGCGCCGCCGGCGCTGTCTCCGGTCCGTTGACACCCGGCATCACCGTCGCGCCGTTCTTGAGCGGCTCGGCCGCCTGTGGTGTTTCTGCCGCGGGCGTTGCGGGATCGACGGTGGGCTTCGGCTTCATCACCGCATCGACGCCGGAGCGAACCTCTGCTGCCGCCTGTTCGAACGGATTGAGCTGCTTGCGGATCTCGGCCGCCGGATTGAGGCCGCGCAGCGTATCGACCGACTTCTTGACGTCGTCGAGCTCGGCTTCCTTCAGCGCCTCGTTGAACTGCTTCTGGAAGTCGGAGGCCATGGCACGCAGCTTCGCCGTCGTGCGGCCGAAGGTGCGCAGCATATTGGGCAAATCCTTGGGTCCGACGACCACGATCATGACGATCGCGATCACCAGCATTTCGGTCCAGCCGACTTCAAACATGGCAATCAGTTCCGACTAGTGCTTGTCGCCCAAGAGTGCGAAGCGGCTTTTGGACAGGACTTGCTCAAAAGCAACAACCTCGGGCTCAGCTCTTGCTGGCCTTTTCCTTCACTGCCGAAACGGTCTCGTCCGGGCGGTGCTCGACGGTGCGCTTGTCTTCGGCGGTATCGTCGTCGGCCATGCCCTTCTTGAAGCTCTTGATGCCCTTCGCCATGTCGCCCATCAGCTCGGGTATCTTGCCGCGGCCGAACACCAGCAGCACAATCACCAGCACGATCATCCAGTGCCAAATCGAAAATGAACCCATTGTAACTCTCTCTCGAATGTTTTCCCTGGCGATGATCTATGCGTTTTCGCGTTGGGATTCAAACACAACAGCGACAAAGTTTATGAAGGCGCGGCTTATGTCACGCATTTTCGGCAAAGCTGCCCGCTACCAATCGGCGCATCTACCGCAGCAATGCAGCTTTTTGACAGCCGCTTGCGGTCAATCTTCCGTGACGCGCGGCGTCAGCAGGCCGAGTTCCTCGAGATCGATGTCGGTCAACGCATCCTCGTCCTCGGTCAGGGCGTCCGGATCGGCCGGCGGCAACGGGATGGCGAAATTCGACGGCATTCGGCCGGAAAGCAGCCCTGCCCCCTTCAGTTCGTCCATGCCGGGAAGATCGCGGATATCCTCCAGTGCGAAATGGTCGAGGAAAGTGTCTGTCGTGCCGTAGGTGACGGGACGGCCGGGCGTGCGGCGGCGGCCGCGCATGCGCACCCATTCCGTTTCGAGCAGCGTATCCAGCGTGCCCTTCGAGGTCTCGACGCCTCTGATGTCCTCGATCTCGGCGCGCGTCACCGGCTGGTGGTAGGCGATGATCGCCAGCACTTCGAGCGCCGCGCGCGACAGCTTGCGCTGCTGCACCGTGTCGCGGCTCATCAGGAAGGCGAGATCGCCGGCGGTACGGAAAGCCCAGGCATCGCCGACCCGGACCAGATTGACGCCGCGCCGCGCATAGATCTGCTGCAGCTCAGCCATGGCAGCGGCTATGCTGATGCCGTCGGGCAATCTGGCTGCGAGCTGCTTTTCGCTGACCGGCTCGGCGCTGGCGAACACAATCGCCTCGGCCATGCGTATGGCTTCGGCCATATGCAGCCGTTCGCCAGGATTCAGAAGCAGGGTATCAGTCGGGTCCTGGGCGATAATGCCCTCCTCGGTCTCTTCTTCGACCTTGAACGGAATGACCGAAGCGTTGGCGCGTTCGCTCATGATGCCACCTCGACTGCCTTGATTGGCTGCGCGCGGCCGCGCAGATAGAGCGGCGCGAACACCTGGTCCTGCCGCATCTCGATGCTGCCTTCGCGCACCAGTTCCAGCGACGCCGCAAACGAGCTGGCAATCGCGGTACGCCGTTCGTCCGGGCTGGTCAGGTAATTGATCAGATAGCTGTCCAGCGCCGTCCAGTCGCGCAGCGAGCCGACCAGCCGGGTCAGGATATCGCGCGCATCCTTGAGCGACCACACGCCACGCCGGGCAATTGTCACATTGGTGATCGCCTGTTTCTGGCGCTGCTGCGCATAGGCGGTGAGCAAATCGTAGAGCGAGGCCGAATAGGCGTTACGCTTCTCGACGATGACCATTTCAGGCATGCCGCGTGCAAACACGTCGCGGCCGAGCCGGTTGCGGTTGACCAGCCTTGCCGAGGCGTCGCGCATGGCCTCCAGACGCTTCAGCCGGAACTGCAGCACCGCGGCCAGTTCCTCGCCGCTTTCGCCTTCCTCGCCGGGCTGCTTGGGGATGAGGAGCTTCGACTTGAGGAAGGCCAGCCACGCCGCCATCACCAGGTAGTCGGCGGCAAGCTCAAGCCTTAGCGCCCTCGCCGTCTCGACGAAGGTCAGATACTGCTCGACCAGCGCCAAGATGGAAATCCGCGACAGATCGACCTTTTGGTTGCGGGCGAGATGCAGCAAGAGGTCGAGCGGACCTTCGAACCCGGCGACGTCGACGACAAGCGACGGGTCGCCGGTGACCCGTGAATCGTCGTTCTCGGCCCACAGACGGTCCATCGGTGCGGCCTTCGCAGCCTTGCTGTCCAATGTCTCCGCCACTTGTTCCTTTACCTCTGGTTAGAGCATGATGCCGAAAAGTGTGAAGCGGTTTTCGGACGACATCATGCTCTCTCTATCTAATTTAGAGACGGATTCAGATTTCAGGTCGAACAGACCTGAAATCATCCGTCTCTAGGCCACCGCATCGAAATAGGTGGCAAACTCGGCGCGTATCTCGGTTTCGTCGGCCCGGTCGCGATCCCTTATATAGGTCAGCGCCCGCTTGGCGCGCTCCAGCGATGTCCCTTCAAGTCCCGTGGTTCGCGATGCGATGCCCGCCATCTCCTCGAAAACGCCATTGCAGTGAAGGACCAGATCGCAGCCCGCCGCAAGGATCGAGGCCGCCTTTGTCGGGAAATCCCCAGAAAGTGCCTTCATCGAGGTGTCGTCGCTCATCAACAGCCCGTCGAAGCCGATCTCGCGGCGGATGATCTCGTCGATGACCTTACCTGACGTGGTCGCCGGGTTGTTCGGATCGATGGCGCTATAGACGACATGCGCCGTCATCGCCATCGGCAGATGGCTAAGCTCGCGGAAAGGGGCGAAATCATGCCGCTGCAGGTCGCTCAGCGAGGCATCGACCACAGGCAGTTCGAAATGCGTGTCGGCAAAGGCGCGCCCGTGACCCGGAATGTGCTTCATGACCGGCAGCACGCCGCCCGACATCAGCCCTTCCGCCGCCGCGCGGCCGAGTTCGATGACCGGGCGCGGCTCCTTGCCATAGGCGCGCGCGCCGATGACGTCGCTGGCGCCCTCGATCGGCACGTCCAGCACCGGCAGGCAATCGGCAGAGATACCGTAGCGTAACAGGTCGAAGGCGTGCAGCCGCGCCATCAGCCAGGCAGCGCGGGTGCCGGCATCATGGTCCTTGCGCCACAATGCACCGAGCGCGCCGCCGGCGGGATAGTTCGGCGCCAGCGGCGGCCGCAGGCGCTGCACCCGGCCACCTTCCTGGTCGATGAACACCAGCGCATCGGGGCGCCCGATACAGTCGCGCATTTCGGCGACCAGATCGCGGATCTGCTCGGTTTCGCCGATGTTGCGCGCAAACAGGATGAAGCCCCACGGGCATTCATTGCGATAGAAACGGATTTCTTCGCGGGTCAGCGATTTCCCGGCACAGCCGAGGATCATGGATTTTGATTCGGTCATTCCACCAGTTTAGGGCTTCGCGCCGGCAAAGGGAATCTCCCCGGACGGCAAGCGCCTCAACCTCTCGCCCATCCACATGAAAAAGCCGGCGCGACCCTTGGGAACGCACCGGCTCTGATAATTGGATCCGGCCTTACCGAGACACGAAGCAGTTGCCGCCGGCAGCCTTGTAGCTGGTGCACAGATTGATCGCATCGTTGCGCGATTGCGCAGGCACCCGGACACGGTAGAAGGTGCCCTTGCCGGCGATCTCCGCCTTGACGATGTTGGCGGTGCGACCGGCGAGCACATTTCCATAGCGGCGCTGCAGGTCGGCGTAGTTGGCCTGGGCGCTTTCGACCGTCGGCTGCGAAGCGATCTGCATCGACCACGAACCGCCCGATGTCGAAGCCGTCGCCGGGATGGAGGCAACCTGGTCGGGCTTGACCTCGCCGACCACGTCGACCGGCTGGTCGGACGGGCGCTGCGGCGCCACGGCAACCGTCTGCGGCGTGTTGGCGGACTGGGTCTCAGCCTTCGGCGCAGCCGCCGGCTTCACCGGCTTGACCGGCTTGGCGGTCTCGGCACTTGCCTGGTCGCTATTTGCCTGATCGGCAGGCGCCACGGTGCCGGTCTGCTCGGCATCGGCCGAAGGGGCGACGTGCTGCGGCGCCGGGTCAAGCGGCTCAGTCGCCGCAACCTGCGGCGCGGCCGGCGTCGAGTCCTCGCGTGCCACCAACGAGCCGTCGGGCTTGACCACCATGGTCCGCACCTTGCGCGGGGCAACGGCGACCGTATCGGGGTTCTTCTCGGCTTCCTGCAGCACCTGCGCAATGCGGTCCTCGGATTTTGGCGCCGGCGCGACAGCCGCGTCGGGGTTGCCGGCAGCGTCGGGGTTGACGGCAGCTTCGGGGTTGCCGGCAGCGTCGGGGCCTGGGGCAGTATCGTAGGGCGACAGATCGACGACGCGGCTTTCAGGCTCCTGCGCCTTCACATCGACCGGCTCTTCGGTGTTGGTGACCAGCTTCTCCTGAACCGGCTCGGCCGGCTTGGTGCCCTTGGCGACCGCATCATAAACCTTGTTGTCCTGGTTCGGCACCACGGCGCCGCCCGGATTTTCGGGCTTGACCTTGATCGGCCTGTTGTCGGCTTTGACAATGACCGGCGCATCGCTGCCGCCCTTGCCGCCGAACGACAAGGCGAAGGCGCCAAGGCCGCCGGCAATCGCAACCGCAGCAACGACCCCCGCGAACAGCAGCCCGCTCCTGCGCGGCCGTGCGGCTTCCTGCTCGGCGAGGCCCGGCACCGCCATTGCCTCGTCCAGATCCGGATCGTAGTCGAGTTCGTCGACCGCGAAATCGTCGGCCTGCGAAACCGGCTGGCTGCCGGGCAGATCGTCCATGTCGAAGCCGCCGGCGGCATCGGCGTGGTGAGCTTGCGTGGCTGCAAGCACTTCGGCTGGCCGCGCCGCATAGGCGCGCTGGTCGAGCTCGTGGCCCGAACTGAAGCTGGAACTGTAGGAATCGTCATCATAGCCGGCACTGCGTGCGGCAGTGGGCGGCGCCACTTCCACCGCGTTCATGTCGTTGAGCATGCCGGCGAATTCGGCGTCGATGTCGTCATAGGCGGCCGGCTCGTCTTGCTCGAAGCTGAGTTCTGGAATGTCGAGGTCGTCGGCAATCGCCACCACACGCTCCGGCACATCGACCGTCTCGACATCCGGCATCTCGTCATAGGCCTGAGGCGGCGCCTGGCGCGATGGCGTCGGCGCCACATAGGCAGCAGCGGCAACCGGCTGGTCGCGATAGCTTGGCGCTGCCGCCGGCGGCATGGACGGCTTTTCTGCAAAAGAAGCTTGCGGCTGCGCTGCAAAGGAAGGCTGGGCCGGGGTGGGAGTCACGCGGCTCCACGAACGCGCCGGCTCCGGCGGCGTCGAGCGCCAATCGCCAGCGACCGGTGCTGCCGTATCGTCATGACCGAGATCGATGCCCTTGGCCAGCGCCGCGTCGAAGGCGTGATCATCGAACTCGATCTCGGGCACATGGCCTTCAAGTTCGCCGGCAAGCAGATCGTCGAAATCGGCATCGTCCGCCTGGGCCTCCTGAGGAGCAGGCGCGTGTTCGTCTAGGTCCCAGTCGAGATTATCGACCGGAGCGACCGGCGTCGCGACGGACCGCTGCACCGGGGCAACCGGCTCATAAGTCCTGGTGGGCTCGATGGCGGCAGCCCTGGTGGGCTCGGTGACCACCGGAATCGGGGCGACTGGCGCCGGGCGTGGTGTGGTCATGGCGCCAAGCAGCGCGTTGAGTTCATCTTCCAACGTCCGTTCGTCAGCGACCGGAGCGGCCGGGGTCGCCATATTGGTAGGCGCCACATAGGTTGGTGCGACCGGAGTTGGCTGAACCGGAGCGGGTGCGGTCTCGGCCACCGGCTCGTGATCGGCAAGCGCATCATCGATGCTCAGATCGAAATCGTCGAATGCTTCGTGCGCAGTCTCATGAGAGGGGCTGGCCTCCACGGTCCAGGCCGGCGTCTCGTCCACTTCCGGCGCATCCATCTCAACCGGCGCGCTGGCCTGCAGATCGCTGACATCCAGATCGCGCTCTTCCGGATCCTCGGCCTCAACAGGCTGAGCCTCGAAAGCCTGAGGCTCGAAATGCTCGGCCGCAAAATCCTGGGCTGCAAAATCCTGGGCCGCAAAGTCCATGTCGACATCGGCCATCGCGCCATCGAAATGACCCGCAAAATCCTCGTCGGCAACAGCGTGGTCGGCGGAGCCGACGGCGTCGAAGGTATGGATCGGCGCCTCGGCTACTGGCGCGGCATACTGGTCCTGCGCCGGCGCAGGACCGTCCAGCGTCAGCTCGTCTTCCAGCGACATCGAGACGGCATTGTCGAAATCATCGTCGAACGCGAGATCGTCGGCAGGCGCAGCAGCAACCTGCGCGACATCTGCGGCATGGGCGACGGTCGCATCGTCATCGAGCAGCAACCCCTGCTCGAGCGAAGCGGCAAGCTCGTCATCCATCGGCAGGTCGTCTTCGAGCGGCGATACGTTTTCCAGTGAACTGGCCACGGCATTGTCGAAATCGTCATCGAATGCAGCTTCGTCGAATGCGGGCTCGGCAAACCAAGGTTCGGCAACCGAGGGTTCAACGGGAGCAGCCGCAGCCTGCGGGGCAGCGCCGAAATCCAGATCGGCGGCATCGTCGAAGACGAAATCATATTCCAGCGAAGCAGCCAGCGCATCGTCCATCGCGGCATCGGTGGTTTCGAAAGCCGGCTCGCGAATCTCGGCAGCAGGTTCGTAGGGCTCAGCGGCAGGCTGGTGAACCTCGGGAGCTGGCTGGCTGGCCTCCATGGAACCGACTTCATCGCCGAATTCGCCCATCAACTCCTTCTCGAGGTCGATGTCGAAATCGCCCTCGTCCGCAGCCGTCTCGACGGCTGGCGCCTGCGGCTTGACCGGCTGGCGCGGATCGAAACCCATGATCCTGGTCAGTTCAGCGAACGGATCATCTTCGGCGATGTCGTTGTTGTCGGCTACTCTCAGCTGGGTTCTGTCTGCCATTATTGTTCCCGAACTCGCACTCATTCGGACGCCATGGACGTCGCGTAGGGTTGGCCCTTACCAGCGCAATGTGGGCAAATGGTGACAGGTGTTTTAGTTAAACCTAACGCATCTCAGTGGGCGCATCAGCCCCAATCAGCGTCAGGCCGGAGGTCAAAACATCCGAAACAGCCTGCACCAGCCCTAGTCTGGCATGAGTCAATTGTCGGTCGTTAACCTTAACAAAACGTAAGTCGGCATTCTCGGTGCCCCGATTCCAGTGTCCATGGAAGCTGGAAGCCAGATCGTAGAGGTAGAATGCCAGCCGGTGCGGCTCCAGCGCAAGGGCCGCAGATTCGACCAGCCGGGGATATTCAGCCAGCTTCCGGATCAGGCCGATCTCGCCCTCATCGGTGAGCGACGCCGAGGCCGCGGCCAGGCTGTTGCGGTCGAAATTGGCCTCGCCCAGTTGCTCGCTCGCCTGCCGGAACACCGAATGACAGCGCGCCGAAGCGTACTGCACGTAGAACACGGGATTGTCCTTGGACTGTTCGGTGACCTTGGCGAAATCGAAGTCGAGCGGCGCGTCGCTCTTGCGGTAGAGCATCATGAAGCGGATCGCATCGCGGCCCACCTCCTCCACCGCTTCGCGCAAGGTCACGAAGTCGCCCGACCGCTTCGACATCCGAACCGGTTCGCCATCGCGAAACAGCTTCACCAGATTGCACAGGAGCACCGTGAGTTGCAGCTTCAGATCATCGCCTGCAATCGCCCGCGCCAGCGCTTCCAGCCGCTTGACGTAGCCGCCATGGTCGGCGCCCAGCACATAGATCAGGCCGACGAAACCGCGGTCGACCTTGTCCTTGAGATAGGCGACGTCGGCGGCGAAATAGGTGAACGAGCCGTCGGACTTGACCAGCGCCCGGTCCATGTCGTCGCCGACCGCCGTCGAGCGGAACAGCGTCTGCTCGCGGTCTTCCCAGTCGTCCGGCTTCTCGCCCTTGGGCGGCGGCAGCTTGCCCTTGTAGATATGGCCCTTCAGCGTCAGATCGTTGATCGCCGAGCGGATCCTCCTGGCATTGTCGGCATGCAGCGTGCGCTCGGAGAAGAAAACGTCGTGATGGACATTGAGCAACGCCAGATCCTCGCGGATCATCACCATCATGGCGTCGATCGTGCGGTCCTTGACGATTACCAGCGACTCATCGTCGGGCATCTGCAAGAGCTTGCGGCCAAATTCGGCAGCCAGCGCCTGACCGACCGGCACAAGGTAATCGCCGGGATAGAGACCGGCCGGTATCTCGCCAATGTCGTCGCCCAGCGCTTCGCGGTAGCGCAGGAAGGCCGAACGCCCGAGCACGTCGATCTGCGCGCCGGCGTCGTTGATGATGTATTCCTTGGTGACGTCATAGCCGGCGAAGGCCATCAGATTTGCAAGCGTGTCGCCGACAACCGCGCCCCGGCAATGGCCGACATGCATCGGCCCGGTCGGATTGGCCGAGACATATTCGACATTGGTCTTCTTGCCGCCACCAATGGTCGAGCGGCCGTAGTTTTGCCCCTCGCCCAGCAGCGCAGTCAGATGTGCCTGCCAGAAAGCGTCCTTGAGCCGGAGATTGACGAAGCCGGGACCGGCGACGTCGGCTTCGGCAACATCGGCGTCGCTGCGCAGCACTTCCACCAGCCGCTCGGCCAGCGCGCGCGGGTTCTGCCCGGTGGGCTTGGCCAGTACCATCGCCGCATTGGTGGCGAGATCGCCATGGCTGGCGTCGCGCGGCGGCTCGACGGCGATGCGCGACAGGTCGGGCGAAACGCCATTACTGTCTTTCAAATCAAGCGCTTCGACGGCTTTTGTGATTCGCGCGCTGAAATCGGCGAAGATGTTCATGGGTCTTGCTCTGGCGGACTGTGCAGGGGAACCGGCTCATTGGCCGGCAAATCGCGCCCGCCCTAGCTTAAATCGGGCGTATGGTCAAACAGACGGCGGTGTTCCTTCAAGGCGTAGGTATCCGTCATCCCCGCCAGGAAATCGGCGACGCTGCGCGCCTTGATGCGGTCCTCCGCCCGGTCGAGCCCCTCCCGCCAGCCGTCCGGCATGGCGCGCGGATCGGCGAAATAGACATCGAACAGGTCGCGCACGATCTGCTCGGCCTCAGTGCGAACGCGCATCACCTCGTCATGCCGGTAGAGATGCTTGTAGAGAAAGGTCTTCAATTCCTTCTCGGTCGCCGCCACGTCAGCGGAAAAGGTCACCATCGTTTCGCCCGCCGCCCGCACCGCTTCGGCGCTGTCAGGCTTGATGCGCTCAAGATTGGCGGTGGTGGAAACAATGACATCCTCGACCATCATCGTGATCTGCCGGCGCATCAGCTCATGGCCGGTGCGCACATCGTCCAGGCCCGGATAGCGCGCGCGCACGCTTGCCAGGATCGATCCCGGCAGCGCCACCGTTTCCAGCATGTCCAAGGTCAGGAAGCCGGAGCGCAGGCCGTCGTCGATGTCATGGGTGTTGTAGGCGATATCGTCGGCGATCGCAGCACATTGCGCCTCGATGCCGGCGAAATGGTCGAGTTCGAGGTCGTGCAGCTCGGAATAGTCGCGGATCGCCTGCGGCACCGGGCCTTTGAGCCCTTTTCCCTTGGCATCTGTCAGCGGCCCATTGTGCTTGACCAGCCCTTCCAGCGTTTCCCAGGTCAGGTTTAGCCCGTCGAACTCGGCATAGCGCCGCTCCAGCCGCGTCACCACGCGCAGCGACTGCGCATTGTGGTCGAAGCCGCCCCATTGGGCCATCCGCTCGTTCAGCGCGTCCTCGCCGGTATGGCCGAACGGCGTGTGACCGAAATCGTGCACCAAGGCGACCGCCTCGGCCAGATCCTCGTCGCCGCGCAGCGCTCGCGCCAGAGCCCGCGCAATCTGCGCGACCTCGATCGAATGCGTCAGCCGGGTGCGATAGTGGTCGCCTTCATGGGCGACGAACACCTGCGTCTTGTGCTTCAGGCGGCGGAACGCGGTGGAATGGATGATGCGGTCGCGGTCGCGCTGGAATGGCGTGCGAGTCGGGCTCTCGACCTCGTCATAGAGCCGCCCGCGCGACCTGGCTGGGTCGCTGGCATAGGCCGCGCGCGGCCGATAGCCGAACCCAATGTCGCCAAGCTCATTTGTCATGGCTGATGCCGCCGCAGTTGACTTGCCCCTTCCCGCTTCATACCTATCATGTGAAACCGAAAGCAAGGTGACGCCCATGGGCGCTGATGCCAAGACTGCCATGAAAGTCGAGATGACCGAGTCCGCCGCCAGGCGGATCGCGAAAATCGTCTCTGGCGAGGCCGGCAAGACGGCGCTGCGCGTCTCAGTAGAGGGCGGCGGCTGCTCCGGCTTTTCCTACAAGTTCGACCTGGTCGATACGCGCAATGACGACGACGTCGCCATCGAAAAGGACGGCGCCACCGTGCTGATCGACGATTTGTCGCTGGTCTATATGGGCGGCTCGGTGATCGACTTCGTCGACGATCTGATGGGCCAGTCGTTCCAGATCCGCAACCCCAATGCAGTCGCCTCCTGCGGCTGCGGCACCAGTTTCTCCATCTAGGCAGATGTCCGGCGTCGGCGCGGTCCGTCAGGTCGCACTGTCGGCCGGGCGCGACCTCGACGTCACGCTGGCCTTCTGGCACGATGTGCTCGGCCTCAGCGTTCATGCCCGCTACGATCCGCCGGGCATCGCCTTCATCATGGCCGGTGATATCAGGTTGCTGTTCACCGATGGCGTTCCGGCCGGCACCGTCTATCTCGATATAGCCGGGCTCGAAGCCTTCCACGCCGAGGCGAAAGCGTCCGGCGTTCCCTTCACCGCACCGCCGGCGCTCGTCCACAACGACACCGAAGGCACGTTCGGAACGGCGGGGGAAAGCGAGTGGATGGCCTTTCTAAAGGACCCGGCAGGCAATACGATCGGGCTTGTCGAACGTCTTTCGCCCGAACATCCCTGAGGCCGCCCATGAAAATCGTCACCTGGAACATAAACGGCATTCGCGCCCGCATCGGCAACCTCACCCACTGGCTGAGCGAAAGCCAGCCCGACATCGTCTGCCTGCAGGAGATCAAATCGGTCGACGAGCAGTTCCCGCGCGCCGAGATCGAGGCGCTTGGCTACAACGTAGAAACCCATGGCCAGAAGGGCTTTAACGGCGTCGCCCTGCTGTCAAAACTTCCGTTCGACGAGGTTATCAGAGGCCTGCCAGGCGACGAGACTGATGAGCAGGCGCGCTTCATCGAGGGCGTGTTCTCGACCGACCAGGGCGCGCTGCGCGTCGCCTCGCTCTATCTGCCCAACGGCAACCCGGTCGATGACGAGAAGAAGTTTCCCTACAAGCTGGCCTGGATGGAACGGCTGCATCGCTGGGCCGAGCAGCGGCTGCTTCTGGAGGAGGCGCTGGTGCTGGCCGGCGACTACAATGTCATCCCCGAGCCGGTCGATGCGCGCTTCCCCGAGAACTGGCTTGGCGATGCGCTGTTCCAGCCGCAGACCCGGCAGGCCTTCCGGCGGCTGAAGAATCTCGGCTTTACAGAGGCGGTGCGCGCCGTCACCGATGCGGCCGACGTCTACACCTTCTGGGACTACCAGGCCGGCGCCTGGCAGAAGAACAACGGCATCCGCATCGACCATCTGCTGTTGTCGCCCGAAGCGGCCAACCGCTTTTCCTCGGCCTCGATCGAAAAGCATGTGCGCGCCTGGGAAAAACCTTCCGACCACGTGCCGGTGGCGATCGATCTGGCGCTGCTGCCGGCCTGATCAGCCGAAACCCTGATATCGCCACAATCGCGCCATTCAGTCAGAGATCAGCATGGCGGCTGGGGTTCCATGGCACTACGATTCCTCCTTTGCCCGATCGGCCTGGCATTTGCCATGGCCTCCCCTGCAGCGGCACTTGCCGACCAGCAGTGCCTGGCCAATGGCAAGTCCTACCAGGTCGGCCAGGTCACCTGCCTGACGGTTTCAGACAAGAGCCATATGGCCCGCTGCGACCTGGTGCTCAACAACACCTCATGGACCAAGATCGGCGACAGCTGCCCCGACAGCACGATGAAGCCGCATCTGCACGTCACGCCGATCTCGGTGCCGGTACACAGAGCGGCGCCGGCGGAACTCACCGAGAACTGATGGATGTGAGCTAATCTCCCCCCTTGCGGGCATAGGCGCTAAGATAGGTATTGCCCTGCGGAATCGGGTGTGATTCTACACTGCGATGACACACGAATCGCTTGTTGATGACGGCTGGGCCGAGACGATTGAGCTTCTGGGCGGCGAAGAGTTGATCGCAGCAAGCGCCCGCGAGACGAAGGCGTTCCTGCGCCCGCGCGGCGTCAGGTCGGCGAGCGACCTGTTGCGCCTGACACTGGCTTACTGCCTTGGCAAGGTTGGCATGCGGGGCGTCGTGGCCTGGGCGGCGGCGAGCGGGATTGCCGACATTTCGGACGTGGCGTTGCTTGGCCGGCTGCGCAATGCAGGACCATGGCTGCAGCAGTTGATTGGGCACCTTTTGAAGCGCGAGGATGCAGGTTTGGCCAAAGGCCGACTGATCCGCATCCTCGATGCGACAGCGGTTGCCAAGGCCGGTGCGTATGAGAAGAAGAACAATGGTCTTTGGCGCATGCACTGCGCCTTTGAGCTTGAGCGCGAGCAGTTCGACTTCATCGAGATCACCGACCAGAGCGAGGCCGAGTTGATCGACCGCGTGCCGGTGGTGCCGGGCGAGATCCGCATCGGTGACCGCGCCTATCTGCAGGCCGAGCGGATCGCCAAGGTGATGGCGCAAGGCGGCGATGTTGTTGTGCGCGCGTCGTGGAAAAACGCGCGATGGCTCGACGCCAACGGCAGGGCGTTCGATCTCATCGGCTACCTGGAGAACTGCCGGGAGGAAGTCTGCGAAACGCCTGCCCGGCTGGCACTCAAGAAGGGCGAGCCTGTGAAGATGCGCCTGATCGCCTTGCGCAAATCCGAGGCCGCGGCACAAGAAGCGCGGCGCAAAATCAACAAGGAAGCCAGGGCCAAGGGCAACAAGGTTCAACCGCAGACGCTGATTGCGGCCGGCTTAGTCCTGCTTGTGACCTCGCTTGACCGGGAGGAGTTTCCCGCCGATACGGTCTTCAAGCTCTACCGCATGCGCTGGCGCATCGAGCTCGCCTTCAAGCGCCTGAAGAGCCTGATCGGGCTGCGCTCTCCTCCCGCCAAGGACCCAAGGATCGCAAAGCCTTGGATCTTTGCACACTTCCTCATCGCGCTTGTGACCGAACCCCTCTCGCAGGAGTTGGGTGTCTCTCCCCCTTGAGCGACGGGCGCCCGCTACTGTGGCGCGCAACCCGCCAGATCGTCGCCTCTCTGATCGCGACCATCTTTACTCAACCTTCCTTGGCGGCCCTGCGCCAAAATCTCCATGCCTTGCGATATCGCTGGCGCGAACCACCACGAAAGCGCAAGTTTCAGTCCATGCCAAAGCTATCTTAGCGCCTATGCCTTTGAGGGGGAGATGGCCGGCAGGCCAGAGGGGGGCGCGAAGAAACGCGACCTTTCGGTCAAACAAGCTCACCCTCTCAGTCCAACCCGGGCAAACTTTAGTCAACTGAAATGCCAGCGGGACAGCGCCCCCCTCTGCCCTGCCGGGCATCTCCCCCTCAAGGGGGGAGATTGGCAATTTCACTGGTCGTCACCACCCTTGGTGAGAAGATCGTCGGCAAGCGAAATCGCCGTGCGGCGGTCGGCTTCGCCGGCGGCGGCAAATGCCTCTTCCTGCATGCCGCGGATCCACGGCTGGTCGCTCGGCGAGGCGCGTTCGAGCGCGGCGGTCATCATGGCCAGCCCGCGCACGATCTTGCCGCTCTGGAACAGAAGATTGCCGAGCGTCGCCTGGGCGCCGGCATGGCCTTTTTCGGCGGCGAGTTGGAACCAGCGGCCGGCCTGCTTGACGCTGGCCTTGACGCCGCCCTCGCCCTTCAAAAACATCTGGCCCATCTCGAACTGGGCGTTCGGGTTGCGGTAGTTGGCGGCCGCGCGCATGTAATATTCCTGCGCCGCGACCTCGTTTTCCTCGACCGGGCTGCCGGGGATACCTGTCCGGAGATAGTCGCCCAGCGCCACCAGCGCGTCGGAGACATAGCTTTCCTCCGGCGATCCCGGCTCGACATCCTGATCGACGATCTCGGAGAAGAATTTGAAGGCCGCATAGTCGTCGCGCGTCACGCCGTCGCCTTCGGCGTACATGCGCGCGAGCTTCCAGGTGGCGCCGATCTGGCCGTTCTCGGCGGCGTATTTATAGGCCTCGACCGCCTGTTCCTTGTGGCCGCTCTTGTAAGCGGAGAAGCCGAACTGGAACACGGCCCATGGGCTCGATTGCGGCTTCACGCCGGTCTTGTCGTCGAACACCTTGTCGTCGAAGGCCATGGCCTGGCCCACGGCGCCAAAGATCGCAACAGCGACCAGTGCCGGAAGGACAGACGACCTCAACAACTCAGATATCCGCATAGCAATGTGTTTCTTTGGCACCGCCCGGATGGGTGACCGCGCCGTCGCGGGCAGGCCCTACCGTTTGTGCGTATTTCCAGATCGCGCCCGACTGATAGTCGGTCGTGCGCGCCTTCCAGGCCTTCGCCCGCGTTGCCAGTTCGGCCTCGGACAGGTCGACCTCGATCGTGCCTTTGGTTGCATCGATCGAAATCACATCGCCGTCTTTCAAGAGCCCGATCGGGCCGCCAACGGCAGCTTCGGGCCCGACATGACCGATGCAGAAACCGCGCGTCGCGCCCGAGAAACGACCGTCGGTGATGAGAGCGACCTTGCCGCCCATGCCCTGGCCGTAGAGCGCCGCCGTCGTCGACAGCATCTCGCGCATGCCCGGGCCGCCGCGCGGACCTTCGTAACGGATGACGAGAACCTCGCCTTCCCGGTAGTTGCGGTGCGTGACCGCCTCGAAACATTCCTCTTCCGAATCGAAACACCGTGCCGGACCTGAGAATTTCAGCTCCGTCATGCCCGCGACCTTCACGATCGCGCCTTCGGGGGCAAGGTTGCCCTTCAAGCCCACGACACCGCCGGTTTGGGTGATTGGTCGGTTGGCGGGACGGACCACATCCTGGCTATCATTCCAGGCAACATGCTCCATGTTTTCGGCCAAAGTACGGCCAGTCACGGTCATGCAGTCGCCATGCAGATAGCCATGGTCGAGCAGCGTCTTCATCAACAGCGGAATGCCGCCGGCCTCGAACATGTCCTTGGCGACATATTTGCCGCCCGGCTTGAGGTCGGCGATGTAAGGCGTCTTCTCGAAAATCGCGGCAACGTCGAACAGGTCGAACTTGATGCCTGCCTCATGCGCGATCGCCGGCAGGTGCAAAGCCGCATTCGTCGAGCCGCCGGTGGCCGAGACCACGGTCGCCGCATTCTCCAGCGCCTTCAGCGTGACGATGTCGCGCGGCCGGATGTTCTTGGCGATCAGCTCCATGATCTTTTCGCCGGACGCGAAATTGAAGCGGTCGCGCATCTCGTAAGGCGCCGGCGCGCCGCAGGAATAGGGCAGCGCGAGGCCAATCGCCTCGGCGACGGTGGCCATGGTGTTGGCTGTGAACTGGGCCCCGCAGGAGCCGGCGGACGGACACGCCGCCTGCTCGATCTCGAGCAGTTCGGCATCGCTGACCGTGCCGACCGAATGCTGGCCGACCGCCTCGAACACGTCCTGCACAGTGATCTGGCGGCCGCGATAGGAGCCCGGCAGGATCGAGCCGCCATAGATGAAGATCGACGGCACGTTGAGCCGCACCATGGCCATCATCATGCCGGGCAGCGACTTGTCGCAGCCGGCAAGGCCGACCAGCGCATCGTAGCAATGGCCGCGCATGGTGAGTTCGACCGAGTCGGCGATGACATCGCGCGACACCAGCGACGACTTCATGCCCTGGTGGCCCATGGCGATACCGTCGGTGACGGTGATGGTGCAGAATTCGCGCGGCGTGCCGTTGGCGGCCGCGACGCCTTTCTTGACCACTTGCGCCTGGCGCATCAGCGAGATGTTGCAAGGCGCCGCTTCGTTCCAGCAGGAGGCAACGCCGACCAGCGGCTGCGCGATCTCGGCCGCCGACAACCCCATGGCATAGAGATACGAACGGTGCGGCGCACGCGCCGGACCGACGGTCACATGGCGGCTAGGCAGCTTGGCCTTGGAGATGACTTTGGCGTCCATTCTCTTCCTTGCCGCGGGCGGCGCGGCCTGCCTCATCGCCGAGCCTTTTGGCGCGTGTCCCGAGACAAATTCGAGGTGCGCCGGGTTTATGGCGGGAAATGGGCAATTTGGTCGGGCGGAACTCTAGCGCGGGGGTTGTTCAGAAACTGTTGCCAAAACGTCACAATTACCAGAGGCGAAAGTGATGCGACGGATTTGCAGGCTAACTTTCACCCACAAAACAAAAGGCCGGGCAACGCCCGGCCTTTTATTATAATTTTCAGAGCCTTAGAACTTGATCTTGACGCCGCCCGAAATGGCCGTGACCAAGTCGTTTCCGAAATTGTAGCTGACATCGGTGCCGGCCTGGTAGCCGTTCTCGTCTGTCAAAGTTCCTGAGTGACCGCTGGTCAGCACACCGATCGCGCCGGCCAACCGCACTTCGATGTTGGCGGTTGGCGTGTAAGCGACGCCGCCACCGAGTGTCCACGTGTCGCTCTGGGAGCCAACGCCGTGCGAGGTACCACGATCCCACGAAATCTGAGCTGCGCCGCTCCACTGCTCGTTGAACTTGTGGCCAATGCCTGTGGTAACCGTCCAACCGTCACGGTACATCAGATCTAGCGACGTCAATCGCACCGGAGTCGGAGAGCCGAGCCCCGGAGAAATCGACGTACAAGCTGCCAGCCCCTTAGAAGCTTGCGAGCAGATAGGAATGCTCTGCAACACGCTCCAGTTGACCCATTTGACGGACCCGAAGGCAAGCCAGCCGGGTGCGATACCGGATTGGAGCTTGAATTCCAACGAATCTGGCATGGAGGCATTGCCATATATGTCTATCGGCTCGGCCCCTATGCCGACCTTCGTCAAATCAAGCGTGCCAGAGAGATTGTCGAGCTTTACTTGCGAATTATAAACAAGGCTTGCGCGCAGCGCTATCTCAGGAATTTCGTAAGCAAGGCCAGCACGCCAGCCCCAGCCAGTGCCTTTGAGGTCAACGCGACCCGTGCCGCCGAAATTGGGCACCAGTGGCGACACAAGGCTTTCCTTGAAACCGTAGACTTCCTGGTAGAACACACCGCCGATGAAGCGAAGCTGCCCCTTGCCGGCATCCATCTTGTAGGAGCAGGTGCCGGCGTAGTTATTACTCTTGATGTCGGTTTCCATGTTGGACTGCGCGCCGGCCCAAAGGCCGGGAGCCGTATGCGCACCCCAAGGCTGTGAATAGTCGACCATACAGTCGACACCCTTGACCACCTCGGCCTTGACGCCGATGCGTGGCACCCAGTAGCTCTCGCTGTCTTTCGCCGTGCTACCCAACGCCGACACGTTGCCATCTGAATTATCTGTGTCCACCGCATTCTTGAGCTTGCGCTCCGGCATGACATACGTCGCTTCGGCTTCGGTGGCGAAGGGCGCCGGATCGAACAGAAGGTCGACGTCGTAGCCACCGCGCTCGATGCCGCCGGCATGCACGGAGCCGATCAGGCTCAGCGAAAAACACCCCGCCCCCAGCAGTGTTTGCAAACGCAAATTGTTCATTGGATGTCCTCCCCGAATACTAGTGGATCAAGCTAGAACCAATTCGGGTTAACGGTGCAACAATGAATTGATAATGCGTACATGTACGCACTTGCAGAACGCATTTCGGACAAAGTGGCGACCCGCGCAAGCATGCCGGAAAAGGGCCATTTGAGCGGCAATCGGCGCAAAAAATCAGGAGGATTCGCTCTAAACAGTATAAAAACCGGCTGTTTTGCCGGCAATGGCCGCCATTGTTACATTATGGCAACAATGGGGCGAAAACTTTCCGTTTACGTCAACATTAACGCTACGGAATGCCTGTTTTTCGGGCAGAAGACCTGCCTTGACGCCGTTCCCGGGCATCGCGAATCCGGCGGATCAGCCGGCGTCGCGCACCCTGGTCAACGCCACCGAAAGCTTCTCCTGCTGATCACGGTATTCCGCGAGTTTTTCGCGCTCGGCCGCGACGATCTCTTCCGGCGCGCTGGCGACGAATCTTTCGTTCGACAGCTTCTTGTGCAGCCGCGCGATTTCCTCGGTCACCTTGGCCAGTTCCTTCTGCAGCCGCGCCGCCTCGGCGGACAGATCGATCAGGCTGCCGAGCGGCAGGCAGATCGTCGCCTCGCTGAGCACGATCTGGGCCGAGCCCTTGGGTGCGGCGTCCTGCAGCGAGATGTCGCCGACCCGCGCCAGCCGCTTGATGGCGGACGCATGGCGTTCCAGCCTCTGGTGAGTCTCGGCGCTGGCGCCGACCACCACCAGCGGCGCGATCGCCGCCGGCGGCACGTTCATTTCAGAGCGCACGGAGCGAATACCGGAGACCAGATCGACCAGCCAGTTGATGTCGGCGGCTGCATCGGCGTCCTCGAAGTCGGGCGACGGCCAGGCGGCGTGGCAAAGCAGCGTTGCGCGCGTCCTGCCCTCACCTGCCGTCTGCGCCCACAGCTCCTCGGTCATGAACGGCATCATGGGGTGAAGCAGCTTGTAGATCTCGTCGAGCACGAAGGCGACGCAGGCGCGGCTTTCGGCCTTGGCCGCCTCGTCGGTGCCCATGAACACCGGCTTCAGCAGTTCCAGATACCAGTCGCAGAACAGGTTCCAGACGAAGCGGTAGGCGGCGCCCGCCGCTTCGTTGAAGCGGTAGCCGGTGATCCCTTCGGTGATCGCGTGCGACGCCCTGGTCAATTCGGTCAGGATCCAGCGATTGACCGGCAGCTTGGCGTCGTTCAGCCAGAAGTCGTCATTGCGCGCGACCTCGTTCATCTCGGCAAAGCGTGTCGCGTTCCACAGCTTGGTGCCGAAATTGCGGTAGCCGGCGATGCGCGCCGGATCGAGCTTTACGTCGCGCCCCTGCGCCGCCATCACCGTCAGCGTGAAGCGCAGTGCATCGGCGCCAAACTCGTCGATGAGGTCGAGCGGATCGATGACGTTGCCTTTCGACTTCGACATCTTCTGCCCGTTCTTGTCGCGCACCAGCGCATGCACATAGACGGTGTGGAACGGCTCCTCGTGCATGAAATGCAGGCCCATCATCATCATCCGGGCGACCCAGAAGAAGATGATGTCGAAACCGGTCACCAGCACGTCGGTCTGGTAATAGGTCTTCAGCTCCGGCGTGTGATCCGGCCAGCCCAGTGTCGAGAACGGCCACAGTGCAGACGAGAACCAGGTGTCGAGCACATCCTCGTCGCGGCTCAGGATTTCGCCCGGCTTGAAGGTCTCGAGCTTGTCCTCGACCCAGGCCTTCCACGGGCCTTCCAGCGCCAGATAATATTCAATCGCGGCGCCCAGCGCCTCTTCCTCGGTCTTCTCGACGAAGACGCGGCCGTCCGGCCCGTACCAGGCCGGGATCTGATGACCCCACCACAGCTGGCGTGAAATACACCAGGGCTGAATGTTCTCCATCCAGTCAAAATAGGTCTTTTCCCAGTTCTTCGGCACGAAGTTGGTACGGCCTTCACGCACCGATGCGATCGCCGGCTTGGCGAGCTCGGCGGCGTTTGCATACCACTGCTCGGTCAGAAACGGCTCGATCGGCACGCCGCCGCGGTCGCCATGCGGCACGGCGTGGCGGTGCGGCTCGATCTTGTCGAGGAAGCCGCCGGTCTCCATCAGCTCGACGATTTTCTTGCGCGCGACGAAACGGTCGAGACCGTCGAGCTCGTCCCAGACGGCCTGACGCTCCGGCGTCACGTCGAGCCCGGCGAGAAAATCCTCATTATCCCTGAGCGTTATTGCCGCCTCGATGGTCAGGATGTTGATCGCCGGCAGCTTGTGGCGCTTGCCGACCTCGAAATCGTTGAAGTCGTGCGCCGGCGTGATCTTGACCGCGCCGGAACCCTTTTCCGGGTCGGAATACACGTCAGCCACAACCGGGATTTTCCGGCCGACGATCGGCAGCACGACATTTTTCCCGACCAGCTGCCGGTAGCGCTCGTCGTCCGGGTGCACGGCGACCGCCGTATCGCCAAGCATCGTCTCGGGCCGTGTCGTGGCCACGGTAATGAAGGTCGCCGAATTTTCCGGATCGAAAATCTCGCCCTCGATCGGATAGCGGAAGTGCCAGAGATTGCCGTTGATCTCCTGCGGCTCGACCTCCAGGTCGGAGATCGCCGTCAACAGCTTCGGGTCCCAGTTCACAAGGCGCTTGTCCTTGTAGATCAGCCCTTGCTTGTAGAGGCTGACGAAAACTTCGAGCACGGCCTTGGACAGGCCTTCATCCATGGTGAAGCGTTCGCGCGACCAGTCCGCCGAGGCGCCGAGCCGCTTCAGCTGGTTGAAAATGGCGCCGCCGGACTCGGCCTTCCACTCCCAGACCTTGTCGATGAACTGTTCGCGGGTAAGATCGCGGCGATGTATCTGCTTTTCCATCAGCTGGCGTTCGACCACCATCTGCGTGGCGATGCCGGCATGGTCCATGCCGGGCTGCCACAGCACGTTCTTGCCGCGCATGCGCTCGAAGCGCACGAGTATGTCCTGTAGCGTGTTGTTGAGCGCGTGACCCATATGCAGCGAGCCGGTGACGTTGGGCGGCGGGATGACGATGGTGAAGGCCTCTGCCCCCTCCTCGGCACCTGCGCCGGCGCGGAAGGCGTCCGCCTCTTCCCAGATTTTGGCGATCTTGGGCTCGACGGTCTTGGCGTCGTAGGTCTTTTCAAGCATGGGAAAGTGGTCCGCGCGGTCGGGAGTTTTGCTGACCCGGTGTAAATCGGAAGGTTTTGGCCAAGTCAACCGCGAGGGCTGCCTCAGTCCTTCAACGCAAATAGGCGGGGCCCTGGTCATTTCAACGGGAAGGCCATGCCCGCACCTTCATCGTCAGCGATCCCGACGGGAAGCTGATCGCATTCGCGACATCAGCCGGACGCTGGCCTGCAGCGAGAAAGCGCAGCCCGAAGGCGGCGCTTTAATCCGGAACGGCTGTGGTGATGCCTATTGCGCGCCGCGCGCGACGCGCTCGATTTCTTCGCGTACCAGGCGCTCGACCAGCGTCGGCAGGTTGTTGTCCAGCCAATCCTGCAGCATCGGCCGCAGCATCTCCTCGGCCATCTCGTCGAAGGTCTTCTTGCTGCGGCTGGCGAACGCGTCGGAGAGCTCGCCGAAGGCGGCTGCGACCTGCCGTCCCGTATGTTCCGAAACGATCGCCGGACGGGCCGGGGTTGTATCGGCCGGGCGCGCGTGCTCGCCGCGCGAAGGACGAGGCTCGAAAGCCGGCTCGGCAGCGAGATCGTCTTCGAAAGCCTCGACCTCCGCGATTGCTGCCTGCCGATTTTCAGTCTCCGGCTGCCTGATCTCCGGCTGCCTGATCTCGGGCCGCCGTACTGTGTCAGCCGGTTTTGCCTGATTGCCAACGGCCGCGATTTCGCGGCGCCAATCCGTGACGATCGAGTCGGTGGTTTCCGCCTTTGCCCGCACTGCAGCTTCTGCCCTGACGGCGGGGGCAGGCTCGCTGGCTATCCTGGCGCTCACTTCCGCCAGGGTCATCGGAGCATGCGCGGGTGGCGCGGCGGTCGTGGCATTTGCCGCAATGGCAGGCTTCACTGGCGACGGCTCGGAGCGCCGCTCCAGCCGCGCAACCACCGGCTCGGCCAGTTGGGCCTGCACCTCGGCCAGCGTCACCGGCTTCTTGCTTTCGGTCGAGCTGTGCAATTCGTTGCGGAAGGCCTCAACATCCGAAACAGGCCCGGCGGCCGGCACAAGGTCCTGGCGCAACTCATCGGCGTCGCCCGGCAGCTTGCGGCCGGTGTCGCTGTCTTCGATGATCCTCCTGATGGAAGCCAGTATTTCTTCCATGGAAGGTTCGCGCTGTGCGCTGCTTGCCGTCGCCATCGTCACATCCGCCGCCCCCGCGCATGATCCCGAAAATCGATCTTCGATTTTCGAAGAGGATCAGGCGCAAATCAAAATTCTACAGCGTCCTTTGCGCATCCATCGGACGCGTGGCGCTGTAGTGACCCGTTCCTGGATTCCTGTCCGGCAAAGCCAGGATACGAATCATGGCGACAGCGTAGCCGACGGATCGCCATCCGAGAATCCCCAATCTCGGAAGACGCCGGATTTCAACAATTTAGGCTACAAAAGACAAACGCCGCGCATCCATGGGAAGCGCGGCGTGAAATGCTTCAACCCTGGCGGGACTTGAGCCGCCCAGGTGGGCTCAACGACCGTCCGGCGTACGCAGCCCGATCCATTTGTCCTTTACGGCTCTGTAGTGCTCTTCAGGCTTGTACTTCACCACATTCAACGCCAGGCGATCGGCCGACAGGCGGCCCATGGCCGACAGGATGGCGTAGCTGGCTACAACCACATCGCGCTCGGAGCTGGCGAGGTCGATCTTTGCCGAGATGACGGCGTTCTGGGCATTCAACACGTCGAGCGTGGTGCGCTGTCCGACATTGCGCTCCTCGATGACGCCGTTGAGCGCCAACTGTGCGGCCGCGATCACCTGCCGATTAGCGTCGACGCTTTCCCGCGCTGCGATGTATTGCGTCCATGCCGAGGTCACGGCCTGGCGCACCGAGTCACGGCTGACATCCACCTCGATGCGAGCCTGGCTGAGCGATTCCTTCGACTGACGAACGAGTGCGGAGGTACGGCCGCCCGAATAGATCGGAACGGTCAGCGTCGCGCCGACGGTGGCGGCATTGGAGTCGCCGTCCGAATTCCCCGCGCCAGGTACAGTATTTTGATAGGCATGGGAAAGGCCGGCACTGGCAGTCAACTGCGGCAGCAACGCACCTTCCTGCGTCTTTACATCAAATCCCGCTGCATCGACGGAATGTAGGGCGGCCAGGATGGCCGGATGCTCGTTCGATGCAATGCCGATCGCCGCCTCGAGACTCCTCGGCAACAGCTTCGCCAACGGCGACGCGGCCTTGAGCTTGCCCGGCTCGTCACCGACGATCTGATGATAGGTTGCTGCACTGGCCAGAGCCTGCGCACGGGCAGCACTCAATTGCGCCACCGCGGCCGAACGAGACGCGTCGGCCTGCGCCACATCGGTGCGCGTGCCCTCGCCGACCTCGAAGCGTGAGCGCGCCGCGCGCGCCTGCTCGGTCAGGAACTGCAGATTCTGTTCGGTCAGCACCGCCACCTGGCGGTCGCGAATCACGTCCATATAGGCGCTCGCCGCGTTGAACAGCGTGTTCTCTTCGGTGTTGCGCAGGCCCTCGACCGAGACCCTCACCTGTGCAGCGGCCGACGCGACCCTGTTCTTGGTCTGGAAGCCGTCGAACAGCGTCTGGTCAATCCGAACGCCGAAGCTGCCGGTGGTCAATGCCAGGCTCGCGTTCCTGCCGTTTAGGTGCCTGGAGGTGTAATCGATATCAGCCGAACCAGTGATCACCGGGCGATAGCCCGACTTGGCGATCGCCACGCCCTCATCGGTGACGCGCACGCCGGCACGGGCCGAATTCAGCGAGGAATTGTTCTGGTAGGCCTTGGAAAGCGCGCCGAGAATGGTTTCCGCCGAGGCGGCTATCGGCGAAAGCGCTGTCGCGGAAATGAGGACGGTAACAAACAGACTCTTGGCTAAGGACGGCACTTTATATCCCTCATTCGTTTTGCACGGGAACCACGCCACGCCAGCCCATCCCTAGGGATCGGCCAGCGCCGCGTCGATCTATCGTTCCCCCGCTGACAGCTCCCGAAACCCCGGTTAACCAATCAGCAACGATTATTCAATCGTAAGCCAACATGACAGAGTCTTTGCTGCAAGGCAAAATCACTTAGAACTCGAAGGCATGAATGCGTTCAAATCCGGGTAGTGGCTTAATTGCCGCATTAAATGCCCGTCTTCCGGTTACAACCCCCCCTGCGTTGAAAAAGAGCCGGGCTACGCCCGCATTGCCCTGCCCTTCCACAGCCACCAGCCGGCCGCCTTCGGCAAGCTGGTCAAGCAGCGCCGCAGGCACTTTCTCGACGCTGCCGCCGATGAGAATCACATTGTAAGGCGCCTTGGCGGCATGACCTTGCGGCAGTGGGCCGGTGACCACGGTGACGTTATCGCAGCCCTGCGCCGAAAGCGCCGCTTTGGCTGCTTCCGCCAGTGTGGTATCGCTTTCCAGCGCCACGACGGATTTGGCCAGCCTGGACAGCAGCGCCGCGGAATAACCGGTGCCGCAGCCGACATCGAGCACCGAATCGCCGGCGTCGATCTCGGCCAACTGCAAAAGCTTGGCCAACGGCGACGGCTCCATGAGGTAGCGCGCACCGCTGCCATCGGCGCCGTCGGAGATGCGGATATCCTCGTCAATATAGGCGAGAGCCTGTTGGCCGGCCCCGACAAAGGCCTCGCGCGGCACGGCAAGCATGGCGTCGAGCAATGCTGCGTCGGTCACATCGGTGGTGCGGACCTGGCCGTCGACCATCTTGACGCGAAGTTCGGAGAAATCAGCGCTCATGTCCCAACCAATCCGTCAAAAGCCAATGCGCTGAAATGCGCTTGTCGCGCCGACACTGCGGCGCATTCGACCGGAACTCAAGCCCCCGGCATGCGGGAGTTGAAGCGATTGGAGGCCTCGCCCGGAATCGAACCGGGGTGCAAGGATTTGCAGTCCTCTGCGTAACCACTCCGCCACGAGGCCTCATCGCTCCCAGCGAGCGAACTCAATATGGTGGCAGCGAAAGGTCGTCAAGCGTCAGCGCGGCATTCCGGCGCGCTTTCCTCATCAGCCGCCGCAACGTGGTTCCCGAGCGGTTTCAGCGCTTGGCGCACCGGCATATTGGCCGCTCCTCAAGCATGGCTGCGCGACCGGCGAAACTCGAACCCGCGGCTTTACGCAGCGGGTGCAAACCGGCTTTCACCGCATATCGCGCGCGGCTGGCACCAGCAGTTGCCGTTCTCAAGGAGATCTTGAGGGGGAAATCTGCGACGGGCTGGAAAAGCGAAGCGGCCGCTCCGGGACCGCGCGCCATCGCTTTCAATTTGGCCGGCGACGCCGTTCCCACCAGACGACGAACCGGCGCCGCAGGCGGCGCACCGCGGCAAATTCGTAGGAAAGCACCAAAAGGCCGAGCGGAATCATCCAGAAGCCGAGAATCGGCAGGAAACCGAGAAGGCCGAAAAACACCAGCACGATACCGATGGCGATCCTCAGCCCGCGCGAGCGCGGCATGGTGAACTCGCGCCCGAACACCGAGATTTTCCGCGCCGGTGCCTGGTTTTCGTCTGCTGCAGTCATGTCGAAAGTCGATCCGGTTGCCTTCGATAAAGCCATATGCGCTAAAGGCTGCAATCGCCTTTCAGGTTCCGCCGACCAAGGTCCGACGGCGCCCAAGACGGCTCATATGTGGTGTCATCCGGCGATTGCCAGAAACCATTGGGTGAAAATGCGCTAAAAAATGCGAAATGCTTCTTTGCAAAGCTGAAAAGGGTTTGCTATAGGCTGCGCCACTCACATGAGAGCCTCTATTCCCCGGTAGCTCAGTGGTAGAGCAACCGGCTGTTAACCGGTTGGTCGCTGGTTCGAATCCGGCCCGGGGAGCCAACATTTCCAAACATTTAGCCCGCTTTCCCTTTCCTGACCGTTTGCTTGAGTTCCGGACAGGGCAACATCTGGGGCAACGATGACCTTCGCCCTTGCAAATGGTTACTGCTCGCGTGGCGTTCGTCGGCGCAGACCGTCTATACAGCGGCGTGGACAGCATGAAGTCGTTCGCGGCCACCAAGATGGCCAGGCTGGAAACCGTCGACGGTCACGGCTTCATCACCTATGCTGGCGCCGGCGCGAGATCAGGTAGCAAGCCTTTCGAAGTCAGCGAGTGGATCGAGGGCGTTCTGCGCGGAGCGAACCGGACGCTCGATCAGACCTTGCGGGAAATTGCCGCTGCTGCCGAAGAGCAAGGCTTCGATAAACACGCCCCCGGCCACACGTTCGGGTATGTGGGCTTCATCGACGGGAAGGCCCGAGTTGCGGCTATTACGTCGCTGGACCAGATGCAAATGAGGCTGGAGACGGGTGCCTCGACAATCGATACGAAAGGCCAAACCAAATTTCGGGTGATGGACTTCAAGCTCGGGCCGCGTGCTTATAGCTTTGGCATCGCTCTCGGCTCAGGCGCTCCCCAAGGAGCGTGCAGCCGACCGTCTCTGCGCATGGTTCGTGCGAATGAACAGGGAGATCAGCGCGAAGGAGCCGGCGACCGTGGACCGCAAGCACTTTGCGCATGGGCTTACCGCGAAGGCGGCGGGGCGCATTCAGCTTATGATGCCGATGGCCGTCGAATCAACAATACAGGCATGCTGCCATTGATCTCGAAAGGCTTCCCGATGAACCAAGTGCTCGGGCCACTCTGGGAACATGTTCAACGGCAGATGGCGACGGGGTGGAAGACCGGTGAAGCTCCCCCTGTGCCATCGCAGGAAGAACTGAATGCAATTACTCGGTCCATTGACGATCGACCGCAGCGGAAATTCTTAAAAGCAGCCCGCCATAGCAAGACAGGGGGCTGGTTGTTTCGGCACGGAATGATCTAGCGCGCCCAGCCCGGCACCGCGGGGCCGCGGGCCATTTATCGCCAATTGGCGAAAGGTCAGTCGCGAAGGATGCGCGTCACCCCCGGTATGATCTTCAGCAGAGGTAAGTCGCCGATCTCGCCGCTTCGCCAGCGCCCCCAATCGCGCACGACGTCTTCACATAGGCCTGCGTCACATCAGGGCGGCGCTGCGCAAACTCTCGTAGGATTGCCTTCCCGATCGCATAGCCCGTGCCTGAGAAGAGCGCGGGCCCGCCGAGGCCGCTGATGTCGCAGGCATCCTCAAGGCTCCAGGCTTCCAGCCCGACGCCGCTTTGCCCCGTACGGTTGCCCCAGCCAAGGCTCGGCTCGTAGTCCCCTTCGTCCTGCGAATCGTGTCGTCTTGGACGTCGCCACCGTGCTCGTTCTCCTCCTCGCGCTCGCCGTCCTGGGCGTGCAATTCCAATTGGCTGCCATATCCCCATCCGAGGCTTTCCTCGAGATCAGGATCCGGGCTCATTGCGTCGAGCAGGTTGCTATCCCCAGGCGGTCGTTTTCCGCCACGGTGAGGAAGATTGCCCCGTCTTCACGGCGCATTTCAGGTTGATGGATGGTCATGATGTAGGCTCTCTGGTTTCGGCTTCTCACGGCCGGTTGCCAGTGGACAGCACTGGCGCCGGGAGGGTGAGAACATGGCCAGAGACCATGCGCGAACGGCCTTTCCCTTTCGGGTCTTGTATAGCCGCCGCTCTCCCGGCATAGTGCTGCCGTTCGCTCCGACGGCTAAGTCGGCTCGTTCTACCCGTTGGCAATATCGATCCTTGGAGGGATCGCCCCGCTAACGCTCTGGGTGCAGATGGCCCGGCAGGGCCATCTGCGGGAGTTCTCACGCTCCGCCGGTGATGATGCGCCGACACCTTTAAAAACTCAAGCACGCCCTTGCGGGGGCGAAGCTTGCGCGCGCAACATAGGCGGAAGAACAACCAACGGGGGAGGCTTCCAGTGGAATGGCGCACAGGCCCGGCACAGCCGTCTGGCTGACATCTATTAGCTCCCGCTCACCTTGACGCCAGCGCCGGCTGCTCCAGAATCTGGGACATGGCTCGGGGCAATATCAAAGTTGGCGATGAGGTCGCCGTCACGGCGGTTGTGCGCGGCCGGGTGACACCCGATCGCATCAGCGTGACGATCCCCTCCTATGACTTCCCGCATTCTGTTGTCGATTCGACTTCGAAGGCTGTGATTGGCCAGCATATGGAGCTCACCGGCAAGGTCACGCGCGTTGACGGCGACACCGGTGACCGTCAGCCTCCGGCCATTGGTGACTGTCGACGTCGAGCATGTTCGCCTGGTCGAGAGCTACGTCGCGCCAAAGCGGAAGAATCCACTTGTCGATAAGGCCTAGCTACTACCCTTGGCTGCTGGCTGCAGGCGTTTCTCTGTGGTATCGGCAAAAGATGGGAGGCAACAACAAAGAGCAACGTTACACCGGTCTGCAGGCTTTACGAGCTATCGCTGCCCTATTGGTTGTGATTCAACATGCGGGCTATTTTTCCGGCCTTGTGACAGGATCTGATACGCTCGGCTTTCGGCATCTCCAGCTTGGCACCACTGGTGTTTTCATCTTCTTCGTCATTTCCGGCGCAGTCATGGCACTGGAGTCCAAGGAAGGGCCGACGGCCTTTGCTCTTGCGCGCCTGACACGAATATACCCTGCCTTCTTCCTCGCCCTCGTCTTCGCCTATGTCGTACTGTGGATCGCAGGGACACGCCCCCACGTCGGACCGGATGCTTCCCTGCTTCTGCTTCCGACCGGTGATCTCAATTCCACGTTCAATATCCCCTATTGGACGCTGATTTACGAGATGCAGTTCTATTTCCTGCTTTGGCTGGCCATGCTTTGCCGGACTTCTCACCAGCAGAGGATGTGGCTGGCTGTCGGTTGGGCTGTAGTCATCTTGGCTGCAGGCGCTGCGAGAGTGGCGGTGCCCGTTGCAAACCCAACTGCCACACAGATACCGCTTGTCGGAGTGAATTTATTTTTCGTCATCGGCTATGTGATGGCGTCGGGCATGATGACAAAGGACTGGCGACCGTTTTTTATCCTGCTGGTGCTGACTTCGATCATGAGTGTGTACGCAAATGCCTGGAGCGGAACTTACCTCGGGCTCGCTGTCCTGAGTGCTTCGGCGGTATTCGTCGCCCTCAAAATCGAAGCCGGCTTAGTGCCGAAATGGTTGGCAAAGGCAGGGGACTATTCCTACGGGCTCTATCTCGCCCATCTGTCGATCATCTCCGCGATCTATACCTTGGCGCCAGGCTGGCCGCTTTGGGCGATGGTGGTCACTATGCTGTGCGCAGGGCTGGGAGGCGGCTTGATGTTTGGCCGCCTGGAGCAATGGCTCTATGTGAGATACTGGCGGCCAATCGCCAAATGGGCATATTTGGTTAGTCCCGTAGCTCAGGCTCAAGCCAGTTAATGGCGGCGCAGCGAAATTACGATCTGGACGCGCTTCGCGGGCTGGCAGCGCTCAGCGTGGCGGTCGGGCATTGCGCTACCGCTATCGGTGGCGTTGGCCCTGCGTTGCGTATGACCATCGAAACAGCACCGGACGCGACGCTGCAGGATGGCGTTTTTCGGCTCCTGCACATCGTCTTTCATGCCGACGCTGCGGTTATCGTGTTCTTTGTTCTGTCGGGTCTGGTGCTTTCCCGGTCGCTTAGGAGCCGAGACGATGGCATTGTGGCCTACATCGTCCAAAGAACTTTCCGCCTTTTCCCGGTGGCGGCCGCCTCAGCACTCATCATTGGCTATCTGACGCCGGCAAGCACCTGGTCGCAGATCCTAGGCGCTTCGATCTTGTACGACACCTCTCTAAACGGGGTGCTGTGGACACTGCAGATCGAGGTTCTGGGGAAGCCTTTGGGTCTACGCCGCAGCGACAGGCAGGCGAATACACCCGGCAATCTTCTATGCCTTTGTAGCCGCCACAATCGCAGTTTCCTACTTCGACCATCGCCCGGTTCCGCTGTTCATGAGCGCCTTCGCCCTTGGCGCGATCATCGACGATCTGCCGGCCACCGTGATCACCCGCGTTGCCGCTGTGCTCGGGCTTGTCGCCCTAATGACGGCTGACTTCATGCTCGGCCAGGGCTTTGCAATGCGTTGTTGGCAGATGGCGGGAGCGGTTTGTGTAGTTGCCTACATTTCACGCAATTCGACCTGGCTGACGGCGAATCGCTTCGCCCATTTCCTCGGGCGGATAAGCTACCCGTTTTACCTACTTCACCTTGCGGGCGCGCTGATCGTCGCAAAGCTTGGGGTAAGGTCGCTAGACCTCGACCCCTTTTCGCTCTTTGCAGTCTACAGCGTCACGTCGATCGCCATAGCCATCGCCCTCGCGTGGATCACTCACCTTGCTGTCGAAGTCCCCGGCATGGCCCTAGGCGAGAGGATCCGGCGCCTGCTTGCAGCGCCGAGGCCCGTGCCCACAGTGGCCTAGTCCACTATCTCAACCGTCTGGCCCTGGCAGGTGATATCGCCAGCGCTCGCCACTCCGTTCTGCCCTTGGAACTTGACGACGATCGCTCCTCTGGTGGCCTCGGCACCTGTGCCTCATACGACCTGCGAGATGCTGCTTCCTCCGACTGTCGTGCGCCTGTAGGTCTCTGCCGAAGCGCCAGTCACGAGCAGCTCGGCGCTCACCTCCCACCCGATGGCGTTGAGCCGCCCATGTTGGTCGCGCCGAACCATAGCCGGCCGGTCTTGGTGTTCGCATTGGCGGCAGTCGTGCCCCAGGACCTGATGCGAACGCGCTGACCAACCTTAAGCGCAGCAGCGGGGATGCTGTAGGTCATCAGGTCTTCAGCGGTCGTGACGGCTGTCGTGGAAGCCGGCGTGACGTTAGCCGACACCATGTCCGAGCTAACGCCATTCACCAGGCGCTGGCCGGTTGCATTGACGCCCGCCGTGCCGAGCACGTTCTTACCGAAAAGCCGAACGTCGGCGTAGGGTGACGCGCCAAGGTCGACGTCGTAGAACGCGCCCGCCGCCTGATTACTATGAAGCGCACTCGGGTGAGTTCAGCGGCCACGGAAAGCTCGGCCGCGGTCTGGACCTTGGAGAGCGTCACAGGGGTCAGCGTGTCGGCACCGCCGAGCGCTTGGGCGAACATGTCGACAAGCTCCTGCCGGCGGCGCCACTCGCGCGTGCGGCGGTCCAGCATGCCTTGAGCAAGGCCGCCATACTTGCGGGCGATGTCAGGCGCTTGAGCGGGGTTGATGGCTAGCACTTTCGTTGCCCTTGCGTTGCCCCAGATAAATTATCGACGCAGACGATGCGGCAAGAATGGCTGATTTGCAAGGGTTCGACGGGTGAGAACAACCGGTTTGAAGCCGGATGGGCGCTAGTGTGCGCTCTTTTTTGACGCTTAGCAGCGGGTGAGAAAAAGTCGCGTTCCGAGCACGAGCATTGGGCGATTTTCTCAGAACTCAGTTTCAATGCAAACAGGGGCAATGAGGAGCCTCGCGCGCGCGGCGTTTAGCGCTGACAGGAAGACGCGGGGCCTGAGGCCCCACACCCCCACTCGTTCCGCTTCGCGGACATTATGCTGCCGTTGGCGGCGGCGCGCCATGATTGGGCATGGAATGGTCGATAGTGCTGGCAACGGCTGCCGAGTATCGACGGATTTCCATATCGACTTGGCGGCAGGGAATACCGACGGCGCGAAGCTGGGCTCGGAGGCCTTTGACGTGCTCGCTCCAGAACTTGCGGCCGGCGTATAGTCGAGGGTGCAGAGTTCGTGTGCGATGGCGCGGATAAGGACGACGCGGCGATCGGCGGGGAATGCCACTATCTGGCCGGTCTTCCTTGCTGGCTGCTTGAAAAGGTCGAGTTGTGTCATGCGTCACCCGAGCAAGAGATGGCTGTATTAGCGGGACCACTGTGGTCTCGCCTGCGGAGGGGTGCGGGAAAGGTCCATGCGGGACCACTGTGGTCCAGGAGACCAGCGCCGGCATGCGGGACCATTGTGGTCCTCATGGCTCCTCACCTCTCGCTGTAAATTTTGGATTGAAGGGCGTCGGCAGCGCCAACCGAAGCGTCCGCACTTCGTTGATGCCACCACCCGGGATTTTGTGCCGACACCGGCTCACGATGAACAGGCCGAGCCGCTCGTACAGGCCTATCTCGCGGGATATCGTTTTGATTGAGCAGCCTCCTCCCATCTTGGCAAATTCGAAATTCGTGCCGCTGATGGTCCCGGCCTTCATGTTGAGGTGCTGTCGGACGAAGGCCAGCAACCGGAAGCTGATGTTCTCGGCGTGAACGATTTGCAGGGCGCAGTGGTGCCAGTCGGCGAAAGCCTCCTCGCATTCCTTGAACGTGGATCCCCACCTCATGTGGATGGCAGCGCTGCGCTGGATCTTCTTCCGCTTGCCGCTCCACCGCGGATTGCTGGCGTCGGCGCCGGGGATGAATGGGCTGGGCTGGACGGTCACGCATCCCCCCTCGGGGCCGGCAAGGCTGCAGTGATCAACTGCCGCTCGCGTGCCTGTATATCGCGGTCTTCATGGAACTGGTGAACGTCGAACAGGTCGATGATATGTGACCGCAAGATATGAGCGATGTTGTCGGGCGACAGCGCCTCGAGTTGGCATGTCTCACCCTCCCATCGCGCGGTGCGGCTGTCGGTCTTCTTGGGCGGCACGGTAGGCAGCGAATAGCGAAACACCTGGTCGGCGGTCAGGGCGATGCGTTTGAAGTCGACTGTCACCGAACTCCATGGGCGATCGGCGATGACGAAGGCAGAGACGTCCTCGGCGATGACATCGAACATCGATTTGCCGCTCGGGTCATAGTCGCCCAGGTGCAAGATCACCGTCGGCTTTGCGATCTCGCATATTCGATCGGCCAGATCCTTCTTCGCAGTGAGACTGTCGAAGCCGCCTGAGGAATAGGCTTGCACCGAGAATTCTCGGCTGACCTTGAAGAGCTGCGACAGCATGCCGGCGGCGTCGCACCAGACCTCGACGTGCAGGTTTTGATTGGCGAGCATGTTCCGATGGTAGTTTTCGCCGAGCACCCGCACATGGCGCAGGAAATGGTTCTGGTCGTCAAAATGGTCCATGCGGAGCGTGACCACGCCATCGTCGCGGATCGCATTGAACGGGATCACCCGGCCGCGGCGCGCGTTGCCGATATGGTCGATCAGCTTCGAGTAAAACGACTCATCCTTCGGATAACCGTAGGCGCCGACCAGCCGATAAAAGACATGGCGGATCGTGAGCGGCCAGTGTTCCCGGTATTCGGTGAGAACCATGTCGACCGCATCGAGCAGCGTCTTGGTCTGCGGCTGGTAGTTGGCGATGTAGCCCTTCGGTCGGCCAGTTTTACGGCTAGGCGTAATTTCGCTCATGTGGCGCGGGCCCGCCGCAGGTTCGCTTCCCTGATCGCTTCGATCGCTTCAGCAGCGGTCAGGCCGAACGCCTGCTTCAGGTGGGGGATAATTGGCCGGCTGATGCGCTCCCGGCTGTCAGATCGCAGCCAGGCTGCAGCCTCATCGATAGCGGCGCTATGTTCGTGATCAGTGGTCATTAGGCCACCGCGTCTCGCTGGTCGACGCGGGCCTTCACCCAAGCATCTAACTCAGCCTCGACAAAGGCGCGCCGACGGGGCGAAAGGAACACCGGCTTAAACCGGTGCTCCTTGATCATGCGGTCGATGTAATTTCGAGAGTACACGATCCCTTTGAGGGGCGTTCACTGAAGGCGACAAGAGTTTGCATTGGAGTGCCTTACGTTGCTATCGAAGGCCTCATAGCGTAGTCATTTCAGCGTCGGGAAATACACTTCTTTGAAGAAATTTTGTGCGAACAAACCCGCGTGCTGGTTTAGAGCGCAATCAGCACTGGCAAATCAGGATAGCTTGCTTTTCTCTTCATCCCTATAAGCGATGATGCGAGTGACGATCGACTTGCGAGGCGGCGCGGCGCCAAGGAATAGCTTGGCACCGGTCTCAATGAAATTGGCAGTAGGGCTGCCGGCGCTCTCCGATATCTTTATATGAGCAATCGGCACTTTAAACGCCGCGCACCAGAGCCGAGCAAGGCCACGTATGAGCCCATCGATCTCGGGCTGCTCGTTTTTCGTCGGTCGACCTTCAACCATTTTTCCATGCCGTCAGCCATAGCGGTCACGCTCGCAAGCAGGCGGTGAAGCACCCGTTTAGCGATCTCGACGTCACCCTCGGTGAACTCAGCCGGAACGAGGCATGCGTTTAGTTCTTCTTCCGACATGGGGACCGGAGCTGCGTCGTCCCAACTATCAGGCACGCGCACACCCGCCCCAAACTCGGTAGCCGTCGACAACTCGAGCTTTTGGCTATCCGAATACTGCACGGTGGACGACACCGCCTCCTGGAGCCTTTTCCATTCATCGACGGTCCCTTGATGTGTGTCCTTTTTCCGCCGCTCAGCCGACCAATGAAACGTATTTGCAATGTCGTGCAGCTTCGTTCTCAGCCAATCGCCATGAGGCATGGAAAACCCTTGGGATTCCAGCATTGAAAGGATCTCTCGTTCGGCTCGCTCCGAGAAATCGTGCTGATAGTTGAAATTGAGGGTCATTGACCGGCCGCCTTTATCTGGATGACATTGTTGGCCGTCTTGCGGCCTGTCAGCGCCACAAGCGCGCCCTCCCAGCGCGTCAGGGCGTCTCGCTTCACCTTGAGGCGGTCAGACTGGTTGTACGTCCTGACTAGCGCCGTAGGCACATGCCCGATGACAGCCTCGGCAACCTCGTCCATCACGTCGAGCTCGGACAGCCGGGTGCGAACCGTCCGGCGGATGTCATGATTGACCCACGCCGGCAGCTTGGCCTCTTGATCGTCTTTCCGAAGCGCTGCGAGCATGGCGGCGTCAATCCGCAGCTTGACCTTATGGCCGATCGTCACCGGTCCCGCGCCGTCGAGCGAGCAAAGCCAGTTGCATTTCTTTAACCGCGGCAACTTGGCGATGATGCCGAGCGCTTCGTCAGTGAGAGGCACAACGTGATCGCGGCCGGACTTGAAGCGCGCCGCCGGCACAGTCAGCGTCTTGCGGTCAACGTCGACTTCGGTCCATGACGCCTGGGCGATATCGTTGAGGCGCTGGCCGGTCAGCAGCAGCAGCCGATAGACGGCGCTGTAGACGTCGCCAGCGGCCGTGGCAGTCCAGAGCGCCCAATCTCAGCATCGGTCAGGACGCGGTCCCTTGATCCCTTCTCGCCGATGGTGGTGCGCACCTTCTTTGCCCGGAAGGGTGAGGCGGTGATCAGGTCGTCATCGACACACCAGCCGAAGAACGTCCCGATCTTCTGGGCGATGTTGAGCGCCTGCCGCTGCGCGCCGCGCGCATAGATCGGTTCGACCACTTCCATGATGTCGGCATTGGTGAGGGTGGCGACGTCCCTGCCCTTCCACTTCGGCAGGCATTCCCGGTTGAGGTCGCGCTCGTCCTCGTCGGCCTTGCGGATGCCATCGCGGCGCCGGGCTTTGATGAACCGTTCAAGGATGGTTTCGAAAGACCGGTCACGGCTCTCTGTCGCTGCCCTCGCCGCCGCCTGCCGCTCCTCGTCAGCCTGGACCTTCGGGTCAATGCCGCGATCAATGAGCGCTGCCCACTGCCTCGCCTTGGTGCGTGCCGCTTCAAGCGACATGACGTCGTACTCTCCCAGCGCGCGGCGGGCTGGCTGAGTTGCAACACCGAAACGGGCGATGTAGACAAAGCTGACTTGTCCGGCCTTAAGCTTTGAACCGTTGGACGGCTCCTTGTCGGTTACGCGGACGCCCATGCTCGGGACTTGGGCATCCATGATCACGTATCGCTTGCCAGGAGCAGCCGGCTTCAAAGCCTTCAGGCGGTTGTCGGTCAGGTTCTCGCGGGGCATTAGGGCTCTCCGGGGCAACGTCGGGGCAACAGGATGCAACTGCTGCCTATGTTGCCCTGTGTGCTCTAATGTGCAACAGGAAAGCTGAAATCGTTATGAAACAAGGGGTTTTTCAGGAGTGGAACAACCGGTATATGGCGCTGGTGGGCTATCCCGAGAGCGGCTGTTAACCGGTTGGTCTCTGGTTCGAATCCGGCCCCGGGGAGCCACCGCCTTTTCTAAGCCGTGGTGCGATCTTGTACACTACAGCGCCATTGTCCGCGCACTTCGGTCCGCTTAGCTTCTGCCAGAACGGCTGGTAACAGCTACGAAGCCGATCGAGGCAGTTTGGTGGGCATCGCGCCCCTGCCCTCGCCCGAAGGCAGCCTGATAACGCCCGGTATCACCTATGAAAATACCAAATCGGGAGGACGTTGGTGCAAACCAAGAAGATCATCAATGACGGCAATCGGGCCGTCGACGAGATGCTGGAAGGCATCCTGGCTGCGCATCCCCGCCATCTCAAAGCCGTTGACGGAAGCCCGCGCTCGATCATCGCCCGCGATGGACCGCGCCAAGGCAAGGTAGGCCTCGTCATTGGTGGCGGCTCGGGCCACGAGCCGAGTTTTCTCGGCTTCGTCGGCAAGGGGCTGGCCGACGCGGCGGCGATCGGCAATGTCTTCGCCTCTCCGCCGCCCGACCCGATCCTCGAATGCGCCAAGGCGGCGAGCGGCGGCGCCGGTGTGCTGTTCATGTACGGCAACTATGCCGGCGACGTCATGAATTTCGACATGGCGGCCGAGATGGCGCGATGGACGACATCGAGGTGCGCACGGTGCTGAGCACCGACGACGTCGCTTCCGCGCCCGTTGGTGACAGGCACAAGCGGCGCGGTGTCGCAGGGAACTTCTTCATCTTCAAGGCGGCAGGCGCCGCCTGCGACCGCATGTTGTCTTTCGATGAATGCGAACGCATTGCCGGGAAAGCCAACGACCACACCTTTACCATGGGCGTCGCATTGGCGCCCTGTTCGTTGCCGCAAACCCGCCGGCCGAATTTCGAAATCGGACCCGACGAGATGGAGATCGGCATGGGCATCCATGGCGAACCCGGCATCGCACGCGGAAAACTCAAAACGGCCGACGAGATCACCGACGAAATGCTGGACAGGATTCTCGCCGAGATGGCGCCGGCACGCGGCGAGAAGGTCGCCGTGCTGGTCAATTCGCTGGGTTCGACACCGCTGATGGAACTCTACATCATGAACCGGCGCGTGAAGCGGCGGCTTGACGATATCGGTGTATCCATTCACGCAAGCTGGGTCGGCAATTACTGCACCTCGCTCGAAATGGCCGGCGCTTCGATCACGCTGCACCACCTCGACGACGAGTTGCAAACGATGCTCGACCACCCTTGCGACTGCGCCATGTTTCGCGCCGGGTAAACTGGGGACGGCAAGGAACAACAGATGACAACAATCGACACCACCCGCCTTGCCGCGATGTTCGTTGCCATCGCCGACGCCATGTCAGCCGACCGGGACCGGTTGTGCGCGCTTGACGGGGTGATCGGCGATGCCGACCACGGCATTGCCATGGAGTTGGGATTTGCCGCGGCACGCGACGCGGTGGCCGCATTGGACGACGGGACCACCGATCCGACCATCTTGCTGAACACGGCGGCGAAGTCGTTCCTCAACGCCGTCGGCGCCTCCTCGGGCCCGCTCTATGCCACGGCATTCATGCGCGGCGCGGCCGCCGTCAAGGGCAAGGCGACGCTCGACGACGCCGACGCGGTCGCTATGTTCCAAGCGATGGCCAGAGGCATTCAGGATCGCGGCAAGGCCGAGCCTGGCGAAAAGACGATGATCGATGCGTGGGCGCCGGCCGCGAGGGCTGCGGGCGAGGCACTGGCCGCCGGCAAGGGGCTGGCCGGCAGCCTCGCGGCTGCAGCCGAGGCGGCAAAGGTCGGCGCGGAGGCGACCAAGACGATGATCGCCACCAAGGGCCGGGCCTCCCGCCTCGGCGAACGCTCGCTTGGCCATATGGATCCAGGCGCGGCGTCCGCCGTAACTGTGATCGAGGCGATGCGGATCGCCTTGACCGGCTAGGTCGGGAGCGGATCCTCAGCGCTTCGCGTCGAGCTTGTCGACAGCCTGCACGTTGGCGGCAGAGGGACCGTTCGGATCGAACTCCGAGGCCAGCCAGGCGTCGGCGATCGATTTGGCCAGTTCGGGGCCGATGACGCGCGCACCCATGGTGATGATCTGGGCATTGTTGGATTTCGCAGCGCGTTCCGCCGAATAGGTGTCGTGGGTTAGCGCGGCACGGATTCCGGGCACCTTGTTGGCCGAGATGCTGACGCCGATGCCGGTGCCGCAAAACAGGATGGCGCGGTCGTAATTGCCGTCGACAATTTCGTGGCCGACCGCAGCGGCAATATCGGCGTAGAATCCGGCCTGGCTGAGATCGACGACCTGCAGTTCTGGCTTGGTGGCGAGATGCTTGGCGATGACATCGAGCAGCGGCTTGCCGGCGCTGTCGGCTCCGAGTGCGATCTTCATGGCAATTAACTCCTTCGTTTTCGTGGTCAGCGCGCAATGGCGGCCGACGCCTTTTTGAGAATGTCGATATAGCCTTCCGCTTGCCATGCCGAGCGGCCGATGAACAGCCCATCGATATGCGGCTGGCCGATCAGTTCGGCCGCGTTGCCGGGATTGACGCTGCCGCCGTAGAGCACAAGCGGGGCGGTCGGCAACCGGGTTGCTGCGACCTGCTTGATCAGCGCCTGCTGCTTGTCGGCATAGTCGGCGCTGGCCGGAATGCCTTTCTCGCCGATCGCCCACACCGGTTCATAGGCAAAGAGTATCTCTGCCGACAACTCATTGTTTGCGAGACCCTGCAGCGCGCCCAAAACCTGCGCGGTCAGGATTTCGTCGGCGCGGCCGCCCTCGCGCTCGGCCAGCGTCTCGCCGACACAAATCAAGGGTACGAAGCCGTGCTTGACTGCCGCTGCGGTTTTCAGTCCCACGATCTTGTCCGTCTCGCCAAAATGCTCACGGCGCTCGCTATGGCCGAGTTCGATCAGGTCGAGCCCACAATCCCTCAGCATCACCGGCGAAATCTCGCCCGTCCAGGCACCGGCATCGGCCCAATGCATGTTCTGGGCGCCGACCTTGACGCGGGTGTTGGCGAGCGCCGCCTTGACCTGCCGCACCGCGGTGAAGGGGGGAATGACGAAAGGCTGTATCGCCGGATCGAAGCCCGGCACGAACGCCGCCAATGCCTCGGCGAACTGCAGCGCCTCCGCCAGCGTCTTGTTCATCTTCCAGCTCGTGCCGACCCAATATGGGGCCATTCTTCTCTCCTTCGATCCGAAATTCGGATGATGCGTGTTTCCGGGTCTACGCGCCGGCCTTCGGGCCGACGCTTTCCCTCAAGCGCGAGGCGTGAGACTTTCGCGGCCGCTGTCGATGTAAGGCGCCCAGAAATCCACCGACTCGCGGATCATTGCAATAACCTGATGATCGACCGGCTCCCTCTCCCGGAAGGAAAGTTCGAGGCAAATCTCATTGTCGGTTCCGCCACCCGCCCGCACTGCATCGAGCAGCTTCTGCGGGATGATGCGGCCATCCTTGTTGTATGCGGCCGTGAACGGCCAGTGCCCGCCCTTGTTCATCGACGACTGCTTGATGTGGATGATCGGCGATCGCAACGGGAACGCTTTCGCCCAGGCATAGGGATCGGTGTCGTCAGGATTGGGCGAGGTCACGTCGCCATGGTCGATGTCGACCATCATCTGCATCGGGATCGGCAGCTTGGCCGTATCGATGGCGCCCTGCAATTCGACGCAGCTTTCGATCGTGTGGCCGAACTCCCGCCCCACCGACATCGGTTCCCAGAACAAATAGGTCAGGCCCGCCGCCTTGGCGTGCTCGGCCACTTCGCGCCAGCATTCGAGCGCGATGTCGAGAAGCGCCGCGCGCCGCTGCGGATCGTCAAAATCCTTGTAGGTGAATATGGCGAACTGCGTGCCCATGCCCGACGCGCCAAGCTCGGCGGAAATGTCGGCAAAGGTCTTGAACCAGTCGACATAATAGCGGCGCACATCCGCGTCCGGATGGCCGAAATGGTTGAGCCGGCCATAGGGACCGGTCATGCCGGAGGTGATCCGCACGCCAGTCCGCGCCAGCGCGCTGTTGAACAGGCGAACGAACTTGACGATCGTTGCCGCCGGCCAACCCGGATTGACGAATTCATGCGTCAGCTGCACGTCGCGGATGCCGATGCCATAGGCAATGGCGTCGATCAGATCGTCGGGATCGGCGAAGCGATTGACCAGCGGGTTGGTGTTCAGCGAAAGCGTGAAGGCCATCAGTTCACCGCCGCCATGGTCTTTGTGCACCAGTCTTCGAATGTCTTCCGCTCGGCCGCATTGATATGCAGCCCGTGTTTGGTCCGGCGTTCGAGAACGTCGGCGGCGGTCATCGCCCATTCGGTCTCGAACAGGAAGACAACTTCCCGCTCATAGAAATCCGGGCCGAAACGCCGGCCGAGATCGGCTTCGCCTTTTACCCCTTTCAGCAGAGCGCGCGTGCGCGTGCCGTAGCTTCGAGCATAGTGCTTCACCAGCGACGGGCTAAGCCACGAGAACTCGGCATGCAGATCGCCCAGGAACTGCTCGAAATCCGCGTTGGGCAGGTCGCCTCCCGGCAGGGGAATTTTGGCCGTCCAGGCCTTCTTCATGGTCGGAAAGAAGGGCTGGATCTTTTCCAGCGCATGTTCGGACAGTTTGCGGAAGGTGGTGATCTTGCCGCCGAACACAGAAAGCAGCGGCGCGCCACCGTTCGGGGCGTCGAGTTCGAAGATGTAGTCGCGCGTCACCGCGCTTGGATTGTCGGCATTGTCGTCATAGAGCGGACGCACGCCCGAGAAGCTGTAGACCACGTCTTGCGCGGTGAGCTGTCGCTTGAAGTAGCGATTGACCACCTTGATCAGATAATCGATTTCGCTGGCCTCGGCCGCCACTTCTTCGGGCCGGCCCTCGTAGGGAATGTCCGTCGTGCCGATCAGCGCCAGATCGTTCTCATACGGGTTGACGAAGATCACCCGCTTGTCGTTGTTCTGGATAAGATAGGCCTGCCGCCCCTCCCAGAATTTCGGCACGACGATATGGCTGCCCTTCACCAGGCGAACGTTGCGGGTGGAATTCTGCCCGGCGACGCGGCTGACGATGTCATTCACCCACGGCCCAGCCGCATTGACCAGCCCGCATGCGCGGACCTTCGTCACCGCACCGGTGCGGCCATCCTGCATGTGGATCGACCACATGCCGCCTTCGCGCCGGGCAGCAATACAGGCGGTGCGGGTGAAGACTTTTGCGCCGCGCTGACTGGCATCGAGCGCATTGAGCAACACCAGCCTGGCGTCATCGACCCAGCAGTCGGAATATTCGAAGCCGCGCTTGAATTCGTCCTTGATCGGCGCCCCTTCCGGCGCTGTTCTCAAGTTCAGCGTCCTCGTTCCCGGCAGCCGCTCGCGGCCGCCAAGATGGTCGTAGAGAAACAGCCCGAGCCGGACCAGCCATGCCGGCCTGTCCTCGGGGCTGTGCGGCAGCACGAAGCGCATCGGCCAGATGATGTGCGGCGCCGCCTCAAGCAGCACCTCGCGTTCGATCAGCGCTTCGCGCACCAGCCGGAACTCGTAATATTCGAGGTAGCGCAGACCGCCATGCACCAGCTTGCCGGAACGCGAGCTGGTGCCTTGCGCCAGATCGTCCTTCTCGCACAGGATGACCGACAGCCCACGGCCGGCGGCATCGCGCGCTATACCGGCGCCGTTGACGCCGCCGCCGATCACGAAGAGATCGACAATATCCGTTGTATCGCTCAAGACTTAGCTCCTGTGCGGTGCGCCATCGATTTCCACACCGGATGCAGCGCCTGACGCGCCGCGACAAAAGACGGAAACAGCGCATCGTAGGTTTGCGAAAGCGCCTCGTCATAGGCGTCGCATTCGCCCAGCAGCGGCGTCACCCACTCGGCGCAGCAATCATCCATCGAGCGATAGACGCCAAGCCCGACTGCGGCCATCATCGCCGCACCCGCGGCGCCGGCTTCCTGGCGGCTGCTGGTCCTGACTTGCGCGCGGGTCGCCGCAGCGATGATACCGCGCAGCGACGGGCTGCGCGCGGCGCCGCCAGACAGGCGGATTTCGCCGGGCACGCTGCCCATTGCCTGGTAGCAATCGCGGGCCGCGAAGGCCAATCCTTCAAGAACCGCGCGTGCCAGATCGCCAAAACCGTGCTTGACGGAAAGCCCGATGAAGCCGGCGCGCGCGTCTGGATCGACGAACGGGCCGCGTTCGCCGGCAAGCGAGATATAAGGCTGATAGACCAGCGACCCCGGTTCCGATCCTTCGACCCAGACATCGAGCGCTTTCAGCAATTCGTCGCCCGAAGGTTTTGCGCCGCTGGCGGTCAGCAAGTCGCGCGCCAGGCCGAGCAGCCAGTCGATGTTGAGCGTCGCCGCCATATTGGATTGCAGTTGCGCATAGGCGCCGGGAACCGGCATGGCGATCGTGTAGCCGGACGCGTTGTCGTTGAGGATGACATCGTCGGCTGTGCGCGCCAGGCGCGTGTGGATGCCGGTCGAGCCGATGACCGTGCAGCCAACATTGCCGCTTGGATCATAGAGGCCGGCGCCGAGCGCGGTGCTGACCATGTCGACGTAGCCCAGCACCACCGGCGTGCCCGCAAGCAGGCCGGTCTCGCCTGCTGCCGACGCAGAAAGCGGATGATGGTCGGTCGTGCCTTCGAGCATGGGGGGCAGCAGGCGGCGGTGCGACGTCAGATCGAGAATGTCGAGCACCTCGTCGGAATAGCTGCGCGCGCGGAAATCGCCGAAGGTGAAGGTGCCTTCCGAGGGATCGGTGGCGCGCTCGCCGGTCATCTTGAAATAGAGCCAATCCTTGCAGTGAAAGGCAGTGGCGGCGCGCTCCAAAATTTCCGGGCTGTTTTTCTTCAGCCAGCTGAGCTGAGCGCCCTGCTGGCAGGCGTTGAGCCCGGTGCCGGTGATCGCGAACCGCGTGCGATCCCGGGGATCGCCGCGCATCTCGTCCACCAGATGTCCGGCGCGCGCATCGAGCCAGAGCCAGGCGCGCCCGACCGGCATGCCGTCGCCATCGATCAGCCAGGTGCCGTCGCCCTGCCCGGTCACCGCGACGGCCGCGGTTCGCCGCGCGAGGTCTGGAATTTTCGTCGCCAGATCGAGAACGGTCAGCACCATGTCGCGCCAGGTCTGATTAAGGTCCTGCTCGGCGCCGCCGCCTTCCAGCGTGACGAAGCTGTTGGTCACCGACGCCATGGCAAGCTGCCGCCCCGACAGATCGAAAGCGACCGATTTGATCACGGACGTTCCCGCGTCGATCCCGATCAGCAGGTCTTTCATGCCGCACGTTCCGGATGGTTATGAAGGCAATTCACAAGGAGCAGTCTTTATTGTCTGGAGCCGTGGAAGAGCCAGGGAGTGTCCGCAAAGGACACCCCCTGAGCACGTTTTATTCCGACAGCACGAAGGGTGCGGTGTACTTGTCCACATTGTCCTTGGTGATGAGCAGGCAATCGAACAGCTGCTTCTCGCTGGTGGCGCCGGTAGCGCCCGACTTGATGAACGAGTCGGCCTGCTGCACAGCCTTGGCCGAGAAGATGGCCACCGGCTGAAGCACGGTGTACTGCAGTTCGCCGGACTTGATGGCCGCAACCGCATCCGGGGAACCGTCAAAGCCGCCGACCTTGATGCCGGCGAGCTTGCCAGCTTCCTTCAGCGCCGCAACCGCGCCAAGCGCCATTTCATCGTTGCCGCTGATCACCGCGATGATGTCGGGATTGGCCTGCAGCATGCTCTGCATCTTGTCATGGCCCTGGGTACGATCCCAGTTGGCGACCTGCGAAGCGGCCTTTTCGAGATCCGGATACTGGCTGAGCACAGTCGCGTAGCCGTTCGAGCGCGTGGCGGCGTTGTTGTCCGACGGGGCGCCGAGCAGTTCGACATACTTGCCCTTTTCACCGACCGCCTGCACCCACTGCTGGGCACCGAGAGCCGCACCCTGGGCGTTGTTGGAGACGAGCTGTCCCTTGGCAAGACCTTCCTGGTTGATCTCGGCATTGACGAGGAAAACCGGGATGTTGGCGGCAATCGCCTTCTTCACCGCGCCGACCGAACCATCGGCATTGGCCGGGTCGAGGATGATCGCCACCGACTTGTTGGTGATGGCGGTGTCGATCAGATTGCTTTCGGTATTGGTGTCGCCCTTGTGGGCGGCGACGTTGGCTGTATAGCCAAGCTTTTCGGCTTCGGCCTTGGCAACGTTGCCTTCGGTCAGCCAGTAGGGGTTGGCCGGATCGTTGACGATGATCGAGATCAGGCCCGCGGCCGATGCGGCTGCGCTAAACCCGACCACCATCGCGGCGGCAAGCAAACTTCTAAGCACGATTTTCATGTACATTCCTCCAATGATTACGCGGTGTTGCTGCCAGTCAGCTGGCAGTCTTCCCTTGGGCAGGATTGGCCGGTTCGGCCTTCCCCCGTTTCTGAGAAGTCGGTTGGCCGCCCGTCGAAGCTGGAAGCTTGCTACGGCGGCGATACTGAACGGCATTGAGGAGCACGGCGAGCACGATGACGGCGCCTGTGAACACTGTCTGCCAGTAGGATGAGATGCCGATGATCACCAGACCATCGGATAGGAAGCCGATGACGAAGGCTCCGAGCAAGGTGCCGCGAATGTTGCCGCGCCCGCCGGTGAGTGCGGCGCCGCCGATGACCACGGCGGCGATGGCCGTCAGTTCGTAGGTGGTGCCGGCGGTCGGCCCGGCCGAGGTCAGCTGCGAGGACAGGATCAGGCCGGCAATGGCGGCGCAGATGCCCGACAGCACATAGACCGAAATCTGCACGGTCTTGACCGGAACGCCGGAGAGTTCGGCGGCGCGCTCATTGCCGCCCGAGGCGTAGAGCCAGCGTCCAAAGGCGGTGCGGTTCAGGACGATGCTGCCGATCAGCGCGATAACCGCCAGCACCACCACGCCGGTCGGCACGCCGAACAGGCGGTTGAAGCCGAGAGCATCGAAACCGGTGTTGCCCAACTCCGGCTTGCCGCCGAGATTGTTGTAGGTCAGGCCGCTGGTCATCAGCAGTGCCAGGCCGCGCGCCATGTACATGACGCCGAGCGTGGCGACGAAGGCCGGAACCTTGAACCGCGCGATCAGCACGCCGTTGATAAGCCCGACGGCCGCACCCAGCATGCAGGCCAGCACCGCGACCACCCAGACCGGCGGGTAGAGAACGACGCCCAGCCAGGTCAGCGTCACGCCCTGCATCAGAAACCCAGCGACGACGCCGGCAAGCCCGAGCGTCGACCCCACCGACAGGTCGATGCCGCCATTGAGGATGACCAGCAGCATGCCGACGGCGAGAATCCCGAAGATGGCGACATGCGAGGCCATGGTCAGGAAATTCGCCACCGAGAGGTAATAGGGCGACAGGATCGAGAAGACGACAATGATGACGATCAGGGCAAAGAAGGCCCGGCCTTCGAGCAGCAGCTTGGCCACGTCGAAGCCCTCGCCGCCCGCATTGGGGCTGGACTGTTTGCTGGCCTGGCTGACATCGCTCATGGGTCGGGGCTCCGAAATTCTATGGTCAGGCGACCACGGCTTCGCCGGAGGCGGCCATGATCTGCTCTTTGGTGGCGTTGGCGCCGAATTCGGCTGAAATCTTGCCGCGCCGCATCACGACGATGCGATGGGCGATGCTGAGGCACTCATTGACCTCCGAAGTCGAGAAGACGACCGCCAAGCCTTGCGCGGCGCGCTCGCTGAGCAAGCGAAAGACTTCGGCCTTGGCGCCGACATCGATGCCGCGGCTCGGCTCGTCGAGAAGGATGACCTTGGGATCTGTCGTCAGCATCTTGCCGATGACGACCTTCTGCTGGTTGCCGCCCGACAGCGATCCGATCATGGCGTTGCCGCCCGCGGTCTTGATGGTCACCTTGCGGATCGAATCGTCGATCAGTGCGCGTTCCCTCGGCCGGGAGAGGAACAGGCCTTTCGCGAACGCCTCGATGCTGGCAAGCGACAGATTGCGGCCGACGGTCATGGTCTGAACCAGGCCATCGCGCTGGCGATCCTCGGGGACCAGAACCAGACCTCGGGCGATGCGCTGGGCAATGGTCAGCCCCGAAACGTCCTCACCCTCCAGCAGCGCCCGCCCGCCCGCCATGGGCACACGGCCGGCGACGGCCTCCAGCAATTCCGTGCGGCCCGCGCCCATCAGCCCATAGATGCAGACGATCTCGCCCGCTTTGACATCCAGCGACAGATGATCGACGACGTAGCCTGAACCCGAAGCGTCGGTGACGCTGACATCCTCGATCGAAAGCGCCACCGCGCCGAACTCGTGGCCGGTCGGCGGCGAGCCGAGATCGAAATTCTCGCCCACCATGTTGCGGACGATCCATTCGAGGTCGATGTCCTTGGCCTCGGCCGTTGCCGTGATCGCCCCGTCACGCAGCACGACGGCGTAGTCGGTGATCTGCAGCGCCTCTTCGAGGTGATGCGAGATGTAGACGATGGAGACACCGCGGCTGGTCAGATCGCGGATCACCTTGAACAGCACCTCCACCTCGGTCGCACTGAGTGCGGAGGTCGGCTCGTCCATGATCAGGATGCGGGAATCGACCGACAGCGCGCGTGCGATCTCGACGATCTGTTGCTGCCCCAGGCGCAGGTCCTCGACCAGGGTCATCGGATCGATGTCTTCTTCGAGGTCGGCCATCAGCGCCCGCGCCTGGCGCGCCTCCTCGGCGAAGTCGAGGCCGGTTCTGGTGCGCAGTTCGCGGCCCATGAAGATGTTGTCGCGAACGCTGAGGTTCGGCGCCAGGCTGAGCTCCTGGTGGATGATCGAAATGCCGCGATCGCGCGCGTCCGAAGACGAGGCAAAGCTGACAAGATTGCCATCGAGCACGATGTCGCCGGATGTCGGCGTCACCACGCCGGACAGGATCTTCATCAGCGTCGATTTGCCGGCGCCATTCTCTCCGAACAGGGTGGTGACCTTGCCGCGATGGATGTCGAAGTTGACGCCCTTGAGCGCGTGGACGCCGCCATACGACATGACGACATTGCGCGCCGAAAGCACGGCATCGCCAGTCGCGGGTTCTGTGCCGGCAGCCATTGTCATTTGACGTCCAGCCTCACCGGTGTGACCAGCCAGCTCTTCGGATTGACCAGCTTGAAGACGCCGACCACCGCTATTGTCTTGCCGGTCAAGGCACTGGTATCGACTTTCGCCAGCACCTCCTTCTTCATCTCGTTGTTCAGCGCCGAGCCGGCGTCCTGATACTCGATCTGGTTGGTGAACTGACCAAAGGTGATCTTGCCGGTGGCGTCGCGAAGCTCGGTTCCGTTGATCGCCGGCCCAGTCTGTACGCGGACGGTCAACGTGTCCGGCAAACCGTCGACGGCGACCTTGTAGATGCCCGATTTTCCCTCGCCGACGACGCCGGTGAACTTGACCGAGATGACCGGTCCGACTCCCGCCGGCACGCCATATTCCTTTTCGGCCGTCGCCCTGTCCTTGGCGATCGCCGTCGCCACCGTAGCGGCGTCGGCGGCACGCGCTTCGACATCGGCTTGCACCTTGGGGAATTCAGATTTGCCGTAGTCGGCGGCCGAAAACACGGCGTTGCGAACATCGCCGGCAGAGCCGATCTTGATCACCTTGGTGTCGAGCGCCATGGCGCCGAGCAGAACCAGAGCCGCGGCGCTGGCAAGGACCCGGCGCAGGTTGGGCGAAGCTTGCCGGGCGGTGGCAGCCTTCGCGCTCATGATGCAACCACCAGCGATTTTCCGTTGTCACGCATTCGAAGTTCCTCCGTTCACGCGGCGCTTCGCGGTCCCGGCTGCATCGTCGAGCTCGACCAGCGCGCGGGCCGTGCATTCGTCGGTGACCAGGCCGCTGAGATAACGGCTTTCGAGTACTGCCTTGATGGCGCGCACCTTCACCTTGCCGCCGGCGACGGCAACGATCCTGCGGCCCTTCAACTGATCGCGCGGAAGCGCCAGTATTCTTTCCGACAGCGCCGTTTCGACCGGACGCCCCTTGTCGTCGAAGAAATGCGCCAGCAATTCACCAACGCCGCCGTCACGCTTGACCTCGTCGATTTCGGAAGGCTCGATCATGCCGGTGGCGACCAGCGACGCCTCCCGCTCGGCCGTGCCTATTCCGACGAACATCAGGTCGGACCGGCTGGCGAGAGCGAACACATCGCTGATGCCGCGCTGGCCAAGCAGCACTTCGCGGTCCTCGGCGGTATTGGCGACAAAAGGCACCGGCATGACGAAAGCCTGCGCGCCGGTCCGCTCTGCCAGGCGATGCATGACGTCGTGCGGGTTGGCGGCGAATTTGCGCGTCACGCCGCCAAGCAGCGAGACGAAACGGATGTGAGCAGCAGTTGCGCGCGTCAGATATTCGACGCTGGCGGCAAGCGTGCGGCCATGGCCGACGCCGATCAGCATGTCTTCGCCGCGATCGATTTCGCGCTTCAGGAACTGGGCGCCGGCAATGCCCAGCCCCTTGAGCGGCAGTTCGTCCTGATCGAGATCGGGAACCACCTCGCAATAGTGGAGCCCATAGGCGGCGATCAGGCGCTGTTCCAGGTCGACGCATTCGGCGACGTCGCCGTCGATGAAGACCCTAACCAGACCTTCCTGGTTGGCCTTGGTGATCAGCCTATGCGCCTTGAGGCTGGTCAGGCCAAGCCGCTTGGCCACCTGGGCCTGGGTCAGACCACCGGCATAGTGCAGCCAGGCCGCGCGCGTGGCGAGGCTGGATTCATGGTCGCGGTTTGCGCTTCCGCCGGAATTCAAGCCATCCCCTCCCCAGGGTGATAATATTATCTTTGTGTGCAAAAATTTTCATACCTTTGCACCGCTGTCAATCCCTCCGCAGATGGTTGCCTCAGCCGACGTTCGGCAGCCAACGCGAGCCTATTAGAAGGTAAGCATACAATATGACCATACGGTAGTGTTAATTTAACGTCAATTTGTGTTACCGTATCCAGTGACGGCATGAGCCCGTAGGCGCCGGCAAATCCCAATCCGGGTGCAAAATGGGAAGGTTGATGCACAAGGCGCAACAAGGGCAAATCGATCGGATTGCCTCAGGAAAAGCTAGGCGTCGGCGATCAAGCGATCAGTCCAGCCGCATCAGGTTCATGCCCTCGAGCTCGACAACAGCGGATTCGACCTCCCGCGTGAGGCGCTCGGTGCTCCACCCCAACGCCCGCCCCGCGATCGCGGCAATCTCCTGCAGGTCGCGGCTCGTCAGCGAGCCGCCTATCGCCAACGTGCTGCGGCGCATAACGACATCGGCCAGATGTTCGACGAATTCGTTGCGCACGATGTAGTCGATTTCCGCCTTGCCGTAGCCGTCCGAGTCCGGCAGACGACGACCCTCATCATCCGACCCGTGCCTGGCGATCTCAACGGCTCTGGTCCCGTAGCGCGACAGCAATTGATCAAGGCGCCCTTCCCCGGCGCCTGTTGCCTGCTGTGCCTCGGCCAGCCAGTCCGCGCGGGCCGGGGCGTTGGCCGGGAAATCCCTCCCGCCGCCGATCGGCATGGCTCGCGTCGTCACCTTGCGGCTGCGCTGCAAGCGCTTCAGTACGGTATCAGTGACTTCCTCGGCAAAGCCGCGGAACGTCGTCCATTTGCCGCCGACCAGCGAAATGACTGCAAAGGGCCTGTTGCCGTCCGGCTCGGCAACGGGCGCCGAATGATCGCGGCTGATCAGTCCGGGCGTCGCTGCTTCAGACGTCGGCAGCGGCCGGATGCCGCTATAGGCGTAGACGATCTGGTCGTGCTCGAACGCCATGCCCGGCAAAAGCGTTCGCACGCTGTCGAGCAGATAGTCGACTTCTTCGGGTTCGCAGCGCACCGCGTCGGGATTGTCGGCCTTGATGTCGGTCGAGCCGACCAGCGCCAGGCCGAGATAGTCGTAGACCAGGCAGATGCGGCCGTCATCGGCCTCGAAATAGAGCATGCGCCCGGCCAGGCTTTTGACCAGTTCGTCATGCTTCAACAGGATATGCGAGCCCTTGGTGCCGCCGATCATCTTCGACGGCGCGCCAAGCAACGCATTGACGTCGTCGATCCACGGACCGGCGGCGTTCACCACCAGCTTCGGCCGCACCGAAAAAGCACTGCCGTTTTCCGGCTTGAGGGTGAGCACGCCATTGGCTGAAGCCGCCAGTGTCGTGTAGTTGGCACCGGCAGACGCCGCGTGGGCCTGCAAGCCGTCGAGGATCAGTTCCAGCACCAGCCTTTCCGGGTGACTTATCTTGGCGTCGTAGTAGGTGCCGGTGGCGACGATCGCCGGATTGAGCGCCGGCATGTCGCTAAGCGCCTGCCGCCGCCCGACCATGCGGTGGCGCGGCATGACCTGGTTTCGTGAACCGTAGAAATCGTAGATCATCAAGCCGATCTTGATCAGTATGGCGCCGCGGCTGCGCGGCGCGCTGGTCGAGCCGAACAGCGTTCGCAACGCCGCGAGCATGCCCTTGCTCCACGAGAAGATCGGGATGACGGTCGGCAGCGGGCTGACATAGTGCGGCGCGTTTTGCAAAAGCAGATTGCGTTCGAGCGTCGACTGCGCCACCAGCCCGAACTCGCCGGTCTCGAGATATTTCAACCCACCGTGGATGAGCCTCGACGGCGCGGCACTGGTGCCCGAGCCGAAATCCGCCTTGTCGACGATCAGGCAGCTGACACCTTGCGCGCACAGATCGCGAAACAGCCCTGCCCCGTTGATGCCGGCGCCAAGAATGACGACGTCGACCTCGCCGGTCCCGGCTATCGCGGCGAGACGCCCGGCGGGATTGTCCGCCCCTGCTCCGTCTGTTCGGCTCATGGCGCTTTCGTCTTGACGATGCGCAGTTTCACCCCGGCCCGCTCGAGGCTCTGCGCCTGCGCATCGCCGAGGCCCTCGGTCACCAGCACGGCGTCGAAACTGGTCAAATCGTCGAAGACATGCAGCGCGATCCGGTCGAATTTTGCGTGGTCGACCAAAAGGATGCGCTTCACGGAGGCGGTCATCATCGCCTGCTTGACCCGCACGACATTCGGATCCTGGATGAAGGCCGTGGTGCCGGTGACGGCCGAAGCCGAACAGATCAGCACATTGGCGCGCAACTGCGCCACTGCGTTCTCGCAGACGATGCCGATATAGGCATTGTAAGTGGGATGATACTGGCCGCCGAGGCAGATGAAATCGATATCGTCCACATTGATCAATTGGCCCGCCGTCGAGACGCTGTTGGAAATGACGGTCAGCGGCTTGACGTCGAGCAGCAGCGTCGCGACCGCGTTTGCCGTCGATGAGTCGTCGAGCATCACCACCTGGCCTGCCTCGACATAGTCCAATGCCGCCCGCGCCAGTGCATCCTTCTCGGCTCGATTGACGGTCACCCGGTAGCGGAAAGCGCTCTCGTAGAGACCGGACGGCTGGACCGTCACCGCACCGTGCAGCTTGCGCAGCACGCCCTGCTGCGCCAGCCGGTCGATATGCCGGTGGATGGTCATGCGCGACACGCCGAAATGCTCGACCAGATCATCCATGCGCACCTGGCCGAGCTTGATCACATAATCGGCGATCTCTTCGCGTCGTTCGTCGGCCTTGATCATGCGTTTACCCCCGGCCGCGCCAGCCTTTCGATATCAGGCCAATGCGACTTCAGCTGCTCGGCTATGCGGCAGTAGAGCGAAAACCGCTCATTGAACACAGCACTGGAGGCGGGCACGGTTTGATACGTCCGCTCCGTCATCCCGACCTGCCTGGCGCCCTGTTGCGGCGTCGCGAAGATCCCGACCGCGGCACCTGCGCAAAGCGCGGCACCGAGGGCCGCGGTCTCATCCGTCGAGGTGACGGTGACCGGGGCGTTCAGCACGTCGGCAAACATCTGCACGAAGGCAGGATTACGCGAGCCGCCGCCGGTCAGGCGGATCTCGCTGATAGCAAAGCCTTCGCGCAAAGCCTCGACATGGGTGCGGTGATTGAAGGCGATGCCTTCCAGAACCGCCTTCAGCATGTCGCCGCGATTGTGCCAGCCATGCAGGCCGACAAAGCTGCCGCTGGCCAAATCGCCATAGGGAGAGCCGAACAGATAGGGATGAAACAGGATGGTCGAAGGCTTCTTCAACGCCGCGTCGATCTCTCCCGCCAGCAATTCGTGGAGGGAGCCGCCATCCGTCCTGTCCTGCTCCGCGCGGCAAAACGTGTCGAGAAACCAGTCGTAGTTCGCGGTCGAGGCCGGCGAGATCGACATGTTGTTCCAACGGCCCGCGTCGATGGCGTTGCGGCAGAACCAACGCCGGTCGACGCGCGGTTGCGAAGAGACGACTTCATTGATGGAATAGGTGCCGGCGACGATGGCGAGCACGCCGTCTTCATGGCCGCCCATGCCAAGCGCCGATGCGGCCACGTCGTGCAGGCCGCAGGCGACCGGTGTTCCCTTGCGAAGGCCGGTCCTTTCGGCGGCATCGGCTGTGACTTGACCGGCGATGTCAGCGGAATGCGCCACCGGCGGCAGCGCGTTGAACAGATCCTCCAACCCGAAGATGCGCAGCGCTTCAGGCGCATAGGCTTGCGTGCGAAAATCCGTGAATGAAGTGCTGGCCTCCGTGCGGTCGGTCCCGATCGTGCCGGTCAGGCAAAAGCGCAGCCAGTCCTTGCAGGCCAGCACATGGCCGATGCGGCCATAGCGATCAGGATCGTTCTGCTTGAGCCACGCCAGCAGCGCCGACGGCGCCGAAACATGCGGCGTCTGGCCCGTCGTCGCCAGCGCATCGGTGAAAACGGTACCGGCGGACCACCTGTCGACAATGTCGCCGGCGCGGCTGTCGAGCGACAGGATGCCTGGTCCCAAAGGCTGACGATCATGATCGAGCAGATAGAGACCATCGCCATGCGCGGTCGCCGCCACCGCCTGGATGTCTTCCGCCGGCCTGCCGGAGAGCGCGATCGCCTCCTTGATGGCGTCGGCGGTTGCTTGCCACAGGCCTGACATGTCGCGCTCCACCCAGCGCGCGTGGGGCATCGATTGCGGCACCCGGCGGCGCGCCACTGACAATTGCGTGCCGTCGGCATCGAAGATGACCGCCTTGGTGACCGTGAGGCCGTTATCGATTCCGAGCAGGCTGGGCATGATCACCGCCTCTTTCAGCAACTGGCGATTGCTACAGGGCGATCCTGTAGTCTGATGCAAGGGCGAAACACATGGCGACAACCCCGATTGAGCAAGGGGGACAAACGGCAAAAGCACCTCGCCGCAACAAAGAACTCATATCTTTATGTGAATTTAACGTCAACATACGCGACAAAAAGGCTTCGGCGCCAGGGAGCCACGGATGGATCTCGCGGTTGCCGGAGCGACGCGTTGTCAGCTGCTAAGGCCGTCGCGGATGGCGCTGAAATAGCGGTCGGTTCCAACCTGCCCGCCCTTGAGCGCCACCTCCAGCCCATCGATCGCCTCAATACGCGAGTGAGCGACGCAAAGCGGCGAGCCCGGCGACGCCGGCAACGGCATCCGCACGGTCAGCGCATCGACGCCCATCTGGCCGAGCGCGTGGCTCGACGTATCGCCGCCGGCAACGACCACGCGCTGCAACTTCTGCTCGATGGTCAGCGCGCGAAGCAGTTCGCCGAGGCCCCGCCCGAGCTTGTGGCGGGCGCCTTCCTGGCGGTCGATTTCGCCCCCCCTATCGGCCGCGGGTCCAAGGGCCGTGTAGAGAACGACGCTGCGCCCGGCTTCCAGACTGGCGCGACCGGCTGCCGTCGCGCGTGCGATCGCATCTCCGGAAGCTGCGGAGATCAGTTCGACGGGATCGACCTCGATGCCATCGAAGCCGTCGGTCAAAGCGTGCCGGATCTGTCGTTCGGTCGTCGGCGAACAACTGCCCGAGACGACCGCGATCCGGTCGGCAGCACCCGGCGGTGAAAATTTTGGTTCAGCTCTGACCGTCCCATTCGACACCCATTCGGCCAGCAGCGCATATTCGATTCCGGACGAACCGACGACGAACGAACCGCCCGGCTTGCGAGCGCGCCATATCTCCTTGCCGGCAAGCGCCTGCGTCTCGAGGCTGTCGACATCGACAAGTACGATGTCGGTGCCCTCAGCGAGCAAGCGGTCGAAGGCTTCCGAGCGCGACACCGACTGCAACGTCGCGAGATCGACCAGCCCCGATGTGAGCTCCGTCTGCCGCGACAGATGGATCAGCAGGTCGGATTCATCCATCGGCGTCGTCGGGTGGCGGCTCATCACCGGATGGCGGTCGATGCGGAAATACTTTTCACGATAGGCCGCGAACAAATGTCCAAAGGCGGTGTAACGCTTGAGCTGCGGCGCCCCAACCAGCAGCGGCACGCTGTCCTGAGCGAAAACCGAGCGGCCGATCTCGATGGCGCGACCGATGCTGCCGATCGTCGGACTGGAATCGAAGGTCGAGCAGACCTTGTAGTGACAGATCGCGGCATTCAGCGTCTTCAGCCAAGCGAAGGCATCGCTCAGATGCGTGTCCATCCATTGTGGCGTCTCGCTGCGGCTGGTGCCGGCCAGGCCAACGGCTCGGCAATGTGCGAACTGCGCAAGCATGGCCGCGTCCGGCTGGCGCATGAACAGCACGGTCGGCACGCCGCCGAGTTCGAGCGCTTCCATGACGTCGGTCGAACCGGTGAGGTCATCGCCATAATAGCTGAGAAGCAGATCTTGCATCGCTTCAGGCCGCTTTGCCGTCGCCGAACTTTTCGATCGACCGCGCCAGTTCGGGATGGCTCAAGGCGAACTCCGCCAGCGGAATGCCGTCGACCGCAGCTTGCCAGGCCTGCTGCACGGCACGCACCCCGGCGCCCGGTCCATCCGGATGGCTGACGATGCCGCCGCCGCACAGATAGAGCAGATCGACCGTCCGGCCGGTCCGTTCATAGGTCTCGGGCGCTTGCCCGCCCCATTGGCCGGAGCCCGCCACAGGCAAGGCGCAATCCTCAGGCGCAAAAATCGGCGTCGTCACCGCCTTGAAGGACTCGACGAAAGACGCGTCCGGCTCCCAGTATTTCGATTGGATGCCGTTGATCTGGAACTGGTCGATGCCGAGCAGCCGCCAGAATTGCTGCCAGACCTTGAAGTCCATGCCGAGTCCGGGATGGCGGGTAAGAATGTCCCAGCCGTTGCGGTGGGCATGCAGCACCAGGCTGGAGCGTTTTCTCAAGAAGGCCAGGCCACCGAAGCCTATCGAATTGATGTTGACCACCGCGCAATTGCCGCCGGCCTTGGCCACCAGATCATGATTGCGCATCATCTCGTCCGGGTCGGCATGCGAGATGCCGAAGGCATACATGACCTTCTTGCCGGTCCTCTGCTCGTGGTCGAGGATCAGCGGCATGATTGCCTTTACCCGCTCCGCCAGCGGCGAATAGGCTGGGCTCATCAGCTTCTCATCGTCCTTGATGAAATCGACACCGGCGGCGATCAGCTCCCCCACCATTGCGGCGGTCTCGTGTGGCCGAAGCCCCAGCGCCGGCTTGACGATCGTGCCGATAATCGGTCGGTCCGCGACACCTGTTAGCCTGCGGCTGCCGGCGACGCCGAATTGCGGACCTGGATGCGCGCCGCGGAATTGCTCCGGCAGCTTCATGTCGACAACGCGAATGCCGGATAGCCCTTTGATCGAATAGGCACCGCCGATGGCGATCGTCATCAGCGCCGACAGGTCGGTGCCGATGGCATCGAACGGAAAGGCGATGTCGACATCCGCGCGCTTGAACGGCCCGTTACCGGCCTCGGGAATGGAGGGGCGAAGTGCGTCCGGCAGGTGCCGAATGGCCAGAACGCGCGCGGCCACCCGGGCTTTCAGTTCCTCGGTCTCACCGGGCAGCGCGACGAAGGTTCCAGTCGACTGGTCGCTGGCGATCTTGGTCGCCAGCGCCTCGATGCTACCTGACGTTTCGATGCGGTAAGTGAGCGTGATCATGGTTCGTTGTCTGAGGCCGCGGAGGTTCGAAATGAGTTCCTTGATCGTCAGAATCTGGTATAATGAGTACATAAGCTTTGCAAGCAATATCCTGTCTTGCGGCTATGGCCGTTCGGGGCGACGGCCATTCCGGGAATGGCTGTGGCAATGCTAGATAGAGACAGGTCAAGGGAGTGATTCGCGACGATGAACCGTTCGGAGCCGATCGTCCGGCGCAAACTTTCCGACGAAGTGTTTTTGCGGTTGAAGCGCCTGATCACCAGCGGAGAACTGACGCCGGGCGACGACATGCCGTCAGAGCGCGAGTTGATGGAGCGCTTCGAGGTCGGCCGGCCCGCGATCCGAGAGGCGATGCAGGCGCTGAGCAATATGGGCCTCGTCGCGATCTCGCATGGCGAGCGCGCCAAGGTGCTGCAGTTGACCGCCAAGTCGATCATCAAGCAGGTCGACGGCGCAGCCAAGATCATCCTGTCATCGTCGAAGGACACGCTGGAGCACCTGAAAACGGCGCGCATCTTCTTCGAGCGCGGCATGGTCAGGGAAGCCGCCGAAAACGCCACCGCAGAGGATGTTGAGCAGCTGCGGGCCACAATTGCCGAACAGCGTGGCTTTCGCGGCGATTCCGAAGCTTTCATCTCAGCCGACATGAAGTTTCACACCCAGATCGCGGCCATTTCAGGCAACCCGATCTATATCGCCGTCAGCGAGGCGATGCTCGGTTGGCTGAAGGAATATCACACCGAAATGCTGATCTGGACCGGCAAGGAACAGTTCACGCTGACCGAGCATGAAGAGATCATCGGCCGCATTGAGAAGAAGGATGCCGACGGCGCCGAGAAGGCGATGATCAAGCACCTCGAGCGCTCGCGCGCGCTTTATGTGATGAATTCCGAAAAATAACTCAGCCGAATCGGGCAATCGCGTATGGCGCCAGTTGGCCTCGGCCAAAAGCTGAGATGTCGACCGTCACGTCGTCCGCCGTCAGGTTCGCCAGCCACGCCACGGTCTTGCCCGAAGCGGAGCGGCCGGCCAGCGCCAGCACCTTGGTCTCGTCGCTCGTTTTCGTCGCCACATACGTAAGGCCGGCCAGTTCGCAAAGCCCCTTGATGGCATCGAAGATCGGCCGAGGCGATCCTTCCGCGACGGGTTCGCCGGATGCTGCAAGCACGCCGAAGGGCCCGGCGAAGCCGGACAGCGTGAGCAGTTCCAGCCCGGCCGGCGCGACACGCGCGGCATAGCCGATCGCCCATGCGGCTGCGAACAGGCCGGCATGGCGAGGGTCGCGATCGGCCATGGCGATGCGCTGTCCCCCGGGATTACCCTTGGTCGCGCCGCCATAGGGGTTCTGGCGCATGGCGATCGTCGATGGACCGATGCGGCAAGGCTTTTCCCCAAAGATCGCCCGCGCCGACGCGGTTATGGAGGGCAGCGCCTCCAGCGACTGCATGACGCTGAGATCGTCGGCGGCGTGCACGATCGGGCACGTGCAGTGAGTGACGAAATCGAGCAGGCCCCCCGGCACGCGCTTGCGGTTGAGTTCGGTGAAATAGCTGAACATGCCGCCACCAAGCCGGATATCGGGAAAGGCGCGCCGCGCCGCGTCATAGACGTCTTCGAGCGGCGGACAGTCCGGCCACGCACTGCCCGGCGGTGTCGACTGCCGGTCAACCGAAGGCGAGACGGCAATGGCCGAAAGCTTCAACCCGGCTTGACGCACCATGTCGGCAACGCCTGACAGCTCGGCATCGAGGTCGCCCGCGCAGGCAACAACGCATTCCAGCGTCGTCTGCACCGGATAGGCGGCGGTGAGCCTTGCATAAGACTGCAATGCTTCGAGACCGTGGCCGCGCGTCGGATCGTAGTGGAAGACAAGTTGCTGCGGGCCGAGTTCGGTCAATGTCGAAAGATTTGCGAGCGCTGCTTCGACCTCATCCGGGTAGATGATCACGCCGAGATCCGGCAGCCTCTGCCCGGTCTCGCCGAGTTCGACGCTGACCGGTTCGGCGGCAGATGCTGCGGCCGGCATTCCCCCCTCGCCGGTGATGCGCAGGCTGACCGTCTGGCTTACAGTTTGGCCGGCCGGCAGCACATAGGGCCAAGGCAGCGCCAGTGGCCGCACATAGGTCTTGTAGGACGCGTCCGACCAGTTGCGCTGGTCCTCCATCTCGAAAGTGTCGCCCTCCATCCGGCATTCGGCAGTGATGCCCGGCCGGACCTCATGGGTGATCGCGCGCAAATCCTTGAAAGGCTGCCAGGGATCGATCAACAGCGGCAGTTTCGTCGCCACCACGCTTCCGTCAGTATGCTCGACCGTGACCGGGCTGCCGGCGAGGCCGGCGATCGGATGCAGGACGCAAAAACCGCAGCGATTGGTCTCGAAATCGCTTTCAGGGACCGCGCTAACGTCGAACACTAGGTGACCGTTGGCGGAGCCCTTGATCGTAGCGCGAAAGTCGAGCCGGCTTCCGCCCGGTGCTAAGCAAGTTGCGGAGTAGCTGACGGAGAAGCTGTCGGCGTCCTGATCGACGGCAAGGTCCGCCAGCGCCGGTTCATAGGTGCCCCAGTCGCGGTCGCGCACGATGTAGGCGATGGCGCGCAGCACTTCGATGCCGCCGTAACGGATGGTGCGCAGGCTGCCGTTGACAAAGTCGGCGCTGAGCAAGCCCGCACTCAGCCTAACCGGCTCGGCCTCGACCACGCGTGTGCCGTATAGGAGGAAGGCGTCGGCTGTCATGTCAGCAAGCCATCCAGGTGGACAGGTTCGTGGCTCGCGGCGCCCAGATAGGCCGCCTCGACCAGCGCGAATGTCTTGAGATTGTCGGCGCCCGAGGTCGCCGGCTCGGTTCCCTTTGCCAGGCAGTCGACCCAGTGCTGCTGGATGGCGACGACGCTCTCCTGGATGTTGTGCCATGGGCGCGATGCCCAGGCGAGTACGGGCGGCGAAACGTCGGTGATCTTCGTGCCGCTCCTGCCGGTGACGGTGAGCCGATATCCCTGCGCCAAGCGGATCGTGCCGTCGCTGCCGTCGATCTCGATAAGCGTTTCGGGAAACGGTTCGGTGGCGAGCTTCGTCGCGTAGCTACAGTCGACCACTGACGTCGCCCCGCTCTTGTGGTCCATCAGCATCGTCGCGACATCTTCGCCCGCGATGCCGGGGTTGATGCGCGCGGTTCGCGTCGTGATCGTCGACACGTCGCCCAGTAGAAAACGGGCGATGTCGAGACTGTGGATACCGAGGTCCTCGATGATGAAGCGCTTTCCCTTGGCGAGATAGGGCTGGCCGGAAAACACGTCATAGGCAGAGCGGAAGGAGATGCGCCCGAAGAACGGCGTGCCGATCTCGCCGCTGTCGAGCACGGCACGCACCGCCTGGATCGCCGACTGCCAGCGAAAATTCTCATGCACCATCAGCGGTACGCCGGCTTCCACGCAGGCCCTCACCATCGCCTTGGCGTCGGCAAGCGTCGGCGCGAACGGCTTTTGGCAAATCACCGGCACACGGTGCAGCGCCGCCATCTCGACCAGCGGACGATGGCTGGGAACGGTAGTGGCGATATCGACGAAGTCGAGGCTTTCGCTTGCAAACATCTCTGCCGCGTCGGTGTAGCGCTTCGCAATGCCGAACTGGTCGCCGATGATGCGCAGCCGCTCCGGGTCGCGGTCGCAAATGGCGACCATCGCGGCGCCTTCAATGTCGCGCCAGGCATGCATCTGGTTGATGGCAAAGAAGCCGCAGCCGATGAGCCCTCCCCGCAACTCCGCCATGCTCAGCCTGCCTTAGCCATCTGCATCAACGTCACCCGGCTCTGCAGCCGGCGCTGCGCCTGGTCGACGACGACGGCGACGATGATGACAAGGCCCTTGATCACCATCTGCCAGAAGGAACTCACGCCCATCATCACCAACCCGTCCGAAAGAATGCCGATGACGAAGGCGCCGACAATGGTGCCGCCGATCGTGCCGCGCCCACCTGACATCGAGGTGCCGCCGAGCACTGCCGCCGCGATGGCGTTGAGCTCGAAACTTTCGCCCGTTGCCGGGTGCGAAGCCATCAGTTCGGACGAGATGATCAGACCGACGATCGCCGCGCAAAAGCCGGAGAACATGTAGACGAACATTTTCACCACGTTGACACGAACGCCCGAAATTCGCGACGCCCGTTCATTGCCGCCGACGGCGAAGATGTGGCGGCCGAGCGGCGTGTATTTGGCGAGATATGCCGCAACCAGCGCAACAACGATCAGGATCCAGATCGCCACCGGCAGGCCGAGCAGCCGCCCGGCGCCGAGGAAACCAAACCCGGTGGTGCCAAGCTCCGGCTTGCCGACGAGGTTGGGGAAGGTGCGGCCGTCCGACGACAGCAACGCCAGGCCGCGCGCGACATAGAGCACGCCGAGTGTGGCGATGAACGGCGCGACGTTCAGCCTGGTGATCAGCAATCCGTTGACGGCGCCGATCAATATGCCAACCGCCAGCGTGATCAGCGCGATCTCGACGACGTTGAAATAGATGGTGTAGCCGAATTGCAGGTCGATGCCGTTGAGCACGAGATAGCCGGCGACCATGCCGCACAGGCCGACGATCGAGCCGACTGAGAGATCGATGCCGCCGGTGATGATGACGAAGGTCATGCCCATGGCGAGGAAGGCGTTCAGCGCCACATGTTTCGACATCAGGATCAGGTTGGCGGTCGACAGGAAATTCGGCGCCGCGATCGAGAAGAAGACCAAGACGGCGATCAGCGCGATGAAGGTCCTCGCCTTCATCAGCGTCAGCAGCAGCGAGCCGCTCGAAACGGAGGAGACAGCCGCCTTGGCCGGGATGTCAGTCATGGGTTCTCCGTGTGCGGAGCCGGTCCGTGGCCAAGTGCCGAGGCGGCGACAAGGGCTGCCTCCGTCGCCTCGGCGCGATCGAACATGCCGGTCAGTTTTCCATTGCTCATCACCGCGATCCGGTCGGACAGCGCCATCACCTCATCGAGATCGGAGGTGGCGAACAGAATACCGAGCCCATCGCGCGACAGTTTGCGCATGGTGCGGAAGACGTCGGCCTTGGCGCCGACATCGATGCCACGGCTCGGCTCGTCCATCAGCAGCACCTTCGGCCCGGTGAGCAGCGCCTTGCCGATCACCACCTTTTGCTGGTTGCCGCCCGACAGCGACGAGACCTCCTGCGCCGGGTCGGCAACCTTGATCGCCAGTTCCCGCACCATCTGCGTCACCGCCTGCTTCTCCTGGCCGCCACTGATGTGGAACAGGCGGACAAAGCGCGACAGGCTGGCCAGCGTCAGATTGCTGGCGACGGAGAGGATCGACACCAGCCCTTCGCGTTGGCGGTCTTCGGGGATCAGCGCCAGCCCGCGCCGGATGCGCCGCGTCGTGTCCCGCTCCTTGACCTTCTTGCCGGCGATGAAGATCGCGCCGGTCGCCTGGCCATGGCGGCCCATGATGCAGTCGAACAGCTCGCTTCGCCCGGCGCCCATCAGGCCGTATATGCCGAGTATCTCGCCGGCGCGCAGCGACAGCGAAACGTGATCGACCGCCAGTCCGCCGGTCGCGCGCGGCAGGCAGATGTCCTCGGCGCGGAATATCTCTCCGCCGGGAACATGGCCGTCGGCCTTGGCGAAATCCTTGGCGTCGGAGCCGATCATCTGCCGCACGATCCACCGCGTGTCGACGTTTTTCATCTCTTCCTGGCCGGTGATGTGTCCATCGCGCAGCACGGTGATGTAGTCGCCGATGCGGATCAGTTCTTCCAGCCGGTGCGAGATGTAGACGATGGCCACGCCGCGCGCCTTGAGGTCGGCGATCACCTTGAACAGGATCTCGACTTCCGCCGCACTCAGCGCCGAGGTCGGCTCGTCCATGATCAGGATGCGTGCATCGAGCGAAACCGCCTTGGCGATCTCGACCAGCTGCTGCTGGCCGATGCGCAGATCCTCGACCAGCATGTCGGGCCTTATCCCGGCCTGCAGGCGTTCGAGAAATTGGGCCGCACGGCGCTCCTGCTCCTTGCGGTCGATCTTGCGAAACCGGTTGGTGATCTCGCGCGTGGCGAAGATGTTCTCGGCGACGGTCATATTGCCAAACAGGTTCAGCTCTTGGAACACCATGCCGATGCCGCGGTTCACCGCGTCGCCCGATGACGAGAAGGAGACCTCCTCACCTTCCAGGAGGATCCGGCCGAGCGTCGGCTGTTCGACGCCGGCGATAATCTTCATCAGCGTCGATTTGCCGGCGCCGTTTTCGCCGACCAGCACATTGACGGCGCCCTTGCGCACCTCGAAATTCGCGCGCTTGACCGCGACGGTGCCGGAATAGACCTTGGAGACGTCCTCCAGCTTCAAGACGACATCGTGAGCAACCGCAGCGCTCATGGCTTCGGCCCGATTTCTGCCTCCGCCGGCGTCACCAGCGGCAGGTCCTGGCCGTTTTCGAGCGTATAGGCGCCGAGGACCTTGGCGGTCCGGCCTTCCAGCGCGTCACGCGGCAGTTTGGCAAGCACGGCCTTGACGGCATAGGCGTTGAACGCCTTGCCGAACTGGGCGAAGTCGATCTGGTTGGTAAAGTCGTTGAACTGGATGAAATCGAGACTGTCGCGCAGCGCGGTTCCCCGCATCGCCGGTCCGATTTGCACACGCGCATCGGCCTTGCCGTCGCCGTCGACATCGATATCCATCGTTGCCGCGCGTGACGCCGTGTTGGCTGCGATGATCTTGCCCTCGACGCGAACCGCGAAGGTCCACGGCGAATTCGCCTGCTTGTTCGGATTGCCATATTTGGCGCCAGCGGAAGCAGGATCGGTTTTCGCCAGAGCGTGGACCTCGGCAAACGGCCCGGCCTTCTGCTGGAGGTAAGGCACGACCTTCGCGGCCCAGATCTCCTCGACCATCTTGTCCGGATTGAAGACGGCGGCATTGCCGCTGCCCCCCGAAGGGGTCGGGAGGATCTTGCAGGCGGTCAAGCTGATGCCGAGTATCACGGCAAGGATCGGCCAGGTCGGCTTGTTGTTCAGCATGATGGCTTGTTGAGCATGTGATCAATACCCACGGAAAATGCCGACGAGGGACGACCCTTGGGTCGCCCCTCGCTGTTCATGTCACGCCGGCTCAGTTGGTCAGCGCAAACGTTTCCAGCTTGGCAGCATTGTCACCATTGACCAGAACGCAGTCCATCAGCTGCTTTTCCTTGGCCGGCGACTTCTTGTTCTTGATGAAGTCGTTGGCCTGCTCGACCGCCATCTGCGCCTGCGCATAGGCCGGCTGCAGGACGGTTGCCTTGATGCCGCCCGCGGTGATCGAATCGCGCACGTCGTTGGATCCGTCGAAACCGACGACGATGACGTCCTTGCGGTTCGCCGCAACCAGCGCCGCATACGCGCCCATGGCCATCGTGTCGTTGCCGGAGATGACGCCCTTGATATCCGGGTTGGCCTGCAGGATCGATTCCATCTTGGAATAGGCTTCCGTCTGGCTCCAGTTGGCCGATTGCTGGGCGACCATCTTCAGGTCCGGATAATCGTCGATGACGTCATGATAGCCCTTCGAGCGAATGCCGGCATTGGTATCGGATTCCTTGCCGACCAGCTCGACGAAATTGCCCTTCTCGCCCATCAGCTTGACGAACTCCTGCGCGCCGAGCTGGGCGCCCTGGTAGTTGTTGGAGACGATCTGAGCCACGGCGACGCCGGTGGCGTTGATCTCGCGATCGATCAGGAACGACGGCACGCCTGCGTCCTTGGCCTTCTGCACGGCAGCGACGGTGGCGTCGGCGCCGGCATTGTCGAGGATGATCGCCTTGGCGCCGCGACCGATCGCCGTATCGATCAATTCGGATTGCTTGTTGGCGTCGTCGTCATGGACGAGCACAAGCGCTTCGTAGCCGAGTTCCTTGGCCTTGGCTTCGGCGCCGACGGCTTCCGCCTTGAAGAACGGATTGTCATGCGAGGGCGTGATGATGGCAATGAGGTCGGCCGCATAGGCGGGCGCCGCCGTGCCAAGCGCCAGCATGCCGGCGAACGCCGCAAGTGTCATTCTGCGTGTGAGTTTCATGATGTCCTCCCGTTTGAAAAATTGCCTGATCAATCAAGGCCCCTGCATTCGAATTCGTCGCGCAGCGCGGGCCGCTGATCGGTTCGGGCTGAAATGCCGTTGCCGGCTTCCCACCTGACGGATCGTTGCGCCCCCGCCGTCCCTCCACTCGTCCAGGCTTCGTACTTCCCGCGAACCCTTGCCCAAGCCATCAACAGCTAAGCCAACTGGTATGATGAGTCAATCACTAATCGAGGTGACATGTGCCCACTGAGCAAAAACAGTTGGGTGTCATGGCGGGTGTGTCGAGCCACCGAGGCACTCCGGCAAGCGCCCGACTCGGCCTTTCTCAGGTAATGCGCCGAATGCTCGCGGCGATCTCTTCCGGTTCGAACACCCGCTTCCAGTCGTCGCGCATCAGCACCGGCTTGCCGAATTCGATCGCCTTGTTGCAGGCATCCGAGAATACGCCCTTGGTCTCGCCGAAAATCACGGCGCCGAGCACGTTCATGTGGCCGAGCAGGAAGTCGAGCGCCGCCTGTTGGTCGACGCCTCGCGCGACGACCTCGTCGACGGCTTCCTTCATGACGACAAGCAGTGACGCGCACACCGTCTCCGATAGACCGGGCTCCAGCAGCGCCATCTGTTCGACGGTGACACGGTGCGAGCGCATGACCGGCGCCCAGATGATTTTTGCGACCGCCTCGCCCTTGGCGTAGTCCGCTTCCGGCCCCTGCATCAGCGCGCTGACCATATGCTGCTTGGCCTTGACGCCGCCAAAATAATCCTTCTTGGCCGCCATGTCGGTCTCGTCGTTGAAGATCGGCGGATGACAGGGATGGGTGACGAAATAGGTCAGGTCCGGCCGGTTGGGCAGATGGCCGGCGAAGGGTGCGGCCGCATCGAGCACTATCACCATTGTGCCTGGCGCCAGTTTGCTCTCGATATCAGCCGCCACCTTGCCGATATGCGTGTCGGGAACGGCCAGGATGACGATATCCGCCCCGTCGAGCGCCGCATCGGCACTGACCGCGTCGAAGCCCAGTCCGGTCTTCAGCCGCTCGCGGCCGGCCTCGCTGACCTCGACATGGCGTACCGTGTAGGGCGATCCGCGAAAATTGGTCGACAGTCGGTAGCCCATTTTGCCGCCGGCACCGAGCAGCGCAATCGTCGTCATCTATCCCTACTCCCGCTTTAAACGACGGCCGCGCCGATCGTCATGTTATTGACTGGTATAATCACCTTACCACGGATTGAGGAGTTGAACAGGGCTTTGATGCGGCCATGCGGTCGTCTGTTTGGCATTCCGCTCGCACGTGGCGGGCCTGCCTGGGTCCCTGGTCTTCCTTCCCAGCCCGAAAACTATCCCTGCGCCGCGAGTTCTCGTAGCGCCTTCAGGATCCAGTCACGCGCCGGCGTCCTTCTTCAACCAGGTGAAACCGGTAGCGATCGCGTATGAACTCGTTGAAAAATTGCCCTTTCGAGAAGGCGGCGCGGAACGCCGCATAGGTCTCGGGCTCGACCTCTTCATAGTCGTAGCGGGCTCCGCTCGGGACGAACCAGACCGAGAGGATTTTCGTCGACGGGTCGTAGTGGGTGTTGCGAATGGCAGTGGACGGCATGTCGAAAATCCTGCTTCGTCCCCAAATCTTTCGCCCCAAATCCTGCTTCGAACATGCGTAATGCCGCAACGATGCGGAGGTTCCGTCAGGGAGGCGCACCACAACGCCGAAAATCTTGCCCGGGCCGCGAGGCTTCCTATCTCTCCGTCAGATGTCACAGACGAAATCCAGTACAACAGCGTATGCCAGCCAGGGCGATCTCTTCGGCGCGGCCGACACGCTGCCGGAAGGATTTTCTTACCGGCCTAGCCTGATCACAACGGACGAAGAGGCGGAACTGGTCCGTCACCTCAATGAACTGTCCTTCAAGCCGTTCGATTTCCATGGCCATATTGCCAACCGGCTGGTCGCCGGCTTCGGCTGGCGCTACGACTATGACCGGCGACAGGTCGTCGAAGCGCCGCCCATCCCGAAATTCCTGCTGCCGCTTCGCGACAAGGTCGCGGATTTTGCCGGCAGGCAGGCCACGGAATTCGCGCAAGTGCTCATCAACGAGTATCGGCCGGGCGCGGGCATAGGTTGGCATCGCGACAAGCCGCATTTCGATCTCGTCGCCGGCGTCTCGCTGCTGGCGCCCTGCAGCTTTCGGCTGCGCCGCAAAAAAGGCTCGAAATGGGATCGCGAGACGATCGAGGTCGAACCGAGGTCCCTCTATCTCATGGACGGTCCGGCGCGCCACGAGTGGGAGCACAGCATTCCGCCGGTCGCCGGGCACCGCTATTCGATCACGCTGCGCACTCTGAAATAGGCGATACTCCAAGCCACGCAGCAGCCGCTCTGGAAGGCAGCACGCAGTTGTGCTTCGATTGCATATGAGCGTTGATCGCAGCAAAATCCCGGCCATCCGCGTGGCGCTCTTTCTGTGGGCATGCCTGTCCTGCGTTCTGGCTCTGCAGTGGCTCGTCGACCTCGGCATGGTCGGCTTTCCCGACGGATACATAACGCCCTATGCCCGAGCAACGAGCACGCTGTTGCATGTCCTTGTCTGGGCATGCCTGGCTCAAAGTCTCTACTTCGCTTGCCGAGCCTTGCTTGGCAAACGCTTCGAGCCTGCTCCTCTCTTCCTGCAAATCCTGATCGCCGCCGCACTGACTGTCGTGCCGGCATTCATCGTAAAACACTGTCCGCGGTCTCAGGTATGCAGCAACATCTATGAAGCGCTCACGAATACGATGATGGACGACGGCACCGGCGGATGACGTTGTGTCTCCAGTAACTGACGAGAGTTCGAACTTTGGCGTCGCGCCGCGCGGTGGCGGTAAAACCTGGAGGAACCATGCGAAAGATCCTGGCATCGATGCTGCTGTTCGCGGCAGCGCTATCTGCAAACCCCGCTCGGGCGCTGGACAGTACCATCCCGCCGGTTGTCGTCACACCGCTTGCCGATCGCAGCCAGACGGCGTCCGGTCAGCCGATCGTGCTGCCGCAGAAAAATGTCCAGGTCCTGGTTTCAACCTATGACATTGCGGTCGGCGCCACTCTGCCGGTGCACAAGCACCCGTTTGCCCGCTACGCCTATGTCGAGGCCGGGACACTCAAAGTGACGAATGTCGAGACCGGCAACAGCAACACCTACAAGACGGGCGATTTCATCATCGAGATGATCGGCCAATGGCACCAGGCCACCAACATCGGCGACGCCCCGGTCAAGCTGCTGGTCATCGACCAGGTCGAACAAGGCGCCAAGAACACGGTGCTGCAGAAACAATAGATCTCTCGCTACGGACCTAGGCAGGGTTGCCGGGCTGGCCCAAGCAGCGACTGGCTGTTCCGGCTTCCCCACCAACCGAGCCGATGCTAGGGCTGGCCGTCATGCAATCATGAAGGATCGCCCCTTGGCAGGAAATGCTCGCCCCCTGATCGAAATCTGCGTCGAAGGCATCGATGGACTGCTGGCCGCGCAGGCCGCCGGCGCCGACCGGGTCGAGCTCTGCGCCAGCCTGGTCGAAGGCGGCATCACGCCCAGCCTCGGCACGGTGCGCGCCGCACTCGAGAGCGCGACCATTCCCTTCCATGTCATCGTGCGGCCGCGCGGCGGCGATTTCCTCTACAGCGAGGCCGAATACAGCTCGATGCTCGCCGATGTCGCAGCGCTTCGTGACCTCGGCGTCGCCGGTGTCGTCGTCGGTTGCCTCAATGCCGACGGCACCATCGATGAAACCCGCATGGGCGCGCTGGTCGATGCCGCCGGTCCGCTCGCCGTCACCTGCCACCGCGCCTTCGACATGACGCGCGACCCGGCCGAGGCGCTGGAAGCGCTGATCCGCTGCAAGGTCGGCCGGGTGCTGACCAGCGGCCAGAGGGACACCGCGGTGGAAGGCGCCGGCCTGTTGGCGGATCTCGTCCGCCAGGCCGACGGCCGCATCATCATCCTCGGCTGCGGCGCGCTGGACCCCGAAAACATCGCCGGGGTGCTGGCATCAACCGGGCTGACGGAACTGCATTTCGCCGCGCTCAAGGACGTACCGAGCGCCATGGCCTACCGCAACCCGCAAGTCGGCATGGGCGGCGGCGATCTGGACCGCGAATACCGCACCACAGTCACCGATGGGGCGCTGGTTGCCGCGACGATTGCGGCGGCCAGAGCATGATGAGCGAAGCCGTGACTGGGCCGTCGCCGATCAGCCGTGTCTCGCCTCAGGACGAAGCGGCCATCCTCGCACTCAACAATGAGCACGCCGCCGAACTGTCATGGCTCGAGCCCGAACGGCTGTCTTTCCTGCTTGGCGAAGCGTTTTACGTCAGGCGCATCGGCACGCTCGAAGCCTTCATCATGACCTTCGACCAGAATGCGGCCTACGACAGCCCGAATTTCCTCTGGTTCCGCGAGCGCTATCCACGCTTCGTCTATGTCGACCGCGTCGTCGTCGCGGCGCAAGCGCGCGGCCGCGGCCATGCCCGCCGGCTCTACGAGGATCTGTTCGGGGAAGTCGCACGCGCGGGCCACAGCATCGTCACCTGCGAGGTCAATGTCGAACCTCCCAATCCGGCTTCGGACGCCTTCCATGCGGCGCTTGGCTTTGCCGAGGTCGGTGACGCGGTGATCCATGGCGGCAAGAAGGCGGTGCGCTACTACCTCAAGGAGATCGCCGGCTGATGGGTCGCTGGCTGATGATCGGCAAGCAGATCGCCACGGCGGCATAAGATTAGGAGTCCGTAGCCCTCACCAATTCCGGTTCAGCCAGGCCCGCGCGGGCTTCTCGACCAGATAGTAGCTGCATAATGCACAGGCGAAGACAGCCGCCAGCATCGGGATCGGCGCACTGCCCTGCTCGGCGACGAATTTGTAGAAGGCCTGTTGCCAGAGATAGAGCGAGTACGACCACAGCCCGATCATCACCATCGGCCTGGATGAAAGCAGGCCGGTCAGATGCCAGCTGCTGGTGTCCAGCGTATTGACGGCAAGCGCCAGCAAGGGCACCGCCAGGAGATAGTGGACCGGCGTCGGCACCGGATCGAGGAACAGCAGAATGGCGGCGGCCGCCGACACCAGACTGACATAGGGACCCTTCAGGAATGCCGGCAGCCGGTCATCGTGCCTGAGCAGGCAGATCGATGCCGACAGCAGGATCGAGGCGATATGCACGTCGGTGCGCCAATAGCTGTGCTCGTAATCCATGCCGAGTACCCAGTACGAAATGGCGCCATTGGCCATCGCCAGCAGCGACAGCGTCACCAGCAGCCGAACGACACTGCCCCGCCCGGTCACCACCACGCTGATCAGCGCCAGGATGATGTAGGCATGCTCTTCCACGCATAGCGACCAGATGTGGTCGAGCGCGCCGGCGCGGGTGATGAGAATTCCGGCATAGTTGTAGGTGAATGTCAGCGCCGTCAGCGCCGCCTTCCATCTGAAGGCGATGAAGGTGCCGGAGAGCCCGATCATGGCTGATATCACGAACACCAGCAGCGCGGGATAGATGCGCGAAAAGCGGCGCTTGAAGATTTTTTCAGCGGAAAGCGTTCGATGAAAAGGATCTCGCCCATCAGCCGGCCTGAGAGCACGAAGAAGAACTCGACGCCGAGCACGCCGAGATTGATCCCGGGAACGGGGAAGAAATGGCCGATCAGCACCAATGCGATCGAAAGCCCGCGCCAGCCGTCGAGATAGGCCAGTCTTGCTCTAGCATTCTGGTCGGCTGCCGTCCGCGGCAAGGCAACGGACGCTGCGGAAATGTCGGCCATGCCGATCCTCTACGACGCAAGATCTTGGCGCAGCTCACACCGCCGCGCGCAGAATCCACCCCGTGTTCCGCCTAGCTATACATATTGCAGTGCAATATCAGATTGTGCAAGTGCGAGAATGGGGCTGGGCAGTCCCTTGGGAAGTATGCGCCTGTTCTTGCACGGGAATTACCTGAAACAACGGATTTGCGCGTGGCAGCGAACCCGCAAGGCCTGGCAGTTACAGCCCGCCGCAGACGAACAAAGGGGCCGCGATGGCCCCTTTCCTTGTCAGTAGCTTATGATGTCAGGCGTTGGCTGCCGCCACCGCGCGCTTCGCCATCACGGCGATCAAATTGGCACGGTATTCGGCCGAAGCGTGGAGGTCGGTCATCAAATTCTTCGCCGGCACTTTCACGCCGTCGAGCGCCGATGCGGCAAAATTTTTCGCCAGTGCGGCTTCGATCTCCTTCGAGCGGAACACGCCGTCATCGCCGGCACCGGTAACGGCAACGCTGACCCCGTCCTTGCCCTTGGCCACGAACACGCCGACAATCGCATAGCGCGAGGCCGGGTTGCGGAATTTTTCGTAAGCAGCCTTGGCCGGCGCGGTAAAACTCACCGCGGTGATGATCTCGCCTTCTTTCAGCGCCGTTTCGAACAGGCCGGTGAAGAATTTCGCGGCTGAAATCTCGCGCTTGTTGGTGACGATGGTGGCGCCCAGCGCCAAGAGCGCCGCCGGATAATCGGCGGCTGGGTCGTTGTTGGCGACCGAGCCGCCGATCGTGCCCTTGTGGCGCACCGCCGGATCGCCAATCAGCGACGCAAGGTGCGCAAGCGCCGGACAGGCCTTCCGCAGCTTCTCGTCATTGGCGACGTCGTAATGGGTTGTGGCGGCGCCGATGGTGACGGTCTTGCCCGACACCTTGACGCCTTGCAGCTCCCTGATCCGCGACAGGTCGATCAGGTCGGACGGTGCGGCGAGCCGCGTCTTCATCGCCGGGATCAGCGTCATGCCGCCTGACAAAAGCGTGGCGTCGCCGCTCTTCACCAGCTTGGCGGCGTCGACGACCGAGGCGGCGCGGTGGTAGTTGACTGCGTACATGGGATCCTCCCCTGAAGTGGTTAGGCAGTAGTGAGTAGTGAGTAGGGAGTAGGGAATAAGGACGCTGTCATCTCCGGTAATGCCAATTCCCTACTCACTACTCCCTACTCACTCATTTCTTCGCCCTAATCGCCGCCCACACCGTCGACGGCGAGGCCGGCATGGCGATGTCCACAATCCCCAAAGCGTCGGTGATGGCGTTGATGACCGCTGGCGGCGAGCCGATGGCGCCGGCCTCGCCACAGCCCTTGATGCCGAGCGGATTGCTCGGACACGGCGTGTTCGAGGTCGACACCTTGAATGACGGCAGGTCGTCCGCGCGGGGCATGGTGTAGTCCATGTAGCTCGCCGTCAAAAGCTGCCCGCTATCGTCATAGTGAGCGCCTTCCAGCAGCGCCTGGCCGATGCCCTGGGCGATGCCGCCATGCACCTGGCCCTCGACGATCATCGGGTTGATGATGTTGCCGAAATCGTCCGCGGCGACGAACTGGACGATCTCGGTCGTGCCGGTTTCCGGATCGATCTCGACCTCGCAGATGTAGCAGCCGGCTGGGAAAGTGAAGTTCGCCGGATCGTAGAAGGCGGTTTCCTTCAGTCCCGGCTCCATGCCTGCCGGCAGATTGTGGGCGGTGTAGGCGGCAAGCGCCACCTGGAACCAGGGCAGGCTCTTGTCGGTGCCGGCAACCTTGACCTCGCCATTCTCGATGACGATGTCGCCCTCGTCGGCCTCGAGCAGATGGGCGGCGATTTTCTTGGCCTTGGCCTCGACCTTGTCGAGCGCCTTGGCGATTGCCGACATGCCGACCGCGCCCGAGCGCGAACCGTAGGTGCCCATACCCATCTGCACCTTGTCGGTGTCGCCATGGACGATCGACACCGAGTCCAGTGGCACGCCAAAACGCTGGTTGACGAGTTGCGCGAAGGTCGTCTCATGGCCCTGGCCATGACTGTGCGAGCCGGTCAGCACCTCGATCGTGCCGACGGCATTGACCCGCACTTCGGCCGATTCCCACAGGCCGACGCCGGCGCCGAGCGAGCCGACCGCCGCCGACGGCGCGATGCCGCAGGCCTCGATGTAACAGCTCATGCCGATGCCGCGCAGTCTGCCCTGGCTGGCGGCCGCCGCTTTGCGCTTGGCAAAGCCGGCATAGTCGGACGCCTGTGTCGCCGCATCGAGTGAAGCTCCATAGTCGCCGGCGTCATAGTTCATGATGACCGGCGTCTGGTGCGGAAACTCGGTGATGAAATTGATGCGCCGCAACTCCGCCGGAGAGACCCCGAGTTCACGCGCGGCGGTCTCCATTGTCCGTTCGAGCAGATACGTGGCTTCCGGCCGCCCTGCCCCGCGATAGGCATCGACGGGTGCCGTGTTGGTGTAGACGGTGCGCACATTGGCGTGGATCGTCGGGATGTTGTACTGGCCCGACAGCAGCGTCGCGTAGAGATAGGTCGGCACGCAAGACGAGAACAGCGACATGTAGGCGCCGAGATTGGCGATGGTGTCGACTTTGAAGCCGGTGATCTTGTTGTTCTTGTCGAACGCCATTTCGACCGTCGAGACATGGTCGCGGCCATGTGCGTCGGTGAGGAAGCTTTCGGTGCGGTCGGCGACCCATTTGACCGGGACGCCGGTTTTCTTGGACGCCCACAGGCAGACGATCTCTTCGGGATAGATGTAGATCTTCGAGCCGAAGCCGCCGCCGACATCGGGCGCAATGACGCGCAGCTTGTTTTCCGGCGCGACATTGTAGAAGGCGCTCATCACTAGCCGCGCGACATGCGGGTTCTGCGACGTCGTCCAGCAGGTAAAATGGTCCTCGGCCTTGTCGTAATGGCCAAGGGCCGCGCGCGGCTCCATGGCGTTGGGAACCAGCCGGTTGTTGACGATCTTCATGCGGGTGACATGGGCCGCCGCCTGGATCGCCGCGTCGGTCGCCTTGGCATCGCCGATCTCCCAGTCGAAGATAAGATTGTCCTCGGCTTCGGCATGGACCTGCGGCGCACCTTTTTGCAGCGCCTTGGTGGCATCGACCACCGCCTTCAATTCCTTGTAGGTGATCTCGACCGCTTCGGCCGCGTCGCGGGCCTGGCCCTTGGTTTCCGCCACCACGATGACGACCGCGTCGCCGACATAGCGCACCTTGTCGACGGCCAGCGGCGACCACGCGCCCATCTTCATCGGCGAGCCGTCCTTGGAATGGATCATCCAGCCGCAGATCAGGTTGCCGATGCCGTCGGCCTTGAGCTCCTTGCCGGTCAAGACGCCGATGACGCCGGGCATCGCCTGCGCTCGTCTGACGTCGATCTTCTTGATCTGAGCATGCGCGTGCGGGCTGCGCACGAAAGCGGCATGCTTCATGCCGGGAACCACCATGTCGTCGACATAGCGGCCGGCGCCGGTGATGAAGCGTTTGTCTTCCTTGCGCACGACCCGAGCGCCGATACCTTCAATGCCCATAGGAATTCCTCCGGAATAGCGAATAGTGAGTGGCGAATAGTGATTAGTGAGTAGGAATTGTGCTCGGAGCGGTTCGGCTAAACCGACTACTCGCTACTCCCTATTCGCTATTCGCTTCTTTCTTACGCTGCCTGTTTCGCCCTGCCCTTCGGCACCTTCGCCATCGTCTGCGATGCGGCGAGGATCGCCTTGACGATGTTGTGGTAGCCGGTGCAGCGGCAGATGTTGCCTTCGAGCTCGGCGCGCACCGTCGCCTCGTCAAGGCCTTCGGGATGGCGCGCGATCATGTCGGTCGCCGTCATGATCATGCCCGGCGTGCAGAAGCCGCATTGCAGCCCATGATGTTCCTTGAACGCGGCCTGCATCGGATGCAGGTCGCCGCCATTGGCAAGCCCTTCGATCGTCACCACGGTCGACCCGGAGGCCTGCACGGCCAGCATCGAACAGGACTTCACCGCCTTGCCGTCGACATGCACGACGCAGGCGCCGCATTGAGAGGTGTCACAACCGACATGCGTTCCGGTGAGACCAAGATTTTCGCGCAGGAAATGAACCAGAAGCGTTCGGTCCTCGGCAGCGCCGCTGATCCGTTTTCCGTTCACGACAAACGAAACGTCCGACATGCATCCTCCCTGGGTATGACCTTGGTAGTCATGCTGCCGATGCGGCTTTGGCGCTCGGCCATGCGCTATTGGTACACTGCACAAAGCGCAAAAAACACACGGCGCTCATTGTACTTTCGGTCATGGAGAAAACGAAAATCATGGGCCTGTCCGCCCCATTGCTAAAGAGCGAATAGGGGGCAACAATGCCCTCGACGCCAGCGCGCCGAGAGACATAAAAACGGGCGCGCGCAGGAAGCGTCGGAGGATATCGGGAGGAAGCCTCTGGCCAGTTCACGGACGAGCTATGCATCCGGTCTGTCGGCGCTCACCACCGACGAGCCCGACGCCGATGCATTCGCCCTGGCGGTCGCCGTCGAGGCCGCAGCCATCGATGCCGGCTTTGCCCTGCTGTTCTTCTCCCAGAGCCTGTTTGACGCGAGCGTCCTTTCGCAAGGGCTGAAGACCCACGCGCCGACGCTGGCCTACGCCGCCTGCTCGACCGCCGGCGAGATTACCCCCCAGGGCCTGGAGGAAGGCCATGTGCTGGCGCTGCTCTTTCCCTCCGCGTCGTTTTCGGCGGTCAGCACCATGGTCGACAATCTCTCCTCGTCGGGAATGGACAGGATCACTGATGAAGTCGAGGGCTTGCGGCGGTTGCTGCGCGGACGCACCGGCAGTTGCCATGCCAAAAGCACTTTCGCGCTCTGCTTCATCGACGGGCTGTCCTTTGCAGAGGAAGCGGTGACCTCGGCCATCCATTGGGGGCTCGACGACATCCCGCTGATCGGCGGTTCGGCGGGCGACGATTTGAAATTCGAAACCACAAGGCTGATTTCAAACGGCAAGGTTGCGTCCGACAGCGCCATCATTGTGCTGGTCGCCACCGAGATACCGTTCCATGTCTTCAAGACCGACAATTTCATCCCAACCGACGAGAAGCTGGTGGTGACGGCATCCGATCCAGACCACCGCACCGTGCGCGAATTCAACGCCACCAACGCGGCTGAGGAATATGCAGCCTCGGTCGGCATCGTTGCGCAGAACCTGACGCCGATGAGCTTCGCCTCGCACCCGGTGGTGGTGAAAGTGGGCGGCGAATATTACTGCCGCTCGATCCAGAAGATGCATGCCGACGGTTCCCTGTCTTTCTTTTGCGCCATAGACGACGGCGTCGTGCTGTCCATCGCCCAGCCCAAGGACATGGTGGAATCGACGCGCGCCGCACTGCGCGACGTCGAGCAACGGCTCGGCGGCATCGACATGATCCTCGGCTTCGATTGCGTGCTGCGCCGGCTCGATGCGCGCAACCGCCAAGTCTTCCGCGACATTTCGGAGCTCTACCGGGTCAACAATGTCATCGGCTTCGGCACCTATGGCGAACAGTACCGTTCGATGCATCTGAACCAAACCTTCACCGGCATCGCTTTCGGCGAACGCCAGGCGGCGGAATAGCCCATGCCGCTCAGGGACATCAACGACGTCGACAGGCTGAAGAAGATCAACGCCGCTCTGGTCAGCCGCGTCGAGCGCTCAATGGACCAGCAGGGCAACGCCTTCTCGCTGTTCCAGACCGCAATTTCACTGGAAAACCGCGTGCGTATGCGCACCGAGGAACTGCACTCGACCTTGCGCCGGCTGGAACAGTCGAACATCGACCTCAGCGCCGCCAAGGAAAACGCCGAGCTGGCAAACCTGTCCAAGACCAGGTTCCTGGCCGCCGCCAGCCATGACGTGCTGCAGCCGTTGAACGCCGCCCACCTCTCCGTCTCGGCGCTGGCCGAAGTGCAGACCAGCGACGAGGGCAAGAAACTTGTCCGCCAGGTCGAGCGCTCGCTGGAGACGATGGAAGACCTGTTGCGCACGCTGCTCGACATTTCCAAGCTCGATGCCGGCGTGGTCCAGCCCGACATCGGCGATGTCAATCTGGAGACGCTGTTTTCCTCGCTGCGGTCGGATTTCCTGCCCGTAGCCGAGATGAAGGGGCTGGCGCTGAAGTTCCGCCCGGTCAGCGCCGTGGTGCGTTCGGACCGCACGCTCTTGCGCCGCATCCTGCAGAACATCCTGTCCAACGCGCTGCGCTACACCCGCTCCGGCGGCGTGCTGGTCGGCACCAGGCATCGCGGCGACACCATCCGCATCGATGTCGCCGACACCGGCTGCGGCATTCCCGAGGATCAGCGCGAGGCGGTGTTCGAGGAGTTCCATCGCGGCTCCGCCATTCCAGCCGACACCGGGATCTCCGGCGGCGGGCTGGGCCTGGGCCTTGCCATCGTGCGGCGCATGGCCGCCGCGCTCGGTCATCCCGTGACGTTCTCGTCTAGGGTCGGGCGCGGCACCATCTTCCACATCGACGTGCCGGTCGGCATCGGCGCCAGCGCCGACGCCATCGCCAGCCTTGCCGAGATGGAGCGGCCGCGCGGCTACGGCCTGTTCGGCACCAAGGTGCTGCTGGTCGAAAATGACGCCGACGTGTTGCAGGCGATGACCTTCCTGCTCGAGCGCTGGCAGTGCCTGGTGCGCGCCGCGACCTCGACCGAGGCTGCGGTCAGCCTGCTTGGCGACACCGACTGGGTGCCCGACATCGTCATTGCCGACCAGCATCTCGACGACGGCGACCTCGGCACCGCAACAATAGCCGAAGTCCGCGACTATCTCGGCCGCGCCGTGCCAGCGCTGATCGTCACCGCCGACGGATCGGAGGCCGTCGCCAAGGCAGCCCGCGCCGCCGGCATCGAACTGATGCGCAAGCCGCTGAAACCGGCGCAGCTAAGGGCGCTGCTGGCGCATTTGCTGGCTTGAGCCCCATACCCTCCCCTCGATGGGGAGGGTCGGCGCGCAACGCCGGGGCGGGGTGCAGCGCCAAGCTCCCCCACCCCGCTCCGCTTCGCGGATCGACCCTCCCCACAAGGGGGAGGGTAAAGATCAAAACCCGGCCTGATCGCGAAACAGCTCCGCATTGTCCAGCTTCGACACCTCGATCACCGCTTGCGTGCGGCTGTAGACGTTGAGCTTGCGCAGGATCTCCGAGACATGCGCCTTGACCGTGGTCTCGCCGACCTGCAGCTCGTAGGCGATCTGCTTGTTCAGCAGGCCCTGGCGCAGCATCTGCAGCACGCGCAGCTGCTGCGGCGTCAGTTTGGCCAGCCGCTGCACCATATCGGCGCGGTCGGCGCTGTCGGCGTCGGGCGGCTGTCCCTCATAGGTCTCCGGCACATAGATCGCGCCCTCCATCACTGAGCGGATGGCGGCGGCAAGATCGCTCTTGCGCGCCGATTTCGGGATGAAGCCGGCAGCGCCATAGGACAACGCCTCGGAGATGATCTTCGGCTCCTCATAGCCCGAGACGACGACCACCGGCAGCCGCGGATGGCGGGTCCTGAGTTGCAGCAGTCCATCGAAGCCATGGACATCAGGCATGTTGAGATCGAGCAGCGCCAGATCGAACGGTTTTATCCCACCCAGGAGATCGAGCGCCTCGGCGATCGAGCGCGCCTCCACCGTGTCGACTTCCGGGTACGCCATCTGCACGGCGCTGTGCAGCGCCTCGCGAAACAACGGATGGTCGTCGATGATCAGAAACCGGGCGCGATCGTTCACTGCGGTCATGGTGTTCGTTTCAGTCCTCCCTGGGCAGGATACTCCCGCTGGTATGGGCAGCTTATTGGCAAATAGTCTATCGCCATCTTAACCCCCGGAGGCGAAGCCGACTTTATCCGACAATCAAGGCGCAGCCGATGCTTTTGCGGACGCTGATGCCTTGCCCGGCGGTTCAAATCGGTCAAATGTGCCGTCAAGATCCCAAGCAGAGACCCGCGCATGACAGACTTCGTCCTTCCCCTGCCCGCAACCCCATCGGTCGCCATAGAAGGCTCGGCCGAGCGCTTTGCGGTGCGCCGCATCTTCTGCGTCGGCCGTAACTACGCCGCGCACGCCCGCGAACTCGGCAATGACGAGCGCGACCCGCCCTTCTTCTTCACCAAGCCGGCCGATGCGGTGGTCGATTCCGGCACCACGGTCCCCTACCCGCCTTTGACCAAAAACCTGCACCATGAGATCGAGCTGGTGGCGGCGATCGACAAGGCCGGCTTCCGCATTCCGCGCGCTGAGGCGCTCGAGCATGTCTGGGGCTACGGCGTCGGCATCGACCTCACCCGCCGCGACCTGCAGGACGAAGCCAAGAAAGCAGCGCGGCCCTGGGATTGGTCCAAGGCCTTCGACCGATCGGCGCCCTGCGGCCCGTTGGTATCAGCCGCCAAATCTGGCCACCCGCAAAAGGGCCGCATCTGGCTCGCCGTCGACGGCGCGGTGAAACAGGAGGGCGACCTCGCCGACCTGATCTGGCCGATCGCCGATATCGTTTCGATCTGCAGCAGTGCGGTTGTACTACAACCGGGCGACCTGATCTTCACCGGCACGCCGGCCGGCGTCGGCGCGGTGGCGCCGGGTCAGACGATGACCGGCGGTGTCGACGGCATCGGCACCATCGAGATCACTGTCGGCCAAGATTCGGTCGGCAAGCCGTGATCCGATGAGCGACCTCGTCCTCCACAACTACTACCGCTCCTCCACCTCCTATCGCGCACGCATTGCGCTCGAGATGAAGGGGCTGGGCTACGATTACGTGCCGCATCATCTGCGTCATGGCGACCATCTGGAGCCGGCTTACCTGGCGGTCAATCCGCAGGGGCTGGTGCCGGCGCTCATCCTGGGCGACGGCACGCTTTTGACGCAGTCGCTGGCGATCATCGAATATCTCGACGAGACCCACCCCGAACCGCCGCTACTGCCGAAGGACGCGCTCGGCCGGGCGCGCGTGCGAATGCTGGCGCAGATGATCGCCTGCGACATCCACCCGGTGAACAATCTGCGCGTGCTGACCTCGCTGCGCACTTTGTTCGGCGCCGGCGACCAAGATGTCATCCACTGGTTTCGCCACTGGGTGAACGAAGGGTTCCAGCCGCTTGAAAAGATTCTGGCTTCATCGGATGAGACCGGCACATTTTGCCATGGCGACGCACCGGGCCTCGCCGACATCTGCCTGGTCGCCCAGATCGCCAGCAACGCCCGCTTCGGCGTCGACCTGACACCCTACCCCGAGATCTCGCGCATCCACGCCGCCTGCATGGCGCTGCCGGCCTTTCAGAAGGCGGCGCCGGAGAATCAGATAGATGCCGAATAGGCTCACAATGCCGGAGCAGAGCACGGAGAGTTGCCGATGAAAGCCGTCGTCTTCGAAAAATTCGGCGAAGCGCCGAGAATCCAGACGGTGCCGGATCCGAAACCGGCCGCCGACGGCGTCGTCATCAAGGTCGAGGCAACCGGGCTCTGCCGCAGCGACTGGCATGGCTGGATGGGCCATGACGATGGCATCACACTGCCGCATGTGCCGGGCCATGAACTAGCCGGCATCGTCGTCGCCGTCGGCAAGCAGGTGACCCGCTGGAAGGCCGGCGAACGCGTCACCGTGCCGTTTTGCGTCGGCTGCGGCCGCTGTTTCGAATGCAATTCGGGCAATCATCAGGTCTGCGAGCACCAGACGCAGCCGGGTTTCACCGCCTGGGGATCGTTTGCCGAATATGTCGCCATCGAGCATGCCGACACCAATCTCGTGCGCCTGCCCGAGGAGATGGAGTTCGCCACCGCCGCCAGCCTCGGATGCCGCTTCGTCACCTCGTTTCGCGCCATTGTCGACCAGGGCCGGGTGACGCCGGGCGAATGGGTGGCGGTGCATGGCTGCGGCGGCGTCGGCCTGTCGGCGATCATGATCGCCAGTTCCATGGGCGCCAATGTCATCGCCATCGACCTCACCGACGAGAAACTGGAATTGGCCAAAAAGATCGGCGCCGTGGCGACCATCAACGCCTCGACGACGCCGAACGTGGTCAAGGCGGTCAAGCAGATCACCAATGGCGGCGCGCATATGTCTATGGACGCGCTCGGTCACCCCACGACATCGTTCAACTCGATTGCCAATCTGCGCCGGCGCGGCCGCCACGTGCAGGTCGGCCTGATGCTGGGCGAACATGCCCGCCCGCAAGTGCCGATGGACAAGGTGATCGCCTTCGAGCTGGAAATCCTCGGCAGCCATGGCATGCAGGCCTACCGCTACCCCGCCATGATGGAGATGATCCGCACCGGCAAGCTCAAGCCCGAACTGCTGGTCGGCAACAAGATCAGCCTTGATGAGGCGCCGGCGGCGCTGATGGCGATGGGCGGGTTCGAGGGGATTGGCATTGGGGTGGTGACGAAGTTCTAGGGCGGAGTCGCCCTCCACCACCAAACTCCTAGCGTGCAAACCTCTTCGCCCCGACCACGCAGGCGACCACACCCAGCGTGACAACCACCATCAGCGGGCTGACCTGCTCGTGCAGCAGCGACGCTGCCAGCGCCAGGCCGAAAAAGGGCTGCAGTAACTGCAACTGCCCGACGGCAGCGATGCCGCCTTGGGCGAGGCCGCGGTACCAGAACACGAAGCCGATCAGCATGCTGAACAGCGAGACATAGGCGAGACCCATCCAGGCGCCGGAGCCGACGCCGGCGAAGGACGACGGCAGCGTCGCAAAGGTCAGGACCAGCATGATCGGCAGCGAGATCGCCAGCGCCCAGCAGATCACCTGCCAGCCGCCCAGCCTGCGCGACAATGCCGCCCCCTCGGCATAGCCCAGGCCGCAGACGATGATGGCGGCCAGCATCAGGCCGTCGCCGACAGGTGAGGCCGTCACGCCTTGCATCAGGGCAAAACCGGCGACCAGCGCGCTGCCGATGCAGGAAAACAGCCAGAAGGCCGGGCGCGGACGCTCGCCACCGCGCAGCACGCCGAAGATCGCGGTGGCCAGCGGCAGCAGGCCGACGAAGATGATAGAGTGGGCAGAGGTGACGTGCTTGAGCGCCAGAGCGGTGAGCAAGGGAAAGCCGACAACCACCCCAAGGGCGACGATCACCAGCGACAGAAAATCGCTGCGCGCCGGGCGCTTCTGCTGGAACAGGACGAGCATCGCGAGACCAAGCAGCCCGGCAATCGCGGCGCGGGCCGAGGTCAGGAATGTCGGATCGAACTCCGCCACGGCGACGCGCGTCGCCGGCAGCGAGCCTGAGAAGATCAACACGCCGATGAATCCGTTCACCCAGCCGCTCGCGGTCTTGTCCATTCCAGGCTCCATTGCTTTCGCCCTCTATCGGGCACGTGCCTATGGTGCAGCCAGAGACAATGCAGTACAATTCCATCAAACTGTAATGGCTGATTGAGCAATACAGATGACTGGTCTCGTTCTGGAAGTCGACACCGCACGCACTGTTGCCGCGGCCACTCTGGTCGAAACTGTCATGGCGACCATCCGCCAGCGGATTGCCGCGCGCAGCCTGACGCCGGGCGCGCGGCTGCCTTCGATCCGCGCCTTCGCCAAGGCCATGCAGGTGTCCAAATCCACCGTCGTCGAAGCCTATGAGCGGCTTGCTGCCGAAGGCGCGATCCGCTCGCGGCCGGGCTCGGGTTTCTATGCCGCCGGATCGCTGGCGCCGCTATCGCTGGCCGAGATCGGCCCTCGGCTCGACCGCGCTGTCGATCCGCTTTGGGTTTCGCGCCAGTCGCTGGAAGCCGGCGACGAGATGCTGAAACCCGGCTGCGGCTGGATGCCGGCCTCATGGATGCCGCAGGCGGCCTTGCGCCGGGCGCTGCGCACCGTGGCGCGCGCCGACGATGTCGACCTAGCCGATTACGGCACGCCGCTCGGCCTGCCGCCGCTCAGGCAATTGCTCGCGCGGCGCATGGCCGGCCACGGCATCGAGGTCTCGCCCGAACAGATCATGCTGACCGAATCGGGCACGCAGGCCATCGATCTTCTGTGCCGCTTCCTGATCGAACCCGGCGATACCGTGCTGGTCGACGACCCCTGCTATTTCAATTTCCACGCGCTGCTGCGCGCCCACCGCGCCAAGGTCGTCAGCGTGCCCTACACGCCATCCGGGCCTGATATCGAGCTGTTCGCCCAGGCACTGGCCGAGCACAAGCCGCGCCTCTACATCACCAATTCCGCCATCCACAACCCGACCGGCGCGATCCTGTCGCCGGTCACCGCGCACCGGCTGCTGAAGCTCGCCGACCAGTCGGACCTGACCATCGTCGAGGACGACATCTTCGCCGATTTCGAGCACAGTCCCGCGCCCCGGCTGGCGGCGTTCGACGGCCTCAACCGCGTCGTCCATATCGGCAGCTTCTCCAAGACGCTATCGGCATCGGTTCGCTGCGGCTTCATCGCGGCACCGCGCGACTGGATCGAGCAACTCACCGACCTCAAGATTGCCACCACCTTCGGCGGCGGCCGGCTGGCGGCCGAACTGGTGCTGACGCTGCTTAGGGACGGCAGCTACCGCAAGCACATGGAATTGCTGCGCGCGCGGCTTTCCCGCGCCATGGGCGAGACGGGCGTGCGCCTGAAGGCGATCGGCATCACGCCCTGGATCGACCAACCGGCCGGCTTGTTCCTGTGGTGCAGCCTGCCCGATGGCGTGGATGCGGCCGAAATCGCCCGCCGCGCGCTGGCCGACAACATCGTGCTGGCGCCCGGCAACGCATTCAGTCTGTCGGGAACCGCCAGCCGCTTCCTGCGCTTCAACGTTGCCCAGTGCCAGGACGAGCGGATTTTCAGGGTGCTCAAGGCGGCAATGGCGCGCTGAGCGCTCAGCGGGAGGCCGCGCAGACCTCCCGAACGCAATCTCGCAGCCAGCGTTGCGCCGGATCGGCATCGAGCCGTGGATGCCAGAGCATCGAGATGGTGACCTCCACAGTGGCGACCGGCAGCGGAAAGCTGACCATGCCGGCGCGTGCGCCTTGCGTGTGCCGTTCGGGCACGCTGGCAATAAGGTCCGAAGCGCGCGCCATGGCGAGTGCAGCCGAAAAGCCGGAGACCATGCACGCCACGGTTCGCTGCAGGCCGAGCAGCGCCAAAGTCTGATCGATCGGCCCTCTTTCCCGACCCCGCCGTGAAACGCTGATGTGGCGGCCGGCCGCGTAGCGTTCAGGCGTCACCGCGCCTTCGCTCAAGGGATGGCCGGCTCCTACGGCGCCGACGAACCGGTCACGGAACAGCGCCTGTATCAGCACTTCAGGTCCGGTCTCGCCGGCAACGCCGATTTCCAGATCGATCGCTGCGTCGCGCAACGAGGCGACATCCTTGTCGGCTTTCGGCGCAAATCGCAGCCGCACGCCCGGCGCCTCGGCCTGGATGCGAGCGACAAGACGCGGCCCGAACTCCTCGACGAACCCTTCATTGGTGCGCAGCGTGAAGATCTGGTTCAGCTTCGCGAGATCGAGAGGCCTGGCAGGGCGCAGCAACGTTTCTGCTTCCTGGACGACACGGCCGGTCTGCTGCCGCAATGCCTCCGCGCGCGGCGTCGGCACAAGGCCTCGACCGGCCCGAACCAGCAGCGGGTCGCCGGTCGCTTCGCGCAGTCGCGCCAGGGTGCGACTCATCGCCGAAGGGCTGAGCCGCAGCCGGGTTGCCGCGCGAGCCACGCTACCTTCGGTCAGCAGGACGTCGAGAGCGAACAGCAGATTGAGGTCGGGCGATGTCATTGGCGGATTGTAGCACATGCCATGGCGTTTGGTGCACGAATAAGATGCAAATGCTGCGCCTTCCGCCATTCCACCCTGACGACTAGATCTCCGACAGGTCCGGTTGCGGGACTGACAAGGAGGAAATCGCCATGGCAACTGCCGAGCAGAACGAGTGCGCATCGGCGCCGCAGAACACCCGGTCCGCAGGCCTGGCCCACTCTCCTGTCTTGGCATTGGCCAGCCTGTCGCTCGCCACGCTGCTGTCGTCGCTTGGAACCAGCATTGCCAGCGTCGGACTGCCTTCCCTCATGCAGGCGTTCGGTGCGCCGTTCCAGTCCGTGCAATGGGTGGTTCTCGCCTATCTGCTCGCCATCACGGCCCTGATCGTCAGCGCCGGCCGGCTGGCCGATATGGTCGGCCGCCGGCCGTTGCTGCTCGGCGGCATCGCGCTGTTCACACTGGCCTCGGTGCTCTGCGGCCTGGCGCCGACGCTCTGGCTGCTGATTGCGGCGCGCGCCGTGCAAGGGCTGGGTGCCGCGCTGATGATGGCGTTGACGCTGGCCTTTGTCGCGGAGACCGTGACCAAGGAGAGAACCGGCAGCGCCATGGGCCTGCTCGGCGCCATGTCGGCGATCGGCACGACGCTCGGACCCTCGCTCGGCGGCTTGCTGATCGCCGGCTTTGGCTGGCGGGCGCTCTTCCTCGTCAATGTGCCGCTCGGCCTCCTGACCTTTGCCCTCGCCTGGCTGGCCCTGCCTGCCCGCGGCAAGGCTGCGGGCGTTCAAGGCGGGTTCGACGCGATCGGGACGGTCTTGCTAGGCCTGACGCTCGCCGCCTATGCACTGGCCATGACGCTCGGCCACGGCCATTTCGGCGCCCTCAACACCGGCCTGCTGGTTGCCGCCGGCATCGGCGTCGTTCTGTTCGGCGTCGCGCAGAAGAGGGCGAAGAATCCCTTGATCCGGCTTGCCCGGTTGTACGACATCCGGCTCAGCGCCAGCCTCGCCACGAACCTCGTTGTCGCCACAGTGATGATGGCGACCCTGGTGGTCGCTCCGTTCTATCTGTCGCGAGGGCTGGGGCTCAATGCTGCGATGGTCGGCGTGGTCCTGTCGACAGGTCCGCTGGTCTCCGCGCTCTCGGCGCTCGTCGCCGGCCGCCTCACCGATCGCTTCGGCGCGCACAGGATGATGGTCGTCGGACTGTTCAGTCTTGCCGTCGGAACCTCATTGTTGTCGCTCGCCGCAACAAAACTCGGCATTGCCAGCTATATCGTGCCGATCGCCGTCACCTGCTTCGGGTACGCCCTGTTCCAGACATCCAACAATGCCGCCGTGATGAGCGGTGTCGCTGCCGGCGAGCGCGGCGTGGTGTCCGGCCTGCTCAATCTGTCGCGCAATCTCGGCCTGATCACCGGCGCATCGCTTATGGGCGCCATTTTTGCGGCTGCCTCGACGGGAGAACGGCAAAGCCAGGACATGCTGACCTCAGCGGCATCCGCGCACGGCATGCAGGTTACCTTTCAGACGGCAACGGTCCTGGCGGTGGCTGCGCTGTTGCTGGCACTGCTCTCGACCCGCGCCGGCGGCAGGCTGTCGGTGCGGCAACAGCCATCATGACCGAAGATAGGGAGCTTACGCTCCCGCCCGCTTGCGCCGCTCATAAAGCATGACCAGCGTTTCGGCGGTCAGCGCCGGCCTCTGTTCGCCCTCGATCTCGACCGTATTGGCGGCCTTCATCAGATACTGGCCCGGCCCCTTGTCCTCCACCGACAACAGCGTCGTGCGCAGCCGGATGCGTGCGCCGACCCTGACGGGCGCCAGGAACCGCACCTTGTCGAAGCCGTAATTGAAGGCGGCTTGCGTGTTTTCGGGGACGATGCCCATGCCCAGCGCCAGCGCGCCGATGATCGACAGCGTCAGATAGCCATGCGCGATCGTGGTGCGAAATGGGCTCTGCCGCTTCGCCCGCTCCGGATCGACGTGAATCCACTGATGGTCGCCTGTGCATTCGGCAAACTGGTTGATGCGGTTCTGGTCGACGGTCGTCCATTCCGACACGCCGAGCTCCTGCCCGGCCATCGCCCTTAACTGCTCGAAGGTCGGCGGCGTTTTCGGCCGTAGTTCCGTCATTCCTGCTTTCCCGATGGCTCCCAGTGCCTCGGACCACGAACGGACGGCTCCTGTCAATTCGCCCGTTGCGATTCCGTTCCGCCATTTTCCGCCAAACAGCGTCCCTCGTCCATGCTCATGCGCCGCAACCGGCCCACTCCTCTCATGGTTGCGTTGAGAGTCACTTCTTGTCATAGCCCGAGCGGATTTCCTCCATCGCTTCCTTGATGCGGCTGCGCAGGATTTCGACCGATTCGGTGCCGGATTTCTTGACCAGCTCGGCCACTTCGCCGGCATTTTTCAGGGCGGCTTCGAAGGATTTCCTGGCGAACTCCGCCTGTTTTGTCATCAGTTCCTGGGGATTGCCCGGCGCCTTGTAGCTCTGCGCCATGTCGCTGACTTCACGCAGCGTGTCCTGCAGCATCTCGCGCTGTCTGGACAACAATGAGGTCGCGCCGGCAGCTCCCGCCCGCGCCGATCTTTCCAGGGCCTCGAGGTTCTTGCGATGATGCGCGAGGATCGCCTCGACATTCGGCACCTTCAGGTCACGGCCGAACCGGCTGAACATGTCAAGGAACGAATCGGAGTCGGGTTGTTTGGCCATTGCTCGTGCTCCCCAGTGTCGCAAATGCTGAACCCTGTTCTGGACAATAGCACTCGCGCGCCGTGTGTCCATTCGCACGCCCAAGCAATTCAGCGGCAAATGCAGCATCAGCCAGCGAGAAACAGCCTCTCCGCCGTGTAGAGCACGAGACCGGCCAGGCCGCCAATAATCATGCCATTGAAGCGGATATATTGCAGGTCCCTGCCGATGTTCATCTCGATCAGCCTCGTCAGCTGGGCAAGGTCCCAGCGCTTGACCTGATCGGCGATGAACGTCGACACACCGCTCTTCTGGCTCTCGACGAATGACGACAGCGCCACGACAAAGCCCCGGTTCATGTCGGCCCTGATCTGCGGATCGCCTGAGAGATGGCGGCCGACCTCGACGAACATGTTGGCGAGATGCGCGCGAACAATCGAATTCTCCGCCTTGGCGTCCTGTTCGATGAACACGCTGAGGCTCTGCCACATGTCGCCGGCGAGCGACTTCACTTCCGGCCGCGCCAGGAAATCGCGCTTCAGCTTCTCGGCCCGTTTGGCGTATTGCTTCGAGGTTCTGAGCCGCTCGATGAAGCTGTGCGCGAAACGGTCGAATTCGGCGCGCATCGGATGGTCGGGGTCGGCCCGCACCTCGTCAAGCAGCGAACCGGCGGAAGCGACGATCTTTTTCAGCAGATAGGCGTCGGCTCTGAACAGGTTGAACAGCGACGGCAATTCCTCGCGGATTTTCTCGCGCATGGTCGCCAGCGCCTCTTCATCGTTCAGGAACCGGCCGATCACCCTGGTGAATTCGTCGAAGAGTTTCTGGTGGCGGCGGTCGTCGGTCAGTGCCGACAGCAATTCGGCCGCGAGCGGCGCCAGCGGCACCTTGTCGATCTGCTCCAGCATGCGGCTGGTGACGAAGCCGCGCAGGCCGGATTGCTCGATCGCCGCAAGCGTCTGCGGGACCAGCCGTACGACGAAGCGTGACAGGCCGGCAGAGCGTTCGGCGTCAGTCAGCCAGTCGGCGACGAGTGCTGCAAAATCGACCTCGGCCAGCTTTTCCTGCACCGGCTCCGGCGCCAGAAAATTGACCTCGATGAAGCGGCCCAGATTATCGGCGATGCGGTTCTGGTTCGCTGGGATGATGGCGGTGTGCGGGATCGGCAGGCCCAGCGGCCGCTTGAACAGCGCCACCACCGCGTACCAGTCGGCCAGGCCGCCAATGGTCGCCGCCTCGGCGAAGGCCGCCACGAAGCCCAGCCACGGATACTTGGCCTCGAACGATTTGGCCACGGCAAAAACCACGACGCAAAGCACCAGCGCAGCCGTGGCGAGGAACTTTGTCCGCCGCAACGCGAAAAGCTTGGCGCCCGTCTCGGCATCAAAACCGCCAGGCGCCAGGGACGAAGCCGATTGGGACATGATACGCCGCTCCTCATCGATCTCTTGGCTATCTGGCATGGGCTATTTAGGGGGTGTTTGGGCCCGTAGCATGATCGGATGGGCCGATTTCGTCCGGGAATTGCCGGTTTCGCACGCAAAGTTGACAAGAATGTTCATCTATCATGAAATCCCAGTCTGGAATTGTTCCAAGGTATAGGCCATATTCCGATCGGGCCAGTGTGGGCGAATCCGAAACTCCGGGTGAGAAAGCCGCACCAGCACAATCTAAAATCTGGTGCAGTTCCAGCGCGCCAGCACTCGGGTGAGGAATTAAATGCGGCTGACGCGCCAGACCAACTACGCCATGCGCATCCTGATGTATTGCGCCGCCAACAACGATCGCCTGAGCCGCATCCCCGAGATTGCGGCCGCCTATTCGGTGTCGGAGCTTTTCCTGTTCAAGATCCTGCAGCCGCTGGTCGAGCATGGCCTGGTCGAGACGGTGCGCGGCAGGAATGGCGGCGTGAGGATCGGCCGCCCCGCCGAGCAGATCAGCCTGTTCGACGTCGTACGGGTGACCGAAGAGAGCTTCGCCATGGCCGAGTGCTTCGAAAACGACGCCGCCGAATGCCCGCTGGTCGACAGCTGCCAGCTGAATTCGGCGCTGCGCGAGGCGCTCAACGCCTTCTTTGCCGTACTCTCCCGCTACACCATCGCCGATATGGTGGCGGCGCGCCCGAATGTGCGTCATTTGCTCGGCATCGACATGCTGGTCCAGCGAGCTCCGGCCGCCTGAGTTTTCTAGTGCATGTCGCTCAAAAGTGGCCCCGGTTTTGAGACAACGACATGCATAAAAACAAAGACCTAAAGCGCGTCGCCTGAGTCCGTTCAAACGCGACGCGCTTTTAGGCGGCTGACTGCGGCAAGACGAACGGCATGCTCGCCGCCGGCAACACACCGACCCTTAGCCGACAATCGAACACCTTTTCGATCAGATCGTCGCTCAGCACCTCCTGCGGTGAACCGTCGGCGGCGAGCCGGCCGCGATGCATCACGAAAATCCGGTCGGCATACATGGCCGTCAGATTGAGGTCGTGCAGGATGGCGATCACACCGCCGCCGCGCCGGGCGAAATCGCGGGCGATGTTCATGATGATCAGCTGGTGCTTGATATCGAGGCTGGAGACCGGCTCGTCGAGATAGAGATAGCGCGGCTTGCCGTCGAGCACCGGCGCCCAGACCTGGCACAGCACGCGCGCCAGTTGCACACGCTGTTGTTCGCCGCCCGAAAGCTCCTGATAGAAGCGGCCGGCAAAGCCGTCGAGGTCGACCCGCACCAGCGCCCGCTCGGGCAGACGATCATCTTCGCCCGGCAGAACGCCGGAACGGCCGCCGATAAGGCCGAGCCTGACCACTTCGTGCACGGTGAAGGGAAAGGACAGCGTCGCGGCCTGCGGCAGCACGGCACGCACAGTCGCGGCCTCCACCGGCTTCATCGCGGAGAGGTCGCGCCCGTTGACGGCCACTGTCCCCGCAAACGCCAGATCGCCCGACAACGCCTTCAAAAACGTCGTCTTGCCCGAGCCGTTGGGTCCGACGATTGCCGCAATTTCGCCCGGCCGCGCGACGAAATCGACATTGGCAACAATGCGCTTGCCGCCGATCGCCACCGAGACATCGCGTGCTTCGATCATGCCGCCTCACAAGTCGATTACGCCGCGCTTGCGCAGCAGGATCCAGAGGAAGAACGGCGCGCCGGCGATCGCCGTGACGATGCCGATTGGCAATTCGGCCGGCGCCACGATGACGCGGGCAACTGCGTCGGCAAGAAGCAGCATCGAGGCGCCGAGCAGCGCCGATGCGAGCAAAAGATAGCGATTGTCCGGACCGATCAGCAGCCGCAGCAGATGCGGCACGACGATGCCGACAAAACCGATGCCTCCGCTGACTGCGACAGAGGCGCCGACCGCTGCCGAGACGCCGACGATCGCGGTGTATTTCAGCCGCTGTACCGGGATGCCGAGATGTCCGGCCGTCGCCTCGCCGAGCGCCAGGGCGTTGAGGCCTTTGGCCAGGAACGGCATTGCCGCAAGCGCCAGGATGATGATCGGACCGACGGAAGCGATCTTCGGCCAGGTCGCGCCGCCCAGCGAGCCCAGTTGCCAGAAGGTCAGGTCGCGCAACTGCCGGTCGTCGGCCATGAAAATCAGGATACCGGTCAGCGCCATGGCAAGGGCTGCGAGCGCAATGCCGGCAAGCAGCATGGTAGCGACCGATGTGCGCCCCTGCCGCGTGGCGACGCGGTAGAGCACCAGCGTGACCGCAAGGCCGCCGCAGAAAGCGGCGAGCGGCAAGGCCAGCCCGCCGAGCGCCAGAGTGAGCGGCGCCAGCCACGTCGTGCCGAGCACGATGACGGCGACCGCGCCGAGGCTCGACCCGGCGGAAACGCCGATCAGGCCGGGATCGGCGAGCGGGTTGCGAAACAGGCCTTGCATGACCGCACCCGATACGGCCAGTGCCGCCCCGATGAGCACACCGAGCAGTACGCGCGGCATGCGGATATCGTAGACGATCAACCGGTCGCGGGCACCAAGCGCGGCGTCGTCCGGCGTGGCGCCGGTCAGCCAGTCACGAATGACACCAACGGCCGATGCATCGGAAGCGCCCGACCTCAGCGACAGGAACATCGAAAGGGCAAGCGCCACACACAGGAGCACAATAACCAGGCGAGCGCGCCCGGAACGATCGCCCTCGGCCACCTTGCCCGCCGCGCCGGCGATCGACTGATCCACCATCGGCTCAGTCCGTGACCTGGCTGCCATAGAGCGAGGCGGCCAGATCGTGGATGGCATCGGCCGTGCGCGGCCCGAAGCCGAGGAGATAGCTGCCATCCATCAGGGTCAGCTTGCGGCCTTCGCCCGCCGGCGTCGAGGTGATCGACGGGATGGCGAACAGCTCGGCCTCCGCAATCGGCGGGCCGGCATTCTTCATGGCCAGGATCACGTCCGGCCTGGCAGTGACGATCGCCTCGTCGGACATCTGCTTGTAGCCGGAAAAACCTTCGACCGCATTGACGGCACCGGCGAGCTTGATGATGCCGTCACCGGCGGTGTCGGTGCCGGCGGCCAGGATCTTGCCGCCCTGGATCGACAGCACGAACAGGATGCGCTTGCGCTGCTTGATCGACGCCGTCTGCTTCTCGGCCGCCTTCAGCTTGGCGTCGGTCTCAGCCACCAGCGTCTCGGCCTTGGCGTCGACGCCAAGCGCCTTGCCGACGATGCGGATCTTTTCCAGGATGCCGTCATGGCTGTAATGCTCGGGCACGTCGATGAACGGAACGCTCGACTTTTTCAGCACATCGACCGCTTCCTTCGGCCCACTGCCATGCAGCGCCAGAATGCCCGAAGGATTGACCGACAACACGCCTTCCGGCGACAGCTGGCGCATATAGCCGACGTCGGGCAGCGCGACCGCGGCGGCGGGGTAGCGGCTGGTCGAATCGCGGGCGACGAGATGACCTTCCTCGCCAAGCGCGTAGACGATCTCGGTGATCGAACCGCCGATCGCCACGATCCGCGACGTGTCGGCCAACACGGCCACGTTCTCGCTGGCCGGCACTGGGGCGGCAATAAACAGCGACAGGCCCATGGCCGCGGCAAGCGTCCTGAACAGTGAAATCATCGTCGTTTCCTCAGGCTGCGGTCGGGCTTGGAATGCGCGGCAGGTTCTCGGCAAGGAACCGCCAGTCGTCGCGCTCGCCCTCGCCTTCACGGCGCTTGCCGAAGAACTGGATGATCATCTTGCCGTCGGCGCCATAGGCTTCGAGCGAGGTGACATGACCGTCCTTGGTCGGTTTGCGCACCGCCCACACCTCCTGGATGTGGTCGGTGCGCAGATGCAAATGGAAGGTCTCGTCCATGACGTTGATCCACGGCCCCATCGGCTTGATCGACTTGACCGGGCCGGAATGGATCTGGATGCAGCCTCGGTTTCCGACAAAACACATGATCGGCATGCCGTCGGCGGCGGCATGGTGGAACATGGCGCCGATGGCGTCATTGTCGAGCAGCCAGGCATAGTCCTGGCCGACCATGCGCACGGCCTGGCGGCGGCTGAGCTTCAGCGCTTTCAACATGCCAAAGAACTGGTGGACGTCGGTCAGCCGGCTCCAGCGGTCGCGCAGATCATCGATGTCTGCGGCAATGCCCGACGTCTCCGCGTCGTCGTCGGCCAGGCCTGCGATAGACACGGTCGCCTCCTGGTTCGGCGATTCGAGTGCGGCCACGAGCTTCTGGTAGGCATAGAGATTGGACGCCGGCCGCAGATGCACCTTGTGCACCGCATCGCCGGCCGCGTCGAAGAATTGCAGGCTGCGGCGGATGTCGCCACCGTCGCGCTTTTCCACGGCAAAGCCATGCGCCCAGACTTTGGGAAAAATGCGCAGGTCGATGTTTTCGCCCAGCACCATGGCGTTGTGCGTGCCTGTGACAACCTTGTCGTAGACGCCGATCTTCTCGTGCACCGCGCTTTCGTTGCGGGTCAGCGCCATCACTTCGCCGATGGCGTCGAGGCCGGTCAGAAGATCGTTGACCCTGGGCTCGACGCGCACGACGCCGTCGCCGCAATGCGCGGCCACCAGCTCGGCTTCGGAAATACCGAGCTCGGCGGCAAGATCGCGCTCGCGCGCTTTCGGATTGTCTGCCCGCGCTCGCCGGATTTCATGCGGTGCGGGTTTTACGCGCTGGTCCATGTCCTGCTTACCTGTCCTGCCTGGCGTTTTGGCCTGCCTGGCTGTTTCGTCACTTGTTGAGGATGAGCTTGCCCTGGCGGGTGATCTTCAGCCGATAGAGCGCCCCATGGTGCTCGATGCCGATCTCGTGCTCGCCCTGGAACAGCGTGTTGGAGGACAGCGTCCGCACCGCCAGCGGCACCCGGTCGAAGCGGGTCGGCGTCTCCTCGGAACGGCGGACGCGGTAACGGAAGTCGTTGGGATTGTGGGTGTTCATCTCTTTCGATCCCTTTCCTGTGCCGGGCAACTGGCTAGCGTTGTAAAAATGCCGATTCATTTCTTGACTCGAATAATCATGTTTATTAGTCAGTGCAATACCGGACAAAATGAGTCAACATTTAAGACGCCGGACAGAATGAAAAATGCCAGCGAGCACCAAGCCAGCCAGCATCGAACCTGGAATTTTGGAGTTGGGGCATGGGCTTGGGAAATTGTGGACGACTGGGTCTGGCGAACGCCGATCCGGTGCATCGGCCTATGGCAAAGGCAATGGCAGCCTTGCTTGCGGGGGCAGCGACGATCGCGCTGCTGACATCGCCGGCCAGCGCTCAGCAGGCTGCTCAGCCGGCCGCTGACCAGGCCGACCAGACCAGGAAAACCGAAGACACCAAGCCGGCGCCCGCCGGCGCGACCCTGCTGGACAAGATCCTCGTCATCAGCCGCACCGGCGAGACGGCAATCGAATCGCTGGCCTCAGCCAGCCATGTCGACCAGGAACAGCTCGACCGCCGCATGGCGACGACGCCGAACGAAATGCTGCTCGGTGTGCCTGGTGTCGCCGTGCAGGCCGATGCGCGACGCGTCAGCTCCAGCATCAACATCCGCGGCCTGCAGGATTTCGGTCGCGTCGCCGTCATCGTCGACGGCGCCAGGCAGAATTTCCAGCGCTCAGACCACGGCACGCAGTCGACCTTCTATGTCGATCCCGAGCTCATCAAATCCGTTGACGTCATTCGCGGACCGACCGCCAACACCTACGGCTCCGGCGCCATTGGCGGCGTCGTCTTCTTCGACACCAAGGATGCGGTGGATTTCCTCAGATCGGGCGAAACCTGGGCCGGCTCCGTCACCGGGCGCTATGAAAGCAACGGCAAGGGCTGGACCGCCAGCGCCAGCGGCGCCTACAAATTCAACGACGATTTGGATGTGCTGGGCAACATCGTCTACCGCGACTACGGCGACTACAAGAATGGCAGCGGCGACACCGTCGCCGGTACCGGTTTCGACGTGCTGAGCGGCCTGCTCAAGACCACAATCCGCCCGAGCGAGAACAGCGAATTGAAGCTCGGCTGGGTCGGCTCGAGCGACGGCTGGACGGAAACCAGCGGCGGCGTGCCGGCCAACGACGTCGACCTGAAGTCGAACACCTTCACCGCCCGCTACAACATCACTGACGACGCCAAGAGCTGGCTCGACCTCCACATCAACGCCTCCTACAACAAGACCAATCTCGACCTCACCACGCTGGTCCCGCAGAACCGCTTCGATCCGTCGACCGGCCTTCCCGTGCTGCTGCCCGTCGGTTCGACCTCGACCTTCGACGTTGGCACGGCCGGCGTCGACATCTGGAACACGTCGCGCTTCGAAACAGCCGGTGTTGCGCACGAATTGACCTATGGCGGCGACTGGGTGGGTGACGATGTCGAGACCGGCGGCACCGCCGGCGGCGACAGCTTCTACACCCCATCGGGCAAGCGTAGTGTTTCGGGCGCCTACATCCAGGACAAGCTCACCTGGGACTGGCTCGAGGTCATTGCCGGGCTGCGTTACGACAATTACAGCCTCGAAGACAGCACCCACGAAACGTCAGGTGATCGTCTGTCGCCGCGCATCACCGTTGGTGTCACGCCCTTCGAAAGCGCCAGCCTGGCGGGCCTGCAGTTCTATGGCACCTACGCGGAAGGCTACCGCTCGCCGTCGCTGACCGAAACGCTGATCAGCGGCAACCATCCGGCGGGCGTCACCTTCCCGTTCCTGCCCAATCCGAACCTGCGGCCAGAAACCGGCAAGACCACTGAATTCGGCGTCAACTACAAGCTGAACGACCTTATCGAGGCCGGCGACGCGTTCCGGCTCAAGGCCGGCTACTTCCACAACGATGTCGACGACTACATCGAAGGCGTCACGTTGTCGGCATTCGACCCGACCAGCGGTTGCCCGTTCGGCCCCGGCATCCCGATCTGCTTCCAGTACCAGAACGTCGCCCAGGCCAAGATCAACGGCTTCGAACTGGAAAGCGTCTACGATGCCGGCTGGGGCTATGCTGGCCTCTCAGCCTCGATCATCAACGGCCACACCATCTCCGATGAAGGCGAGCGGGCCGACCTTGCCACCATCCCGTCCTCGCAGGTCACCGGGCAGCTCGGCTTCCGCTTCCTTCAGGACAAGCTGACCGTCGGCGGCGAGGTGCAGTACAACGGCAAGCCGAAGGGCAACCCCGTGGCCAAGGATTATACTCTGGTCAACGCCTTCGCCAGTTACCAGGCCACCGACAATCTGAAGGTGGACTTCCGCGCCGACAATTTGTTCGACGTCAAATACACCAACCCGCTGAACGGCGGTACCACCGCCGTCATCTATGAACCCGGCATCACGCTGAAGCTGGCCGCAACCATGCGCTTTGGAGGCTGACACCCATGACAAGTTTGACGGCATCGCTTCGCCTCCTGACCTCGACGCTGGCGATGTCGCTTGGCTTGATGCCGGCGTGGGCTCAGTCCGCGTCGGCTCCGCAACTCAGCCTCGAGCTCAATGCCGCGCAGCCCTCCGAAAAGGGTTGCCGGCTGACCTTCGTCGTCAACAATGCGCTCGGGGCCGATCTTTCCAAGGCGGCATTCGAAATCGCGCTGTTCAACGAGGCCGGCATTGTCGACCGCCTGAGCGTGCTCGACTTCAAGGACCTGCCGGCCGGCAAGACCAAGGTGACCCGCTTCGACCTCGCCGGCACCGACTGCACCAAACTCAGCCGCGTGCTGATCAACAGCGCCACCGAATGCGCCGGCGTCGAACCGGGCGCCTGCATGCGCGGCCTGAAGACGCAGACCAAGACCGGTATCGCATTCGGCGTCTGAGGTGGGCCTGCATCCCGCCTTCCTGCACGACAATGCGACACGACCCGTCGCAGCTCCGCCGTCATGGCCGGCAACCGATCTTGATTTGACAATCCCGCCGCGCTCGCGGCAGGTCTCGCCGCGAACCATGCAGGACATCACCCCCCTCCCCGACGCCGGCAACGAACCGGCGATTACGATGGACGAGCTCGCACAGCCGGCAGCCGCGGACCGCAAATGGACTGTGGCGATCGTCGCGTCCTGCCTGCTCCATGCCGCTGCCGCAGCGGCGTTCTTCATCGGACCCGCAGGGACATTCGATTCCAGTAACGCGATACAATCCGAAGGCACCGACCAATCGGGCGCCGAGGTGGTCGGCAGCGCCTTGGACAGCCAGGCTCCCGACGCGGTCGATGTTACCCTGGTAACCGATCCGCAGCCGGCCAAGCCCGAGGCCGTTCGACCCGTGCCGCCGACCGAGGCGCCTCAACCGGTAAAGGAGCCGGCGGCGCCCAAGCCTGCGCCGGAAGCCGCCGAACAGGCGACCGCCGCGCCAGATACACTGACGGCCGCCATCCCGAATGATCAAACTGTCGCCCCAAGCGCTGAGACGTCGACTCCGCCAGGGGTTCAAACGCAAAGTTCAGAGGCACCGCCCGCCGACGAGCCCGCCGTTGATTTGCCTGCTGCCAAACCACCAGTCCCGAGCCCGCGGCCGACCCCTCCAGCCGGATCTGGAGATACCCGCGGTGCGGCAGATGGCGAAGAACGCGACGCACTGGCGGTTGCCAGCAAGGGTAAAAACCAGGACGCGGCTGGCAATGCGATGGAATCTCGTTACGGCGGTGAAATTCAAAAGAAGCTTGCCCGCGCTAACCGGCGCGTTTCGAAGGAAATTCAAGCCAAGGCTCGCAACAATGCCAGGGTCTATTTCGTCGTCATGGCTGACGGCAGCGTCAGCGACTTGCAGCTTGTCGAAAGTTCAGGGTCTGCCGAACTAGACCAATTCGCTTTGAAACTGGTGCGCCAGCAAGCCCCGTTCCCGCCCATTCCACCCGAGACCGGATTATCAAGTTGGGTGTTCAGGGCGCGGATCGGTCCGTTTTAACCAGCTCGTAGACCTTCGCCAAATGTCATCGTCCATCAATTCAAGAGGAAGCCCAATGTACATCGCCATGAACCGCTTCAAGGTCCAGAACGGCTCGGAGACCGCTTTCGAGGATGTCTGGAAGAACCGCGATTCGAGCCTCTCGGAGATGAAAGGCTTCAGGGAATTCCACTTGCTGCGCGGCCCGGTCAACGAGGCCGACGGTTACACGCTGTTTGCCTCGCACACGGTGTGGGCAAGCCATGAGGATTTCGTCGCCTGGACCAAATCCGAGAATTTTCGCGCCGCCCACCGCAACACCGGCACCTCGAAGGTGCATTATCTCGGCCATCCGCAGTTCGAAGGCTTTTCGGTCGTCGAAGGGGCCTGATTGAGATTTCACCCGTCGACGAGATCTGACGACGGGCAGATGCCGTCATGTTCCGGTTGAATTCCGGCCGCCCAGTCGCCGAAGCCGCTGGGCAATGTGCAGGCGCAGCCGCCGCCAGGGCTGTCCGCGTGTCAGGTAGCGCGCCAACCGCGGATCACCGGCCAGCTCCGGGAATTGGCGCACATGCTGCGTCAGGAATGCAGGTATGAAATTGCGCCCGTTGAGATCGCTGAGCCAGGCAGAATTCGCCAGCAAATAGTCTGCGGCATCCGCCGCCAACACGCTCCTGTAGCTCCTGTATGCAGGCGTTTGCCGCACATTGCCGCCGGCAAAGGCAGTTCCGGTGGACAGGTTGGAGCCATGCAGGCGATAGAGCCCGAGACCTTCTGACAGGATGAGGCTGCCGCCGGCCTGGTGCGCGAGTGTCGCCGTCAGATAATCCGTCCCGACCTTGGCCTTGAACGGGAAGGACAATACCGGTTCCAGCGCGCCACGCCGGTACATGATCGCCGAGCATTGCGACCACAGCCAGCCCGTCACCGCAGGTGCGAAATAGGTTACCGGATGCTCCGATGCGTAGGCGATCCCGGGCGCCATGCCGGCAAGCCGGCCACCGGGCGCGATGGCGACGCCACTGCGATCCGCTCCGGACCGCGGTTTGCGCAAGGCAAGGAAGGTACCGCCCAGCAAGGTGCCGTCGCCATCGACAAGGAACACATCGGAACTCGACAGTGCGGCCGAATGCGTCGTGTTGAGGTGGGCGGACAGATGCGCGAGGAGAAAATCCGGCAGCCACACGTCATCGGCGTCGAGAAACGCGACGAAGGGCGCATCGGTTGCGGCAAAGCCGTCGCGGAATCCCGCGGTCTGGCCGCCATTCTCCTTGCGCGCCAACAGGCGCAGGCGCGGGTCTTCTATATCCCTTAGAAGCTGTCGGACATGGTCGGCCGAGCCGTCCGTCGAGGCATCGTCGACGATGACGCATTCCCAATTCCGGTAGGTCTGCGCAAGCACCGAGCGGATCGCCTGTTCGACGTACGGCCGATAGTTGAAGCAGGTGATGACCACCGCCACGCGCGGCAGCTCAAACGGTCGGGACGTGTCTTCCATCTGTTCGGCTGCCCCGCTCGAGTTGCTCTCTATCCCTTGCGCATACCCTTGCAACCCGACGCAGGCAAGCGAGCCGCGAAAAGCCCCCTAGGCCGCCGCGAGCAGGCTGGCATTGCCGCCGGCAGCCGTGGTGTCGACGCAGACAGCGCGTTCATGCGCATAGGCCGCCGGGTTGAGCACCTCGCTGACCAGCGGCACGATCGGCCCGCTGCGGTCGGCAATGACCTTGCGCACGATCCGCGCCGCCTTGGGCCTGCCCGAGAAGGCGACGACATGGACGCGCAGGGAACGCGCTTCGACTGGGTCTGGCCGACCGTCTATGGCCGCCAGCGGCAACCCCTTGCCGGTCAGCGCCGACAGTGCCGCCGGCGCGCCCGGCGCCACGGCCAGCACCGCATTGCCGGCGGCCAGCGCCTGGATCGTCTGGGCAAGCAGCGTGTCGGCGTCCGGACCGAGGCACAGCACCCGGCCACGCGGCGACAGCGACAGCGTGTTGGCCTCGCCGGTCGGTCCGGGCAGGTCGACCTGGCCGAAATCGATGGCGGCTGCAGCGCCGATGGCTGCAGCGCCCTTGCCGCGCAGATGTTTTCTCAAAATGGCGATGCGGTCCGGCCTCGTCGACCAGCCGCCAAGCGTCGGATCGGGCAGATTGTCGGCCAGTTCGGTCGCCGTCACCTTGTGGCCCTCGGCAATCTCCGTGCCCGCCTCCGGCCCTTTGCGGAACTGCCGGAGATAATGCGGCCCGCCGGCCTTCGGCCCGGTGCCCGAAAGCCCCTCGCCGCCAAAGGGCTGCGAGCCGACGACGGCGCCGATCTGGTTGCGGTTGACATAGATGTTGCCGGCATGGATGCCGTCGACGAAATGCTGGACGCGGCCTTCTATGCGGGTGTGCAGGCCGAAGGTCAGGCCATAGCCCTTGCGGTTGATGGCGGCGATGACGGCGTCGATCCCGTCGGCGTCGAAGCTGGCGACATGCAGCACCGGACCGAACACTTCGCGCTCCATCTCCTCGATGCCCTTGACCCGGAACACATGCGGCGCAACGTAGCGGCCGTCCTTCGGTGCTTCGAGCTTTGCAATTAACCGGCCCTGCAGCCCCATCTTGGTGCAATACTCGCGGATCGATTCCTGCGCCTCGTCATCGATGACCGGCCCGACATCGGTCGAAATCTGCCAGGGATCGCCGATGGTGAGCGCTTCCATGGCGCCCTTCAGCATCTCCAGCATCTTCTTCTCGACATCCTTCTGCACGTAAAGCACGCGCAGCGCCGAGCAGCGCTGGCCCGCACTCTGGAAGGCGGACGCCAGGATGTCGCGCACCGCCTGTTCGGGCAGTGCTGTGGAATCGACAATCATGGCATTGAGACCGCCGGTCTCGGCGATCAGCATGGCGTCGGGCGCAGCTGTCTCGGCCAGTTGCTTCTCGATCAGCTTTGCAACCTCGGTCGAGCCGGTGAAGCAGACGCCGGCAATGCGCGGATCCGCGGTCAGCGGTCCGCCGACCGACGGGCCGTCGCCCGGCAGAAGCTGGATCACATCTTCCGGCACGCCGGCCTCGCGCAGCAGCTCGACGGCGCGGAAGGCGATCAGCGGCGTCTGTTCGGCTGGCTTGGCGATGACCGAATTGCCGGTGACGAGCGCTGCCGCGATCTGGCCGGTGAAGATGGCGAGCGGGAAATTCCACGGCGAAATGCACACGATCGCGCCGCGCGCCTCGGTGCCCGCTTCGTTGTTGGCCGCTTCGGCAGCGTAGTAACGCAGGAAGTCGACGGCTTCGCGCACTTCAGCCACGCCGTCGGCCAGCGACTTGCCGGCTTCCCTTGTAGCCAGCGCGAAAAACTCGACCGCATTGGCCTCATAGAGGTCGGCGGCGCGGTTGAGGATGGCGGCGCGCTCGGCGACGGGACGCTTCGCCCAGGCCGGCTGCGCTTCCACAGCAAAGCGCACCGCGGTCGCGACCTGCTTGGCAGCGGCTTCGGCGACCGTGCCGACGATCTCGGCAGGCTTTGCCGGATTGACCACCGGGCGCTGCTTGCCGTAGCCGGCGGCGCGCGTGATCGGCTTGGCATGCCAGCGCTCGGGCCCGGCAAAGGCCGCCTTGGCCTTGTCGATCGCCGCCAGCGTCACCGGATCGGTGATGTCGAACCCCTTCGAGTTGCGCCGACCAGCGCCGAAGATCGTCGCAGGACGAGCGATTGCCGGATTGGCGGCGGGGCCCTGGCTCTCGACCGTCTCGAGCGGATCGCGCGCAATATCCTCCGGCTCGACGTCCTCGTCGGTGAGCTGATGGACGAAGGAAGAGTTGGCGCCGTTTTCCAGCAGACGGCGAACCAGATAGGCCAGGAGATCGGAGTGCGCGCCGACCGGCGCATAAATGCGGCACCGCGTGCCTTCGGCCTGGCGCACCGTCTCATGCAGCGCTTCGCCCATGCCGTGCAGGCGCTGGAATTCGAAAGCGTCGCGATTTGTCGCCATCGACAGGACGGCGGCGACGGTATGGGCGTTGTGCGTGGCGAATTGCGGATAGATGCGGTCGGTCATCGACAGCAACTTTTTGGCGCAGGCCATGTAGGAAACATCGGTGTTGGCCTTGCGGGTGAAGACGGGGTAGCCGGAAAGCCCGAGCGTCTGTGCCCGCTTGATCTCGGTGTCCCAATAGGCGCCCTTGACCAGCCGCACCATGATGTTGCGGTCGTACTTTTCCGCCAGCGCATAGAGCCAGTCGATGGTGAAGGCCGCGCGCGGGCCGTAGGCCTGGACGACGACGCCAAAGCCATTCCAGCCGGCAAGCTCCGGCTCGGACAACACACGCTCGATGACGTCGAGCGACAGGTCGAGCCGGTCGGCCTCCTCGGCGTCGATGTTGAGGCCCATGCGCGAATGGCGTGCGGCCAGCGCCAGCGACAGCAGCCGCTCGGCCATCACCGGCAGCATCTTTTCCTTCTGTGCCTCTTCGTAGCGCGGATGCAGCGCCGACAGTTTGACCGAGATGCCGTGGTTCTGGCGGATATCGGGACCGTTGGAGCCTGAATCGAGCGAGGAGATCGCATCGGCATAGGCCTTGAGGTAGCGCAGCGCGTCGGCCTCGGTGCGGGCCGCCTCGCCCAGCATGTCGAAGGAATAGAGATAACCTTTCTGGATCATCGACTTGCCGCGCTTGACGGCTTCCGCAATGGTGCGGCCGAGCACGAACTGCTCGCCCATTTCGCGCATGGCGGCGGCGACCGCCTTGCGGATCACCGGTTCGCCCAGCCGGCGAACCATCGAGCGCAGCGTGCCTTCAATGCCGCCCTCGCCTTCGTCGAGCACACGGCCGGTCAGCATCAGCGCCCAGGTCGAGGCGTTGACGAAGATCGAGCTCGAACCGCCCGAATGCGCCGACCAGTCATGCGGTGCGATCTTGTCGGCGATCAGGTCGTCCATAGTCTCGGTGTCAGGCACGCGCAGCAGTGCCTCGGCCAGGCACATCAGCGCCACTCCTTCCTTGGTGGAGAGGCCGTAGGCCGAGAGAAAAACCTCCATCAGCCGCGGGTCGGACGAGCCGCGCACCGCGCGCACCAGATCCGCGGCACGGGCCGAGACGGCTTTGCGGTCATCGGCCGAAAGTTCTGTCGCGGCAGCCAAGCGCTTCACAGCCGCGTCTTCGTCGGGCAGGTAGTTGGCGCGGATCTGCTGGCGGATGGTGTCGAGCGGCATGGCGGTCCTGCGGAGCAAGCATCTGGGAGCGGGCCGGCGGTCGCCGGACCGAATGGCGCAAGCTAGCACAGAGCCGTATTTTCGGCCGGTCCAAAGAAATCGACATGGCAGGCCGAATAATCTATCATTGCGGCTCAATTGTTATCAGATGGGCTGTGATATCCGTGACAGAAGACCAATTGGACCGCATCGACAGAAACATCCTGTCGGCGCTGGCGCGCGACGGGCGGCTGTCCATGTCGGAACTGGCCGGCAAGGTCGGCCTGTCGAAGACGCCCGTGCAGGCGCGGGTGAAGCGCCTGGAGAAGGACGGCTATATCAGGGGCTATCAGGCGATCATCGATCGCGAGCGCATGGGCGAAGGCCATGTCGCCTTCGTCCAGGTCAAACTGTCGGACACGCGCTCGGCCGCGCTCGATGCTTTCAACCGTGCGGTGCAGGCCGTGCCGGAGATCGAGCAGTGCCACATGATGGCGTCGAGCTTCGATTATCTCCTGAAAGTCCGTACCACCGACATCGCCGCCTATCGCCGCGTGCTCGGCGAGCGCATCTCGGCACTGCCGCAAGTTGCGCAGACCTCGACCTTCGTGGCCATGGAGACGGTGAAGGATCGCTAGCTCACTCCGACAGCGTCTTCAAAAACGCCACCAGCGCCGCGCGTTCGCGATCCGACAGTTGCAACGGGTGCACTTCGGAGGTGCCTTCAACGGCCGCCTCCGCCTTCGCGTAGTGCGCCACCACCTCCTCCAGCGAGGAAAACTGTCCGGCATGCATATAGGGCGGCCGCGTTGCCGCGCCCCGCAGCGACGGCGTCTTGTAGGCGCGCATCAGTTCGGGTGCTGCCTTGACGATGAAGCGCAGCTCGCCGCAGGCGCCGGCGTCGCCATCGCGGAAGGCGCCGAAGCAGTTGAATGGGTCGGCCTGAACCTGGGCCACCGCATCGAAACGGCCGCGATCCAAAGGCAAATCCCTGACCGGCGGCACGCCGGTGTTGTGGAAAGCGTTGTCGGTGAAGCGCGGGCCGTTATGGCAGGTGACGCAATTGGCCTTGCCGATGAACAGTTTCAGCCCGAGCATCTCCTCCTGCGAAAAGGCATCGTCGGCTTTCGGCTTGGCGCCTGACACAAGATCGATGGCAAAGCGGTCAAAGCGCGTCTGTGCCGGTTCGATCGACCGTTCGAAGGCGGCGATCGCCTTGCCGATGTTGGAAAAGACGCGGTTGACGTCGTCCATTTGGGCCGCGGTCATTGCCTTCCACGCCGCCTGCTCGGCCTCACTGCCGAGCGGGCTGGCGTTGGCCGGCACGGCGGAAAGATCCGGCAGTGGCCCGAAGATGCGCTCATAGCGCTCGCCGAACCGCTTCTGGATGTAATGCGCGAAGGCCGCGCGGTTCCCCGCCTGCTCAAGCGGGTTTTCCAGCGGCGTCAGCGCCTGCGCCCACAGGCTGTCGCGCCGTCCATCCCAGAAGAACCACGGATTGCGGGCAATGCCGGCCAGCGGCATCGAGCGCCTGTTGGTTCGGCCAACGCCGACGGATTGCGGCAGGTCATCCTGGAATTGCCGGTCGATCTTGTGGCAGGTCGAGCAGGATACGTTCCCGTCACGGCTCATGCCCTGGTCGAAGAACAGAGTGGAGCCCAGGGCGGCGGCGGCTGGCACGTCGGCGAAGCGGTTGGTGGTGTCGGGTTTGAGCGCCGGCAAGGTGTTCAGCGCCAGCGAGGCGATGGTCTTCTTCTCGGCATCGGAAAAATCCGGTTTGCCGCAGCCGGCAACGAGCACGACCGCCGCCAATGCCAGAAGGCGCAACAGGCGGCTCATTCGCTCACAGCACCACGTTGAAGACGACCGTGTCGGAACCGGCCGCCGCCGAAATGGCGAAGCGCAACTGCCACACGCCGCTCATGGTGAATTTGAGCCCCTCGATCCGGTAGCGCCCCTCGCCAAGATAGTCGGTCGCCTGCGGACTGGTCGGCAAGCCGTGATTGTGCTGCGGCATGCCGCCGGACACCGAGATCGCCGCACCTTCCACGGAATCGCCGTTGACCGTCTTCAGGGTCAGCAACCAGGATTGCAGTTCGCCTTGCCGGATAACGCCGCGTTCCGGCTGAATGCTGGCGACAAACAAGCCGTTCGCCGTCTTCTTCGAGCGCGAAACATCGGGGCTCGGCGCCGACTGCGGCGCGGTCAGATAGACGATCGCCAATATGCCAGCCAGCAAGGCGGCCAGACCAACGCCCGCAAGAAGATAACGCCATATCGATGCCAAACCGGTTCCTCTTCTGGGCATAACGTCTCGCGAAGCAATTCGCGTCCCGCCGCTTCTGTGGGAAAACGCTTCTGGCGCAAAAAACCGCCGCCGCCAAGCATGGCGCTGCCGGCCGCAAAAAGCTACAGCAGCGAACTGGTCCGGAGACAGATACATGGCAGCAGACGGCGTCGCTTCGATCGGTGAATGCATGCTCGAGCTGTCCGGCCAGGCCGGGCCGAACTGGCGCATGGGCTTTGCCGGCGACACGTTCAACACGTTGTGGGCGCTGCATGCGCTGAGCGGCGAGCGGCCGGCGACCTATGTCTCCGCCTTCGGCGACGATCCCTTCTCGCAGGGCCAGATTTCGTTCTTCGCCGAAAACGGCATCGGCATCGGCGCCAGCCCGGTCATCCCAGGCGCGCGGCCCGGCCTCTACGCCATCACCTTGACCGGCGCCGAACGCGCCTTCACCTATTGGCGCAGCGACGCGGCGGCCAGGCGGCTTGCCTCGGATCCAGCCGCCTTGGCAAAAAGCCTTGAAAACCAGGCGCTTGTGTATTTTTCCGGAATCACCTTGGCAATTCTGGATGCCGCCGCGCGCAAGACGTTGCTGGCAGAAGTGGCCAAGGCGCGGGCTGCCGGTTCGCTCGTCGCTTTCGACCCCAACTACCGGCCGCGCCTGTGGCAGAGCCGCGAGGAGGCGCAAGCCGCGATCCTCGACGCGCTTGCCGTCGCCGACATCGCGCTGCCGACCTTTCCCGACGAGCAGATGCTGTTTGGCGACTCGGCACCGCAAGCGACCGCCGAGCGGTTCGGAAAACTGGTCGGCGAAGTCGTCGTCAAGAATGGCGAGGAACCCGCGCTGATCGCCACTGGCGGAGCCCTGCAGCCGGTTCCGGCCCAGCATGTCGCCACCCCGGTCGACACCACCGGCGCCGGAGATTCCTTCAATGGCGGCTATCTCGCCGCCCGGCTGGCCGGCCATGCCCCGGCGGATGCCGTGCAGCGCGCGCATCGCGTCGCCGCCGCTGTCGTGCAGGTGCGCGGCGCGCTGGCGCCGTTCGAGGTTCTAAGAACCGCTTTCGAGGGCTAAGACCTTAGGGAAGCCTGAAACGATATTCCGTCACCTGATGATAGATCTGGCCCGGCCACAGCGTGGCCTGTGGGAAATAAGGCCGGTTCGGCGCGTCGGGCCAGGTCTGCGCTTCCAGGCAAAAGCCGGAAAACGCCTTGTAGCGCCGTCCGTCCAGGCCGCCTGAGGTTGGCGCGACATACTGGCCGGTGTAGAGCTGCAGGCCGGGCTCTGTGGTCCAGACCTCCATCTCGACGCCGGAATTGGCGCCTTGCGCCCACGCCACCTGGTGAAGCGGGCCCCGGGCTGACGCCAGGCAGAAATTGACGTCGTAGGGAAGCTGCTCGCCTTCCGTTTCCATGCGCAGCGGCCGCGCCTGGCGGAAGTCGAAGGGCGTGCCGTCGACCGGTTTGACCACGCCGGTCGGGATCATCTCGCCATCGACCGGCGTATAGGCGCCGGCATTCAGCATCAGCCGGTGGTCGAGAATGTCACCGGCGCCGCCATCGTCGAGATTGAAATAGGAATGCTGCGCCAGATTGCACAGCGTCGGCTCCTCGCAAGTGGCGGTCAGTTCCATCGAGAGCGTGCCGGGAATCTTCAGCCGGTAGGTGCAGGTGACGTCGAGCGCGCCGGGAAAGCCCATCGTGCCCTCGGGATCGTGCAGGGTCAGGGTGACAAAATCCCGGCCGTGCAGCGAAACCGTCCACGGCCGGTGGAAGAAGCCCTCCGAGCCGCCATGCAGCGTGTGCTTGCCGAGGAAATTGCGCTCGGTCTGGTAGCGCTGGCCGGCAATGGTGAAGCGGCCGTCGCGGATGCGGTTGGCGTAACGGCCGACGACCGCGCCGAAGAAGGCCCGGTCAGTCTCGTAAGGCTCGAAGCGATCGTAGCCCAGCACCAGCGGCGCGTCGTGCCCGGCGAGCCGCAGATCCTGGACGATTGCGCCGAGCCCGATGATGTTGGCGCTGACGCCGCCGCCCCGGATGGTGAAACGGCGAACGGGTTCGCCTGCCTGCGTCGTGCCGAAGACTTCGCCGTCCTTCATCGCTATGTCCAAATGCTAATTCGTCGATCTATCGACTTAGAGCAATTCCAGGAAAAGTGTGAAACGGTTTTCCGTCCGGAATTGCAAAAAACAAAGAACTGGAGCGGTTCGGCGTTTCCGTGAAACGCTGAACCGCTCCAGTCCGGCTGAATGTCGTCTGGCAAGGGCAGGCGCGCGGCCTGCCCCCGTCAATGATTTAGAGGCCGAGACCCCCGATGCAGACATATTTGGTGTCGAGGTAATCCTCGATGCCCTGGTGTCCGCCTTCCTTGCCGAGGCCCGATTCCTTGACGCCGCCGAACGGCGCTTCCGGCGTGGTGATCAGGCCTTCATTGACGCCGACCATGCCGTATTTCAGGCCTTCCATGACCCGGAAGGCGCGGCCGAGATCGCCGGTGTAGAAATAGGCGGCCAGGCCGAACTCGGTGTCGTTGGCAAGCGCAATGGCTTCCTCTTCGGTCTCGAACTTGAACACCGGGGCGATCGGGCCAAAAATCTCTTCCTTCATGAAGCGCATGTCAGGCTTCGCATCGGCGATGACAGTCGGCTGGAAGAATGAGCCGCCAAGCGCGTGGCGCTTGCCGCCGGCAACGACCTTGCCACCCTTCGACGTGGCGTCGGCGATGAATTCCTCGACCTTCTCGACCGCCTTCACGTCGATCAGCGGTCCCTGCTGCACGCCCTCTTCCAGGCCCGAGCCAACTTTCAGCGCATTGCTCGCGGTGGCCAGCTTCTCGACAAACTTGTCGTAGATGCCGGCCTGCACCAGGAAGCGGTTGGTGCACACGCAGGTCTGGCCGGAATTGCGGTATTTGGCGGTGATGGCGCCGGCGACGGCGCGATCGAGGTCGGCATCGTCGAAGACCAGGAACGGCGCATTGCCGCCGAGTTCCATCGAGACCTTCTTGACGGTGACGGACGACTTCTGGATCAGCAGCTTGCCGATCTCGGTCGAGCCGGTGAAGGTGATCTTCGACACCAGCGGATTGGCGCAGATCTCGTCGCCGATTTCGCCGGCGGCGCCCGTCAGGATGTTGATGACGCCCTTGGGGAAGCCGACTTCCTCGGCCAGCGCGCCCCATGCAAGGCCGGAATACGGCGTCTGCGAGGCCGGCTTGACCACGGCGGTGCAGCCGGCGGCAAGCGCGGGACCGAGCTTGCGGGCAAGCATCGAGGAGGGGAAATTCCACGGCGTGATGGCGGCAATGACGCCGACCGGCTCCTTGGTCACCAGGATGCGGCGATCGCCCCATGGTGATGGCACGACATCCCCATAGGTGCGGCGGCCTTCCTCGGCAAACCACATGATGTAGGCGGCAGCCGAACCGATCTCGCCCTTGGATTCGGCGAGCGACTTGCCCTGCTCGATGGTGAGCAGTTCGGCCAGCACATCCTGATTGTCCATCATCGCGTCATGCAGCTTGCGCAGAAGCTTCGAGCGCTCCAGCGCGGTCGTCTTGCGCCAGGTCTTGAAGGCTTCGCTTGCGGCTTCGATGGCGCGGCGGGTTTCCGCCTTGCCCGACTTCGGCACGGTGCCGATCTTGAGACCGGTGGCCGGGTTGTTGACGTCGACCGTCTGGCCGCTGTCGGCCTGCACCCATTCGCCATTGATGAGATTGGCCTGGCGCATGAAATGGCTGGTTTTCTGCAGCATGGTCTAGCCTCCGTTCGGCGCACTGACGGGCCGGTCTGTGGATGTCTTCGATGAGCGCGCGCAATGGCCTGGATGCCCGACACGCTGAGCCACTGCTCTTTACCTAGGGCAAGCTCGGCAAGCAATTGCAAGATGGCATATAGGCTTTGGGCCAGCCAAACGCCAGAGAAAATTCACATGTAAATTAGTTTGGGCCCCAGCCTTGCCAAAGACCAGCCTTACAAAAGACCAGCCTTACAAAAGACCAAGCCTACCCAAAGACATGAACCACCACCGTCAGCCAAAAGGCGGTTGTAACAACCGCGCTTGCCGTGGCGATGGTCATCTGGTTCGACGCCAGCGCCTGGCCGGTGTTGAACTGCACGGCGATGAGATAGGAATTGATGCCGGACGGCAGCGCCGCCACCACGACCGCCACCTTGGCCGTCAAGGGCGGCAGCCCAAGCAGCCAGACCAGGCCGAGCACGAGCGCCGGCATCAGGAACAGTTTCAGCGTCGACAGTGCCAGCGCCGGTCGGATGTTACCGGAAATGCCGAAACGGCGCAGGCTGAGCCCCATGGCGAACAGCGCCACCGGCCCGGCGGTGTTAGCCAGCGCATCGACCAGCCGCGTGGCAAGATTCGGCAGCGGCGCGCCGGTAAGGCGCCATGCCAGCCCGGCCAGGATGCCGATGATCAACGGATTGGTGAACAGTCTTCTCAGAAAGCTCTGGATGATGCGCAGCGGGTGTACGGGCTCGCTGCTACCGCGGCCAAATATCTCGAACATGATGATCGAAGCCATCATCATGGTCGGAAGATGCACCGAGACGAGCAGCGACAGCACTTCGAATCCGCTGGACCCAAATACGCCGAGAACGAAGGGAATGCCCAGCAACACCACATTCGAGAAGGACGACGACACTCCACCGACGATGCCGGTGCGCGCGTCCCGCCCGAAGATCCGTGTCGTCACCAGATGGCCGGCGGTCCATGTCATCGCAACCGCCGTGAAGTAAGCGCCCCACAGCGACCAGGGCGCCACACCATGGAAATCGGAATTCACCATCGTCCGAAACAGCAGAAGCGGCATCGCCACGTTGATGGCGAACTCGGCGATACCCTCGCCGCTCGCCGGCTTTAGATAGCCGGTGAGCCCGGCGAGATAGCCGAGCGCGACAAGGCTGAAGACGAAAAGAACGGTTTCCGTGAGCGGCGACATTTTTCAGGGATAGGCGAGCCCGGATTGCAGTGCAATCGCCCTGATCTTCAGAAATCGATCCTCGATCCGGCCGGCGCCTGAATTTGATCATGGTCGGGTGACAGCGCTATACAGGCTTGGGATCATTAGGGCGGACACAAAGAATGGTCGCGACGCCGAAACAGCGTCATTTCAGACGGGAGTGGCTGGTCAGACAGGGGTGGCTGGTCAGACAGGGGTGGCTGGCGGGTTTCGTCGTTATACTGCTTTGCCTTGGCGTATCTGAGGCCCAGGCCGCCGAGACCAAAAGTCTCAAGGGCGTGGCGCTGATCATCGGCCAGTCGAAATACGAACACATCGCAGCCCTTGCCAACCCGGCCAACGACGCCCGCGACATGGCCAAGATGCTGACCGACCTCGGCTTCGACGCCCGCAACGTCACCGATCGCGATGCCGCCAAGCTGAAGCGCGATCTCGATCGGTTTGTCGAGGACGCCGAAGGCGCCGACGTAGCCTTCATCTATTATTCCGGCCACGGCATCGAGGCCGGCGGCGAGAACTATCTGGTGCCGGTCGACGCCGACGTCTCGTCGTTGAAAAATGCTGGTGAGGCGCTGGTGCCGATTTCAGCCGTCATGGACGAGCTGAAAAAGACCATGCCGGTGACGATCGTGCTGCTTGACGCCTGCCGCACCAACCCGTTTCCGCCGGACGCGGTCGTGCGACGCGGGCCGACGGCTTCCGCCGAGCCCGTCGGCGCCGGCGGGCTGGAACCGGTGCGCGGCGCAAAAGCCCTCGCCGATGCCTCAGTGGATGATGCCAGCCTGGGAACCGTGGTCGGCTTCGCCGCCGAGCCGGGCCGACCGGCGCTCGATGGCGTCGCCGGCGAAAACAGCCCCTACGCCGCCGCCCTGCTGCGCCACCTCACCGCGATGAAAGGCACCGAGTTCGGCTCGGTCATGCGCATGGTAACCGAGGAGGTCTATCTCGACACCAAGGCAAAGCAGCGCCCCTGGGTCAGCGAGAGCCTGCGTCGCCTGCTCTATTTCGGCGTCGCGCCGCCCGAACCGACCGGCGACGACGGGCTGATCACCGGCGAGAGGCGGCAATTGCTGCTGACCATTTCCGACCTGCCCGATCCCAAACGGGCTCAGGTGGAGTTGGCTTCTCTCCAGGACGGCGTGCCCCTTGACGCGCTCTACGGCGTGCTCAAGGCGCTCGGCACGGAAAAGATCCCTGAGGATCCCAACGACCTGCAGAAGGTGCTGGACAGCCAGGCCGAGCGTCTGAAGAAGATGATGGCCGAGCGCGCCGCATTACGCACCGACGATCCCGAGATCAGTCGCCTGGTCGCATCCGCCGACAAGGCCATAGGCCAGGGCGCCATGGTGACGGCGCGCAAATTCCTCGACGACGCGGTCGGCCGGATCGAGGAAAACAGCGGTGCGGTGGATGAGGCCGAGGACCTGCTCCGGCAAAAGCGCATCGCCGACGCCGCCATCTATGCCAAACGCGCCGACGCCGCCGCGCTGGTCTTCGACTACAAATCCGCCGCCACCGACTACGCCAAGGCGTTTTCGCTGGTCGAGAAGTGGGACGAAAAGCTGCGCTGGAACTACAAGAACCAGGAGGCCGAGGCGCTGAACGCTTATGGCTACGCCACCGGCGACCTCGATGCACTACAACAGTCCATCGAGGCCTATCATGTCATCTTGAACTTCATTCCCAATGGCGAACAGAACCGCGATTGGGCAATCACTCGCAACAACATGGCGGTCGTGCTGCAAACCATCGGCGAACGCGAAACCGAGACCGCGCATCTGGAAGAGGCAGCGCAGATCTTCCGCGGTTCGCTTGCCGTTTTCGAGCGCGAGAAAGATGATCGCAACTGGGCCGCTGCGCAGAACAACCTGGCCAATGTGCTGCTGAAGATCGGGGAACGCGAAAGCGACCCCAAGCGCCTGAACGATGCGGTGGCGGCAATGCGCGCCACGCTGGAGAGGCGCCCGCGCGACAAGCTGCCTTTGGACTGGGCCTCTTCGCAGAACAATCTTGGCCTCGCCCTCTATGCGCTCTCCGAACGCGAACCCACCGGCGAGCATCTTAAGCAGGCCGAAGCCGCCTACCGGCTGGCGCTTGAGGAATACACGCGCGAAAAAACGCCGGTAGAATGGGCGATGATCGAGAACAATCTCGGCAACACGCTGGTCACCCTTGGCATCCAGCTCAACGATAAGGCCAAGATCAATGAGGCGGCCAACGCTTTCCGCGCCGCGCTGGAAGTGCGAACCCGCGAAACCTTCCCGGTGTCCTGGGCGACCAGCCGCCTCAACCTGGGCGATGCGCTGAGCGGTATCGCCCGCTTCGATATGGGCACGGCTACGCTGGAAGAAGCTGCAGCTGCCTACAACGACGCTCTGACGGTGTTTACCCGCAAGCGCTTCCCGATGGACTGGGCGTCAGCCCAGAACAATCTTGGATCGATCTATCAGACCCTTGGTCAGCGCACCCGTGATGCGGCCAAGCTGGAACAGTCGGCGGCAGCCTTCCAGGCGGCACGGCAGGTCTATGTCAGGCGGAAGTTCCCGCAGGACTGGGCGATGAGCTACTACAATCTCGGCAACACGCTGCAGCTTCTCGGCGGCGTCACCGACAAGCCCGAGCATTACAGCGAGGCGGTCGACGCCTACGGCAATGCGTTGCGCGAGTACAAGCGCGAGACGAACCCGCGGCAATGGGCAATGGCCCAGGCCGGCCTGGGCTCGACGCTGCACTGGTTGAGCATGAGCAATGGCGATGCCAAGACGCTGCAGGATTCGATTGCGGCGCGGCGGGCAGCGCTCGAAATACTCACCATCGAGGCCGCGCCGGTCGACTGGGCCAACGCTCAAAATGGCATCGGTATGAGCCTGCTCAATCTCGGCAATCTCCAGCGGACCGACAAATATCTCAACGACGCCGAAGCGGCGTTCACGGCGGCGCTGAAGGTGTTTACGCGCGAAAGTCAGCCGCTGCAGTGGGCCTTCGAGCAGAACAATATCGGCGACGTCCACTGGAACCGCGCCAGCTATGGCGCGGGCAAGCCGGAATATCTCAAGGCGATCGAATTCTTCGAGAACGCCAAGCAGGGCTTCACCGAAGCCGGCTACACGATCCCTATCCCGCTCACCGATCAGAAGATCGAGCTGGCGAAGAAGCAAATGGCGAAAATGTGAAGCGAACCGAGGGTTCGCCTTTCGCTTGTCTTTGTGCCGGCTTTCCGATCCCTATATCAGAATGACCGGAGCGGCATCAGGCTCCCGGAAAAGGTTTCGATGATTCGATTTGTGCTGTCGCTGTTCCTGCTTGCTGTTCCCGCCGTCGCCCACGCGACCGACGCCGGCTGGGCGCTGCTGCGTGACGGCGGCCATGTCGTGCTGCTTCGCCACGCGCTGGTCACCGGCACCACCGACCCCGCCAATTTCGTCATCGACAACTGCGCCACCCAGGTCAACCTATCGGCGCGCGGCAAGCAGCAGGCGAGCAAGATCGGCGCCTTGTTCGGCGCCCGCGCCGCCCCCATCGAGCGGGTGCTGTCCAGCCGCTATTGCCGCTGCCTCGACACTGCCCGCATCGCCTTCGAGGCGGAGCCGGAGCTTTTTGCGCCGCTCGACCTCCTGAGGAGCGATCCGACCGAGAAGGCCGCGCAGCTCGACGCGGTGATGAAGGAAATCCGCGCCTACACCGGTTCCGACAATCTGGTCATGGTCACGCATCTCGAAAACATCGTCGCGCTGACCGGCGTCTCGCCGCGCGAGGGCGAAGCGGTGGTGGTCGAGCCGCAGGGCGATGGCTTGCGCGTGCTCGGCCGCGTCACGTTCTGAGAAAGCCAGTGGTCAAGCTCCGTGAAAACTGAGCTGACGTAACGTCAACTGGGAGGGCCGCCGGCTTGTCGGGCGGCCCTTCTTGTCTTTATGGGAAGGCCATCCCATCTGCGCCCGGCGCATCAGGCCTTTTCCTGCCGGGAAAAACCGATTAGACAGCGCCCAAACCAGATGCGGACAGATTCCGCCCGCAACCGAAGGAAGAGCCCTTGTCCACCACGTTCGACAAAGTCGCCAAGATCATTGCCGACACCAGCGAGATCGACATCGATACCATCACTCCCGAGAGCCACACGATCGACGATCTCGGCATCGACAGTCTCGATTTCCTCGATATCGTCTTTGCCATCGACAAGGAATTCGGCATCAAGGTGCCGCTGGAAAAGTGGACCCAGGAAGTCAATGACGGCAAGGCTTCGACCGACGATTACTTCGTCATGAAGAACCTGTGCGCCAAGATCGACGCGCTGGTCGCCGCCAAGACCGCCTGATATCGGCAAGCGCGCGGCCTTGACGGGCTGCGCCGCCTGACCCACAAAGCCGCTCATGAGCAGCCCTCGCGACGTCGTCATCACCGGTATCGGCCTTGTCTCCTCGCTGGGAGAGGGTCCGGATACCCACTGGCAGAAGCTGGCGCAGCCGGGCCTGGAGCCGGTGCTCGAAGCCGCGCGCTTTGGGCCCTACACCGTGCATCCCCTGCCGGAGATCGACTGGAACCTGCAGATCGCCAAGCGCGGCGACCAGCGGCAGATGGAAACCTGGCAGCGGCTGGGCACCTATGCCGCCGGCATGGCGCTGGACGACGCCGGCATCAAGGGCAATGACGAACTCTGCACGACCATGGACATGGTTGTCGCTGCCGGCGGCGGCGAGCGGGACGAGGCGGTCGATGCCGCCATCCTCGCCGCGTCCGAGAGCCGCAACGACCGCGACGTGCTGCTCAACGAGAAGCTGACCACCGAATTGCGGCCGACGCTTTTCCTGGCCCAGCTCTCCAATCTGCTCGCCGGCAACATCTCCATCGTCCACAAGGTGACGGGATCGTCGAGGACCTTCATGGGCGAGGAAGGTGCCGGCGTCGCCGCCGTCGAGACCGCCGCGGCGCGCATCCGCTCCGGACAGTCGACCCACATACTGGTAGGTGGCGCCTTCCAGACCGAACATTCCGACATGCTGCTCGGCTATGAATTGGCCGGCTATCTGCATCGCGGCCCATGGAAGCCGGTCTGGCAGAGACAGGGCGCCGAGGGCGGCGGCCTGGTCTCCGGCTCCGGCGGCGCGTTCCTGGTGCTGGAGCAGCGCGAACACGCGCAAAGCCGTGGGCGGAAAATCTATGCCGAGCTCGGACCGGTCGTCTCAGGCCGCGCCCGGCGCTCGCGCGGCGAGCTTGACGCCGAGATCGCGACACTGCTCAAACAGGCAACTCTCCCAAGCGGCAAGCTGCTTGCCCTGTCGGGCGCCTCCGGCGCGCATACCGCAACGTCAGCCGAAAAGTCAGCGCTGGATGCCAATCCGGCGATATCGGCGCGCGGCTTCGCCACGCTGACCGGGCATATGAAGGAAGCGCAGTTTCCATTCGCGGTCGCCCTCGCCGCCCTGGCCGTTGACCGCAAGGCCGCCTACCCAGTATTCGACGCCGCGGCCGAGAAGCCGTTCGAAGGCATTCCCGAAACCGTGCTCGCAACGGCGATCGGCTATCACCAATTCGAGGGCATGGCTCTGGTCAACGCTGCTGCTTGAAGCAGCGCTGCGCGATCATGCTGCAAAGTTAAGAGGTTCCGGATGGCCAATCTCAGAGATCACATGGGCAGGCCGATCGTCGCCGTCACCGGCATCGGTGTGGTAACGTCGCTCGGCATCGGCAAGGCCGATAACTGGGCGGCACTGACCTCCGGCAAATCGGGCATCCACCCGATCACCCGCTTTCCCGTCGACCACCTCAACACCCGCATCTCCGGCATGGTCGATTTCCTCGACTCAAGCTCGAAAGGCGCCAGCCTGCTGACCTACGAACTGGCCGAAACCGCCGCGAATGAGGCGGTGGCCGAATCCGGCCTCGATTCCTCTGATTTCGGTGGCCCGCTCTTCCTCGCCTCGCCGCCGGTCGAGCTCGACTGGCATGATCGCTTCGCGCTCTACAATTCCGACGGCAAAGGCGCTGGCGCCGAAAGGCTGCTCAGGGTGGCGCGCGGGCTGAACGAAACAGATACGTTCGCAAGCACGCAGTTCGGCGCGATCGCCGACCGGCTGGCCGACCGCTTTGGCACACGCGGCCTGCCGATCACGCTGTCGACGGCCTGCGCTTCGGGCGCCACCGCCATCCAGCTCGGGGTCGAGGCGATCCGGCGCGGCGAATGCGACCGGGCGCTGTCGATCGGCGCCGACGGTTCGGCAACCGCCGAGGCGCTGATCCGCTTTTCGCTGCTCTCGGCACTGTCGACCCACAATGACATCCCGGAAAAGGCGTCAAAACCCTTCTCCAAGGACCGCGACGGCTTTGTGCTGGCCGAAGGCTCCGGCGCGCTGGTGCTGGAATCGCTTGAGGCAGCCCTTGCCCGGGGCGCCAGCGTTCTCGGTATCCTGCGCGGCTGCGGTGAAAAGGCCGACGATTTCCATCGCACCCGTTCCAAGCCCGACGGTTCGCCGGCGATCGCAGCAGTCCGCGCCGCCCTTGCCGATGCCGGCTTGAGCAAGGACGAGATCGACTACGTCAACGCTCACGGCACCTCGACACCGGAAAACGACAAGATGGAGCATCTGTCGCTGTCGACCGTGTTCGGCGATCGCATCGGCTCGATGCCGGTCTCGTCCAACAAGTCGATGATCGGCCACACGCTGTCGGCGGCCGGCGCCGTCGAAGCGGCGTTTTCGCTGATGACCATGCGCGAAAGCGTCATTCCGCCGACCATCAACTACGACAATCCCGACCCGGCAATCGTGCTCGACGTGGTGCCCAACAAGAAGCGCAATGCCGAAGTCGGCACCGTGCTGTCGAACTCGTTCGGCTTCGGCGGCCAGAACACCTGCCTTGTCATGGCGCGGGAACCGGTCTAAGCGACCTTTTTCAGCCAGACTGAACTGACAGGCCCCATGCGCGCACTGCAACTTATCGAGGACCGCCGTCTTGAAACGGTGGACCTGCCGCCCCCGCCGCCCCCCGCATTGGGCGAAGTCACGCTGCGCATCAAGGCGGTGGCGCTGAACCATATCGACGTCTGGGGCTGGCGTGGGATGGCCTTCGCCAAGCGTAAGCTGCCGCTGGTCGTCGGCGCCGAGGCCTCCGGCGAGGTCGAGGCTGTCGGCCCCGGCGTCTCCAGCCTGCTGCCCGGACAATTGGTGTCGATCTACGGCGCGCGCACCTGCGGCCTTTGCCGCGCCTGCCACGAAGGCCGTGACAATCTCTGCGAACATGTCTCGGGCGTCCACGGCTTCCATCTCGACGGCTTTGCGCAGGAGAAGATCAACCTGCCGGCGCGCCTGCTGGTCCCTGCCCCTCCCGGCGTGACCGATGTCGGCGCGGCTGTCGCCCCCGTCACCTTCGGCACCGTCGAGCACATGCTGTTCGACAATGCCAAGCTGCAGCCCGGCGAAACCATCCTCATCCATGCCGGGGGCTCCGGCATCGGCTCGGCGGCGATCCAACTGGCCAAGCGCATGGGTTGCACCATCATCACCACGGTCGGCTCCAACGACAAGATCGACAAGGCCAAGGCGCTCGGAGCCGACCATGTCATCAACTACCGCGACGATCGTTTCGAAGGCGTCGTGCGCAAGCTCACCAGGAAGAAGGGCGTCGATGTCGTGTTCGAACATGTCGGCGCCGACACCTTTGCCGCCTCGATGCTGTGCCTCAAGCGCGGCGGCCGCCTGGTCACCTGCGGCTCGACCTCCGGCGTGTCGACCCAGATCAATCTGATGCAGCTGTTCCAGCAGCAGCTGAAGCTGCTCGGGTCCTTCGGCTGCCGCATGGAGAACATGGCCAACGCCATGCAGAAGATGGCGGCGGGACAGGTAGCACCTGTTATCGACACCGAGGTCGGCTTCGACGGCATCGACGCCGCGCTGAAGCGCATGGAAGGCCGCGACGTGTTCGGCAAGATCATTCTGCGCGTTTCTTAGGCTATGGTCGGCAAGGTGTTCAAGAAAGCCCGCCGGGACTTCATGTTCCGCTATGGCAGGCGGCTGCGCCAGATGGAGCACTGGCTGGTTGCGCGTGCGGCGATGACGATCATTTCGCTGCTGCGCCTCTTGCCCGCGGACAGGGCGCTCAATTTTGCCGACCGCGCGGCCCGCCGCATCGGCCCCCGTGTCAGGCGCCACCGTGTCGCCATCAACAATCTGCGCCTTGCCTATCCCGAAAAGAGCGATGTCGAGATCGAGGCCATCGCCTCCGACATGTGGGGCAACATGGCCCGGCTCGCCGCAGAATACATCTTTCTCGATGCGCTCTTCGACTATGATCCGAACGCAGCGACGCCCGGCCGCGTCGAAGTCGGTGGCGCCGATCATTTCCATCAGATAGCCGGCGAGGACAAACCGCATATCCTGTTCACCGGCCATCTCGGCAATTTCGAGCTGCTGCCCGTGGCTGCCGCGACGTTCGGCATGAAGATCACGGCGCTGTTTCGTCCGCCGAACAATCCTTACCTCGCGGATTATATCCATTCGACGCGGCGTTCGAGCATGGGCGCCTTGCTGCCGTCTTCGACCGGCGCCTCCTTCGCGCTGGCGTCGATTCTGGAGAAAGGCGGCAATATCGGCGTGCTGGTCGACCAGAAATTCTCCAGCGGGCTGGAGACAATCTTCTTTAACCGCCCATGCCAGAGCAATCCGGTTCTGGGCATGCTCGCCCGTCACTATGATTGCGACGTCTATCCGGCGCGATGTGTGCGGCTGCCAGGCAACCGCTTCCGCCTCGAGATCGAGGACAAGCTGACCTTGCCGCGCAATGAAAGCGGCAGCGTCGATGTCGCGGCCACCACCCAACTGCTCGCCGACGTGGTCGAGCGCTGGGTGCGCGAAGATCCGGGACAGTGGATGTGGTTCCACAAAAGGTGGGAAATCTCAGGCCGGCGTCGCCGCCGGCGTGGACAAGCGAAAGAAGCCGCCCGCTAGCGGTTTAAGCCTTTTGCTGCCTGTTGCGCGGACAGAAAACCCACGCTCAATGAAAAACCGCGAAGATTTCTCCTCGGGGCTTTCCAGTTTGATCTTCTGTTCGTTAGCCTGTCGGACCTGGATCTTACAGGAACGGGGTGACAAAGTTCGTTCGATATGTATCCATCGTGGCGCCGTTGCGATCTTCGTCGAGCAGCGTATCCGACCCGAAGCTTGCGCGCAGACCAATCACATATTTATGGATGTTCACGTTTTCTCCAGCTATGGATACGTGGTCCAGTTGATAGCGTCCGAACACCGAGAGTGGCGTGTCGGAAAACCGGTACATGGCTTGCAGCGCCGCGGTGACGGTATCGAGATGCTCGCCACCTAGGGACAGTCGCGTAAAGCCGAGCTCACCATCGAAGCGAAGATTGTCCAGCGCAAAGTAACGCACCACGCTGCGGCCACCCCAATTGTCCGCATGCTCGGATGACCCGCTGGCCCGCAGCTGACCATAATAAACCTGGCCGTAGAGGGTTGCGTTGCCCACGTAGACTTGGGCCTCGGGTCCGACCGAGAAGCTGTAGACATCCGGAAAGCCAAGAGAGTCGCCACCGTAGCCGGTGATTGAAGCAAAGCCGCCGAGCGCATAGGCGGTGGGATCACGCCAGTAACCGTGAACGGCGCCGCCATAGCCATAGAGATTTTGATCGTCGATCCAAAGCGAATCGATGATCGCATCAGCCTGGATGTTCCAGCGGGAATCGATCGGGAAATTGACGCGACCGGCACCGCCGGCCACCGTCGACGTCGAGTGTCCACCACTGGCCGACAGATACAGTCCGCCGAGATAGGCCTCGACGTAGCCAGAAATATGCGGCTGAGTGAGTTCCTGGTCCAAGACGACCGGCGCATCGGCGGCGAAGGCCGATGTGGTTGTCGCGGCAATCGCCGCGCCGAGAATAAGTCGATACATCAAGAGCCCCTCGTGTTTGCCTGTTCGGTATCTACCTCGCTGCCGACTGACGCAAGCATAAGTAGCATCAAATATGGAGCACGGGCCGAGTCTGACGGCCAGTGCGATATTCCTGCAACATTGGCGCCAGAGTTGCTTGAACACAACCAGTCGCATTCCACCTGGATGGGTGTGGAATACTGGCGCCCGACAAAACCTACTGTATTTCGTCAATAGTGAATCAGTTCGTAACAACGATCCGCGTATTGCCGAAGCCGACTTCGCGCACCATCGCATAGAACATCGCGGCATTGGCGGTGTGCAGCCGCACGCAGCCATGCGATGCCGGACGCCCCAGCTGCCTGACCGCGCCGGTGCCGTGGATGGCGTAGCCGCCATGGAAGAACACCGAGTAAGGCATTGGCGACATGTGGTATTTTTTCGAATACCACATCCGCGCCGTCCGCTGCGGCCGGTAGGTGCCGCGCGGCGTGAAATAGCCACTGCGGGCGGTCGACACGCTCCAGCGATAAAGCACCTGGCCGTATTGGCTGACGGTCATGGTCTGCGACGAGACGTCGATGCTGGCCACCAGCGAGGCAGCCCTGCTTTCGATGGACGTGCCGAACAGCATCGCCGCAAAAGCAGCTGCCACGAGAACGATTTTAGTCATGAGATCAAACCCCTTTGATGCCCCTTGCCTGCCCTGTCATCACGCGGTTTTTCATCTTTTTAACGACAGGTGAGTGATCTAGCACACACTCCTTGATAAATTCGCCAATCTAAAGCAGCGAATTTGAACGATTTTCCCGCCATAGTTGCCGCTGCGACACGAAGTTTCGGCGCCAGTGGCGCGATGCTTGCAAAGCCACCCACTTGCCTGCTCAAATCCGGGAATGAGCGAACGACTCTTCAAAGCGATAGACGCCCGTGTTGATGACCTGGTCGCACTGACCGCCGACCTGATCCGCTTCCCGACCATCAACCCGCCTGGCGAAGCCTATCGCCCCTGCGTCGAATATATAGGTGCGCGCCTAGGCAGGCTTGGCTTCGAAACCGAATTCATCCGCGCCGAAGGCACGCCCGGCGACACCGACCGCTACCCCCGCGTCAATGTCGTCGCCCGCTTCGACGGCCGCTCGCCTGGGGCCTGCGTCCATTTCAACTCTCACATCGATGTGGTCGAAGCCGGCGAGGGCTGGAGCGTCGATCCCTTTGCCGGCGTGGTGAAGGACGGCAAGGTCTACGGGCGCGGCGCCTGCGACATGAAAGGGGGCATGGCCGCCTCGATCATCGCGGCGGAAGCCTTCATGGAGGTTTTCCCCGACTTTCCTGGCGCCATCGAAATCTCCGGCACCGTCGATGAAGAGTCCGGCGGCTTCGGCGGCGTCGCCCATCTGGCGAAGCTTGGCTATTTCTCGAAACCCAAGGTCGACCACGTCATCATCCCCGAGCCGCTAAACAAGGACCGCATCTGTCTTGGCCATCGCGGCGTCTGGTGGGCGGAGATCGAGACCAAGGGCGAGATCGCGCACGGCTCCATGCCGTTCCTCGGCGACAATGCCGTGCGCCACATGGGCGCCGTGCTGCAGGCCTTCGAGGATGAACTGTTTCCGGCGCTCGACCGCAAGGTGACGCGCATGCCTGTCGTGCCCGAAGGCGCAAAGCGCTCGACCATGAACATCAACTCGATCCATGGCGGCCAGACCGAGGATTTCCGCCCCGGCCTGCCCTCACCCAACGTGCCCGACGCCTGCCGGCTGACCATCGACCGCCGCTTCCTGCTCGAGGAGGACCTTGCCACGGTCAAGAGCGAGGTGACCGATATCCTCGACCGGCTGAAGCGCGAGCGCAAAAAGTTCGACTACGAGATTCGCGACCTGATGGAGGTGCTGCCGCTGATGACCGAGCGCGACGCGCCGGTGGTCAAGGCGGTGGCGCAAGGCATCATGGCGATCTTCGACCGCGAGCCGGAATATGTCATTTCACCAGGCACTTACGACCAGAAGCACATCGCCCGCATCGGCCACATCTATGATTGCATCGCCTATGGCCCGGGCATTTTGGACCTCGCCCACCGGCCCGACGAATGGGTCGGCATCTCTGATATGGTGGAGTCGGCCAAGGTGATGGCGATCGGGCTGAATGTGCTGCTTAGGGGCACGGCCGCGGACTGAACCATCGACTTCGCTGAAAAAACATTCCTCCCCGCGCCGCTGCAGAGCACGAAACGCAATTTACTCCACCTCGAAATCACGCTTCTATCGCACCAGGGTTCGAGCATTTGGGAGTTGCACGATGAAATTGTGGAAAACCATTCTTGCCGCCGCGGTGCTGGCACTGGGCGGAAGTCAGGCATTTGCCGCACGCACCGACCTGGTGATCGGCATTACGCTCGAGCCGCCGCATCTCGATCCGACCGCCGGTGCTGCCGCGGCGATCGACGAAGTGCTCTACGCCAACGTCTTCGAGGGCCTGACCCGCATCGGTCCGAATGGCGAAGTGCTGCCCGACCTCGCCGAGAGCTGGGCCATTTCCGACGACGGCAAGGTCTACACCTTCAAGCTGCACACCGGCGTCAAATTCCATGACGGCAGCGATTTCGACGCCGGCGACGTGAAATTCTCGCTCGACCGCGCCCGCGCCGACAATTCGGTCAACGCGCAAAAGGCCCTGTTCGCCTCCATCGATGCGGTCGAAGTCGTCGATCCGACGACGGTCAGGGTGACGCTGAAGAACCCGCAAGGGTCGTTCCTCTACAATCTGGGCTGGGGCGACGCGGTGATCGTGGCGCCCGAGAGCGCCGACACCAACAAGGAAAAGCCCATCGGCACCGGCCCGTTCAAATTCCAGAGCTGGGCCAAGGGCTCGTCGATCACGCTGGTGAAATCGGACACTTACTGGGGCGCCCCGGTGTTCCTCGACAAGGCCGAGTTCCGCATCGTTCCCGACGCCGCTGCCGCCGTGCCGGCGCTGCTCTCCGGCGACATCCAGGCTTTCCCTTTCTTCGATCCCGACAGCGTCGCGCAGGTCAAGGACGATCCGCGCTTCAAGGTGGTGATCGGCTCGACTGAGGGCGAGACCATTCTGGCGATCAACAACAAGAAGCCGCCTTTCGACAAGCTCGAGGTGCGGCAGGCAATTGCCTTCGCGCTCGACCGCAAGGCGATCATCGACGGCGCCTCGGCCGGCCTCGGCGTGCCGATCGGCTCGCACATGTCGCCCGCCAGCAAGGCCTATGTCGACCTCACCGGCCTGTACCCGCACAATGTCGAGAAGGCCAAGGAGTTGCTGAAGCAGGCCGGCTTCGAAAACGGCATCAAGGCGACGCTGAAGCTGCCGCCGCCTTCCTATGCACGGCTTGGCGGCGAGATCATCGCCTCGCAGCTGCGCGATGTCGGCATCGACCTGGAAATCATTCCGGTCGAATGGGCGCAGTGGCTGGATCAGGTGTTCACCAAGAAGGATTACGACCTGACCATCGTCTCCCACACCGAGCCCAACGACATCGATATCTACTCGCGCAAGGACTACTACTTCAACTACGACAACCCCGCCTTCGACAAGATCATCGCCGAGCTGAACCTCACCTCCGACGACGCCAAGCGCAACACGCTGCTCGGCGAAGCACAGAAGATCCTGGCCGACGACGCCGTGGTCGGCTTCCTCTATGAACTCCCGAAGGTCGGCGTCTGGGACGCCAAGCTGCAGGGCCTGTGGGAGAATGCGCCGATCCAGGCGAATGATCTGACCAAGGTGAAGTGGACGGATTGAGGCGGCTGGCCAAGGCGCAGCGCTTGCGCTCCGTCACACCCCCCTCTGCCCTGCCGGGCATCTCCCCCTCAAGGGGGGAGATTGCGCTCTCATCTCTGCTTTCGCCAATTGCCAGCGCCGCAAAGGAAAGCCCGGCGCTGAAACTGCTGATCTCCCCCCTTGCGGGGGGTGAGGAGTGGTCCGCGCAGCGGACGGAAAGCCAACTGCTTGGCTTTCCGAACAACGAACGCCCGAAGCGACAGCGAAGGGCCGGGTCCGGCAGGACAGAGGGGGGTGTGACAGAACGCTGCCTTTGCTCAGTCATCGCACTTGGCAACGCACCATTCCCTCCACCATGACCGCCTACCTCCTCCAACGCCTCGCCATTGCCATCGCCACCTTGATCCTGGCCTCGATGGTCGTCTTCACCGTGCTCGAAATCCTGCCCGGCGATCCGGCGCGGCTGATGCTTGGCCTCAACGCCAGCGCCGAGCAGGTCGAACTCCTGCGCAACCAGATGGGCCTTAACGCGCCGCTTCTCCTGCGCTACCTCCACTGGGTCGGCGGTCTGCTCAGCCTCGATTTCGGCCGCTCCTACACTTATTCGGTGCCGGTCATCGACCTTGTCCGCGAGCGCATGGCGGTTTCCCTGCCGCTGGCGCTGATCGCGCTAACGCTGTCCACCATCATTGCCATTCCGGTCGGGCTCTATTCCGCCAGTCGGCGCGGCCGCGCCGGTGACACGATTGCCATGGGTGCCGCGCAGCTCGGCGTCGCCGTGCCGAACTTCTGGTTCGCGCTGATGCTGATCTACCTCTTTGCCGTCTGGTTGCGGCTGGTGCCGGCCGGCGGCTTTCCCGGCTGGAGCGCCGGCGCCTGGCCGGCGCTGAAATCGCTGCTGCTGCCGGCCATCGCCCTCGCTCTGCCGCAGGGCGCGATCCTGGCGCGCGTTGCCCGCTCCGCGCTGCTCGAGGTGCTGAACGAGGATTATATCCGCACCGCCCGCGCCAAGGGCCTGCCCTATCGCGCCGTACTATGGCGGCACGCGCTGCGCAACGCGATGATCCCGGTTCTGACCATTCTGGGCCTGCAATTCGCCTTCCTGCTCGCCGGCACCATCATCATCGAGAACGTCTTTTATCTGCCGGGCCTCGGACGGCTGGTGTTCCAGGCGATCACTCAGCGCGACCTGATCGTGGTGGAAAGCATCGTCATGCTGCTGGTCGTCGCCGTCATTGCCGTTAACCTCGTCGTCGACGTCTCCTACGCCATCGTCGATCCGCGCCTTCGAGGCCGGCAATGACGCTGCACATCGACATCCCGCAGGAGACGTTGGGCAGCATTCTGGCCAAGGCCTTCCGCAACCGCTCCTTCCTCATCGGCTTCGCCATCACGGTGCTGGTGGCTGCAATAGCGGTCATCTCCTACGTCTGGACGCCCTACGACGTGACCAAACTGGTGATCTCGGACAAGACGCTGGCGCCCTCTGCGGCGCACTGGTTCGGCACCGATCATTTCGGCCGCGACATCCTGTCGATGATCATGGTCGGCGCCCGCAACTCGATCGCCGTGGCGCTGGTCGCGGTTGGCATCGGCATGGGCGTCGGCGTGCCGCTCGGCGCCTTCGCCGCGGCGCGCGGCGGGTTCGTCGACGAGGCGCTGATGCGGCTGAACGACCTTGTCTTCGCCTTCCCGGCGCTTTTGTCGGCGATCATGATCACCGCCATCTTCGGACCGGGCGCCATCAACGCCATCATCGCCATCGGCATCTTCAACATCCCGGTGTTTGCGCGCGTCGCCCGCGCCGGCGCGCTGGCGATCTGGCCACGCGAGTTCATTCTCGCCGCGCGCGCCGCCGGCAAGAGCAAGACGCAGATTACAATCGAGCACGTGCTGCCCAACATCGCCACGCTGCTTCTGGTGCAAGGCACCATCCAGTTCGCGCTCGGCATTTTGGCCGAAGCCGGCCTCTCCTATGTCGGCCTCGGCGCCCAGCCGCCAATGCCGAGCTGGGGCCGCATGCTGTTCGACGCGCAGACGCGCATGGTGGTGGCGCCTTGGATGGCCATCTTCCCCGGCACGGCCATCGTCGTCACGGTGCTTGGGCTCAATCTGCTCGGCGACGGCATCGCCGACATACTCGACCCGAAATCGCGGCGGCAGCGATGAGCCTGCTGCAGATGGAGAACCTGTCGCTGGCCATCGGCGACACGCCGATCCTGAAAGGGGTCGACCTCTCCGTCGCGCCCGGCGAGGTGATGGGGCTGGTCGGCGAATCCGGCTCGGGCAAATCGATGACGGCGCTGACCATCATGCAGCTTCTGCCGCATGCTGCGCGCGCCACCGGCTGCGTGACCTTCGACGGCATCGACATTCTCGCGGCCACAGAGGACCAGATGTGCGCGTTGCGCGGCGATGACATCGGCATGGTGTTCCAGGAGCCGATGACGGCGCTGAACCCGGTCAAGACCATCGGCGAACAAGTCGCCGAAGGCATACGCTGGCACACCAAAGCCAGCCGCGCGGAAGCCGAAGACCGGGCGCGCAAAATGCTCGACCGGGTTGGCCTGCCCGAGGCGAAATTCCCGCTGTCGCGCTATCCGCACGAATTGTCGGGCGGCCAGCGCCAGCGCGTCGTCATCGCCATTGCCTGTGCGTTGAAACCCAAGCTGCTCATCGCCGACGAACCGACCACGGCGCTCGACGTGGTGCTGCAGGCGCAGATCCTCGACCTCTTGCGCGGCCTTGTCAGCGAAAACCGCATGGGCCTGCTGTTGATCTCGCACGATCTCGCGGTCGTCACCGAAATGGCCGACCGCATCACCATTCTGCGCCATGGCGAAGTGATGGAAGCCGGCGACACCGCACGCACGCTGTCTGAACAGCTGCATCCCTACACGCGCCAGCTGGCGCTGGCCTCGATGCACGTGCCCGCGCGCGCCAAAGTTCACGCCACCGGATCGGCCAAGCCGCTGCTTGAGGTCGAAGGCGTGACCCGCGACTATCCCGGGCGGCGTACATCCCTGTTCAAACCCGCTCCCCCGATCCGCGCTGTCGACGACGTCTCCTTGTCGCTGGCGCCGGGCCAATCGGTGGCGCTGGTCGGCCGCTCCGGCTGCGGCAAGTCAACGCTTGCCCGCATGATCCTGGCGCTCGACAAATCGACATCGGGCACGATCCGCTTTCGCGGCGAGACCATCACCGGCAAAAGCGAAGCGGAGCTCAAAGCCGCGCGGCGCGACATGCAGGTGGTGTTCCAGGATCCCTACGGCTCTTTCGACCCGCGCCAGAAGGTCGAGAAACTGGTCGCCGAGCCGCTGCATGTACTGGAAAAGAAGCCGACACCGGCCGAGCGGCGCGAGATGGTGGCGCATGCGCTGCACGAGGTCGGCCTCGGCGTCAGCGACATGGACAAATATCCGCATGAGTTTTCCGGCGGCCAGCGCCAGCGCCTGTCGATCGCCCGCGCCATCATCACAAGGCCGAAGCTGGTCGTCGCCGACGAGCCGGTCTCGGCGCTCGACGTGTCGATCCGCGCCCAGATCCTCGATCTGTTCGCAGAGCTCAACCAGAAGCTCGGCATCGGCTATCTCTTCATCACTCACGATTTGACCGTCGCCCGCGCCATCACCGATGAGGTGCTGGTCATGCATGACGGCAGGATCGTCGAGCGCGGCAAGACCGGCGACGTGCTCGATCATCCGCAGTCGGAGGCGGCCAGGGCGCTGGTCGCGGCTGCGCCCGATCTGCATCGGGCGATCGCTCACCGTATGCAGGAACAGGGGTGAGTGACCGGTTCGCGCAGCGAATTCATCGTGCCAGTGGCACGATGAAAGGTCACGAACGCTGGGACGCTGCGAAGCAGCGGGGACCCGGCCGGGCGGCCGTTGCCCCTGGTCTGCCTCATTCCTCCGGCTTCACCACATCGACCGGGCTGATGTCGAGCAAATCGAGCGTGCGGCGCAACAGCCGCACTTCGCTCTCGGCCAGTTTGGAATCGGCTTTGGCGATCTCCGCCATGTGGAGCGCCAGCAACTTGCGCCGTTCGACATCGAGATCGCGGAACAGCGCCATGGCTTGCGAACCGTTGGTCTCGTAGCCGAAATCATTGAGATATTCGATGACCGCGTCGATGCTGGTTTCCGGGATGCCGAAGGCGTCCTTGCAGATGCGCCGGAAGGCGACCATTTCGCTCTCCGAAACCGAGCCGTCGGCCAGGATCATGCGAAACAGCATCAAGAGTTCCGCCGAAAGCACGGGGTCGTCGGCAACCTTGCGCACGCCGGGGTCACCATCGAAGATCGAGCGTATCTGGTCGAGCAATGCCATCGCCAACAGTGTCCCTTTCCCGAGCCCGCCCAGCGCACATGACCCAAAACTGCGCAGCGGTACTGAGATAATGACATGCACCACAGGAAATCCAAGCGCAACGCGCTTGGATGGACGTAGCGCGGAATCGGCCTTGCGCAAACCGGATGGCCATGAGAAGGCGCGGCACCACCTTTCCCGCCGGAATGTTCAGAAAATCCCGATGCTCGACCTCGCTACCCAGACCGTCATCATGCTTGCCTTCGCCGCCTTTGCAGCCGGCTTTGTCGATTCGATAGCCGGCGGCGGCGGGCTGATCACCATCCCGGCCCTGCTGCTTGCCGGCTTCCCGCCGGTCGCAGCACTTGGAACCAACAAGCTGCAGGGCATTTTCGGCACCGCTTCGGCGACCATCCACTACGCCATGAATGGCCATGTCGATCTGCGCCGACAGCTGCCATCGGCGCTTCTGGCCCTTGCCGGCAGTGCCGTCGGCGCCTTGCTGGCGGCATTCGTGCCGGGTGATCTCCTGCGGGCGCTGCTGCCGCTGCTTTTAATCGCCATCGCGATCTACTTCGCCGTGAAACCCAACATGAACGATGTCGACCGCGCCGAGCGCCTGTCGCCCTTCCTGTTCGGGCTGGTCATCGCCCCATTGGTCGGCTTCTATGACGGGCTGTTCGGGCCGGGAGCCGGCTCCTTCTACATGCTGGCCTTCGTCAGCCTCGCCGGCTTCGGCGTGCTCAAGGCCACGGCACACACCAAGCTGCTCAATTTCGCCTCCAACATTGGCGGCTTCATCGTCTTTGCCATCGCCGGCGTCGTCTGCTGGAAGATCGGGCTGATGATGGGCGTCGCCCAGTTCCTCGGCGCCCGGCTCGGCGCCAGCCTTGCCATCCGCATCGGCGCCCGGCTGATCAAGCCGCTGCTGGTGATCATCTGCCTGGCTCTGGCGGTGAAGCTGCTGGCCGACCCGGCGAACCCATTGCGCCAGCTGATTGGTGTATAAGCCTCACGCCTGATAGAGTGCCGTTGTACGAATCATGTTGGAGGGACCACACATGAATCTTAGTGCACCCACTCAGCTTGTTTTCATCATATCCCTAGTTATCGCCATCATCGGCGTGCTCGCCGCGCTTGGCGTTCTTGCGTTCATTCCTCTGGCTGCGGTGTGGATTGTCCTCATCGCATACATCGTGCTTGCCGCCGCCTGCCTGATGCGCGGCGCCTAGGCACCCGCGACTTCTGCATTCGAAGCGCCCGGTCAAAGCCGGGCGCTTTTGCTTTGGATGCATGGTCCGTTAGGCTCTTCCGCGCGGAAGGATGACCATGTCCGGCGAGACGGAGCGCCACGATCAACAGCACCGCCCGGTAGCCGACCGGTTCGAGATGGTGCGGCGCGCGCCGGGCCTGCGGCTGCAGAACGCGGTCACCGACATTTGTGGCTATCGCGAAACGGCGCCCGGCCATTTTCGCAATGTCGAATACGCCTCGCTCACCGTCCCGCTGGTGATCAGTTTCGCAGAATCCTTCGCCATCGGCCTTGGTCCTTCAGCGCCGCGTCGAAGGTCGGCGAAAGCGCCCGAACTTCGACATCCACGGAGTGGAAACGAAGCGGAAGCGCAGACCCGAGGATGACGAAACGATGGGCGGCCCTACCTCGCTAACCCTAAAATCGCATCGCAATCGAGATGGCGCTCCAGTTCGGTTGCGATCTCGTCCAGAGCGTTTTCCACCTCCGCCCGATAGTCGACGCCGCCGCCTTTCACGCCGAGGCTTTCCAGGAATCTCGCTCGGAAAGCGTCGGCGGAAAACAGGCCGTGCAGATAGGTGCCAAAAACCTTGCCATCGGCGGAAATGGCACCGTCGTCGATGCCGTTGATCACAGCCGACGGCCGCGCCATGTCCGGCCCGGTGGTACGGCCGAGATGGATTTCGTAGCCCTCGAGCGCCAGGCCGAACGGCACTGAGCGGGCGCTGACATTGCGCACCGTCTTTTCCGGCTCCATCACCGTCTCGATGTCGAGCAGACCAAGACCTTCCGCCTCGGTGACGCTGCCCTCGATGCGATCGGGATCGCGCACCAGGCGGCCGAGCATCTGGAAACCGCCGCAAATGCCGACGATATGGCCGCCGCGTTTGCGGTGCGCGAGGAGATCGCGATCCCAGCCATTCTCGCGGAATTTCATGAGATCCCCGATCGTCGATTTGGAACCGGGAATGACCACCAGGCCGGCATCCTCCGGCAAGCGCTGCCCCGGCGGCACGAACACCACTTCGACCTGCGGCTCGGCCTTGAGCGGGTCGAGGTCGTCGAAATTGGCGATGCGGCCAAGCATCGGCACGGCGACCTTCAACGCCCGCTTCTCGCCCGATGCCAGGCGTTCGAGCACGACCGAATCCTCCGAAGGCAATCGCGCCGCCGCCTTCAGCCACGGCACGACGCCAAAGCAGCGCCAGCCGGTGAAGCTTTCGATCGACCGGATGCCGTCGTCGAACAGCGAGACATCGCCGCGGAACTTATTGATGAGGTAGCCGACGATCATGCGCCTGTCTTCCTCCGGCAGGATCAGATGCGTGCCGGCGACCGAAGCGATGACGCCACCGCGGTCGATGTCGCCGACCAGGATGACCGGCACGTCGGCGCGCGTGGCAAAGCCCATATTGGCGATGTCGCGGCTGCGCAGGTTGATTTCGGCCGGCGATCCGGCGCCCTCGACGACGACCAGATCGGCGCCCTCACCGACCTTCGTCCAGGACTCCAGCACGGCGTCCATCAGCCCCGCTTTCATTGTCTGGTAGTCGCGCGCTCGCGCCTCGCCGAACACCTTGCCTTGCACGATCACCTGCGAACCGATGTCGCTCTGGGGTTTGAGCAGCACCGGATTCATATGCACGGTCGGCTGAACACCACACGCCAGCGCTTGCAGCCATTGCCCACGGCCAATCTCGCCGCCGCCGGGGCGGTCGTCGCCCGGAATGTCGGCGACGGCGGCATTGTTCGACATGTTCTGCGGCTTGAACGGCCTGACTTTCAGCCCGCGATTCCTGGCCGCGCGGCAGAGCCCCGCCACCAGCACCGTCTTGCCGACATCCGAACCCGTGCCTTGCAGCATGATCGCCTTGGCCATGCTCAGCCCCTGCCCTGCGCGCCGGAAACGGTCGATTTCTGCGCCAGCGGCCCGCCGCGCCAGATGTAGAGCGCCAGCAACGCTTCGCTGCCGGTGCGCATGGCATGGCTGACATTGGAGGCGTGATGGATAATTTCGCCCGCCTGGCGGGTGTGAAAGCCGCCTTCGCCCATGCGCCACTCGGTGCCGCCGGTCAGCGGAATGTAGATCTCCTCGGCAATGTGATGATGGTCGGGATAGGTGATGCCGGGCCCCAGGATCAGCAATCCGGCCGCGACCTCTTCATTGGCGAAATGGCCGCGCGTGCCAAACACCTCTAGCCAGCCGTAGTTCTGCAAGAACGCTTCACCAAAATCGCTCGCGTTGTAGGTCTGCCCCCAGCACAGATCGTCACGACGCTCCGCCAGCAGTTGCACCAGAGGCTGCGGGTCCGGCGGCGCCAGTTCGACAATGCGGTCGAGCAGACCAAGGCAAGGCAGCGGATGCGCTTCGAGCACGCGCGCCGTCATATTCCAGCCGATCCGGGTCACGGCGTCCCGCACCAGCGCGTTGTCCACGCCCCGGAGATAGGCATGGAAGCGGTCGAGCAATTCGTCGAAATATGTCGGCACGCAATGCTCCGTTGATCCATTCATGCACAGCGGCTGCGCGGCGAGCCGGGTTGCGCGGCGGCATCATTGGTCTAGATTGAGCGGCGCGCAAAGCCAAAAACAACAGGCCAGCAAGCCACCCCAGCTGGGGAAACACAGGGAGCACGCCATGGACGCCGCGGTCGATGCGAGCACCAGTCAGTTCGAACTCAATGAGGAGCAGCGCGCCATCCAGGAGATGGCACAGGCCTTCGCCGCCGATCGCGTTGCGCCCAATGCGCTCGAATGGGACCGGGCAAGACACTTTCCCGCCGATGTAATCCGCGAGACCGGCCCGCTCGGCCTCGGCGGCATCTATGTCAGGGACGATGTCGGCGGCTCGGCGCTCGGCCGGCTCGACGCCGTGCTGATCTTCGAGGCACTGTCGCACGCCGATCCGGCGTTTTCCTCCTTCATCTCGATCCACAATATGGCGGCGTCGATGATCGACCGCTTCGGCGACGACGAGCAGCGCCAACGCTTCCTGCCGAAGCTGACCTCGATGGAATGGCTGGCGAGCTACTGCCTGACCGAGCCGGGCTCAGGCTCGGATGCCGCGGCGCTGAAGACGCGCGCGGTGAAGAGCGGCGACGACTATGTGCTCAACGGCGCCAAGCAGTTCATCTCCGGGGCCGGCGACAGCGACCTCTATGTCGTCATGGCGCGCACCGGCGCCGACGGGCCGAAGGGCATTTCCACCTTCGTCGTGCCGAAGGATGCGCCCGGCCTGTCCTTCGGCGCCAACGAGCACAAGATGGGCTGGCACATGCAGTCGACCCGCCAGGTGATCTTCGAGGACTGCAAGGTGCCGGCTGCAAACCTGCTGTCGGGGGAAGGCGCAGGTTTCGGCATCGCCATGGCCGGCCTTGACGGCGGCCGCCTCAACATTGCGGCATGCTCGCTCGGCGGCGCGCAATCGGCGCTCGACAAGGCTTTGGCCTATACGGGCGAACGCAAAGCCTTCGGCTCGAAGATCAACCAGTTCCAGGCGCTGCAGTTCCGGCTGGCCGACATGGAAACCGAACTGCAGGCGGCACGCATTTTCCTCTATGCTGCCGCCTCGAAGCTAGACCGCAAGGCGCCGGACGCCGGCAAATGGTCGGCCATGGCCAAGCGCTTCGTCACCGACATCGGCTTCAACGTCGCCAACGAGGCGCTGCAGCTGCATGGCGGCTACGGCTATCTCCATGATTACGGCATCGAAAAACTGGTGCGCGACCTGCGCGTCCACCAGATCCTCGAAGGCACCAACGAGATCATGCGCGTCATCATCGCGCGGGCGTTGATTGGACGGCAGTAGGCAGTAGGCAGTAGGCAGTAGGCAAAGGATGACCGGCAAGATCAACTCGTACAAGGATCTTATCGTATGGCAGCAGGCGATGGATCTGGCTGTCAGCAGCTACTCATTGACCAAGACATGGCCCAAAGAGGAATTGTATGGGCTGACCAGCCAAATCCGCCGTTCAGCAACCTCTATCCCTGCCAACATCGCGGAAGGCTATGGCCGAGACAACCGAGGCTCCTATCAGCAATTTCTCAGGATAGCCCAAGGCTCGCTGAAGGAGTTCGAGACACACCTCCAAATCGCTCAACGCATTGGCGTTGCCACGCATGGGCAAGCTGAGCACCTGCTTCTGGCGGCCGAGGCCATCGGAAAGATGCTTCGCCAACTTATTATCAAACTCGCTCCCGAATAGGTCGCCCTACTGCCTACTGCCTACTGCCTACTGCCTACTCATCATGGAGCACCGCTATGACCACCATCGCCTTCATTGGTCTCGGCAAAATGGGCAACCCGATGGCTGCCAATCTCGTCAAGGCGGGGCACGCGGTGCACGGCTTTGACCTGATGCCGGAAAACCTCACCGTCGCCCACGAGCATGGCGTCATTGTCACGGCGAATGCCGTGGCGGCGGTGAAAGACGCCGATGTCGTGATCACCATGCTTCCCGCCGGCAAGCACGTGCTCTCGGTCTACGAGGACATCGCACCCAAGGCCAAACCAGGCGCCCTGTTCATTGATTCCTCGACCATCGATGTCGAGTCGGCCCGCAAGGCGCATGCCGTAGCAAGGAAGCACGGGCTGCATTCGATCGACGCCCCCGTCTCCGGCGGCACCGGCGGTGCTGCTGCGGGAACGCTGACCTTCATGGCCGGCGGCGCCAAGGATGCCTTCGCCAAGGCCGAACCGGTCCTGAAGCCGATGGCAGGCCGCATCGTCCATTGCGGTGACGACGGCGCCGGTCAGGCAGCCAAAATCTGCAACAACATGATGCTCGGCATTTCGATGATCGGCGTCGCAGAGGCCTTCGTGCTGGCCGAAAAGCTCGGCCTCTCGCATCAGGCCCTGTTCGACGTTGCCTCGACCTCGTCGGGCCAGTGCTGGTCGCTGACCACCTATTGCCCGGTGCCGGGTCCCGTGCCGGCCTCACCCGCCAACCGCGACTACAAACCGGGCTTTGCCGCGGCACTCATGCTGAAGGACCTGAAACTGGCGCAGGAAGCCGCCCAAAGCGCCGGCGCGGTGACGCCGATGGGGGCCGAAGCGGCCCAGCTTTATGCGCTGTTCAACGCCCAGGGAAATGGCGGCGACGATTTTTCCGGCATCATAAATTTCCTTCGCGGCAGTTCTCTATAAGTTTCGAATTTAGCAGCGCTTTTTATTGCGCGGAAAAATTGCAAATTTAGATTTGCTTAAGCTCTCGATAACCCGGCGGTAACGATGTGCCTATATAACGGATGGCGAGGCGGACACATCGCATCCGCCCGGCGCTCCGGATCAGGTCTCGCGTACCGGAGCCCGTAAGTTTCGCAAGTGTATTGTTGGCGAAATGCCATGCGTATCTGGCAAAGCCGCGTTCCGATGGAGCGCGGTTTTTTGCGTTTTGCAGTCCTATACTGTTCGGTCTGAATTATATTCCGATTGCAGCGTTCGGAATTGCCTGATGGTCTTCATTGACCAGCACGATCGGTGCGCTGACCCCTTCGACCCTGACGATAAGCAGGCGCACAGTCCGGGCGCCCTGATTGCAAGGCGTCCGGCTGTCGTTCCATCTACTTCTTGCGCAAATCCGCTTGCGCCAGATCCAGCGCTTTGGCGATGCGATCGCAAGCCATGTCGATCGTCGCGCGGGTCCAGATCAGCGGCGGCGACAGGATCATCGTGTCGCCGGTGGCGCGCAGCATCAGGCCTTGCGCGATGGCGTGGTCGCGGACGGTGACGGCGGCACTGCCCGCCGGCAGGAAGCGCTCCTTGGTCGCCTTGTCCTTGACGATCTCGACCGCGCCCATCAGCCCGATCGATCGCACCTCGCCGACCAGTTCGTGGCCGGCAATGCGCTCCTGCAGCGCCTGGGCGAAGTAAGGTCCAGTGTCGTTCCTGACCCTGTCGACCAGGCCTTCTCGCTCCATGATCTCGAGATTCTTCAGCGCCACCGCGCAGGCCACCGGGTGACCCGAATAGGTATAGCCGTGGTAGAATTCGCCGCCCTTTTCGACCAGCGTCGCCGCGATACGGTCGCCGACCAGCAGCGCCGACAGCGGCTGATAGCCCGAGGTCAGTGCCTTGGCCGTGGTGATGGTGTCGGGCTCGATGCCGAAGGTCTGCGCCGCAAACCATTCGCCGGTGCGGCCATAGCCGGTGATGACCTCGTCCAGCATCAAAAGCACATCGTATTTGCGGCAGATGCGCTGCACTTCCGGCCAATAGCTCATCGGCGGTATTTTCACCCCGCCCGCTCCCATCACCGGCTCGCCGATGAAGGCAGCCACCTTGTCGGCGCCGGCCTCCAGAATGGCATCCTCGACCGCCTTGGCGGCGCGCAGGCCGAAATCATGGTCGCTTTCGCCGGGCAGCCCCAACTCATAGGCATAGGGCATCATCACATGGACGATGTTGGGAACCGCCCCGCCGAGTTGCTTGTGCATCAAATCCATGCCGCCGAGCGACGTGCCGGCGACGGTCGAGCCGTGATAGGCCGACTTGCGCGAGATGATGCGGTTCTTCTCCGGCTTGCCTTCCAGCACCCAATAGTGGCGCACGAGCCGCAGCGCCGTGTCGTTGGCCTCCGAGCCGGAGGAGCCGTAGAAAACCTGGCTGATGCCCTTGGGCGCCAGCTCGGCCAGCTTCTTCGACAGCAGCACGGGCGTCGGCGTCGAGCATTTGAAGAAGGAATTGTAGTAGGGCAATTCCTTCATCTGCGCGTAAGCGGCGTCGGCCAGCTCGTCGCGGCCATAGCCGACATTGACGCACCACAGCCCGGCCATGCCGTCGAGTATTTCGGTGCCGTCGGCATCGTAGATGAACGGGCCGTTGGCGTGGGTGATGATGCGCGAGCCGGTCTCGCGCAATTCCTTGTGGTCGGTGAAGGGATGCAGATGATGCGTCGCGTCAATCTGCTGAAGCTGCTTCAGCGAATAGTTCTGGTAAGTCATGGGTTTGCTCTTTCCTCTGGAATCAAACCGGCAAGCTGCCGGGGCGACTTCGTCAGAGGACGGCGGGCGGCGAATAGCCGATGCGGGCGCACAGCCTGAGCAGTTCGGCGCGCAGCGTGCGCGGCGACGGTGTCACCGCGACCCCGAAGGCGCCGGATGTGCTCATGTAGACCATGGCGGCAGTCTATGCCGCCCGAGGCCCGGAATTCAAGCGGTGCCGCTCAATACCCTTTGCAGGAACACGTATTTCATGGCGGTTTGCGCCGCTTGCGGCCGGCGGTCGCCGCGCCCGCCATGGCCGCCTTCCGTCTCCTCGAAGAACAACGTCTTGCCGTGACCTGCTTCCTGCAGCTTCGCCGCCATCTTGCGGGCGTGGCCGGGATGGACGCGGTCGTCGGCGGTCGATGTCGTGAGCAGCACCGGGGGATAGACGGCATCGGCCGAGACATGATGGTACGGCGAATAGGCGGCGAGCCACTTGGCTTCTTCCGGTTTTGCCGGATCGCCATATTCGCCGATCCACGAGGCGCCTGGCGGCAGTTCGGTGTAGCGCAGCATGTCGAGCAGCGGCACCTCGATGATGACGGCGCCGAACAGTTCGGGATGCTGCGTCAGGGAAACGCCGGTAAGCAGGCCGCCATTCGAGCCGCCCTGGATGCCGAGGGAAGCAGCCGTGGCCATGCCGCGCCTGACGACGTCCTGCGCCACCGCGGCGAAATCGTCGAAGGCAGTCTGGCGATTGCCCTTCAGCGCCGCCTGATGCCAGGCCGGCCCAAACTCGCCGCCGCCGCGAATGCAGGCCTGCACATAGGCATTGCCCTTCTCCAGCCACAGCCTGCCGCGCACGCCGGCATAGCCGGGCAGCAGCGGTATTTCGAAGCCGCCATAACCATAGAGAAGCGTCGGTACCGGACCCTTCTGGTCGCGCCGCCTGACGACGAAATACGGGATCATGGTGCCGTCCTTCGAGCGCGCCTCGAACTGTTCGGAGACCAGCGGCGCGGCGTCGAACCGCGCCGGCTGCGATTTCACGGTGGCCAGCGTCACCCCGTCATCGTCCGACCAGATGATCGAACTCGGCGTCAGGAAATCGGTGAAGGAGAAGGAGACGCTGGAACCGAAATGCTCGGCATGCGCGATGCCGACATTGCCGTTCTCGGGCAGCGCCACCGGCTTCAGCGACCAGCGGTCGCCGCTGCGCTCGGCGACAACGACCTTGCCGCGCACATTGTCCATCAGATTGATGAACAGCCGGTCCTGAGTGCGGGCAATGCCGGCGACCGAAACACGGTGCGCTGGCGCGAGCATGGTTTCAACAGGGCCCAGGTCGCCGGTGTCCATCCAGTGTTCGAAATCGAAGGAATAGAGGCCGTCCGGCAAGCACTCAGTGCCGCCCGGCGCCGTCCATGGGCTGCGCACCCCGAACACGAACCGGCCCTTGAACAGCGCGGTGTCGGTGACATCGTCCGGCAGCGGGATGCGCCGGTTTTCGCCCGACGGCAGGCGCAGAAAACTGTGCGAGGAGAAGAAGGCGATCGTGCGGGCCAGAAACAAATACTGCCTGTCGCCATCATGCTCGACCCCCGCGCCGGCCGCGAGATCCTGCTTCTCGGCCTCGAAGATCGGCGTCGCCTCCTCCAACCGGGTGCCGCGCTTCCACAGCTTGACGACGCGCGGATAACCGGACTGGGTCTTGTCGTCTTCATCGAAGGCAGCCGAGACAATGACCGTGTCCCTGTCCAGCCAGGAAAAGCCGGATTTCGAGGCGGGAGCGCGGAAGCCGCCCTCGATGAATGATTTGGTCTCGATGTCGAATTCGCGCATCTCGCTCGCATCGCCGCCATCCGGCGACATCGCCACCAGGCAAAGGTTGAAATCGGGGTAAAGGCGGCTGGCGCCGCTGAACACCCACTTCACCCCCTCCTTGGCCGACAGCACGTCGAAGTCGATGATCGTCTCCCACACAGGCTTCTCGGTCTTGTAGGAAGCAACCGTCGTGCGGCGCCAGAGGCCGAGCACATTGGTCTTGTCCTGCCAGAAATTATAGACTTGGCCGTTGAGCGCGGCACCGACCGCAATGTTGTCCTCGGCCGTCATCAGGTCGAGCGCCGTCTCGAAGGCCGCCTGGTAGGATGGATCGCCCTGTAGTTCGGCCACGGTGATCTCGTTCTGGCGATGCACCCAGTCGAGCGATTCCTTGCTGGTCCGGTCCTCCAGCCAGAGGAACTTGTCCTCTGCGGTGGCATCCGTCTGGCGTTTTGTCGTCGATTGGGTCACGCATGGTCTCCAGGCTAGTGGCGGGCAGCCCTGCCTACATCGCGTTGCAAGCGGTTTTATTCAAGATGGTGACGTCAGGTCATCGGGGGAATGCGGCCTCAAACCATCCGCCGGCGCAGGACCGTGGCCACAGCCAGTGCCAGACAAATCGCGCCCAGCGTGATCGGCAGACCGGAGGCGCCGATCACATCCATGACGCCACCCGCCAGCGGCGGCACCACGATGCCGCCGATGCCCCACATCAGGGAGAAGGCGGCATTGCCGGCGACCAGCGCCGAGCCGGTAAAGCGCTCGCCGAGCTCGATGATCGACATGGTGTAGATGCCATAGGAGACCGCGCCCCAGATAAAGACGCAAGGCCAGATCAGCGGCGTCTCGATGAGCAGCGGCAACAGGGCGCAGCCCAGCACCGTCACCACGACGCAGATGAATCGCACCAGCCGCGCCGTCAGCCGTTCCGCCAGCAAGCCGAGCGGCACCTGCATGGCGATGTTGCCTGCGATCATCACCGATAGCAGCGCCGACATGCGCGCTTCCGCGATGCCATGGTGCGTGCCGTAGACCGGCAGCAGCGCCAGCACGCCCTGTTCGAAACCGGCGGCAACGACCACCGCCGACAGCAATAGCCATGCCAGTGGCATGAAGCCCATGACCGAAACCCTGCGCCCGGCTTCGTCGACCTTCGGCAGTCGCGGCAGCACCAGCCCCAGGCAGGCGCCGCAGAAGATGAAGGCGGCGATCCCCACCAGGAATGGCGGCCATCCCACGGTGCCGACAGCGAGCAGGCAGAGCGGCCCGGCAGCGAAGCCGGCCGAGATGATGGTTGAATAGACACCCATGACGCGACCGCGGCGCGATGGCGGCGCCAGTGCAATGACCCAGATTTCGCTCAAGACATAGAGCGGATTGGTCACCACCCCGATCAAGAAGCGCAGCGGAAACCACAGATAGACATTCTGCGTCCAGCCGATCAGCGCAAGCACAATAGCCGAAAGCGCCGCGCAGGTAAGCGCGGTGCGCCCTGCCCCGAACCGGCGCGCCAGTGCCGGGATCAGCGGCGACGAGACAATGAAGCCGATCGGCGTCATTGCCGCCGAGAGCCCGATGATGGCCGGCGAAACGCCTTGGCGTTGCAGGATGAAGCTCAGCAGCGGATAGGACAGGCCTTGCGCGATGGCGAACACCGAGACGGTCGCGATCACGCCGCTGATCGCCGCCCACTGCATCTTCTCGTTGTCAGCTTCCGCCAGGTTCATCATTGGCACCTAAACCAGGCTCAGGACTAGCTTTTCTGTCCGACGCGGGTAAGCCCCGCCCCGGTAAAAACCGTTTGCTCCAGACAAGGCCTGTCATGAGTTTGGGCCTGTCAGGAGTTTTTGGGCCTGTCAGGAGTTTGGCGCTTGAACGATCGGTAAAGCGCGAAGCTCACCAGCAGCGCGTCGAGTCCGGCGATCACCACCGGCAGGCCGAGCGGACCGATGACCTGCATCAGCGCACCGGCGCCGGGCGGGCCGACAACGCCGCCGGCGCCCCACATCAAGGCAAAGGCGGCGTTACCGGCGACCAGCACGGTTCCCTTGAAGCGGGTGCCGAGCTCCACCAGCGCCATGGTGTAGACGCCATAGCCGACCGCTCCCATGACGAGAAGGACGAGCCAGATCGCCGGCGTCGTGATCAACAACGGCAGCAAAACCGCGCAGGCCGTTGTCGCCAACGCACAGAAGATGATCATCGCCCGCCCGCCGAAACGCTCGGCAAGCAGGCCGAGCGGGATTTGCAGGAAGATGTTTCCCAGCGACAGTGCCATCACCAGGGCCGCCAGCGTCCTTTCGGGCAGGCCATAGGCAGCACCGAAGACCGGCATCAATGCGTAGGTGCCCTGCTGGACCGCCGCCGAAACCAGCACGGCAAACAACAGCGCCGGCGCCAGCCTGGCGAAACCGAAAAAGCCGCCGGGCAATTGGCCGTCATCCTCGAAGCCGGCGAGGCTTGAGGAAACAGCACGAAGGATCGCGGCGCACAGGATGAAGCCGGCCATGCCGACCAGGAAAGGAACCCAGCCCGATATCCCTACCGCGGTCAGGACCAAAGGCCCCGCAGCATAGCCAGCGCCCAGCACGGTGTTGAATGCCCCCATCACCCTGCCGCGGCGCGACGGCGGCGCCAGCGACAGCGCCCATACTTCGCCCAGTATATAGAGCGGGTTGATGACGATACCGATGATGAAGCGGATGACGAACCAGCCCACCCAGTCCTGCAGGTAGCCGATGCCGAGGAAGCACAGCGCCCCAATCAATGAGCAACCCACAGCCAGGTTGCGCGCGCCGACCAGCCGAATGGCTGCCGGCACGAACGAGGCCGAAAGGATCAGGCCAAGCGGCATCATCGCTGCCGACAAGCCGATCAGCGCCGGCGACATGCCTTGCTTCTGCATCAGCAGCGTAAACAGCGGCGAGCTCAGCCCTTGCGCCGCACCGAACATCGCGAGGGCGGCAGTTACGCCGGCAAGCGCCGCCCATTGCGTCCCCGCTTCGCCATCGCTCGAACCGGTCGCAGCCATGATGCCTTCCACATGAATTGCCGGCCCATCCAGCGGCAAACCACTGAGCTAGCGGTTCGATTTAGGGAAAGGAAGGGCCGCGCCTGAAATCCCCTTGCGCCAAGAGCCGCAGTGGGCGCGTCCTGTCCGCTAATCCCCGGCAAGGTTGTCAACTATCGGACTGCCGTTCGGGCATGTCGCTTCCCTCGTCCTAGTGGTCGCCGCCTCCGCAATGGTCGGACAGCCGCCGGTCCATTATGCCGCCCGCTACCAGCATCGTACGAGGACCATCATGACCGCCGCCCTGCATCCAGCCGAACCGCCTTTGGCAACCGACCGGGCCCGTCGCGGTGGCCGTGCGGGCAAGCGCGCCGGCGGCTCGGCCGCCTTCGAACAGCCGGCTTTTCGGCAACTGAGAAATCCGCTGACGCCGACCAAGCTGGTCTCTGACGACGAGCTGGAATCGATCCACCTCGCCTCGCTGCGCGTCTTAAGGGAAATAGGCGTCGACGTGCTGCATGACGAAGCGCGCCGCATCATGAAGGAAAATGGCGCTGATGTCCGCGAGGGCAGCGAGCGCGTGCGCTTCGACAGCGACATGATCCTCGATCTCATCTCCAACTGCCCGTCGGAATTCACGCTCCATGCCCGCAACCCGGCGCACAATGTGCGCTTCGGCGGCAACAATGTGATCCTCTCGATGATGGCGTCGGCACCGAACTGCTCCGACCTCGATCGCGGCCGCCGTCCGGGCAACCAGCAGGACTACCGCAACTTCCTGCGTCTGGCGCAGATGCACAACATCCTGAACTGCACCGGCGGTTATCCGGTCGAGCCGACCGACATCCATCCGTCCGTGCGCCACCTCGAATGCATCCGCGACCTCGCCACGCTGACCGACAAGGTGTTCCACATCTATTCGCTCGGCAAGGAGCGCAATGTCGACGGCATCGAGATCGCCAGGATCGCCCGCGGCATCAGCCATGAGCAGATGCTCGAAGAGCCGTCCGTCTTCACCATCATCAACACCAATTCGCCGCTGAAACTGGATGTGCCGATGATGGAAGGCATCATCCAGATGTCGAGCAAGGGTCAGGTCGTCGTCATCACGCCCTTCACCCTGTCCGGCGCGATGGCGCCGGTGACCATCGCCGGTGCGCTGGTGCAGCAAAATGCCGAGGCGCTGTCCGGCATCGCCTTCGCCCAGATGGTGAGAAAGGGCGCGCCGGTTGGCTATGGCGGCTTCACCTCGAATGTCGACATGAAGTCAGGCTCGCCGGCCTTCGGCACGCCTGAATATATGAAGGCGCAGCTTGTCGGCGGCCAGCTTGCCCGCCGTTACAAGATCCCCTACCGCACCTCCAATACCTGCGCCGCCAACACCGTCGACGCGCAGGCAGCCTATGAAAGTGTGTTCTCGCTGTGGGGCGCCATCCAGGGCGGCGGCAATCTGATGATGCACGGCGCCGGCTGGCTCGAGGGCGGCCTGCGCTGTTCCTACGAGAAGACCATCCTGGACATCGACCTGTTGCAGATGGTGGCCGAGTTCCTCACCCCGCTCGACCTGTCCGACGAAGCGCTCGGCTTCGACGCCATCCAGTCGGTCGGCCCCGGCGGCCATTTCTTCGGCACCCAGCACACGCAGGACCGCTACAAGACAGCCTTCTACTCGCCCATCCTCTCCGACTGGCGCAATTTCGAGACCTGGGCCGAAGCCGGATCGCCGACCGCGCTGGAAAAGGCCAACAAGGTCTGGAAGGAGCGGCTGGCATCCTACGAGGAACCCTATATGGAGCCGGCGATTCGCGAAGAGCTCAACGACTTCGTCGAAAAGCGCACGTCCGAAGGCGGCGCGCCGACCGATTTTTGATCGGCAAGCAACTGGCGGCATCCCGCCAACCGACACACCTGATTCAATTTACGCAAAAACGGACCTATCTCTCATGAAATCTCATGTAAAAGCGGTTGTCATTGGCGGCGGCGTCGTTGGCTGCTCGGTGCTCTACCATCTGGCCAAGGCCGGCTGGACCGACATCATGCTGATCGAGCGTTCCGAGCTCACCTCCGGCTCGTCCTGGCACGCAGCCGGCGGCTTCCACACGCTGAACGGCGATCCCAACGTCGCCAAACTGCAGGCCTATACGGTGCAGCTCTACAAGGAGATCGAGGAAATCTCCGGCCAGTCCTGCTCGCTGCATCTGACCGGCGGCGTGATGATGGCCGATACGCCCGAGCGCATGGATTTTCTGCGCCTGGCCCACGCCAAGGGCCGCTATCTCGGCATGGACACCGAGCTGATCACGCCCTCCGAAGCCAAGGCGATGTTCCCGCTGATGGACGAGACCAATTTCGTCGGCGCCATGTGGGATCCGGTCGAAGGCCATCTCGATCCCTCCGGCACGACGATCGCCTACTCCAAAGCGGCCAAGAAGCTGGGCGCCGAGATCGTGCTGCGCAACCGCGTCGTCGAACTGACGCAGGAAGTTGACGGCACCTGGAACGTCGTCACCGAACAGGGCACCGTCCACGCCGAGCATGTCGTCAACTGCGGCGGCCTGTGGGCGCGCGAGATCGGCCGCATGGTCGGCGTCGAACTGCCGGTGCTGGCCATGGAGCACATGTACCTGCTCACCGAGCCGATGCCCGAGGTCGAAGAGTTCAACAAATCGACCGGCCGCGAGATGATCGGCGTGCTTGACTTCAAGGGCGAGATCTACACCCGACAAGAGCGCAACGGCATCCTGCTCGGCACCTATGAAAAGGCCTGCAAGCCATGGTCGCCGGTCAACACGCCGTGGGATTTCGGCCATGAACTGCTGCCGCCCGACCTCGACCGCATCGCGCCGTCGCTGGAGATCGGCTTCAAGCATTTCCCCGGCATCGAGAAAGCCGGCATCAAGCAGATCATCAACGGCCCCTTCACCTTCGCGCTCGACGGAAATCCGCTGGTCGGGCCGGTGCAGGGCCTGACCAATTTCTGGTGCGCCTGCGCCGTCATGGCCGGCTTCAGCCAGGGCGGCGGCGTCGGCCTCGCGCTGTCCAACTGGATGGTGCATGGCGATCCCGGCTTCGACGTCTGGGGCATGGATGTCGCCCGCTTCGGCGAGTGGGCCGGCCTGCGCTACACCAACGCGAAGGTGCGCGAAAACTATTCGCGCCGCTTCTCCATCCGCTTCCCCAATGAAGAGCTGCCGGCTGCGCGTCCGGCGCAGACGACGCCGCTCTACGATACCATGCTCGCCAACAACGCCGTCATGGGCGATAGCTGGGGCCTGGAGACCCCGCTGTGGTTCGCGCCGAAGGGCAAGGAGCCGAAGGACGTCGTCTCCTTCCACCGCTCGAACGATTTCGGTCCTATCGGCGAGGAAGTGCGCGCCACGCGCGAACGCGTCGGCGTCACCGAAATCGCCAACTTCGCCAAATACGAAGTGTCCGGACCTGCGGCTGAGGATTTCCTCAACCGGCTGATGACCAACCGCATGCCGAAGACCGGCCGCATCGTGCTGACGCCGATGATCAACGAATTCGGCAAGCTGATCGGCGACTTCACCATCGCCAAGGCAGGCGAAGACAGATTTATGATCTGGGGCTCGTCCGCTGCGCAGAAATACCACATGCGCTGGTTCGAAAAGCACCTGCCGAAGGATGGTTCGGTGCGCATCCACCGCTTCGATCAGACGCTCGTCGGCCTGTCGATCGCCGGGCCGAAATCGCGCGACCTCTTGCAGAAGCTGGTCGATGTCGACATCTCGACCAAGGCATTTCGCTTCATGGATTTCCGCGAAATGGCGGTCGGCGGCGCGCCCTGCATGGTCAACCGCATCACCTATACCGGCGATCTCGGCTATGAAATCTGGATGGCGCCGGCCTATGAGCGCCTGGTCTACAAGGCGATCAAGGACGCCGGCGAGGAGTTCGGCCTCGTCGATTTCGGCATGCGCGCTTTGCTCTCCATGCGCCTGGAGAAGAACTTCCCGACCTGGTACCGCGAGCTGCGGCCGATCTACGGCCCGTTCGAAGGCGGGATGGACCGCTTCATCAAGCTGGAGAAGAACGACTTCATCGGCCGCGAGGCCGCCGCCAAGGAACAGGCGGAAGGGCCGAAACTGCGCCGTGTCTCCTTCATCATCGATGCGGCCGACGCCGATGTCATGGGCGACGAGCCGATCTGGGCCAAGGTCGGCAAGGACTATGGCACGGTGGAAAAGCCGCATGGCTATGGCGCGCCACGCTTCGACATGGCGGGCAAGGAAGTGCGTGGCTCGAAGGCTGCCGAAGGCGCTTCCGCCGTGCGCGGCATCGTCGACGGCGACTGGCGGGTGGTCGGCTGGGTCACCTCGGGCGGTTATGCGCACTATGTGCAGAAATCGATGGCGCAGGGCTATGTGCCGGCGGCACTCGCCGAGCACGAAAGTGCCGGACTGTTCGAGATCGAGATCCTCGGCCACCGGCGTCCGGCGCGCATCAATGTCGAGGCGCCCTTCGACCCCAGCGGCGAGAAGATGCGGGCCTGAAAAGGCGACAGGGAGCGTGAGATCGTGTAAGGGGCCTTCGGCAGTTGGCCGCAGGCATTTTCCCTCAATGAGAAGACGATCCCCTTGCAGTATCTAGAGAAATGGACGGACTGGCTCTGCGAAGGCAAGGTCGGTCCCTTCAACGCCGCACTGGTCTGCGTCGCGGTCTATTGCGTCGTCCAGATCGTGGTGATGGCGCTGCTGTCCCATGTCGTAGGAACCGGTGTCGGCGTCGACGATTCCGAACAGCTGATGTACATGCACTACCTCTGGGCTGGCTATGGCGGCTCGCAGCCGCCGCTCTACACCTGGCTTGCCCGCCTCGTCGCCGCCGTGGTCGGAACGAACATCCTGGCGCTCAAGATCGTGAAGTACCTGCTGATCGGAGCGGCGCTGGCGTCGGTTTTCATCGCTGTCCGTCGCCTGGGCTATTCCAGCCGCGCTGGCGCCGCCGCATTGTTCGGCCTGCTGTTGTTTCCGCAGATGGTGTGGGAGATGCAGCACGCCCTCACCCACTCGATCGCCGCTTTCTGTTTTTCAGTGGTGCTGTTTCTTGCGCTCGTTGAACTGGTGCAGCGGCGTTCGCTGGCCACCTATGTGCTGTTTGGCGTGGCGATGGCCGCCGCCATCCTGTCGAAATACAACAACGCGATCTTTCTCGGCGCGCTGATGCTGTCCACCCTGTCGCTGCGCGAAACGCGCGGCGTCATCCTCAACCGCCGGTTTTCGATCAGCCTTGTCGTGGCGGTGCTGCTTTGCCTGCCGACGCTCTACTGGAACCTGACCTATACCGACCAGTTGCTGTCGCACAGCGGCGGCTTCGGCATGGGCAGAGGAGAAAGCGCCATACAAACCGCATTCTACGGAATGCGCGGACTGGGCAAGGCTATCCTGTATTTCGCCGTGTTGCCGGCCGGCATATTCGTCGCGGCTTTGCTCATCGCATGGAAAAAGCCGGCGCCGGCTCTGCAACCGGCGCCATGGACCGAGAAACTGGTGTGGCGCACCATCGCTTTTGCCCTGGCGATGACCATCGTGCTCGTCCTGGCGAGCGGGACGACGCAATTTCGCGATCGCTGGATGCTTCCCATTCTTGTGTTGCTGCCGGTCGCGCTGGCCTTGCGGATGGATGCCAGAGGCGACAAGGGAAGGAAGGTGCAGGACGTCGTCGTGTTTGTCGGCGCAACGCTTGCCATCCTCGTGCTGCCGGTGACCTGGTACACGCACCTCAATGGCGGCGACAGCCGCGGCAGCATCGTGCGTGTCGACTACCAGTCGCTCTATGGCCAGCTGACGGCAAACGGTCCGGTTCGCACGGCGATATCGAGCTGGCACTGGGTGGGAAATCTGCGTCTTGTCGATCCCGATCTGGTCGTGCTCGACGACGAGATGCCGGACTTCGGCCATTTGCTGATCGAGCCGGCGGTGCTCGTGATGGCCAATGACAAGGAACCTCCCGAGGGCATCCTGCGGGCCTTGAGCGAGGCCGGCTATGTCGCTGACGGCTCGCCGCAGCAGTTGGTCGTTCCGATGCTGTTCGACAGCGAGCCGCCCACCCGCACGCTGACGGTCACGCGGCTGAAGAAAGCGGCCGCGGGCGCAGCGTCACAGTAAGTCGGCAGGGAGGCGTCGGGTGGAGAAACAAGGGTTCGGCCGTCACCGCAAGATCATGCCGTTCGAGCCCGGCTCCGTCGAAGCCTTGCGCGAAACATCGCGCCAGAAGGCGGCGTCGCTGAACCAGCATCTGCTGGGCTATGGCGCGCTGGCTGAAGCCGAATGGCAAGCGGCAGGCATCGCCGCGCCCGATCTTGCCGCGATGCGCAAATACCGGCTCGAGCGCCTCCGCGCCGAACTGAGGCGCCGAAACTACGCCGGCGCGCTGCTCTACGACCCCGTCAACATCCGCTACGCCACCGATTCGACCAACATGCAGCTGTGGGTCGCGCACAATCCGACCCGCCACTGCTTCGTCGCCACTGAGGGACCCGTGGTGCTGTTCGACTATTTCTCCTGCGAGCATCTGTCCGATCATTCCGGCGTCGTCGACGAGGTGCGGCCGGCAGTGTCGTGGATGTATCTCTATGGCGGCGAGCTGACCGAGCACAAAGTCCGCCGCTGGGCGGCCGGCATCGCCGATCTGGTCAAGGAGCATGGCGGCGGCAACAGCCGCATTGCGGTCGACCACATCAACCCGGAAGGCGTCGAGGAACTCGCCCGGCTCGGCATTTCGATCGGCAATGGCGAAGCGGTGATGGAAAATGCGCGGCTGATCAAATCGCCGGACGAGATCCTCGCCATGCGCCGCGCCATCGTCGCCTGCGAGGCGGCGATGGGCGAGATGGAAGCGGCGTTGAAGCCGGGCATTTCCGAAAACGAATTGTGGGCCGAACTCCACCGCGGCAACATTGCGCGCGGCGGCGAATGGATCGAGACCCGGCTGCTGGCCTCGGGGCCGCGCACCAATCCGTGGTTCCAGGAATGCTCATCGCGCGTGATCGAGGAAGGCGACCTCGTCGCCTTCGACACCGACCTGATCGGCCCCTACGGCTTCTGCGCCGATCTCTCGCGCACCTGGCTTTGCGGTGACGCCAGGCCGTCGAACGAGCAGCGCGACCTGTTCCGCATTGCCGCCGACCAGATCGCCCACAACACGCAATTGATGCAGCCCGGCATGTCCTTTCGCGACCTGGTCGAACGCTCCGTGGTGCCGCCGGGAGATTGCTTCCCGGCGCGCTACGGCGTGCTCTATCACGGCGTCGGCCTCGCCGACGAGTATCCAACCCTGCCACATGCCAGCGACTGGACGCCGGACACGCCCGATGGCGTGCTGGAGCCGGGAATGGTCCTGTGCGTGGAAAGCTATATCGGCCGTCTCGGCGACCATGAGGGCGTCAAGATCGAGGAACAGATCCTGATCACCGAGACCGGTAACGAGCAGCTTTCAACCTACCCGTTGGATGCGAGGCTGCTCGGCTGATCCGGCAAGCGCCTCGCGCAGAGCCTTGAGCGTCTTTTCCGGCGTCGTCCTGGCGGTGATGTAGGGCAGGCCTTTGCGCCTTGCCGTCCAGCCGACGACCTTCACGGCGTTTGCCGCAGGCTCGAAACGCTGCGCCAGCGCCCAGCTCTCACAGTCGATGGCAGCTATATCCGCCTTGCCCTCGGCGACCGCGACGATCGAGCCGCGATGGCCACCGCTCTCGCTGCGCGAGGGAAACATATCCATGCTCTCGCCGGCGGCCTGCAGGTCGCGCGTCAGCGCGATGATGCCCGACATCGAATCGAGGCTGTTGTAGGTAAAACACTTGCCACGCATCAGATCGAGCGGCAGCAAGGCTTTGCCATCCGCGGGCGAGCGAACCTCCGGTCCCTCGCCCGTCCGCATCACCAGCGCGCTCGAATAGAGTTCGCCTTCGCCGCCCTCGTAAGCGTCGTAGCTCGGCTGGCCGACCACCTGCACATGCTTGCTCAGGCCGAGTTCCATCGGCCCCCAGCAGGTCTGCGCGAACAGCAGCGCCGGATGCAGCCAAAGCTGGTGATGGTCGAGTTCGTCCGGCGGCAGTATCGCCGGATCGGGCGCGATCAGTCTGCCCTCGGCGTCGTGGATACCGCCCGGCACCGGCGGCAGGTCGCCATTGCGGCGCACGATTGTCTGCGGCCCATCGACGCCCTTGTGCCGAAAAGCATCGCGCAACGCTGCCCATTGCGCGTCGACCTCGCCACGCACTTCGGGCCAGTCATACATCGGCAATGCCGCAACCAAATCACTCATGCCGACACTCAATCATCATGGCTCGGGAAAGGATCGCAAAAACGCGGCGTCCAATCAGAATTGGCCGACACGGGTTCGGGAAGTCCGGGGATTATTCCTTCGGCGGCTCGGCCGGAACCGGCGCGCTGCCAAGCCCGCTGATGCTGCGCGCCCTGATGCGCGGCTTGAACGCCCTGCCCGGCTCGGGCTGGCGGCGCAGCACCGGGTGCACGATCGGCTCCTTGGCCTTGAAGGCGTAGGCTTTGATCAGTGCGAAATAGTTCGGATAGGCGTAGCCATTGTTCATCCGCAGCCACTCGTCGCGGCGGTCGGCAAACAGTTTTGGAAGTCTGTACCAGGCAACCGTCGGCGTCTTGTGGTGAACGAAGTGCAGATTGTTGTTGAGGAACAGGAACGACAGCGGCGAGCGCTCGATGATCACCGTGCGTCCTTCAGGGTGCTCGGACCACTGATGTTCGGCGAAAGTCCGGACCGCGATCAGCGACTGGCCGAGCCAGACCGGCACCAGAATGTAGAGCCATACCGGAATGCCGAAGCCGAACTGCACGATCGGCACCACGAAGGCGAGGCCGATCGCATGCAGCAGCCATGCCTTGCCGATCACCTTGTCGCCGGCAATCACATGCCTGGCGTCGTCGACGAAGAAACCGATGCAGGACAGCCAGGGGCCGAGAAAGAAACGGCCGGCCATGGTGTTGTTGATCTTGAGCAGGAATTTCATCGTCGGCGGCAGATCGTCATGCATCCACAGCGCCTGGTAATAGCTCTCGGGATCGTCGAGCGGATCGGTCAGGCGCTCGTCGGCGTGGTGGCGCAAATGAAGCGTCTTGAAGCGACGGAACGGCCAGACCAGGCCGATCGGCAGGAAGACGAAGGCTTCGTTGATGAGCGCGCTGCGCGTCGGATGGCCATGCAGCACTTCGTGCATGATCGACGACTGCAAGGCCAGGATGAAGCCGAGGAGAAGAAGTGCCGGGATCGGATAAGAGGGCCAGAGCAGGAGCCCGGCAGCGAGCCACATTCCGTAACAGAAGAAAGCGAGGACCACGGTCGGCCACTCGATGGCCGCTGCGTCGCGTCGTTTGATGCGCTTGCCTGTCATGCTATCGACCACTGCCCCTCAGTCGCCGGAATTGGTTCCTGACAGCATAGTGTCAGGAGAAGCGATTCCGCTCAACGAGACAAAGTGTACAAAATGTTGCGATTGCGCATTTTTGGCCGCAGATGTTATACATTGTAAACACCCCTACGGATTCATTTACGCTGGAAGTGCTGATTCGACGGCTCGGGCGCAAATTTTTCCTAAGAGAGTGCGGAGAACGAACAGTGGACAAACGGGACCTTTCGGCAATCTTCCGGGAGCGCCTGAAGCTGCTCCTGACACGGTCCGATCTCAACCAGTCAGCTTTCGCGTCTGCAGTCGGCATCGACCGGTCGGCGCTGTCGCAACTGATGTCCGGCGCCTCGACGCGCCTGCCACGTGCCGAAACGCTGCTCAACATCGCCGCCGAATTCAAGATCTCGCTGGACTGGCTGCTCGGCCTCTCCCAGGATGAAGGCGTCACCGGCGAAATCCGCGAAAGCCTGGAGATCGAAGAGGCGCCCGACGGCTTCGACCGCACGCTGCTCGCCAAATGGTTCGCCGAGGCCGCAGGCACCAAGATCCGCTATGTGCCGGCCGGCATTCCCGATCTCCTGCGCACACGCCAGCTGGTCGACTACGAAGCCAACATCACCAACCGCAGCCGTCTGGCGCAGGCCTGCGAGACGCAGTACCGCATCGAGTACAACCGGCGCCCTGAGACCGACATGGAGGTCTGCATGCCGCGCCATACGCTTGAGATCTTTGCCCGCGGCCTGGGCGTCTGGGACCGCTTTCCCGAGGCTGACCGCCGGCAGCAGCTTGCCCATATGGCGACGCTGCTTGACGATCTCTACCCCACCTTCCGCCTGTTCCTCTATGACGGCCGCATGCGCTATTCCATCCCGCTGACCATCTTCGGCCCTTATCGCGCCGCCATCTATGTCGGCGACATGTATGTCGTGCTGAACGCCACCCAGCCGGTACAGGCGCTGACCCAGCATTTCGACAATCTGATCCGGGCCGCGGACATCAACCCGCATGAGGCCGCCGCCTACGCGCGCAATCTGGCCGGCGCGTCATTTCCATCGGGTTCTGCCTGATCGCCAACGCCCCGGAAAGGCGCGCCGCGCGGCATTGCAGGTTGCAAACACATTGACTGGACATAAAGACTTCTTTATATCCTTATTCCATTCAAATATCTGAAAGTCGATCCGATGACCGCGAACAATCCCATCGATGCTCTGCTGGCCGAAAAGGGCGTGCTGCTCGCCGATGGCGCCACCGGCACCAATCTGTTCGCCATGGGTCTGGAGGCCGGCGAAGCGCCGGAGTTGCTGAACGAGACAGCGCCCGACACCATCACCAGCCTGCACCAGAATTTCGTCGACGCCGGCGCCGATATCATTCTCACCAACTCGTTCGGCGGCACGCGCCACCGGCTGAAGCTGCACCATGCGCAGGACCGCGTGCATGCGCTGAACAAGCGCGCCGCAGAGATTGCCCGGGCGGTCGCCGACAAGGCCGGCAGGAAAGTCATCGTCGCCGGCTCGGTCGGGCCGACCGGCGAGTTGCTGGTGCCGCTCGGCGCCATGACCTATGACGAGGCGGTCGAGGCCTTCGCCGAACAGATCGAAGGCTTGAAGGAAGGCGGCGCCGAAGTCGCCTGGATCGAGACCATGTCTGCGCCGGACGAAATCCGCGCCGCGGCGGAGGCCGCCATCCGCGTCGGCCTGCCCTACACCTATACCGGTTCGTTCGACACTGCCGGCCGCACCATGATGGGCCTGCTGCCCAGGGATATCCACGGCGTCGTCGACGGACTTTCAGAGACACCGCTCGGTGTCGGCGCCAATTGCGGTGTCGGCGCCTCCGACATCCTGGCCTCGCTGCTCGACATGACCGAGGCGAAGCCGGAAGCGACGGTGATCGTCAAGGGCAATTGCGGCATTCCCGAATTTCGTGGCACCGAGATCCATTATTCCGGCACGCCGGAGCTGATGGCCGACTATGTCCGGCTGGCGGTGGATGGCGGCGCGAAGATCATCGGCGGCTGCTGCGGCACCTCGTTCCAGCACCTTGCCGCCATGCGCAAGGCGCTCGACGCGCACACCAAATCCGAACGCCCGACCGTCGCGGGGATCGTCGAGCGCATCGGTCCGATGCGCAACAAGGTGGCGACCGAAAACACCGCCGAGACCAGCGAAGCCCGCCGCGAACGCCGCCGCAGCCGGGCCTGATATCGAACTTATTCGCTGTTTTCAGCGTAACGCGATAGCGCCGTCGTGAAATCCAGGGCGGTGCTGTCGGCGCTTTCATTCATCGTCACCAGGTCACCCGACGACTGCGGATTGCCGATCTGCTCCAGCATGACACGAAAGCGGTCATTGGTCAGCGCCGACTTTGCGGTATTCCGGGCTGCGTCGACGTCATCCATGATGCGCCTGGATTCTGGCGACAGCGTTCCCGACGCCTGCGTGTGTCTCACCGCCGGCGTCGTGTTTCCAATGTTCATGATCTGCAATTCCCGGCTCCCCAAGCCCAGTCCCTAACCATGGGATAACATTCGGAGCATTGCGATGACGTTCCGGAAAAGCCACACAATTTAATGATCGGCCGGACATCGCCAGTACCCGGAAAAAAGGCCGGCAGGGTTTCCCCCGCCGGCCTGCCTCACCCGCCCGTAGCCGGTTCCCCGTATCAGAACGACCCCCGTCTGAAAGGAACCGGCGTTATTGCCACTACCGGTTACCGCCCAGCGCCGAGGCAAGGCGCACAAGCGAAAGGAACTCGGACCTGTACCCAAACGGGTCGGCTCCTCGGGCGGCGGTGGCAATCTCAATGATCTTGTCGTAGCCGAACTTCGCGGTCGCATCCTCGTCGCGCAGCTTCTGGCCGAAGGCGGCGACAGCGACGGAGAAACGCTGGTCGGTGCTGGCCTGGTCGAAGGACGCGACCTCGTTGGCCGAGGTCACCGGCGTGGTGATCAGCTTCGAGACGTCTTCGTTCGGCAGCTTGTAGCGGATCTTGACGAATGCATATTCGTCGGCATTGGCGACGCCGCCATTGTTGACCGTCGCCTGGCCGTAGCGCAGCGGATCCATCTGCTCGCCGCCACTGCCCTTCGGCGTGATCTCGTAGATGGCGGTCACCGAATGACCGGAGCCGATATCGCCGGCATCGACGCGGTCATTGTTGAAGTCCTCGCGGTTCAAGGCGCGGGTTTCATAGCCGATCAGCCGGTACTCCGAGACCTTGTCTGGATTGAACTCGACCTGGATCTTGACGTCCTTGGCGATGGTGAACAGCGTCGAGGAGGCATCCTCGACCAGAACCTTCTCGGCCTCGGCCAGCGTGTCGATATAGGCGGCGGTGCCGTTGCCGTTCTGGGCGATGGTCTGCATCATCTGGTCGTTCAGATTGCCGCGGCCGAAGCCGAATACCGACAGGAACACGCCGGTCTTGCGCTCCTGCTCGATCAGCCGCTTCAGATCGTCGTCATCGGTCTGGCCGACATTGAAGTCGCCGTCCGTGGCCAGCATCACACGGTTGATGCCGTCCTTGACGAAGGACTGCTGGGCAAGCCTGTAGGCTTCCTTGATGCCCGCCTCGCCGGCCGTCGAGCCGCCGGGCGACAGATTGTCGATGGCGTTGAGGATCTTGTCCTTCTCGGTAACCTTGGTCGGCATCAGCACGGTGCCGGCGTCACCGGCATAGGTGACGATCGAGATGGTGTCGTCCGCCTTGAGCTTGCTGACCAGCAGCCGGAAAGCCGACTTGAGCAGCGGCAGCTTGTCAGGCTCGTCCATCGAACCCGAGACGTCGATCAGGAACACCAGATTGGCCTTGGGCTGCTCGACCGGCTTGATGTCGAAACCCTTGATGGCGACGTGCATCAGCTTGGTGTGCCCGTTCCACGGTGTCGGCATGACGCTGACGGTCGAATTGAACGGCGTCGAAGCCGAGTCCGGCCCCTTCCAGTCATAGGGGAAGTAATTGACCATCTCCTCGACGCGCACCGTGTCGGCCTGCGGCAGGTAGCCCTGCTTCAGCGAGCCGCGGACGAAGGAATATGAAGCGGTGTCGACGTCGATCGAGAAAGTCGAGACCGGATCCTGAAGCGCTGCATGCACAGGATTGGTCTTGAAATCCTCGACGCGGTCGCGGTTTGGTTCCTGCGGCGCTATCTGGTCGGCCGGCATCGTCGAAGGCTGCGCCAGGTACTTGGACTCGGTCGCGCCGGCCATGCGGTCGACCCGCGCGCCGCCGGCCGGAGCAGCGGTGCCGTCAAGCGAAAACTCGCGGCTCTCAACTGGCGCAGGCTCGGCCAACACGCCGCGCCCCAGCGCATCCTGCTGCGCCGGGGCGACAGCAACGGTCGATTCGGGCTTCGGCGGCGCGGGTGGCGTAAGCGGCGTAGTGGTGTCGCGGCTTCGCACATCGGCGTCGGCCTTCTTGTCGCCTTCGGGCGCCTGCTTTTCTTTTACCGGCGCGTTGATCGCCGGCCCATTGGTTGCCGGCTTGTCGGCCAGCGTTTCGGTAATCTTCTCGTCGCCGCCGAACGGCGACGGCTGTTCCCTCAGCATGTGGAAGGTGGCGTATCCGGCGATCGGCAGGGCGACGAGCCCGGCAATGGCTGGCGTGGCGATGAGTTTCTTCTGCATGATCTCGCTCCAGAGCTTTTGTGCTCGCTCTGTGAGACGAAGCCCGCCGACCGATCCTTGGGTGACGGCAGAAATATTTTCCTGATCATAGGCGCTCATGGCGGCTTCGACGGCGCGTGCCTTCGCGCTTTCGCCCGGCGCCGGTACTGCTGCGTCGCGCAGCCTGTTGAGTTCGTTGTCGTCGACCATGGTCACACTTCCCCGGCTGAACGAATCAACGTCTTCAGCCGTTTCTTCGCTTCATGGATGTGCCAGGAAACCGTCGTCTCCGAGATTGCCATCGCCTCGGCGGCGGCCGCATGGCTCAAACCTTCGCCATAGACCAGAAGTACTGCATCGCGCTGCTTGTCCGGCAATTGCCGCACCGCTGCCCAGAGCGCCTCAGTGGGATCTTCAGGTTCGGCCGAGGCCTCTCCCGATATCATGCTGTAGGCGCCGAAAGCCTCGGTCTTGACGTTTTCGCGCGTCGTCTTGCGCATCATGTCGCGCGCCGCGTTCAACGTCACGGAATAGAGCCATGTCGTGAACGCGCCGCCGCCGCGGTAGTCGCGGATCGCCTTGCCGAGACGGACACAGACCTCCTGGGCGATGTCTTCGGCATCGGCCTTCTTTCCGCACCAGCGATAGGCGGCGCGATAGACGAAGTCGTAGTGCCGCTCCAGCAATTTGCCGAAGGCACCCCTGTCTCCGCCCTTCGCCCGCCCGATCAATTCGGCGTCGGAGGCTTCGCTTTCATCCAGCATCATCGCCATCATTTGCCTGTTGGACGAAGGCTAATGGCCAATCCTTGGGGTTATGGAAAGATTTTTTTCCGAGGCGACGGATGCACGCGCAACAGGTGCGCTGAGATTCAGGTCAGGCCGAGCCGAAAACGATGGATTTCGAGAACCGGAGCGGAGCGTACTTTTGGTACGCGAGCACCGGAAGCACAGAAAGCCGTCGTTTGCAGGCCGGCCTCACCTGAATATCAGCACACCTGGCCCGAGGCCCAGCCGGACGACCAAGCCCACTGAAAATTATAGCCGCCCAGCCAGCCCGTGACATCGACGACTTCGCCGATGAAAAACAGCCCCGGCACGGATTTCGCCTGCATCGTCTTCTGATCGAGCCCGTTGGTATCGACACCGCCAAGCGTCACTTCCGCCGTGCGGTAACCCTCGGAGCCGGCCGGCTTGATGCGCCAGTCGTTGACGGCGGCTTCGACGGTTTTCATTTGCAGGTCTGTCAAATCAGCGAGATTGCCATCGATCCCACTGCGCTCGGCGACTGCTTGCGCAAGGCGCTTCGGCAAATGGTTTGCAAGCACCGTCTGCACCGCTTGCCTGCCGTTGACGCGCCGGGCGGCGCGAAGCAGTTCCGCCACATCCCTCCCCGGCAGCATGGCGATGCGGATCTCGTCGCCCTCGCGCCAATAGGACGATATTTGCAGGATGGAAGGCCCGCTCAAGCCGCGATGCGTAAACAGCATCGCTTCTGAAAACCGCGTCTTGCCGCAGGCGACTTCGGCATCGACGGCATTGCCGGCCAAAGGCGCCAGCCGCTCCAGCGTTCTTGCGTCGAAGGTAAGCGGCACGAGCGCCGGCCGTGTTTCCAACACCGCAAGGCCGAATTGCGCCGCAAGCTCGTAGCCGAAACCGGACGCGCCCATTTTGGGGATCGACTTGCCCCCGCAAGCCACGACCAGCGAATTGCAGGCGACGCTGCCAGTGGAGAGCGTCAGCACAAAACCGTCCGCGGCCTTGCTGACGTTCCTCACCTCGGTCGACAGCGCAAGTTCCACGCCCCCATCCTGCATTTCGGAGACCAGCATGTCGATGATCAGCCGCGCCGAGCCATCGCAAAACAGCTGTCCCAGCGTCTTCTCGTGATAGGCGACGCCGTGGCGTTCGACGAGCCCGATGAAATCGCGCTGCGTGTAGCGGCTGAGCGCCGAAATGCAGAAATGCGGATTGCCCGAGATGAAATTCTTCGGGCTCGCATGGATGTTGGTGAAATTGCAGCGGCCGCCGCCGGAGATGCGGATCTTCTCGCCGGGCTTTGTCGCGTGATCGAGCACTAGGACCGAGCGGCCGCGCTTGCCCGCCTCGATGGCGCACATCATTCCGGCCGCACCGGCGCCGATCACCACGACATCATAGGATTGCATCAGGCTGTTCGTTCCCGCTCGACTGGCGCTGTTTTAACAGGCCGCGCCAATCGTGCAGTCTCTACCCGTTCGTTGCGACTTCAGGCAACGCCTCGTTAGATCAGCGTCTCGGCGAACAGCGTCGTCAGTCGCTTCCAGTGGCGCTCGGCGCCGGCCGCGTTGAAGACGCTGTGATCCGACACGCACCAGCCATGCGCCATGCTGGCATAGTTCTCCAACAAATGGTCAACCTCCGCCACGCGCAGCGCCTCGGCCAGTCGCGCCGACTGCTCCGGCGGAAAACTGCGGTCCACCCCAGACGTTCCGACATAGACCCGCGCCTTGATCATTGCAGCCTTGCGGTGCGGGCTGTCGGCGGCATCGCTGGCCAGATTGCCGCCATGGAAGCTTGCCGCCGCCAGGATGCGATCGGGATAGGTTGCAGCCGCATTCAAAGCCCGCGCCCCGCCCATGCAGTAACCGACGACACCGACCGGTCCGGTGACACCTTCAGCGGTAAAATGGTCATGTCCTGTGTCGTGCCGTGGACCAACGCCGTCAGCGCGACCTTGGTCTCCTCGACGACGAAAGCGGTCTTGGGCTCGAACGGCCCGTAGGGTGCGTTGCGATAGAAAAGATCCGGCACCAGCACCGCACAGCCCTCGCCAGCCAGGCGCTCCGCCATTGCGTCGAGCGCCGGTCGCGGACCGAAGGCGTCCATATAGAGAATGACACCGGCCCTGGACGGGGAAGCGGTCGCCGAACGGAACAGCCCGGCTTTCGCTACGCCGTCCTCGGTTTTTATCTCAATGTCCTGCTTCGCCATGGCGCGCCCGTAGATTGTCGTGCGATACATATAAGCAGGCATTGTCAGGGCAAGCCGTTCCCTGACAATCCCGTTCAACACTTTGTGCGGGCTTTCGACCCGGCTACAGGCCAGCAAACGCCGTCATGTGAAAGGCCTGAACCTCAGGCGGATAGCGATGGGCCGTGCCATACGGACAGGCGTTGCGGTCGAGGCAGCCGCCGCCGCGGCATGGTTCGCCCTTCGATCCCCGCACATGCGCCAGGCAAGCCTGATGAGCGAAACCATCGACCGAATAGGCATCAACCGGACAGGATTTCAGGCAAGGTTTTGCGACACAGGCGTCGCAAAGGTGAATCGCTTCGCGACGTTCAGGAAGCGCGATCTCATCCTCGAACAGCAACGCGCCGCGATAGGCATGCCAGAGCCCGTACTGCGGATGCATCAGGATGCCCAGCGGCGACGGTCTCAGCCCCTCCGCTCGCATCGCCCATTGCTGGAACGGCAGATAAGGTCTGTCCGAAGGCGAAACGGCGCGCGCGCCGAATTTCTCCGCCACCGCACCGATCACTTCGCGCGACCATGTGTCGAGCGGATTAGCAATGGTTTGCGGTTGCCGGTCGCGCCAGCGCAGGAAATGCGGCCAGGGTGCCGCTCCCGCCTGCCCGACCAATAGCACGGATTTGGCAGGGGCGGCTGAAGGGCCATGCGGCGGCGTTTCGCTTGTTGCGAAATTGAAGCCGCCGCGCAGGATGAGGCCGTCGGCGGAAAGCGCGGCCGCTATCTCGTCAGCCCGGCGCCGCGCAATCATCCCTTCTTGTCCGGGTCGGAGAAAGCGCTCCGCCAGACTTCCTTGTGGATGATGTTGGCGACTTTAGCCCCGCCTGACTCGGGCTCCTTTCAGGTGAAGGCGTCAGCCATCGACGCCTTCTTCGTCGCGATGTAGTCCTTCAGCCCGTCGTCGATGCCCGGATCGAGATACGGCGCCTCGTAGGTCTCCAGCCAGCGGCGGGCGAGTTCGTTGGCGCGCTGCGGCGCTGTTTTCTCCCCCTCGGCCAGCCACTGCTCGTAGGAATTGTTGTCGGCGATGCTGGAGCGATAGAAGGCGGTCTGGAAATTCGCCTGCGTGTGGTCGCAGCCGAGATAGTGGCTGCCCGGGCCGACCTGGCGGATGGCGTCCATCGCCTGGCCGTTTTCCGAGAGGTCGACGCCTTCGGAAAACTTTTGCGTCATGCCGAGCTGGTCGATGTCCATCATGAATTTTTCGTAGCAGGAGGCCAGTCCGCCCTCGAGCCAGCCGGCCGAATGCAGGACGAAATTGGTGCCGGCAAGAATGGTCGAGTTGAGCGTGTTGGCGCTCTCATAGGCGGCCTGCGCGTCCGGAACCTTGGAGGCGCAGAGCGAGCCGCCGGTGCGGAACGGCAGACCGAGCCGGCGGGCAAGCTGTGCGGCGCCGTAGGAAACCAGCGACGGCTCCGGTGTGCCGAAGGTCGGCGCACCAGACTGCATGGAGATCGACGAGGCGAAGGTGCCGAACAGCACCGGCGCGCCGGGACGGATCAACTGCGTGAAAGAGGCGCCGGCCAGCACCTCTGCCAGAACCTGCGTCAGCGTGCCGGCCACCGTGACCGGGCTCATCGCGCCGGCAAGGATGAACGGCGTGACGATGCAAGCCTGGTTGTGACGCGAATAAACCTTCAGCGCGCCCAGCATGGTTTCGTCGAACACCATCGGCGAATTGGCGTTGATCAGGCTGGTCAGCACGGTGTTGTTTTCGACGAAATCGTCGCCGAACACGATCTTGGCCATGGCGACGGTGTCTTCGGCCCGCTCTGGCGCCGTCACCGAACCCATGAACGGTTTGTCCGAATATTTGATGTGGCTGTAGATCATGTCGAGATGGCGTTTGTTGACCGGCACGTCGACCGGCTCGCAAACCGTGCCGCCCGAATGGTGAATCGACGGCGCCATATAGGCGAGCTTCACGAAATTCCGGAAATCCTCGATCGTCGCGTAGCGCCTGACACCGTCGAGATCGCGCACGAAGGGCGGACCATAGACCGGCGCGAAGACCGTGGCGTTGCCGCCGATCTGCACCGAACGTTCGGCGTTGCGCGCATGCTGGGTGTAGATGGGCGGCGCGGTCTTCAGCAGCGAGCGGCAGAGGCCCTTGGGAAAATGCACGCGCTCGCCCTTGACGTCGGCGCCCGCCTCTTTCCAAAGCTGCAGCGCCTCGGCGTCGTCGCGAAAGATGATGCCGATCTCTTCCAGCACCGTATCGGTGTTGTTTTCGATAATCGCCAGGCCTTCCTCGTTGAGGACCTCATAGATGTTGATCTTGCGCTTGATATAGGTGAGCTGGGTGCCCGGTCCGCCGCCCGAGCGCGCCGCCCGCCTTGCAGCCGCGCCGCCGCTGGCAGCACGTCCACGTCGCGCATTGGACGCTTCCTGGTCGACTGACGCGTTTTCACTCATGATCGTTTTTCCCTAAAAACCGTTTGCGGCCGCGTATGGCGGCTTCTCGCCCGGATCGTAGCCATGCACCCTATTCGAAACGGCCCGCCAGCGCCAACGCCTGTCGCAAAATCGACAAGAATTCCAATAGATTTGCGGTCGCTTTCCTTTTGCGGGAAGTCGCAAATCAGCTATGGATACCTGCCCCCGCCGGGTTAGGTATTGACGCGATTATTTTAAGCCGCCGTGGTCGCATCCCGTGCGGCAAGGAGCCCGAGAAAAATGGCCGACGACGAGATCATCCTCTCCGAGCTTTCCGACGACGAGTTGGTGCAGCAGATGCACGACGATCTCTATGACGGGCTGAAGGAAGAGATCGAGGAAGGCACCAACATCCTGCTCGAGCGCGGCTGGGTGCCCTACAAGGTGCTGACCGAAGCTCTGGTCGAAGGCATGCGCATCGTCGGCGAGGACTTTCGCGACGGCATCCTGTTCGTTCCCGAGGTGCTGCTGTCGGCCAACGCGATGAAAGCCGGCATGTTCATCCTGCGCCCGCTGCTGGCCGCCACCGGCGCGCCGAAGCAGGGCAAGATGGTGATCGGCACCGTCAAGGGCGACATCCACGACATCGGCAAGAACCTCGTCGGCATGATGATGGAAGGTGCCGGCTTCGACGTCATCGATCTCGGCATCAACAATGCGGTGGAAAAATACCTCGACGCCATCGAGCAGCACCAGCCCGACATTATCGGCATGTCGGCGCTTTTGACCACGACCATGCCTTACATGAAGGTCGTCATCGACACGATGAAGGAAAAGGGCATCCGCGACGACTATGTCGTCCTGGTCGGCGGCGCGCCGCTAAACGAGGAATTCGGCAAGGCCGTCGGCGCCGATGCCTATTGCCGCGACGCGGCTGTGGCGGTCGAGACCGCCAAGGACTTCATGAAGCGCAAGCATAACGTGCGCGCTTCAGCCTGATCTGTTACGAAATGCGTCTGGGCCACAATCGAAAGCCGCGCCTTGCAGCGCGGCTTTTTTGTTCCAGCTATTGGAACGGATGGCTGCGTCAGGGTTTGGTGACGGTGTCGTCGACGGCTTTCGCAGTCGATTTGATATCCCGGCCGACACCACGGACGGTGTTGGCACAGGCCGTAAGCGCCAGGATGCAGGCAAGGATTGCAATCGGCGCAACGCGTAACAGTTTCATGGACGGTTTATCCCTCTCTCGATAGATTCGCCCCACAGCAACGAAGGCCGCTTCGACCAGGTTCCATGGCCAGAATGCAAAAAACGAAACCGAATCAGGACGACAGGCTGCTGGTCATCGCCTGCGGAATGATTGCGCGCGAAGTTTTGGCCGTCAAGGAGCAGCTCAAGCTCGACCATCTCGACCTGACCTGCCTGCCGGCGGAGTTCCATTTCTACCCCGACCGCATCGCACCGGCGATGGACAAGGCGATCGAAAAGGCCAAGGCGGAAGGCTATAGCAACATCTTCGTTGGCTATGCCGATTGCGGTACCGGCGGCATGCTCGACCGGGTCCTGGAGAAGCACGGCGTCGAGCGCATGGCCGGGCCGCACTGCTTTGCCTTCTACCAGGGCATGGACGCCTATGCGAAGGTCGCCGACGACGACATGATGTCGTTCTACATGACCGATTTCCTGTGCCGCCAGTTCGACGCCTTCTTCATGAAGCCGCTCGGCCTCGACAAGCACCCGGAGCTGATCAAGGACTATTTCGGCAACTACCAGAAGCTGATCTACATCGCCCAGACCGACGATCCGGAACTCGACAAGGTCGCCGAGAAGGCCGCGAAGATGCTTGGCCTCGCCTATGAGCGCCGCTCGACGGGCTATGGCGACCTGACGGCCGGACTGGCGCAGGCCGCCGCCCACGCCTGAAGCGGTTCTTGAGCCGGGACGCTGTCGAGAACAGATGACAGGCCGCCGCGAATGGTTAAGTTGTGAGCCAAAAGCAAACAGGCTGATTCAGCCATCCGAACACGGAACGTCCCGATGACCCCTCGCGTCCTGCTTGCCGCCCTTGGCCTCCTCTGCCTCGTCTTGCCCGCTCGCGCCGACGGCGAGGTGCAGAAGATCATCACGCCTGCCGACAAGGTTCGCCTCGACAAATATGGCGAGACCCGCAAGGCGGCGCTGGCCGAGGCAAAAGCGGGAGACCCGGCTGAGGTCAGCCAACTCGACGCGCTGCTGGCAAAGCCGATAGTGGCCTTTTCCGACAAGGACCTGAGCGGCAACTGGCAATGCCGAACCATCAAGGTGGGCCTGACCGGCCCGCTGGTCATCTATGGCTGGTTCAAGTGCAAGGTCACGGACGATGGCTCCGGCTGGCAGCTGGAAAAGGTCAGCGGCTCGCAACGCACCAAGGGCCGTTTCTTCGACGATAGCGAAAAACGCGCGATCTATCTCGGCTCCGGCTATGTCAATGACAACAAGCCAAAACCCTATGGCAGCGGCCCGGAAAGCGACCAGGTCGGCTATGCCTTCCGCACCAGCGCCAATGAATGGCGCATCGAATTCCCGGCGCCCTACTACGAATCGAAACTCGACATCATCGAGTTCAAGCGCTGATCCGTTGGTCTCTCGCTGGCCGGGCGGTCATCAAGATTTAACCTCGCCCGGCACAGAATTGAGCCGGGCAGCGCACGGCAAATGGTTGCGCGCCGGCAAGAAAGCGTGCCATGGCATCAGCGGTTGAAAAAAGTGCTGCGATCGTCATCGTCACCGAAGGCGGACCGCACATCTGGGCAATCGTCAACGCCATCGCCGACCAGTTCGGTCCTGTCAGCGTCATCCTCGAAAGCCCTGAATCCAAAAAACAATTGCTGCTCGGCCGGGCGCGCCGCCAAGGCTTGTTTTCGGCCATCGGCCAGCTTGGCACGATGGTGCTGACCAGGCTCGGCAAACACTTCTTCGCCGGGCACGCGGAGCGGCTGATCGCAGCGCAAAAACTGCAGACAGAGCCGAGGCCGGGACAAAAGATCATCCACGTCTCCTCCGCCGACGGGCCCGATTGCCTGCAGGCGGTCGCCGACATCCGCCCGGGCGTGGTGCTGCTCGCCGGCTGCCGGATTTTGTCCCGGCAGACGCTGGCGCAAATGCCCTGCCCGGTCCTCAACTACCACGCCGGCATCGCGCCCAAATACCGCGGCATGAATGGCGGCTACTGGGCGCTGGCCTCCGGCGATCTCCAGAATTGCGGCACCACCGTGCATCTGGTCGACGCCGGCGTCGACACCGGCGGCGTGTTGAAACAGGCGCGCGGCAAGCCGGAGCCCGGCGACACGATTTCGAGCTATGCGTTGCGCCAGGCGGCGTTCTCGCGCGACATCTGCGTCGAGGCGGTCCGCGACGCCTTGGACGGAAAGTTGGCCACGATCAAGCCGGACCTGCCGTCGAAACAATGGTACCATCCGACGATCTGGTTCTATCTCTGGACCGGCCTGACCAAGCGGGTTTGGTAGCCAGCCTTCCCTCGGAATCTCGCCTTTCTTTTTGCGACGTCCAATAGCGTCGCTTTTGAATGCGCGCGCGTCGTCCCATAACAAGCAGCCCCACTGCGCATCCGGCAATGCTCACACCTGCTGGACAAAGTGGTGGAGCGTCGTTTCCCTCATGGACGCACGGCGCTCTACAGGGAGTGAGAGAATTCATGGCCGATCTGATCGTCGTCTATTGGCGCGACATCCCCGCCCAGGTCATCGTCAAGAAGGGCCGGCAGAACGCCAAGCGCGAACTGCCGCTGCGCTTCACCGAGGCGATCGATATGTGCGCCATGCGCACCGGCGCCGGCGGCACCGACGATTACCTCGCCGAATGGCGCAAGGCCGATCCGATCCCGGTCGGCGACGACCTCGAAGCCGAGGTCGAGAAGGCATTCAGCGACATCGACGCGAAATACGACCGCGAGCGGCTGGTCGCTCTAGTCAAGGCAGGCGGGAAAGAAAATGTCTGAAACGACTCCTGCCAAAGAGGGGCCAAGGGTTACCCAGCCGGTTACCCAGGCCACGCAGGTCAAGAAGGCAGCGCCGAAATCCGACTACAAGCCGGCCGACGTATCGCCGCAGCGGCGCGTGCAGCGCTCGTTTGCGATCAGGCTGTGGTCGATCCGCCATTCGCGATTGCTCGAATGGTTCTACTCCAGATTCGCAGACATGTTCCTGCTGCTCCATCCGCTGTGGAAAGGCCTTGGCTACGGCCGCGTCGAAGCGCCGATCAAGTTCGTTGAAAAACGCGTAAAAGGCTTCATGTTCGACTGCCGCATGTGCGGCCAGTGCATCCTGTCCTCGACCGGCATGTCGTGCCCGATGAACTGCCCCAAGCAGCTGCGCAACGGCCCTTGCGGCGGTGTGCGCGCCAACGGCAATTGCGAGGTCGAGCCCGATATGCCTTGCGTCTGGGTTAAGGCCTGGGAAGGCTCGCGGAACATGGAGCATGGCGACAGGATCCTGACCGTGCAGAAGCCGGTCAACCAGTCGCTGCGCGAAACCTCGGCCTGGCTGCGGGTGACGGCCCAGTCGGCAGCGGCCCGTGAAGCAGCGGCCAAAGCCAACACTGGAGCGGCCGCGTGATCGGCCGCCAGCGCGATGAAAACCCGGCCGGCATCCATCTGCCGCTCGATCCGCTGCCCGGCCACTCCTCGCGTGGCCGGCTGGAGCGTGTGCTGCGGCGCGGCGAATTCGCGGTCACCACCGAGCTCAACCCGCCCGACAGCGCCGATCCCGAAGACGTCTATAACCGCGCGAAAATCTTCGACGGCTGGGTCGACGCCATCAATGCCGTCGATGCCTCCGGCGCCAACTGCCACATGTCGTCGGTCGGCATCTGCGCGCTTTTGACCCGCATGGGTTACGCGCCGATCATGCAGATCGCCTGCCGCGACAGGAACCGCATCGCGATCCAGGGCGACGTGCTGGGCGGTGCCGCCATGGGCGTCGCCAACATGCTGTGCCTCACCGGCGACGGCGTCCAGGCCGGCGACCAGCCCGGCGCCAAGCCTGTCTTCGACCTCGATTCCATGTCGTTGCTCGAAACCTGCCGCATCATGCGCGACAACGGCAAGTTCCTGTCCGGCCGCAAGTTGACGACGCCGCCGCAAATTTTCCTCGGCGCCGCCGTCAACCCCTTCGCGCCACCCTTCGATTTCCGCCCGATCCATCTCGGCAAGAAGATCGCCGCCGGCGCGCAGTTCGTGCAGACGCAATACTGCTTCGACGTGCCGATGTTCAGAACCTTCATGCAGAGGGCGCGGGACTTGGGGCATACGGAAAAAGTTTTCATCCTGTGCGGCGTCGGCCCGCTGGCTTCGGCCAAGACGGCCAAATGGATCCGCTCCAACGTGCCGGGCATTCATATTCCCGACGCCATCATCAAGCGGCTGGAAGGTGCGCAGGACCAGAAGAAGGAAGGCAAGCAGCTCTGCACCGACATCATCAACGAGGTGAAGGAAATTCCTGGTGTCTCCGGCATCCATGTGATGGCCTACCGCCAGGAGGAATATGTCGCCGAGATCGTCGATGAATCGGGTGTGCTGAAAGGCCGCCAGCCATGGAAACGCGAGATCCGCCACGACGATCAGATGGTCGCCGACCGGCTCGAGAGCATACTGCACGACGACATTACCGAAACGCAGGTGGATATGGTGAAGACCGCGCACTGACAGCGCGGACGGCCAGCCATTCGCTTGAATGAAACCAGACAACGATATAAAGAAATCTTTATATCAGGCGGAGAGACTTCATGACCCGGACCATCGTCGCCTCGGCGACACGAGAGATCATCATCGGCTTCGACCAGCCTTTCTGCGTCATCGGCGAGCGCATCAACCCGACCGGCCGCAAGAAGCTGGCCGCCGAGATGATCGCCGGCAATTTCGAGACCGTCGTCAAGGATGCGCTGGAACAGGCCGCCTGCGGCGCCACCATGCTCGACGTCAATGCCGGCGTCACCTCCGTTAATCCGAACGAAACCGAACCCGGCCTGCTCGTGCAGACGCTGGAGATCGTCCAGGGCCTTGTCGACTTGCCGTTGTCGATCGACTCGTCGGTGACCGCCGCCATCGAGGCAGCGCTCAAGGTCGCCAAGGGCCGGCCGCTGGTCAACTCCGTGACCGGCGAAGAGGAAAAGCTCGAAGCCATCCTGCCGCTGGTCAAGAAGTACAACGTTCCGGTCGTCGCCATCTCCAACGACGAGACCGGCATTTCGATGGATCCGGATGTGCGCTTCGCCGTCGCCAAGAAGATCGTGCAGCGCTGCGCCGATTTCGGCATTCCTGCGCATGACGTCGTCGTTGACCCGCTGGTGATGCCGATCGGCGCGCTCGGCGATGCCGGCCGCCAGGTCTTCGCGTTGCTGCGCCGTCTGCGCGAAGAGCTCAAGGTCAACACCACTTGCGGCCTGTCCAACATTTCGTTCGGCCTGCCGCACCGCCACGGCATCAACGCCGCCTTCATCCCGATGGTGATCGGCGCCGGCATGACTAGCGCTATCATGAACCCGGTTCGCCCGCAGGAAATGGAAGCCGTGCGCGGCGCCAATGTGCTCAACGGCACCGACGAGAACTGCACCAACTGGATCCGCACCTACAAGGATTACAAACCGGCCGAAGGCGGCCAGGCGGTCGCAGCGCCCACCGCCGTTAACGCTCCGGGCGAAGGCGGCGGCAATGGCGGTCGCCGGCGCGGCGGCCGTGAAGCCCGCATGGCCAGGGGATAAGCGCGCAATCGTGAACTCGCCTGCAAACATTACTGATCCGCTCGTGCTGTTCATGCCGTCAGGCAAGCGCGGGCGCTTTCCCGTCGGCACACCGGTGCTCGATGCCGCGCGTCAGCTCGGCGTCTATGTCGAGAGCGTCTGCGGTGGCCGCGCCACCTGCGGTCGCTGCCAGATCGAAGTGCAGGAAGGCAATTTCGCCAAGCACAAGATCGTCTCGTCCAACGACCACATCTCGCCCAAGGGCGCCAAGGAAGAGCGATATGAGCGCGTCCGCGGCCTGCCCGAGCGGCGGCGCCTGTCCTGCTCGGCGCAGATCCTCGGCGACCTCGTCATCGACGTGCCGCAGGACACGGTCATCAACGCCCAGACCATCCGCAAGGATGCCGACACGCGCGTCATCGCCCGCGATGCGGCGATCCGCATGTGCTATGTCGAGATCGAAGAGCCCGACATGCACAAGCCGCTGGGCGATCTCGACCGCCTCAAGATCGCCTTGATGAAGGATTGGGGCTTTAAAAACCTCGAATTCGACTTCTACCTGATGCCGCAGGTGCAAGGCATACTGCGCAAGGGTAACTGGACCGCGACCGCGGCCATCCACAAGGATGCCGAAAGCGACATCGCCCGCGTCATAGCACTCTGGCCCGGCCTCAAGAACGAGGCCTATGGACTGGCCTGCGACATCGGCTCGACCACCATCGCCATGCATCTGGTGTCGTTGCTGTCGGGCCGCGTCGCCGCTTCGTCGGGCACCTCCAACCCGCAGATCCGCTTCGGCGAGGATCTGATGAGCCGCGTCTCCTATGTGATGATGAACCCGGACGGCCGCGAAGGCATGACGGTCGCCGTACGCGAGGCGATCTCGGGCCTGGTCGACAAGGTCTGCGCGGAAGGCAATGTCCAGCGCAACGACATCCTGGATTCCGTCTTTGTCGGCAATCCGATCATGCACCATCTGTTCCTCGGCATCGATCCGACCGAACTCGGCGGCGCGCCCTTCGCACTCGCCGTCTCGGGCGCGGTGCGCATCAAGGCCTCCGATATCGGCCTGAAGCTCAACCAGGGCGCCCGCCTCTATATGCTGCCTTGCATTGCCGGCCATGTCGGCGCCGACGCCGCAGCCGTGACGCTGTCGGAAGGCCCGCATCGCCAGGACGAGATGATGCTGATCGTCGACGTCGGCACCAATGCCGAGATCGTGCTTGGCAACCGCAAGCGGGTGGTCGCAGCCTCCTCGCCCACCGGTCCCGCCTTCGAGGGCGCGGAAATCTCCGGCGGCCAGCGCGCTGCCCCCGGCGCAATCGAGCGCGTGCGCATCGACCCCGATACGCTGGAGCCGAAATACCGCGTCATCGGCTCTGAACTCTGGTCCGACGACCCCGGCTTCCTGGATAGCGTGCAGGCGACCGGCGTCACCGGCATTTGCGGCTCCGGCATCATCGAGATCGTGGCCGAAATGTACCTCGCCGGCATCATCTCCGAGGATGGCGTCATCGACGGGTCGCTGGCCGAGCGGTCGCCGCGCGTCACGGTCAACGGCCGCACCTTCTCTTATGTCTTGAAGGAAGGCGAACCCAAGATCACCATCACGCAGACCGACGTGCGCGCCATCCAGCTTGCCAAGGCGGCGCTCTATGCCGGCACCAAGCTTCTGATGGAAAAGCAGAACACCGAACACGTCGACCGCATCCATTTCGCCGGCGCCTTCGGCTCGTTCATCGATCCGAAATACGCCATGGTGCTCGGCCTGATCCCGGACTGCGACCTCGACAAGGTCTCGGCCGTCGGCAACGCCGCCGGCGCCGGTGCGCGGATGGCGCTGCTCAACCGCGGCTATCGCCGCGAGATCGAGGACACGGTCAGCCACATCGAGAAGATCGAGACCGCACTGGAGCCGAAATTCCAGGAGCATTTCGTCTACGCCATGGCGCTTCCCAACAAGGTCGATCCGTTCCCGAAACTGTCGGCGGCGGTGAAATTGCCGCCACGCAAGACCGTCAGCGAGGATGGCGTCGCCGGCGACGCCGCCCCGCGCCGGCGTTCGCGCGAAGGCCATGCCGCCAGGCGCAGCCGGGAATAAGCCGCCTTACGAAGGCCGCCAATTCGCCCAATTTCATTTGTATGCAAATGTTTCCAGATCGCACCGATCTGGAAACCGAAACGCTGTTTTGGCGCAATCCGTCCGATACAGACGTGAAGCATTTAACGGACATCGAATGGCGGACCGGACTATTCCGCCGCCACAACGCTCCAAAGGAGAATAGAGATGTTCGAGACCCTGGGCCGTTTTCGTGCGGCCATGAAGAATGCACAGGCCGTGCGCGCCATGAACAACCTGCCACCCGAAATCCAGAAGGACATCGGCTGGCCCGTGTCGCCGCGCATCGACGCCCAGACCAACCTGTCGCGTCTGATCCTGGGCTCGGGCCGCTGATGACCTTCGCCGACAAGTGCAAATTGCTGACCAAGCGCCGGGGCCGCCGCATGGTCCCGGCTGCGACCGACGTCAAGCTGCGCGCCGCGCTGCTGCCCCGGCGCTGAGCCGCGCTGCGCAAAACAGCGGACCTGGCTGATCAAACAACCGTGTTGGCTTGGGCCAGAATCTTGACATTTCGGCTGGAGGTACGATCTTCGAGACAGTGGGGGAATTCTCTTAGTCGGCTGCGGCCGAGCTTGTGTACGCGAATGCCCAGTTTCAAAAGCCACCTCGTTTCCTTCATCCTCCGGCACAGCCGCAAGAAGGCATTTGCCAGCCCGGAAAACCTGCAGCGCTGGATCGCCTATGCCCGCAAGACCGAGGATCATCATCCCCCGGCATTGCTGCGGGAGCAGCTCGATATCACCGAGCGCAGCGTCGATGGCTTCCCTGTCTATGAAATCGCGCCGAAGGCCGGCGAACGCAGGCGCATCCTCTACATGCATGGCGGCGCCTATGTCTTCCAGATCACATCCTATCATTGGGGGTTGATCGCCGAGGTGGCCGAGCGCTTGGGTTTCGGCATCACCGTGCCGATCTATCCCATCGCGCCGGAGCATGATTTCCACGCCATGTTCGGCATGGTCGGCGACGTCTACCGGCAGATGCTGGATGAGACCGACGCTGAAGACATCGTCTTCATGGGCGATTCCGCGGGCGGCAACATGGCCGTCGTGCTGACCATGATGGCGGCTGAGGAAGGCCTGCCCTTGCCGTCGCGCCACGTGCTGATTTCACCCGGCCTCGACATGTCGCTGTCCAACCCCGAAGTGTTCGAGGCGGAACGCAACGATCCGTGGCTCGGCATTTCCGGCGGGCTGGAAGCGATCCGCATGTACAGTGCCGGCATCGATCGCAGGGACTGGCATATCAGTCCGCTCTATGGCGACCTCTCGGTGCTGCCGCAGACCCTGCTTCTGACCGGCTCGCACGACCTGCTCAGCCCCGACAATCTGATCTTCGCCAAAAAGGCACGCGCTGCCGGCGTCGATATCGACGTCGTCTATGAGGAAGGCATGTTCCACGTCTGGCCGCTGATCGAGATGCCGGAGGCGCGTCGCGCCAGGGACAGCATCGTCGCCTTCCTTGAAGGTGAGCCCACCAAGCGGCGCGCAACTGCGCGGCGCACGGCGCGACCCGCTCTCGCGGCGCGCCCCGCCCAAGCAGCGGAATAGCAGAGCAATTCCAGGAAAAGTGTAAAACGGTTTTCCCGGGAAAGCGTGTAGCGCTTTCCCTTGGGAATTGAGTCAAAACAAGGAGTTAGAGCGGCTCGCCGTTTCCGTGAAACGGTGAACCGCTCTAGAACTTGCCGGTTTCGCGGAAAAGCTCGAACGTCGCACGGATATGGTCGGCGACGGCCTTGACCGGCGCGCTGGCGTCCGGCGACACCACCATCGCCAGATTGTAGGTGCCGATATCGGGCATGCCGTCCTTCGGGCAAAGCTCGACCATGTCGTTGCCCAGGAACGACTTCGGCAACGGTGCAACCGCGAGATCCGACATGATGGCGGCGCGCTGGCCTGCCGTGTGGGCGCTCATATAGGCGATGCGGTAATTGCGGCCTTCACGGCTCAGCGCATCGAGCGCGCCGGCCCGCCAGGCGCAGCCCTCTTCCCACAGCGACACCGGCAAAGGCTCGCGCAGATGCGCGCTGCCGCCCTTGGCGCCGGCCCAGACGATCGGCTCGGTGAGCAGCACCTCGGCGCCGAGTGCGCTGGTCTTGTAGGAATTGGTCAGCAGCGTGATGTCGAGCGCCCGGTCGTCCATGCGGCGGCGCAGATTGCTGCTCTGGTCGATGGTGACGTCGACGGCAATCGACGGATGCGACTGCGCGAAACGCTTCAGCACATGCGGCAACACGCGCTCGCCATAGTCGTCCGGCGAGCCGAGCCGCACCACGCCGACGATCTCGGGGATGATGAACTTCGACACCACCTCGCGGTTGATCGACAACAGCCGGCGGGCATAACCGAGCAGCATCTCGCCATCCGTGGTCAGCGTCACCGAGCGCGCATCCCGCGCGAAAACAGAGCGCCCGAGAATGTCCTCGAGCTTCTTGATCTGCATGGAGACCGCCGACGGCGTGCGGAACACCGCATTGGCCGCCGTGGTGAAACTGCCGGTCTCTGCAATGGCCACGAAGGTGCGCAAAACGTCGAGATCGAGCAGCGGCAGCGGATGATTGAGTGGGGCGTTCATCGGGATCGACCTTCAATTTTTCTGATGTGAAGCATCATTCCATTTCGTTTGATTGAACATCAGATTGGGAGGATAGTCAACTCCATCGAACGCAGGACGTGCCATGGCTCCAACGCTCCTGACACGGAATTGCACTCGATGCGGAATATCCAGGCGACGGAACGCGTTCATGCGGGACGTGCCACAACCAAAGGAGAATGAAATGTCTATCCTGTCATCCATCGGTCGGCTTGCGACCGAATTGAGCGCGGCCCGCGCCCGCTTCCAGACCGAACGTGCGATCCGCTCGCTGCCGATCGAACTGCAGAAGGATATCGGCTGGCCTGAAGCTGCCGACACCAAGACCGGTGCACGCCACGGCGTCGGATCCTGGGCTGGAGCAAAGTAAACCATTGTGTACCTTGTGCTGAAGGCCTGCCGCGCAGACCAGCCCGGCAGGCCTTCTCTATTGGCCCTGCAGGCTTTCTCCAACTTATTTGCACTCAAATGATTTTCAGAGCCGTGTCGCCGCTGCATGGCGCATATGCGTCACTTGCATGGCGCCTCAATGTCGCCGGTAACACACTGTAAGTAATCGTAAATTTTGGGCACCATGCCCAATAATGTCGCAAACGATGTCGCATTTCCATTCAAGCGCTTCGCATTTGCGATTTAGTTTCTGCTCACGCAGGCCTATATCACCGTCAGCAAACGAGCTGCCCCACTCCATCAAGCGAAGGCGACCCGTCTGAGCAACCGATAGGAGATGATGATGAAGCTTTTTGCCCGCCTCTTTGCCCGCCGCGAAATGAACCTGACGACCGCTCTCGAGCGCCAGCGCCTTGCCAATACCATGCCCGGCCAGACCGGTGCCATGAATGCGGTGCGCCTCGGTTTCGTTGCCTGAGATAACGGCTAGCGCTCAGCGCTTCCCTGCCGCTGCCGATAGTCGATAACAGCGCCGCTTCGGCTTGACCGAAGCGGCGTTTCTCATTTTTGGCACCTATGCCGCCGCCACCATGCCCAATCCGTCGGCAGCCCGTGCCTGTCATCCCGGACGATTGCTCATTTGCGACCCATGTCGCAAATATAGTTTCCGCTTAGCCCCCTAGCCGATTGACAGGAATGGTTTTTCCTGATGTCGCTGTGCTGTTCGCGACATCCTGTTCGCGCCATGGCCGCGTGAGGTTCCCTTGAACGCCGTAAAGCATCCGATCAAGCGATCGTTTGTATTCTTCCTTGTCCCGGACTTCACCATGATCGCCTTTGCGACGGCGCTCGACCCGCTGCGCTCGGCCAACCGCATGCTCGGCTATGAGGCCTATCGCTGGCGCCTCGCCAGCATCGACGGCAAGCCGGTGCGCGCCTCCAACGGCGTCGAATGCGCCGTCAACACCTCGCTCGAGGAAGAGCGCAAGAAAATGGCCGGGCCGGATCGGCCGAACATGGCCATCGTCTGCAGCGGCATGAATGTCGAGCGCTACCAGAATAGGTCGGCCTTCGCCTGGCTGCGCGAGGAATACAACAGAGGCGTCGCCGTCGGCGGCCTGTGCACCGGCGCGCATATCCTTGCCGCCGCCGGCCTGCTCTCCAACAAGCGCTGCGCCATCCATTGGGAAAACCTGCCGGGCTTTTCCGAGGCCTTTCCCAAGGCCAACGTCTTTGCCGACCTCTTCGAGATCGACCAGAACATCTACACCTGCGCCGGCGGCACCGCCGCCCTCGACATGATGCTCAAGCTGATCGGCGACGATTTCGACGACAATCTGGTCAACCGCGTGTGCGAGCAGGTGCTGACCGACCGCGTGCGCAGCCCCACCGACCGCCAGCGCCTGCCGCTGCGCGCCCGCCTCGGCGTGCAGAATTCCAAGGTGCTGACCATCATCGAACTGATGGAAGGCAATCTCTCCGAACCGCTGTCGCTGATCGAGATCGCCGACCATGTCGACCTGTCGCGCCGCCAGATCGAGCGCCTGTTCCGCACCGAGATGGGCAGATCCCCTGCCCGCTACTACTTGGAAATCCGCCTCGACCGCGCCCGGCACCTGCTGATCCAGTCCTCGATGCCGGTGGTCGAGGTAGCGGTCGCCTGCGGCTTCGTCTCGGCGTCGCATTTCTCCAAATGCTACCGCGAACTCTATGCCCGCTCGCCGCAGCAGGAGCGCGTCGACCGCAAGCAATTGCTGGCGGCCTGATCCGAAAACGCACTCAGGCTTCGGCGGGCTGCGCCTGTACTGTGCGCATCGCCTCGACGCGGATATCCTCGGTCAGCCGCGCCTTGAGCGCCGAGAACTCCCGGCTGGTCTTCAGCGTATAGTGACGCGGATGCGGCAGGTCGATGGCGACATCCGACTTGATGCGGCCTGGCCGCGCGCTCATCACGATCACCCGCGAAGCCATGAAGATCGCCTCCTCGATGTCGTGGGTGACGAACAGCACTGTCTTCTTGCGCCGCTCCCAGATGCCGAGCAGCAGTTCCTGCATCAGTCCGCGCGTCTGGTTGTCGAGCGCACCGAACGGCTCGTCCAGCAACAGGATTTCGGGGTCGTTGGCCAGCGCCCGGGCGATCGCCGTGCGCTGCTGCATGCCGCCGGACAGCTGCTTTGGCCAATGGTTCTCGAAGCCCTTGAGCCCGACGAGGTCGACATAGGAAGCGACGATCCCGTCTCGCTCCTTTTCGGCCATGCCACGTTCGCGCAGTCCGAAGGCGATATTCTGCGCCACCGTTAGCCACGGAAACAGCGTGTAGGACTGGAACACCATGCCGCGATCCGGTCCCGGCCGCGTCACCGCCTTGCCGTCGAGCAGCACACGGCCTTCGCTCGGCGCTTCCAGGCCGGCAACGATCCTGAGCAGCGTCGACTTCCCGCAGCCGGACGGCCCCAGAATGGTGATGAAGTCGTTGGCCGCGACCGCAAGGTCGACCGGCATCAGCGCCTTGACCGGCTGCCCGCCGCGCACGCCGGCGAAGGTTCGCGAGACGCCTTCGATAAGCAACTTGCTCATGCCAGGCTCCAGGGAAAGAGCCAGCGATTGAACGCCTTGAAGGCGAAGTCGGACAACAGTCCGATCAGCCCGATGACGATGATGCCGAAGATGATCTGCCCTGTCGCCAGCCGCGACTGGCTGTTGATGATCATGTAGCCGATGCCTGAGGACGAACCGATCAGCTCGGCGACGATGACATAGGTCCAAGCCCAGCCGAGCACCAGCCGCAGCGTCTCGGCAATCTCGGGCGCATTGGCCGGCATGATGACCCGTTTGACGATGCCGCTGTTGGTCGAACCCAGCGTATAGGCCGCCTCGACCAGGTCGCGCCGCGTCGAGCCCACCTTGACCGCGACGATCAGGATGATCTGGAACACCGAGCCGACGAAGATGACCAGCAGCTTTTCCAGCTCGCCAATGCCGGCCCACAGGATGAGCAGCGGAATGAAGGCCGAAGCCGGGAGGTAGCGGGCGAAGGAGACGAACGGCTCCAGAAACGCCTCTATTGGTTTCCAGGCGCCCATGGCGATGCCGATCGGCACGGCGACGATCGACGCCAGCAGGAACCCGCCGAAGACCCGCCAGATGGTGATCAATATGTCGAGCCAGAAGCGGTCCTCGACCAGCAGCCGCCAACCATCCCGCAGCATCGACAGCGGGTCGGCGAGGAAGATGCGGTTGACGTGGCCGCCAAGCGTGATCCACGCCCAGAAGGCGACGAACAGCACGAAGAAGGAAATGCCAAGCACGGTTCGAATGCCCGGCGACACCGGATGCAAGGGGCGCATCTTCAGATCGTCCGCATCGTCAAATCATCACTTGTCCAGGAGAGAGCGGCGGCCCTAGGCGCCGCCGCACAATGGTCAAAGGCGAGGCCTGTCAGTTCGCCACCGCGCTGGTGTCGGCCAGCGTGGCAACGTCTGGCGCTTCCTTGATCAACCCCATCTGCAGCAGAAGCTCGCCGGCGGTCTTGGAAAAGTCCTGGAATTCCTTGGTGAAGAACTGCTTGTTCTCCGCCTTGTCGGCCCATTTCAGGTATTTCGCCGAATCCTCGAATTCTTTCGCAGACTGCTTCACGTCGGCGCCCATGATCTCGTAGGATCTCTGCGGATCGCTCTTGATCAGGTCGAGCGCTTCGAAATAGCTGTCGGCCAGCGCCTTGGCGGCGTCGGGATTGGCGGTGAGGAATTCAGGCGTGCAGCCGACCGTGTCGAGCACCATCGGGTAGTCGAGCGTGGTCGCCAATATGTGGCCCTGATCGGACTTGTCGCGCACCGCCGAGATGAACGGCTCATAGGTGACCGCCGCATCGTTCTGGCCGGCGAGGAAGGCTTGCGCCGCCGCATCCGGTTCCAGGTTGACGACGGTCACATCCTTGGTCGACAGGCCGTTCTTGTTCAGCACCCAGGCCAGCATGAAATAGGGCGACGTGCCCGGCGCCGAGGACGCGACATTCTTGCCCTTGAGGTCGGCGACGGTCTTGATGTCGTTGCGCACGACAATGCCGTCGGCGCCATAGGATTTGTCGAGCTGGAAGATCTGCTTGGTGGTCACCCCTGAGGCGTTCCACACCAGCCAGGTCTCGACCGTGGTGGCGGCGCATTGCAGATCGCCGCTGGCGATGGCGAGCGGCCGGCTGGCCTGCGGCACCTTCTTCAGGGTCACGTCGAGGCCATGCTTCTCGAAGATGCCGGCCTGCTTGGCGAGCGTCAGCGGCGCAAAGCCGGTCCATCCGCTGATGCCGATGGTGACCGATGTGGCAGCCTCGGCCGGCACGGATATTGCAGCCGCAAGCGCCAATACCGCGGCAGCGACGATGGTCTTGTTCATGTCGGTTCCCCTTGTTTTTTCGGATGCCGAATTGTGTCACAGACGCCCATGGGCTTGTCAATGAAACCGGCCCTTCACGGCAGCGTGATGATGCGAACGCTAACGCGCATCGAACATCCAGCTGCGGTCGCGCCACATCTTTTCGCCGACCTGGCAGTCGGTCGGCCGGTCCTGCGCCAGCACCACCGGCGGATGCCCGGCCTCCTCGCGCGCCCGTTGCGGCGAAGCGGCGCCGGCCAGCTCCAGCACCAGCTTGCGGCGGATGGCTTCGGGAAACTGCGTCCAGTCATTGACCGGGATCATGAAGGATCCGGGACCGCCGATGACGCAGTCGCTGTAGTAGCGGTCGAGATTGTTGACGTCATAGGCGCCGCCGAACCCGCCGCGCGTCATCAGCGGCAGGCCGTTGATGATGATGCCTTGCTTGACCACCGCGTCGCGGGTGATGTCGACGGGCGCGCCCTGGTTGTTGGGCCCGTCGCCGGAAATATCGATGACGCGCTTTGTCCCCTGAAAGCCGCTTTCGGCGAACAGATCGCTGCCGAATTCCAGCGCGCCGGAAATCGAGGTGCGCCGGGCGCTGGCCGGCGGATGGGCGGAAAGCTGCGCGGCCACCCGCTCGGCATCGACCCGGCTGGCGATCACCGTCCACGGCACGACGACCTGCTGCGTGGTCGCTCCGGCCCATTCGACATAGGTGACGGCGACCTTGCCATAGGCGCCGTCGGCGATGGCCTGCAGAACATTGTCGTGCGTCAGCGCAGCAGCATAGCCGTGACGCTGGATTTCAAGTTCGCCCGGCGACATCGACAGCGACACGTCGACGGCCAGCACCAGCTCGACGTCGACCGGCTCGGCGGCTTGAACCGGCGGCACAAGCCAGAGCACCAGCGCCAGTGCGGCGCTGCCTGAAAACAAATGTCGTGCGCAAGAAAATGCAGACATGCCCGAAGGTAAGCGAAAATCGGCTGCTGACAAAGCGAAAAGCCCGGCGAGGTGCCGGGCTTTTCGATGTGTTGGTTGGAACCTATGACGCTCAACTCCGCGGTTTCAAATTCTCCGGATCGTAGAGCGGCTTGTAGCCGACGGCAGCCACCTCGACCGGGTAGGTCTCGCCGAAATATTCGATGGCAAACTTGCGGCCCTCCTGGGCGTGGGCCCAGGGCAGATAGGCGAGGCCGATGTTCTTGCCGATGGTCGGGCCATAGGCCATCGACGTGGTGAAGGAGCGGCGGCCGAGTTCGTCGACAAGGGTTTCGCCGGTCTTCGGATCCATCACCGGCATGGTGCCGACGGGATAGCGGGCAACACCCTTCGAATCGACGTTTTCCGTCATCACCAGCGTGCACAGGATCGCCGGCTGGTGTTCGCGGGCGCGGTATTCGACATGTTTGGCCTTGCCGCAGAAGTCGTTCTCCTTGACCTTCGGTCGGGCAAGGTCGGCCTCGAGCAGATTATACTCGGTCAGAAGGTCGGCGTTCTGCAGGCGCAGGCTCTTTTCCATGCGCCGGGTGTTGGCATAGGTCTCGACGCCGAACGGCATGACCCCGGTCGAGCGCAGCGCGTCCCAAACGGCCAGGCCGTCCTCGTAGCGCATGTGCAGTTCCCAGCCCTGCTCGCCGACATAAGAGATGCGGAAGGCGGTGACGTCCTTGCCGCCGATCCTGACCGGCTTGATCGCCGCGAACGGGAAGTTCTCGAGCGAGAGACCATCCGGATTTTCGACCACTTTCTGCAGCGTCGCCCGCGCGTTCGGTCCCCAGATGCCGATGGTGACATATTTTTCCGTCACGTCGGTGATGGTGACGTCAAAGCCTTTGTCCTGCGCGGTGCGCTGCATGTAGCGGAAGTCGCGCGGGCCGGCGTCGGCGCCGTCGATCAGGCGGCAGCGGTCGGCCATGCGGATGACGGTGAAGTCGGCGCGCACCATGCCTTCCTCGTCGAGGAAGTGGGTGTAGATACCCTTGCCGATGTTGTTGTCGCCACCAATCTTGGCCGCGCACAGCCACTCCAGCAGCGCGACATGATCCGGCCCTTCGATGTCGTACATCGAGAAATGCGAGAGGTTGACGATGCCGCAATCCTCGCTCATCGCCAGGTGCTCGGCATTGGACACCCGCCAGAAATGGCGATTGTCCCACTCGTTCTCACGTATGGGAACCCGGTTGCCATACTTCTCCAGCAGATGCTCGTTGGCGGCATAGCCATGCGCGCGCTCCCAACCGCCCAGCTCCATGAAGTAACCGCCAAGCTCCTTCTCGCGCTCCCAGAATGGCGAGCGGCGGATGTTGCGGCCTTTGGAGAACGGCTCGCGCGGATGCACCGCCGGATTGTAGACCTTCATCGCCGTCTCGGTGCAGCGATCCCAGATGAACTGCTCTTTCGTCTGGTGCGGATAGAAGCGCGCATAGTCGATGGCGTGATGGTCGATTTCCGTGCGGCCGTCCGTCATCCAGTCGGCGATCAGCTTGCCCATGCCGGGGCCGTCCTTGACCCAGATGGCGACGGCGTACCAGAGGCCCCTCACCTTCTGGCTCTCGCCCATGGACGGGCCGCCATCGGCGGTCACCTGCAACAGGCCGTTGAAGGAATGGCTTTCATTGTAGCCGAGTTCGCCCAGGATCGGCGTCAGCTCCATGGCGCGCTCAAGCGGCGCCAGGATCTGCTCCATGTCGAGATCGCGCTGCGACGGTGACAGCCGCGCCTGATCCTTTTCCAGCAAATCGCGCGGATGGCAGAGGCGCGGATTGGTCTCTTCGTAATAACCCCATTCGATCTGGCCGCCTTCGGCGGTCTTGGGATCGCCGGTGTCGCGCATATAGGCCGAATTGCCTTGGTCGCGCAGCAGCGGCCAGCCGATCTCCTTGCCGGTGCCGGCGAATTGATTGTAAGGCCCGAAGAAGGTCAACGGATGGTCGATCGGCATGACCGGCAGGTCTTCGCCGACCATTTCGGCGATCAGCCGGCCCCAGATGCCGGCGCAGACGATGACATAGTCGGCCATGATCGTGCCGCGGTCGGTGACCACGCCCTTGATGCGGCCCTCCTCGACAATGAGGGATTTGGCCGGCGTGTTGGCGAAGGACTTCAACTTGCCCGACGCTTCCGCCTGATCGACCAGCTTGCCGGCGACGGTCTGCGAACGCGGGATGACCAGGCCGGCATCGGGATCCCAAAGGCCACCCTGCACCATGGACTCTTCGATCAGCGGAAATTTTTCCTTGATCTCGGCCGGCTCGATCAGCCGGGCGCGGGTGCCGAAGGATTTGGCCGAGGCGATCTTGCGCTTGATCTCGTCCATGCGGCTGTCGTCACCGACGCGCGCCACCTCGAGGCCGCCGATACGCGCATAATGGCCCATCTTTTCGTAGAAATCGATGGAGTAGAGCGTTGTCCAGCAGGACAGGAAATCATGGCTGGTGGTATAGCAGAAGTCCGAGGCATGCGCCGTCGAGCCGATATCGGTCGGGATGCCCGACTTGTCGATGCCGACAATGTCGGTCCAGCCGCGTTCGATCAGATGATGGGCGATCGAGGCGCCGACAATGCCACCCAGGCCGACGATGACGACCTTCGCCTGTTTCGGAAACTCTGCCATTGCCCGCGACTCCAAGGGATAAAGCGGGCGTGTCCGCGCCCGTTCGAATGGCGCACAATATGCAGAGGACGTGGATGGAGCTACCGCCTGTTTGCGACACGTCGCAGATGCGACGCGACCCGGCGCGCCGGCGTGCCGCCAGTGGCGATCTATCTCAGGCGAAGGCCCAGATGTCCTCGGCCTGGAAGCCGACCTGGTAGCCTGATGTCTTGAGCTTGACCACGACCTCGCCGATTTCAGCCGCCGGCAGCGCGCCGACCTCGACCTTGATCATGCCGGGGCGGTAACGCTTGAGATCCAGCTGTTCGAAGACGATCCAGTCGGCGCCCTCGCAATCGACCAGGAAGGCGTCGATATGCGTGATGCCGTTGCGGTCGAGCAGTGTCTGCAACGTCTCCGACGGCACTTCGATGTCCCTGAGATGCGGCGCGAACTTGTTGAAATTGACGTCGGCCTCGCCCCAGGCATTTTTGCCCGACATCAGATTGGTGTCGGTGACCGACGAGCAGCCGATGAACTCGATCGGCAGCGTGCCGGCCTCGAGTGCCGCGGCATCGAAAGTGTGGACGGTGATCGTGCCTTTGGTTTTTGTCACCGCGACCGGTTCGACGACGAAGCGTTCCGTGTCGGGATAGTTGGCGCGCAACCGCTTCTGATTGTACGGGATCGGCTCGACCAGCACGGCCCGCGCCCGCGGAATGCGGTGCAGCCACGGCGTGGCGTCGTCGAACAGCGCGCCGTCGCAAGCGCCGACATTGACCATTTGGAAGGCTTGCCCACCGCCAAACCGCGCCTTCAGCGCCGCCTTGGCCAGGAATTTCGTGCCACGCAACGCCGGCCCGCGATCGAGCAGACCGGCAGGCAGGCCGAGTGAAAGGGCGATGCGCGCCAGCCCGGAAATGGAACTCATGGCTTATCTCCAGGTATGGCGATGGGCCGCCTTCCATTCAGGCTTGCCGACGCCCACAGCGCCATGACCGGGCCGACGAGCAAAAGGTAGGGCGGCAGAAGGTTCGGGAAGTAGATGCGAGTGTCGTGGATCGGAAAGACGGTGAATTTCGCCAGCACGCCAAGCACCAGTGCTGCAAGCAGGATGCCGGCGCGACGATCGAGCCGGAAGCCGGCGCGGCCGAGCGCAAACCACGCGGCCAGCGCCAGAACCGAGACCCCGACCCAGCTGTTGATGCTGATGGCGCGAATGAAGGATGCGGCAAACGCCTTGAGATAGGCGCCAACCGAGAACGGCGGCTCGAAGCCATCCATATTGTAGTGCTGCTCGATGCTGGAGAACCACAGATGCGGCCACCAGCCGGGATGTTGGGCCCAGTGCGAAATCGCGAAATAGGCGACGAAGGACGCGGCAAAGCCGGCCAGCGCGCCCCACGCCCGCTGCCGGAAGACCAGCAGCAGCACGGCGAAAATGGCTAGGAACACGATGTTGTCCGGCCGCGCCATGAAGGCCAGGAAAAGCAGGACAGCGGTCGCTGCCTCGCGGCCGCGCACATAGGCAAGCAGCCCGCCTAGGAACAGCGCCGAGCACAACAGATCCGGGGTCGAGGCGCGCGCCGCGTCGCCGAAATCGGCCATGATCAGCACCGCGCCGGCCACCGGCGCCAGCGCCAGCACGCCTTCGGTTCGCAACCAGAGCAGCGTGATCATCCCGAACAGCAGCACCGAGACCACCTGCAGCACCCGCATCGCCTCGACCGGCGACATCACCGAACTCATCGTCGACAGCATCTCGGCATAGAGAAACTTGATCCGGTACATGCCAAGCAGCGAGTGAAAGTCGGCGGCATGTTGCGCCATATGGCTGCGGAAACCGCCGCCATCGTCGGTCAGCGCCTTGTAGTCGGCGGCCGACACGCCGGCCTGGACCGTGCTGTAGGCATAGTCATGCAATGCCTGCGCATCGGGATAAGCGCCCTCCTCGGCGATGGCGAGATAGGGCAGCATGTCCCAATTGGCGTCGGGCATCGTCAAGGCCATGAACGCCGTCAGCAGGATATAGAGCGAAAACGCGATCGCGCCGACCGGAGCCGCCCATCGCGCATAAGTCCCCTCGCCCCACGCGAGAGCGGCCGCAGTCAGCCGGTCGAGTGTGTTTTGCGGGGCGGGAGACTTGCTCAGCATTGTCGGACTCAGGACTTCGCTCAACGGACTTCTTTTAACGGACTTGGCTTTTGACGAAATCCTTGACGATTCCCACGATGCCGCGCGACAGCAGGCTGTCGAAGGCATCGACGAAACGGTCGACATGCTCGCGCTGGCAGATCAGCGGTGGCTCGAGACGGATGACGTTGCGGTTGTATTCGGTGAAGGCGACGAGCACGTCATAGTCGCGCAACAACAGCGCGCCGACGAAGCCCGACAGCGAGCCCTTCAGCTTGTCGTCGAGGACGCTGACGATCGGACGCAGCACCATCGGCAAGGTCTGCGAGAAGTCGTGGAACTCGAGCCCGATCATAAAGCCTTTGCCGCGCACGTCCTTGATGATCTTAGGGTACTTCTCCTTCAGCGCCTGCAGGCGCTGAAGCAGATAGTCGCCGGTAGTGGCGGCGTTGTCGATCAGCCCCTCATCATAGAGCACGTTGATGCCCTCGATCGCGGTGACGCAGGCCTCGCCCATGCCGCCAAAGGTGGCCATGGCATGGATCATCGCCGTCTTCGGCGTGCCATAGGCCTTCATATAGACCTCGCGCCGGGCGATCATCGCGCCGACCGCCGCCTTGCCGGCGCCGAGCGATTTCGCCAGCGCCGTCACATCGGGCACGACGCCATAATGCTCGAAGGCATAGAAGCGTCCCGAACGGCCATAGCCGCACTGCACTTCGTCCGCCACCCACAGCACGCCATACTGGTCGCAGAGCACGCGCAATTTCTGCCAGTATTTGGCCGGCGCCTGGATGATGCCGCCGCCGCCCTGGATTGTCTCAAGCACGATGACGCCGACCTCCGGGTCGGAGCGGAACAGCCGCTCGACCGCTTCGATATCGGCGAACGGAATGCGAACGGTGTTCTCAGCCATCTTGAAGTCCGCGCGGTAGAGCTGGCCATCGGTAATGCCGAGCACGCCCTTGGTCTTGCCGTGGAAGGAATTCTCGGCATAGACGATTTTTGGCCTCTTAGGCCCGGCGGCGCGCTCGGCGAGCTTCACCGCCGCTTCCATCGCTTCCGAACCCGACGAGCCCAGAAACACCATGTCGAGATCGCCGGGCGAGCATTTGGCGATGTTGTGCGCAAGGGCCGATGCATATTGCGACATGAAGGCGATGGCGATTTCCTGGCGCTTCTCCTCCTGGAATTTGCGCCGGGCCTCCAGGATGCGCGGATGGTTGTGGCCGAAGGCCAGCGAACCGAAGCCGCCGAAGAAGTCGAGAATCTTGCGGCCGTTCTGGTCGATGTAGAACATGCCTTCGGCACGCTCGATCTTGATCTTGTGGAAGCCGAGCAGCTTCATGAAATGCAGCTGGCCCGGATTGAGATGCGCCTTGAACAAGTCGGTCATGCGCGCAACATCCATCGCCTTCGCCTGCTCGACGCTGATCAGGTCGGGCTTGGCGATGGCGGTAGGCGACAACGCCGGCGCGCCGACCATGGTGCGCGCGTTCGTCTGCTCAGGCTTGGCCATGACGGTCATTTCGGAGTTCTCCTGGTCGTCCCACCTATTCGGCGGGGACATGATTTGCGGTGACGGCAAGCCCGTCTTTCTTGGCGCGGTATTCGCTGTAGGCGGCGATCAGCATGTCCTCGTCGCGATATTGCGGCACCCAGCCGAGCTGGCGCTCGGCCTTGGATACGTCGAGCACGCACTCCTCATCGGCGATCAGATATTGTTCGGGATCCATGATCGGCATGTTCATGAGATCGAGCAGGTCGAGGGTGCGCTTGACCGCCCAGCCCGGCGTCGGGATCAGCAGCGATTTCGAGCCGGCATGCTTGATCAGGTCGCCCAGCAATTTCTTCACCGGCGGCGGATTGAGGGAGCCCAGATTATAGGCCTGGTTGGGCACGCCTGCCTTCCAGGCCGCGCGGGCAGCTTCCGCGCAATCGAACACCGAGATGAACTGATAGGGGTTCTTGCCCGAGCCGATCATCGGCACAGGAAAATTCCAGTCGATCAGTTTGAACAGCTTTTCCAGGATCCCGAGCCGGCCGGGACCGATGATCAGCCGCGGTCGAAAAAGCGAGATCGACATGCCGCGCTTGCGCCATTGCGCGGCGAGCTCCTCGGTCTTCTGCTTCGACCAGCCATATTCGCCGAGCGGCGCGACCGGGTGCTCCTCGGTCATCGGCTGGGTGACCGTGTGGCCGTAGATCATGTCCGTGGTGTAGTGGACGAGCTTGGACGCGCCGGCCTTGTCCATCGCCTGCATGATGTGTTCGGTGCCGTGGAGATTCACCGGAAAGAAGAAGTCGTGACGCTTGGCCCGCACCTGGATCGGCGACAGCATTTTGGCCGACAGGTTGTAGACCATGTCGTCGGCCTTCAATCCGATGTTGGCCACCGAGGCCGTATCCGTGACATCGCAGGTGACGAAGCGAACGTTGCGATAGTGCGCCAGGTCGCTCTTGACGATGTCGGCAACGACAACCTCTTCACCATCGGCCACAAGCTTCGGGGCAAGATGACGGCCGACGAAGCCGTCGCCGCCGAAAATAACATGTCTCATCGAACGATCTCGCTGGTCTTGTCGGGGATGATGGAAGCGGTTTGGTCGTCATGCCCGCGCCCGCCCAAGTCTCGACCGCTTTGCGCGATCAGCACGGTGCCGACGCAGATGAAGGCGATGCCGGCAATGCGCCAGGCATTGAGGTCCTCGCGGAAGATGAAATAGGCGAAGATCGCAACCGCGACATAGGCAAGGCTGAGGAACGGATACGCGAAGCTGAGCTCGACCTTGGACAGCACATAGAGATGCGAAGCCATCGAGATGACGAAGGTGCACAGGCCGAGAAACACCCATGGGCTGAAAACGACCTGCAACAGCCTCAACAGCGGATTGGTGCCTTCGAACGAAATCGGCCCGAGTGACATCATGCCTTGCTTCAGCATCAGCTGCGCGGCGGCATTGGTCATGACCGTGAACAGAATGAAGACGATGTATTTCATATTTTGCACCCGCCACTCGCAACGGTCGTATTACGAACCTGCAAACATTTCATGAAGTCACGACAATGCTTTGAGTAAACCACGGAAATTACGATCTATTCACCATGACTTATTCGGATTGTACCTATTCAGCTGCCTCGACACGCCCTGGCCGGACGTTGAGCTTTTTCGCCGTCCGCAGCCAGAAACTGGACACGAACGCCGGGTCGCGCAGCGCTTCAAGCCGCTGCCAATTCGGGAAGGAGGCCGCGAAAGTATCAGCGCCCATGCGCGCATCCTTGTACGGGTTGACCGCGCCGCCGGCCGCGACCGTGATGCCGTCGAGTTCGCTGAGCAGGGCCAGCGTCCTGTCGCCGCGATTGGGGAAATCCAGCGTCAACGTGAAGCCTGGCCGCGGAAAAGACAGCAGCCCCGGCGAGCGGATCGAGCCGAAGCGCTTCAACACGGTGAGGAAAGAGCCCTGCCCGGCCCGTCGCGCCGCCTCGAGCAGCGCCGGCACGGTCTGGCGCGCGACATTTTCCGGCACCAAGCTCTGGTGCTGGTAGAGACCTTTCGGGCCATACAGCCGATTCCAGTCGCCGACACCATCAAGCGGAAAGAAAAAGCCCTGGTAGCCGGTTTGGCTCGGCCCCGGCGAGCGCCCCTTCTTCCACCGATAGGCGGCGTTGAAGGCGGTGAGGAACGGCCGGTTGAGCACATTGAACGGCGGCTGGAACGGCACTGAAAAACGGGAGCCGGCGCGAGACGCCGCATGCGAGCCATACTCGGCATGATTGCCTGTCAACAACAGGCCGCGCCCGCGGCCATGGCCGCCGGCAAGCTGGTCGATCCAGGCGACGGCATATTCATTGGCCTGGTCGGCGGCCTCGGCCAGTTCGAAGAATTCGCCGAGATCGGCAAACCGCGTTACCTTCTCGGCGATATCGAGCGAATGCACCCGCATCAGCCGGATCGAGGCCGACAGGATCAGGCCGGTCAGCCCCATGCCGCCGATCGTCGCCGCAAACAGCCTTGCATTGTCGGTTGCCGAGCAGGTGTAGGTCCGCCCGTCCGAGCGCAGCAGCGTGAACGACTCGACATGGCAGCCAAAGGTGCCGCGCCGGTGATGGTTCTTGCCATGGACGTCATTGGCGATCGCGCCGCCAAGGGTGACGAACTGGGTGCCTGGGACGACAGTCGGAAAGAAACCGTAAGGTGCAGTGTGCGCAATGATATCGGAGAGGAACACGCCGGCCTCCGCCTCGAGCAGGCCGGTCTCGGCATTGAAGGCGCCGATGCGGTTCAGCGGCCGCATGTCCACGACCGCACCTGGCCCGTTCTGGCAGGAATCACCGTAGGAGCGGCCATTGCCATAGGCGAGCAGAGCGTTCTTTGTCGCCTTGCGGCTTCGCATCAGCGCGATGGCATCGTCGGCCGCGATGGCTCGCTTTGCGGCCGGCGTGGCGAGGCCAAAACTCCGGTACCGTTCGCCGGCCATGCCCTACCAGCCTCCCGCGACCAGAAGGGCGGCGCCGATCACCACGACGATCTGGCTTCGCCAGTCGCGGATGATGAAGATGACCGGATCGTCATTCATCTCGTTGCGGCGCGCCAGGATCCAGACCCGCATGGTCAAATACAGCACGATCGGCGCCAGCGGCCAGACCAGCCAGGGATGCGGATAGAGTTCGCGTACCGCGACGCTGTCCATGTACAGCGCCAGCACCAGCGCCGAGGAGAAGGCCGACGCCATTCCTGCCTGGGCGACGATCTCCTGGTCTTCGATGCGGTAGCCGCGGCCGGCAATGCGCTCGCCCACCGGAATGGCTGTGGTGCGCAGTTCGACATAGCGCTTCACCAGCGCCAGCGACAGGAAGAAGAAAATCGAGAAGGCAAGCAGCCAGAACGAGACTTCGACCCCGGTCGCCGCAGCACCTGCCAGCACACGCACTGTGTAGAGCCCCGCCAGCGTCAGTACGTCGGCCAGGAGCATGCGCTTGAACGACAGCGAATAGGCTGTCGTCACCACCAGATAGCCGGCGAGCACGCCCAGGAACTCGGTCGGCAACAGAAGCCCGGCGGCAATGCCGATCGCCAGCAGCACCGCCATCGCGCCGAGACCGAACGGGATCGACAAAGCGCCGCTGGCGAAAGGCCGGTTGCGTTTGGTCGGGTGCTTGCGGTCAAGCGCAAGGTCGAAGAAATCGTTGAGGATGTAGATGGCGGAAGCCACGGCGCTGAAGGAGACGAACGCCAGCAGGCATTGCCAGATCATGTTGATGTTGAAGTATTCATGCGACAGCACCATCGGCACCGCTATCAGCGAATTCTTCAGCCACTGATGCACCCGCAGCATCTTGACGAATGTCTTCAATGTCCTTTTCGGCGCCGGCATCCTTTCGGCGCTATGCGCGGCCTGCCAGCGCCTCGCATGGCGGTCGGGCGCCACGACGATGGCGTTGCGTGCGGCTCCGAAAACCTTGAGGTCGTGCCGGCTGTTGCCGGCATAGTCGAAACCGCCGTCGCCATAGGCGGCGATGAGCGCGTCGCGCTTGCGGCCCGAGGTCATGTTGTGGGGACCGTCGGTCGCCAGCACATAGTCGAAGACGCCCAGATGCGCGGCGATCGCCTCGGCGAACTTGCGTGGCGTACCGGTCGCCAGCACGATCTTGCGTCCGTCGCTATGGTCGGCGCGCAGCCGCTGCAGCAGCGCTTCGCGATAGGGCAGCGAGGCCGGATCGATGTCGATGCGGTCGGCGATCGCTTGTTTCAGCCGCGCCGGGCCGGCGGCCAGCCAGAACGGAACCAGGAAAACATAGAGCGGATTCTTCTTGAGCAGGATGAACAGGCCTTCCCAAAGAAGATCGGTCGCAATCAGCGTGCCGTCGAGGTCGACCGCAAGCGGAATTGCGTTCTTGTCCGACCGCGCATCCATATCTTTCCTGCCCAGCTCAAAAACCCGTCGCGCCACGTTTCGGCGTATTGGTATCCGGCATAGCGAGCAACGGCGCAACGAACGTTAAAACGTCTGGTTGCAACGGATATGCGCCGGGGTATTTCCCTCGTCATCGTTAAGCAACCGTTGCCGTAGACGAGAAAAGGCCGGGCATTGCCCGGCCTCTGCAAGAGCTGCCTGCCGACTTTACTTGATGCGGGCAACGCCACCCGAGATTTCGACCGTTTCCGAGCCGGTCAGGGCCTCGAGGTCACCATTGGGCAAGGTGACGAAACAGCCGTTCGGGCAGAATTCCACGGTTTCGCCGGCGGCCAGCGCCAGCTCCGTCTTGCCGCCGCCTTCCGTCACGATCAGCGTACGGGTCTCAGCATCCTTGTTGACCGCGCTGGCGGCAAAGGCCGAGCCACTCGCTGCGGTAAGAGCGATGGCGACGACGAGCGACTTCCACATTTTGCAATATCGGTGTTTCCACACCGCCTCTGTTGCATTTCGCAAGGCATTCTCGCCTTTGCATGTGAGCTTATATGAGATGCAAGCTGAACCGCAACTGAATGCCGCATTCATGCCGCAATTGGTTTGGGAGGAGCTTGGGGCCTTAGCTGGGATCGGGTTTGCGGGCCTTGCGACCAGTTTTGGCCAGCCGCTTCGCCTCGGCGGCGGCTCTGGCCTCCGCCTGCTCCTTCTCGGCGAACTCGACCTCGATCTTGTCGTCGTCGATCGGCCATGCGTCGGTCTTCTTGACCTTGACCTCGGCGCGCGGCGTCGAGGGGATTTCTATGTGCTCGGCGTCAAAAGCATCGAGAACGGCAAAGCGGATATCGTTCTGAACGATGGCGCCGTTCAGCACATCGGCCAGGAACACGCGGATCTCGAACTCGAGTGCTGCCGGCCCGAAATTGGTGAACAGCACGAAGGGTTCCGGGTTCTTCAGCACCAGCGCATGGCCGCGCGCAATCTCAAGCAGGACCGCGTGTACCCGCTTGAGGTCGCTGCCATAGGCGACCCCGACCTTGATCTCCACACGTCCGAGCTTGTTGCGGTGCGTCCAGTTGCCGACGGCGTTGTTGATGAGGTTCGAATTGGGCAGGATCACCGATTGCCGCTGGAAGGTCTCGATTTCGGTGGCGCGCACGCTGATCTTCTTGACCGTGCCTGATGTGTCGCCGGCGACGATCCAGTCGCCGACCTTGAACGGCCGCTCGGCGAGAAGGATCAGGCCCGACACGAAGTTGGACACGACATTCTGCAGGCCAAAGCCGATACCCAGCGAGAGTGCGCCGGCAACGAGCGCCAAATTGGAAAGATCGATGCCCGCCGCCGAGATGCCGACGAGGCCGGCGAGCGCGACGCCGGCATAGCCGACCGCCAGCCGGATCGAGTTGCGCACGCCGGTATCGACCTTGCCGCGCGCCATAACCGAGCCGTCGAGCCAGCCCTGGAACCAGCGGGTCAGGAAATAGCCGATGATGAAGACGACGATGCCGGTGAGGATGCCGGTGACCGAAATCGTCACCGAACCGACGGTGACGCCTGTCGCCAATTTATAGCCCCAGGCCTGGATATCGCCGGGCTGGAAGCCCCACATCAACAGGATCAGCGGCAGGAACACCAGCACGATCATCAGGTTGATCGCGACGCTGACGACGAGGCCGAGCTGGTCGAGCGCGGTGTCCTCATAGCTGGAGTTGGTCTTCAGCCAGCGCCCAATCGAGGTGCCGGCGAAACCACCCTCCTCGCCGATCTCGCGCGCCGACAGGAAGCCGATATAGGCGGTAAGCAGGATGGTGCCGGTGACCACGACCTGCAACGAGACGAAGATGGCAAGACCGATATAGCCGAACAGTGCCGCCGCAATCGTGAACAGGCCGAGCGCGACACAGGTGTAGCGCAGCCAGGCCGGCCAGGGGCGCCAGCGCCCGTCGGCGTCCTTGTAAGGCTTCAGCAGCGCCATAAGGATCAGGATGACGCCCACGATGACGGTGGCGACAAAACTCCTGGCCACCGTCAGCGACAGGGGCGAGCCCATCTTGTCGTTGACGATCGACAGGAAATTGTTGATGCCGATGACGACTGCCATGGCCGTCGTCAGCCGCACCAGCCAACGCGCCGGGCCGGTCTCGACCTGGATCAGGCGCCAGTTCGGCATGCTAGGCGACAGCGCCGCATTGGTCAGGCGGTTGACACAGAACACTATGGCGATGACGGCTGCCAGCGCGTTGAGGAACACGCCTATGTCGCCGCGCAGCACATTGTAATAATTGTACAGGAACACCGTCGAGGCGAGGAAGGCGCTGACCGCCAGCGTCGGCAGCAAAGTCGACCAGAACGCCACCGACAGGCGACTGAGATATGTCGGATCTTCAACCGACGCGTCGGGCTCGAAGATGCGCCCAAACAGGCGGCGCCCGCCGACCAGAAGCACCACGGCCAACGCAAGCGCCATGAGGGTCGCCGCGAGCATCGCCTGGAACTTGAACTTGAAGGCAAAGCTCAGCCACGATGACACCGCCCTGTAGAAGTTGGCGTATTCGTCCCTTGCGTCGGAAAACACCTGGGGGCTCAGTGCATCGGACAACACATAGCGCTTGGTCAGCCCGCTGCGAAACAGCTCGCTGCGCATGTTGCCGATCTTCTCGATCAGCGCATTGATGCGGATCGACAGGTTCTGCGCGCCGGCGATGACGGCGTTGATCTCCGCCTTTTCCGACGCCAGCGCCTGGCGCTCGCCGGTCACGATGTCCGGTTCAGGGGGCTGTCCGGCAGCCGGCGGTGCGCCAAGCTGCTCGAGCCTCGAATTGATCTCTCCCAGCCGCGAACGAAACGCCAGCGCGCTGTTCAGCGCAGCGCGCGACAGCTCTTCCAGCTGCAGGCGGATCTCGACAAGGGTGGTGTCGTCGACGCCGTCCTCCTGGACTTTCTTCTCCAGAGCGTCGGTCTTCGTCGCCAAACCCTGCAGGATTTTCTGCTGGTCGGCGACCAGCCCGGCAGGCGCCTGGCCCAGCCCCTGCGCCTTGGCGCCGAACGAATGCGGCGCCAAGGCAACGAGCGCTAGGACCAGGATCAGGCGAAAGAAGCGAAAAAACATAATGGTGGCGACTCAAAGGGCGGCAAAGGCCGCCTCTAAAGCGGTCCTTGATAGAGACGCTCATCCCGTGGGGCAAGTCGTGGCGAAGTCATGACAGTTGGGCGCCTTGCGGGAGTCGGCCAGTCGAAAAGCCATGGCGCAATCTTGGCTTTGCGCACGCCGCCTGCTCTATAGTCTGCCGCATCGCACCCGAGCCGGATGGCTTCAGGTCTGTTGGACCTGAAATCATCCGGCTCTAAAAATCAAAGATATAGAGCATGATGTCGTCCGAAAACCGCTTCACACTTTTCGGCATCATGCTCTAGGGATGACATGAAGAATGGCGGAATATTCAGCCCTTTCGCTTCTCACGAACGCGCTCAAGGGAAACAAGGACTGGAAGCCGGCCTGGCGCAAGCCCGACCCCAAGGCTTCCTATGACGTCATCATCATCGGTGGCGGCGGCCACGGCCTGTCGACGGCGTACTATCTGGCCAAGGAGCACGGCATCACCAATGTCGCGGTGCTGGAAAAGGGCTGGCTGGGTTCCGGCAATGTCGGCCGTAACACCACGGCGGTGCGCTCCAACTACCTTTTGCCGTCCAACACCCGCTTCTACGAACATTCGATGAAGATGTGGGAGAACCTTTCGCACGACCTCAACTACAACGTCATGTTCTCGCAGCGCGGCTGCCTGAATCTGGCTCACACGCCGGGCCAGTTCGACGACTTGGCAAGGCGCGGCAACGCCATGCGCCATCTCGGCGTCGATGCCGAGCTGATGAGCACCGCCGAGATCGCGCGCCTGGTCCCGGCGCTGGACATGTCGGCCTCCGCGCGCTTTCCCATCGTCGGCGGCCTGATGCAGCCGCGCGCCGGCACCGCCCGTCACGATGCGGTTGCCTGGGGCTATGCCCGCGGCGCCGACCGACGCGGCGTCGACATCGTCGAGAATTGCGAGGTCACCGGCTTCCTGCGCGACGGCGACCGCATCACCGGCGTGCAGACGACGCGCGGAGAGATCCGCGGCAAGAAAGTCGCCGTGGCCGTTGCCGGCAGCACCGGACGGGTGATGCAGCTTGCCGGCATCGACAGGATGCCGATCGAGAGCCATGTGCTGCAGGCCTTCGTCACCGAATCGCTGAAACCTTTCGTCGACACGGTGCTGACCTTCGGCATGGGTCATTTCTACATGTCGCAGTCCGACAAGGGCGGCCTCGTCTACGGCGGTGACATCGACGGCTACAACAGCTACGCTCAGCGCGGCAACCTGCCCATCGTCGATGAGGTGATGAGCGAGATGCTGGCGCTGTTTCCCGGCCTTGCGCGTGTACGCATGCTGCGCTCCTGGGGCGGCGTCTGCGACATGTCGATGGACGGTTCGCCGATCATCACCACCGGCCCGCTGCCCGGCATGTATCTCAACTGCGGCTGGTGCTATGGCGGCTTCAAGGCGACGCCGGCCTCGGGCTGGTGCTTCGCATACACCATCGCCAAGGACGAACCGCACGCGTTCAACGCGCCGTTCACGCTCGACCGTTTTTATCGCGGCCTAGTGATTGACGACAAGGGCCAGGGCGCAACGCCCCGGCTGCATTAGGGTTCAAACAAATGCTTATCACTTGTCCCTATTGCGGCCCGCGCGACGTCATCGAGTTCACCTATCAGGGCGACGGCAACCGCGAGCGCCCGCAGCCCAACTCGCAGGACCTCGACGCCTGGAACGCCTATGTCTACGATCGGCTGAACCCGGCCGGCGACCACAATGAGATCTGGCAGCATTCGGGCGGCTGCCGCACCCATCTGAGGATGGTGCGCAACACGGTCACGCATGAGATTTCCAGCACCTGTTGCGCCCGCGGCGACCACAATGCTGCCGCCCGGCACAAAGCCGGAGGCAAGTCGTGAGCCCGCGCCGCACCGAGACCGGCGGCCGCGTCGACCGGCTGCGCACCATCCGCTTCACCTTCGACGGCACGCCCTACACCGGCCATGCCGGCGACACGCTGGCCTCGGCGCTGCTTGCTAACGGCGTCACGCTTTTCGGCCGCTCATTCAAATACCACCGCCCGCGCGGCCTGCTCTCGGCCGGCGTCGAGGAACCGAACGCGCTGGTGACGGTGCTGCGCGGCGAAGTGCGCGAGCCCAACATCGCCGCAACCATGGTCGAGATCTATGACGGGCTGGTGGCCGTCAGCCAGAACCGCTTTCCCTCGCTCGCCTGGGACATCAACGCCGTCAACCAGCTCGGCGGCAAGATCCTGGCCGCCGGCTTCTACTACAAGACCTTCATGGGCCCTGTCTTCGGCCCCTTGAAAGGCACCCGCTTCTGGATGTTCTGCGAGCATTTCATCCGCCGCGCCGCCGGCCTGGGCCGCGCCGGTATTGCCGCCGACACCTCGCGCTACGAGCGCATGAACGCGTTTTGCGACGTGCTGGTGGTCGGCTCCGGCCCGGCCGGCCTGTCAGCCGCCAAGGCCGCTGCCGACCAGGGCGCGCGCGTCATCCTGGCCGAACTCGAGCCGCGTTTCGGCGGCTCGGCCAACTGGTCCGGCGAGGCCATCGACGGCGCGCCGGCCGCCGACTGGGCGGCGCGCGCCGTCAGCCAGCTCGAAGGCCATGACACGGTCCGCCTGCTGCCGCGCACCACGGTGTGGGGCTATTACGACGGCAACACGCTAGCCGCGCTCGAGAGCGTCACCGACCACAAGGAAACGCCCGGCAAGGGCGAGCCGCGCCATCGCTACTGGGCGATCCGCGCCAAGACGGTGGTGCTGGCCACCGGCTCTTTCGAGCGGCCGCTTGTGTTCCCCGGCAATGACCGGCCGGGCGTCATGCTGGCGCATGCCGCCGAGCGCTATGCTAACGATTATGGCGTGCTGCCCGGCGACAGGATCGCGCTGTTCACCAACAATGACAGCGCCTATCGCTCGGCGCTGGCGCTGAGGAAGGCCGGGGCGGCTATTGTCGCCATCGTCGATGTGCGCCCCGAGCTTTCGGCCGAAATGCGCAGCCTCGCCACCGAGGCCGAAGCCGAAATCCTCTCCGGCCATGCCGTGGTCGCCACCGAAGGCGGCAAGGCGCTCTCCGGCCTCAAGGTGCAGCGCTTCGACATGACCTCGGGCGCGCTCAGCGGTGACGCCCGCAGCATCCACGCCGATAGCCTGCTGATGTCGGGCGGCTGGTCGCCGACCATCCACCTCGCCAGCCAGGCTGGCGCGAGAGCCGAGTGGAATCCTGCCCGCCAGGCCTTCCTGCCGCCAAAGCAAACGCAACACTGGCCAAATCAGCAATGGATTGGTGCGGGTGCTTTCAACGGCAGCTTCTCGACCATCGAAGCGATCACTGAGGGCCGCGCAGCCGGCCTGTCCGCAGCGGGCGGAGCGGCTGCGCCGGCAGCCTTGCCGGATGTCGAAGCAGCCCCGGGAAACCCAGATCCGGCCCCGGTGTTCGAGATCAAGGCGAAAGGCAAAAGCTTCGTCGACTTCCAGCATGATGTCACCGCCGAGGACGTGCGGCTGGCGCATCGCGAAGGCTTCGTCTCGGTCGAGCACCTGAAGCGCTACACCACGCTCGGCATGGCGACGGACCAGGGCAAGAATTCCAACGTGCCGGGTCTCGCCATCATGGCCGAGGCGCTGGGCAAACCGATCCCCGAAGTCGGCACGACCCGCTTCCGCCCGCCCTATTCGGCGGTCTCCATCGGCTCGCTCGCGGCCGAGCGCTTCGGCGATCTGAAACCCGAGCGGCTGACGCCGATGCATGACTGGCACCTCGCCAATGGCGCGACGATGTATTCCGCTGGCCTCTGGTATCGACCAATGATCTACGGCCTTGCCGGCGAGACGGTCGAGCAGGCCTATGTCCGTGAAGCCAGGGCGACGCGCGAAAGTGCCGGCATTGTCGACGTCTCGACGCTGGGCAAGATCGCCGTGCAGGGACCGGATGCCGGTGAATTCCTCGACCGCGTCTACACCAACATGTTTTCTACCCTCCCCGTCGGCAAGGCCCGCTACGGCCTGATGCTGCGCGAGGATGGGCTGGCCTTCGACGACGGCACCACATGGCGGCTTGGCGAACAGGATTTCCTGATGACGACCACCACGGCCAACGCCGGCAAGGTGATGCAGCATCTGGAATATTTCCTCGACGTCATCTGGCCGGAACTCAAAGTGCATGTCACCTCGGCAACCGACGAATGGGCGGGCGCGGCCATCGGCGGGCCGAAGGCGCGGGCCATCCTCGCCGCCTGTGTCACCGGCACTGGGGTCGACAACACAGCCCTGCCCTTCATGGGCATCGTGCGCGGCGAGATATCAGGCGTGCCGGTGATGATTTGCCGGCTGTCCTTCTCCGGAGAAATGGCCTTCGAGGTCTATTGCGGCGCCGGCTACGGCACCCATGTCTGGGAAGCCCTTATCGAAGCCGGCAAGCCGTTCGGCCTGGTCACCTACGGGCTGGAGGCGTTGGGCACGATGCGCATCGAAAAGGGCCATGTCACCGGCGCGGAGATCGACGGCCGCACCACGGCGCGCGACCTGCATCTCGACTGGATGCTGTCGAAGAAGAAGCCGTTCATCGGCTCGGCGATGATGGACCGCGAAGGCCTGATCGCGCCCGAGCGGCTGCAGCTGGTCGGTCTGGTCTCGCTCGACAATCGGCCGTTCAATGGCGGAGCCCACCTCGTCGAGGAACTGGACGAAGCCAATCCGCACGACTCCATCGGCCATATCACCGCCTGCTGCTACTCGCCGGCGCTGGGCAAGCACATCGCGCTGGCTTTGGTCGAGGGCGGCAAGGCGCGCCATGGCACCCGGGCATTCGTCTCCGATCCGCTGCGCAAGCGGTTCGGGCCGGTCGAAATCGTCTCCAACCATTTCTACGACCCGGACGGGAGCCGCATGCATGGCTGAGCGCCAATCACGTGAACGCCAGCCACCCGAGCGGCTCTCGCCGCTCGAGCCGGTGTTCCATCCGGGTTCGCACGGCAACTTCGAGCATGGCGTCGATGTCATTCTGACCGAAATCAGGCCAGGCTCGATTCTGCAGCTGGCCGCATGGCCGGGCGCGGAAAAGCAGCTGATCGAAGCGATCCGCAAGGTCACCGGCCTAGATTTGCCCGATGGCGCCGGCGGCGGCGTTGTCAAGGACGGCAAGGCCGCGTTCGGTTTCGCGCCTGGAAAATTCACCGCCGTCGACGATGCCGAGGGCCTGGCGACGCGTTTTGCCGGGGACGTAACCCCGGCAATCGGCACGATCACCGACCTGTCGCATGGCCGCACCGCTATCCGCATCGCCGGCCCTAAGGCCGAATGGGTGCTGGCGAAATTCTTCGCCATCGACTTTGCGCTGCCCGCCTTCCCGATCGGCTCCGGCCGTTCGACCACCCATCACGACGTCTTTGCGCAGATCCAGCGCACCGGCACCGACCAGTTCGACATCTATGTCTTCCGCTCCTTCGCCCGCTCGTTCTGGAAGGCGCTCTGCCATGCCAGCGAGGAGGTCGGCTACGAGGTTCAGTAGGGCCGACAGCCGTTCTGGCCTCAAGGCCAGCCGGTTCTGCCGCTAGAGAATGCTCCAATGGAAGCCCATGGTGGGGAACGTGGCCCAACCGGCCCAGGGGATCAAAAAGCTCCCGTCTCAGAGTCGGCATCGTCGTTTGGTTCGAACATCCCCATGACCGCAGAACTATCCGCCGGCGCCACGGATCGCGCCGATGTGTCGGCCAGAGCCTTGCTCCTGCTGCCGCTGACGGTCGCCTGCGGTGTGTTCATGACGAGCCTCGACCAGAATGTCGTGGTCACCGCCCTGCCCGGCATCAGCGACAGCCTCGGCCGGCCGCCGAGCCAGCTCGGCCTGTTGATCACCGTCTATGTCGCCAGCCTGATCATCTCGATGCCGCTCGGCGGCTGGGCCGCCGACCGCTTCGGCTTGCGCAACGTTTACTGCTTCGCCTTGCTGGTGTTCGCCGCGTCATCGGCGCTGTGCGGATTGTCCAACGACATCTGGACGCTGGTCGGCGCCCGCGCGCTGCAAGGCTTCGGCGGCGCCTTGATGGGGACGCTCGGCCAGGTCGTCATCCTGTCGACCTTCCCGCGCAGCCGCACGCTGAAGATCAACATGTATATTTCGCTGGCCGGCCAGTCCGGACCGCTGGTCGGCCCGCTGGTCGGCGGCGCGCTGACGACCTACATTTCCTGGCGCTGGATCTTCTTCATCAACGTGCCGTTCGCGCTGGCGGCGGCCGTGCTTGCCGCCTCGCTGTTTCCGACCGTTACCAAACCGGTGCGCACGCCGTTCGATTTCCCGGGCTTCCTGCTGGTCGGCAGCGGCATGGTCCTGCTGGTCTTCGGCATGGATTCGCTTGCGGCCAAAGACGCCGCCGGCAGCATGATCGCGGCCGAGCTGGCGCTGGCGATCGTCATCCTGACGCTTGCCTCCTTCTACTGCCTGCGCGCCCGCAACCCCTTGCTTGACCTGAAACTCCTGCGCATCCGCACCTTTCGCATCTCATTCCTCACCGGTGGTGGGCTGGACACGATCGGCCTGAGCTCGGTCGTTTTCCTTTTGCCGCTGATGTTCCAGCTCGGCTTCGGCATGAGCGCGGTGCAGGCGGGATCGCTGACTTTCGTCGCCGCAATCGGCTCGCTGATCATGCGTGTGTTCATGCCGCGCCTGCTCAACCGTTTCGGCTTTCGCCGCGTGCTGGTCATCAACACGCCGATCGTTGCTGCCATGGTAGCGGGCTTCGCCTTGATTGAGGCGACAACGCCGGTTTGGATCGTGCTCGTCTATATCTTTGCCTTCGGCGTTCTGCGCTCGGCGCAGTGGGCTTCGACCGGCAATCTCGCCTATTCCGACATCGCGCCCGACCAGCTCGCCCGCTTTAGCGCGCTCTACTACATACTGTGGCAGTTGGGGGTGGCGATCAGCGTCGGCCTGGCGGCGGCGCTGTTGTCGTTCCTGGCTGGCGGCGGGCCGGCGGTGACCAGCGATTTCCGCATCCTGTTCGTGGTCGAGGGCGTCATCACGTTGTGCGCGCTGATCGCCTATCTCAGACTGACACCGCAGGACGGCGCCCATGTCAGCGGCCATGGCGCGCAGATGAACGTGGAATAAGGCCCCGGTAGCCGAGGCCTAGCCGCTGAACGTCACCCACTCTTCCAGCGGCACGCGGTCGGTGCGGAAGTCGTTTTCGGGTTTCGACGTATCCTCGAGGCCGAGCGCCATGCCGCAGACGACGATCTCCTCGTCGGGGATGTTGAGCACCGGCCGGATCTGCCGGTGATAGGGCGCGAAGGCGGCCTGCGGGCAGGTGTGCAGGCCCCTGCCTCGCGCCGCCACCATGATGTTCTGCAGGAACATTCCGTAGTCGATCCACGAGCCCTGGTTCAGCCGCCGGTCGATGGTGAAGATAATGCCGACCGGCGCGTCGAAGAAGACGAAGTTGCGGTCGTGCTGGGCGCGCATCTTGTCGACCTCGCGGCGGCCGATGCCGAGTGCCCCATAGAGCCCGAAACCGTTGGCGCGGCGGCGGGCGAGATACGGCTCGAAGAACTGGGTGGGATAATAGCGATACTCGTCCCAATCGGCCTTTTCGGCGCGGATACCGGAATTCAGGATGGCATCGGTGATCTGCTGCTTGACCTCGCCCTTGACGACATAGACCCGCCAAGGCTGCATATTGGTGCCCGAAGGCGCGCGCGCGGCGACGCCAAGAATGGCTCGGATCGTCTCGTCATCGACCATGTCGGGCAGGAAGGCGCGCACCGAACGGCGCGAGATGATCGCCTCGTCGACAACAGCCGCGTTTTGCGCTGCCAGGCCATTTTTTTCCAGCATGGGCCGTCCCTTTGCGCACACTTCGAAAGCCGAACCGGCTATCGGAGAAGACCTTGCGCAGATTTCAATCCATGGTCGCCGACCCGCATTCCCACACCCGCCGCTCGTGCCAGAGCCTTTGCATGAACCGCCAAAATCGCGCAAGCAAATCTTGTGTGTCCATGAAAATTCGCTTGATTTTTTCACGGACATGAGCTCTCATGAAATTCATATCCAGTTTTTCATCAAGTGAGCGTTTTGCCCCCAGCTATCCCCAAAACATTGCAGGGACCTGACGAGCGCCTGCTGGCGAGCGACATCCGTGCGCTGCGAAAGGCGCGCGGGCTGACGCTGGCTGAGATAGCGCTGAAGCTTGGCCGCTCCGTCGGCTGGGTCAGCCAGGTCGAGCGCGGCCTGTCTATCCCTTCGCTTGGCGACCTCAGGGACTTCGCAGACCTGTTCGGCGTGCCGCTCAGCCTGTTCTTCAGCCACGACGTGCCGATCGAAAAGGAGCGCGGCTTTGTCGTGCGCGCCGGCAGCCGGCGCACGCTTGGCACAAGCGAATCCGGCCTGGTGGAGGAGCTTCTGTCGCCCGATCTCGGCGGTAGTTTCGAGATGGTGCGTTCGATCTTTGCGCCGGGCGCCGAGATGAAGAGCGAGCAGCTGCGGCCGACCGAGGAAGCCGGCTACATCGCCTCTGGCGTTTTCGAGATCGAGATAGCAGGCGTCTGGCACCGGCTCGGCGAAGGCGATTCCTTCCGCTTCGAGCGCAAGCCATACCGCTGGCGCAATCCCGGCACCGAGCCGGCCGTAATCATCTGGGTGGTTTCGCCGCCTGTTTATTGAATGCATGTCGCCCAAAGTGTGCAGCGGTTTTGGGAAACGACATGCGTCAAGCAAAAAGATAGAAGCGCAGCGCGCTTCAGGTTTGGGAGAAGAATATGGCCGGTTTGCCGACCACGGCGCGCGTGGTAATCATCGGAGGCGGTGTCGTCGGCGCCTCCTCGCTCTACCATCTGTGCAAGGCGGGCTGGACCGACTGCGTGCTGCTTGAAAAGAACGAGCTGACATCGGGCTCGACCTGGCATGCCGCCGGCAATGTGCCGACCTTCTCGTCGTCCTGGTCGCTGATGAACATGCAGCGCTATTCGACCGAGCTTTATCGCGGTCTCGCCGACGCGGTCGACTATCCCATGAACTACCACGTTACCGGCTCGCTCCGCCTCGCCCACACCAAGGAGCGCATGCAGGAGTTCCAGCGCGCCAAGGGCATGGGCCGCTACCAGGGCATGGACATCGCCATTGTCGGCCCTGATGAGGTCAAGCGCCGCTATCCCTTCATCGAGACGCATGACCTCAAAGGTGCGCTCTACGATCCAAACGACGGCGACATCGACCCCGCGCAGCTGACGCAGGCACTGGCCAAGGGTGCGCGCGACATGGGCGCCAGGATCGTCCGCTTCTGTCCGGTGTCAGGTGTGCGCCGCGAGAACGACGAATGGGTTGTCGGGACGCCGCAAGGCGAGATCCGTTGCGAAATCGTCGTCAACGCCGCCGGCTACCGAGCCGCGGAAGTCGGCAAAATGTTCGGCCGCGACGTCCCGATGATGGTGATGAGCCATCAGTACATCTTGTTCGAGGAAATCCCCGAACTGGTGGCGTGGTCGAAGGAGCAGGGCAAGAAGCTGCCGCTGCTGCGCGACGTCGACACCTCCTACTATCTGCGCCAGGAAAAGAACGGCATGAATCTCGGTCCCTATGAGCGCAATTGCCGCGCGCATTGGGCAACCCACAATGACCCGATGCCGGAGGACTTTTCCTTCCAGCTCTTCCCCGACGATCTCGACCGTCTCGAGCACTACCTTGCCGATGCCGTAGCCCGCGTGCCGATCCTGGGCACTGCCGGCCTGTCCAAGGTGATCAACGGGCCGATCCCTTACGCGCCGGACGGCAATCCGCTGATCGGTCCGATGCCCGGCGTTCCCAACGCTTTCGAGGCCTGTGTCTTCACATTCGGCATCGCCCAGGGCGGCGGCGCCGGCAAGGTGCTGGCCGAGTGGATCACCGAGGGCCAGACTGAATGGGACATGTGGTCCTGCGATCCACGCCGCTTCACCAGCTTTGCGGCCGCCCCCGACTATAGCGTCGCCAAGGGCATGGAGATCTACGGCAACGAATACGCCATCCAGTTTCCGCGGCATGCCTGGCCGGCCGGGCGCGACCGTAAGCTGTCGCCGATCCACGATCGCATCAAGGCGCTCGGCGCCCAGTTCGACGCCTATAATGGCTGGGAGCGTGCCACCTGGTATGCGCAACCCGGTGACGACACGTCGGAAGAAGCAACACTCACCTTCCGCCGCGACGGGCCGTGGCAGCACCGCGTGCGCGAAGAATGCCTGGCGGTGCGCGACGCCGCCGGCATTCTGGACCTGCCCGGCTTCTCGCGCTTCAACCTCGAAGGTCCTGGTGCAGCCGCATGGCTGGCGCTGCAGGTCACCGGCCTGGTGCCCAAGCCCGGCCGAATCGGCCTCGCCTATTTCGCCGACGACAAAGGCCGCATCGTCACCGAGATGTCGGTGGTGCGCCATGGCGAAGAGCAGATGACTCTGATCACCGCGGCGGTAGCGCAGTGGCACGATTTCGAATGGCTGAAGTCGCGCCTGCCGAAGGACGCAGCTTTCACCCTCACCGACAGGACCGAAGACTATTCGACGCAAATCCTCGCCGGCCCCAGTTCGCGCAAGATCCTGGCCGAGGTCTGTGGCGCGGATCTCTCGCTGCCCTGGCTGACGCATCAGGAAACCACCATCGCCGGCCGCTGGGCGAAGCTGGTGCGGGTATCCTTCGCCGGCGAACTCGGCTGGGAAATCCACACCAAGGTGGGAGACACCGCCGCCATCTTCGACGCCGTCTGGACGGCGGGACAAAAACACGGTCTGAAACCGTTCGGCATGTACGCGCTGGATTCGCTGCGCCTCGAAAAGGGCTACCGGACCTGGAAGGGCGACCTGTCGACCGACTATACGGTCCTGCAGGGCGGGCTCGAGCGCTTCGTCAAATGGGACAAGCCCGACTTCCGCGGCAAGGCAGCCCTGCAGAACGAAAAGCAGCAAGGCGTGAAGAAGCGCTTCGTCACGCTGGTGGTCGAAAACCCAGGCGATTGCGACGCGCCGTCCGTGTCGACGCTCTGGCATGACGGCAAGATCGTCGGCGAGACGACGTCCGGCGGCTGGGGGCATCGCATCGACAAATCGATCGCGCTCGGCATGCTGCGCGCCGACCTGGCTGAACCCGATACCGCGATCGAGATTGAAATTTTTGGCGATCGTTTCAGGGCGGTCGTGCAGAAAGACGAGCCGCTGTGGGATCCGAAAAACGAAAGACTGAGAGCATGAAGAAAGTCATTCTCACCGATGGCGGCATGGGCCAGGAACTGGTCCGCCGCAGCCGCTCCGAGCCGACGCCGCTCTGGTCGGCCAGGGTGCTGATCGACGAGCCGGATCTGGTGCGTGACCTGCATGCCGAATTCATCCGGGCCGGCGCTCGCGTCATCACCATCAACACCTATTCGGCAACGCCGGAGCGGCTCGCGCGGGAAGGAGCAGAAGACCTCTTCAAGCCTTTGCAGAAGCGCGGCATCGAATTGGCAAGACAGGCACGCGACGAGGCAGGCGATGCAGCGATCGCCGGCTGCCTGTCACCGCTGTTCGGCAGCTATGCGCCGGCGCTGACCATATCGTTCCAGGAGACGCTGGACATCTATCGCCGCATCGTCGCAGAGCAGGCCGATGGCGTCGACCTGTTCCTGTGCGAGACCATGGCCTCAGCCGAGGAAGGCCGTGCGGCCGTTACCGCTGCGTCGGAAAGCGGCAAACCTGTCTGGGTATCTTGGACGCTCGCCGATCACGGCGCGGCGCGGCTGCGCAGCGGCGAAACAATAGCGGCAGCGGCGGACGCCCTCGACGGCCTGACGGTTGCAGCGCGCCTGGTGAATTGCTGCCGGCCAGAAACTATCGCCGCGGCACTGCCCGAATTGATTGCCCTCGGCGGCCCGGTCGGCGCCTATGCCAATGGCTTCACCTCTGTCGAAGCGCTCAAGCATGGCGGAACGGTCGAAGTGCTGCACGCACGCCACGACCTTGATCCGGATGCCTATGCCGACCAGGCGCTCGGCTGGGTCGCCGCTGGCGCCACCATCGTCGGCGGCTGCTGCGAAGTCGGCCCTGCCCACATCGCCGCGTTGCGCGATCAGCTCGAACAGGCCGGCCACGAAATCTCGGGAGTATCCTGATGCCCAGACCCTCATCGCGCATTTCCGGCATCGTGCCTTCGGGCAAAGATGGCTGGGAGGTCCACACCGAGGCATGGGCCCGCAAGGAGGCCGGCCAGGACATCATCATGCTGTCGGTCGGCGACCATGATTTCGATACGCCGAGCCAGACGATCGAAGCCTGCGTGACGGCGGTTCGCGGCAGCAACCACCACTACACCCCGCTTCCCGGCGTTCCGCGCCTGCGCAGGGCGATGGCGGCGGCCTCGACCGCTTGCACCGGGGTCGAGACGGCACCTGACCAAGTCATCGCCACGCCGGGCGGCCAGGCTGCCCTTTACGCGGCCGTGCAGGCCGTTCTCGACCAGGGCGACCACGCTATCGTGGTGGCGCCCTACTACGCGACTTATCCCAACACGTTCAGCGCCGCCGGCGCCAGCTTCACCGTCGTCGAGACACCGGCCGAAGACGGTTTCCAGCCGCACGCCGAGATGATCCGCGCGGCGCTCAAGCCCAACACGCGCGCCATTTTGATCAACACGCCGAACAACCCGACCGGCGCCGTCTATTCGCGTGAGCGTCTGGAAGAGCTGGCCGAGATCTGCCGCGAGCACGATCTCTGGCTGCTGTCGGACGAGGTCTACTGGACGCTCGGCGGCGGCGAGCACATCTCGCCGCGCGGCCTGCCCGGCATGGCCGAGCGCACGCTGGTCATCAATTCGATGTCCAAGAGCCACGGCATGACCGGCTGGCGCATGGGCTGGCTGACCGGCCCGACGCAGATGATCACGCTGTTGACCAATCTCAATCTGGTGACGACCTACGGCCTGCCGGCCTTCATCTCGATCGCCTGCGCCGAGGCGCTGGAGAACCGCTATGGCGTCAAGGAAATCGCCGAGCGCTATGCGGCGCGCCGCACCGTCCTGCTCGACGCCGTGCGCGGCATGAACAATATCAGCGTGCACGGCTCGGAGGGCGGCATGTATGTCATGCTCGACATCTCCGCCGTCGAGCCCGACGACGAGAAATTCGCCTGGGCCTTTCTCGACCAGGAGAGTGTCGGCGTCATGCCGGGTTCCAGCTTCGGCAAGGCCGCTGCCGGCCACATCCGCATCAGCCTCTGCCAACCGGAGCCGGTGCTTCAGGAAGCCGCAAAACGCCTGCGCCGCTTCGCATCCGGCTATCGCCGCGAGGCCGCATGACCAGAAGCATTCCCACCAAGGCCCGCGCGGTTATTATCGGCGGCGGTGTCTCCGGCTGTTCGGTCGCCTACCACCTGGCCAAGCTCGGCTGGACCGACATCGTGCTGCTCGAACGCAAGCAGCTGACCTCGGGTACGACCTGGCACGCCGCCGGCCTGATCGGCCAGCTGCGCGGCTCGCAGAACATGACGCGGCTGGCCAAATATTCGGCCGACCTCTACGTCAAGCTGGAAGCCGAAACGGAAGTCGGCACCGGCATGCGCCAGGTCGGCTCGATCACCGTGGCGCTGACCGAGGAGCGCAAGCACGAGATTTACCGGCAGGCCTCGCTCGCCCGCGCCTTCGATGTCGATGTGCGCGAGATTTCGCCTGGTGAAGTCAAGGAGATGTACCCGCATCTCAACGTGTCCGACGTGGTCGGCGCCGTGCATCTGCCGCTCGACGGCCAGTGCGATCCCGCCAACATCGCCATGGCGCTGGCCAAGGGTGCCCGCCAGCGTGGCGCCGCCATCGTCGAGAATGTGAAGGTCACCAAGGTCCATACCAAGGCCGGTCGCGTCACCGGTGTGTCGTGGGCGCAAGGCGAGGACCAGGGAACGATCGAGGCCGACATCGTCGTCAACTGCGCCGGCATGTGGGCGCGCGAGCTCGGCGCCCAGAACGGCGTCACCATCCCGCTGCATGCCTGCGAACATTTTTATCTCGTCACCGAGCCGATCCCCGGGCTCGGTCGTCTACCGGTGCTGCGCGTTCCCGATGAATGCGCCTACTACAAGGAAGACGCCGGCAAGATGATGCTCGGCGCCTTCGAGCCTGTGGCCAAGCCCTGGGGCATGGACGGCATCCGCGAGGATTTCTGCTTCGACCAGTTGCCGGAGGACATGGAGCATTTCGAGCCGATCCTCGAAATGGGCGTCAACCGCATGCCGATGCTGGCAACCGCCGGCATTCACACCTTCTTCAACGGCCCCGAAAGCTTTACCCCCGACGACCGCTATTATCTCGGCGAAGCGCCGGAGCTGTCGGGCTACTGGATGGCGACCGGCTACAATTCCATCGGCATCGTCTCGTCCGGCGGCGCCGGCATGGCGCTGGCGCAGTGGATCAATGACGGCGAAGCGCCCTTCGACCTCTGGGAAGTCGACATCCGCCGGGCCCAGCCATTCCAGAAGAACCGTAGGTATCTCAAGGAGCGTGTCTCCGAAACACTCGGCCTGCTCTATGCGGATCACTTCCCCTACCGGCAGATGGCAACGTCCAGGAATGTCAGGCGCTCGCCCCTGCACGAACACCTGAGGGCGCGCGGCGCGGTCTTCGGCGAAGTCGCCGGCTGGGAGCGCGCCAACTGGTTCGCCCGCGAAGGGCAAGAGCGCGAATACCGCTATTCCTGGAAGCGGCAGAACTGGTTCGACAACCAGCGCGAGGAACACCTGGCGGTCCGCAACAAGGTCGGCCTGTTCGACATGACCTCGTTCGGCAAGATCCGTGTCGAGGGCCGCGATGCCTGCGCGTTCCTGCAAAGGCTCTGCGCCAACGACATGGACGTGGCGCCGGGCAAGATCGTCTACACTCAGATGCTCAACCAGCGCGGCGGCATCGAGAGCGATCTTACCGTGTCGCGGCTGTCGGACACGGCCTATTTCCTCGTCGTACCGGGCGCGACGTTGCAACGCGATCTCGCCTGGCTGCGGCGGCATGTCGGCGAGGAATTCGTTGTCATCACCGATGTGACGGCGGCAGAAAGCGTGCTCTGCCTGATGGGTCCGGATGCGCGAAAGCTGATCCAGAAAGTCAGCCCTAACGATTTCTCCAACGACAACAATCCGTTCGGCACCTTCCAGGAGATCGAGATCGGCATGGGCCTCGCCCGCGCCCACCGCGTCACCTATGTCGGCGAACTCGGCTGGGAGCTTTATGTCTCTACCGACCAGGCTGCCCATGTTTTCGAGGCGATCGATGAGGCGGGGGCGGATGTCGGCCCGAAACTTTGCGGCCTGCATACGCTCGATTCCTGTCGCATCGAAAAGGCGTTTCGGCATTTCGGCCACGACATCACCGACGAGGACAATGTGCTGGAGGCCGGCCTCGGCTTTGCGGTCAAAACCGCCAAGGGCGAGTTCATCGGCCGCGATGCGGTGCTGAAGAGAAAAGAAGCCGGCCTGTCGCGCCGGCTGGTGCAGTTCCGTTTGAAAGACCCTGAACCCCTGCTCTTCCACAACGAGGCGATCCTGCGCGACGGCAAGATCGTCGGCCCGATCACATCGGGGAATTACGGCCACCATCTCGGCGGCGCGATCGGACTGGGCTATGTGCCCTGCCAGGGCGAGAGCGAGGCGGATGTGCTGGCCTCGTCATACGAGATCGAGATCGCCGGCGAGCGTTTTGCGGCGGAAGCATCGCTGAAGCCGATGTACGATCCCAAGGCGGAACGGACGAGGATGTAGCACCTTTTTACCCTCCCCTTGTGGGGAGGGTCGGCTCGCAGTCGGAGCGAAGCGGCGATTGCGAGACGGGGTGGGGGTGCGCCCTACGAGACCCCCCACCCCGCTTCGCAAAAGCCGCCTTGCGGCACTTGCTGCGCGACCCTCCCCACAAGGGGTAGGGTGAAGAAGCTTAAAACCGCTCCAGCTTCGCCCGCACTTTCACCAGAAACGCCGCCCTCGTCCTTGGCGTCGAGGCGTCCATCAGGTAGTGCGCCAGGAAAAACGTCCGGCAGCGGCGGGCGCACAGCGCGCGCATACCGCGCAGCAAGGTCTTGCGGCCGGGCTGGCCGACGACGACGCTCCACCAGGTCGGCGCGCCGCAGGTGGTAATGACGCCGACCCTGGTGACATGTGTCATCAGCGACGTGATGCGCCCCTTGCCCAGCTTGAAGGCGACATCGGTCGCCCAGACCCGGTCGAGCCAGCCCTTCAGCATGGCCGGCAGCCCGTACCACCAGGTCGGATAGATGAACAGGATCGCCTCAGCCCAGGCGAGATGCTCGAAATGCGGTTTTAGGGCCGGATCCTCCGGCGCCCGCTCATTGTAGGCGCGTCGCTCTTCGCAGCCCATCACCGGATCGAATTTCTCCGCATAGAGGTCGAGCAGCCGCACCTCCCAGCCGCGTGCCTTCAGCACATCGACTGCGGCATCTCTGATGGCGGCGCAAAAGCTTTCGGGCACCGGATGGCAATAGACCACCAGCACGCGCATCAGAATTCATCCATCCCGGCCGCGACCTTGGCCATGAAGGCTGCCCGCGTCTCGTCGGTCGACAGGTTCATCGAATAATGCGCGAGGTAGGACACCGAGGCGCCGGGCCTGATCGTCGCGCGCAGCATCCGCTTGACCAATCTGCGTGGCGGATCGCCCATCAGCATGGCGCGGAAGCGGCTGCCGCCATAGGTGGTGACGGCGGTCAGCTTGCGGATGTTGTGGAGCGAAGGCTGCGCCTTGCCGTCGACCAATTTGAACGACACGCCGGGCAGAAACACGCGGTCGAAAAAGCCTTTCAGGATGGCCGGGAAGCCGTAGTTCCAGACGGGATATGACAGCACCAGCGCCTCGGCCTTGAGCAGCCGCTCGACATAGGGCGCGGCCGGGTCCGCAGGGCTGCGTTGGTTATGATAATCCAGCCTCTCCCCGCGCGTCAGCCTGGGGTCGAAATCCTCTGCATAGAGATCGCAATCGTCGACCTCATGGCCGGCGGCCGTCAGCCGCTCGACGATCGTGCGGTGCAGACCTGCATTGAAGCTGGTCTCCACCGGGTGTGCGTAGAGGACGAGGACTTTCATGGGGAAATACTTGCGAGGTGGGCGCGAGGCACCCTCCTCTGCCCTGCCGGGCCGCGGCGTTCAGGCTGCCAATCTCCCCCCTTGCGGGGGAGATGTCCGGCAGGACAGAGGGGGGTGCTCAAGCTCAAACCTCTGCTCATTCTGCTTTCTGCAAACCCCTGAACAAAAAAGTCCGGCCCGAGCGATAGTCGTAATCCGGATTTTCCCAGGCGATCATCTTGCCGGGATTGAGCAGGCCTTGCGGATCGGTCTCGCGCTTGAAGGCGAGCTGGATTTCATCCGTCTGCTTCATGCCGCCCTCTTCCAGTGTGTAGCGGTGCGGGTTGAAGATCGGGCAGCCGTTCTCCTCATGCAGCCGGATGATTTCGTTGAGCCGCGCCTCGGTGGTGAATTTCACCAGCGGCAGGCCGAAGCAGGTGATGTTGCCGTCGAGGCGCACGAATTCGAGATGCGAAAAGACCTCGTTCGGAAACATCGCGTCCATCTTCTCCACCAGCGCCAGCTGGTTGGGAAACGGATAGAGCGATTGCAGATAGGTGATCGCGGGATCGACCCGCAGTGCCCTGAGCGTGGTGTGGTTCCACGCCAGTTCGAAGCCCGGCGGCAGGCCCTTTTTCTCTTCGTCCGTGGCCGTCGCCGCATTGAAGATGACTTCGCCGCCGGTGCGGCGGGTGAAGGCGAGGAACGCGTCTAGCCCATGCCGGGCAACCATGACGACGCAGATGCTTTGCCCGTCCCGGAAGAACTTCTGGTGGCGCTTGAAATAGAGCTGCGGCACGGGCGCGGCGATCGGCGTGATCAGCTTGGTCAGGATGCCGTCCTGGCGTGCCAGCGCGTTGCCGTAGCGGGCTGCCGGCATGAAAGCGTCGAAGCCGACGATCACGTCGATCCATTCATAGGCTGCAGTCAGCGGCATCTCGAGCTCGGTGATGATGCCGTTCGTGCCATAGGCGTGGGTGACCTTGTGCAGGTCCTCGCCGGTGAGTTCGAGCGCCTTCGGCTCCGCCTCCATAGTGACGACGCGCAGGCGCAGCACATTGCCGAAATCACGCAGACCGCCGAAATTGATCGAACCGACGCCGCCCGAGCCGCCGGCGATGAAGCCGCCGATCGAGGCGGTGTTGTAGGTCGACGGCGACAGCCGCAGTTCCTGCCCGGAATGCGCGCGCGTCGCTCTGTCGATGTCGGCGAGGATCGCGCCCGGCCCGGTGACGACGCGGCCCGGCGCTATGGCCTTGATCTCGTTCATCTCGGCAAGGTTCAAAACCACGCCGCCCGATAGCGGCATCGCCTGACCGTAATTGCCGGTGCCGCTGCCGCGCGGCGTCACCGGAACGCCATGACGGTGGCAAGCGGCAAGCACGCGGATCAGTTCGGCCTCGTTCCTGGGCGTCACGATCAGGTCGCCGGTGACGTGGTCGAGCTGCTGCTTCAGCACCGGGCTGTACCAGTAGAAGTCGCGGCTCTTCTGCTGGACGATGGCCGGATTGTCGTCGAGCTTTATCCCGTCGAGATCGCGTTTGAGCGCCGAAACATCCATCATTCCACCATCAGTTCGTCGAGCTCGGCATAGTCGGGCAATTGCCTGTCGATCGCTCGGCCGTTGCGCACGACGATGCGATCCGATTCGGGCCGCGACAGCAATTCCGTCCAGCTCCGCCCTTTGAAGACGATGAAATCGGCGCTGCCACCGGCTGTCAGTGTCCCGACACCGTCGAGCCGCATCACCTTGGCCGGCGTCGCCGCCACCGTCTGCGGCCAGTCGCCGACCGGATGGTCGAAATGCAGGATGCGCGTCGCCATGCGGTAGACCTCCAGCATGTCGAGATCGCCATAGGCATAGAACGGATCGCGGGTGTTGTCGGAGGCCACCGCGACCGGGATGCCCCTCGCCTTCATCTCATGCAGCAGCGTCACGCCGCGCCAGCGTGGCGTGGTCTGGTCGGCACGCCGGTCCTGCAGATAGAGATTGCACATTGGCAGCGACACCACCGCCAGCCGCGCCTTGGCCACCTTGTCGAGTGTATCGAGCACGTCGAGATCCGGCTGGCGCGCCAGCGAGCAGCAATGTCCCACCAGCATGTTGCCCTCAAAACCGTTCCACAGTGCCGCCTCGGCGATCTTCTTCAGCGATATCGCCGCGATGTCGTCGGTCTCGTCGGCGTGGAAATCGAGATCGAGCCCGTGCTTGTTCGCCTCGGCGAACACCTTGTCGAGAAGCTCTTCGAGATCCGGCACCATATAGGTGACGACGCCGAGCACGCCCTTGGCCGCAGCCACACGCTTGGCCAGCCTCTCGAACCACTTTCTGTCGCGCACGCCTTCGATGCCGAGCAGGCAGGCTGCCTGCAATTCGATGCGGCCGCGCCATTTCTCCCGCATCGCCTCGAACACCGGCCAGGAGATTTCCTCCTGTGGCGGCACGCTGTCGAGATGCGTGCGCAGCGCCTTGGTGCCGTGCGCGTAGGCCGAGCGCAAAGAGAAATCCATGCGCCGCGCCACGTCCTCGGCGCTCCAGCGCGCTGCACGGTCGGCGCTGGTGGCATTGAGCGCGCCCATGAAACTGCCGTCGGGATTGGGTTTGCGCGGCCAGATATGGCCCTTGTCGATGTGGGTGTGGCAATCGACGAAGCACGGCAGGATGATGCGGCCGGCAAGGTCGATGGCGGTGGCTGGCGCTTTTGATTTCTTGTGCGCGGCGATGCTGGAGAGCTTACCGTCGGCGACGGCGATGTCGGCCAGCGCGAAGCCGTCAGTATCGTAAGTGGTGGCAAGACCTGATGTCAGCGACCGGTGAAGGCGGACGTTGGTGAGATGGTACGAGCCAGAGGTCGGTATCAAGGACCGCCCCCCTCTGCCCTGCCGGGCATCTCCCCCTCAAGGGGGGAGATTGGCAGCTTTGCCGACGACGTCCAATCTTTGACCTCAACCTTTGGCGAAAACCGATGTGACATCCAATCTCCCCCCTTGAGGGGGAGATGGCCGGCAGGCCAGAGGGGGGTGTTTCGCGCCAGCATCTCAATCACGTCACCCAACCCCCTACCGCTCATGCTTCAGCGCGCTCTCGTGCCAGCGGCGCAGGATGAGATGCGACACGAGCGACAGCACCAGGAAGATCAATATGCCGGTGAGCGAGATCAGGATCAGCGCCGCGAAAAGCCTTGGCGCGTTGAGGCGGTAGCCGGCCTCGATGATGCGCGACGCCAGCCCCGACGACTGCCCCTGCGCGCCCGCGACGAACTCGGCCACCACGGCGCCGATCAGCGACAGGCCGCCGGCTATCTTCAAGCCTCCTAGAAAATACGGCATGGCCGCCGGCAGTCTGAGATAGCGCAATTGCTGCCAGCGCGTCGCGCCGTTGAGCTTGAACATGTCGCGCAGATTGCGGTCGACCGAATTGAGGCCGAGCGTGGTGTTGGACAGGATCGGGAAGAACGCAACGATCCAGGCGCAAAGCAAAAGCTTCACCGTCTGGTTGTCCACATAGATGTTGATGAGCGGGAAGACCGCCACGATCGGCGTTACCTGCAGCACGATGGCGAAGGGAAAGAACGACATCTCCACCCATTTCGATTGCGCAAACAGCACCGCCAGTCCGACGCCGCCGACGACCGCGAGCAGCAGGCTGAGAAAGGTTATGCGCAACGTGACCAGCAGCGCGGAGAACAGGAGCCCGGCATCGCTATAGAGCGTCCACAGCACCACGCCGGGGCGCGGCAGGATATATTGCGGGATCGCGTTCCACACGCAGATGCGGTCCCACAGCCAGATCGCCAGGATCATGATCGCCAGCGGCAAGACCCACCGGCCGATCCGCTCCAGCCGCTCCTGGCGTACTCGGCCGGCCTCTTCCGCGTCGAGCGTTGCGGCATTCTGGTCAATGGCCGTCATGGTGCGGTCCGGCTGATGTGTTGATGGCGTTGACCAGGATGTCCGAGGCCTGGCGGCAGAGCGCGGCATAGTCGGGCGAAGTGCGGAACACCTCGTCGCGTGGATAGGCGGCATCGATTGCCAACTCGGCATGGACGCGGCCCGGCCGCGCCGCCATGACGACGACGCGGTTGGACAGGAACACGCTTTCGAAGACGCTGTGGGTGACGAAGACGACGGTGAAGCGCTCGTCCTGCCACAGCTCCAGAAGGTCGTTGTTGAGCTTGAAGCGGGTGATCTCGTCGAGTGCCGCGAACGGCTCGTCCATCAACAGAATGCGCGGCTTCGTCACCATGGCGCGTGCGATCGAGACGCGCATCTTCATGCCGCCGGAAAGTTCGCGCGGCACGGCGTTTTCGAAACCGGTCAGGTGCACCCGCTCCAGCATCTCCATCACCACCGGCGCCGCTTTGGCACGCGACACGCCTTTCAGCCTGAGCGGCAGCCAGACATTGTCGAAGACATGGGCCCAGGGCAGCAGCGTCGGTTCCTGGAAGACGAAGCCGATATTGGCGCGGTCGATCGAACCGCCCCAGTCGAGCTGACCGGATGTCGGCGTCGACAGGCCCGCGATCAGCCTCAACGCCGTTGACTTGCCGCAGCCGGACGGCCCGAGAAGGCTGACAAAATCGCCCTCGCGGATGGCGAGATCGACGTCGCTCAATGCAGTCACGCCATTGGAAAACACCTTGCCGACATGGCGCAGCGTCAGCAGCATCGGGCCTTCACCCGATGCCGTCATGGGCGCCTGCGCCATCTTTTCCAGCTTCACGACTACTTCTTCAGCTCGATCCCGACACCTTTGTTGATGAAGGCCAGCGTGTAGGCCTTCTTGATATCGATGCCCTCGGGCGTGACCTTGGCCTTGACCATCTTGTCATAAAAGCTCTTGATCCGGTCTTCGTTCATGGCGCCGATGCCGAGCTTTTCGGTGTCGCCGGAATCGGCCAGGCCGAACTTCTTCATCTGCTCGATCGAGAAGGCAATCTGCTCGTCGCTCATGTCGGGATTGTCTTTCTTGATCATCTCGTTGGCGGCCTTGTTGTCGCCGTAGAGGTAGTTGTACCAGCCCTTGGCCGAGCCATCGACGAAGCACTGGACCACCTCCGGCCGCTTGTCGATCGTGTCCTGCATCACCTCGATCGTCGTCGAATAGGTGTCCCAGCCATAGTCGGCGAGCAGGAACTGGTTGGGCACGAAGCCGCCTTCCTTCTTGACCGCAAAAGGCTCCGAGGTGACGTAACCCTGCTGGATCGACTTCTTGTTGGCCAGGAATGGAGCGGTGTTGTAGGTGTAGGGCACGCGCTTGGCGGCATCGAAACCGAGTTCGATGACCATCCACTGGAAGAAGGTCTGGACGCCCTCGTCGCCGAGAATGTACTGGTCGGCGTTCTTCAAATCCTCCCACTTGTCCAGCCCCTGCCCCGGGTGGGACATGATGACTTGAGGGTCCTTCTGGAAATCGGCGGCGACGACGCGCATCGGGATGCCCTGCTGGACGGCGTCGAAGGCCGACAGCAGATTGCCGCCCATGTAGAAATCGAGCTTGCCGGCCAGCAGCAGCGGCCGCCCGCTGACCTGCGGACCTCCCTGCGAAATCGTCACGTCGAGGCCACATGCAGCGTAGGTGCCGTCGGCGACGGCCTGGTAGTAGCCGCCATGCTCGGGCTCGGCCAGCCAGTTGGTGCCGAAGGTGACCTTCTCGTTTGCTGCCGCGCCGAACGTGCCGGCTCCAAGCAGCGCGACCGCAAGCGCTGAAATCTTCTGTTTTCCGTACATCGACACCACCCTTTGTTGGCTCCGGAGCGTCACGCGCCGGGCTCGACACCATTGATCCAAGAAGCAAGACACATGCCACCGCCCGGGCCGCCTGCTTGCGCGGCAGTCACTGCCAACACCGGACGGGTCATGCTGTGCGGGAGGCATCGTGCCTATTTTTTGGACGCCTGTCCACAATCGCCCTTGTGCCATGCACCACATCTTGAACGTACTATCGGTCACGTCTTAGGCTGGTCTCGCAGACAGGAGATTGCCATGTTCAGATACCTCGCGCCGAAGTCGATCAAGCCGCCTTTCGCCCGCTACAGCCACGGCGTCGAGGTGCCGCCAGGCAAGCGGCTGGTTCTGTGCTCCGGCCAGGTCGCCATCACGGCGGACGACGAGATCCCCGAGGATGCCGGCGCGCAGGCCGAGCTCTGCTTTCAAAACATAGCGGCGATTCTGGCTGAAGCCGGGCTGGGGCTAGGCGACATCGCGCGCATAAACGCCTACGTCACCGACCGCGCCTTTCTGCGGCCCTATATGGACGTCCGCGACCGCTTGTTTGCCAGCCCCGCGCCCGCCTCGACGCTGATGATCGTGTCAGGCTTTGCGCGGCCGGAATTCAAGGTCGAGGTCGAGGCGATTGCTGCCGGGTGATCGACAGGCGACGTTTGGCGCGCTAGGTCTCCCTCACAGTCAAGAGGCATGACATGACCGTTGCAAACAGACGCGTGTGGTGGGGCGACTACCGGACCACCGAATACGCCGCGATCGATCCGGAGGCGACGATTGCCGTGCTGCCGGTGGCGGCGATCGAGCAGCACGGCCCGCATCTGCCTGTATCAACCGACACCTCGATCATGAACGGCATGCTGGAGACGGTCATCGCCCGCCTGCCCGGCGATCTCGACATCCGCATCCTGCCGGTCCAAACGGTCGGCAAGTCGAACGAGCATCTGCAGGCGCCGGGCACGCTCACCCTGCCGGCGGCCACCCTGGTCGATGCCTGGACCGAGCTTGGCCTGTCCGTTGCCCGCGCAGGCGTAAGGAAACTGATCGTCGTCAACTCGCATGGCGGCAATGAAGAGATCATGGGCATCGTCACGCGCGAGCTGCGCGTGCGTGAGAGGATGCTGGCGGTGAAGACCAGCTGGCAGCGCTTCGGCCGCCCCGCCGGCATGTACACCGAGCTGGAAGACCGCCATGGCATCCATGGCGGCGACGTCGAGACCTCGTTGATGCTGCATTTTCGCCCGGAGTTAGTCGACATGGCCAAGGCCGACAATTTCGCCTCCAAGGTCGCCCGCGCCGAAACCGAATTTGCGCTGCTGCGCCACACCGGAACGCACGCTTTCGCCTGGATCGCTGGGGATCTCAACCCCAACGGCGTGGTCGGCGATGCCAGCATTGCCACGGCCGAGAAAGGCCGACTGACGGCGGAGCATCAGGCCGACGGCTTCATCACCCTGTTGAAGGATGTGCGCAAGGCGAAGCTTGCCGACTGGCTGGCATAGCGGGCCGCCTTAGCCGTCGATCTTCAACACGAAAGGCGTACCCTCAAAAGCATCGGCGCCGCGTCCGATCGCCTCGATCGCTTCGATCATGCGGCCTTGTCGTGAGAGCAGAGCATCCGCGACGGCGATCAACCGTGGATTGGGTGTCGCCGAGGGCGAAAGCTTCCGCAATGTCTGCGCAAGTTCGACTTCGTCGCGCTTCGGGGCGAGCGCCGCCGCAATGATATAGGCCGAGGCGGTCGAGCGGCTGATGCCGGCATAGCAATGGACGACCATGGGTTTGGCGCGGTCCCATTTCCGGGCGAAATCGAGCAGATTGCGCACATGGCCTTCGCCGGGCATGGTCATGCCGTCCTGCGCCACCGCGATGTCGTGCATGACCAGATGCAGGTGGTTTTCCCTCGCGATTGAGGCCGGCCGCGTCACCTCGGTGCCGGCAGCGAGCAGCGACAGCACGCGCTCGGCGCCGCTTTTGGCCACCGTCTCCTCAAGCTTTGCCAGCGAACAGATATGGATCATGGCGCGATCTCCTTCGACCCATCGTCGCGCCGTGCGTGCCAGTCGGCAAGCGCCGATTCGAGCCGCTGCCATTCCTCCTGACTTCCAGGCAGCCCCGCGCGGAGCACCTGGGGACGCTCGGAAAAATGCCTGAGCAATATGCCGCGCTCACCGAGCGTCGAAAACAGCCCCGGTGCATCGGCAAGCCGGAGATAGCGAAACAGCGTCGTGCCGCCGGCGACAGCAACGCCAAAGCGCGAAAGCAGCGCATCGAGCCGCGCCGCATCCTGCGCCAGCCGCCGCCGCATGTCGGCCTGCCAGCCGCTGTCGGCAAGCGCGCGGATGCCGTATTCGAGCGCTGGGCCGGCGACCGCCCAAGGGCCGAATTGCGTTTCAAGCCTTTCGACCGTCACCGCATCGGAAAGTGCGAAGCCGAGCCGCAGGCCGGCGAGACCGAAGAACTTGCCAAACGAGCGCAGCACGACGATGCCGCCCCGCCCGACATCGCCGGCCAGGCTTTCCGCGTGCGGGCCGACATCCATGAAGGCTTCGTCGACGACCAGCAGACCGCCTATGGCGCGCAATGTCTCGGCAAGCCGAAGCAGCCTTTCCCGCGACACGACTCGCCCGTCGGGATTGTTGGGATTGACGACGATGGCAATTTCGCCTCCGGCAAGCGCCTCGAAATCGTCGACCTCCGCCACCGCATGGCCGGCAATCGCGGCGGCCCTGGCATGCTCGGCATAGGTCGGCCCGAGCACCAGCGCCTTGCCGGGGCTGACCAGCGAGGCGACGCGCGGCAGCAGGATCTGCGTGCCCGGGGCGACCGCCACATTCTCGGCCGAAGGCGCGCCATAGGCGCCGGCCGCGACCCTGGCCAGCTCACGCAGGCGCGCGGCCTCCGGCAATCGTGACAGGGCGGTGGCGGGCAGCTCGAAAAGCGGGTAGGAGTGCGGATTGATACCTGTCGAGAGATCGACGAAAGGTTGTGGCGCGTGAGGGAAGAGCGCCCTCGCCCGGCCAAGGGATCCACCGTGATCCACCACAGTAATCGCTCCATCAGAAAGCTTCATGTCGATCCTGATCGCTTTCCTGTCGCTCGCCATCGAACGCATCCTGGGTTACCCGGACTGGCTGTTCCGTGCCGTCGGGCATCCCGTCACCTGGTTCGGCAGGCTGATAGCCTTTCTCGACCTCAGGCTCAACCGCGACACTGATTCCGACGCGCTGCGTCGCCGCCGCGGCGTGCAGGCGCTGCTGGTGATCGTGCTGGTGCCGGCGGCAATCGCCTTCATCGTGCAAATCCTGCTCTGGCAGCTCTTTCCTGCCGGCATGATCATCACGGCAATCCTGGCCTCGTCGCTGCTGTCGCAAAAGAGCCTTACCGAACATGTCGAGGCGGTGGCCGATTCGCTGGATACCGGCGGGCTGGCGCTCGGCCGCATTGCGGTTGCGCGCATCGTCGGCCGCGATCCCGAGAAGCTCGACCATGCCGGCGTCAGCCGCGCCGCCATCGAAAGCCTGGCCGAGAATTTCTCCGACGGCATCGTTGCGCCCGCCTTCTGGACAGGTGTCTGCGGTCTGGCCGGCGGCGTCGCCTACAAGGCCGCCAACACCGCCGATTCGATGATCGGCCACCGCACCCCGCACCACGAGGCCTTCGGCCGCGCGGCGGCACTCTTCGACGACTGGATCAACCTGCCGGCGTCCCGGCTGACCGCGTTGCTGATCGTTGCCGCCGCCTTTCTCGTTGACGGCGCCGATCCCCGCAACGCCTGGCAAGCAGTGCGGCGCGACGCCAAAAAGCACCGCTCGCCCAATGCCGGCTGGCCGGAAGCGGCAATGGCCGGCGCACTCGGCCTGGCGCTCGCCGGCCCGCGCAGCTATCGCGGCGTTGTCGTCGAGGACGCCTATATGGGCGAAGGCGGTAGGCGCGCGGCGGAAAGCCAGGACATCAGGCAGGCGCTGAAATTGTACCAGGTCGCCGACTATCTGCTGATTGGGCTGTTCGGGTTGCTGTCGGCGGTGCTTATCGCGGTGACGTTCTGAGAGCTTACCGTCGCCCTTCCTCAACCCCGGCGGCTGGGCATAGGCGCTAAGATAGGTATTGCCCTGCGGAATCGGGTGTGATTCTACACTGCGATGACACACGAATCGCTTGTTGATGACGGCTGGGCCGAGACTATTGAGCTTCTGGGCGGCGAAGAGTTGATCGCAGCAAGCGCCCGCGAGACGAAGGCGTTCCTGCGCCCGCGCGGCGTCAGGTCGGCGAGCGACCTGTTGCGCCTGACACTGGCTTACTGCCTTGGCAAGGTTGGCATGCGGGGCGTCGTGGCCTGGGCGGCGGCGAGCGGGATTGCCGACATTTCGGACGTGGCGTTGCTCGGCCGGCTGCGCAATGCAGGACCATGGCTGCAGCAGTTGATTGGGCACCTTTTGAAGCGCGAGGATGCAGGTTTGGCCAAAGGCCGACTGGTTCGCATCCTCGATGCGACAGCGGTTGCCAAGGCCGGTGCGTATGAGAAGAAGAACAATGGTCTTTGGCGCATGCACTGCGCCTTTGAGCTTGAGCGCGAGCAGTTCGACTTCCTCGAGATCACCGACCAGAGCGAAGCCGAGTTGATCGACCGCGTGCCGGTGGTGCCGGGCGAGATCCGCATCGGTGACCGCGCCTATCTGCAGGCCGAGCGGATCGCCAAGGTGATGGCGCAAGGCGGCGATGTTGTTGTGCGCGCGTCGTGGAAAAACGCGCGATGGCTCGACGCCAACGGCAGGGCGTTCGATCTCATCGGCTACCTGGAGAACTGCCGGGAGGAAGTCTGCGAAACGCCTGCCCGGCTGGCACTCAAGAAGGGCGAGCCTGTGAAGATGCGCCTGATCGCCTTGCGCAAATCCGAGGCCGCGGCACAAGAAGCGCGGCGCAAAATCAACAAGGAAGCCAGGGCCAAGGGCAACAAGGTTCAACCGCAGACGCTGATTGCGGCCGGCTTAGTCCTGCTTGTGACCTCGCTTGACCGGGAGGAGTTTCCCGCCGATACGGTCTTCAAGCTCTACCGCATGCGCTGGCGCATCGAGCTCGCCTTCAAGCGCCTGAAGAGCCTGATCGGGCTGCGCTCTCCTCCCGCCAAGGACCCAAGGATCGCAAAGCCTTGGATCTTTGCACACTTCCTCATCGCGCTTGTGACCGAACCCCTCTCGCAGGAGTTGGGTGTCTCTCCCCCTTGAGCGACGGGCGCCCGCTACTGTGGCGCGCAACCCGCCAGATCGTCGCCTCTCTGATCGCGACCATCTTTACTCAACCTTCCTTGGCGGCCCTGCGCCAAAATCTCCATGCCTTGCGATATCGCTGGCGCGAACCACCACGAAAGCGCAAGTTTCAGTCCATGCCAAAGCTATCTTAGCGCCTATGCCTTTGAGGGGGAGATGGCCGGCAGGCCAGAGGGGGGCGCGAAGCGCCGGGGTGGGGGACTGCGCCCTACGAGAACCCCCACCCCAATCCGCTTTGCGGATCGACCCTCCCCACAAGAGGGAGGCTAAGAAATCGCACAAGGGGGAGGTAAGCGCCCTAAAACTCAATCCCCTGCTGTGCCTTCACGCCGGCCGAAAAATGATGCTTCGTCACGCCCATCTCCGTCACCAGATCCGCCGCCTCGACCAGCGCCGGCTTGGCGTTGCGGCCGGTGACGACGACATGCAGACCTTCGCGCCGCGCTTTCAGCGCCGCCACCACTCTGTCGAGATCAAGATAGTCGTAACGCAGCGCGATGTTCAGTTCGTCCAGCACGACGAGGCTGATCGAGGGATCGGCGATCAGCTCCAGCGCCTTGGCCCAGGCGGCTTCGGCCGCCGCAATGTCGCGCTTCAGATCCTGCGTCTCCCAAGTGAAACCCTCGCCCATCGTGTGCCAGACGACGCGGCCGCCAAACGCCGCGAAGGCATCCTTCTCGCCGGTGTGCCATTTGCCCTTGATGAACTGGACGATGCCGACGCGCTTGCCATAGCCGAGCATGCGCAGCGCCAGCCCGAAGGCAGCCGTGGTCTTGCCCTTGCCGGGTCCGGTGTTGACGATCAGCAGCCCCTTCTCGACCGTCTTTTCCGCGACCTCGGCGTCCTGCACCGCCTTGCGCTTGGCCATCTTGGCGCGATGGCGCTCTTCGTCTTTTGCGTCGATGTCAGTCATTATTTCACCTTGAGCGGCAGCCCCGCCACTATCAGAAGCACCATATCAGCTACCACCGCGATCTGCTGGTTGAGCCGGCCGGCGGCATCGCGGAACCGGCGTGCCAGCGCATTTTCGGGCACGATGCCTTGTCCGACTTCGTTGGAGACCACGAACCACGGTCCGCGCGGCCGCGAAAGCACATCGGCCAGCCGCCGGCACTCCCCCTCCAGATCATGATCGGCCAGCATATGATTGGTTAGCCAAAGCGTCAGGCAGTCGACAAGCACCGGCTGGCTGTCCGGCAATGCCTCGAGCGCACCGGCAAGATCAAGCGGGGCGTCGATGGTCGCCCATCCCTCGCCGCGGCGCGAGCGGTGCTGCGCGATGCGCTCGCGCATTTCGCCGTCATAGGCTTGCGCGGTGGCGATATAGGCCCATGGCGGCGGCAACGCCGTTGCCAAAGTTTCGGCATGCGCGCTCTTGCCAGAGCGCGCACCGCCGATGATGAAGGTCAAACTGCGATCAGGCAAAGCTGTCGCGCAGGCTGGTCGCGGTGCCGGTGAAGCGCGCGCGCACTATGCCGACAACTGCGCCGAGCACCAGCCAGAACACCAGATTGGTCAGCGTCACCGCCACCACGAACTGATGATGCAGGCCCTCCGGGATCGGCGTTACGAAACTGTCAGGCTGCGGCGCGCCGACAATATGCGGGGCGACGATCAGGACGACGGCGAGCACGGTCAGGGGCGCCGACGTGCGGAAGGTGATAAGGGCAAGACCGATCGCGGTTGCCATCACCGTTGCCCACCACCAGATCTGGCGCTGTATGAGATCGGCCGCCGGCATTGCCGGCAGTTCCGGCGGCAGGCCGAGCCCCGGCGCCAGCGTGAACACGGCAAAGCCCGCCAGACCCCAGAACACGCCCTGGCGCCAGCTGCCGATGCCGCCGGCGAATTCGGAAACCGCCACCAGGACCAGCGCGAAGCCGATGCCGGTGACGATATTGGCGACGACACTGAAGGCGAAACGCTCGAAGCCGTCGGCCGGTGCCCAGCCTTCGTCCTCCGCCGGCGCGGCTGCTTCAGCCGGTGCTGCGCTGCTCACCGCATTTTCCGCCGGCGCGGCGGTGCTCATGGCATTGGTGTCCGCAGCGTTGGCGGCGGGCACCGCGGCATGCTGATGCTCGTGGCCGCCACCAGCCTTTTCGTAGACCTCCGCCTTGAGGATCAGCGGCACGGTGGCGTAGGCCTGCATGCAGGCGAGAGCGACACCGGCCACGAGCCCTGCGATCGCCGCGATGAACACGACGTTGCGAAACAGGTTCATGATGTCAGATCCTCGTCAGTGGCAGGGAAACGCCATCGAATGGCGATAGTCGTGCGCCGCATTGTGGACCGCATCGATGTGGGAGAAACCGACAACGCCGACGACGAAAATGCCCAGAAACGCGCTAAGCACGAGCTGCATGAAGCGCGACTGCGAGGAGACGGAAGCGCCGAGGGAGACGGAAGCGGTATTCATATCTTGTCCTTTCGCCCTCCACCCGAGGGCATCGAAGTCAGTTCCCTGTCGCCGGCAGGTCTCCTGGCTCGCGGATCAGCGCCCTTCCCCACCTTCCCGAAGAAAAAATCCCCAGTGGCTTGGAGAGGACTACCGCACACAGTTGCGGGGGCAGCCACGGCATTGGGCAACAAGTCAGCCCTCACCGCATTCCCTCTTGGTCCCTAACGGAACCGACGACATGCATGACTATAGGCTGAAACGGCCGCATCCGGCAAACCAAATTCCGCCGGCCAACAGCGCGAATGCGCCATGCGGCGTTACGGGTTCAACGCGGTGATCCGCTCGGCAACCAGCCGCTGCAGCCGCCACAGATGGCGATCGTGAATGCCGCGCTCTTCAAGGTTTTTCACCGTGTTGTAGAGATAGTCGGCGCCCGACCCCCAGTGCCCGCAGGACGTGGCCAGCCTTTACCTTGCCCTCGTCGAGCGGGCCGGAATAGGTCAGGCCGTTGCGGTTGATGACGAAGGCCAATGCCCTGAGCGGTCCGGCCTCGCTTTCAAGCTTCAGCATGCGCGGCCGGTAGCTTGTCGGCTTCAGCGTGACTTCGCGCCGGAAAAGCCGGCCCAACTGCTCGCGCCGGTTATTGTCGGTCAGCCGAAAGGCGACGCCCTTGCATTGTCCGCCACGGTCCAGCGCCATCATCAGGCCGGGGCTGTCCTTGGTGCCGCGCCAGCGCGTCATGTTCATGCAAAAGGACCGATGCCAGCCGCGCGCCAGCGCAACGCGGTCCTCGACATAATCTATTTCCGGTTTCCAGATCAGCGAATCCATAGCCGAACAGCCATAGCGGTTCGCTGTCCGGGAGTTCGACCTGCAATTCATCCAGCAGCGCGTCATAGTCGGCTTCATCGAGATGCATCGCGTCCGGATCCGGCCCGGGGTCCCTGATCTCGCGCCAGCAGCGCGCGACCAGCTCCGGCGTAAGCGACATCTGTCGTGCGGCCACTTCCGAATCCCCCCAATTTCCGAATGTCCCGTGTCCACGACATGATTATGCGCCGCGCCTGCAACCGGCAATGCGGCACTCTGATTGACAAACGATTTGCCGGGGTGTCGGCTGACGCTTCATAGGAAGCCAGCCATGCATCCCAGCCCGAGCGAGCGCGACCCCATAACGGCCTGAGCCGGGCCGAACCGACGCTACCGTCGTCGGCCTATTGGGATAGCGAGGCTTACCAGCGCGATCTCGACGCCATCTGGCACAAAAGCTGGCTGCTCGTCTGCCGCGAGGCCGACCTCGCCCAGCCGCTGGCGTTCAGGACATTCCGCGTCGGCACGCAGGAAATCGTCATTCTGCGGGACGAGACCGGCGAACTGCGCGCCTTCCACAACACTTGCCGGCATCGCGGCTCGCAGCTTTGCCAGAAAAGCGAGGGCCGGCTGAAAGCGCGGCTCATCACGTGCCCCTACCACGCCTGGTCCTACTCGCTGCGCGGCGATCTCGTGCGCGTTCCCTCGAAATCGCTGCCAGATGGTTTCGACAAGGCAGATCATCCGCTCTACCGGGTGGCGCTGTCGGTGTGGCGCGGCTTTGTCTTTGTGAACCTTCAGCAGGCTGCGGCCGGCTCCGCCGGGACCTCCTTCGATCCCGCATCCGGCGACCTCGCCAACTGGCCGCTGGAAACGCTGGTATCAGGCAATGTCCTGCGCAAGGTGATGAACTGCAACTGGAAGATCTTCTGGGAAAACTTCAACGAGTGCCTGCATTGCCCGGGCGTCCACAAGGACCTGTCTCGGCTGGTGCCGATATACGGCCGCGGCCTGATGAGCCGGCACGACGACCCCGACTGGGTCCGCCATGCCGACAATGACGCGCCGGAGTTTTCGGGTGGCCTGCGCGCCGGCGCCGAGACCTGGTCGCGCGACGGACATGCCCATGGCCCGGTCTTACCGGGCCTGACGCCAGCCGAGCGTGCGGCCGGACAGACCTATGCCACCAGCCTGCCCTCGATGTTCATCGTCGGCCATGTCGATTATGTCAGGACGGTGCGACTGATGCCGCTCGGTCCCGAACAGACCGAACTCACCGCCGAATGGCTGTTCGCGCCCGAGGCGCTGGCTGAGACGGACATCGACAATGTCGTCGCCTTCGGCACCCAGGTGCTGGAGGAGGATGCCGCGATCTGCGAGATCAATCAGAAAGGCCTGCGCTCGATGCGCCACCAGGCCGGCGTGCTAATGCCGGAGGAGTACGATCTGCATCGCTTCCACAACTGGGTGCGCGAGCGGCATGCGGCCTCCTGATCAAAGCGACTTCGGCAGATAGCGCCAGGTGATAAAGCCGCAAACCGCGGCCAGAATGCCCAGCGTCACGAACACCGAGCCGAGGCCGAAAAACGCCAGCACCACCGAATAAACCAGCGGCGGCGTCAGCTCGGAAAAGTCGAGATAGGTGCGGTAGACCGCGGCCATCTGCGCCCGCTCATAGGACCGCACCGAGCGCATGAAGGCGGTCGAGCCCAGTGCATCGAGCGCGATGGTGAAGAAGGCGCCGCAGAGCAGGAAAAAGCCCGTAAGCAGCGGCGCGGTAGTGCCGACCGCGCCCGCCGCAAGCAGCGTCGCCGACATCGCGAAATAGGCGAAGGTCATGGTGCGCCGGCCGCCGAAGCGTTTTCCCGCTTTGCCCCAGAAGATCGCCATGAACAACAGCGCATTGCCGGCCGAAACCAGCAGGCCGCCGGCAAGCTTGCCCTCGCCGGTAATCACCATGAACAGCGGCCCGTAGACGAAGAACGTCGTCCAGAAGCAGGAGCGGCCGAAGGCGATCAGCCAGGCCAGCCTAAGCCTGGGTTGTGCTACGAAGCGGCCGATATTGGCCAGCGGATTGGCCGGCCGTGTCTTGCCCGGCCGGATCGACCGGTTGTCGCCCAGCCTGTAGGTCCAGAACAGCGCCAGCAAGGCCAACGCAAACACCGCGACCGCGCCATGCGCGGCATAGATGCCGTAGCGTGTGTAGAGGAAGATGCCGAGTGTCGGCCCGCCGGTCCAAGCCAGCATCGACCACGCCATGCGCAGCGATTCGGCCTGCATGAAATCGGTCTTGCGGATGTGATCCATGATGTAGAGGTTGAGCGTGATCGACAGCGCGCTCGCCCCCATGACGCGGCACAGCATGCCTGCCAGTTGCCCGGCAAGCGTGTGGGTGACGAAGAACAGCGAGCCCATCGCCAGCAGGCAGGCGCCGGCGGTATAGACCCAGCGCCGGGCAAACCTGCGGATCAAGATCGGCATGAACAAGGTCACCGACAGGCCGAGCAGCGCCACGATGGTGTATAGGATCGAGACGATCTGCTCGTTGTGCAGAATCTCATAGGCCTGGATCGGGATGACGCTCGATACCGTGGCGCGGGCGAAGGATTCGACCGCATAGAGCGAGGCAAAGGTGCGGGCATCCGCCGGACGCAGGGCCGGAAGCCAGATCGGATGGCGCACATGGGTGGACATTTGATCCCCAAATCAGACTCGCAGCCCAAATCTGCGCTGGCGCTTCCTCCGCCGGTAATAGGAAACCGACCCCTTCCCGGCAAAAAGCGAATTCGGCCAAAGGCTTTCCGGCTCTGGCCTAAAGCGCCGCCCGATGCAGCCGCACGGCGCGACCCGGAGCGTAGAGGGCGGCCTTCTTTTGTCCGGTGCAACCGTGATAGTCGTCTTTGGGGCTGAATCAGATCGCGAGACCATGAGCATCCATACCGCACCCCCTGGAGATCAACTGAAGCGAGATCAACCGAAGCGCATCGTCGCCATCGATGTCGTACGCGGCATCGCGCTGATCGCCATGGCGAGCTACCACTTCACCTGGGATCTCGAAAATTTCCACTACACCGATCCCGGCCTCACCGCCGTCGGCTGGTGGAAGATCTATGCGCGCTGCATCGCCTCGACCTTCCTGTTCCTGGTCGGCGTCAGCCTGTTTCTCGCGCATGGCAGGCAGATCCGCTGGACCGGCTTCTGGAAACGCTTTGCCATGGTCGCCGTCGCGGCAGCCGCTATATCGGCGGTCACGTACTTCATCACGCCGGACAGCTTCATCTTCTTCGGCATCCTGCACGAGATCGCGCTGGCCAGCCTGCTCGGCCTTTTGTTCTTGCGGCTGCCGTCCTTGCTGACGCTTTTCGTGGCAGCTTTGGTGATCGCAGTCCCCCTCTATCTCCGATCCGAAGCCTTCGATCATCCGGCGCTGTGGTGGGTCGGCCTGTCGGCGATCAACCCGCGCTCCAACGATTACGTGCCGCTGTTTCCCTGGTTCGGCGCCGTACTTCTCGGCATCGCCGCGGCAAAGTTTGCGTCCACCACCGGCCTGCTGGCGCGGCTGGCCACGCTGGGATCAGGAAGCTGGACCAGGCCGCTCACCTTCATCGGCCGCCACAGCCTGGCTTTCTACCTGATCCACCAGCCGCTGCTGTTCGGCTGCGTCTGGCTGTTCTCGCAGATTGCGCCGGCGCCCGTCGAAACAAGGGAAGTGATCTTCCTCAAGGAATGCCAGGTATCTTGCGAACAGCAGCGCGACACGGAGTTCTGCACCAGCTATTGTGTGTGCATGCTGGACACGCTGCAAAGCGAAGCGGCATTCGACCGGCTCTACAATGGTGACCAGACCCCGGAGTTCAAAGCGCATCTCGGTGAACTCGCCGGCATCTGCACCGCAAGGACGGAGGAGAGTCCGATGACGCAGGGAGGGCAACAATGACCGACAAGCTCACAAAACCCGGGCTGGCAAAACCCGATCTACCGAGACCACGGCTGATCCCATGGCCGCCGCTGATCTACATCGCCGCCATTGCCATCAGCATCGCGCTCGGCCTGTTCTATCCCCTGCCCTGGATCGGCGACCTCTTGGGCGACCTTTTGTTTGCCGCCGGCTTTGTGGTGCTGTTTGCCGTCGCAGCCCTCTGGTTCACCGCTATCCGCACCATGATCCGGGCCAAAACGACGATGAACCCCAATGGCTTGCCGGAGCATCTGGTGACGTCTGGCCCGTTCGGCGTCACGCGCAACCCGATGTATCTGGCCAACACGCTGCTTTTGATCGGCGTCGCCTTCGTCTCGGGGATCATATGGTTCCTGCCGCTGGCCCTGATCGCGGCTTTTGCAACGCAGAAGGTCGCCATCGAGAGCGAGGAGAAGGTGCTGTTCGCCAAATTCGGCAAGAAGTACCGCGACTATGCGAAGCGGGTCAGGCGCTGGATCTGAGGCGGCGTGTGGTCGCCGGCAGGGCCGCACACTTCAGCGATTAGCCGAAACGGCTGTCTCGTCGTCATCCACGGGCGAAGCAAGGAGCGCAGCGACGCAGCGCAGACCCGAGGATCCATGCCGCGACTTCCAAGCGCCGCCATGGTCCAGAATTCTGCAGCGCTGCACTCCACGGCCAATGTCACGGAATGGATTCTAGGGTCTCCGCGGCGGAGCTTCGCTCCTGCTTCGCCCTAGAATGACGAAGTGTGGAAGGCCTCCGCTAATCGCGAACGTTTGCGACGGGCGCGCAAACGCTCGACGGTCCGCTCAGGTATTCACCCCCAGCTCCACCAGCCGCTCGACGCAAGACTCCTCAGCCTGGTCGAGCTCCGCCAGCGTCTCCTCGAGATCGCGGCGCTTCTGCCTGAGATCCTCGCGCTTTTCCTCGATGCGCTTGATCATCAGGTTGAGTTGACCGACCTCGCCGGGCGGTTCCTTATACATCTGGATGATTTCGCGGATCTCGTTGATCGAGAAGCCGAGCCGTTTCCCGCGCATGATCTGGCGGATCAGATGCCGGTCCGACGGACGAAACAGCCTTGTGCGGCCACGCCGCACCGGTTGCACCAGCCCCTCGTCCTCATAGAAGCGCAGCGTCCGCGTCGACACGTCGAATTCGCGGGTCAGTTCGGTGATCGAATAATATTCCCGCATCTTTGCTCCAAATGTCGGAACATCGGAAAACACCCGGTCGCCCGGGATTCCAACGCATTCCGATCAACCCCGTTCCAAGCCGGACTCGGCATGAAACCCCGCGCAAGCCTCGCACCACATTTACGTAAAAGTCAATTGAACCCGCAACGCCTCTTTCTCAAGGGATAGCGAACCACCAGGTGGCCAGCCCCAGGAAGGCAAAGAAGCCAACGACGTCGGTGACGGTGGTGACGAAAACCGCCGACGCCACCGCCGGATCGATCTTGAACCGGTCGAGCAATAGCGGGATCAGGATACCGGCAAGGGCTGCCACGAACATGTTGATGATCATCGCCGCCGCTATGATGCCGCCCAGATTGGCATCGCGGAACCAGACGGCCGCGACGATGCCGATCAGCACGGCGAAGATGATGCCGTTGATGGAACCCACGCCCATTTCGCGGCGGATGATGCGGCCGGCATTGTAGATGTCGAGGTCCCTGGTCGCCAGCGCGCGCACGGTGACGGTCATGGTCTGCGAACCGGCATTGCCGCCCATGCCGGCCACGATCGGCATCAGCACGGCCAGCGCCACGATGTGCTCGATGGTGCGGTCGAACAGCCCGATCACCGAAGCCGCGAGGAACGCCGTCAATAGGTTGACCAGCAGCCAGGGCACACGCGAGCGCGAGGTCGAAAGAATGCTGTCGGACAACTCTTCGTCGCCGACGCCGCCCATGCGCAGCAGATCTTCCTCGGCCTCCTGCTGGATGACGTCGACGACGTCGTCGATGGTCAGCACGCCGACCAGCCGCTCGTTCTCGTCGACCACGGCGGCGGACAGAAGATCGTATTGCTCGAAGTCCCGCGCCGCCTCTTCCTGGTCCATGGTGGCCGGAATGGCGTGCCTCGTCTCGTGCATCACGTCTCCGACCTTGGTCGTGCGCTTGGTGCGCAGGATCTGGTCGAGGTCGATGGCGCCGAGCAACTTGAAGCTTGGATCGATGACGAAGATCTGGCTGAAGCGCTCGGGCAGGTTCTTGTCTTCGCGCATGTAGTCGATGGTCTGGCCTATGGTCCAGAACGGCGGCACGGCGACAAACTCGGTCTGCATGCGGCGACCGGCCGTCTCTTCCGGGTAGTCGAGCGAGCGGCGCAGCCTGATCCGCTCGGTGAACGGCAACTGCGACAGGATCTCGTCCTGGTCTTCCTTTTCAAGGTCTTCGAGAATGTAGACCGCGTCGTCGGAATCGAGGTCCTGCATGCCCTGGGCAATTTGCTCATTGGGCATATTGTCGACGATATCGCGGCGGATCGCCTCGTCGACCTCGGTCAGCGACGAGAAGTCGAAGTCGGCTCCGAGCAGTTCGACAAGGGCGCGACGCTGTTCGGGGTGCAGGGCCTCCAGCAGATCGCCAAGTTCCGACTGGTGCAGGTCGTCGACTTCGCGCTTCAGCGTCGGCGTATCGCGATCGGCGATCGCCGCCCCGATCTGGGCCAGGAATGATGACAGGACGGCGCCGTCCTCGCCATAGATGTCGGCGTGGGCATCGTCAGCGGCTTTGGCGCCGGTCTTCTGGTCGTCCTGGCGTTCCACCAGCGGCTCCCGCCATGGGAATTTCGGAAAAGGTGCCTGTCAGGTCTAGCGCGCAACGCACGGGAATATCAAACGAAATGCGCCCCGCCCTGCATATGGGGAGAGAGCGATTTCATCAGGATATGACGCCGCCCAGGATTCAGGCGGCGCGACAGCACATGTCGCTGGGGAAAGAGCACCCGAGCACGGTTGGGGCAGAATTGTCATGATGCAGGTCCTGCCATCTGCCGGACCCGCCCAGGCCAGGAACCAGAACAGCCGGAAGCCCTTGAAGATCAGGTCACAGACGCAGAAGGCAATCGAGGAACGGCGCGTGCGCGTGGTCGTCGCCGAACGCAATCCGCTCGTCATATCGGCGCTGCGCGACATGCTGGACTGCGACGGGCGCTTCGATCTCAGGGCCTGCGTGCAAAGCGGCAGGCATTTTCTGGACTTGGCAGCCGAAGCGGAATTCGACGTCGCCGTTATCGGCTGGAAGCTCTCCGACATGGACGGCGCCGATGTGCTGGCCGAGGTTTACAGCCGCAAGCTGGGCGTGCGCATCGCGGTGTTTTCCAACGACCACGACATCGGCATCCTGAAGCAGTGCGTGCGGCTCGGCGCCCAGGGCTACTGCTTCCAGTTCGACGATCCGGCGATCATCTTCGAGACCATCCTGGCCGTCGCGCATGGCCGCATCTGCATCCCCTACATCGACATCAACAAGGTCAACGACACACCCTTGTCGCTGCTCACCGTGCGCGAGCGCGAGTTGCTGGCGGTGCTGTCCGACGGCTGGACCAATCTGCAGATCGCGACGCGCACCGGGATTTCGGAGAACACGGTGAAATACCACCTCAAGAATCTCTACGACAAGCTCGACGTCCGCAACCGGGCGATGGCCGTCGCGCTCTACGCGCGGGAGAGGCGTACCCAGAAGCAGCCGTTGGGGTAGGCGAGCGACTGGCCGCGGGTAGGTCACCCGGGTAGGCAACCCCCACCCGCGCGCGGCAAGATGTTACCCCTTGAGGTGTTGTTGCCATTAGCCGTCGAGACGAAACTACCCTCACCGCTTTGCTGGATCAGGAGGAGTTCGCGACATGGCCGGTTTCACCCATCTTTTCATTCCCGGACCGACCAACATCCCCGAACAGGTCCGGCAGGCGATGAACCTGCCGATGGAGGACATGCGTGCAGCATCCTTCCCGGATCTCACGCTACCGCTGTTCGAAGACACCAAGACGGTGTTCAAGAACGAGACCGGCCGCGTTTTCATCTACCCCTCCTCCGGCACCGGCGCCTGGGAAGCGGCGATGACCAATGTGCTCAGCCCCGGTGACCGCGTGCTGATGTCGCGCTTTGGCCAGTTCTCGCATCTGTGGGTCGACATGGCCGAACGGCTCGGCTTCGAGGTCGATGTCATCGACTGCGAATGGGGAACCGGCGTGCCGCTCGAGCTCTATGCCGAGCGGCTCAGGGCCGACAAGGCGCACCGCATCAAGGCAGTCTTCTGCACGCAGAACGAGACCGCGACCGGCGTGACCAGCGACGTCGCCGGCTGCCGCGCCGCGCTCGATGACGCCAACCACCCTGCTTTGCTCTTCGTCGACGGCGTCTCGTCGATCGGCTCGATCGACTTTCGCCAGAAGGAATGGGGCGTCGATTGCGCGGTCAGCGGCTCGCAGAAGGGTTTCATGCTGCCCGCCGGCCTCGGTTTCCTCTCCGTCAGCAAGAAGGCGCTGGTGGCCTCGCGGAGCGCCACCCACCGCCGCTGTTTCTTCTCCTTCGAAGATATGATCCGCGCCAACGACGCCGGCTATTTCCCTTATACGCCGGCTACTCAGCTGCTGCGCGGCCTGCGCGCCTCGCTCGACCTGATCGCCGAGGAAGGGCTGGAAAACATCTTCGCCCGTCACCATCGCCTCGCCGAAGGCGTGCGCAAGGCGGTCGACGCCTGGGGCCTGAAGCTCTGCGCCAAGGCGCCGAAATGGCACTCCGATACGGTCAGCGCCATCCTGGTGCCGGACGGCGTCGACAGCGGCGATGTGGTCAAGCGCGCCTACCAGAAATACCAGACCGCGCTCGGCGGCGGCCTCAACAAGGTGATCGGCAAGGTCTTCCGCGTCGGCCATCTCGGCTGGCTGAACGAGGTGATGGTGCTGGCCTCGCTCTCGGCCGCCGAAATGGCGCTGCTCGACTGCGGCGTACGGCTGGCGCCCGGCTCCGGCGTCGGCGCCGCCATCCAGCACTTCCGCGCCTCGGCCGCCGTGCCGGTCGCCGAAGCCGCCTGAGGGAGCCAACGATGAGCCACACCATCAACCATCTGAAGAAACTCCGCCTGCAGCGCAGCGAACTGGCGGTTCCCGGCTCCAGTCCGGAAATGATCGACAAGGCGGCCAACAGCGCCGCCGACTTCATCTTCCTCGACATCGAGGACGCCGTCGCCCCGCCCGACAAGGAGCGCGCCCGCAAGAACATCATCCAGGCGCTCAACGACATCGACTGGCGCGCCAAGGGCAAGACCGTCTCGGTGCGCATCAACGGGCTCGACACCCATTACATGTACCGCGACGTGGTCGACGTCATGGAGCAGGCCGGCGACCGGCTGGACACCATTTTGGTGCCGAAGGTCGGCGTGCCGGCCGACCTCTACATGGTCGAGGCCATGGTCAACCAGATCGAGATGGCAAAGGGTTTCAGGACCCGCGTCGGCCTCGAGGCGCTGATCGAGACCGCGCTCGGCATGGCCAATGTCGAGGCGATTGCCGCGACACCCGGCCGGCTGGAAGCCATGCATTTCGGCGTCGCCGATTATGCGGCAAGCTGCAAGGCGCGCACGGTCAACATCGGCGGCCTCAACCCCGACTATCCCGGCGATCAGTGGCATTTCGCTCTGTCGCGGATGACCGTCGCCTGCCGCGCCTATGGCCTGCGCGCCATCGACGGACCGTTCGGCGACTTCTCCGATCCGGAGGGGTACATCGCCGGCGCCAGGCGCGCCGCCGCCCTTGGCATCGAAGGCAAATGGGCAATCCATCCCTCGCAGATCGCGCTCGCCAACGACGTCTTCTCGCCACCGGAAAAAGAGGTGACGCGCGCCAGGCGCATCCTCGAAGTGCTGAAGGAGGCGGAGGCGCAGGGCAAGGGAGCGGCCGCACTCGACGGCAAGATGATCGACGCAGCGTCGGAACGCATGGCGCGCAATGTTTTGGTGGTCAACGAGGCAATCGAACGGGCCAGCCAATTGTCTAGCGAGCCGCGTGTCGCCGCGCATTGACCGTTCAGGGAGGACAAAATGGACATCCACGAATATCAGGCCAAGGAACTGCTGGCACGCCACGGCGTGCATGTGCCGCGCGGCGGGCTGGCCTACAGCCCCGAGCAGGCGACTTACCGGGCGCGCGAGATCGGGGGCAGCAAATGGGTCTTGAAGGCGCAGGTGCATTCCGGCGCCCGCGGCAAGGCCGGCGGCATCAAGCTCTGCGCCAATGACGAGGAAATCTCCAACGCGGCCGAGGGCATGCTCGGCCGCAAGCTGGTGACCCAGCAGACCGGCCCGCGCGGCAAGCTGATTTCGCGCCTCTATCTCGAGGAAGCCGTCGATATCGCGCAGGAGCTCTATGTCGGCTTCGTTCTCGACCGCAAGGAAGAGCGCGTCATGATCGTGGCGTCCGCTGCCGGCGGCATGGAGATCGAGGACATCGTCGAGAAGGCACCGAACTCCATCCTGCGCACATCCGTCGATCCCGGCGTCGGCATGCAGCGTTTCCAGGCCCGCGAGATCGCCTTCGGCCTCGGCCTCGACCACAATCTGATCGGCAAGGCGACCGAAACCATCTTCGCCTGCTATCAGGTGTTTCGCGACTACGACGCCTCGATGCTGGAGATCAATCCGCTGGTGGTGACCCGCGACGGCAATTTGATCGCGCTCGACGCCAAGATGTCGTTCGACGAGAACGCGTTGTTCCGACGGCCGGAAATCTCCGAGCTGCGCGACAAAAGCCAGGAAGATCCGCGCGAAACTTTTGCCAGCGACCGTGGCCTCTCCTATGTCGGCCTCGACGGCAACATCGGCTGCATCATCAATGGCGCAGGGCTCGCCATGGCGACCATGGACATGATCATGATCGCCGGCGGCGAACCGGCCAACTTCCTCGACATCGGTGGCGGCGCCTCGCCCGAGCGGGTGGCGAAATCCTTCCGCGCCGTGCTCGGCGACAAGAATGTCGAGACCATCCTGGTCAACATCTTCGCCGGCATCAACCGCTGCGACTGGGTCGCCGAAGGCGTCATCAAGGCGATCCGCGAGGTCGGCGTCAACGTGCCGCTGGTGGTCCGTCTCTCCGGCACCAGGGCCGAGGAGGGTCGCCGCATCCTGGCCGATTCCGGCGAGGCGGTGATCGTTGCCGACACGCTGGCCGAAGCCGCCGAAAAGGCCGTCGCCGCATGGCGCGCGGCCACTAAGAAAAAAGCAGCCTGAGGGAGGTCGAGAAAATGGCAATCCTGCTCAACCGCAGCACCCGCGTCATCGTCCAGGGGTTCACCGGCAAGATCGGCAGCTTCCATGCCGAGGACATGAAACGCTACGGCACCAAGCTGGTCGGCGGCGTCACGCCCGGCAAGGGCGGCCAGAAGCATCTTGGCCTGCCCGTCTTCAACACGGTCAAGGGCGCGGTGCGCGAGACCCGCGCGGAGGCCAGCATCGTCTTCGTGCCGCCGCCTTTTGCCGCCGATTCGATCATGGAAGCGGCCGACGCCGGCATAAAACTCTGCGTCTGCATCACCGACGGCATCCCGTCGCAGGACATGATGCAGGTCAAGCGCTACATGCTGCGCTACCGCTACGAGGACCGCATGCGGCTGATCGGGCCGAACTGCGCCGGCGTCATCACGCCCGGACAGGCGCTGATGGGCATCATGCCCGGCAGCATCTATCTGCCTGGCCGCGTCGGCATTGTCGGCCGCTCGGGAACCCTGGGCTACGAGGCGGCGTCGCAGATGAAGTCGCTCGGCATCGGCGTCTCGACCAGCGTCGGCATTGGCGGCGACCCGATCAACGGCTCGTCCTTCAAGGACATGCTGAAACTGTTCGAACAGGATGACGACACCGACGCGGTGGTGATGATCGGCGAGATCGGCGGACCGCAGGAAGCCGAAGCCGCGATCTGGGCGCGCGATAATATGCGCAAGCCCCTGATCGCCTACATCGCCGGCCTCTCCGCCCCCAAAGGCCGCCGCATGGGCCACGCCGGCGCCATCATCTCGGCCTTCGGCGAGTCGGCGCAGGAAAAGGTCGAAATCCTGAAGGAGGCCGGTGTGATCATCGTGCCGACGCCGTCCTCGTTTGGTGAGGTGGTCGCCGATACGCTGTCACGTATGAAGAAGGCCGCCTGAACAGCGGCCTTCGCGTTCGACCGCGCCTCATGCCGCCTTGTCGGCTGCCGGCTTCGCGACCTTGGTGCGGGTGGCGCTGCGGCGGCCGTCGACGCTGACCGGAACGTCGCCGTCGACCGTGGCGCGACGCACCACCCGGTGCTGGTCGCCATAGTCGTTGACGGCGTAGTGCTGCGTCGCGCGGTTGTCCCAGATCGCCACATCGCCGGCCTTCCAGCGCCAGCGCACGGTGTTCTCCGGCGCGGTGACATAGGACTGGAAAACCTCGTAGAGCTTCGCCGAATCGCTTTTGGAAAGACCGATCAGCCGTTGCACGAAATTGCCGAGCAGCAGCGTGCGCTCGCCTGTTTCGGGATGGACGCGGACGACGGGATGCTCGGTCTCGTAGATCGTCGAGGTGAAGATTTCCTCGAAGTGCTTCTTTTCCGCAGCACTCGCACGCGGCCGCACCGCGGCGTAATCGTAGGCGTTGCTGTGAACCGCCCAAAGATTGTCGGCGAGCAGCTTCAACGGCTCGGGCAGATCCTGATAGGCGGCCGCGGTGTTCGACCAGATGGTGTCGCCGCCGGCCGGCGGTATGACGACGCCGCGAAGAACGCAGAATTTCGGATAGGCGTCGACGAAGGTGACATCGGTATGCCATTGGTCGGCGCGACCGCCGCCACGGCTGGAATCGAGTTCGAGAATGGACGCCGTTCCCTTGACGGGACCTTGGGTCGGATGCGGGACGAGGTCGCCGAGACGCTGGCAAAGCGCTCCTGCCCGGCATCGTCGAGATGCGCCTGGTCGCGGAAGAACACCACCTTGTGCCGCAACAGGATCTGGTTGATCGCCGCGACCGTCTGCTGTGGCAGGTCGCCGGAGAGCCGAATGTTCCTGATCTCTGCGCCGACGCGTCCGGTAAGCGGGACAATATCGGAAACCGGGATGATCTGCTCTACGGGGGTAAGTCTGGTCATGGGAACCTCTTCCTCTAAAGCCGCGGGCTGGTGGCAATGCTCCGCCGTCTGCCGGCCGCATAGCGATCGGCGGAGCAACTCCCTCATCGGGAGCCGACTTGCTTGGCAACGAGAGCACTGATCTCAGCTCAGGAGGCGAAGGCCGCCAAGACTTGCGAGCAGTACCGAGATCCCATTCAAAGCGTAATTCTACAAATTCCATAGACATTTCTTTTCAAAGTTCGGCGGCCCTGAGAAAAATGCCTTCTGTCCAATTCGTTCGTGAGCGGCAGGCGGTGGAGCGCTGCGCGACGCGGCCCGCACCAGTAGTGACGCTGTCGTATCCCCTTCGATATTGGAGATGGCGGGTGAATTGCATGCCTGATATTGATGGCTTCCACGCATCACGCAGGCGCCGAGATGACAGACTCCGATAAGGCTGACGCTGTCGAGCAATTGCTCGATACGCCTGACCTCGCCACCGCGCTGGAAAGCGACCAGTTCAAGAAATTTCTCGACCAGATGCCGATCGCGATCGCCGTCTCGGAATTGATCGCGAAGGAACGTGTCGTCTACGCCAATCCCGAATTCGAGAAGCTCTCGGACCTCAAGGCGCCGAAGCTTGCGCGGGAAAACTGGGCGGCCCTTTCCGGCAGGGGGCTTCATCGGCAGAAGGACAGGCCGCTCGCCGAGGCTGTCGTTGAAGACACCGATTTCGTCGGCACATTTCGCCTCGAGCGCGGCGAGGACAAGCCGGCAATCGTCGACGTTTATTCCAACGTTATCGAGGACGACAACGGCAAGCTCTGCTTCCGGCTGGTGGCGCTTGTCGACGTCACGGCACACGGTGAGACCGAGGACGCGCGACCCGCGGAGGAGCTCATCCGGGAGAAGGACACCCTGTTGCGCGAACTGCAGCATCGGGTGAAAAACAATCTGCAGATGATCACCGCTTTGATCCGGATGGAAACCCGCAACGCCACCGAACCGGACCAGAAGCGTTTCGAAAGGCTTGCCGGCCGGGTAGACGCATTGGCAATCCTCTACCAGACATTGTCGGCTGACCAGCAGAAGGATGAGGTGGATCTTGGCGTGTATCTTAGCCAGATCGCGTCCGCCGTCATGGCGTCGCACGCAGTCGAAGGTATCCGCCTCGACCTTAAGGTGGATACCTATCCGGTATCCATCAACGTTGCCATGCCGACAGGCCTGGTCGTCAATGAGTTGCTGACCAACGCTCTCAAACATGCATTCGTCGGGCGCGATGGCGGCACGATCACGCTGCACAGCGTCGTCAGCGGCGATGGTTGCCGGGTGACTGTCGCCGATGATGGGATCGGTCTGCCGACGGGTGAGACCTGGCCCAGGCCAGGCAAGCTCGGCTCTTTGATCGCGCGGTCGCTGACCGAAAATGCCAAGGCGCAATTCGACGTCAAGTCGAGTGCCGGCGAGGGAACCAGGGTCACCATCGTCTTCAAGCGATCGGCGGCGACGGACTGAGGCTATGCAACGGCGCGCCGGCAAATCCCGGCCGGACAGGTGCTTCGGGCGCTCGCGGGTGTGGCCTTAAGTCGCAAACGATTTGGCTGCAGAAGCGGGGCGCCGGGCTTCTTTGACGGTGCGATAAGCACCATATGTGGTCCACAGCCCTCCAAAACGAGAGAAGCTCGCTCCGGCGGGTCGCACCGCGGCCGTCAGCCGGCAATGGCTATGAACCAGGAAACTGAAAACCATCATGCATGAAAATATCAGACCAGCGTCTAGAGACGTCCCCCTCATTCAGCTAGGCCTCAACCAGTGCCGCTTCCCGGTGAGCGAAGACCGCTCGGTACCCGGTGGCTACCGGTTTTGTGCCGGGCCAACGTCGCCGGATCGCGTCTATTGCGATCACCACCACACCGTCGTGACGGCCGTTGACCCTCGTCGAGCCCGTCCGGGTCTCCATTTCCCGCAACGACGCGCCGCTTAGGTCGCCCAGAAAGCCGTCCCCTGCCCCGCCACCCGGTGCAGGAGGCTGGCAGCGCGAGCTAACGTGTTCGCGTTGCGGTTTCTGCAAACTCCTGTTGCAACTCTGCAGCGGCCGGTTCAATCGCCAAAGCGATGATTCGGCCTCGACAGCCTGAAGTCGCAACGATTAAATGGCCGAAAAATAACTGGTGCGGTCGAGAAGACTCGAACTTCCACGGGTTGCCCCACAGCGACCTCAACGCTGCGCGTCTACCAATTCCGCCACGACCGCCCGTGGTAGGAGCCGGAACGAACCGGCTCGCGGCGTGTAGCAAATCGTTTCCGGCGAAACAAGGGCGCCGCGCGCAATAATCGCCGCGAATTGGCATATCGGTCTCTACAGCGCCGCGCGTCCTGTGGTACGCGCAAAGGACGGCGAACTGGACGTTTCAGCCGGATACCGCCATATGAAGGGCGAATGCATTCCGCCCCAGAGCGCAAGGCGGTTTTGCCAAGCGGCGTGCATTAAGCGAAAAACGAAAAGCCATGACCGAACGCAGCCAGATCGCCACGTCGTTCCTGCCCTTGCCCGGGTCAGCGCCGGTCGAATGGCGCATCGAGCCTGGCCTGGCCGGCTACACCGATGCGCTGGCCCTGATGGAAGCGCGCGCCGAGGCGATCCGCACGGGTGCGGCCGCCGAGATGGTCTGGCTGGTCGAGCATCCGCCGCTTTACACCGCCGGCACCAGCGCCCGCATCGAGGATTTGATCGACCCCGACCGTTTCCCGGTGTTTGCCGCGGGGCGCGGCGGCGAATACACCTATCACGGGCCGGGGCAGCGGGTTGCCTATGTCATGCTTGACCTGAAGCGCCGCCGCGAGGATGTGCGCGCCTTCGTCGGCGCGCTCGAGCAGTGGATCATCGGCACGCTTGCCGCCTTCAATGTACGCGGCGAACGCCGCGAGGACCGCGTCGGAGTCTGGGTGGTGCGGCCCGAGCGCCCGTCCCTGCCCGACGGCTCGCCGGCTGAAGACAAGATCGCGGCCATCGGCATCCGGCTGCGGCGCTGGGTGAGCTTTCATGGCATTGCCGTCAATGTCGAGCCGGATCTCAGCCATTTCAGCGGCATCGTGCCATGCGGCGTGCCGGATCACGGCGTCACCAGCCTCGTCGACCTCGGCCTGCCCGTGACCATGGCCGATTTCGACCTGGCGCTGAAATCCGCCTTCGAGGATGTTTTCGGGGCAGCGGAGTCAACTTCTGCAGAACCGGCTCGCAAGGCCGGCTGAGTCTCGCCTCGACCAACGCTCAAAGCAACCGCGCCGAGGCCCACAACAGCCCGAAACCGTGAATGGCGAAGACGGCCAGCAGCGCGCCGGCCATGGCGAAACGGTCGAAGATGCGGATCGGCTTCAATTCGTGGCGCGGTTTTACCCCGCTACCCACTGTCATCAGGCTGAGGATGGCAAAGACGGCGCCCGCCACCAGCAGAAAGGTTTGGGAAAAGCCGGCCAGCCAGCCAAGCCACAGCAAGGCCGAGAGCAGGGAAAACGAGGCGAGCGCCAGGGCGACCGGCCCCGGGCAGATCTGGCGCAGTACCTGGCCGCCGTCGAATTTCCAAACCGGCACCAGATTGGCGATGTTGAACAATGCGGCAAAGCCCGCAAGCGTCGCCAGAAGGGCCGCGGCAAGCCGATGTCCCTCGCCGGACGCGAGCCCGCTGGCGGCGATCAGCAGCGGAACCAGGAACGCGGAAAAGCCGGCGCCCATCAGCGCCACGAAGGCGACCTCGAAGCGGCTGTCATAAGGCCGGCCACCAATGGCGAGGCCGCCGAGCAGCGGGATAAAGATCATCCGCGCCTTGCGATGACCGGTCAGCCGAAAGGCCGCCATGTGGCCGAGCTCATGCAGGGCGACCACCGAGGTCAGGATCGCGGCCAGCGCCAGGCCGCCGAGATTGAGCCCGAAGAACGGCCACAGGATGAAAGCCGAAAGAACGGCGAAACCGACCTGGCTCAGCGGATGCTCGAACCAACCGCCCTTGCGATATTGTCCGGTCCTCGCCCAGATCTCCAGCTTGCCCAGCTCGCGGCGCATGGCGAAGTAGCGGAACACCAGGAAGGCGACGCCGCGATAGCGATCGGTCTGGCTGAGCGTGACGCGCGTGCCGGCGCCTTCCGAGGTGAGTTCGGTGGTCTCGTAAAAATCCTTCCAGAACGACGCGTCGAGCGCGGTATCCTCGATGACCCGCATCGAAAAACGACTGCCTTCGACGACGTCCTCGAAGCGCGACCCGCGCTCGATCGGCTGGCCGTCGCGGCCTTCCCAGGACAGCAGGATGCGGGTCGTGCCCTGCCCGTCCAGCGGCTGGGCCTTCAGTATCTCGCCGGACCAGCCGGCATCACTGCCTAGCGGCCACAGCGCCTGCCAGAGGCGCTGCCGGTCCATTGCGACCACGCGGCTGAGCCTCACCGTGCGCAAACCGAGCGGCGCGGTCATCAAAAGGAAAATCAATCCGAGATTACCGGCCACGAGAAGGGCCGTCACGATCGGCGACACCTGAGATTTTTGCTCCCTGTATTTGGCAGGGCACCCTAGCGGCACGGCGGCAAGAAAGGCTTAACGGCACAACGCCCCTCCTGCCCGCCTAAAACACTGTGGCGAACAGCAGTTGCATCACATGGCGCCGATCCAGACGGCCATGGAAACGAGAAATGCACTCATGCACACCAACGAAACGACGTCCTGAACAAGATCGCTCATAACTCTCTCCTGTTGTTGCTATGTTCGTATTTTGTTCTAACTTTGTTCGAAAGTCAATGAGCGGAAAGCGGCATACCGACGAATCCTGGCAGCCGGTTTGGGCAGGGTTAAGGAAAGGTTGACGGGGTGACGGCAGTGCTGACGCAGGGCGCATCGCATGCCTTTGCGATCGGCCGAAACGCCATCACTTCGTCATCCTAGGGCGGAGCAAGGAGCCCAGCGACGCGGCGCAGACCCTAGGATGACGAAGTTGGGGCCTACAGCGGAACGACCTTACCGTCCGCCAGCGTCACCCGGCGGTCCATGCGCGAGGCGAGCTCGTGATTGTGGGTGGCGATCAGCGCGGCAAGGCCGGACTGCTTGACCAGCGCGCCAAGCGCCTCGAAGACATAGGACGCGGTGACCGGGTCGAGATTGCCGGTCGGCTCGTCGGCCAAAAGCAGCAAGGGCGCATTGGCGACGGCACGGGCGATGGCGACGCGCTGCTGTTCGCCGCCGGACAGCTCCGACGGCCGGTGCGAAGCGCGCTTGCCGATCTGCATATAGTCGAGCAGCTGTGCTGCGCGCTCCGACGACTCCTTGCGCGAAAGCCCTTTGATCAGCTGCGGCATCATGATGTTTTCGAGCGCCGAAAACTCCGGCAGCAGATGATGGAACTGATAGACGAAGCCGACATCGTTGCGGCGGATTGCCGTGCGTTCGTCGTCGGAGAGCCGTCCGCAGGCGCGGCCGGCCAGAATGACGTCACCGGCGTCGGGGCGCTCGAGCAGGCCCGCCGTATGGAGCAGCGTCGACTTGCCGGTGCCCGACGGCGCCACCAGCGCCACCATCTCGCCGCGCTTCAGCGAAAAGTCGGCGCCGTTCAAAATGGTGAGCTTGCGCGGCCCCTGGACATAGTGCCGCTCGACGCTCTTCAGCTCGATAATGATCTCGGACTTCATTCGTATCTCAAGGCCTCGACCGGATCGAGCCGTGCGGCGCGCCATGCCGGAAACACGGTCGCCAGGAAGGACAGGCCGAGCGCCATCAGGATGACATAGGTGGTCTCGCGCGGGTCCATCTTTGCCGGCAGCTGGCTGAGGAAATAGAGCTCCGGATTGAACAGCACCTTGCCGGTCATCCAGGAGAAGAACTGGCGGATGGATTCGATGTTCGTGCAGATGAGAACCCCGAGCAGCACGCCGGCGAGCGTGCCGGTGACGCCGATCGCAGCACCCGTCATCAGGAAGATGCGCAGGATGGCGCCGCGCGAGGCGCCCATTGTGCGCAGGATGGCGATATCGTGGCCCTTGTCCTTCACCAGCATGATCAGGCCGGAGATGATGTTGAGCGCCGCCACCAGCACGATCAGCGTCAGGATCATGAACATGACGTTGCGCTCGACCTGCAGTGCTGAAAAGAACGTCTCGTTGCGCTGGCGCCAGTCGACCATGTCGATCGGCCGTTGCGCCGCCGCATCGACCAGCGGTTTCAGCGCGTCGACATTATCGGGATTGTCGACATAGATCTCGATCGTCTGCGCTCTGCCGTCCATGTTGAAATAGAGCTGCGCTTCGGAAAACGGCATGTAGACGATGGAGCTGTCATACTCCGACATGCCGACCTCGAAGATCGCCGCCACCTTGTAGCCCTTCAGCCGCGGCGTCGTGCCCATCGGCGTCACATCGCCGTCCGGCGAGATCAGCGTGATGGTGTCGCCGAGCACAAGGCCGAGATTCTCCGCCATGCGCTTGCCGATGGCAACGCCATCGCCGGAGTCGAAGCCGTCAAGCGTGCCTTGCTTGACGTTTTGGGCGACGATGGCGATCTTGCCGAGGTCTTCGGCCCTGATACCGCGCACCAGCGCGCCCATGCCGCCGCCGACATTGCCCTGCGCCAGCACCTGGCCGTCGATCAGCGGGATCGCGTATTTGACGCCGGCCACGCCGTTGATGCGGGCTGCGACCTGCGCATAATCCTCAAGCGGCGAATCCAGCGGCTGCACGATCAGATGGCCGTTGACGCCGAGGATGCGGGTCAGAAGTTCGGCTCGAAACCCGTTCATGACAGCCATGACGACGATCAGCGTGGCGACGCCCAGCATTATGCCGAGGAAGGAGATCGAGGCGATGACCGAGATCACCGTCTCCTTGCGGCGCGACCGCAAATAACGCCAGGCGACCATGCGTTCGAACATGGAGAACGGGCCGGCGACCGGAGACTTGGTGACCGGAGACTTGTCAACCGGAGACTGGGCTACCGAAGACTTCGCTGCCGCGGCTTCGCTCATGCGGTTGCACCGAAGCGTTTCCTGGCCTCCGCGACCGGCAGCGTCTCGCGCTCGCCGGTCCGGCGGTTCTTGATCTCGATCTCGCCGGCGGCCACGCCGCGCGGCCCGACGATCACCTGCCAGGGCAGGCCGATCAGGTCTGCGGTGGCGAACTTGCCGCCCGGCCGCTGGTCGGTGTCGTCGTAAAGCACATCCTTGCCGGCGCCGGTGAAGGCGGCGTAGAGCTCGCCGCAGACGCGGTCGCACTCGGCGTCGCCGGCCTTCATGTTGATCAGGCCGATGTCGAACGGCGTCACCGCTTCCGGCCAGATGATGCCGTTGTCGTCATGGCTGGCCTCGATGATCGCCGCCACCAGCCGCGACGGACCGATACCGTAGGAGCCGCCGGAAACGAAATGATCCTTGCCGTCGGGCCCGGTCACCTTGGCGCCCATGGGCTTGGAATATTTGTCGCCGAAATGGAAGATGTGGCCGACCTCGATGCCGCGTGCCGAGACCCGGTCGGCTTCGCCAAGCTTGTCCCAGGCCGCCTCGTCATGCATCTCGTCGGTGGCGGCGTAAGGCGTCGTCCACGTCTTGACGATGTCGGCGATCTCGCCGTCATTGCCGAAGTCGGTTTTCTCGCCGGGCACCTGGAGCGACAGATATTCGCGGTCGCAATAGACCTGGCTCTCGCCGGTGTCGGCCAGGATGATGAATTCATGGCTGAGATCGCCGCCGATCGGCCCGGTGTCGGCCCGCATCGGAATGGCCTGCAGCCCCATGCGCGTGAACGTCCGGAGATAGGATACGAACATGCGGTTATAGGCGGCCTTCGCGCCCTCGAAATCGAGGTCGAAGGAATAGGCATCCTTCATCAGGAATTCGCGTGAACGCATGACGCCGAAGCGCGGCCGCACCTCGTCGCGGAACTTCCACTGGATGTGGTAGAGGTTTAGCGGCAAGTCCTTGTAGGACTTGACGTAGGCGCGCACGATCTCGGTGACCACTTCCTCATTGGTCGGACCGTAAAGCATGTCGCGGTCCTGCCGGTCCTTGATGCGCAGCATCTCCTTGCCATAGTCGTCATAGCGGCCGCTTTCGCGCCACAGATCGGCCGACTGGATGGTCGGCATCAGGATTTCCAGCGCGCCGGCGCGGTTCTGCTCCTCGCGGATGATGCGGCAGACCTTGTCCAGCACCAACTTGCCCAGCGGCAGCCAGGAAAAGCTGCCCTGCCCCTGCTGGCGGATCATGCCGGCACGCAGCATCAGCCGGTGCGAGACGATCTCGGCCTCGCGCGGATTTTCTTTCAGGATGGGCAGGAAAAACTGCGACAAACGCATGGACAGGTCCGTGAGAGAGGAGGCTGCGCCGGAATCGGCGCGGCTGGCTTGCTTGCCCCGGCTTCATAGCTATTTCGTGACGGAATGGAAACCCGACCGGCCGCATCGGTCCGAAATCGCAAAAATCGATTCTTCTTCCAAAGACCTTCGCACCGAAAACGATAATGCTTTTGATGTAAAATGATGACCCTGACTCCGAAGTGCTCACACACGCTTTGCGCGTCCGGGCGACGCGGCACACCTGACCAGATTAAGGCGGCAGCCCCGGTGTTGTTCGTTTCGCAAGCAAAGCCTGCCGCACTATTGTGCACTGCAGCACAGATTGCCCGATTGCGGGCAAAATTCTGCGTGACAATTTCATCAGGGTTAGGCTAGTGTGCCCCGATAACCGAGAGGGTGGAGAAAAATCTGCTCTCCTACGCGGTCAAAGTCTTGGGAGGATGCGATCTAGGCGCGGTTACCCGCTGCCGCCGGAAACCGGAAAACAGATCGGAACGCGTTTAAATTGCAAGGCCTTGTGCCTTGCATTTTTTTTGCCGATCATCTGGTTAGATCAACCTGTTCCCAAATCAGGTGAGCTTGCGCAGCCTGACACCCAGCCGTGATTCTAATGCGGGTGGGCCATGCCTGGCCGCCGATTGCGCATCGCAAGCTGGTGAGACAAAACCTGAGTTTGGCGCTTCGAAAACAGGCACGAACACCCCACCCGATCTGTCGGCGGGAAAGTGTTAGTTATCCGGTGTCTGGCTGGCTTCGGGGATGAAGTGGGGGACTTCGTCGAGGCTGTAACCCAGCCCGTGCGTCAGGCTGTAGAAAACCCCCATGACGACAGCCGTGACGATGGTGGTGCGGATCACGGCGCGCAGCATATGCGGTCCGCGCGGCGCGCTCGCAACCGTGCCCAGCGTCACGTCATGGTCGTCATCCTGCGTCTTGACGCTGAACGGCAGCACGATGAACAGCATCAGCCACCAGGTGATGAAGAACAGCGCGGCAAACGAAATCCAGCTCATGCCTGCTCCAGTTCGACCAGCGTGCCGAAGAAATCCTTGGGATGCAGGAACAGCACCGGCTTGCCGTGGGCGCCGGTTTTGGGATTGCCGTCGCCCAGCACGCGGGCGCCGCTCGCTTTGAGGTGATCGCGCGCGACAAGGATGTCGTCGACCTCGTAGCAGACATGATGCATGCCGCCCGAGGGGTTCTTCTCCAGAAAGGCCGCGATCGGCGACCGTTCGCCCAGCGGCTCCAGGAGTTCGATCTTGGTGTTGCCGACATCGACGAACACCACCGTCACGCCATGCTCGGGCAAAGCCTGCGGCGCAGTCACCCGCGCGCCAAGTGTATCGCGATAGGCCGCGATCGCCGCGGCCAGGTCCGGCACGGCAAGCGCTACATGGTTCAGGCGTCCCAGCATGAAGTGCTCCACAAGTTAAGGGAGTAGGGAATGGGCAGTAGGCAGTAGTGATACATCTGCATTGTTCTCCACTGCCTACTGCCTACTGCCTATTCCCTCACCTCGTCACAAACACCGTCACCAGCGGCTTCTTGCCCCAGGCTTCGTTGGCGGCGCCGCGCACGGCGCGGCGCACCGCTTCCTGCACCAGGTCGAGGTCCTTGCGGCGCTGGCGAGGGATCGAGTCCACCGCGCCGACGGCCGCGTCGAGCATCAGATCTTCCATGTTGTCGCCGCGGGCATCGGCCTCGGCGACGCCGATGGCGACCAGGTCTGGATCGCCGGCGAGCTCATATTTGTCGTCGAGCACGACATTGACCGCGACATGGCCGGCGAAGGATAGCTTGCGCCGGTCGCGTATGCCCATCGCCTGGTCGGTGCCGATCAGCCTGCCGTCCTTGTAGATGCGGCCGAACGGCACCTGGTCGATGATCGTGGCCGGACCCGGCGCCAGCCGCAGCATGTCGCCGTCGCGCACCTGCGCCACCTGGCCGATGCCGGAGGTCGACATCAGCGACCCCTGCGCCACCAGATGCGCGGCTTCGCCATGCACGGGAACGCCGATCTGCGGCCGCACCCACTCATACATCCTGCGCAATTCGCTGCGGCGGGGATGGCCGGAGACATGCACAAGCGCGTCGCCATCCTCGATGATCTTGATGCCGAGGTCGATGAGGCGGTTCTTGATCTCGAGGATCGCCTTCTCGTTGCCGGGAATGGTGCGTGAGGAAAACACCACCGTGTCGCCGGCGGTCAGCGACACCGACTTCATCTCGTCGCGCGACAGCTTTGCCAGCGCCGCCAGCGCCTCGCCCTGGCTGCCGGTGCAGATGATGACCAGGTTCTCGCGCGGGATGAAGCCGAAATCCTCCTCGGCGATGAACTCCGGCAGCCCGTCCATGTAGCCGAGCTCGCCGGCGACATCGATGACCCGCTTCAGCGAGCGGCCGAGTACCAGGCACTGGCGGCCGGCATCGCGCGCCGCCTTGGCGATGGAGACGATGCGTCCGACATTGGAGGAGAAGGTGGTGACGGCGACACGGCCGACAGCGCTCTGGATGACGCCCCTGAGGCCTTCGCCCACCGCCACTTCCGACGGCGATTCGCCTTCGCGCAGCGCATTGGTCGAATCGCAGACCAGCGCCAGCACACCCTTGTCGCCATAGGCGCGAAACCGCGCCTCGTCGGTTTTCGGACCGATCGTCGGTTCCGGATCGATCTTCCAGTCGCCGGTATGGATGACGGTGCCGGCCGGCGAGGTGATCGCCAGCGACATCGGCTCGGGGATCGAGTGCGCCACCGGAATGGCCTCGATCGAGAACGGGCCGACAGTGAATGTTTCGCCTGCCCGGTAGATCGTCACCGGAATTTTCTTCGGCGCGCCCTGCTCGCCCTGGCGCTTGGCGTCCAGCAGGCCGGCGCTGAACGGTGTCATCCACACCGGCGCCTTCAGCTTCGGCCAGATGTCGAGCAGCGCCCCGTAATGGTCTTCATGCGCATGGGTGATGATGATGCCGCGCAGGCCGGCGAGGTTCTCCTCGATGAAGCGCGTATCGGGCAGGATCAGGTCGACGCCAGGATGCGCCGCATCGGGAAAAGTCACGCCGACATCGACGACGATCCACTCGCGCGCGCTAGGCGGCCCATAGCCGTAAAGGGCGAAGTTCATGCCGATCTCGCCGACGCCGCCGAGCGGCACGAAGACGAGTTCGGCGTTTTGCGCTTTCGCCATCAATTTTCCCTTCCCGGCCCTTGCGGCCAGCCCCTAAATCTTTGCCGACGCGACGGCGCCGAAATGCACGTCGCCGGCGGCTACCGTCACGACCGACCCCTCATCATCGCGGATCACGAAACGGCAGTCCGCGTCAATGGTCTCGAAGGTACCGCGCACCACATTCCCGTCAATCCTGACAGCAACCTCGCCGCCAAGCCCCGCCGCGCGCGATAGCCAGCGACGCCGGATGGCGTCGAGCCCGCGTCCGTCATCCCACAGCCGGGCATTGTCGGTCCAGGCATCGGACAGCGCCAAGAACAGCGTTTCGGCGTCGCATGTCGCGCCCAGCGCCTGAAGCGATGTCGCCGGATACGGCAAATCCGGCGGATGCGCCACCACATTGACGCCGATGCCCACCGCCACCGCGAAACGGCCGCCATCGAGAATGGCCGATTCCAGCAGGATGCCGGCCAGCTTGGCGCCGGAGGCCAGCACATCGTTCGGCCATTTCAGCTCGAAGCGGTTCTGCCCCTGGCTGGCGCCGTCGAGGCCGATAGCGATCCTGCCCTTCGGCACCACGGCGTCGAGCGCATCGGCCAGCGACAGGCCGGCGACGAAGCCCAGCGTCGCCGCCAGACGCAACTCACCGCCGGTGATGACCAGCAATGTCGCCGCCAGATTGCCCTCGGGCGATACCCAGGCCCTGCCGCGGCGGCCACGGCCGCTTTCCTGCTTCTTGGAAACGACCCACAATTTGCCGGGATCGCCTGCCCTTGCATGGTCCAGCGCCAGCGTGTTGGTGGAACCCACACTGTCATGCGCCTCGAGCCGGAACCCTTCCGTCTCAGAGGTTGGAGCCAGCCGAAATGCCATCCGGTCAGAAAAATGTCTTGGCGGCGGCTTCGGCGTAGGTCGCGATCGGACCGCCGATCAGCACATAGAACAGCACGAAAGCGCCGGAGACACCAAGCACGAGGCGCAGCTCAACCGCCATCGGCACGAAGCCGCCGGCCGGTTCGTCGAACCACATGATCTTGATGATACGCAGATAGTAGAACGCGCCCACGACCGAGGCCAGCACGCCGATGATCGCCAGCGCATAGAGGTTGGCGTTGATGGCGGCGAGGAAGACGTACCATTTCCCCCAGAAGCCGGCGAGCGGCGGGATGCCGGCCAGCGAGAACATCAGGATGGTCAGGATCGTCGCCATGATCGGATTGGTCGACGACAGACCGGCGAGATCGCTGATCTGCTCGACATTGCCTTCCTTGCGCCGCATGGCGAGGATGAAGGCGAAGGTGCCGAGCGTCATGACGAGATAGATCAGCATGTAGATGGCGACGCCGCGCACGCCGGCCTGGCTGTTGGCGGCAAGGCCGACCAGCGCATACCCCATATGGCCGATCGAGGAGTACGCCATCAGCCGCTTGATGTTGGTCTGGCCGATGGCGGCAAAGGAGCCGAGCGCCATCGAGGCGATCGAGATGAAGACGATGATCTGCTGCCAGTCGGAAGCGATCGGCTTGAAGGCGCCCATGGTGACGCGCACGATCAGCGCCATCGCCGCCATTTTGGGGGCAGCCGCCAGGAAAGCGGTGACCGGCGTCGGCGCGCCCTCGTAGACATCGGGCGTCCACATATGGAACGGCACCGCGGAAATCTTGAAGGCAAGGCCGGCCAAAACGAAGACCAGGCCGACGACGAGGCCGAGCTGGCGCTCGCCGCTGCCCAGCGCGGAGGAAATTTCCTGGAAGCCTACATTGCCGGTGTAGCCGTAAATGAGGCTGATTCCGTAAAGCAGCATGCCCGACGATAGCGCGCCGAGCACAAAATACTTCAAACCGGCCTCGGTCGAACGCAGATTGTCGCGATTGATCGCGGCCAGCACGTAAATCGCCAGCGACTGCAGCTCGAGGCCGAGATAGAGCCCGATCATGCCGTTGGCCGAGATCATCAGCATCATGCCGAGCGTGCAGAGCAGGATCAGCACCGGGTATTCGAACTTGTCGAAATGCTCCTGCCTGGCGAAGCGCATCGACATCACCAGCGTCACCGCCGAACCGATCAGCGACAGCACCTTCATGAAGCGGGAGAACGGATCCTGGATGAAGGCGTTGCCGTAGGCTGCGCCCTGTCCCGTGGGAAAGATCAGCCATAGGCCTGCGATCACCAGCACGGCGACGGCAAGGACAGTCACCAGAATGGCAGTGTTGGCGCGCGAATAGGCGCCCACCATCAACAGCGCCAGCGCGCCGATGGCGAGGATCAGCTCCGGCGTCGAGAGCGAAAGGCTGGAATAAAGGTCCGGCGTCATGGTTCGCAAAACCTCTGGTCAGTTCGCCGCCGCGGTCTGCGCGGCGCCGATGGATGCGGTGACATTGGTGACGAGCGCCTTGACCGACTGGGCCGTGGCATCGAAGACGGGAGCGGGATAGACGCCGAAGAAGATGACTAGCACGACCAGCGGGTAGATGATCGCCTTCTCGCGCGTCGACAGATCGAGCAGGCCCTTCAGGCTTTCCTTGGTCAGCGCGCCGAAGATCACCCGGCGGTAGAGCCAGAGCGCGTAGGCCGCCGACAGGATGACGCCGGTGGCGGCGAAGAAAGCCACCCAGGTGTTGACCCGGAACACGCCGAGCATGGTCAGGAACTCGCCGACGAAACCTGACGTGCCCGGCAAGCCGACATTGGCCATGGTGAAGATCAGGAACACCGTGGCGTATTTCGGCATGTTGTTGACCAAGCCGCCATAGGCGTCGATCTCGCGCGTGTGCATGCGGTCGTAAATGACGCCGACGCACAGGAACAGCGCGCCCGAGACGAGGCCGTGGCTCAGCATCTGGAAGATCGCGCCCTGCACGCCTTCCTGGTTCATGGCGAAGATGCCCATGGTGACGAAGCCCATATGGGCGACGGAGGAATAGGCGATCAGCTTCTTCATGTCCTCCTGCATCAGCGCCACCAGCGAGGTGTAGATGATGGCGACGACCGACAGCGTAAACACCAGCGGCGCGAACATTTCCGAGGCCAGCGGGAACATCGGCAGGGAAAAGCGCAGGAAGCCGTACCCGCCCATTTTCAACAGGATGCCGGCCAGGATCACCGAGCCCGCCGTCGGCGCTTCGACGTGGGCGTCGGGCAGCCAGGTGTGCACCGGCCACATCGGCATCTTCACCGCGAAGGAGGCGAAGAAGGCCAGAAATAGCCATGTCTGCATGTGGGCCGGGAAGTTGTGGGTCAGCAGCGTCGGGATGTCGGTGGTGCCCGCCTGGAAGAACATCGCCATGATGGCGAGCAGCATCAGCACCGAGCCGGCCAACGTGTAGAGGAAGAACTTGAACGAGGCATAGACGCGGCGCTTGCCGCCCCAGACGCCGATGATGATGAACATCGGGATCAGGCCGGCCTCGAAGAAGACGTAGAACAGCACGATGTCGAGCGCGCAGAACACGCCGATCATCAGCGTTTCCAAGAGCAGGAAGGCAATCATGTAGGCCTTGACGCGCTTGTCGATCGCTTCCCACGACGCCAGGATGCAGAGCGGCATCAGGAACGTCGTCAGGATGACGAACAGCATCGAAATGCCGTCGACGCCCATATGGTAGGAGATGCCGGAATCCAGCCAGGCAAACTTCTCGACGAACTGGAAGCCGGCCTGCGAATTGTCGAAGCCGGTCCAGATGAACAGCGAGATGATGAAGGTGGCCGCAGTCGTCGTGAACGCGATGGCGCGGATGTTGCGACGCGCATTCGGGCTGTCATCCCTGATGAACAGGATCATCAGCACACCTACGAGCGGCAGGAAGGTGACCAGCGAGAGGATTGGCCAGGCGGTCATCAGAGCATCATCCAGGTGACGAGTGCGGCCACGCCGATCAGCATGGCGAAGGCATAGTGATAGAGATAGCCGGTCTGCAGCTTGACGACGCGGTCGGTGACGTCGACGACGCGCGCCGAAATGCCGTCAGGACCGAGCCCGTCGATGATGGTGCCGTCGCCGGTCTTCCACAAGAACCTGCCCAGCGCCTTTGCCGGCCGCACGAACAGGACGTCGTAGAGCTCGTCAAAGTACCATTTGTTGAGCAGGAAGGCATACAGCAGCCGATGGTTGGCGGCGACGCTCCGGGGCAGTTCCGGCGAGCGGATGTAGAACTTCCAGGCGACTGCAAAGCCGATGACCATGGCGACGAACGGTGCCAGCTCGACCCACAGCGGCAATTGATGGATGTCGTGCAGGATGTGGTTGTCCGGCAGCGTGAACAGCGACGCCTTCCAGAATTCGGCATAGGCTTCGCCGATGAAGGCGCCATGAAAGATAACGCCGGCAAACAGCGCGCCCGCAGCCAGGATGAACAGCGGCACCAGCATCACCGGCGGCGATTCATGGACATGGTGCATGACGTCGTGGCTCGCCCGTGGCTCGCCGTGGAAGGTCATGAAGATCAGCCGCCAGGAGTAGAAGGAGGTGAAGCAGGCAGCGATGACCAGCAGGACGAAAGCGAGGCCGGCGACCGAATTGTGGCCGGCAAAGGCAGCCTCGATGATGGCATCCTTGGAGAAGAAGCCGGCTGTGCCGATGACGGTCACCGGAATGCCGACACCGGTCAGCGCCAGCGTGCCGATCACCATCATCCAGTAGGTCTTCGGAATGAGCTTCCGCAGGCCACCCATCTTGCGCATGTCCTGCTCGTCGGACACGGCATGGATGACCGAGCCGGAGCCCAGGAACAGCAGCGCCTTGAAGAAGGCGTGCGTGAACAGATGGAAAATCGCCGCGCCATAGGCGCCGACGCCGAGCGCGACGAACATGTAGCCGAGCTGCGAGCAGGTCGAATAGGCGATGACGCGCTTGATGTCGTTCTGAACCAGGCCGACGGTCGCCGCGAAGAAGGCGGTGAAGGCGCCGATGAAGGTCACCACCGTGAGTGCCGAATGCGACAGTTCGAACAGCGGCGACAGCCGCGCCAGCATGAACACGCCGGCCGTGACCATGGTGGCGGCATGGATCAGCGCGGAAACCGGGGTCGGTCCTTCCATGGCGTCCGGCAGCCAAGTGTGCAGCGGCACCTGCGCCGACTTGCCCATGGCGCCCATGAACAGCAGCAGGCAGACGATGGTCATGGCCGCCTGCTTGTCCAGCGCATAGCCGAGGAAGGTCAGTACTGCCGCCCCTTGCGGCGCGCCTTCGGCCGGAATGAACGTCGCGGCATTGGCGAAGATGGTGCCGAGATTGACCGAGCCGAACAAAACGAAGACGCCGAAAATGCCGAGCGCAAAACCGAAATCGCCGACGCGGTTGACGACGAAGGCCTTGATGGCCGCGGCATTGGCCGACGGCTTCTTGTACCAGAAGCCGATCAGCAAATAGGACGCGAGACCCACGCCTTCCCAGCCGAAGAACATCTGCACCAGATTGTCGGCCGTCACCAGCATCAGCATGGCGAAGGTGAACAGCGACAGATAGGCGAAGAAGCGCGGTCGGTTCGGATCGTGGTGCATGTAGCCGATCGAATAGATGTGGACCAGCGCCGACACCGTGTTGACCACCACCAGCATGACCACCGTCAGCGTGTCGATCCTGAGCGCCCAGGACGCGTCGAGCCCGCCCGACTGGATCCAGCGCAGCACCGGCACGGTGAACACCTCGCCCTCGCCGAAGCCGACGGAGAAGAAGGCGACCCAGGACAGCACGGCCGAGATCACCAGGAAGCCCGAGGTGATGTATTCCGATGCCTTGGCGCCCAGCGAATTGCCGAACAGACCGACGATCAGGAAGCCGAGCAGCGGAAGGAAGACGATCGCTTGATACATGTTAGCCCCGTCAACCCTTCATCTGGTTCACGTCTTCGACCGCGATCGAGCCGCGGTTGCGGAAGAAGACGACGAGAATGGCAAGACCGATGGCCGCTTCGGCGGCGGCGACCGTCAGCACGAACAGGGCAAACACCTGGCCGACGAGATCGCCCAATGCCGCCGAGAAGGCAACGAAATTGATGTTGACCGCCAAAAGGATCAGCTCGATCGACATCAGGATGACGATGATGTTCCTGCGGTTCAGGAAGATGCCGAACACGCCCAGCGTGAACAGGATCGCCGATACGGTCAGGTAATGTGCGATGCCGACGACCATCTCAGAGCCCCTCGCCCGACTTGACCTTGCGGATTTCCATGCCTGTCGCCGGCGTGCGGCCGACCTGGGCGGCGATCGACTGCCGCTTGACCCCTTCCTTGTGGCGCAGCGTCAGCACGATGGCGCCAATCATGGCGACCAGCAGGATGAGGCCCGAAATCTGGAAGTAGTAGAGGTAGTCCGTATAGAGGATGTCGCCGAGTGCTGCGGTGTTTGTCCGCGCGGCAAGATCCGGGATGGGTTTGGAGACCGTCGAGGCCAGTTGCGGCGCGAAGGTGTAGCCGCCGAGCACCACGATCAGCTCGGCCGCCAGGATCAGCCCGACCAGCGCGCCGATCGGCGCATATTGCAGGGCGCCTTCCTTCATCTCGGCGAAGTCGACATCGAGCATCATGACGACGAACAGGAACAGCACCATGACCGCGCCGACATAGACGACGAGCAGGATCATCGCCAGGAACTCGGCGCCGGTCAGCATGAACAGGCCGGCGGCGTTAAAGAAGGTCAGGATCAGGAACAGCACGGAATGCACGGGGTTGCGCGACGAAATGACCATGAAGGCCGACGCCACCGCGACAAAGGCGAAGAGGTAGAAAAAGGCCGCCTCTAGTCCACTCAGCATTGGGGATCCCCCGGGTTCCTGTCCAAACAGGACATCCGTCCTGTTTGATTTCTGCGACCGCCTCAGGCCGGCAAGTTGCGTTGTCCTTAGACGAGGGCCCTCGCCCCGTCCATGCGTCAAATGTCAGCGGTAAGGCGAGTCCAGCGAGATGTTGCGCGCCAGTTCGCGCTCCCAGCGGTCGCCATTCGCCAGCAGCCTGTCCTTGTCGTAGTAAAGCTCTTCGCGCGTCTCCGTCGCGAACTCGAAATTCGGCCCCTCGACGATGGCGTCGACCGGGCAGGCTTCCTGGCAGAAGCCGCAATAGATGCACTTCACCATGTCGATGTCGTAGCGCACGGTGCGGCGCGTGCCGTCATTGCGGCGCGGGCCGGCCTCGATGGTGATCGCCTGCGCCGGACAGATCGCTTCGCACAATTTGCAGGCGATGCAGCGTTCCTCGCCATTGGGATAGCGGCGCAGCGCGTGCTCGCCACGGAAGCGCGGGCTGGTCGGCCCTTTCTCGTGCGGATAGTTGATCGTTTCCTTCGGCGCGAAGAACTGGCGCATCGACAGGAAGAAGGCGCTGACGAAATCCTGCAGCAGCAGCGATTTTGCGGCCTGGCCAAAAGCGGACATCACGCAAACCCCGTGATTTTGAGGAAGGCCGCGGTGGCAACGACCATGAACAGGGAGATCGGCAGGAACACTTTCCAGCCCAGCCGCATCAGCTGGTCGTAGCGGTAGCGCGGCACGAAGGCCTTCACCATCGAGAACATGAAGAACATCAGGCAGATCTTGAGCACGAACCAGATCACGCCGGGCACCCAGGTGAAGGGGGCGAAGTCGAAGGGCGGCAGCCAGCCGCCGAGGAACAGGATGGTGGCCAGCGCGCACATCATCACCACGGCGACGTATTCGCCGAGGAAGAACAACAGGAACGGCGTCGAGGAGTATTCGACCATATGGCCGGCGACGAGTTCCGACTCGGCTTCCACCAGGTCGAAGGGCGGGCGGTTGGTCTCGGCCAGCGCCGAGATGAAGAAAATGACGAACATCGGGAACAGCGCCAGCCAGTGCCAGTCGAGGAAGCTGTTGGGCAGGCCAAGCTTGGTGCCCAGCCCATCCTGCTGCGACAGCACGATGTCCGACAGGTTGAGCGAGCCGACGCAGAGCAGCACGGTGACGATGACGAAGCCGATCGAGACTTCGTAGGACACCATCTGCGCCGCCGAGCGCAGCGCGCCGAGGAACGGGTATTTCGAGTTGGACGCCCAGCCGCCCATGATCACGCCATAGACCTCGAGCGAGGAGATGGCGAAGACGTAGAGGATGCCGACATTGACGTTGGCGATCCCCCAGCCCGCATTGACGGGAATGACCGCCCAGGCCGAGATTGCCAGCACGGCCGACACCAGCGGCGCCAGCAGGAACACGCCCTTGTTGGCGCCGGACGGAATGACCGGTTCCTTGAAGACGAATTTCAGCAGATCGGCGAAAGCCTGCAGCGTGCCCCACGGGCCGACGACGTTCGGGCCGCGGCGCAATTGCACCGCCGCCCAGATCTTGCGGTCGGCGTAAAGCAGGTAGGCAACCCCGATCAGCAAAACGACGATCAGCACGACCGACTTTAAAAGGATGATCAGCGTCGGCAGCACGTAGAAGGAGAAGAAGGTGTCCATGTCTACTCTGCCGCCTGCCTGAAGCCGTTTTTCGCCAGCGCCGAGCATTCCGCCATGACGGCGGAGGCCCGCGCGATCGGGTTGGTCAGATAGAAATCCGTGACCGGCGAGGTGAAAGTGCCCTTGTTCAGCCGCCCGCCGAGCTTCGCCACCCTAGCGACGTCATCGGCATTGCCGGCTTCGACATGATCGATGCGGGCGAGATGCGGGTATTCGCCATAAAGTTTGGCGCGCAACTGCTGCAGCGAATCGAAGGGTAGTTTCTTGCCCAGCACATCGGACAATGCCCTCAGGATCGCCCAGTCTTCGCGCGCGTCGCCCGGCGCGAAGCCCGCGCGGTTGGTCTGCTGCACGCGTCCCTCGGTGTTGACATAGGTGCCGGACTTTTCGGTGTAGGCGGCTCCCGGCAGGATGACATTGGCGCGGTGCGCACCGGCGTCGCCATGCGTGCCGACATAGACGACGAAGGCGCCGCCGGTCTTGGACATGTCGACCTCGTCGGCGCCGAGCAGGAACAGAACCTCGCTCTCCCCCAGCATGCCGGCAACGTTCTTGCCGCCCTTGCCAGGCACGAAGCCGACATCGAGACCGCCGACGCGCGCGGCCGCAGTGTGCAGCACGGCAAAGCCGTTCCAGTCGGCGCGCGCAGCGTTGACGGCCGTGGCGAGTTTCGCCGCCTGGCCGAGCACCGCCGCGCCGTCGGCACGCGACAGCGCGCCCTGGCCGACGATGATCAGAGGATGCGTCGCCTTCTTCAGCACCTGGAAGAACTTGCCATTGCCGTCGGCCAGATCTTTCAAGGACTCCGGACCGGCGCCGAGCTGTTCGTAGTCGTAACGCGTGTCGCCGACCTCGCCGATGACGCCGACCGGCAGATTGCCGATCCGCCAGCGCTTGCGGATGCGGGCATTGAGCACCGAGGCCTCGAAGCGCGGATTGGCGCCGATGATCAGCACCGCGTCGGCCTGCTCGATGCCCTCGATGGTCGGGTTGAAGATGTAGCTGGCGCGGCCGAGCGCCGGATCGAGTGCGGCGCCGTCCTGGCGGCAATCGGTGTTCCTTGAGCCCAACGCAGCCATAAGCTGCTTCAGTGCGTAGATTTCCTCGACGGCGGCAAGATCGCCCGAAATCGCGCCGATTTTCTCGGGCGCGGCATTCGACACCGCATCCCTGATCGCAACGAACGCTTCGGCCCAGCTGGCCGGCGCCAGCTTTCCGTCCTTGCGGACATAGGGGCGGTCGAGGCGCTGCGTTCGCAATCCGTCCCAGATGAAGCGGGTCTTGTCGGAAATCCACTCCTCGTTCACCGCTTCATTGACGCGCGGCAGGATGCGCATCACCTCCCGGCCGCGGCTGTCGACGCGGATTGCCGAGCCGACGGCGTCCATGACGTCGATGGATTCGGTCTTGGTCAGCTCCCACGGCCGTGCCTGGAAGGCGAAAGGCTTCGACGTCAGCGCGCCGACCGGGCAAAGGTCGATGACATTGCCCTGCAGCTCCGAGGTCATGGCGCTTTCGAGATAGGTGGTAATCTCGGCATCCTCGCCGCGGCCGATCAGGCCAAGCTCGGAAATGCCTGCAACTTCCGTGGTGAAGCGGACGCAGCGCGTGCAGTGGATGCAGCGGTTCATAACCGTCTTGACCAATGGGCCGATATACTTGTCTTCGACCGCGCGCTTGTTCTCGTGATAGCGCGAGGAATCGACGCCGAAGGCCATCGCCTGGTCCTGCAGGTCGCATTCGCCGCCCTGGTCGCAGATCGGGCAATCCAGCGGATGGTTGATCAAGAGGAATTCCATCACCCCTTCGCGGGCCTTCTTGACCATCGGCGTGTTGGTGAAGATTTCAGGCGCCTCACCATTCGGACCCGGACGCAGGTCGCGCACATTCATGGCGCAGGAGGCCTGCGGTTTGGGCGGCCCGCCCTTCACCTCGATCAGGCACATGCGGCAATTGCCGGCGATCGACAGCCGCTCATGGAAGCAGAAGCGCGGCACTTCCGCGCCGGCGTCCTCGGCCGCCTGCAGCAGCGTGTAGTGGTCGGGTACAGTGATCTCTTTCCCGTCGACCTTGAGCTTTGCCATCAATTGCCCCCGGCGGTCTGCGCCGTCTCATATGCCTGAAACAGATCGCTCAGCCTGATGCCATTGATCATCATGCCGGCGACTTCAGCGTTTTCTATCTTCAGATTGCTCATATTCACATTGCTGAAAAACGCGTTCGAGAGGTTCGCGTCGTCCACCACGGCCGCCGACAGGTCGACGTTGTGAAACTGCGTGTTCGACAAGTTCACATCGTCAAATCTGGAGTTGCTGACGATGGCATTGCGCACATCGAGAACATCGCTCCTGTCGTGGATCTCCATGCCTGCCACCCCTACTTCTTCGCCTTGGCAGCCAGCGTCAGCGCCGCGGCCTGGCGGGTCCACTCGTCGCGGCCGATGCGGCCGGTGAGCGACAGGTAGTCCTCGACCCAGGCGATCTCTTCCGGCGTCCACGCCGCGATCTGGGCAAAGGTCCAGATGCCGAGGCCGTTCAGCACCTTTTCCAGCTTCGGCCCAACGCCGGTGATCGCCTTGAGATCCGACGGCTTGGCCGGACGCGCCATGGCCTTGGGCTGTCTGAAATCCTCCGGCATCAATCCGATCGTCGCGCCTTCGGCGACGGCATCGGTCTTCTCCGGCTCGGCATCGACGGTGCGAGCGGCAATATCGGTCACATCCTGGGCAAAACTCTGCGCCTCGGCGATCAGGGTTCTGGTCGCCGCGCGCGCCTTGGTGGCCGGCGCGGTCTCGGAGAACTCTTGGGTGCGCTGCTCGAAATCGTCGATGATCGGCTGGAAAATCCGCTGCGATGCCTCGGCAGCACCCGACAAGGCGCCGAGCCACACGCCAAATGCATGGTTGGCAAGGCCGAAGCCCAGCGCCGACATCGCGGCGGCACCAGCGACAGGATGCGCGAGAAGGTTGACGGCGCTGGCCATCTCCTTCGGCATCATCCTGGTCAAATCCTGGTTCATCTTTTCAAGCTGGTCCAAATTGGGCATCAAAGGGTTCGAATACTGCGCCATAGACATCTCCTGGTCGTTTCTTCGCTTGCCCCGCCCCGCTGTGTCAGTCCCGGGCTTGCGCCCGTATTTCAAATCTACTCAGCCGCCACCATCACCGGTTCGGCCCGGTGCGCGTTGCGCGAAAACTCGTCGATGCGCCGCTCCACCTCGCCGCGGAAATGCCGCATCAGGCCCTGGATCGGCCATGCCGCGGCATCGCCCAGCGCGCAGATCGTATGACCCTCCACCTGTTTGGTGACGTCGAGCAGCATGTCGATCTCGCGCTTCTGCGCCTCGCCGCGCACCAGCCGCTCCATCACCCGCCACATCCAGCCGGTGCCTTCGCGGCATGGCGTGCACTGGCCGCAGCTCTCATGCTTGTAGAAATAGGAAAGCCTGGCGATCGCCTTCACGATATCGGTCGATTTGTCCATGACGATGACAGCCGCCGTGCCGAGGCCGGATTTCAGGTCGCGCAAAGCATCGAAATCCATCGGCGCATCGATGATCTGCTCGGCCGGCACCAGCGGCACCGAAGCGCCGCCCGGAATGACCGCGAGGAGATTGTCCCAGCCGCCGCGAATGCCACCGCAATGCGTCTCGATCAGCTCGCGGAACGGGATCGACATCGCCTCTTCGACGGTGCACGGATTGTTGACATGGCCCGAGATGCAAAACAGCTTGGTGCCGACATTGTTGGGGCGGCCGAAGGACGAGAACCAGGCGGCGCCACGGCGCAAAATGGTCGGCGCGACCGCGATTGACTCGACATTGTTCACGGTAGTCGGACAACCGTACAAGCCGACATTGGCTGGGAATGGCGGCTTCAGCCGGGGCTGGCCCTTCTTGCCTTCGAGGCTTTCGAGAAGTGCTGTTTCCTCGCCACATATATAGGCGCCGGCGCCGTGATGCATGTAGATGTCGAAATCGTATCCGGACGTGTTGTTCTTGCCGATCAGCCTGGCCTCGTAGGCCTCGTCGATGGCGCGCTGCAGCGCCTCGCGCTCACGGATGAACTCGCCGCGCACATAGATGTAGGCGGCGACCGCGCCCATGGCGAAGCCGGCGATGAACGAGCCCTCGACCAGGGTGTGCGGATCGTTGCGCAGGATATCGCGGTCCTTGCACGTGCCGGGCTCGGACTCGTCGGCGTTGACAACGAGATAACTCGGCCTTCCATCGCTCTGCTTGGGCATGAACGACCATTTCAGCCCGGTCGGGAAGCCGGCGCCGCCACGGCCGCGCAGGCCGGACGCCTTCATCTCATTGACGATCCACTCTCGCCCCTTGGCGATGATGCCGGGCGTGTTGTCCCAGGCGCCGCGCGCCATCGCGCCGGCCAGTGACTTGTCGAAGAGCCCGTAGATGTTGTTGAAGATGCGGTCTTTGTCAGCCAGCATGACTTACCTCTTTCCCCGCAAGACGATCGAGACCCACACCAGCACGCCTATGCCGGTCGCGGCCATCGATTCCAGGGTATCCGAAAACGGCAATTCGACGAGGCGCCGAAGCCCCTCCAGAAGGATGTTGGCAGCAGCGATGCAGACAACGCCGATGACAATGCTGCGCAGCGACAGCAAAGATCCGGTGCTTTGCGCTTCAGCCATCAACGTGGCTCCTTGCCGAAGACGCGGATGTATTCGGCGACGCCGCCCTTGGCGAGCGCCTTGGCCTGCTTGCCCCAGTCGTCGCGCTCGATGCGGCCCTGGAAAGCGAGATATCCATCCACCCAGTCGCGCTCGGCCTTATTCCAGGATGCGACCTGTGTGAAGGTGAAGATGCCAAGCGAATGAAGGATGCCCTCGATCTTCGGGCCAATGCCCGAGATCAGCTTGAGATCGTCGACCGCAGCCGGCCTGTCGATTCCGGCCGGACGGCTCTTGTCCTCGAGCGACGGCTTTGCGGGTCTGGCTGTCGGCGCCTTGACGGTCGGGGCCACCGGGGCGTTGGCCGCTGGCGCCTTGAATTCCGGAGCGATGAAGGCAGCTGCCGGCGTGGAGGTGGTCTTCGGGCCATTACGCTGCTTGGCGACCTTCTCGACTTCAGGCGCCGCGGTGTTGGCGTTGGCGGCCGAATGCAGGGGCGCCGGGACGCTCGCCGCTTTTTCCGCCGCCGGTGCAACCTTGGCCCTGGAGGGCGACTTCAACGCCGAGCTGGTTTCCGGCGCATCGGTTTTCGGTTTGCCGGCGTTGGATGGCGCGACCGGGGCGGCCGCTGCAGGAGCGGCAGGAGCCGGAACAGGCGCCGCAATGATTGCGTCGGGCGCCGCGTGGGCAGCCTTGCTCGCCGCCCTGGCTTCCTTGTCGCGCGTTGCTTTGAGGATCGCCTTTTCGCTCTTCAGCGTCGTCAGGCCAGGCGCCGGCTCCGAGCCGGTTCTGCCGTTTTGCGGTCCCGTGGGAACCGAGGCGCCCTTGCCCGCATCGTAAAGATCGATGATTTCGGCCAGCCGCTCGGGGGTGAGATCCTCGAACGTATCCTTGAAGACCATCACCATCGGCGCGTTGACGCAGGCGCCGAGGCATTCGACTTCCTCCCACGACAGTGTGCCCTTGTCGTTGGTGTGGAATTGGTCGTGATGGATTTTCGAGCGGCACACATCCATCAGCGCTTCCGAGCCGCGCAGCATGCAGGGCGTGGTGCCGCAGACCTGGATATGTGCGCGCGTGCCGACCGGATTGAGCTGGTACTGCGTGTAGAAGGTCGCGACTTCGAGGCCGCGAATGCGCGGCATGCCGAGCATGTCCGAAATCGTCTCGATCGCCGCCTTGGTGACCCAGCCTTCCTGCTCCTGCGCAATCATCAGCAAGGGAATGATCGCCGACTGCTCGCGGCCCTTCGGATATTTCTTGATCCATTGCTTCGCAACCGCCGCATTCGCCCGGTTGAAGGCGAAGGAGGCTGGCTGGACGCTTGCTTCTGCGAGACGGCGGACTGACATTTAGCGATCGGGCCCCTGCTCTGCTACGAGAGCTATTGCGGTTTCACATTCTTTCTGATGAGAAAACGGAATGCGTTCGGCAGATCGAGCAACACTCGCAAATCGCTCTGCGGGCAACATGTATTGCCACAGCCCCAGAACAGTTTGCCTTACTTGAGGCGAGATCCATGCCATGACCGCATCAGCGTCGATGTCATCGTCGAACAAGTGCTCGTAAAAAGCGACACCAGCCGCATTCCAAATCTGTTTGTTCGGGTGAACGGCAGCCCATTGGGCGAACCCGTGCATTCTACCCAGCTTGTCGACGTCATTGTCGCGGTGGGCAAGGCGCGTCTTGGGTAGCAGGGTAAAAAAGAAGTCATAGATCGAACAGTGCTGAGTCGAGTTGTAAGAAGCCTCTGCGAACTCGACCGGCAGCATGGCTTTTGCCAATTCGCGCCACCGCGGTAGGGCAGCGTCGGCATTCCCTCGAACACCGACCTGAGAGCGCACTGTAGGATTGGCTGCCGCCATCACCGATCAACCTCCCCGAAGACGATATCGAGGGAACCCAGGACGGCAGTGACGTCGGCCAGCATGTGGCCGCGGCAGAGGAAATCCATGGCTTGCAGATGCGCGAAGCCGGGCGCGCGCAGCTTGCAGCGATAGGGCTTGTTGGTGCCGTCGGAGACGAGATAGACACCGAACTCGCCCTTCGGCGCCTCGACGGCAGCATAGACCTCGCCGGCCGGCACGCGATAGCCCTCGGTGTAGAGCTTGAAATGATGGATCAGCGCTTCCATCGAGCGCTTCATCGCCTGGCGCTTCGGCGGCACCACCTTGCCGTCGAGGTTCGACACCGGCCCGGTGCTCTCCTTGCCGAGCAGAAGGTCGACGCACTGGCGCATGATTTTCGCCGACTGGCGCATCTCTTCCATGCGCACGAGATAACGGTCGTAGCAGTCGCCGTTCTTGCCGATCGGGATGTCGAAATCCATCTCGGAATAGCATTCATAAGGCTGCGACTTGCGCAAATCCCAGGCCGCACCCGAGCCGCGCACCATGACGCCGGAAAAGCCCCAGGCCCAGGCGTCGGCAAGCGACACGATACCGATATCGACATTGCGTTGCTTGAAGATGCGGTTGCCGGTAAGCAGCCTGTCGAGGTCGTCAAGCGACTTCAGGAACGGGTCGATCCACTTGCCGATGTCCTCGACCAGCTTCGCCGGCAGATCCTGGTGCACGCCGCCGGGACGGAAATAGGCCGCATGCATGCGCGAACCGGAAGCGCGCTCATAAAACACCATCAGCTTTTCGCGTTCGACGAAACCCCACAGCGGCGGCGTCAGCGCGCCGATATCCAGCGCCTGCGTCGTCACATTGAGGATGTGCGACATGATGCGGCTGAGCTCGGAATAGAGCACGCGGATCAACTGGCCGCGCTTCGGCACTTCGATGCCGAGCAACCGCTCGGTGGCGAGCGCGAAGGCATGCTCCTGGTTCATCGGTGCGCAATAGTCGAGCCGGTCGAGATAGGGCACTGCCTGCAGATAGGTTTTGTGCTCGATCAGCTTTTCGGTGCCGCGATGCAGCAAGCCGATATGCGGATCGACGCGGTCGACCACCTCGCCGTCAAGCTCCAGCACAAGACGCAAAACACCGTGCGCCGCAGGGTGCTGCGGTCCGAAGTTGATGTTAAAGTTGCGGACGGAGGTTTCAGCCATTCTGGCGCCTCTGGCGAAGAGTCAGTAGTGAGTAGTGAGTAGTGATCATCAATCTCAATGCCTGCTTCATTCCGCCTGCTTGGCCTGCACCGTTCGGATAAGAGATCTCATCATTTTTCCAATCTCTTCGCATCGCAGCGGCAGCTCAATCTCATTGTCTTTTCGCAGCAGGCCAACCCGACATGCCAGCAGTATGTGTGTCTCCAGTTCCTTCAACGAGCCTTGCGCCATGCGCAAAAATTGAACGAACGACCCTCTGTTCTCCCGACCGTATCCCTCCGCGACGTTCGCTGCGACCGAAACCGCCGATCGGCGCATCTGAGAGGTCATGCCGTAAATCTCATCCCTCGGAAACTCTTTGGTGAAACGGTAGCAATCCTCAGCAAGCGTCATCGCCGATTGCCACACCTTCAAGTCGCGATAAGATTCGATCCGTTGCTCCAAATCTTTTGCTACTGACTACTCACTACTTCCTACTCACTGTTTCGCCTTCTCATCGCCCGGCAGGACGTAGTCCGTCCCTTCCCATGGCGAGAGAAAATCGAAGTTCCTGAATTCCTGCTTCAATTCCACCGGCTCGTAGATCACGCGCTTGGCTTCGTCGTCGTAGCGCACCTCGACGAAACCGGTCAGCGGGAAGTCCTTGCGCAGGGGATGGCCCTCGAAACCGTAGTCCGTGAGGATGCGGCGCAGGTCCGGATGGCCGGAGAACAGCACGCCATAGAGATCGTAGGCCTCGCGCTCATACCAGTCGGCGCCGGGATAGACAGCGGTGAGCGACGGCACCAGCGTCTCTTCGTCGGCCTGCACCTTGATGCGGATGCGCAAATTCTGCTTCGGCGAAAGCAAATGATAGACGACATCGAAACGCTTGACGCGCGACGGGTAGTCGGCGCCGCAGATATCGATGATCGAAATGAACTGGCAGCCCGAATTGTCACGCAGGAAGCTTGTCACCTCGATCAGATTGTCTGTAGCAACCGAGATCGTCAGTTCGCCATAGGCAAGCACCGCATCGGTGACGCGGCCCGGCAGCTTTTCGCCGAGATAGGTCGACAGTTCGCTCAGGGATGCGGCCATGGGTCTACCGTTCGATCGTGCCGGTGCGGCGGATCTTCTTCTGCAGGAGAAGAATGCCGTAGAGCAGCGCTTCGGCGCTCGGCGGGCAGCCGGGCACATAGATGTCGACCGGCACGATGCGGTCGCAGCCGCGCACCACCGAATAGGAATAGTGATAATAGCCGCCGCCATTGGCGCAGGAGCCCATCGAGATGACGTAGCGCGGCTCCGGCATCTGGTCGTAGACCTTGCGCAAAGCGGGGGCCATCTTGTTGGTCAGCGTTCCCGCCACGATCATTATGTCCGACTGGCGCGGCGACGCGCGAGGAGCCACGCCAAACCGCTCCGAATCATAGCGCGGCATCGAGGTGTGGATCATCTCGACGGCACAGCAGGCGAGACCGAAGGTCATGAACATCAGCGAGCCGCTGCGTGCCCAGGTGATCAGCGCCTCGGTCGAGGTGACCAGAAAACCCTTGTCGGCCAGTTCATTGTTGATCTCGAGGAAGAACGGATCGTCGGAACCGACCGGACGTCCGGTATTGGGGTCGATCAGGCCTTTGGGCTTCGGCGCGACGAGCGTTCCGGAACTGTCGTTCAATCCCATTCCAGCGCTCCTTTTTTCCACTCATAGGCAAAGCCGATGGTCAGCACCGCCAAAAACACCATCATCGACCAGAAACCGAGCATGCCGATCTTCGAGAACGACACCGCCCACGGAAACAGGAAGGCCACTTCCAGATCGAAGATGATGAACAGGATCGACACCAGGTAGAAGCGGATGTCGAATTTCATCCGGGCATCGTCGAACGAGTTGAACCCGCACTCGTAGGCGGAAAGCTTCTCCGGATCGGGATTGCGATAAGCCACCAGGAACGGCGCGATGATAAGCGCCAGGCCTACAACTGCGGCCACGGCGATGAAGAGGACGATGGGCAGGTATGAACTGAGGAGTACGTTCATGCTCGGCTTTCCGTTGGCGGCCAATCCACTTTGATTACAGCAACCAACCCTAATGCGGAAGCGCGACAGTTTAACCGCTGAACCGTTTTAGGTGCCTTTGCTGCAACGCGGCGAGGGTTAGCGCACGGCTTTCAGCGAAGCAAGTCAAACCTTGTTCAAAAGACAGTGCTGGACGGCAGGCCGGGAAAAACTGGTCCGATCTCCTCCTGTTTGATTTCCTTCATCTTTCACTCCACTTTTGTCTCCTGACACGTCTCCCGCCATTTGCCTGCTAGCATGACAGGAATCGCCGGCTAAAGGCGGGAAAATGGTTCGAGGCAAGACACTTTGACGAAGGACAAAATCTCACTCCCCACGGCCAGGCGCATCGCGCTCGCCGCGCAAGGATTTCTCGATCCCCGCCCGGTCGGCACGCCCGATCGCCGCCACCTCGCCCGCGTGCTGTCGCGCACCGGCCTGCTGCAGATCGATTCCGTCAGCACCGTGGTGCGCGCCCACTATATGCCGCTCTATTCGCGCCTTGGCCCCTACCCGCTCACCCTGCTCGACAATGCCGCAATCACCCGCAAGCGCACCGTGTTCGAGTACTGGGCGCATGAGGCCTCGTTCCTGCCGGTCGAGACCTACCCGTTGATGCGCTGGCGCATGCAGCGCGCCGAGCAGGGCGACGAAATGTATCTCGGCCTCGCCAAATGGGGCCGCGAGCACGCCGCCTATATCGAAGAGATCTACCGCGCGGTCGCCGAGCGCGGCCCGATTGCCGCTTCGGCACTGGAAGGCCAGAAAGGTTCGGGCGGCTGGTGGGGCTGGAGCCACGCCAAGCACGCCTTCGAATGGCTGTTCTGGGCCGGACGCATCACCACGGCGCACCGCCGTGGCTTCGAGCGTTTCTACGACCTGCCCGAGCGCGTTCTGCCGCAGGCGATCCTCGATCTGCCGGTGCCGGCGGCCGAGGACGCGCACCGCGAATTGCTGCGCATTTCCGCCCGCGCCCACGGCATCGCGACGTCGGGTGACCTGCGCGATTATTTCCGCTTGTCGCCGGCCGACATGAAGGGCCGGTTGGAGGAACTGGTTGAGATGGGCGAGTTGCTGCCGGTAAACGTCGAAGGCTGGGACAAGCCGGCTTACCTCTATAGGGACGCCCGCCTGCCGCGAAAGATCGAGGCCCGCGCGCTACTGGCGCCCTTCGATCCGGTGGTCTTCGAGCGCTCGCGCACCGAGCGCCTGTTCGATTTCCACTACCGCATCGAGATCTACACCCCGGCTGACAAGCGCCAATATGGCTACTACGTGCTGCCCTTCCTGCTCGGCGACCGGATCGTCGCCCGCGTCGATCTCAAGGCCGACCGCCCGGCCAGCGTGCTGCGCGTCCACGCCGCCTACGCCGAACCCGGCGCGCCGCCGGAAACTGCCGCAGAGCTGTTCGAGGAATTGAAGCAGATGCAGGGCTGGCTTGGCCTTGAGCGCATCGAAGTGGCGCCGGCCGGCAATCTGGGGAAACCCCTGGCCGACATCGCCATGTCGTAGCAGCGCGTTGACACAACTCCCCGCAGCAGCCTAAATCCGCTCCAGACGGTCCCCTGCCCGCAACGGCAAGGGCCAAGAGGGAATGCGGTGCGGGACGAAAATCCCAAATCCGCGGCTGTCCCCGCAACTGTAAGCGAAGAGCCAAGGCCGAAAGCCACTGGGTAACACCGGGAAGGCGGCTAACCAAGGCGATGACCCGCGAGCCAGGAGACCTGCCGTCTGAGACAAAGTATCCGATCGCCTGGCGGGTTTCCGGGCAAGGAGCACGGTTTTTGGACCAGAACAGCAGTTTTTCGGCTGGCACAGCGGACATTGCGTCCAGGGACAACGACGCCCTGACCGGCGTGACCGTCATCGTCTGCGCCTCCTGCCGCGATGAGACCGGTTCCGACGCCCATCCGCGCGCCGGCGAATTGCTGGCTGAGGACACACGCCGCGCCGCTGCCGGCGATATCCGGGTCCGCACCGCCGAATGTCTCGGCAATTGCAAGCGCCGCCTCAGCGCCGCGATCCTGCGCGATGGCTGCTGGAGCTATGTCTTCGGCGATCTGACCGCAACCAGCGGCGCCGACCTCGTTACCGGCGCAAAGCTCTTCGCGACTTCGGCCGACGGCCTCATCCCGTGGCGCGGCCGGCCCGATAGCCTCAAGCGCGGCCTCGTTGCCCGCATCCCACCCCTCGACATGCTGAAGGACTGACGATGAACGCTTCAAACCCGGCCGCCAACCTCTCCCGTGTTCCCTGCACTGTCGTTACAGGCTTCCTCGGCGCCGGCAAGACGACGCTGGTCCGCCATCTCCTGGAAAATGCCGGCGGCAAGCGCATCGCCATCATCGTCAACGAGTTCGGCGACATCGGCATCGACGGGGAAATCCTGAAAGGCTGCGGCATCGACACTTGCCCCGAGGAAAACATCGTCGAACTGGCCAATGGCTGCATCTGCTGTACAGTCGCCGACGATTTCGTGCCCGCCCTCGACAAGATCCTCGCGCTGACACCGAGGGTCGACCACATCCTGATCGAGACCTCGGGCCTCGCTCTGCCCAAGCCGCTGGTCCAGGCGTTCCAGTGGCCGAGCGTGAAGAGCCGGGTAACCGTCGACGGTGTCATCGCCGTGGTAGACGGCCCGGCGCTGGCCGAAGGCCGCGTCGCCAACGACATGGACGCTTTGCAGGCACAGCGCGCTCAGGACGAGACGCTCGACCACGACGATCCGGTCGAAGAAGTCTTCGAGGACCAGATCGCCTGCGCCGATTTGATCATCCTGTCGAAGAGCGATCTAATGGACGCCCCCGGTTCGGCCCGCGCCAACGCCATCATCAATGAACATTCCGCCCGCGCCGTGAAGATCGTGCCGACCGCACATGGCAAGCTCGATCCCTCGGTGCTGCTCGGCCTCGGCCTCGCCGTCGAGGACGACATCGAGAACCGCAAATCGCACCATGACGGCGCCTTCGACCACGAGCATGACGATTTCGACACCTTCATCGTCGACATCCCCTCGATCACCAACCCGGACGAACTGGCCAAGCGCGTCGCCACGGTTGCCGAGGAACAGAATGTGCTGCGTGTGAAAGGCTTCGTCGATGTCGGCGGCAAGCCGATGCGGCTTTTGCTGCAGGCCGTCGGCCCGCGCGTCAATCATTACTATGACCGCGCCTGGGCGGCTGAGGACGACCGCCGCTCGCGTCTTGTCGTCATTGGCCTGAAAGGACTGAACCGCCCGGCGATCGAGCGTATACTCGCCGGCTGATCCAAACCACGAGCCGAAATGCATATACTCACCACCACATCCGCCTCGCTCGACGATCTCGCCGAGCCCGTCGATCTCGGGCAGACGCCGGCGGATATCGTGGCGCTGTCCTTCACCGACAGCGACCTCGCCGGCCTCGCGGCGGCGTGGAAGGCCGATGCCGCCCGCCTGCCGTGGATGCGGCTGGCGGCGCTGCGCGACCTGCGCCATCCCATGTCCGTGGACCTCTGGATCGACAGCGTCGCCCGCCACGCCAAGGTGATTTTGGTGCGCATCCTCGGCGGCTACGACTGGTGGCGCTATGGCTGCGACCAGCTTGCCGCGACTGCCCGTGCGAACGGCATCAAGCTGGCGCTGCTGCCGGGCGAGAGCCACGACGAGGATCTCAGGCTGATCGAAGCCTCGACGCTGCCCCGCGCGGAGCTGGACGGCCTGCTGGGCTATTTCCGCGAGGGCGGGCCGGAGAATATGGCAGCGCTGATGCAAAGATTGGCGGGGCTGGCGGGACGGGATGCGGCTTCGGCTGACCCGGTTAGCGTGCCGAAAGCTGGTTACTACGAGCCAGGTCGCGGCGTGGTGGGCAAGTTGGATTTGGCCAATGTCGGCGTTCCTTCACACCCCCCTCTGTCCTGCCGGACATCTCCCCCGCAAGGGGGGAGATCAGCCGTCACCAAAGCCGGCTCCTCTTCGGCCCCGTTGAACAGGAAGCTGTCTGGGTCATCTAAGATTGGCGAAACCGTTGACGACAGATCAATCTCCCCCCTTGCGGGGGAGATGTCCGGCAGGACAGAGGGGGGTGGGCGGGAACTCGGCGCAGACAACATCAACTCTCCCATCATCCCCATCCTCTTCTACCGCTCGATGCTGCTGGCCGCCGATGTCGCGCCAATCGATGCCCTCTTTGATGCACTCCGCCAGCGCGGCATGAGACCGGTCCCGATCTTCGTCTCCAGCCTGAAGGACCCGACGTCGCTGGCCTTCGTCGAGACCGCGCTCGCCTCGCTCAACCCCGCCGCCATCATCACTTCAACCGCCTTCGCATCCGGCGCCGAACCCGGCGTCCAAACCCTGTTCGACCGGGCCTGCGTGCCGGTCTTCCAGGTCATCGTCGCCACCACCCGCCGCGACGTCTGGGACAACAACCAGCGCGGCCTGGCGCCGGCCGACCTTGCCATGCATGTCGTGCTGCCCGAACTCGACGGCCGCATCCTGGCCGGCGCGATTTCCTTCAAGGGCGAGAGCGAGACCGACCCGGCGCTCGGCCACCGCGCCTTAGCGAACCGCCCGGAACCGGATCGCGTTGCGCAAGTGGCGGAGCGTGTCGCGGCGTTCATCAAGCTGCAGCAGACGCCCCGCGCGACGCGTAAGTTGGCGATCCTCATTCCGGACTATCCGAGCGCGCCCGGCCGCACTGGCTATGCAGTGGGCCTGGATGTGCCGTCCAGCGTGCTGGCCATGCTGCATGACCTGAAGGAGCAGGGCTATCGGGTTGAAGGGATTCCGCAAACGCCGCGTGAGTTGCTGGACGCGTTGGAGCGGAGAGGCGATGGGCTGGGGTTGGAGGAGTATCTGGACTTCTCAAAGGATTTGCCGGCTGACGCACTGGCTGCAGTCGAGGCGGCATGGGGCGCCCCTTCACCCTCCCCCTTGTGGGGAGGGTCGGTTCGCGACATTCGCGAAGCGGATGGCGCGAAACGGGGTGGGGGTAGCGGTGCACCACCCCCACCCGGCCCTGCGGGCCACCCTCCCCACAAGGGGGAGGGTAAGAGCGGCTTCCCCTTCCGCGCCGCCACCTTCGGCAACATCACTGTCGCTCTCGCCCCCGACCGTGGCCGCTCGGCCGACCGCCGCGCCGATTACCACGACCCGACGCTCCCTCCCCGCCACGACCTCATCGCCTTCGGCCTGTGGCTGCGCAAATCGCTCCGCATCCATGCTCTCATCCATGTCGGCGCTCATGGCACGCTGGAATGGCTGCCCGGCAAGACGGTAGCGCTCTCACAAAACTGCTTCCCCGAGATCGTCACCGGCTCGTTGCCCGTCATTTACCCCTTCATCGTCTCCAATCCCGGCGAAGCGGCGCAGGCGAAGCGGCGTATCGCCGCCGTCACGCTTGGCCATCTGCCGCCGCCGCTGACCGGTGCCGGCCTAGACGAAGGGCAGCACAAGCTCGAACGCCTCGTCGACGAATATGCCCAGGCCGACGGCCTCGACCGCCGCCGCCGCGATCGTCTGGCCAAGCTGATCGTCGACACGGCGCAAAAGACCGGCTTCGCCTCCGAAGCCGGCGTCGCCGGAACCGATGCGCCCGACGAGGCGCTGCGCCGCATCGACGCCTGGCTCTGCGACCTCAAGGATTTCGCCATCAAGGACGGCCTGCATATTTACGGCCGCGCGCCAGACGACGAACCCGACGCCATGCGCCGGCAAAGCGCCGAAGCCGAGAAGGCCGCGCTGCTGGCGGCGCTCGACGGCCGCCACGTCAAGGCCGGCCCGGCCGGGGCGCCTGCGCGTGGCCGCTCCGACGTGCTGCCCACCGGCCGCAATCTCTTCACCTCCGATCCGCGCACCATGCCGACGCCGACCGCCTATGATCTGGGCCGATCGGCGGCGGAAGAGGTCGTGCGCGGCTATATGCAGTCACATGGCGACTGGCCGCGTTCTCTGGTCATCGACCTCTGGGGCTCGGCCTCGCTGCGCACCGGGGGCGAGGAGATCGCGCAAGGCCTGGCGCTGATGGGCTGCCGGCCGCAATGGGACAGTGCCACCGGCCGCATCACCGGCATCGAGGTGCTGCCGCCGGCCACGCTCGGCCGTCCGCGCATCGATGTCACCTGGCGGATTTCGGGCCTGTTCCGCGACATGTTCCCGACCCAGATCGCGCTGATCGACGCCGCTGCCAAGGCCGTTGCCGCGCGCGACGAGGACAATTCGGAAAACCCGCTCGCCGCCAGAACCCGTGCCGATGGCAAGATCGGCCCGCGCATCTTCGGCACCTCGCCCGGCACCTATGGCGCCGGCGTCGAGGACCTGTTGTCGAGTGGCGACTGGGCCGCGCGCGAAGAAATCGGCCGCGCCTATCTCGATGCGACATCGCATGCCTATGGCGGCGCCGAGGGCGAAGGCATTGCCTCCCCCGGCGCTTTCGAGACCCGCATCGCCGAGGCCGATCTGCTCGTCCACACCGGCGACGATCCCGGCCGCGATATTCTCGAGGGCTCCGCCGATGTCGCCTTCATCGGCGGCTTTTCGGCCGCCCTTGCGGCATTGGGCCGAAATGCCGACGTCATCGTGCTCGACACCACCGACCCGCAAAAGCCGAAGCCGCGCTCGGTCGGCGAGGCTGTGTCGCGGGTTGTGCGGGCGCGAGCCGTCAATGCGCGTTTCATCGCCGGCCAGATGCGGCACGGCCCGCGCGGCGCATCGGAATTCGCCGAGACGGTCGATCGCCTCATCGGCTTTGCCGAAACCACGCACGCCATTTCAGGCGCGCTGATCGAGGCCGTGCATGATGCCTATGTCGGTGCTCCCGATGTCCGCGCCTTCATCCTGCGCGAAAACCCGGCCGCAGCCAAAGTCATCGCCGAACGCTTCCTGTCGGCGCGCCGGCGTGGGCTGTGGCATCCCTTGCGCAACTCGATCGACGACGATCTCGCGGCGTTGATCGCCGAGGCCGAGGCGCTCGGGGTCGCGGTATGAACGCCTTCTCGCGCCGCGGCGCCTGTCCGGCTCTCTCGGCGCCGATGCAGACCGGCGATGGCCTGCTGGTGCGGCTTAATCCTGTAGCTGGAGGTCTTTCGCCCAAGCTTTTGATCCGACTCGCCGAATCCGCCCTGCGGCACGGCAACGGCATCATGGAAGTGACCGCACGAGGCAGCCTGCAGATACGCGGCCTGACAGCGGAAAGTGCTGGGCTGCTGGCGGCGGAGGTGGATGCGCTGGGCATCGCCGTGCGCACCGGCGTGCCGGTCGAGACCGGGCCGCTGGCCGGCATCGATCCGCGGGAGATTGCCGATCCGCGAGCTTTGGCTGAGCGGGTCAGGGCTGCGGTCGAGGAAGCTGGGCTGACGCCAAGGCTAGGGCCGAAGGTTTCGGTGGTTGTCGATGGCGGCGGGCAGTTGACGATGGATGGGGTGACGGCCGATGTCAGGCTGAAGGCGGTGCGGGACGGCGCTAGCGTTCTGTGGACTGTATCTGTCGCTGTTGACGGCCAAAGCGCGAGACTGCTTGCGACGGTTGGGGACGATGCAGCGCGCGATATCACTGTCGCTGCTCTTCGAATGGTTGCAGAGAAGGGCCGCGACGCCCATGCAAAGGATTTGTCTGAGAGGCAATTGGCATCTCTTGCCGATTGGCTATGTTTGACAAGTTTGCGCGAGGCGCCCCCCTCTGTCCTGCCGGACATCTCCCCCTCAAGGGGGGAGATTACGCTTTCACCGATGATTTCACTAATCTCCGGTGTTGTTAAGGAAAAGCCGGCGTCGAAGCTGCCGATCTCCCCCCTTGAGGGGGAGATGTCCGGCAGGACGGAGGGGGGTGTGCAGGATCGCCGGCCTATCGGTCTTTTCCCCTTATCCAACGACACCACCGCTCTCGGCATAGCCCTCCCCTATGGCAGCGTGCCGGCCGAAAAACTCATCGCCCTCGCCCAAAGCGCCCTGTCCCTCGGCGTCGCCGAAATCCGCCTCGCCCCCGGCCGCGCCTTGCTTTTCCTCGGCCAACCATCGTCCGCAAACCACCTCCTGCAAGCCACCGCCACCGCGCTCGGCTTCGTCACCACCGCCGCCGACCCGCGCACCCGCATCGCCGCCTGCCCCGGCACCCCTGCGTGTGCCTCCGGCCGCATCGCCACGCGCGACATCGCCGAGACAATCGCCGCCGAAAACGCTGATATCCTCGACTTCACACTGCACATTTCCGGCTGCGCCAAGGGCTGCGCTCACCCCGGCTCTGCCGCGCTAACAATCGTCGGCGGCGAAATCGGAGCCGGACTTGTCGTGAACGCGACGGCAAAGGCCCTTCCTGCGGGCTACAGGCCGGGCTATGACGCCGCACGCTGCGTCAGTCGCGTCGCGGCGATGGTCCGCAGCGCACGATTTCAGGGCGAAACCGCCGCCGCCTGCCTGACAAGGCTCGGGCCGGCGGCAATCGCCGAAAGCTACCGACAGGAATAAGCATGGCCGCCTACGACTACATCCATGACGGCAACGCCATCTATGAGCGCTCTTTTGCCATCATCCGCGCCGAGGCCGATTTGTCCCGCTTTTCCGAGGCCGAGGCGGACGTTGCCATCCGCATGATCCATGCCTGCGGCCAGGTCGAAGCATCAAGTCATTTTGTTTTCTCCAGCGATTTCGTCGCCGCCTCCCGCAGCGCCTTGGCGGCCGGCGCGCCGATCTTCTGCGATGCCGAAATGGTCTCGCATGGCGTCACCCGCGCCAGGCTGCCGGCCGGCAATGAGGTGATCTGCACCTTGCGCGACCCGCGCACGCACGACATTGCCAAGGAGATCGGCAACACCCGCTCGGCGGCGGCAATCGATCTGTGGGGCGAGCGTATGGCCGGTTCGGTGGTCGCCATAGGCAATGCGCCGACGGCACTGTTCTATCTCCTGGAAAAATTGCGCGACGGCGCGCCGAAGCCGGCGGCGATCATCGGCATGCCGGTCGGCTTCGTCGGGGCCGCCGAATCCAAGGATGCGCTGGTGCAGAATTCCTATGGCGTGCCCTACGCCATCGTGCGCGGCAGGCTTGGCGGCAGCGCCATGACTGCAGCCGCCCTCAATTCGCTGGCGAGGCCCGGCCTGTGAACGCAGCTGTCAAAGAAGATCTGGCAAAAGGCCGCCTCGTCGGCGTCGGCACCGGTCCCGGCGATCCCGAACTCTTGACGCTGAAAGCCGCGCGCGTCCTGGCCGCGGCCGATGTCGTTGCCTATTTCGCCAAGCGCGGCAACAACAGCAACGCGCGCGCCATCGTCGAGGCGCGTTTCCGGCCGGACATGCTGGAACTGCCGCTTCTCTATCCCGTCACCACCGAGATCGACAAGGATCACGACGACTACCGTTCGCAGATCACCGATTTCTACGAGGAGTCGGCCGAGAAGGTCGCCGAACACCTCGAAGCCGGCCGCATGGTCGCCGTGCTCTCCGAAGGCGACCCGCTGTTCTACGGCTCCTACATGCACCTGCATGTCCGGCTGGCACACTGCTTCCCGACCGAAGTCATCCCCGGCGTCACCGCCATGTCGGGCTGCTGGTCGCAGACCGGCGTGCCTATCGTCCAGGGCGACGATGTGCTGACGGTTTTGCCCGGCACGATGAGCGAATTCGAACTGACACGCCGTCTCGCCGACACCGATGCCGCCGTCATCATGAAGGTCGGCCGCAACCTGCCCAAGATCAGGCGGGCGCTGGAAGCCACCGGCAAACTGACCCGCGCCGTCTATGTCGAGCGCGGCACCATGGCCGGCAGCGTTTCGTTGAAGCTCGCCGACAAGCCGGACGACAAGGCCCCCTATTTCGCCATCGTGCTGGTCGCCGGCTGGTCCGGCCGGCCTGGCGTTATGGGAGGCACGCCGTGAGCGGCCGGCTCACCGTCATCGGCCTTGGGCCCGGCAATGCCGATCAGGTGACGCCGCAAGCCAGCCGCGCCGTCGCCGAGGCAAAGTTCTTCTATGGCTACAAGCCTTATCTCGACCGGCTTGATCTTCGCCCGGATCAAACCCGCGTCGCCTCGGACAATCGCGAGGAACTCGCCCGCTCCAAGGACGCGCTGGTAAAGGCGGCGGACGGCCATGACGTCGCCGTCGTCTCCGGCGGCGATCCCGGCGTGTTCGCCATGGCGGCCGCCGTCTGCGAGGCGATCGAGGCCGGTCCGGCCGAATGGCGCACCGTCGATGTCACTGTCGTGCCGGGCGTCACCGCCATGCTGGCGGTTGCCGCCCGCATCGGCGCGCCGCTCGGCCATGATTTCTGCGCCATCTCGCTGTCCGACAATCTGAAGCCGTGGGACTTGATCGAACTGCGCCTGCTGGCGGCGGCCGGCGCCGGCTTTGTCATCGCGCTCTATAACCCGATCAGCAAGGCGCGCCCTTGGCAGCTCGGTCGTGCCTTCGAATGCCTGGCCGCCATCCTGCCCGGCACCACGCCGGTCATCTTCGGCCGCGCCGCCGGCCGCCCGGACGAGCGCATCGAGGTCTTTTTGCTGGCCGATGTCGACGCGCAAAAAGCCGACATGGCGACCTGCATCATCATCGGTTCGCCGGAAACACGGATCATCAAGCGCGGCGACAAACCGGCGCTGGTCTACACGCCGCGCTCCGCGACGGGGTCGAGCAAATGATCGACCCAAAATTTATCAACAAGAGCGGCGAGTTCATCGACGGTCTCGGTCGAAGGCACCTCCGGCAGGAAGGGCCTGCGCACCATCACCACCTCGATACCGAGCGCCCGCGCCGCGGCGATCTTGCCGTAGGTGGCCTCGCCGCCGCTGTTCTTGGATACGACGACATCGATGCGGTGCTCCTCGAGCAGAGCGCGTTCATCCGCCTCGCGAAACGGCCCACGCGCCAGCAGGTAGGCCGCATCCGGCACCGCCAGTTTCGGCTCGACCGGATCGACGCTGCGGATGAGGTAGTGATGCTGCGGCGCCGCCTCGAAAGCCGCGACCTCTTGCCGGCCGAGCGTCAGGAAGGCGCGGCGCGGCGTCGATCCAAGCGCGTGCACCGCATCGCCTGTCCTATCGACCTGCGTCCAGCGGTCGCCGTCGACAGGCTTCCAGCCGGGACGGCGCAGCGCCAGGATCGGCACACCGGTCAGGCGCGAGGCTTGCGCCGCATTGGCGGATATCTGCGCCGCATAGGGATGTGTGGCGTCGATCAGCAGGTCGATGCCCGCCTCCCTGAGATAGGCGGCCAGCCCGTCGGCGCCGCCAAATCCGCCGCTGCGCACCGGCACGCCTTGCGCGACCGGGCTTTCGGTGCGGCCGGCCAGCGACAGGGTGACACGGAAATCTTCCACCAGTTTTTCGGCCAATTGGCGCGCTTCTGTCGTGCCGCCAAGGATCAGAATCTTCTTCATGAGCACCATGTTGAACAGCGTCGGCGCTGCCCCTCACCCCTACCCTCTCCCCGTGAAGAACGGGGAGAGGGAGGCGTCAGCGCCGGAGCGTCTCCCTTCTCCCCGTCACCACACGGGGAGGTGAGGAGTGGTCTGGCTGGCAGACGAAAAGTCAATTGCTTGACTTTTCGAACGACGAACGCCTCAGGCGAATGAGGGGCGGCGCGACATGTCAAAAAAACAGCCCACGCCAAAATGGCTCGCAATCGTCGGCATCGGCGAGGACGGTTTAGCGGGTCTCGGCGACGAGGCCAAGCGGCAGATCGCTGACGCCGAGACCGTCTTCGGCGGCAAGCGGCATCTGGCGCTGGTGGCTTCGCTCATCAAGGGTGAGCAGCGCCCATGGCCGGTGCCATTCGATGCCGACATGGCAGACGTGCTGGCGCTGGCCGGCCGGCGCGTCTGCGTGCTCGCCTCCGGTGATCCATTCTTCCACGGGGTCGGCGCCACCCTTGCCCGCAAGGTCAAGCCTGAAGAGATGCATGTCATCCCCGCGCCATCGGCGATTTCGCTGGCTGCCGCCCGGCTCGGCTGGGCGTTGCAGGACATCGAGACGATCTCGCTGCATGGAAGGCCGCTCGACCTGATCCGGCCGCTGCTGCATCCCAGGGCGCGCATCCTGGCGCTGACATCGGACGGCGACGCGCCAGCGACAATAGCGCGCCTGCTCGTAGAGCTCGACTTCGGCGGTTCGCGGCTGACCGTTCTGGAAGCGCTGGGCGGACCGAACGAGAAGCTTCGCTCGGCACGTGCCGACGCTTTCGATCTCAGAGACATCAATCCACTCAACGTGCTGGCGCTTGAGCTTGAATCAACACAAGAGGCCCCCATCCTGCCGCTGACCGTTGGCCGCGCCGACCATCTGTTCGAGCACGACGGCCAGATCACCAAGCACGACATCCGCGCCATGACGCTTGCGGCGCTGGCGCCGAGGCGTGGCGAATCGCTGTGGGACATCGGCGCCGGTTCCGGCTCCATCGGCATCGAATGGATGCTCGCTCACCCCTCGATGCGCGCTATCGCCATCGAGGCCAACAGCGACCGCGCCGCCCGCATCATCCGCAACGCCGCGCATTGCGGCGTGCCCGGTCTTGTCGTGGTGGAAGGGTCGGCGCCCAAGGCACTGGCCGGGCTGGACACGCCGGATGCGATCTTCATCGGCGGAGGTGGCAGCGACGCCGGCGTACTGAACGCCGCCATCAAGGCGCTGCCATCCCGTGGCCGTCTCGTTGCTAATGCGGTGACGCTGGAGATGGAGGCGCTGCTTCTCGCGGAGCACATCAAGCGCGGCGGCGACCTTACCCGCATCACCATTTCCCGCGCTTCTCCTGTCGGTTCGATGCAGGCCTGGCGCCCGGCCATGCCGGTCACCCAGTGGAGCTGGGTGAAGCCATGATGGTGGCGGGCATCGGCAGCCGGAAGGGCGTGAGCGTCGAAGACGTGCTCGCGGCGATCGAAACCGCCCTCGAAGCGCACGGGCTGGCGATAACGGCGCTGTCGGCCTTGGCGACCGCCGCGCTCAAGAAAGACGAAGAAGCGATCTCTGCCGCTGGCCGCACGCTTCACCTTCCCGTCATCATCGTTGATGACGCAGCACTTCAGGCCGTCTCGTCGGAGGCACTCAGCAAATCCGATCTCTCGCAGGACCTCGCCGGCACACCCTCCGTCTCAGAAGCCTCCGCCCTTGCCGTTGCCGGCCCCGGTGCAAAGCTGCTTGGTCCACGCACCGTGCTCGGCCCGGTCACCTGCGCCATCGCCATCAGCGGAGACGCGCCATGACCGTGCATTTCATCGGCGCCGGTCCCGGTGCCGCCGACCTCATCACACTGCGCGGCGCCAAGCTGCTGGCAAGCTGCCCGGTCTGTCTGCATGCCGGCTCGATCGTCGCGCCGGAATTGCTGCAACACTGCGCACCGGGGACCAAACTGATCGATACGGCGCCGATGTCACTCGACGAAATCGAGGTCGAATATGTGACAGCCCACCAGGCCGGCCACGATGTCGCCCGCCTGCATTCCGGCGACCTCTCGGTGTGGAGCGCCGTGGCCGAGCAGATCCGCCGGCTGGAAAAACACGGCATTCCTTACACGCTGACGCCGGGCGTTCCCTCTTTCGCCGCCGCAGCCGCAGCCCTTCGCCGCGAACTGACCATTCCCGAGGTGGCGCAAAGCCTGGTGCTGACCCGCGTCTCCGGCCGCGCCTCGAAAATGCCGCCGGGCGAAACGCTGGCCGGCTTCGGCCGCACCGGCGCGACGCTGGCCATTCATCTCGCCATCCACGCCATCGACCGAGTCGTCGCCGAATTGTCGCCGCATTATGGCGGCGATTGCCCGGTGGCGATCGTCTTTCGCGCTTCATGGCCGGACGAGCGCGTGCTGACCGGCACGCTCGCCACGATCGAGGCACTGCTCGCCGCCGACCCGATGGAGCGCACGGCGATCATCTTCGTCGGCCGCTCGCTGGCAGCGGAAGGTTTTGACGAGAGTTCATTGTACGACGCCCACTATCAGCGGCGTTTCCGGGGACGGGACGGATTGTGAGCGGTAAAAGCGAAAACACCACGCTCGAACAGGCCCTTGCCCGGCTGAACTTCAAGCCGCGCCGGCTTGAGCCGGGCCATGTCTGGCTGGCCGGCGCCGGCCCCGGCGATCCCGGCTGCCTGACGCTGGAAGTGCTGGCGGCTTTAGCCGAGGCAGATGCGCTGGTCTACGACGCGCTGGTCTCGCCCGACGTCGTCGCTGTCGCGGAAAAGGCCGAACTGTTCTTTGCGGGAAAGCGCGGCGGCAAGCCGTCGATGAAGCAGGACGACATCACCGCTCTGCTGGTGCGGCTGGCGCGCGATGGCCGCCGCGTCGTCCGGCTGAAGGGTGGCGATCCCTATATTTTCGGCCGTGGCGGCGAAGAGGCGCTGGCGCTGGCGCGCGAAAAAATCCCGTTCCGCGTCCTGCCCGGCCTGACATCGGGGCTGAGCGCGCTGGCCGCCACCGGCATTCCCGCAACCATGCGCGGCATCAACAAGGCGATCATCCTGGCGACAGGTCATGCCGCCGGCACAGATGACGATCTCGACTGGGGCGCGATCGCCCGCACCGGCCAGCCGGTGGTCATCTATATGGGCATGGCCAATCTGCCTGTTATCGCCGCGTCGCTGCTCGAAGGCGGGCTGGCGCCGTCGACGCCGGCGGCTGTCATCGTTTCGGCGACGACACCGCAGGAGCGGACCGTCGTCGCGACACTCGCCACCATTTCCGAAGCGGCCGCCGCGGCGGAATTGGCCTCGCCGGCCCTCATTGTCGTCGGCGGCATCGTCGCCATGCGCGCAGCACTGGCGGGTAACGCATGACCCGCGCCATCATCATCGGCGCTCCGCGTTCCGGCTCCGGCAAGACCAGCGTCACCATCGGCATTTTGCGCGCGCTCGCCCGGCGCGGCATCAAGGTGCGCGGCGCCAAGTCCGGCCCCGACTATATCGATCCGGGTTTTCATACCGCCGCAACCGGTCTGTCCGGCGTCAACCTGGACAGCTGGGCGATGTCGCCTGACCTGCTCAACGCGTTGGCCGGCAATGCCACCGAGGATGCCGATTTTATCTTCCTCGAAAGCGCGATGGGCCTGTTCGACGGCATCCCGGCCGGACAAGGCCGCACCGGCTCGGCCGCCGATCTGGCGCGGCTCTACCACCTGCCGGTGCTTTTGGTGCTCGACGTCTCGGGACAGTCGACGACGGCGGCCGCCGTCGCCAAGGGTTTTGCCACCTACGACCCGGATGTGCGCATGGCCGGAATCGTGCTCAACCGTCTCGGCAGCGAGCGCCACCGCAAGCTGTGCAGCGAGGCGATCGAAACGCTCGGCCTGCCGGTCGTCGGCGCCATCCTGCGCGATCCCACGCTCAATTTGCCGGAGCGCCATCTCGGCCTCGTCCAGGCCGGCGAATATGCCGACCTGATGACGCATCTCGACCGCCTCGCCGACATGGTCGAGAAATCCCTCGACCTTGACGCCATCATGGCGCTGGCCGCGCCGTTTTCGCCGGCATCAGGCAGTTTCGAACATGCCTTGCAGCCGCCCGGCCAACGAATCGCGCTCGCCGAAGACGCCGCCTTCACCTTCCTCTATCCGCACGTCGCCGCCCACTGGCGTCAGGCCGGCGCCGAGATCGTGCCGTTCTCGCCGCTAGCCGACGAAGCACCGGTGCAGAATTGCGATGTCTGCTGGCTGCCCGGCGGCTATCCCGAGCTCCACTCCGGCAGCCTCGCGGCGGCGACCAATTTCCGAGCTGGCATGGCCAGGTTTGCCGAGACCAAGCCGATCCATGGCGAGTGCGGCGGCTTCATGGTGCTGGGCGAAGCGCTGGAGGACGCGGCCGGCGAGACGCACGCCATGCTTGGCCTGCTCGGCCATTCCACCAGCTTTGCCAAGCGCAAGATGAACCTCGGCTACCGCGAGGCACGCCTGCGGGTCGCCTGTCCGCTGGGGCCGCAAGGCGCGCTGATCCGTGGCCATGAATTCCACTATGCGCAGATGATCGCCACCGGCAATGACGAGCCGCTGGCCGACCTCGCCGACGGCCAGGGCAATCCACTCGGCACCTCCGGCTATCGCCGTGGCCATGTCAGCGGCACCTTCTTCCACGCCATTGCGAGGGGTGCATGACCTCCGTGCCCTCGCCCCGGCAAGCGCTCGACGACGTCGCGCTTTGCCTCGTCTTCTTCACCCGGCTGCCGCTGCCGGTCTTCGACCTTCGTGGCCGCAGCCTGGCCGATGCGATCTGGGCGGCGCCTGTCGCCGGCCTCGCCGTCGCTGTGGCTGGTGCTGTCGTCTACGCCGCGGGCGTACAACTCGGCCTTGCCCCCGGCCCGGCAGCAGCCCTTGCGCTTGCAGCAACCCTGCTCGCCACGGGCTGCCTGCATGAGGACGGGCTTTCCGATGTCGCAGATGGCTTTGGCGGCGGCAAGACACGCGATAAAAAACTGGAGATCATGCGCGACAGCCGCATCGGCGCCTATGGCGCAGCAGCTCTTGGCCTGTCGATGCTCATCCGCTGGAGCGCGCTGTCGCAACTGGCCAATCCGACAGGCGTGCTCTTCGCGCTGATCGCCGCCCACGCCGCATCGCGCGGCCTGCTCGGCGCGTTCATGCATCTGGCGCCGGCGGCGCGCAGTGACGGCCTGTCTGCCGGCGCCGGGACCGTCTCGACCCAGACAGCTGTTCTCGGCGCCGTGCTCGGCGCCATCCCGCTTCTGACCCTGGGGCTCGGCGGCGCCTTTGCCGCACTGATCCTGCTCGCTCTCGTGTTCAGCGCCTTGCGCGCGCTCTGCCTCAACCAGATTGGCGGCCACACCGGTGACACGATCGGCGCCCTGCAGCAGTTGGGCGAGATCACGGTCCTGCTCGTCGCTTCCATTTCCCTGTCCTGATTCTTCCCCGGAGATTCCTTCCCCATGCCCTTCAAATCATTCGATGAACTGCGCGCCGCCTGTTTCGATCTGCCTGCCGGCAGCGATACCGCGGCCAATGCAGTCGCCCGCCGCCAGGACACGCTGACGAAGCCGCAAGGCAGCCTGGGCCGGCTGGAAACCCTCGCCGCCTGGCTGGCACGCTGGCAGGGCCGCGACATGCCGAAACTCGACCGCGTCAAAGTCTTCGTGTTCGCCGGCAATCACGGCGTCACCGCGCAGGGCGTGTCGGCCTTCCCGTCGGAAGTGACCGTGCAGATGGTGGCGAATTTTGCCGGCGGCGGCGCCGCCATCAACCAGCTTGCCCGCATCGCCGGCGCGGAACTCGACGTCATCCCGCTCGATCTCGATCATCCGACAGGCGACTTCACTGACGTGCCGGCAATGGACGAAAAAAACTTCCTCGCCGCCGTCTCGGCTGGCTATGACGCGGTGACGAACGACCTCGACCTCGTCTGTTTCGGCGAGATGGGCATCGGCAACACCACGCCGGCGGCCGCCATCTCGACCGCCCTGTTCGGCGGCGGCGCTGAAAAATGGACCGGGCGCGGCACCGGCGTCGACGATGCCGGGCTGAAGCGCAAGGTCACCGCCATTGAATCCGGCCTCAAGCGCCATGCCGACGCGCTGTCCGACCCGCTGAAGATCGCCGCCGCCCTTGGCGGCCGCGAACTCGCCGCCATCTTCGGCGCCACGCTCGCCGCCCGCCGCAAGAACGTCCCGGTGCTGCTCGACGGCTTCGTCTGCACGGCAGCGGCAGCTCCCCTGGCGCGACTGCACCCCTCAGGCCTCGCCCACACCATCGCCGCCCATGTCTCGGCCGAATCCGGGCACCGCCGCCTGCTCGAAGCGCTCGGCCTGCCGCCGCTGCTCGACCTCGGCATGCGGCTCGGCGAAGGCTCCGGCGCCTGCCTCGCCGTCAACATCGTCCGCTCGGCACTGGAATGCCATGCGAGGATGGCGAGTTTTGCCGAGGCTGGCGTTTCGGAGAAGTAAACCAGAGCGGTTTAGGGGACCGCCTTGGTAAGAAGCATCTTTTATTCCTGAAAACTCTTCAGTAGAGTTGGAGGATGATGAAGCTCCGTCCGCTTGCTGCTGCTATAGCTATCGCCGCGGTTCTTGCCGGTGTGTATCGGCGTAGCGGATACACAACCTATGGACCGCTCGACACCGCTATCCTCGTTGTCTTTCTGGTATTCTTCTGGTGGCTGATCAGCGACTTCTCAAGAAGAAAAGCCCGCGTCGATGCTGATGGACGTCAGAGCACGGATGGCGGGATCGCTTTTCGGTTCGGCAGATTTCTGCGTCGGGTTTTTCGACGTAGCAATCGCGGCCTTTGACACGGCAAATTGTAGGCCGAAATGACATTGCGCCGTGGAACCGGTCGCCTCGTTTCTGGGCGCGCGGCTCAGAGGATCACCGGAATAGCAAGTCTACACCGGAATGCCCTCGGCAGGCTCGCGCCACCACCGACGCATGCCGAAGACGCGTTAAAGCGTCTCTGATACCAAGGTCTTCCACCAACTTTTCTAGAAATTTGGTGGGTGCGCACAGGATTGAACTGTGGACCCGCTGATTAAGAGTCAGCTGCTCTACCAACTGAGCTACGCACCCACTCGGCCGGCAAAAACCGGCGTTGGCGGGCATATAGCCGCCGATACCGGTCCTGTCCAGCCCTGCCGGAATCATTTCCCGACAAATCGCTCCGGGCTTCGGTTTCGAGTGTTGCAGCGAAGCAAAAACCAGAGTCGTCGGCGGGACAGCGCCCCCCTCTGCCCTGCCGGGCATCTCCCCCACTTGGGGGGAGATTGGCAGCCTTGCCGTTTCGCCTGTCTTTCGGCGTTGGAGATTGGCGAAAGCCAATGCGACATCCGATCTCCCCCCTCGTGGGGGAGATGTCCGGCAGGACAGAGGGGGGCTTGAAGGATCGCCGACAGCGACGATCTCAGCCACGGGCTCAAACGAACAGCTTGCCTTCCGCCACCTTGATGGCATGGCCGCCGATGCGCGCCGAGGCCAGTTTTCCGCCCTCGACAGTGAGTTCGAGCCGGATACGCGATGGCCGGCCCATCTCCAGCCCCTGCTCGATCCACAGCTGCGAAATGCCGTCGGTCGGGCCATCGAACTGCATGATGGCGCCGGCAAAGGCCGCCGCCGCCGACCCGGTCGCCGGGTCTTCATAGGACGGCGTGCCCGGCACGATCATACGGACATGGAAGGCGCTGTCATGCTTCACCGTCTGGCGGCAATAGACATACGGGCTGGCGAAAGCCCATTCGCTCTTGCGCGGCGCCAGTTCGGACCAAGCCTGGTTGTCGAGCTTGACCCGGGCCGCAGCCTCCAGATTGGCGACCGGAATGGTGACGTAAGGCACGCCTGCCGACCAGAACGACACCAGGTGATTCTCGAAGCCGATCTCGTGCGGCGCCAGCCCGAGGGCGGCGCCGATCGCCTCCGGGTCGGCATCGAGCTTCAGCGGCTCCGGCAGCTTCGCCAGGTCGAACTCGGCAAAGGTGGCGCCATCGTGCCGGCTGACGGCGCAGCGCACCGGGCCGATATTCTCCTCCAGCACGAAGATGCCGGCTTCGCCCTCGCCTGTCAGTTCGGCCAGCGCGATCGCGGCGCCAACTGTCGGATGTCCGGCGAACGGCATCTCATAGTCGGGCGTGAAAATGCGGATGCGGTTGCGATGTTTTGGATTGTCCGGCGGCAGCACGAAGACCGATTCGGACAGGTTGAACTCGCGCGCAATGGCCTGCATGGCGGCTGTATCCAGCCCTTGGCTGTCGAGCACGACGGCCAGCGGATTGCCGGCCAGCCGTTCCGTCGTAAACACATCGTAAAGCAAGTAATTGCGCGTCTGCATCTTGGAAAACCTTCCGCCTCAATCCGAACATGGCCGAAATTTAATTTGATATTCGAACCACCAAGCCTGATCTGTGCACATATAGGGACATTACGTTTTCATAGGGGTCCGGCGTGGACCAGCTTGTCAATCTGCCAAAGACGGAATCGGATTCCGCCATCGAGGCGGCGCTTGGACTTGACCAGAGTGGTGTGCGCAAGACGCGCCGCCGTGGCTGGCTTTACGCGCTGCTGGCGCTGATCGCACTTGCCGCCGGGTTGGCTGGCTACCAGTGGTTTGCCGGCTCCCCGGCCAAGATCGACTACACCACCACGCCGGCTACCATTGCCGACCTCACCGTCGCGGTTTCGGCGACCGGCACGCTGCAGCCCCTCACCCAGGTCGACATTTCAAGCGAGCTGTCCGGTATCATCCGCTCGGTCTCCGCCGAGGAGAACCAGCAGGTCAAGGAGGGCGACGTGCTGGCGACGCTCGACACGGTGAAACTCGAGGTCCAGATCGAACGCGCCGAAGCCTCGGCCAAGGCCGCTGCCGCCAATGTCGAGGACGCCACGGTAACCCTGAAGGAGAACGAAAGCGCCCTCACCCGCGCGGCCGAACTGACCAGGCGTGGCATGGCGACCGATCAGTCGCTCGAGGCGGCGACTGCCACGCGCGACCGCTCCAAGGCGGCGCTCGATAGTGCGCAGGCCAATCTCGCCATCGCCCAGGCCGATCTCAAGGCGCAGCAGACCGACCTTGCCAAGAGCACCATCTATGCGCCGATCGACGGCATCGTCTTGACGCGTTCCGTCGACCCCGGCCAGACGGTCGCCTCCTCGCTGCAGGCGCCGGTTCTGTTCATCATCGCCGCCGATTTGAGGAACATGGAATTGGTGGCGGCGGTCGACGAGGCCGATATCGGCGCGGTCAAACCAGGCCAGCATGCACGCTTCACCGTCGATGCCTTTCCGGAGCGGCCGTTCGACGCCGAGATCCGCGACATCTCCTACGCCTCGGTCACCACCGACGGCGTCGTCACCTACAATGCACGGTTGGAAGTCGACAATAACGAGCTTTTGCTGCGGCCCGGCATGACCGCCACGGTTTCGGTCGTCACCAGGCAGGCCAAGAGCGTGCTCACCGTGCCTTCAACAGCGTTTCGCTATCGGCCATCGGCACCTGCTGCCCGCGCGTGGAGCCTCAGCGATCTGTTCACCGGCCGCATGGGTCGTGGCGGCAACCGCCGCCAGCCGGTGAAGGCGCCCACCGACGGCTCACGCACGCTCTATGTGCTGGAGAACGGCCGGCCGCACCCGGTCAACGTGAAGATCGGCTCCACCGACGGCGAACTGACCGAGATCACCTCCGGGCTGGATGAAGGTGCAGAGGTTATCACGACCTCGCAGCTGCGGAGCTGACGCCATGGCGGGCCTCATCGGTTTCGACACGGTCTGGAAGAGCTATGGCCAGGGCGAAGCCAAGGTCCATGCGCTGGCCGGCGTCGACCTCGCCATCCAGCGTGGCGAATTCGTCGCCATCATGGGCCCGTCCGGTTCGGGCAAATCGACCGCGATGAACATCATCGGTTGCCTCGACACGCCGACGGCCGGAACCTACTCCTTCATGGGCATCGACGCCGGGCGGCTCGACCGCAACCGCCGGGCGCTTCTGCGCAATCTCTATATCGGCTTCGTCTTCCAGGGTTACAATCTGTTGCCGCGCACCACGGCGGCGGAAAATGTCGAGCTGCCGCTGATCTATCGCGGCGCGCCGGCCCGCGAGCGCCGCGATCTTGCCATGCAGGCGCTGGCGGAGGTCGGCCTGGTCGGGCGCGAACATCACACGCCGGCCGAACTCTCCGGTGGTCAGCAACAGCGCGTGGCGATCGCGCGCGCCATCGTCACCAGGCCGACGCTGCTCGTCGCCGACGAGCCGACCGGCAATCTCGACACCGCCCGCACGCATGAGATCATGGAGTTGTTGACGCGGCTGAACCGGGAGCTCGGCTTGACCATCGCCATGGTCACCCACGAGGCCGATGTCGCCGATTATGCCGAGCGCACCATCCGCTTCCTCGACGGCCACGTCGCGTCCGACACGGCCAAGTCGGAGTTGGCGTCATGATCTGGGAAACCGTCCGCCTCTCTCTGCGCTCCATCCGCCGCAATGTGCTGCGCTCGTTCCTGACGCTGCTCGGCATCGTCATCGGTGTCGCCGCCGTCATCGCCATGCTGACCATCGGTTCGGGCACCACGGCCAAGGTCAAGTCGGACATCGCCAAGCTCGGCTCGAACCTGCTCGTCGTCCGTTCCGGCCGCCCGGCAGGCACTGGCGGACCAGGCGGGCTCGACCAGGCGGTACGGCCTCTGGCCGACAAGGATGTAGCCGCCCTCGTAGCCCACCTGACCGGCGCGCGCGCCATCGCGCCGGCGTCGCAGAAACAAGTCCGCGTCATCTTCGGCACCGAGAGCCTGACCTCGGGCGTCACCGGCACCGACAGCGCCTATCTCGACGCCCGCGACTGGAAGCTGGTGTCGGGCCGCCCATTCAGCGATTCGGAGACACGCTCGGGCACCGGCGTCTGCCTGATCGGCGAGACGGTGCGCCAGCAATTCTTCGGCGCCGGCGAACCCGAGGGCGAGATCATCCGCGTCAACCGCACCTCGTGCAAGATCATCGGCCTGCTCGAACCCAAGGGCTATACCGGCTTCGGCCAGGACCAGGACAATGTCGTCTTGATGCCGCTTGCCGCCTATCAGCGCCGCATCGCCGGCAACCGCGACATCGACAACATCTACGTCGCCGCCGACGACCGCACCCCGACCACCGAATTGCAGCCGCGAGTCGAGGACATTTTGCGCGACACCCGCCGCATCACGCCGGACCGCGAAGACGATTTCTCGATCCGCGACATGACCCAGATCGCCGACGCCATGGCCAGCGCCACCACCACCATGACCGGCATGCTGGGCGCCGTCGCGGGCGTCAGCCTGCTGGTCGGCGGCATCGGGATCATGAACATCATGCTGGTCTCGGTCACTGAGCGCACCCGCGAGATCGGCATCAGGCTCGCCATCGGCGCGCATGAAAAGCACATCCTCATCCAGTTCCTGGTCGAGGCGACGGTGCTGTCGCTGCTCGGCGGCATTATCGGCATCCTGATCGGCCTGGCGCTGGCCGGCCTCGCCTCGGCAACGCTGGCCATACCGTTTGCGCCGAGCCCGGCGGTCATCCTGCTCGCCGTCGGTTTTTCGGCGCTGATCGGCATGGTGTTCGGCTTCTTCCCGGCGCTGCGCGGCGCCAGGCTCGACCCGATCGACGCGCTGCGCCACGAATAAGCGCCAGATCAGCTCCACCGCAACCAACCGCTATCCACAAGGATGGGTGCTTGTCGACATCGGCAATACTTGTTGTCGTCCGGTCTGCGATGCTAATTTTAGAGCAAAGCATCTAGTCAAGGAGTTGCAATGAGCAAGAAGGCGCGGCTAATTCTGACGATGGTGATCATCGAAGGCGCCCTTGCGGGACTTTGGTGGTATCTCGCCCGCTACGGCATGGCCAATCCCGATCGTGTCACCGCCGATTTTCAGGCAGTCGTCGGCCAGACGATGGGCATGGTCATGGGTGGATTGCTGGGCATCGGCGTTATCCTGTTCCTCGTCGCCGCCCGCAACGACCGCAAGGCGGCGCAGAACAATCCGCGCCGTTAGCCCCCGCCACCGCCAAAATGCCACTCGACCAGCGGCTTCATATGCGGTGCCAGCCCTTCCGGCAGGTCGGCGGCGTGGCGGATGATCACCGGCCCCTCGATCTCCGGCTCGGTCTCGGTCGCGACGAAGGCGCCGATGCGCCGCGCAACCTCGTCGGCCGGCGCATCGACGTGGTAGCGGCGGAAGAGGACCGTGCCGGTCGAAGTCGACAGCGCATGGTAGCGCTTGCCGCGCGCAGCGCCTGTCAGGTCAAGCCCGGTCTCCTCGCGCACTTCACGGATCATGTTGAAATCGACATCGACGCGGCCATCGCGAAAATCGATCGGCTCGAACGAGCCGGCAGCGAAGTAGACACTGCCGGCCGGGACCGTGTGCGCGCCCATGCGGATCGCCACCAGGGCGTTGTCGCCGGCGACCAGCATGGCGTGGCCATAGGCATGCTCGGCGCCCGTCCCCTGCCGGTTCTTTCGCCACAGCAGGAAGGTCGAGTACTTCACCGCGTGACAACGCCCGACGATCCGCTTGTCGCGCCAGGCGAGCGCCGAGAGCAGCACCACCGTGCCGTCGAACAACGCCGGATTGGCCGTGACCTCGCGCCGCCAGTTGTCAGTGATCGCCTGCGCGTTGTCGCGCTCGAACGGATGCGGGCCGGGGTCGAGCCGGACGTCGATTTCGTCGACGGGCAGGATGACGTTGCGCGGCAGGTCGAAGCTCACCGTGCTCAAGCCATGTCCAGGGTAATTGCGACGGGACAATGGTCCGACGCCTTCGGCCGGTCCCAGCCGGCGCGCGGAAAGCGCTCCACCGCCTGTCCGGCCGGAAAGATGGTGCGCCAGGGCTGGCCGTTGCGGATGATGTCGGGAACCGCCGTCGCATTCTTCGCCGCCAGCCCTTTCGACAGCAGGATGTAGTCGAGCTGGCACAGATGCCGCTCCTTCGGCCCGCGCGTGTGGTAGAAACTCCAGCGGTCCATCTCCGGCCGGCGTTCGACGACATTCTCGCAAAAGCCGCCGGCGGTGAGCACATCGATACAGGACTGGCTCTCGTCGATCACCTGGAAGCGGTAGCCGTCGATAGCGTCGCCCTCGATCTTCACCCGCTGCCGGTAGTCGTTCATGTCGCCGCAGATCGCCCAGTTTTTGTCGGCTGCGTGCTCTTTGCCGAAGCGCTCGTCGATAATGCGGCGCACCGCTTGCGCCTCGGCGATGCGCACCGGCATCGTCGCCTCGCGGCCGTCGAGCCCATTGCGCGGCGAGCCCATCGATTTGAAATGGACGAGGTAAAGCGTCAGCGGCACGCCGCCGACCTTGATGTCGACCTCCAGGCAGTCGCGCCGGAAGATGCGTTCATTGGCCAGGTTGCCGAGCGCCTCGAGTTCAGGCGTGTGCAATCCGAACTGCTCGAACGTGACATAGGCATGGCTGGTCATGCGCACGAACTCGATCGGCTGACCTTGCGCGGTCTCGTTGCGCATCATCACGGCAACGTCGATGCCGCGCGAATCATTGCCGGCGGTGGTGTATTTCTGCCGGTAACCCTCGCCCACCATCTTGAAGAGATAGCCGTACTCGAAGGCCTTCAGCGCCTCGATGTTGTCGACCTCCTGCATGCAGATGATGTCCGCACGGGTGGCGGCAATGGCGAGCGCGGTCAACTGGCGCGTATCGTCGGATTGCGCGATGGCGCGCGCCTGCTCCAGCATCCGGTATTCGGCTTCGCTCTGGATGTCGAAAAGCGCCAGCGTGCGGTCTTCGTTGAGCTGGTTGCGGAAGCCCGAGAAATCGAACCTGTTCATCAGGTTTTCGACATTGAAAGTGGCGAGGCGCAGCGACATGGACTGACCTTTGCCTGCAAGCGCCCATGAAAACAAGGGCTGCTTGTCATGGCTGATGGAACCTTTCTGTTCATCCTCCGTTCAGACGCCAAGGTCCATCAATAGGCCACTTCCCTGGGGTATCCGGGCGTGGGGCCTGTATCACTTGGAGAGTGCAATGAGCTCGCTCTTTTCGTCCACAGTCAAATCCGGGCTGTTAGCGCTCGGTCTTTTCTCGGGTCTCACGGCGCCATCCGCCGCCGGCCCGATCCTGCAGCCAAACCTGGCGGTGCCGACAAGCACCGCATTGTCTGACATCACACCGGTTCGCGACAGCTGGGCGGGCGGCAATGACCGCCGCTCCTTCAACGATTGGCAGTGGCGCCGCCACGACGGCCGTCACTTTGCCCGGTCAGGCAACTGGAACAACGGCAACTGGAATGGCGGCAACTGGAACGGCGGCGACAACTGGCGCTGGCGCCATCACCGTCACCATCGCGGCCGTGATTTTGACAGCGGCGCCGCAGCAGTTCTCGGCCTCGGCCTGGGTCTCGGCCTCGGCAGCATCTACAACAACGGCTACTACAACAACGGCTATTACAATGACGGCTATTACGTGCAGCCGGCGCCCCGCCGCTATTACCGCACGCAGCGTCTGTCCAGCGCCCATGTCCAGTGGTGCTACGACCGCTATCGGTCCTACCGGGCCTGGGACAACACGTTCCAGCCCTATGGTGGCCCGCGCCAGCAATGCTGGTCGCCCTACAGCTGAACTATAAACGACAATACACGACGGCGCCGCCCCATCGCGGCGCCGTTTTCATTTGGGAAAGACGGCTGGTCTCGGTCACCGCTAACCATATGTTTATCGGCTCAGCCTATCCGTGATATCGTGCCCCATCTGACGATCGCGCCGATCCGGTCGCGAAGGACGTGCCGTCATGGCCGACAACGAATTGCGAAACAAACACCGGCAGCGCGTGCTGAAAGGCGCGACGATTCTGACCGGCCTCACCAATTCCGAGGTCAAGTGCACGGTGCGCAACATGCATGCCGGCGGCGCCGAGCTGAAAGTGTCTATTGACGCGCGCGTGCCGGACGAGTTCCTGCTCTATGTGCCGGTCGACGGCATCGGCTACAAGGCCATCGTGCGCTGGCGCCGCGACGACCGCATCGGCGTAGAGTTCACCGGCACCGAGCCGAAGCCGCATTGGCACTATGGCTGAGCGTCCTGATCGATAAACCGGCATGAAAGAGCCGGCGGATCGCTCCGCCGGCTCTTTGCTCCCAATCCTGACGACTGCGGGTTAGTTCTTGGCCTTGTCGACCAGCTTGTTCTTGGAAATCCAGGGCATCATGGCGCGCAGCTTGGCGCCGACTTCCTCGATCTGGTGGCTGTCATTGTTGCGGCGGATGCCCTTGAAGCGCGACATGCCGGCGCGGTATTCCTGCATCCACTCCGAGGTGAATTTTCCGGTCTGGATGTCTTTCAGCACGCGCTTCATCTCGGCCTTGGTCTCGGCGGTAATGATGCGCGGGCCTGAGACATATTCACCCCATTCGGCGGTGTTCGAGATCGAGTAGTTCATGTTGGCGATGCCCCCTTCATAGATCAGGTCGACGATCAGCTTGACCTCGTGCAGGCACTCGAAATAGGCCATTTCGGGCGCATAGCCGGCTTCCACCAGGGTCTCAAAACCGGCGCGGATCAGTTCGACCAGGCCGCCGCAGAGCACGACCTGCTCGCCGAACAGATCGGTCTCGCATTCCTCGCGGAAATTGGTCTCGATGATGCCCGAACGGCCGCCGCCGACGCCGCAGGCGTAGGACAGAGCGAGATCGAGCGCGTTGCCGGAAGCATCCTGGTTGACGGCGACCAGGCACGGCACGCCGCCGCCCTTCTGGTATTCGCCGCGCACCGTGTGGCCGGGGCCTTTCGGCGCGATCATGACGACATCGACGGTCGACTTCGGCTCGATGAGGCCGAAATGCACGTTGAGGCCGTGCGCGAAGGCAATCGCGGCGCCGTCACGTATGTTTGGCGCGATTTCGTTTTTGTAGATGTCGGCCTGCAATTCGTCAGGCGTCGCCATCATCATCAAATCGGCCCATTTGGCAGCGTCCGCCACGCTCATCACCTTGAGCCCGTCGGCCTCGACCTTCTTGGCCGTCGCCGATCCCGCCTTGAGGCCGATGGCGATTTCCTTGGCGCCCGAATCCTTGAGGTTGAGCGCATGCGCCCGGCCTTGGCTGCCATAGCCGATGATGGCGACCTTCTTGCCCTTGATCAGATTGAGATCGGCGTCGCGATCGTAATAGACACGCATCTTTTGCTTCCTTCCCGTAGAGATTAGAGGCCTTGCGGCCCGGTTTTTGCTCCATAAAGAGCGAGAAACTGCTGCGTTGCCCGGACGGCATCGCCGCCGATCGCCGCTTCAGTCAATTCCAGCCTGTCGCCGAGCAGGAGACGGATCTGCACGTCGCGGGCGACCAGCCCGAAAAAGGTCCGGAACGCCATTTCGGCATCCGTAAAGTCGAGCAGCCCGGCCTGCTTGCCGGCAAGCAGCACCGGCTTCAGCCGTCTGGCCAGCGCGAAACGGCCATTCTCCAGCACGATGGCGCCGAGATCGTCCTTTCCGGATCCGGCATGGCCGACCGCGACGCGGTTCAGCGCGATCGAGGTATCGCTCGAAATCACCTTCAGCCAGTCCGAGGCGAAGCCTTCCAGGCTTGCCGTCAGCGAGGCAAGATCGAGCCGCTCACCGTCGACCGGCACCACGCGCACTTTCGATGCCTGCCACTGCACGGTCGCCGTCAGCAGTCCGTCGCGGTCGCCGAACCATTTGTAGAGCGTTTCCTTCGAGCAGCTGGCGCGGCGCGCCACCGCCGTCATGGTCAGATTGTCGCCCTCCTCGACCAGCAGCCGCAAAGCCGCGTCCAGGACGGCCTTTTGCCGCTCTGTCAGCACTTCGCTGGTATCGATCTCGGCCCTTGCCTGCAACAATTTCCTGCCCATTCGATGAGGTCGCCGGGTCGCCTCAAACGGCGTACCGTACGTTACGGTTCGGCATATTGCGCAATCCTATGCTCGACGCAAGGGGTCAGGTAGAAAAATCGTCGACGTGAGAGCCGCCGAGCAAACCACGAGATTCTGACGGATCAATCATCGGCGGGCGGATGGCGCAGCTCTCCAAGCAGGCTCGCCAGTATCTTCAGCTCCTCGGCGGAGAGTTTTGCGCCGACCAATTCCGCAATCGACCGTCCATAGACAGCCCACATCCGTCGCCGCGTCTGACGGCCCTTGGCCGAGATGCGGATGGTCTGGCCGCGGCCGTCATCGGCAGCCCTGAGCTTCTCGACCAGTCCGTCTGCCTCGAGGCGCGCCAGAAGCCGCGAGATGTTATACTGCGCAAACAGTGTGCGCTCGGTCAGCTGGAATGGCCGCAGCCCGCCCTCACCCGCCTCGGCGAGTTCATGCAGCACGTCATACCAGTCGAGCGGCGGCAAGCCGCTAGTCTTCAAAGCCTCTTCCGCCTTTTCGATGAGCTGGCGCGAAACCCGCATCAGGCGGGCCCAGGCCTTGACGGCTTCGGGCGAAGGCGTGGTTGTTTTGATCATGACCCATCCTAGGCGGTAGATGCAGTTGCATCAAGCTTGACGGTCAATGCACTTGCATCTATATGCATGCAACTGCATCGATCCGGGAAAGATCCATGAAACACGAAATTTGCAAAGTCGCCGACGTCCCACAGACGGGCAGCCTGATCGCACCGTTCTTCGGCCGCGAGGTCCATGTCTGGCGCAGCGGCGAGCGTGTCCGTGCCGCCGCCAATGTCTGCCTGCATTTCGGCGGGCCGCTCGGCTGCAAGGACGGCAAGCTGGTCTGCCAATGGCACGGTGCCGCCTTCGATATGGAAAGCGGCGATCGGCTTGAAGGTCCGGCGCTAAAAGCGTCGCGACTGATGTTCCTGTCGACGCGCGTCGAGGACGGCGCGTTGAACTATGTCTGGGGAGAGTGACATGCCTGAGAAGAATGAAATGACTGGCAAGCTCATTCTGGTCAGCCATCATCTGTGCCCCTATGTCCAGCGCGCCGCGATCTCGCTGACTGAGAAGGGCGTGCCGTTCGAACGCGTCACCATCGACCTCGCCAACAAGCCGGACTGGTTCAAGGCGATTTCGCCGCTGGGCAAGGTGCCGCTGCTGATCGTCCACGCAAATGGCGAGGAGACAGTGATCTTCGAATCCGGCGTCATTCTCGAATTCCTCGAGGAGACGCAAGCCAATCCTCTGCATCCGGCCGACGCCTACGCCCGCGCCAGGCATCGCGCCTGGATCGAGTTCGGCTCGGCGACATTGAACGCCATCGGCCGGTTCTACTCGGCATCGACGGAGGCCGCCTTCCTGGCGGAATCCGCAGCGCTGTCAGCCATGTTCGATCGTGTCGAGAACGAATTGGCCGACCAGGCCGGACCGTGGTTCAGCGGCCAGCGCTTTTGCCTCGTCGACGCCGTCTACGGCCCGGTCTTCCGCTATCTCGACGCCTTCGACCGGATCGGCAATTTCGGCCTGCTGGACGGGAAGCTGCGGGTCCAGGCCTGGCGCAAGGCGTTGAGCGAACGCGCCTCGATCAAGGGTGCCGTGGCGCCGGACTATCCGCAGCGGCTGCGTCTATTCCTGCGTGCGAGAAATTCGTTTCTCTCGACCCTGATCCCGCCGGATGATCTGGCCAGTGCACCTCCTCTAGCCCGATCCGCCTGAACGGATCGATCAGCGTGCCGGCCACCATCGAGGCAAGCACGCTTGGCACTGCCGGGATTTTGGCGATGGTTGCCACCAGCCTGTCGCGGAAGAAGGGCAGCATCGTGCCGTCCGACTGGTAGAACGGCGTCAGCGCCAGCGACAGCAGCTGGAAGATTCGGACATGCCATCGCCGCGCCCGGGCGTAGCTTTCCAGCGCTGCCTCGACGTTGCCCGTTTGTGCCAAGGCATGGCTGAGTGCTGCCGCGTCGAGCAGCGCCATGTTGGCGCCTTGCCCGAGCTGCGGGCTGGTCGAATGCGCGGCATCGCCGATGACGGCCAGCCTGCGGCCGGCCGGCAGCTTCATCGTGTGGTGGCCGTAGCGCGCCAGCGACAGCTGGTCGAAGCTGTCGATCTGACTGGTGAACGCCTCGCACTGTGGCCACAGCGAGACCAGTCTCGCCTTCCAGGCGTCGAGCCCTGCCGCGCGCACGTTTTCGGCATCCGCCGGCTTCAGGCTCCAGAAGAACGCCGCCATCTTTTCCCCGCCCGGCTCCGGTCGGCCGATCGGCAGGACGCCGATCATCACGCTGGCCTTGTCGTAGCGCTGCAGCAGCGCATTTTCGTCGAAGCCTTGGCGCCAGCCGAGCGAGGCCCAGAACGCGCCGTAAGTGAGCTGCCGCGGCTCGGCCGGATCGTTGAGGCACCGGCGCAGCTTCGAACGCGAGCCGCTGGCGTCGACGACGAGGTCGAACGGCCCTGCCCTGCGGCCCCCCACCGTTCGGCTCTTGTCGAAGATCAGGCTTGCCCGCTCACCGACGTCCAGCGCCTCGATCTCGACACCGGTTTCGATGGCGATGCCTTGGCGCTGCACGGCGCGGAACAACACGTTGAACAGCGCCGCCCGGTGCACCGCCAGCCCGAAGCGGCCGCCAGGCTGCGCGTCGTAGCGCACGGCGAGCACGGTGCGGCCGGTCGAGGCATCGGCGCCATGCAGACGCTCGATGCGGCTGCCGAGCGCCAGAATGTCGTCGAGCAGGCCGAGATCGGCAACCACGCTCAGCCCGGTCGGCTGCAGGATCAGTCCGGAGCCGACGGGCTTGGGCTCCTCGAAACGTTCGAAGATGGTGACGTTATGGCCCGCACGCTTGAGAAAGAGCGCGGTGGCGAGCCCCGCCGGGCCGGCGCCCGCAATCGCGATGTCTAGAGATTTTTCCATTGCCCGCCCAACCACTGGCGGGACAATCCTTCAGCGCCATTGTCAAATCAAGCCATTGCTGCATGGACCAAAATATCAGCCACCGGCGTCGAAGGCAGCGCGCGCCTTGCGCACCGCACCATGGTTGAGTTCGGCCCACAGGATCAGTTGATGCAAGGCGCCGAACATCGAACGGCCGAGATCGGTCAGGCTGTATTCGACGCTTGGCGGCTTGGTCGGGAACACTTCGCGATGAACAAAGCCGTCGCGCTGCAGATCGTGGAGCGTCTGGGTCAGCATGCGCTGCGAGATGTCGGGCACCAGGCGCCGCAAGTCGCCGAAACGATAGGGCTGCTCGGCGAGCGCCGCCATCAGCAGCGAACTCCATTTGCCGTTCACACCCTGCATCACGTCGCGAACCGGGCAATCGGCAATGTTTGCGCCATCGCTGGTGGCTTTGAATATATTGAGCTTGGTTCTCAGATTGACGACCTTGCCGTCCATGGCTGCTGGTTCCCTGGCGGTGCCTACCTCCCTAAAAACTGCCTTCTTTACGGTGGCCGGTCAATTCTTATTTTAGTGCTGGTCTCTTTTTGAGACTGTCAGAAGCACCCGCCACCCGGCGCAATTTCAGGATCCCCCATGACCGCAACCCTTCTCGTCACCGGCGCTTCCGGCCAGCTTGGCCGCGGCGTCATCAACCACCTGCTGGACACATTAAAGGTCCCCGCAAACCGCATCATCGCCACCACCCGTACACCCGCCAACCTTGCCGATCTGGCGGCGCGCGGCGTCGTCGTCAGAGCCGCTGACTTCAACGACCCGCAATCGCTTGCCGAGGCCTTCGCGGGAGCCGACCGGGCACTCGTCATCTCGACCAACGAACTTGAGGTACAGGGGAAGCGGCGCGAGCAGCAGCTTGCGGCGGTGACGGCGGCCAAACAGGCTGGCGTCGGCCACCTGCTGTACACCTCGATGCCCAACCCCGAGCCTGGTTCGCCGGTTGTTTTCGCGCCCGACCACTACGACACCGAACAGGCGATCAAGGCGAGCGGCATCCCCTACACGATCTTCCGCAATGGCTGGTATAACGAGAACCTGTTCATGGCGTTGCCGCAGGTTCTGGCATCGGGTCAGTGGTACACCTCCGCCGGCGACGGCGCCATTTCCTACGGCACGCGCGACGATTTCGCGGCGGCGATCGCAGCGGGGCTCGCCTCGGACAGCAGCGAAAGCGCGACTTACACGCTGACCGGCCCCAGTGCGTATACGGCTGCCGAAGTGGCGGCGTTGGTCACCGAAGTCACCAGCAAGCCGATCCAGGTCATCCAGCTTTCCGACGAAGCCCTGACCGAGGGAATGAAGTCGGCCGGCCTGCCTGAACCCTTCGCAAAGGTGCTGGTGTCGTTCGACGCTGCCGCCCGCGCAGGTGACCTCGGCATGGTGACCGACGCGGTCGAAAAACTCTCCGGCCGAAAGTCGGTGCCGCTGAAGCAGTTTCTGGAGACGAACAAGGCTGCACTGGCCGGCTGAAAGCTGCCGTTGCGGGACGCCGAGCCCTTACGATTCGGCCTCCCGCACAATTACTTACGTCGCTTGACCAGTCCCAGCCGGATCAGGCTTTCGCCCGTGGCAATCAAAGCATCTTCGCGCGAGCGTGGCGCCCAGCCGAGCACGCGCACCGCCTTGGCGTTGGTGGCGTTCTTGATCTTGCCCAGTTCCGTTGCGAGCTGTGCCGCTTCCGGATTGAACAGCCCGATGATGCGCACCAGCCAATCGGGAAACTCCCGCGTCGAGACGCGCGACGCCGCCGGCCCGAGCCGCGTCTTCAGGGTCTGCGCGATCTCGCGCACCGTCATGAAATCGCCGGCGACAGCGAGGAACCGTTCGCCCTTGGCGGGGGGGTGGGTCATGGCGCGAACATGCAGATCCGCCACGTCGCGCGCGTCGACGACGCCGAAGGACAGGCGCGGCAGCCCAGGCACGGCGCCGTTCAGCATGCGCTGGACAAATTCGGTCGAGGTCGAATGGTCCGCGCCGAGCACCGGTCCAAAGATGCCAACGGGATTGACGACCGCAAGTTCCAGCGCGCCGCCCTGCTCGGCGATGAAATCCCAGGCCGCGCGCTCGGCGAGCGTCTTGGACTTCACATAGGCGCTGACCTTGCCTGCCGGATCGGTCCAGTTTTCCTCGTTGAAAGGCTGCCCATCCGCGCGCATCTTGCCATAGCCGACGGCCGCGAAGGATGAGGTGAGCACGACGCGCCTGACCCCGGTATCCCGCGCCGCCCGCAGCACGCGCAACGCGCCCTCGCGTGCCGGAAGGATCAGGTCATCCTCATGCGTGGGCACGCCGGGCGGAAAAGGTGATGCGACATGCAGCACGTAATCGCAGCCGGCCACCGCCGCCGGCCAGCCTGCGTCGGCCATCAGATCGGCATGGGCGAATGAAAGGGCGTCACCGGGCTCCGTGCCACCTGCCTTGAGCATGGCGAGCACATCGGCTTCGCGCCTGGCCGATCGCACGGAGGTGCGGACGCGGTAGCCGGCCTTCAACAGTTCGAGGATGCAGTGAGCGCCGAGGAAGCCGGACCCGCCGGTGACCAGCACCAATTCGCCGCTCATATTAGCCTCCTCGACGATTTATCCGTTCGAGACCCTCAGATCGCCACCTGCGTGCCGATCTCGACCACACGTCCGGTCGGGATCTGGAAATACTCCGTCGCATCGGCCGCCGAGCGGGCGAGCCCGATGAACAGCTTGTCCTGCCACACCGGCATGCCGGAATTGGGCGATGCCTTGAGCGAGCGCCGCGACAGGAAGAACGACGTCGTCATGATGTCGAACTTCCAGCCCTGCTTGCGGCAGATCGCCAGCGCGCGCGGAATGTTGGGCTGCTCCATATAGCCGAAGGTCAGCGTCACCCGCATGAACAACTCGTTGACTGTCTCCATCTTGACCCGCTCGCTGTCGGGCACCAGCGGCTGCGGTGCGGTGACCACCGACAGAATGACGTTCTGCTCGTGCAGCACCTTGTAGTGCTTCAGGCTGTGCATCAGCGCTGTCGGCGCGCTTTGCGGATCGCTGGTCAGGAACACGGCGGTGCCGGACACCAGCTGCGGCTTCTTCTTCAACAGATTGCCGGCGAGGAAATCGAGCGGGATTTCGTTGCGCCGGGTCTTGTCGAACAGATAGCGGCTGCCGCGCACCCAGGTCCACATCGCCAGAACGATGGTGAAGGCCACCGCAAGCGACGCCCAGCCGCCCTCGAACACCTTGACGATGTTGGAGGCAAAGAAGCCGATGTCGATGAACGCGAACACCGCCGTCATCGCCACCGCCACCCACAGCCGCCATTTCCAGATGCGTGTCATGACGACGAACAGCAGCACCGTCGTCACCAGCATGTTGCCGGTCACCGAGATGCCATAGGCGGAGGCGAGCTTGCTCGATTCGCCGAAACCGACGACCAGCAACATCACCGCCAAAGCCAGCAAAACATTGACGCGGGGCATGTAGATCTGGCCCGACTGCCGTTCCGACGTGTGCAGGATTTCGAGGCGCGGCAGCATATTGAGCTGCACCGCCTGCCTGGTCAGCGAGAAGGCGCCCGATATGACCGCCTGGCTGGCGATGACCGTCGCCGCGGTTGCCAATACCACCATCGGGATCAGCGTCCAGCCTTCGTTCATCTCGAAGAATGGATGGCCGACGTGACCGTTCTTCGCCAGCACGAAAGCGCCCTGCCCGGCATAGTTGAGCAGCAGGCAGGGAAACACGATGGCCAGCCAGGCGAGCACGATGGGCTTGCGGCCGAAATGGCCGAGATCGGCATAAAGCGCTTCGGCGCCGGTGACGGCGAGGAAGATGGCGCCGGTGGTGACGAAGGCGACATCGGGCGAATTGATCAGGAAGGCGACGATGTAGTGCGGGCTGACCGCCCACAGGATTTCGGGATCGGCGATGATGTGGTTCAAGCCCGAAAGACCGATAGCCAGGAACCAGACCGCCGTGATCGGGCCAAAGATCAGCGCCACACCGCCGGTCCCGAAGCGCTGCACCGAAAACAGGATCGCCAGGATGACCAGCGTCAGCGGCACGACGTAGGGCTGGAAGGTCGGGGTAACGACATTCATGCCTTCAACCGCCGAAAGCACCGAGATTGCCGGCGTGATGACGGCGTCACCGAAGAACAATGACGCGCCGACAATACCGATGGCCAGGATGATCGCCGAGCGGGTCGGGAAACTGCCGCGCGCCAGCGCCATCAGCGACAGCACGCCGCCCTCGCCTCGGTTGTCGGCTCTGAGCACGAACATGATGTATTTGATGGTGACGATAATCGTCAACGACCAGATGATCAGCGACAGCACGCCCAGAATATCGCCGCGCTCGGCGATTTCGCCGCCGGAGGACGCAACAAGCGCTTCCCGGAAGGCGTAGATCGGGCTGGTGCCGATGTCGCCATAGACCACACCGAGCGCGCCCAGCATCAGAACTTTGGTGCTGTGCTGTTCGATTTCGGGATGGCTCGATTGTTCGACGGGTTCTGCCTCAATACCAGCATTGGTAAGGGCCATGGACGACACTCCGATAAGCGCGCGGTGCTCTACGCTTGCTGCGATGCAATATCAAGTGCCGTGACGGTAGGGCTACCATGTTCCCAGCGCAGGGCTTGCCCCGCAATGACCGGTGCGTGGCGTCAAAGGCTGCCGGAAACCTCAGATCGCCACCTGCGTGCCGATCTCGACCACACGTCCGGTCGGGATCTGGAAATACTCCGTCGCATCGGCCGCCGAGCGGGCGAGCCCGATGAACAGCTTGTCCTGCCACACCGGCATGCCGGAATTGGGCGATGCCTTGAGCGAGCGCCGCGACAGGAAGAACGACGTCGTCATGATGTCGAACTTCCAGCCCTGCTTGCGGCAGATCGCCAGCGCGCGCGGAATGTTGGGCTGCTCCATATAGCCGAAGGTCAGCGTCACCCGCATGAACAACTCGTTGACTGTCTCCATCTTGACCCGCTCGCTGTCGGGCACCAGCGGCTGCGGTGCGGTGACCACCGACAGAATGACGTTCTGCTCGTGCAGCACCTTGTAGTGCTTCAGGCTGTGCATCAGCGCTGTCGGCGCGCTTTGCGGATCGCTGGTCAGGAACACGGCGGTGCCGGACACCAGCTGCGGCTTCTTCTTCAACAGATTGCCGGCGAGGAAATCGAGCGGGATTTCGTTGCGCCGGGTCTTGTCGAACAGATAGCGGCTGCCGCGTATCCAGGTGGTCATGATCAGCCCCATGAGGCAGGCAACGGATATTGACACCCATCCGCCTTCCACGATCTTGACGACATTCGCCAGGAAGAAACCCATGTCGATGGTGCCGAACAGCAGCGCCAATGCCAGGGCGAGCCCAAGCTGCCATTTCCACAAATTGCGCATGACAACGAACAGCAGAATGGTTGTCATCAGCATCTCGCCGGTCACCGAAATTCCGTAAGCGGAAGCCAGCGAACTCGAGCTGCCGAAGCCGACAACCAGCAGCATCACTCCCATAGCGATGAGCAGGTTGACGCGCGGCATATAAATCTGGCCGCTCTGCATTTCGGACGTGTGCTGCACCTCGATGCGGGGCAGCAGGTTGAGTTGCACTGCCTGACGTGCCAGCGAAAAAGCACCCGAGATCACCGCCTGACTGGCGATCACGGTGGCGGCCGTTGCCAAGCCGACCATTGGCATCAGCGCCCAATCCGGCAACATCTCGAAGAATGGATTGGTCGGCCTGCCGCCATTCGCCAATACAAAGGCGCCCTGGCCGAAGTAGTTGAGCAGCAGGCAAGGAAACACCACGGAAAACCACGCGAGCACGATCGGCTTGCGCCCGAAATGTCCAAGGTCGACATAAAGCGCCTCGGCCCCCGTTACCGCCAGGAACACTGCACCAACGGTCACGAAAGCGGCGGTCGGCGTGCCGGCTAAGTAGGCGATCGCATAATACGGGTTGATCGCCAACAGCACCGAAGGATCATCCATCAGGTGGTAGAGCCCGGAAACGCCGATGGCCAGGAACCATAGCGCCGTCACCGGCCCGAATACTGCCGCCACCTTCCCCGTGCCGAAGCGCTGCACGGAGAACAGAAATGCCAGGATGACCAAGGTGATCGGAACGACATAGGCCTCCAGCGTCGGTGTCACCACTTCCAGGCCCTCAACTGCCGACAGCACGGAAATGGCCGGAGTTATGATAGCGTCTCCGAAAAAAAGCGACGCCCCGCAAAGTCCGATGCTGAGGATAAGCTTGGCGCCTTTTGGATAGGCGCTGCGCGCCAGCGCCATCAGGGACAGCGTGCCGCCCTCGCCCTTGTTGTCGGCGCGAAGCACGAAAGCGACGTATTTTATGGTGACGATAATCGTCAGCGCCCAGACGATCAGCGACAGCACGCCCAGGACATCTATGCGCGTGTCGGTACCAGGCGAAGCGTGAAGCGCCTCGCGGAAGGCATAGATCGGGCTGGTGCCGATATCGCCATAGACGACGCCAAGCGCGCCCAGCATCAGAACTTTGGTGCTGTGCTGTTCAGTGTGCGAGTGGTTAGGTTGTTCGACGGGTTCAGCCTCGCTACCGATGCTGGAAAGAGCCATCGACTACTCCCCGATCATCGCGCGGTGCGCCTTGCTTGCTGTCATGCGATATCACCTTCGACACGAGCCTTCCACCGCTACCAACCGCAAGCCTTCAGAAACCGCCCCACCGTGCCGGCCATGCCATACTCCAACGCATCGGCTGTCAACCCGTGTCCGATAGACACTTCGGCCAATGCCGGAATGCGCTTTGCCAATGCCGGAAGGTTGTTCACCACCAGATCGTGCCCGGCATTGACCTGGAGCCCGGCGGCGAGTGCGGCATCCGCGGTTTTTCCCAATCTTTCCAGCTCCTTCCGCGCCTTGGCGGAATCGGAATGGTAGCTGCCGTAGGGCCCGGTATAGAGCTCGATGCGGTCGGCGCCGGTGTCGCGCGCGGCATTGACGCCGGTGGGATCCGGATCGGAAAACAACGACACGCGGAAGCCCCCTTTTTTCAGACGCTTGACGATCGGGTTAAGGAACGCCGCCTCGGCGGCAAAGTTCCAGCCATGGTCTGATGTCGCCTGCGCCGGATCGTCGGGCACCAGCGTCACCTGCTCCGGCTGGTGCCTTTCCACAAGCGCCAGAAAATCCTCGGTCGGGTAGCCCTCGATGTTGAATTCCGCCTTGGGAAACTCGTCGTCGATCAACGCCCGGATCTCCGGCAGGTCGGAATGCCTGGTGTGGCGCTCGTCGGGCCGCGGATGAACCGTCAGCCCGTGCGCGCCGGCCGCCAACGCCAGGCGGCCGAGCCCGGTGACGCTCGGCCACGGCAGGTCGCGGCGGTTGCGCAGCATGGCGATGGCGTTGAGATTGACCGAGAGTTTCGCGGGCATGGCGTGAGGTCCGGCTGTTTGTGCAGCGCATCTATACTGCCTTTGATGGGAACAGACAGGGGCTTTCGGGTGTTCCAGGGATGACATCTGCTCGCAAGGGGGAACCCAGCCAATGAATTTTCTCCAATCCGTGCCCGCGATCCGCCGCCTCGAAACCGACCGTGAGGACCTTTTCGCCATCGACGTCGTCGGCCATGTCTCGGCCGCCGACGGCGAAAATCTGTTCGGATTGCTGGAGGCTGCCTACGCGCTGCACCCGAGGATCGACGTCTTGGTGCGGCTGGTCGATCATGAGGGCGTCGACTGGATCGATATGGACGACGAGACGCTGAAACAAGGTACGGTTCATGCGCTAGAGCATATCGCCCGGTGCGCGACGATCGGTGAGCCCGACTGGATAGCGGATGCGCGGAACTTCCTTCCGGCTTCGCCACCCATCGAGTTCAGGCACTTCGCGGCCGAGGATGAAGCGGATGCCTGGCAATGGCTGGGTGCGACGCCACTCAGCCCTGCTGCGCCGGCTGCTACCTGACGCCGGCTATCTAACGCCAGCTATCTAACAATCGTCAGCCGCTCTGCCGCCCGCGTTATGGCAGTATAGAGCCAGCGCTGGCGGGTTTCCTTGAACGCCCAGCTCTCGTCGAACAGCACGACATCGTTCCACTGCGAACCCTGCGCCTTGTGCACGGTCAGCGCGTAGCCATAGTCGAAATCGTCAAAGCGCTTCTTCTGCTGCCAGGGGATATCGGCGTCCGGATCCTCGAAAGCCGACTTGAGCAGCTTGATCTTGGCGACGCCGCGGTCGGGATCGTCCTCCTCGGGCGAGACCAGAAGGTTGATGCCCGGCTTCACCGTTTCGCGCGACGAGGTCATCACCTTCCACAGCGAACCGTTGAGCAGGCCCTTGGCGGGGTCGTTGCGCAGGCAGACCAGCTTGTCTCCGGCCTGCGGATAATCGGCATTGAAACCCTTCAGCTCGCGCAGGCGCTGATTGTAGCGGCGGCGTGTTCGGTTGGTGCCGACCAACACCTGGTCCGCCTTCAGCACCAACTCCTGGGTGACGTCCTCCTTGCCGATGACCTGCGCGGTGCCGTAGTCGCCGCGCATGAACTCGCGGCCCTCGCGCACGTCGAGCGCCAGCTGGATGATCGGATTGTCGCGCGCCTGGCGGTGGATTTCGGTCAAGAGCACATCCGGCTCACGCTCGGTGAAAAAGCCGCCGCCCGAGATCGGCGGCAGCTGCGCCGGATCGCCAAGCACCAGGATCGGCGTGCCAAAACTCAGAAGGTCGCGGCCAAGCTGCTCGTCGACCATCGAGCATTCGTCGATGACCACCAGCTTCGCCCGTGAAATAGGGCTTTGGCGATTGAGCGAGAAGGTCGGCGACATCGAGGTCTTGCCGGTCACCTCGTCCGACACCGATTCCTCGCCCTTCGGCCGGTAGATCAACGAATGGATGGTGCGGGCATTGACCGCGCCCTTGGAACGCAGCACCTGCGCCGCCTTGCCGGTGAAGGCGGCGAACTGCACCTGGCCGTCGACATGCTCGGCAAAATAGCGCGCCAGCGTGGTCTTGCCGGTGCCGGCATAGCCGAACAGCCGGAAGACCTGCGGCCGGCCCTCTTTCAGCCAGCGCGCCACCGCCTTCAACGCCTCATCCTGTTGGGGAGAGAATTCCATCAGCGCGAGAGATCGGATTCGCAAGGGAAAGACAAGGCCGCCACCTCAATGCCGGAGGCGCTCAGGCTAACAGCGCCGAAACCGAACGTAAAGGGAACAAGCATTGAGAACGGAGGGCAATCGCTTCAAACCGCCAGCGCTGCCCCTCATTGCCCTGCCGGGCATTTCTCCCCGTATACTACCGGGAGAAAAAGGCTGGCCGCAGCCTCGGCGCCATCATGAGATGCTTAAGATTGGCGAAACCATCGACGCGAGCGACCCCTCTCCCCGTCGCCATACGGGGAGAGGATGCCGGCAGGCAGGTGAGGGGCGGCGCAAACACTGCGAGGACTTCATCCCTCACCAATCCCCGGATCGTTCTCCAACAAAATCGGCTTGCCGTGCGGCGTCGCATGCGCGGCGCGTTCCCAGGCGGCGGCGAGACTGTCGACATCGCTTTTTCCCGCCACACCCTTGGCCACCAGCAGCGTTTCCAGCGCCGCCAGCCAATGCTCGTAATAATCGTGGCCATCGCTTGCGGCGCCCGGCTTCTTCACTTGCGCCGACAGCGCATCGGCCCATTCGCTCCACGAAAACAGGCCCTTGTCATGCAGCGCCACCGTCATGGCGAAGGCTTCGGCCTGCCAGGGTTCGGCGAATACCGGTTCGTCCAGACCCGCCGGCAATGCACCTTCAGGCCGGCTCAAGATAGCTCTCCCAGGCATCGATCGAGACGGTCAGCGTCGAGTCGGCGCCCTCGCCCCAGATTTCCAAGCCATCGAAGACCACGGTATAGACCCATTGCGGGTTTTCACCGTTGCCACGCGCGTTGCTGTCAGGAAAGACGAAGCCGTCACGCACGGCCTCGATGATTCCGTGCTTGCCGCGCGCATAACGCGGCAGCCTTGTGTGGGCGGTGGGATTGAAATTCCTTGTCCGCACCGGATCGCCGGCCTTGAAGAGCGGCGCCGTCTCGACCGGCCGGTCGCAGGGACTGCCCTTGGCCAGCACCGCCGGCACGTTTTCGGCCTTCAGCACCCTTTTGGGAGTCGCAGCCGGATCGACCGCCCGACCCTCCGTCAGATCGCGCTCGCTGACGAAGCCATGGCGCTTCAGCAGCACCTCGAGCGCTTTGATCCATATCTGGTAGTAGCTTGAGGAATAATAGACGGCCGGATGCAGCGATTCCCTGGCGTGCCGGCTCTCGTCGATGTTCCAGGCGCCCATGGCGCCGGCGGTCAGCGTCACGCCCAGCGCCCGCCTCTCCCAATCCGCATGAAAATACGGTTCGTCCTTTTCGGGCACGACCGGCCCGAAACCCATCTGTCCGCCTAGATCCTGCGGCCCGTTCATGCCGGTACCTTCTTTGTCCCGGGTTCCTTAGCCACCGCCGTGCCGATCATCGCATCGCGGCTGACCAGTTCGGCGAGATGGTCCTCGCTCCAGCCTTCGGTACCGCTAGGCCGCATCGGCACCACGAGATAGCGCAGTTCGGCAGTCGAATCCCAGACGCGGATCTTTTTCTCCGCCGACAAGGTCAGCCCGAACTCCTCCAGCACGCCGCGCGGATCGATCACGGCGCGCGAGCGATAGGGCGGCGCCTTGTACCAGACCGGCGGCAGGCCGAGCACCGACCACGGATAGCAGGAGCACAGCGTGCAGACGACGAGGTTGTGCGTCTCGTCCGTGTTGAACACCGCCTGCATGTGCTCGCCCTGGCGGCCGGTGTAGCCCAGCGAGGTGATCGCCGCAGTCGCGTCGCGCTTCAGCCACTCGGCAAAGGCCGGATCGCTCCAGGCTTTCGCCACCGCCCTGGCGCCGTTGCGCGGCCCGATCTTGGTCTCGTAGGTGTCGACGATGACGTCGATCGCCGCCGGATCGATCAGGCCTTTTTCGGTGAGGATGGTCTCCAGCGCGCGCACGCGCGCCGCAAACGGGTCAAGTTCGTTGTCGTGGTCATGATCATGGGACATGACCGCAGACTAGGATCGCCAGCCCATGGCCGCAAGCATGACGGCTTGGGCCACGGGCTATCGCCTATTCGGCGGCGGCCTTCTGGGGTTCGATGAGCCGGTCCTCGGGGCCGAACAGCGACGCCTGCTCGCCGGTCGCGACGGCATGCAGCGCCGGCTTGTTCTTCTTCGAGGAGAAAAAGCCCATCAGCCAGCCGGAGAAATTCTCGAAATAGACATAGATGACAGGGGTGACGAACAGCGTCAGCGCCTGCGACGCCAGGAGGCCGCCGACCACGGCGACACCGAGCGGCTGGCGCAGCTCAGCACTGGCGCCGGTGCCGAGCGCGATCGGGAACGTGCCCATCAGCGCCGCCAACGTCGTCATCATGATCGGCCTGAAACGCATCAGGCACGCCTTGTGTATGGACTCCTTGGCCGACATGCCTTCTCGTCGCAGCTCCAGCGCGACGTCGACCATCATGATGCCGTTCTTCTTGACGATGCCGATCAACATCAGGATGCCGATCACCGCGATCACCGACAGGTCCATGCCGGCAAAGCGCAGCGCGACCACGGCACCCAGCACCGCCGAAGGCAGGCCGGTCAGAATGGTCAGCGGATGGATAAAGCTCTCATAGAGGATGCCGAGTACGATATAGATGGTCAGAATGGCGCCGCCGATCAGCAGGCCCTGATTGGCCAGCGAATCCTGGAAGGTCTTGGCGGTGCCGGCAAAGCTGGTCGAAATCGCCGGCAGCATGCCGATCTGCTCCTTCAGCGCGGCGATGCGGGCCGTGCTGTCGCCCAGCGCCACGCCTTGCGGCAGGTTGTAGGAGATGGTCACCGCGGGCAGCTGGCCGAGCTGGTTGACCGTCAGCGCGCCGGCGGTGCGGTCGACGCGGGCAAAGGCGCCGAGCGGCACCAGGCTGCCGCTTGCCGTCCTGACCTGGATGGCCAGCATGCGCTCGGGCGACCATTCGATGTTGGGATCGAGCTCCATGATGACTTCGTAGCTGTCGGCCGAGCCAAAGATCGTCGAGACCTGCTCCGTGCCGAAGCCGCCATAGAGACTGGAGCGCAGCGTGTCGGTGTCGATGCCGAGCGACGCCGCCTTGTCGCGATCGACCACCAGCGTCGCCTGCAATGAATTGTTCTGCAGATCGCTGGTGACGTCGGTGAAATTCGCATGATCGGCCGCCATCGCATCGTTGAGCTTTTGCGCCCATGTGTCGGTCAGGCCGGTATCGAGGCCCTGAACGACGAGCTGGTAGGCGCTGGCGGAAGAACGCGCGCCAAGCCGCAGGTTCTGCACCGGCTGCATATAGGCATCGATCCCCGGCACAGTGGCCAGTTGCCGCCGCAGATCGGACAGCACCTTGTCGATGTCGGGGCGCTGGCTCTTGTCCTTCAGCTGCACATAGAGCTGGCCCTGGTTCAGCGCATTGTTGCCGCCGCCGGCTGACCAGGCGACATGCGAGACATAGGGCGAACGCGAGAAGACACTTGCCGCCTGGTTCTGCAGCTTGACCATGGCGTCGTAGGAGATGTCCTGCCTGGCGATCGTCGTCACCGAGATCTGGCCGATATCCTCTTGCGGGAAAAAGCCTTTCGGCGAGACCTCGATCAGCCAGACCGACCCTGCCGCCGTGCCGGCGAAGACGAGGAACACCAGAAAAGTGTGGCGTAGGCAGAAGGTCAAAAGCCGGTCATAGCCGCGGGTGACGATATCCTGCTTGTGGCCGGGGGCATGCTTGTCGCGATCGGCCTTGGTCACCGACAGCAGGCGCGAACACAGCATTGGCGTCAGTGTCAGCGACACGAACATCGAAGCCAGGATGGCGACCGTTACCACGACGGCGAATTCGTTGAAGATGCGGCCGATGACGCCGCCCATCAAAAGCACGGGGATGAACACCGCCACCAGCGAGATCGAGATCGAGATGATGGTGAAGCCGATCTCGCGCGCGCCTTTCAGCGAGGCATCGAAGGCCGAGAGACCGTCCTCCTCCATGTGGCGAAAGATGTTTTCCAGCATGACGATGGCGTCGTCGACGACGAGGCCGACTGCGAGCGTCAGGCCCATCAGCGAGATGTTGTCGATGGAAAAGCCGAACAGGAACATGGCGCCCAGCGTCGCGATCAGCGAAATCGGCACCGCCACGGCCGGAATGATGGTTGCGGTCACCCGGCGCAGGAAGACGAAGATCACCATCACCACCAAAGCGATGGTCAACAGCAGCGTGAACTGGACGTCGTCGACGGCCTGGCGGATCGAGGTCGAACGGTCGTTGAGCAGCTTGATGTCGGCGGCGGCCGGCATTTGGTCCTTGAACGACGGCAGCATCGCCTTGACCTTGTCGACGACGTCGACCGTGTTGGCGTCGGGCTGGCGCTGCACCGCCAGGATGATGGCGCGCGTGCCGTCGTACCAGCTTGCGGTCGTCGTGGTCTCGACCGAGTCGATGACGCGCGTCACCTCGCCCAGCCGCACCGGATGGCCGTTCTTGGTGGCGATGATGAGGTTGGAGAACCCGGCGGCATTGGTGAGCTGCGTGTTGGCCGTGATGGTCAGCTGCTGCTTGTCGTTCTGCAAGACCCCGAGCGGCGTGTTGGAATTGGCCGACGCGATTGCCGTCTGCAGCTGGTCGATCGAAATGCCGCGCGCCGCCAGCGCCGTCGGGTCGATCTGCACGCGCACCGCATATTTCTGCTGGCCGAAGATCGACACCTGCGCCACGCCGTCGATGGTCGACAGCGAGGGCGAGATGACGTTTTCGGCGAAGGCGTCGAGGTCGGTGAGCGGAACCGTGTCGCTGACCAGCGACATCAGAAGGATCGGCGCGTCGGCCGGATTGACCTTGCGATAGCTCGGCGGCGACGTCATCTCCGGCGGCAACTGCCGCTGCGTGCGCGCGATCGCCGCCTGCACGTCGGCGGCCGCCGCGTCGATATCCCGGTTGAGCACGAACTGGATGGCAATGGACGTGCGTCCCAGCGAATTGCTGGTCGAGATCGAATCGATGCCGGCGATGGTGGCGAACTGCTTGATCAGCGGCGTCGCCACCGAAGTGGCCATGGTTTCGGGCGAAGCGCCGGCCAGGGTGGCCGAGACATTGACGACCGGGAATTCGGCGCTCGGCAGCGCCGCCACCGGCAGGAACTTGTAGGCAAACAGCCCGCCCAGCACGAGGGCGAACGACATCAGCAGCGTCGCGACAGGCCTTCTTATGCAGAATTCGGAGATCATTGGGCAGCTCCGCCGGCTTTGTCGGCTTCCGCCACCTTGGGCGCTGCCTGACGGCCGGCAGTTGCCTTGCCTTCATGCACGCTGGCGCCGTCCTTCAGCCTGGTTTGGCCCTCGACGACAACCTTCTCGCCCGACTTGACGCCCTCGCTGATGGCGCTGTTTTCGCCTTCGGTCAGCGCCACCTGCACCGGCCGCATCTCGACCGTATTGTCCAGTTTCACGACATAGACGAACGGCCCCTTCTGGCTGGGCTGGACCGCAACCGTCGGGATGGATGTCATCTGCGGCATGATGCCGGCGTCGAGCACGACATTCACATACTGGCCGGGCCACAGTGAAAGATCGCCGTTGGGAATGCTCGCCCGTGTCGCGATGGTGCCGGACGCGGTGTCGACGCTGGAATCGACGAAGTCGAGCGTGCCCTTGCCGATCGGCGTCGGGTCGCCATCCTTGGTCAGCGTCACCGCGCCTTGCTGCGGGTTGGCCAGCGCCTTCTGCAGCAGCGCCAGGTTGCTCTCCGGCAGGTTGAAGTTGACTTGCAGCGGATCCATCTCGGTGATCGTCACCAGCGGCGTGGCCGTGCTCGAGTTGCCGTTGCTCAAGGTGACCAGGTCACCGACCGAAACGTTGACGGCGCCCAGCCGGCCGGCAATCGGCGCCTTGATGCTGGCGAAGCCGAGCTGGACATTGTCGGCGTCGATCGTCGCCTTGTCGGCGTCCACGGTCGCCGCGGCAGCCTTTTGCGCCGCCACCGCCTGATCGTAGGTCTGCTGCGTGCCGGCCTGCTTGGCGACGAGATCCTTGGCGCGCTGAAGGTCGGAGCCCGAACTGGTTAGCAGCGCCTGGTCCTTGGCGAGCGTCGCCTGATCCTTGGCAAGCTGCGCCTTGAGCGCCCTGTCGTCGAGCGAGAACAGCAGGTCGCCGGCCTTCACCATCTGGCCGTCCTTGACGTCGATCGATACGATCTGGCTGGACACGCGGGCGTTGATGTTGACCACGGCCGGCGAAGACACGAAGCCGATGGCGTAACGGCGGATCGGAAAATCGGCCATTGTCGCGGTGGCCGAGACGATCGAGGCCGAACGAGCGCCATTGCCGCCTGCACCGGATTTGCCGCCAGCATTGTCGGCCGAAGCCTTGTCCGATCCAACCGGCTTGTCCGCTGCTGCCGTCTGCCTGGCGCCCGGCAGCATCTGCTGCAGACTGCTCGTCGCCGCCGGCGAAAAATAGACCCACGCCGCGGCGACACAGGCCGCTGCCACCACCACCGCCAGAACGACTTTTCCGCGCATCGACTAAAAGCCCTATGATCCGACACGCCGAACCCGGTGGTCTCATTCTACCCAATCACGGCGCCTTGCCGCGATCTCGCCGAAGTAGATAGGACGCACATTTGTCGGAAAAGGGCCAAAACACGGCATTACGAAGATTTAATGTGCACTGCACAATGACTATGCAGCCGGCTCAGCAGTCGGAGAACCAGCCAGGATGCGGTTGAGATTTCAGGCCGGATGCGTCTATTTCAGCATCGGCCAGAGCGTCGCCGCCAAGAGCACGCCCATGGCGATGTTGAACCATTTCAGCCGCACCGGATCCGACAGGAATCCGCGCAGCGCCGTGCCGAAGCCGGCCCACACCGAGACGCTCGGCAGGTTGACGACGGTGAAGGCGATCGCGATCAGCGCCACCGACAGGAACGGGTGGTCCGGATTGGAGTAGACGGCCATGGCGGTGATCGCCATCACCCAGGCTTTCGCATTGACCCACTGGAATGCGGCTGCCTCGATGAAGCGCATCGGCCGTGCCTCCGTCTCCCCCTTGCTGGACAGCGAGCGCGACATGGCGATCTTCCAGGCGAGATAGAGCAGATAGGCAGCGCCGGCGATCTTCAATCCGGTGTGCAAGGCCGGAAACGCCGTCAGCACCGCGCCCAGGCCGAAGCCGACGGCAAGCAACAGCACCAGGAAACCCATGCTGATGCCCAGCATATGCGGAATGGTTCTGACGAGGCCGAAATTCACGCCCGACGCCAAGAGCATGAGGTTGTTCGGCCCCGGCGTGATCGAGGTCACGAAGGCGTAGACCAAAAGGGCAAGGAAAGCGTCGAGGGTCATGACGGCTCACAAAGGTCAGCAATGCTGACTTAAATCGACAGGGCGCTGGACGCAACCTCATTCCATTGGTCCAAAGCGCCCCGCCGTGATCCGTCTATCCCGAGCCAGCCAGGCCGGCACAGTCTACCTGCCGTGGGCCCGCGCCGACAACAGGCTGGGAGCGGCGGCCGCCTCCTGATGGCCAGCCACACGCCGCAGGCCTTTGCGCCTCGGCGTGTTCCCGGGAAGCTTCACGCCATGCGCGAGGCCGAGGGCAGCCAGGATGCGGATGAAGAGCCAGCCGAGATCGATCTGCCCGCGTTCCAGGCCGAGCTTTGCGGATTCGGGAAACGCATGGTGATTGCCGTGGAAACTCTCGCCAAAGGTCACCAAGCCGAAACGCGGCAGGTTGTAGCCCTGCACGGCAACGCCATCGACGCGCCAGCCCTGCTGCCCGCTGCGATGTGCGAAATGCCCGACCAGCCAATGCCCGGTCAGCGACACGGAGATACGCACCGCAACGCCCCAGACCACCCAGCTCCACCCGCCGAGCAGCAAGAAAAGGATCGCCCACGGCAGTTGCTGCAGCATCCAGGTCCGCTCGACGAATTTGTAGAAGCGGTCGTTTCTGATCGACGGCTCGATGACGAAGTCAGGCGGATTGCGCAACGCCACGGCGCAATGCATTTGCCAGAAAGCGTCGGTGAAGAAAGGCCGGCGGTGGGCGTGCAGGTCGTGACAAGCCGTCTGGCGCTGCGCCCAGTCTCGTATGTCATGCGCATAGATCATGCCGAACGGACCGGCCATGCCGACGAGCGTGCCGAGATAGACCAGCGCGTGTTCGAGCCAGATGTGAACCCTGAACGAGCGATGGATGAGCAGGCGATGCATGCCGACCGAGTGTCCGGCGCAGATCGTCACCGCCGTCGTCGCTACGAACAGGGCGAAAGCGCTCCAGCTGAAGGTCAGCGGCCCGAACACCAACGCAATCAGCGTCATCGCGCCGACCCAGATCGACTTGGCCGGCATCCAGACGACCTCGCCATCTTCGGCATCGCTCAAGGGCTGCGAGATCATTCTGCCTGTGGATATGATCTTCATCGGCACCCCTCCTCTGCAGGAAACATTTCCGTACCAAAGAGCCTTGCCTTCCGGCGCGCCGGCGCTTATTTAGGCAATAAGCTAACTATCTACTATTCCGATTTAGGTATTTAGGCAATAGACTAAATACCGGAAGCGAAACGACAGAGGCAGGCGGTGATCGAAGACAATGCAGCGGATGGCGACACGGCTATCGGGGCAAGCAGCGCCATACAGCGCGTGTTCGAGGCGCTGTCATCGCAGCCGAGGCGCAAGATCCTCGCCTATCTCGCCCACTCCTCGCTGACCGCGGGCGAGATCGCGGCGCGCTTCGACATGTCGAAGCCGTCGATCTCGCAGCATCTGAGCATCCTGGAGACGGCCGGCCTCATCGCCAGGGAGCGGCAGGGACAATTCATCCGCTACTCGCTGGTCCAGAACAATCTGGTTAACACGCTGAACGGCTTCGTCCAGGACGTCTGTCCGGTATCACGCCCGATCAAAAGGGAGAGTAAGAATCTGGCGAGCGGCAAGGTCGATCCCAAGCCGGTAAAATAGTTGGACTGAGACTACATCCCCTGCGGGCCCCGGTTCATCGCCGCCACGCCGGTGCGGCAGATCTCGACCAGGCCGAGCGGCTTCATGATGGCGATGAACTGGTCGAGCTTCGAACCCTTGCCGGTAATCTCGAAGATGAAGTGCTCGGTGTTGGCGTCGATGACCGACGCGCGAAAAGCATCCGCCAGACGCAGCGCCTCGACGCGGGCTTCGCCAGTGCCGGCGACCTTGACCAGCGCCAGCTCGCGTTCCAGCGGCCGCTCCTGGCCGAACTCGTGCGAGCGCACGGTGAGATCGACGACGCGGTGCACCGGCACGATGCGCTCGAGCTGATGCTTGATCTGCTCCAGCACATGCGGCGTGCCGCGCGTCACGATGGTGATGCGTGACAGGTGCTTCTCGTGTTCGGTCTCGGAGACGGTGAGGCTCTCGATGTTATAACCGCGGCCGGAAAACAGGCCGATGACCCGGGCAAGCACGCCGGGCTCATTGTCGACCAGAACGGAGAGCGTGTGGTTCTCCGGCTTTTCCGTTTCCTTGGCGATGAAATAGGCGGAGCCGGTCGGTTGAAGCTGTGCGTTCATGACATGAATCTCGATTTCAGACTTTGAGCTAATTCTCTGTTTGCGCACGGCTTCTCGCGACAGCCCTGCCCCGGCTTGGACCTAGACCAGTTCCCTGCCCTTGGCGTCGATGGCGTTGGCCACGGCTTCGTCGGTCGCCTCGTCGGGCAGGAGCATTTCATTATGCGCCTTGCCCGACGGGATCATCGGGAAGCAGTTGGCGAGCGTCGCCACCCGGCAATCGAACAGCACCGGCTTCTTCACCGCGATCATCTCCTTGATCGCATCGTCCAACTCGTCCGGCTTCTCGCAACGAATGCCGTGGCCGCCATAGGCGTCAGCCAGCTTGACGAAGTCGGGCATCGCTTCGGTATAGGAATGCGACAGGCGGTTGCCGTGCAGCAGCTGCTGCCACTGACGCACCATGCCCATATACTGGTTGTTGAGGATGAAGATCTTGATCGGCGCATTGTGCTGCACCGCCGCGCTCATCTCCTGCATGGTCATCTGCACCGAGGCGTCGCCTGCGATGTCGATGACCAGCGCGTCCGGGTGCGCGATCTGCACGCCGAGCGCAGCCGGCAGACCGTAGCCCATCGTGCCCAACCCGCCCGACGTCATCCAGCGGTTCGGCTTCTCGAAATGATAGTGCTGCGCCGCCCACATCTGGTGCTGGCCGACCTCGGTGGTGATGTAGGTGTCCATGTCCTTGGTCAGTTCGTAGAGCCGCTGGATGGCATATTGCGGCATGATCACATCGTGGTTCATCTTGAACGCGAGCGAGTCACGCGCGCGCCATTTGGCGATCTGCTCCCACCAGGGATGGAGCGCCTTCTTGTCGGCCTTGGCGCTCGCCCGCCACAGCCGCACCATGTCCTCCAGCACCCGGCCGACATCGCCGATGATGGGCACTTCCGTGTGCACGTTCTTGTTGATCGACGATGGATCGATGTCGATGTGGATCTTCTTCGAGTTGGGCGAGAAGGCGGTCAGCCGTCCGGTGATGCGGTCGTCGAAGCGCGCGCCGATGCAGATCATCACGTCGCAATCATGCATCGCCATATTGGCTTCATAAGTGCCGTGCATGCCCAGCATGCCCATCCAGTTCTTGCCCGATGCCGGATACGCGCCGAGGCCCATCAGCGTCGAGGTGATCGGGAAGCCGGTGAGGTCGACCAGTTCGCGCAGAAGATGGCTGGCCTCCGGACCGGAGTTGATGAGGCCGCCGCCCGAATAGATGATCGGCTTCTTGGCGCTGGCCATCAGTTCGACGGCGGCCTTGATCTTTTCCAGGTCGCCCTGGACCTTCGGCTGGTAGCTGGTGCGCGGCGCCGCCTGCGGCGGCACATAGATGCCTTTGGCGAACTGCACATCCTTCGGAATGTCGACCACCACCGGGCCGGGGCGGCCGGTCGTCGCGACATGGAAGGCCTCATGGATGGTGGCGGCCAATTCGTTGACGTCCTTCACCAGCCAGTTGTGCTTGGTGCAGGGGCGCGTGATGCCGACCGTGTCGCACTCCTGGAACGCGTCGGAGCCGATCAGCGAAGTCGGCACCTGCCCGGTCAGGCAGACCAGCGGGATCGAATCCATCAGCGCATCCTGCAGCGGCGTCACCGCATTGGTGGCGCCCGGGCCGGAGGTCACCAGCATGACGCCGGCCTTGCCGGTCGAGCGGGCATAGCCTTCGGCCGCATGCCCTGCGCCTTGCTCGTGGCGGACGAGGATGTGCTCGACCTCGTCCTGCTGGAAGATTTCGTCATAGATCGGAAGCACCGCGCCGCCGGGATAGCCGAAGACATGCTTGACGCCATTGTCCTTCAGCGCCTGCACCACCATTTCGGCGCCAGTCATTTCCCTGTTTGGCATTTCGCGCCGTTCGTTCTGTCCGTTGCTCATCGGTCTGGTCCCGTACTTCTAGCCATGAGGCGATTGCTGGTCGTTTAGTCGTGTTTCGGGCAATAAAAAAGGCCCCCGATGGGAGCCTGTGTGTTGCGCATGGGAGGTTTTCGCCCGGCGGTTACACCGCCTTGCCCACGCGCTTTCCTACGAGAATGAGTGCCTTTTTCATCGTGGCGGACACTACGAGGGTGAAAGGCAAGGTGTCAACGGGAAAAACGCGCGATGCGAAAGACAAAGCAAGTGGCCCGCCGCCTCTGGTCGGCGGGCCACCGCGGCGCATACGATACCCCTCAATCGCACCGCGCCGGGAACAAGAGCCACTGCCGTGTCACGTCAGGATCAGCACGATCTTGTACGTATCCGGGTCGACGATGACGATGCGCCCGTCGGCCAGCACGAAGTACTCATAGGATTCGTAGGCCGGGACGATCTTGACAATGCGCGCCGGCAGACGGTGCAGGCGCACTTTGTGCCGCGGCACCTCGATGCCGACCGAAATGTCGAAGTCGACGTTCTTCACCGGCTCAACCCTGGTCTCGTGGATGATCTGCGTGACCTGCGTCTTCTGCTCGACGGTCACGTTGTTGATCGAGGCCGTATTGCCCTGGTCGGTCTGAACGTTTGTGTTGCCCTGAGCGTTCTGCTCGGTGGTGGTCCCGGCCTTGCCCTGGGCCTGCTGGTCCGTGCTGGTGCCGGTCTGGCCCTGAGCGTTCTGCTCGGTGCTGGTCCCGGCTTTGCCCTGAGCCTGCTTCTCGGTGCTGGTGCCGGTCTGGCCCTGAGCGTTCTGCTCGGTGCTGGTCCCGGCCTTGCCTTGGGCCTGTTCATCCGTCTTGAGCTTGGCCTTGCCCTGAGCCTGCTTCTCGGTGCTGGTGCCGGTCTGGCCCTGAGCATTCTGCTCGGTGCTGGTCCCGGCCTTGCCCTGGGCCTGTTCATCCGTCTTGAGCTTGGCCTTGCCCTGAGCCTGCTGATCGGTCGTGGCGCCGGCCTGACCCTGAGCATTCTGCTCGGTACTGGTCCCGGCCTTGCCCTGTGCCTGTTCATCCGTCTTGAGCTTGGCTTTGCCCTGAGCCTGCTGATCGGTCGTGGCGCCAGCCTGGCCCTGTGCATTCTGATCGGTCTGTGACTTCATCTTGCCTTGCGCCTGTTCTCCGGCCTTGCCGCCCTTCTGGCAATCGGCCGCGCCGGCGGCGCAGTTGTCGCCACCGCTCGGCTGCACGGCCTGGGTCTGGGCGATCGCGGCGCCGCACCCGACGCCAAGCGCAATCATGCTCGTGATCAACACATGTTTCATCTGCTTTCTCCTTAAAGAGTCGGTCCCTCAGCCTAGCCAACTCTGCCAAAAATACTTTGTTCCACATTTTGTGAATAAAATCGGGCTTCTAAGAAGACCAATGAATGTTGGCAGTAATTTTGCAACAATCACCTACAAATTGCATCAAACAATTTAATGCAACGCAACATTTTGTTTTTCCTGAGCTTGTGATCCCATAGCGATGACACCAGCCTCACAAGCTTAGAAGTACTCCCGTCGTCATGACCAGGATGGCTACCCCGAAAACAGGCAAGAGCAACCATCGTGCCTGATGGACGCTGTTGTCCATTAACGCCTCCCACAAGTGCTGATCTCAACGATGCCGAGAACCCTGTGTTCCGCCCTGAGGAGGCTCTAGGACCTCTACAGCCTGGCACCAGACTTTGGTCCCTCCCCCTATCGTCCATTGGCCCGATGACGCCCGGACCGAAGCCCCACACGGGAACGCAGCCGCGAAAAGCCCGTTCGGCTCCCGGTGTGTGCATCAACCTCATCAACACCACCCGTATCGGAATCGAGCTCGCGCAAGATGCATGAGCGTTGCTCGCATGAAGGAGAGAATCATGACGACCATGTACCAGTCGACCGCAATTGCCGGATTCTTGCTGCTCGCGAGCGCCGGCGTAGTTGCTGCTCAAGACGTCATCATCGCGCCGGAGCAGGAAACGGTTGTGCGCGAATACGTGAAAAAGCAGCCCCTTGCGTCGGTGAAGATTCCAGGTGTCGAATTGAACGTGGGGACCGCCATTCCCGACACGGTGGAACTGCATGAAGTGCCGAGCGTCAAGTATCGCTACGTTGTGGTCGACGGGCGAACCGTGCTGGTCGACCCCGGCACGCGGAAGATCGTCAAGATCATACAGTAACGCTGATCCCACCGCCGTTCCCCGCGGGTGGCGGTGGGATCATGCCCTGAATTGGCGGTTTCCCCAGCAATTCAACCTGGCGCTTGCTCGCACCATCGACCGTTCTAGATGTAGGATGGCTTAGGCATTTTGGCACGGCCAAAGCTCGCGGGGTCGGTTGAGACGTGCGCTACATTGATAGTCTCTATCAAAACTGGAACAGGCTATCGTTGGCTTGGCAGTTCATCATAGTCGGAAGCATTGGGCTGCTGTCGCTGATGCTGGTCGTCGGCCTATGGGTCACCTCGCAAATACGAGATGGAGTGATCCGCAACTCTGCAAGCACGACCGCGCTTTACGTCGACAGTGTCATCGCGCCAATCCTGCCGGATATGCGCAAAAGCCAGCAGCTCAGCGACACCGTTAAACGGGCACTCGATGAAACCCTGGACCAGGGTGCTCTCGGAAAAAAACTCGCGTCGTTCGTGCTTTGGCGGCGTGATGGCAAGGTGCTGTACGCCAAAGACGCGGCTCTTATCGGCCAGACCTTCGAGCCAAATGCGAACTTGCTGCATGCGTTCGATGGAAACGTGGTGGCGCAATTCAATGATCTGGACGAAAATGAAAGGAAGGAACGGAAGAGCCCCACCGCCTCGCTGCTCGAGATCTACAATCCGGTTCGAGAGCCGTGGTCGGGCGATGTTGTGGCCGTTTCCGAGTTCTACGAGATAGCCGACGATCTTCAGGGCACTTTAAACTCGGCACTATGGTCGAGCTGGCTGCTCGTGGCTGGCGCGACCGCGGTCGCCTTGGCGATGCTCTCGGGAATCGTGCTTCGCGGCAGCAGCACTATCGAAACGCAGCGTTCAGCGCTTGAGACACAAGTGGCGGAACTTCAGTTGCTTTTGGAGCAGAATTCCGCTTTGCGGGAGCGCGTCCAGCAGGCGTCGCGCCGCGCAACGGCAATCAACGAGCGTTACTTGCGCCGCATCGGGTCTGATTTGCATGACGGTCCAGCTCAGCTCGTCGCACTGGCTGCGCTGCGCATGGACAGCCCTTTGCTGCTCGATCCCGCCGCATCCCCAAGCCACCGCAAGACCGAGATCGCCGATATCCATCATACGTTGGACGAGGCGATGCGGGAGATCCGCGCCATCTGCACCGGCCTCGTGCTGCCACAGATCGAAGCTTCGACAGTCGCGGAGATATTGCGGCTTGCGGTTGCCGAACATGAACGCCGGACGGCCTCCTCCGTATCGCTTTCACTGCCACCTCGCCTGCCCGACCTGGGGACGTCCGAGAAAATAAGCATCTTTCGCTTCGCGCAGGAGGGGCTGAACAATGCCTGGCGACACGGTCTGGGCAAGGGGCAGGCTGTCAAGGCGAGAGTGACGCAGGGCAAGCTCCTCATTCAAGTGCTTGATCACGGCCCTGGATTCCAGTCGGGATCGTGTGAAGGACTTGGACTCGCCGGCATGAGGGAACGTATCGAAAGTATCGGAGGTCACTTCGAGACGTTTTCGAGCCCCAGAGGGACCCGGCTGACCATAACGCTCAACATCGAGGACCAGAAATGACCGCTCCCATAAGGATTGCCATTGTTGATGATCATCCGCTGTTTCGCGAGGGTGTGGCTCGCAGCCTCGCCGAAATCGGCGGCTTCGAAGTCGTTGGTGCGGGCGAAACCGCGACGGATGCCGAACAGCTTGCGGCCTTGGCAAATCCCGACATATTGCTGCTCGACATCAGTTTGCCGGGAGGGGGCCTAGCGGCAGCGGAAAATATTCTTGCAACTCAGCCTGACTGCAAGATCGTCATGCTCACCGTCTCGGAGGCGAACGCCGATTTGGCGACGGCGCTCAGGCTGGGCGTACGCGGATATGTGCTGAAAGGGATTGGGGCGGCATCGCTGGCCGAGGTGCTGACTTATATAGCCGCAGGAAAAAAATATGTTTCGCCGACCCTGTCAGCGCAGCTTTTGAATGAACTGATACGGCCGGAAAAGCGCACCACCGATCTCGTTGCCAATCTCTCGGGACGCGAGCTTGGGATAATCTCCTTGGTAGGCGAAGGACTGAGCAATAAAGAAGTCGCCAAACGTCTCAACCTGCAGGAGAAAACGGTAAAACACCACATGACTCGGATATTTCAAAAGCTAAAGGTGCGAAACCGCACCGAAGCAGCCATTCTTATGCACGCGCCCAAAACGGGTCTTGTATAGGGAGATCGGGGCTTGTCTGAAGGTCGGATGCTGGTTGGCGAACCAGCAGTCACAGCCCTTTCAGACGAGCAATGTCGGAGGCCCTTACGGCGCGTTCGACAATTGTCCTTCCAAGCGGATCCTTCATAGTGAAGCGGCCGGCCTCGATGCTTTCGCTGAATCCATCGCGATGCACGACCTGGATTTTGGCGCCCTGTACCGTCACCGTGTCGCCAGCGGCATTGACTTGGCTACTCGGAGCTTGGCTACCGGGGGCGTTGTCGCCGGCACCATTTTTTCCCTTTCCGTTGGCGTTGCCATTCCCGGCGTTGCCGCCTGAGCCATTACCATTACCACTACCGTTACCACCACCGTTACCATTGCCATTGTTTCCGCTCTTGGCGCTGGCAGCGGCGAATTCGATCTTGTAGCCGTCGACATGGCTCAACCGCAGACCAAGCACCGGCATCGTCACCGCAACCGCCGCGAATACGCGCAAGCTAAAGTACGCCCAGCGACGCACGGATGAAAACAGGGGCTGCCTTTCTCCATTCATGCCACCATCACATCATGATGTGTCACGGTATTCAAGAATGAACAGCCCAAAATTGCGGCTTACAAACGCTGAGGAAACTCTCCTTTCGTGCTTTCAGCTCGATTCTCAGACCTTCGTCTGAGTCAAATATACACCGAAGTCTGACCTACTGATCTTGGCCGCGCCGACGGATGTCGCAATAAAATCCACGGTGACAAGGCTCGTCACCGGTAGGGATCGGCAGCGAGGCGCGAGCGCCTGCGGCACGCAGACGCTTGCGGCAGGTCTCCGGCATACGGTTAGCGCATGCTCGCCGTCGAAGCGGTAGCACATGCCGGTCCTTCTCCGGATTATGATCAGGCGCGATTGGCGAAGTCGCGGACAACCCGTTGCAGCAGCGGCATGTAGTCGCGAAATGCCCGGGTCTTCATGTTGGCGATCTTGCCGGCCTCGTCCCAGATGCGGACCCGAACCGCTTCCTCGTGGAACGGGTTCTTGCGGAACTCGGCCACCTCTTCGGCGTTCATCGGCCCGCCTTGCAGCGACAGCGTGTGGACCGAGGCCTGCGACAGCCTGCCGAAATAGGTCGGGTCGGTAGCGCAGAGGTAGCGCTTGGCCGCGACATGCAGCCTGACGCATTCGACGATCACGGGTGGAAAGAACGGCGCCAGCACCTCGCCGCCGGCTTCGTCATGATGCTTGTCCTCGACATCGTCGGGCGAATAGGTGCCGAACTCGCTGGTGTAGTGGCCGATATCGTGCAGCAGTGCTGCCGCCACCAGCACATCGGGCGCGCCGTCCTTTTCGGCGAACCAGGCGCCCTGCAACATGTGCTCCGACATGGTGACGGGTTCGCCAAGATAGGATTCCGCCCCTCGGCGTTCGAAAATATCGGCGATGAATTCGACGATGGTGTCCGCGTTCAAATCCTGGCTGCTCATTCCGCGGCTTCCTTGAACTCGTGTTCGATCGCCGACAGCGTCGACAAAAGGCCATCCTTGTCGGCGTAGCAGCCCTGCAGCCAGCGCTTGCCGGCGCCGGAGAATTGCTTGCGGGCATGCATGACGCGGGTGTTATCGACGATGAAGGCCTGGCCTGCCTCGAGCTTGAAGGTCACTTCGAAGGACGGATCCTCGATCAGTTCGGCAAACCGGCGATAGGCGGCGTAGTAGGCCTCCATCTCCGCGAACGGCACATCGACCGTCGGCGCCAGCGAGCGGTTGTTGAAGCGGATGGCGATGAGTTCGCCATCAGGCCCCAGCTCGATCATCGGCCGCTTGGCCTGCAGCCGCACGCCCGACGAACCGGCATATTCGAAACGCGCCGGGTATGAACTTAACAGCCGGAAGCCTTCGGGGTTTTCGGCCTGCAGCGCGGCCGCCACGGCAAAACCATCGACGACGCTGGATTCGCCGCCCTCCACCGTGTTTTCGATGCAGGACAGGATCTGCAAGGTCGGCACCGGATCACGATAGGGGTTGTCGGTGTGCGCCTGCAGGCCAAGATTGGTGTAGGCCAGATTGGTTGGATTGACCTCGGCGCGCACCTCGAACCAGCGGCCGTAATTGGTCTCCCTGATATAGCCGAACAGATCGGACACTTTGCACAGCGCCCCGGATTCGGCCGGCAGATCGTCCATCACCGCGAAGCCGTAGGTCTTCACCGCCGACAGCCATTGCCGCAAGACGGCGCGGTCGCGGCTGGCCGCGACATAGCCGGCGCGCGGCACCAAATTCTGCATAGAGGCCCTGGTCCATCGCACGGTGCCCTCGCCTGTCCAGCCGGGCTGTCGGGCGGCATCGCGGTCATAGGCATTGGCGCTCAGCCATGCCGCAGGAAAGCGCACCGTCTTTCCCTCCGGTTCGAAACTGACTTCAAGCGCATCGCCCTTGATCGCGGCTGCGCCGATCTGCGTTTGCGCCGGAATGTCGAGAATGGTGATCAGCCGCTGGCCGTTGCCGGCGCTGCGCGTCTTGTCGTCGAGCGCATTGTCGCGCAACCACACGGCGTGAAAGCGAGTGCGCGCGCCGTCCTTCCACCCGAGGTCGATCGTTCTTCCTTCGTCGCCGATCAGCACCTGGGTAAGCATGGAGATCCGTTCCTGTCCGCTGCGCCCCGCAGCCAACTCCGCAGGGTTTCCGGTTGCATCGTGATGATGTTGAAGGCATAACTCAAATTATCATTTTGCGGCCAAAGGCCATAAACTGTTTATGCCTCAAACAACCCTGCCCTTGCCGCCGCTCGACTGGCTGCGGAGTTTCGAGGCCGCCGCGCGGCTGTCGAATTTCACCGCCGCCGCGGCCGAGCTTGGCCTGACCCAGGCTGCGGTCAGCCAGCACATCCGTTCTCTCGAAGAGCGGTTGAAGCAGCCGCTGTTCATCCGTCTGGCGCGCGGCGTCGAATTGACGCCAGAGGGTGCCGCCTACCTGCCGCATCTGCAATCGGCCTTCGCCGTGATCGCCAACAGCACGCGCGAGCTGTTCGAACCCAAGACCGTCCAGAACGTGACGATCCGCTCGCCGATTTCCTTTGCCGTGCTGATGATCGCGCCAAAGCTGCCGCAAATGGCCAAGGACCTGCCCTTCGTCCAGCTGCAGATCGAGACCATCCACACACCGGCCGATTACGGCGAGCGCTTTGTGGGTCTCGACATCCGATTCGGCATTGGCTCCGGCTCCTTTGCCGGACGGCAGGCCGACCGCCTCACCCGCGAAACCTTGACGCCGATGGCGTCGCCAAATGTCGCCAAGGCCAAGGATTGGACAGGATTGCCGAGACTTACAGTGGTCGGCGCGCGGGAAATGTGGGGCGAATGGTTCGCCGTCGCTCGGATGAAGCCGGCGCTCGGGCCGACGCACAAATTCGACAGTTTCGTTACCGCACTGGAGGCGGCGAAGCACGGCGCCGGCATGGTGCTGGGATCGCGACCGTTGGCCGACGCGGCACTGCGCGAAGGATCTCTCGTCACCCTGTCCGGCTTTACGCTGTCGAGCGGTGCCGGCCACTATCTGACCGCACCTTCGGGCGCGCATCTGAGCCCGGCCGAAGAAGCGGTCCGCCGCTGGTTCGCAACGGTCTTCGGCGTCCCGATTTCCCGATAAGCCCCTGAATACGCGGCAAACTATTGAACGACGTGACGCGGCGCATAATTTGCCGCGATACTGCGACAGGCCGGACGTCAAGCTTCGGCAGGGTTCCGCTCGCTACAGGCGGCCAGGAAAAATCGCGGAGGAAATTCAATGCTCGACAAGGCCCCCAACAAGAAGCTTTCCGACCTGCTCGATCGCTTCGGCGCGGCACTCACCGCCGGCGACCTCGACAAGGCGGTCGCCTGCTTCCAGGAGGATTGTTTTTGGCGCGATCTTGTTACCTTCACCTGGAACATCAAGACGATGGAAGGCCGCGATCAGGTGCGCGACATGCTGGTCAGCCAGTTGGCCAGGACCAAACCGTCGAACTGGGCGATCGCCAGGGGCGAGGGTGCCACGGAAAGCGACGGCGTGCTCGACGGCTGGATCAGTTTCGAGACGTCCGTGGCGCGCGGCTTCGGCCACGTCCGGCTGAAGGACGGCAAGATCTGGACGCTGCTCACCACCATGGTCGAGCTGAAGGGCCATGAGGAGCCGGCCGGTTTCGACCGCCCGCTCGGCGCCAAGCACGGCCATGGCAAGAACCGCCCGACCTGGAAGGAGGAGCGCGAGAAGGAGGCCGCCGAGCTCGGCTTCAAGACGCAGCCCTATACGCTCATCATCGGCGGCGGCCAGGGCGGCATCGCGCTCGGCGCGCGGCTGCGGCAGCTCGGCGTGCCGACCATCATCGTCGAGAAGAACGAACGGGCCGGCGACAGCTGGCGCAAGCGCTACAAATCGCTCTGCCTGCACGATCCGGTCTGGTACGACCATCTGCCCTATATCGACTTTCCCAGGAACTGGCCGGTCTTCGCGCCCAAGGACAAGATCGGCGACTGGCTGGAAATGTACGCCAAGGTAATGGAGCTGAACTACTGGTCGTCGACCGAGCCATGAGCGCTGTCTATGACGAAGGGAAGAAGGAATGGACGGTGTTGGTGCGCCGCGACGGCAAGGACATCACGCTGAAGCCGAAGCAATTGGTGCTGGCCACGGGGCAATCCGGCAAGGCCAACATGCCGAACTTCAAGGGCATGGACACATTCAAGGGCGACCAGCATCACTCCTCGAAGCATCCGGGACCCGATGCCTATGTCGGCAGACAAGCTGTCGTCATCGGCTCGAACAACTCCGCCCACGACATTGCAGCAGCCCTTTGGGAGGCCGGCGCCGACGTCACCATGGTGCAGCGCTCGACCACGCATATCGTCAAGTCGGACACGCTGATGGAGATCGGCCTGGGCTCGCTCTATTCGGAAAAGGCGGTCGCGAGCGGTATGACCACAGCCAAGGCCGACCTCGTCTTTGCCTCCCTGCCCTACAAGATCCTGCACGAATTCCAGATCCCGGCCTATGCCGAGATGAAGAAGCGCGACGACAAATTCTACAAGGGCCTGGAGAAGGCCGGCTTCATGCTTGACTGGGGCGATGACGGCTCCGGCCTGTTCATGAAATATCTGCGGCGCGGCTCGGGCTATTACATCGATGTCGGCGCATCCGACCTGATCATCGACGGGTCGATCAAGCTGAAAAGCGGTGTCGACGTGAAGGAGATCAAGGCGCACTCCGTTCTGCTCTCCGACGGATCGGAACTGCCGGCCGATCTCATCGTCTACGCCACCGGCTACGGTTCGATGAATGGCTGGGCGGCCGATTTGATCTCACGGGAGGTCGCAGACAAGGTCGGCAAATGCTGGGGCCTCGGCTCCAACACCACCAAGGACCCAGGCCCCTGGGAAGGCGAGCTGCGCAACATGTGGAAGCCGACGCAGCAGGAGGCGCTGTGGTTCCATGGCGGCAATTTGCACCAGTCGCGCCATTACTCCCAGTTCCTGGCGCTGCAGCTGAAGGCGCGCATGGAAGGCATCGCGACGCCGGTCTACGCGCTGCAAGAGGTTCATCACAAGGGTTAGGCAGCGCCGCCGATGCGCTTCCAGTAGATGAGCGTGCCGGTCAGCCCGCCATGCGGTTTCAGGGCAAAGTCCGGTATTTCGCCAGTGAGCGTGAAGCCGAGTTTTTCGTAAAGGCCGGAAGCGCCCTCCTCGGTTGCGGTGTCCAGCACCAGAAGCGTGCGGCCTTTCTCGACGGCGAGCGTTTCGGCCGCCCGCATCAGCCGGCTCGCTATGCCCTTGCCGCGGTGTTCGACGCGGGTCATCAGCTTGGCGATCTCGGCCCGGTGCGGCTGATTGACCGGGAAGTCGAGCAGCAAGGTGACGGTGCCGACCAACGCGTCGCCATACCAAGCGCCCAGCACCGCTCTTTCGCCTCTCTCTGCTGCCATCAACGAGTTGCTCCAGAAGGTTTCCGCCGCTTGCCTGGATAAGGGATGCATGAAGCTGACGGAGCCGCCGGCCGCGACCGTCTCGATCAGGAGGTCGGCCAGCATGTCGCGTGTTTCCGCAGTCAGCGACCTGATTTCGATGGGACTCACCTGCACTTTCCCTTCCTAATCCAGACGCGCGACGCGGCGCCGCTTTCGTCTCGCCTTGATCGCGGCGATGCGATCGGTGTCTTTCGGCTGCAGATGCAGCCCGCGTTCGAGGATTTCGAGCGTGTATTCCTCATAGGTCAGGCCAAGCCGCTCGGCCTTTTCCATGCGCATCAGCATCACGTCACGGCTTGGCGCCTTCCACGCCTTGGCATGCGCTGCCTGCCAGGCCAGGAAGATGTAGGGATCGCCCTTGCCCCATGGCGGACCCTTGTAATCATCGAGCGGCGGTCCGCCATTGTCGGAGCGCTTGGGACGTCTTGCCACGATTTCAGCCCCTGACCAGCGCGACCAGGTATTCAGCTGGCTGCGGTCCGACGGCATGGAACGTGCAGTCCGACGGCGCGCCGAGCGCCAGGCAGTCGCCGGGCTCGAGACTATGCACCATATCACCCTCGGTGAATTCGAGCCGCCCGGAGATCAGCCACATCTGCTGCTTGATGAAGGCATAGGACGCCGCCGGGAAGCTCACACTGGCGCCCGCCGGCAACTGCACCCGGATCAATTCGAGCGGCGTGTCGGAAACCGGCGACAAATGCCGGCGGACATAGCCCGTACCGGGGTCGCGCCAAACCGGCTGCTCACTCTCGCGCAGCAGGCCGCCACCTTGCTGCTCGGCGCGCGCAATCAGCGTCGACAGCGTCATGCCAAAGGCAGCGGCGATGCGCACCAGCAGCGCCGCCGTCGGGCTGGTCATGCCGCGCTCGATAGTGCTGAGCATGGCTTTGGAGACGCCGGAGCGGTTCGCCAGGTCGGCCAACGACCAGTCCCGCAAGGCTCTTTCGGCATGGATCCGTCTGCCGATCGTAGCCGACATGTCATTCGCTATATCAGTCATTCGTCCAATATATCGAATCTTCGGATTGGGGGAAGAGGCCGGCCGGTTGAATTTTCGCTGACGGGTTAACCCCTGCTACACCATCCCGCATCACGCCACCTTAACCCCGTCTGTGTAGGATCGAGGCTCCACGGGAATGGGGATCGGATCGTATGTTTGTCGAGCGCGAAGCCTCCGTCGGCGAACCGACCTCGCAGGAGCGCCGCCGCGCAGAGCAGAGCGACAAGCGCATTCTCGGCAACGTCGTGCAGTGCGACGGTGCGCGCGCCACCATCAGCGCCTATGCCGACGACATCGAAGGAGCGGTCACCGGCCTGTGGACCGTCGGCAAGATGATCTCCATCAATCTCGGGACATCGCGCACCGTTGGTCTGGTCTACGAGATCGGCAAGTCGGATCGCGCCTGGAGCAATGAGGGACAAAACCCCATCGAGGTCAGCGTCGAGCTGATCGGCGAAGTGCGCGACGGCGCCGAACCGGGGGCCAAACCGGTGTTCGACCGCGGCATCACCACCTATCCTCATATCGGCGCCATAGCGCACCGCATCCGTACCCGTGATCTGCAGGCGGTCTACGATCTCGCCGGGCGTCATTCGATCACCATCGGTACGCTGTCGCAGGATGAGTCGATCGACGCCAACATCGCTATCGACGACACGCTGGCGCGCCATTTTGCCGTTGTCGGCACAACCGGCGTCGGCAAATCCACCGCCGTCTCGCTGCTGCTGCGCAAATCGATCGCGGCCCGGCCCGATCTGCGAATCCTCATCCTCGATCCGCACAATGAATTCGCGGCGTCGCTGCCTGAGTTCTGCGTCCGGGTCGATTCCAAGACGCTTGACCTGCCGTTCTGGATGTTCAGGCTCGAAGAATTCGCCGAAGTGCTGTTTCGCGGCCGAGAGGTCGTGCCGGAAGAAGTCGATGTCCTGCGCGACCTGATCCCCGCCGCCAAGAACCTCTATCGCAATCCCAATTCAGGCTCTTACGTGCGCCGCGGCAGCGATGCGCTGACCGCCGACACGCCGGTGCCCTACCGCATGGTCGATCTCATCAAGCAGATCGACGAGCGCATGGGCCTCCTGGAAAGCAAGAACGACCGCCCGACGCTGAAATCGCTGAAGACGCGCATCGAATCCGCCGCGTCCGACCCGCGCTATCGCTTCATGTTCAATTCGCGGCTGATCGAGGACACGATCCACGAGACGATCGGCAATATTTTCCGTGTGCCGCATCATGGCCGTCCGGTGACCTGCTTCGAGATGGCCGGCATGCCGTCCGAAGTGGTCAATTCCGTCTGTTCGGTGCTGGCTCGGCTCGCCTTCGACCTTGCGCTGTGGAGCGAGGGCCGGCTGAAGCTTTTGCTGCTGTGCGAGGAAGCGCACCGCTATATGCCGGCCGATCCGCGCCTAGGCTTCGCGCCGACAAGGCATGCACTGTCGCGCATCGCCAAGGAAGGCCGCAAATATGGCTGCTATCTCGGCGTCGTCACCCAGCGCCCGGGTGAACTCGATCCGACCATCCTGTCGCAATGCTCGACCTTCTTCGCCATGCGGCTGGCCAACGAGCAGGACCAGGCGATCATCCGCTCGGCGATCGCCGATTCCTCCGCCTCGACGCTGGCCTTTCTGTCCTCCATGGGCCAGCGCGAAGCCATCGCCTTCGGTGAAGGCGTGGCGACGACCATGCGGCTGAAGTTCGAAAAACTGGCGGAGAACCTGATCCCCGGCACCGCCAAGCGAGAGCAGGACGAGTTCTCGCAGGACGGCAACGACGTCGATCTCGCCGCCATCGTCGAGCGGCTGCGCAACGTGCCGAAACCGCAGCAGCAGATGGCCTTCGCCGAGGTCGTGGACTCTGGCCGCCAGGCCGGCGATCCCGATTACCGCAAGCCGGCCACCGCCCAGCGCGTCCAGCCCGACGACGATTTCGACCTGCGCTACGGCCTCAAGCCCACAACCTTCGGCATGCGCCCGCAGAACGATTAGTCCTGCATCAAGTTCTCTGGAAGCTTTCCGACAAGATGCGTCGAGCGTTCGAGATTGCGGCCGGGTAGGTCCGCTTGGGTAAATCCCGTCAGAAAATTCGTCAGGCTGAGTCGATTGGTGTCGTTTTCGAGAACCGGAGCGGAGCGGACATCAAGTCCGTGAGCACCGGAAGCGCAGAAAACGGCGCCAGGCGGCCAGCCTCACGAATTTAATGCCGGGATTTCAGGCGCAGACGCGGTTGCGGCCTTGCCTCTTCGCCTCGTAGAGCTGGCGGTCGGCGCGGCGGTAGAATTCCTCGGCGGTTTCCTTCCGATCCCAGACGGCGAGTCCGACGCTGGTGGTGATCTTGAGGCGGACATTGCCCGACAGCACCAACATGTTGGCAATCGCTTTGCGGATGCGTTCGGCGAACTTCCCCAACAACTCCGCATCCATGTTGGGCGTGACGACGGCGAACTCCTCGCCCCCAAGCCGCGCCACCACATCGTGGTAGCGCGTCATGCCTTTGAGGCAATTGGCGACGGCCCTAAGCACCTCGTCGCCGACATCGTGGCCATGCGTGTCGTTAACCTGCTTGAAATGATCGAGGTCGAGGATCATGAGCCCGACGGGCTTTTCGATGCGGCGGAATTCCTCGAGATATTCCTTCAGCGCATCATCGAAATAGCGCCGGTTCTGCATGCCGGTAAGGCCGTCGGTCAATGCCGCATGTTGCAGCGTTTCCGAGCGGGCGCTGAGCGAAACCGTCATGGCGCGCAGCTTGCCCTCTTCCGTCGCCTGCCTACGGATCAGCGGGTAGATGAAGAACACGCCGAAGAACAGCGCTGTCGCCAGCAGCACCCCGGTGACAAACAGCAGCGTGTTGAGATAGGCGATCCGCTCGACCCGGGAAGTCGTATCGTGACCGACCGCGATGGACTGCAATTGACCATAGGCATAAAGCGTCACCAGGCCTGCGGCCAGGATCACGAAAATAAAGACGAAAAATGCGGATTCCGCCTTGTGGAAACGCATCTGCTCCCCGTTGGAAAAGTACCCGCCGGATCTATGGCATGCCGGCGCCTTACGGACGGTTAATCCAGACAACCGGAGCGGGAATGTTCATTCCTACTTCTGTTTCTTTAATTGTATTGGCAGCACGAAAATCAAATCACGGTTTGCAGGCCGTCGCCGGGCTGCAATCTCAGCCATTCCGGTCCCAGCTGATGGCGAAACCACGTCGTTTGCCGTTTGGCATATTGCCGCGTCGCTGCCTTGCAGCGCTCGATGGCCTGGGGAAAGCTGATGTCACCCGCCATGGCAGCCGAAAGTTCGCGAACCCCGATCGCCTTCATCGCCGGCAGGTCGGGATCGAGGCCAAGCGCCGCAAGCCGTTTGACCTCATCGAGCGCGCCGAGATCGAGCATGCGGTCGAACCTTGTTTCGATCCGCTCGACAAGGGTGGCGCGGTCCGGCTCGATAACGAAGAACCGAGCGCTGTCGCGGTCGATCAGCGGCCGGCCGCGCGCTGCCTGCCATTCGAGGATGGAGCGGCCGGATGCATCGAGCACCTCCAGCGCCCGCACGATGCGCTGGCCGTCGGTCGGCTTCAGCTGCATGGCGACCGCCGAATCCTCATGCATCAGGATGCGGTGCAGCTTGGCTGCGCCTTGCTCCTTTAACTCGTAGCGCCAGCGGTCGCGTACCTGCTGCGGAACGTCGGGCATTTCCGAAATGCCCTCGGCAAGTGCGCGAAAATAGAGCCCGGTGCCGCCGACGAAAATCACCGGACGTTCAAAGCCGGCGTTATCGGGCTGTCGGGCGAGCGTGCCGTCATCGATCAGCTTCATCGCGTCGCGCAGCCAGGCGCCGGTGGAATAGGCGGTGGAGGGATGCACATGGCCATAGAGAAAGTGCGGCGCGCGGCCGAGTTCGGCAGCGCTCGGCCGCGCCGTCAGCACATCGAGCACCGAATAGCCCTGCATGGAATCGGTGTTGACGATGACGCCGCCCTTGCGCTCGGCGAGATCGAGCGCCAGCGCCGACTTGCCGCTGGCTGTCGGCCCGGCTATCAGGATCGCGTTCTTCACGCGGCCCTCGCCCGCCTGCCCGCCCTCGCCTAGCTGCTTGGAAGTCTCGATGCCGCTCATTGCCACGCTTGTGTCTCACCCCGTCCGCCGCGCGATGTCGGCCTCGCTTGCGAATATGGCCTCACGGTCGGTCGGCGCAAGCGCTGTTCGCTGGCTGGGCGAAGGCGTCGCCTGCGATCTGGTGTTGCCCGAGGGGGCAGAAGCCGCTGAGGCAAGTGCGGCCTTGCGCACAGCACTTGGCTCCGAGCCGGTCGACGTTATCGTCCAGCAGGCCGAAAGCCGCCGCAAGACAATCCTGCTTGCCGATATGGATTCAACCATGATCGACCAGGAATGCATCGACGAACTCGCCGACGAGATCGGCGTCAAGGACCGCGTTGCCGCCATCACGGCACGCTCGATGAACGGCGAGATCGCTTTCGAGCCGGCGCTGCGTGAACGCGTGGCGCTGCTGAAAGGCCTCGATGCCGCCGTCGTCGACCGCATCATCGCGAACCGCCTGACGCTGGCGTCGGGCGGCCGCGCTCTGGTGCAGACGATGCGCGCCAATGGCGCCTGGACGGCGCTTGTCTCCGGCGGCTTCGACGTCTTCACCAGCCGTGTCGCCGCCATGCTCGGCTTCGAGGAAAACCGTGCCAACCGCCTGATCGAGGAGAACGGGCGCTTTGCCGGCCTGGTCGCCGAGCCGATCCTCGGCCGCGCCGCCAAGGCCGATACGCTGAACGATATCTCGGCCCGCCTCGGCCTGACGCCATTCGATGCGATTGCGGTCGGCGACGGCGCCAACGACCTCGACATGATCCGCCTGGCCGGCACCGGTGTCGCGCTCCACGCCAAGCCGGCCGTTGCTGCCGAAGCCAAGGTCCGCATCGACCATGGCGATCTCACCGCGCTGCTTTATCTCCAGGGCTACCGCCAGGAAGAGTTCGCCCAATGAAACCGATGCGCACCGAGCGCCTCATCCTGCGCAACTGGGAAGACCGCGATCGCGAACTCTTCCACCGCATCAATTCGGACGAGCGGGTGATGGAATTCTTTCCGTTCCGCCGCGACCGCGCCGAGACGGATGCCAAGATGGACGAGTTTCGGGGCTGGATCGCCGAGGACGGCTTTGGTTTTGCCGCCGCCGAGATCGCCGCGACTGGGGAATGCATCGGCTTCGTCGGTCTCTTAAAGACCGATCACGTGCCGTCCCTGCCTTCCGATACGATCGAGATCGGCTGGCGGTTGGCGCCGGAATTCTGGCGCAAGGGCTATGTCACGGAGGCCTCCGAAGCCTGGCTCGCCTTTGGCTTCGAAACGCTTGACCGCGACGAGATCGTCTCCTTCGCCGTCGCGGCCAACCGCCGCTCGACGGCCGTGATGGAGCGTCTTGGCATGAGCCCTGACCCGGCTCGCGATTTCGACCACCCATCCATCCCTGACAGCCACCCGCACCTCAAGCGGCATGTCCTCTACAAACTGTCGCGCACGGACTGGCAGGCACGAAAAAGGGCGGCTCGCTAGCCGCCCTTTCCCTGAAGACAATCGGTTATGGGGCTTTCCGGACTCAATCCATCCGGATCGTCACGAAGCGCAACTCGCCTGTCTTGGACGCCAGCATCAAGAGCGCATTCTTGCGGCCCTGCTCCTTCAGCGCGCCGATCCGGTCCATCACGTCCTTCGGGGTCGCGACCGATTCCTGGGCGATTTCGGTGATCACCTCGCCGGCCTGGATGCCGCGCTCGGCGGCGGCCGAATCCTTGGTGACGTCGGTGATGACGACGCCGGAGACGTCGGCCGCGATGCCGAATTTTTTCCGTGTGTCGTCATTGAGCTCGCCGACGGTCATGCCGAGCACCGAGGCCGTGGAGACCGCGGGCGCCTTGTCGCCGCCCTTGTCCTCATCGGTAGTGCCGTCCTCACCGGCAGCGACCTTCTCGCCGTCCTCAAGCCGGCCGAGCGTCACCTTCACCGTCTGCTCGACCCCCTTGCGCACGATGATCACGTCGACCGCCTTGCCGACCGGGCTTTCCGCCACGACGCGCGGCAGGTCGCGCATTTCATGGATGTCCTTGCCATCGAACTTGATGATGACGTCGCCGGCGAGAATTGTGCCGTTGTCGACCGGTCCGCCCTTGATGACGCCGGCCACCAGCGCGCCCTTGGCGGTCGCCATGCCGAGGCTCTCGGCGATGTCGTCGGTCACCGGCTGGATGCGCACGCCGAGCCAGCCGCGACGGGTCTCGCCGAACTGGCGCAGCTGGTCGACGACGCCCGAGGCAAGCTGCGAGGGGATGGAGAAACCGATGCCGATCGAGCCGCCCGACGGCGAGATGATCGCCGTGTTGATACCGATGACCTCGCCCAGGCTGTTGAACAGCGGCCCGCCGGAATTGCCGCGGTTGATGGCGGCGTCGGTCTGGATGAAGTCGTCGTAGGGGCCGGAATTGATGTCGCGGTTGCGGGCCGAGACGATGCCGACCGTCACCGTGCCGCCAAGGCCGAACGGATTGCCGATCGCCATCACCCAGTCGCCGACGCGCATCTTGTTGGAATCGCCGAACTTCACCGCCGTCAGCTTGTGGCCCTTCGGGTCGACCTTGAGCACCGCCACGTCGGTCTTGGTGTCGGTGCCGACCAGCGTCGCCTTGAGCGTCACGCCGTCGGAGAAATTCACCTCGATATCGTCTGCATCGGCGATGACGTGGTTGTTGGTGACGACAATGCCTTGCTCGGCGTCGACTACGAAGCCGGAGCCCAGCGACTGCACCTTTTGCGCGCCGCCATCCTTGTCGCCGCCACGGTTCTTGAAGAAGTCGTCGAAGAAATCCTGGAACGGCGAACCCTCGGGCAGCTGCGGCATCGGCACCGCGCCCGGACCTTCCGTGCCCTTCACGGTCTGCGAGGTCGAGATGTTGACCACCGCACCGAGCAGGCCTTCGGCGAGGTCGGCAACCGAAGCCGGTCCGTCCGCGGCCACCGTCGGCGTCACCAAAGCCGGAACGGCAAGCGCGCCGACCATAAGTGCCGCAGCACCTGCGATGAACGTCCGCCGCGCCGCGCGCAGAAGGGTGTTGGATGTCATCGAAAGCCTCCCGGATTGCTGAAAAGAAAAAGCGCTTCGGCAAAACGCCGCGTCGCGTCATGTTGGCAAGAAATACGGCACGTTTGCGGCTATGGCCACATCAGGAGGATAAATCCTCCGTTACACCCTAGAGCGGTTCGCCGTTTCGCGGAAACGGCGAACCGTTCAATCCCTTTGCTTTTACGCAATTCCGGACGGAAAACCGCTCACACTTTCCTGGAATTGCAGATCAGCGGTCCTCAGCCACGCACCAACCAGACGATGCCGACGCCGATGGCGATCGCCACCAGCCCGACGATGCGCAGCGCAATTTCCGGCGTCGACAGCACTTCGCCGGCAAGACGTTTGGCAAGGCCGGGAAAGCCGCCATAGACCAGGCCCTCGACAACGAGGACCAGGCCTATGGCCGCAAGGAAATCCTGCACCGCCCTACTGGGCGGGTGCAGGTTGTGCAGCCGGCGCGGCAGGTGCCGTCGCCGGCGCGGCAGGTGCCGTCGCCGGCGCGGCAGGTGCCGTCGCCGGAGCCGCAGGCGCCGCCGGCTTCGCGTCCGTCCCGTCCGGATTGCGGAAGAAGCGGAAGAACTCCGAGTTCGGCGACAGCACCATCGTCGTCCCGGAGTTGTCCAGCGCCGTGCCATAGGCATTCATCGACCGGTAGAAGTCGAAGAACGCCGGATCGCGTTTGTAGGCGTCGGCAAAGGTCGCGCTGCGCTGGGCTTCACCTTCACCTCGCAGGATTTCCGATTCCTTGCGCGCTTCGGCGACGATTTCCACCACTTCGCGGTCGGCGCGGGCGGTGATGCGCTGCGCGGCCTCTTTGCCGCGTGCCCTCAGCCGTTCGGCCTCGGCCAAACGTTCGGCCTTCATGCGGTCGAAGGTCTGCTGCGAAACCTCGGCCGTCAGATCGGTTCGGCGGATGCGCACATCCTCGATCTGCAGGCCGAGCGAGGTGGCGTCGGGCCGAAGCTGATCGCGCACTTCGCGCATCATCACGGCCCGCTCTTCCGAAAGCGCCGCCTCGAAGTCGCGCAGACCGTAGACACGGCGCAGCGCCGCATCGAGACGCGTCCTCAGTCGTGCTTCGGCCAGTGTGATCTGACCGGACACGGCTGAGCGGAACACCCGCGGATCCGAGATGCGGTACGCGATGAAAGCGTCGACCTCGTAGAACTTGCCGCCCGAAACCTGGACGCGGATGTTGTCGAGATCGAAGCGCAGCACCCTGTTTTCGATCAACTGCACGCTGTCGGCGTCGAAGAAGGCGAAAGGCGCCTTGAAATAGATGCCGGGTTCATTCTTGACGTCGACGATCTCGCCGAACCGCAGCACGAGCGCCTGCTGGCGCGCGTTGACCACGAAGACCGAGGAGTAGAGCAGGAACAGAAGCACGGCCGCGATGACCGCGATGATGGGAAGACGATTGGCCATCACTGGGCTCCTCCCGTCGTCGCAGGCGCCGGCGCCTTCGGCTGCAGTGCCGGCAGCGGCAGATAGGGAACGACCCCTTGTCCATTGCCCTGTTCGACGATGACCTTGTTGGAATCCTTCAGCACCTTCTCCATCGTTTCCAGATAAAGCCGCCGGCGCGTCACGTCGGGCGCCTTGGCGTATTCGTCATAGACCGAGATGAAGCGCTGCGCCTCACCTTCGGCTTCCTGGACGACACGGTTCTTGTAGGCTGCCGCGTCCTCGCGGATCTGCGCCGCGGCGCCACGCGCCTGGCCGAGCTTCTGGTTGGAATACTGGTTGGCCTGCTCGACGAACTTGTCTTCGTCCTGCTCGGCGCGCTGCACTTCGTCGAACGCGTCGGCCACTTCACGCGGCGGCGCCGCGTCCTCGATCGAGACCGCGTTGACGTTCAGGCCGGCCTTGTAGCCGTCAAGCGTCGTCTGGATGATTTCACGCACCGACGCCGCAATGCCCTGACGGTCGTCGCGGAAGATGTCCTGCGCCGGTCGCCGGCCGACCGCTTCACGCATGGCGCTTTCAGCGACCTGCTGCAGCATGCCTTCGGGATCGGAGACGTCGAACAGATAGGCCCGCGGATCGGAGACCTGGTAGGCCACCGAGAACTGGACGTTGACGATATTCTGGTCGCCGGTCAGCATCAGCCCGGAGGTGTTGCCGCTGGTCGCGCCGCCACCACCGATATCGACGAGCTGTTCGGCGATGTTGGCCGTCTCGACGGTTTCGACCGGCCACCAATGGAAATGCAGACCCGGCTGCGACAGCTCCGCCTTCGGCTTGCCGAAGCGCAGCTCGACCGCAACCTCGTCCGGCTGCACGGTGTAGACCGCCTTGAACGCCCACAGCACGATCAGAGCCGCTGCGATCAGCGCAAAGACGGCCGGGCTGGCGCCGCCGCCACCGGGCAGCGCGCGCCGCAGCCGGTCCTGGCCGCGGCGGATGATGTCTTCGAGATCGGGAGGTGACCCCGGCGGGCCGCTAGGCCCCTTCGGTCCCTGCCCCCAGGGTCCCTGATTGTTGCCGCCGCCGCCGCCCCATGGGCCGCCGCCACCGCCGCTCTTGTCGTTCCAGGGCATGAATGTCCTTTCGCTTGGAATTCCCTCGGCGCCGGCGTTGCGGCGCAAAATCCAGTTGTTCTTCTATAGGGACGCAGCGATGCGCTTTCAACGCGATCGGCCTTCTAGGCCTCATATTAAAGCAGCGGCAACTGCTCTTCTTCAACGGAATGCATCGGCGCGGTGGCGATCATTGAAGAATAACGATCCAAGAACGAAGCCACCTGTGGGTCTGCTCGTAACAAGCGATCAGTCGCTTCAAATCGATGCTCGGGCTTCAGCCTCACCAGTGTGGTGATGCGAAAAGGATGATCGTCGATATCAGACCTAGGGTATTCTTTCTCTTTGTAGTAGCGCCAATGAGCTCTATCGAACTGCCAGTCAAACTTAGCGTCACCGTTAACTCGAGAAAATACCTCCGTCAAATACACCTTGTTTATGTAATTGCGGAACTCACCATAAATTCGCTCTCCACCAATGACAAAAAATTGCTTCTTAAAATTGCAAATTGAATATACATCGGCCAAGAGAAGAGCAGTCTCTATATCCTTCGCCCATTTTATTCCGCGAGCGTCCGGAACTGGAGTTCTGGAGAGGACGATATTCTCTCGCTTAGGAAGCGGTCGGCCAATAGATTCGAATGTCCGTCTTCCCATTATAATGGCATGCCCTTCGGTTCTTTTCCTAAAATGCCGAAGGTCCGTTCCCAGATGCCAAGGTAATTGGTTCTCGATTCCGATAACGTGATCGGGATAACTTCTCGCGACGATCGACGTCGCGGAAGGCATTTGTATTTTTTTCGCTACCAATCGCCCATCCCCACACTCAACAGTCGTAGGCTAGGGTAAATGCCATCAACCTCGATGCGATAAGATTTCTATGGCTCATCAAAACGGATTGCACCAGTGACGAAGCGCCGCAAAATAGCGTCATTGCGCGCGATGGCGACATAGATCGCGACATCCATCAGTTGGCATCGCCGTCATCCGACGGCTCCAAGAGCAATATGTCGATGTTGTGCTCGGGATAGAAATCCTGCGCCTTGGTCTCGAAGGTCGTCGGCCCGACCTTCTTGACATTGTCGCCGCAAAACGAGATCAGCGCTTTCGGATTGCCCTTGTCGACGGTCAGCTTGAACTTGCCGATGCTGCCATTGGCCCAGTTGCCGCCGGTGGTCAGGATATAGGCTATGCGGTTCTCGTAAAAATGCGGATAACCGTCGGCCTTGGCGGCCTGCCGCACCGCATTCTCGAAGCTGTCGTCCATGCAGTAGCGGGTCTTGTAGGTCGTGTACTGGCTGCCCTCGGTGAACTTGCCGTCATAGAAGAAACTCACCGATGACGTGCCGCCGACGCTCGGTTTGTAGCGGTGCGAGACGTGGACATCCTTGTTGGCCGGAAATATCGCGCGCCACCAATAGGTCGAGCGCAACTGCCACCACGGCGTATAGACCTTGTTCGCCTCGGTACCGTCGCTGCCCGTATCCTCGATGATGATGCCGCGGTTTTCCCAATCCTCGGCGACCGTTTTCGGCAGCTTCGCCAGGGCCGCCTTGGCCGCATCGCCGAACGGATTGAACGGCACGTTCTGCGCCTTCAGATCGGCGCCGATATCGATGCCGACAGCGAACACTTTCTGCTCGAGCTGCGGCTTTGCCGGCGCGCCATCGATCGTCACCTCGAAGCCAAGGAAATTGTCGCTCTGGTTTTCCGGGATGGCCGGCATTTCCTCCGGATTGCCTTCGATGTCCGGCAGCGGAAAAGCGACGATGGCATTTACATCCTTGTCCGTGTTGTTGTGGAAGACGTAGTCGACCGTGACCTTTTCCGGCGAGATATAGAGGTCCTCGCTTTGCATCGACACCGCGTCGCTACGCGACAGGATCAGGCCACCTGTGCCGAGTTCGGCGGTCGTATCATTGGCCAGCGCGGGCACGGCTAAAAGCGCCAGCGCTACGGACAGAACATATTGCAACATCGAAGCCCCTCGCCAAGAATGCGGCGACCCTAGCCGTTTCAATGTGGCGTTTCAAAGCCTTCCGTCTCCCAGCAGGACGCCACAGTGTCTGGACACGCCAATCGGCGGTCTGGACTAACAGGTTTCGATCGGGCAGGAGTTCGCGTCATGCGCAAGCTTCTCGTCATCGGCATCGGCGCCGGCAATCCCGACCATATGACCGTGCAGGCCATATCAGGCCTAAACCGGGCGGACGTCCTGTTTATCCCCGACAAGGGGGCGAAGAAGAACGACCTTGCCGAATTGCGCCGCCATATCTGCGACCGTTTCGTCAGCAATCCGAAATCGCGCCGCGTCGAGTTCGACGTGCCGGTGCGCGCCGAGCCGGCGCCTTCCTATCGCTCAACCGTCGATGACTGGCACGAGGCCATCGCCCAGATTTATGAGAGCCTGGTCCGCGACGAACTTGCCGAGGACGGCTGCGGCGCCTTCCTGATCTGGGGCGACCCCTCGCTCTATGACAGCGCGCTGCGCATCCTCGCGCGCGTACGACTGAGGGGCAATGTCGCATTCGAACTGGAGGTCATTCCCGGCATCACCGCCGTCCAGGCGCTAGCCGCCGGCCACAAGATGGCGCTGAACCGCATCGGCGACCCCGTGCTGATCACCACCGGCCGCCGCCTCGCCGAACAAGGCATGCCGCACAATGCCGGCAGCGCCGTGGTCATGCTCGACGGCAAATGCGCCTTCAACACGCTGGCAGACAAGGATCTGATCATCCATTGGGGCGCCTATCTCGGCACACCGGACGAGATCATCGTTTCCGGTCGCCTGGGTGATGTCGGCGAGGAGATTGAGAGGACGAGAGAAGAAGCCCGGAAAAGAAAGGGCTGGATCATGGACACCTATCTGCTGCGTAAAGCAGGAGAGCCCGAGGAATAGCGCGCTCAAAGGTCGAGTTCCTTCGCGCCCCCCTCTGTCCTGCCGGACATCTCCCCCTCTAGTGGGGAGATTGGCCGTCACGGAGGATTTCGCCAATCGCCTAACAGATTAGCGCCCGTCTACGGGCTAGCTGATCTCCCCCCTTGCGGGGGAGATGTCCGGCAGGACAGAGGGGGGTGTGACGGATCGCAAGCTTCAACCCTCACCCAGCATCAATCTCCGCCTGCAAGGCGTCCATATGCGTGGCCGCCGCTGCCGCCGCAGCGCGCTCGATAGCGCGAAAACGGCTGACAACTGCAAGGCCAACTGAGGTCAGCTGTGCGCCGCCGCCCTTTTTGCCGCCGGTCTGCGCCGCGACCAGTGGCTTGCCGAACACACGGTTCATATCTTCCACCAGATCCCAGGCGTGCTTGTAGGACATCTCCATGCCGCGTGCCGCAGCCGAGATCGAGCCGAAAGTGGCGATCTGCTCCAGCAATTCGATCTTGCCCGGACCTATGCGCCCGTCCGGATCGAGATTTATCCGCAGGCTCAGCGACGGCATCTCTTGTCCTCCACAGTCACACTAGCCCCTCTCGACCCATAGCGCTATTCCAAAACGATATAGCGGCTATCAGCCATCCGCTTCGGCCGGCAGGCCGGCGCCGGTGTTGGCACGGTCGAAACTGACCGTCTTGATCACCGCGAACACCTTGCCGCCGAGTTGAAGGTTCAGTACCTGCCTGGATTGTTCGGTAATGCGCGCAAGCACGGTTGCGCCATTGCAGTCGATGCCGATTTCGACCGTCGGCCCCTCGCCCGAGCCGATTGCGACGATGGCGCCCGGCAGGATGTTGAGCGCACTGAGACCTTTCGGCTGTTCGGTGGCTATCATCACGTCGCGGGCGCGGATTCGGATGCGCACAGGCGCGCCGACCGAGACCGCCAATTGCGGCACCCGGATTTCGCCCGCCGCCGAGCCGAGCACGGTCATCCCGAAGATCTCATCATGGCGCAGCACCTTGGTGTCGAGAACCGCGCCGCCCTCGCCGCGTTCCTCCGCCGGCAGCAATTCGAGCCGTTGCATGATCGCGCCGGTCGGGCCTGAGGCAGCGACCTTGCCTTGCGCCATCACCACCACGTCGCTGGCCAGCCGCGCCACCTCGGCGACGGAGTGGCTGACATATACGATGGGCAGCTTGGTCTCGTCGCGCAGCCGCTCGATATAGGGCAGGATCTCGGCTTTGCGCGCATCGTCGAGCGAGGCCAGCGGCTCGTCCATCAACAGCAGTTTCGGGCTGGCAAGCAGCGCCCGGCCGATCGCCACGCGCTGCTTCTCGCCGCCCGAGAGCTTTGCCGGTCGCCGGTCGAGCAGAGGACCGATGCCGAGCAGTTCGACGACCGCGTCGATATCCGCATAGCGCTCCGCCGGTGGCGTGAACCAGCGGCCATAGCGCAGATTGCCGGCCACGCTCATATGCGGAAACAGCCGCGCGTCCTGGAACACCATGCCGATCCGGCGCTTGTGCTTCGGCACGAACATGCCGGCATCGGTGTCGACCAGCACACAGCCGTCGACCGCGATACGGCCCTTGGTCGGCCGGATCAGGCCGGCGATCACGTTGATCAGCGTCGTCTTGCCGGAGCCCGATGGCCCGAACAGCGCCGTCAGCCGCCCGGCGCTTTCGAAACGCGCGTCGACGGCGAAACCGCCGAGCCGATGGCTGATGTCCACCAGCACGCTCATTCGATGTCCATCCGCCGGCCGACGCGCCGCGCCAGCACTTCCGAGGCGACCAATGCGGCCATCGAGATGACGATGGAGATCAGCGTCAGCCTGAGCGCCCCGTCATCGCCGCCAGGCACCTGCGTGAAGGTGTAGATCGCCGAAGGCAGCGTCTGCGTCTCGTTGGGAATGTTGGAGACGAAGGTGATGGTGGCGCCGAACTCGCCCATCGCCTTGGCGAAGGACAGGATCGAGCCGGCGATCAGCCCGGGCAGGATCAGCGGCAGCGTGATGGTGGCGAAGACCCAAATCGGGTTGGCGCCGAGCGTTCCCGCCGCTGCCTCCATTTTGCGGTCGACCGCCTCGATCGACAGCCGGATCGCCCGCACCATCAGGGGAAAGCCCATGATACCGCAGGCCAGTGCGGCGCCGGTCCAGCGAAACGAGAAGACGATGCCGAAATGCTCGGCCAGGAACGCTCCCGCCGGCCCGCGCCGGCCGAAGGTAAGCAGCAAGAGATAACCTGTCACCACCGGCGGCAGGATCAACGGCAGGTGAACCACACCGTTGAGCAGCGTCTTGCCCCAGAATTTTCCGCGGGCCAGCAAAAGCGCCATCAAGATGCCCGGCGGCAGGCTGAACAGCATCGCCACCGTCGCCACCTTGATCGACAGCCGGACCGCATTCCATTCGTCGGGAGTGAGGTCCAGCAGCCAGTTCATGCGTCAGCCGCTACCTTAATTGCTCGGCGTGAGCACGGTGAAACCCTGATCCCTAAACAGCTCCACCGCCTTGGCGGACTGCAGGCACTTCAGGAAAGCCGGGGTATCCTTGTCCTTCGAATCGGTGGTCTGGGCAACCGGATAGATGATCGGCGGGTGCGAATCCTCCGGGAAGGTGCCGACCACCTTGACTCCCTTGTCGGCATGCGCGTCGGTGGCATAGACGATGCCGAGCGCGGCCTCGCCCGTTGAAACCAGCTTCAGCGCGGCGCGCACATTCTCGGCCTGCGCCACCTTGCCTTCGACCGACGACCAGACGCCGAGCGATTCAAGTGCCGCCTTGCCATACTTGCCGGCCGGCACCGCCTTGACGTCGCCCATGGCGAGCTTGCCGTCGCTGATCAGCTTGGCGAGGTCGAAGCCTTTCTCGATCCTGGTCTCGACCTTGGAATCCTGTGGCGCCACCAGCACGATCTGGTTGCCGAGCAGTTTCACCTCGGTTTCCGGCTTGGTCAGTCTCTTGTCGGAGAGGTACTTCATCCAGTCGAGATCGGCCGAAATGAACACATCGGCGGGCGCCCCGCTTTCGATCTGCTTGGCCAGCGCCGAGCTCGCGGCGTAGGAGACGGTCGCCGCTTCACCGACATCGGCTTCGCAGGCCTTGGTGACGGCGTCGAGCCCGTCCTTGAGGCTGGCTGCGGCAAACACGATCACCTTGTCTCCCGCGTGAGCCGCCGGCATCGCGGCCATCAGAGCTACGGCAAAGCCGCCAATCGCGATTGCCCTCATACCAAAACCTTTGTGCCCCAACATGAAAACTCTCCCTGGGCTTGAAATCTGCTGGCTCGACTCCTGCCGACCGATATATCTGGATGAATATAACAAGGGAAGGCCGCCTCCTGCGAAAGCGTATGTTCGGCATCGATTGTTCTGGTTTGGACGTGCACCGAAACCCGGAAAGGAACTCCGATGAAGATCAGCGCCCGCAACATCCTCAAGGGAACGATCGTCGAGATCGTCAAAGCACCTCGCCTGTCCGCGGTGATGTCGCCGGCTCCGTCGTCACGCTTCGATCACCAACGAGGCCGTTGCCGATCTCAAGCTCGAAAAAGGCAAGCAGCCTATGCCATGATCAAGGCAACCGACGTCATGGTCGACATCGATTGAGGGTCGGAATTGATTGACGGTGGACGGATCAGACCGCGATCGGCGCCTTGATCGACGCGTCGGCAAAATAGTTTTCCAGCCGGAAATCCTCGAAGCGGAAGGCGAACAGGTCCTTCACCTCCGGATTGATCCACAGCGTCGGCAGCGCCTTGGGCGTGCGACGCAATTGCTCGCGCGCCTGCTCGAAATGGTTGGAATAGAGATGCGCATCGCCCAGCGTATGGACGAACTCGCCGGGCTTCAGCCCGGTCACCTGCGCCACCATCAGGGTCAGCAGCGCGTAGGAAGCGATGTTGAAGGGTACCCCGAGAAAAATGTCGGCCGAGCGCTGGTAGAGCTGGCAGGACAGCTTGCCGTCCGAGACGTAGAACTGGAACAGGCAGTGGCAGGGCGGCAGCGCCATCGCCTCCACTTCGGCCGGGTTCCACGCCGAAACGATCAGCCGGCGTGAATTCGGATTCCTGCGTATCTCCTTCAGAACATTGGCAATCTGGTCGATCGACCCGCCATGGCCATCCGGCCAAGAGCGCCACTGCTTGCCATAGACCGGGCCGAGATCGCCATTCTCGTCGGCCCATTCGTTCCAGATCGAAACGCCATGATCTCTAAGGTATTTGATGTTGGTGTCGCCGGCCAGGAACCACAGGAGTTCATGGATGATCGACTTCAGATGCAGCTTCTTGGTGGTGGTGACGGGAAAGCCGCGCGACAGGTCGAAGCGCATCTGGTACCCGAATACCCCACGCGTGCCGGTGCCCGTGCGGTCGCCACGGTCGGCGCCATTGTCCAGCACATGCTGCAAAAGGTCGAGATACTGGCGCATCGGCTTCGCCTCGATTCGGGATTACCGCCATCATAACCGACTGGCCGCCGGCCGAACACAGCAAAAGGACCAGAACGCGGCTTGCCCCATCACTCTTCAAGGGTTAGCGCTGCCCCTCACCTGCCTGCCGGCATCCTCTCCCCGTATAGGGACGGGGAGAGGGGCGCTGTGATCAGCGGTTTCGCCAATCACAAGCGTTCGAGAGAGAGAGAGAGAGAGAGAGAGAGAGCCAAGGCTGCGGTCAGCCCTATCTCCCCGTCACTATACGGGGAGAAATGCCCGGCAGGGCAATGAGGGGCGGTGCTGATCTCCGGTGAGGAGCAAAATCAAACGCGCGCTCTGCCTATCGGCAATAATCTCTACAAAGAGCCGAGCTTGCCCAGATCCTTGGCGACCAGATAGTAGAAAGTCACGCGGCTCTTGGAGCTGTCGGCGGCCAACGCCTTGCAGGTCTTCTCGATCGCAGAGTCGGCTTTCGCCCCGTCGGTCACGCCGAGTTTCTTGGCAACCCAGTTGGTCTTGACGCGCTCCAATTCCTTGGGGTCGGTGCAGGATACCAGCGAGGAATCGCGGTTGCGCAGCGCGATGCCCAGATGTTTCACAATCTTGGCAACCACATCGGCATTTGCGGCGGCGTCGTATTTCTTCACGTCTGCGAGATAATCGGCCATCAAATTTCCCCATGTCGGCGCCACGGGATCCGATCGATGAGGGCTGTGGCGCGCTGCCGCAACTTGTGCGCTATGTCGATGCTCCTCACCATCGCAAAGCTTCGGTTGAGACCGCGCGCGAGTCAACCCTCGGCGCCGCAGTTTGGTGCGGCCAAGAAGTGTCATTGCGGCCTTTCATTTTGTGCGCCGCCCCCCTATATTCGTTTTGTCGGCTTGACCGACTATGGCGATAAATGGGCGATGTAATAAGCCGTTCGGACCCGGGGGCGGTACCCGGCGCCTCCACCAAGAACCGCTCTGTGATCAGAGCGGCTGTTGCTGGGGGCGAAATAGGATCGACGAAGGTGTAAAGATCGTACTTTTGCCCGGCATGGTACCACCGTCATCGGGCTAAACCTGTAGTTGCAAATGACAACTATGCGGAAGCACGTCTCGCCGCGTAAGCGGTGCGATAGCTTCAAATCAAGCCCTAGAGGTTCGCACTTCTAGGCGGGGTTCGGAGGTACCTGGCAACAGAAACCTCCACTTCTCCCCTCCTCGATATCGTACGCTCAATGCCGGCTGCCGCTGGCCGGATTTCGCATGACGATGGGCCGCGAAGCCTACACCAAATTGAGCCATGAGCTGGTGCAATTTGCCGCTGGCGTCGGTCGAAGGCCGTGGTTCTGGCCGGGGCCGGATTACCCCAGACGTGAAAAAGGCCGGGATGACCCGGCCTTTCCGGTCGATTGCGGTCAGCTTACTCGGCCGGCGCTTCAACGGCTTCGCGCGAGCGGCCGAGCGTCAGTTTGGCCAGCGTGAACGAGATTACGGCGCAGAGCGTGATGCCGGCCACCATGGGGAGCGGGGTGCCGTCGAAGAAGATGCCGGCGACGCCCATCGCCAGCGCACCGATGGCGAAGTGCAGCGTGCCCATCAGCGCCGAGGCCGTGCCGGCGATCTCGCCATGCTCTTCCATGGCCAGCACCGACGTCGTCGGGATGACCAGGCCGAGGAAGCCGTAGCCGACGAACAGCAGTGCCGCCATCACATCGAGCCGGTCGACGCCGGTCGCCATGACTGCGAACAGCACCACCATCGTCGTGGCATAGCCGGTCACCGCCACCCAGACGACGCGCTTCAGCCCGAAGCGCTCCGACAGCAGTCCCGTCAGCTGCGACATGCCGATGAAGGCGACCGCATTGATCGAGAAGAACACGCTGTAGACGGAAGGCGACAGCCCGTAATGGTCGATCAGAATGAAGGACGAACTCGAGAGGTAGACGAAGAAGCTGGCGATGCCGAAGCCGGCGATCGCCACCAGGCCGAGGAAATTGCGGTCACCCATAAGGAAGCGATAGCCGGCGAGTGCGGTTCCGAAGGAGGAACCGACGCGTTCTTCCGCCGGCCGCGTCTCCTTCAGCGAGGTCGCCAGCAGAATGGTGGCCAGCAGGGCCGCGCCCGTCACCGTCCAGAACACGGCGCGCCAGCCGAAATTCTCGATGATCTGGCTGCCGGTCAGCGGCGCCAGGATCGGCGACACCGAAAACACCAGCATCAGCAGCGACATCAGCTTGGCGGCTTCGGTGCCGGTGTGCAGGTCGCGCACGATGGCGCGCGGCACCGCCATGCCGGCGCTGGCGCCCAGTCCCTGCAGGAAGCGGAAGGCGATCAGCCATTCGATGGTCGGGCTCATGGCCGAACCGATACCGCCGACCATGAACAGCGCAAGGCCGCCGTAAAGCGGCAGCTTGCGGCCGACCATGTCGGAGATCGGTCCGACGACGATCTGGCCGAAGCCCATCGACAGGAAGAAGATCAATAGGCTCATCTGAACGGCGGCGGTGCCGGCATGCAGATCTTCGCCGATCGAAGGCAACGCCGGCAGATACATGTCGATGGCGAAGGGGCCGATAGCGGACAACAGGCCGAGCACGACCGCGATGCGGAGGAATTTGGGACTCATGATAAAGGCTTCTTTCAAGTCTGGTTGGCGCCGCCAACGCGACGACTAACCCTAGGACGTTCCATCCCGTTGAAATCCGACGGCTCAGAGCGAGATTATTCGTCTCTACGGAGCGAATTCCCCATTTATTGTGTCCACAAATTTAGACAGCCTTGTCTAATTCGTCAATCACCTCTATATAGATTTCTATGAAGCTTGCCGTTTCTCCTGACATTTTCCCGCCACGCGGCCACGAGGCCAAGCGTATGTCGATTATCGATGCGGCGGCTTCGGTCTTTTGCCGGGAAGGCTTTGCCGGCGCGAATATCGACCTGATCGCGGTGGAGGCCGGCGTGTCGCGCCAGACCATCTATAATCACCACCGCGACAAGGAAAAGCTCTTCATGGCTGTGGTGCGCGATCTGACGGAGCGCTGCAATGCCGGCATCTTCGCCACCTTCGCCTCTTTCCCAGACCAGCCGAAGGATCTGGAAGCCGACCTGATCGGCTTTGCCGTGCGCATGAATCAGAACTGCATCTGCAACCGCGACGGACGCTTCCTGCGCAAGCTGATCCAGACCGAAGGCGAGCGCTATCCCGAGCTCTTCGCCGAATGGCGCGACCAAGGGCCGGGCCGGACCTGGCCGGCACTTGCCGCCCGTTTTGCCCGCCTCGCCCATGCCGGCCATCTCGCGGTCGACGATCCCGATGTCGCCGCACGCCAGTTCCTGGCGCTAGCCAACGCCGAACTGCAGACCACCTTCATGCTCGGCGGCATGCCGTCGGAAGATGAAGTGCTGCAATCCGCGACCCACGGCGTGCGCACATTCCTGCGCGCCTTCGGCAAGCGCAGATCAGCGGCAGCGGTGGAAAAACAGCTGGCCAGCGCCTGAACGCCAAAGCAGGCGATCAAATCGTCCGTTACGGGCTTCGCTTCGGCGCATCAGCGATCTATATCCGGTTTACGCCGCGCTCAAGCTTGATTACAGCTATGCGGACGATTCAACGGAACCCGACCAGCACATGGCCGACGACCACATCCGCTACGACATTCTGGCCCAGGAGGCATTGCGCGGCGTCATGCGCAAGGTCCTGGCCGAAGTCGCGCGCACCGGCCTTCCCGGCAATCATCATTTCTTCATCACATTCCTGACCGGCGCGCCGGGCGTGCGGGTGTCCTCCAGGCTGCGCGAGCGCTATCCCGAACAGATGACCATCGTCATCCAGTTCCAGTATTGGGACCTCAAGGTGACCGATACCGGCTTCGAGGTCGGGCTGTCCTTCTCCGACGTGCCGGAGAAGCTGGAAATCCCGTTCTCGGCCGTACGCGGCTTCTACGACCCATCGGTCAATTTCGAACTCGAATTCGACGTCAAGACCGACGTCCCGGCGGAAGACGATGCAGCCGCCCAGCCGGCTGCCGAGCCCTTGGCTATCGTCTCCGAGAAAAAGCCGAAGGCCGAGAAGAAGGCAGCTACCACTGAGGCGGAGAAAAAGCCCGCCGTGGCCGATGCCGGCAAGGGCGCCGACGTCGTGTCGCTCGACGCCTTCCGCAAGAAGTAGCGGGACGGACGGCGCGACATGGGCGAAATCGTCAACCTTCGCCAGGTCCGCAAGCAGAAGGCGCGCACCGAAAAGGAAAAGCTCGCCGGCGAGAACCGCGCTCTGCACGGCCGTTCCAAAGCCGAAAGAACTCGTGACCGGCTGACATCGGACAAGGCCGAAAAATTCGTCGCCGGCCACCGCCGCGAACGCCCGGAAGACCAGGGCGATTGATGGACGGCCTGCGGTGAGCCCGGTCGAAAAACGCTCGGTGACCATCCGCGGCCATCGCACCAGCTATTCCCTCGAAAAACCCTTTTATGACGATCTCGTCGCCATCGCCGCCGCGCGCAAGCTGACGCTTGCTGCCCTGGTCGCCGAAATCGACGAGACAAGGCCGCGCGATGCGAATCTGTCGTCGGCCCTCAGGCTCCACGTGCTGGACTGGGCCAAGCGCGACGCCAGAACTTCTTAGGCCTTTATGACCGCATCCTGTTTCTTGCTGCGGGTGCCAAATCCCAGCAGCGTCGAGCGATCGCGTTCCTCGGCAGCCTTCTTCGACCGGACGCGCATCAGATCCTTCCAGCCGACATAGCCGACCAGCCGCGCATCCTCGCGCGCGACAACCGGCAGATGCGAGACATTGGCCATCAGCAGCTTGTCGGAAAGACCCTCGAGATACTCGTCCGGATAGGCAAGCGTGAGCTTGCCGCCGTCAAGCAATTCGCCAAGCGTCGTGGTGCGGTGCTTGCCCGCGCGCCTCCAGCGCAGGATCGCCGGCGGATCGATGACGCCAAGCACCTGGCCGTCTTCGCTGACGACGGGAAAGCTCGGATGCCGCGTCTGGGGCGCGGTCAGGAAGGCGGCTGCGCCATGTAGCGTCATCGTCGCCGGCACGCTCTCCACCTGCGCGGTCATGACCTCGCGCACCCTGGTCAGCGCGAACGGATCGACACCATATTCGCGAACCAGATGATGCCCTCGCCTGGCAATCTTTTCCGTCAGGATCGACCGCTTCATCAACAGCACGGTGACCGCGTGAGCGGCCGCGCAAGCGGCGATCAACGGCACCAGCACATGGGTGTTGCCGGTGAGTTCGACCGCAAAGAAAGTCGCCGTCAGCGGCGCGCGCATGGTGCCGCCCATGGTCGCCGCCATCGCCAGCAACGGCCAGAGCCGGGCGTCCCCTCAGGCAGGATGCCGGCGAGAACCGCGCCCATGGCGCCGCCCATGATCAGCAGCGGCGCCAGCACGCCACCGGACGTTCCAGAACCGAGCGCCACCGACCAGATGATCGCCTTGACCACCAATAGGACAAGTGCCGCCGTGGCGATCAAGCGGCCATCGAGCATGTCGGCGATGTTGTCATAGCCGACGCCCAATGCCTGCGGCTCGATCAGTCCGCCAATGCCGACCACCAGGCCACCGATCATCGGCCACCACATCCAGTGTATCGGCAGCTTCTGGAAAGCGTCTTCGCAGGCATAGACCATCTGGGTCAGCAGGCCGGACAAGAGCCCGGCGCATATCCCGATCAGCACCCAGCCGCCCAGGCCGGTGAACGAAGCCTCCATGCTGCCTTGGAACGGGAAGATCGGCCCCGGCAAATGCAGCATGGTGCGCTCGACCTCGGCAATGATGGCGGCAACGGCCACGGGGATGAAGCTGCGCGGCGTCCATTCGAAGAGCAGCAGTTCCACCGCCAGCATGATGGCCGCGATCGGCGTGCCGAACACGGTGGTCATGCCTGCCGCCGCGCCCGCCACGAGCAGCGTCTTGCGCTCATTGTCGCTGACCGGCAGCATCTGCGCGATCAGCGAGCCGATGGCGCCGCCGGTCATGATGATCGGCCCTTCGGCGCCGAACGGACCGCCGCTGCCGATCGAGATCGCCGACGACAGCGGCTTGAGGATCGCCACCTTGGCATCAAGCCGTGAGCGACCGAGCAGGATTGCCTCGATGGCCTCGGGGATTCCGTGGCCGCGGATCTTCTCGCTGCCATATCTGGCCATCAAGCCGATGATCAGCGCGCCGATCACCGGAACGACGACCGCGGCGTAACCGAGCGGCGTGTGCTGCAGCTTCAGATTGGCGAATGAGAATTGGCCGAAATAAGCGATGTTGGTGGCAAGCTGGATCAGCTTAAGCAGCGCAATACCGGCAAACAGTCCTGCGGTTGCAACCACCACGGCGAGCGCCGCGATGAGCAGCACGCGCGCATCGGTAGTGAAGTCGCGCAGGTGATTTTCCGAGGATTTCATGTGGCGTCCAGCTTTCCGACGACGCCAAGCGCGCCATCCTGTTGTCGGGCCGCTATGTATCGTAACACGACATAAATATTCAAGGCCGTTCTCGACCGCTTTACCACGTCATTTTGGACAACGACTGCGCGCTGGCCGTTGAGCTTTTCAGACAAAGGGCGATAGAGATCGGAAATGACCGTGCCAAAGAACCCACGCCCCGCCATCTCGCAGGCCGACTACCAGCGCCTGTCCGAATTCCGTTACCTGATCCGGCGCTTCCTCGAATTCAGCCAGACGCAGGCCAACGATGCCGGCCTGACGCCGCGCCAGCATCAGGCGCTGCTGGCGATCAAGGGGTTTCCGGATGGCGGGTCGGTCACGGTTGGCGACTTGGCCGAGCGCCTGCGCATCCGCCACCACAGCGCCGTCGAGCTGGTCAACCGCCTAGGCGAGGCAGGACTTGTGATCCGGCATCAGGACAAACACGACCAGCGGCGCGTGTTTTTGCGCTTGACCGAACACGCCGAAGACCGTCTTGCCGAATTGTCCGCCGCGCATCTCGATGAGCTCAAGCGCATCGAACCGATGCTGGAACGCCTGCTGACCCGTCACAAGCAATAGTCCGCAAGTCGCGGACCGGTGCCGTCGGCGATGCGGGTGCCTAATTGCCCAGCGACTTCAGCAAATTATCGACCGAGAACGGATTTGTCCTGGGCTTCGGCGGCGCCGGGGCCGAACCGTCATTGACGCCGGGAAGTGAGCGGTCGACCTTCGGCGCCTGCTCCTGAGCCTTGCGCTCGGCCTCCAGCCTGGCTTTTTCCTGCGAAGCGATCCGAGCCTGTTCGGCCTTCTTCCGTTCGTCCTCGGCCTTGGCGGCGTCTTCGGCAGCCTGCTCTTCGGCCTGGGCTTTCGCGTCCGCATCTGCCTTGGCCTTTGCGTCAGCCTCTGCCTGCGCTTTCGCATCGGCATTGGCCTTTGCTTCGGCATCCGCCTTGGCCTTCGCATCCGCTTCGGCCTGTGCCTTCGCATCGGCCTGTGCCTTCGCCTTGGCGTCGGCCTCGGCTTTGAGCCGTGCCGCTTCCTCCTGCTTGCGCAATTCCTCGGTCGCGTTGTCGCGCTCGGTCTGCAGGGCGGCGTAGTAGCGCACCTCGCGCCGCAGCCGCTGCTTCTCGAGCAGTGCGGCCTGCATCGCCTCGACCCGCTGCTGCTCCTTTTCCAGCGCGCGCTGGGTCAAAAATTGCGCCAGCGGCTCGCTGTCGAACTGCTTCTTCAGCGCCCCGAACGGCCCATCGACGCTGAAATTGACCGTCGGATCGGAGCCGATCAGCGCCTCGTCGCCAGGCTTGTAGGTGACAGCGCCCTTGGTGGCGACGGTGCCGGTGTTGAGGTCGGCCGTGATGTCGGCAGACAGCGTCGCCGCCTGGTTTTCGAATTTGATCGGTGGTGCCCGCAACGTGCCGCCGGCGACCGTGAAGGCGATGTCGGCATCGCCGGCAGCAAAGCTGCCGTCGCCAGCGATCTCAGGTGCAAAGCCCGCGGTCTTTGCTGTGTCGATGTCGCGCCCGATCGCATCAGCCTTGGCAATCAACGCGCCGAAGGCATCGGGATTGACGCCGGCAATGGTGAGGCCTTTCAGCGCCGCCGTGCCCGAGCCGGAGAGTGCGGCAATCATCGCGTCGACCGATTTGCCGCTGGTCGACAGCCCTGTCGAGAAGTCGCCGCTGCCACTCAGGCCGGCAGCCGGCAGCACGGTCGCCAGGTCAGCGCCGGCAAGCCTCATCTGGCCGGAGAACAGCCCCGTGCCGTCTGTGTTCTTCAACTCGAACAATCCGGTGAGCGCGCCGCCGAGCAGTTTTGCCTTCAGGTCCGAAACGCGGATGCCTTCCTGGTCCAGTTTCAACGACAGCGACGCGTCATAGGCTGTCGCCAGCGGTCCGGCGGCAAGCGTCGCCGTCGTCAGATCGAGATCGGCGCTGAACGGCAGGCTGGAGTTCTGGCTGAATGGCGCCGTCGGCCAGTTCGCGTTGCTGCTGAGGAACGACTGGTCACCGAACAGCGCAACCGCAATCGGGTCGAGGTCCAGTTCGTCGAGCGCCAGCGCACCGGCAAAATGCGGCAGCCCCTGCTTCGCATCGATGTTGACGTCGCCCGAAATCTCCGACTCGTTGATGGATCCGCTGAGGCCGCTCAACACCAGCAGGCCATTGCCGAAATCGGCATCCGCGCTGAGCGAGGTCGAGGTGCCCGTTCCCATGCCCGGCAGGCCGGCGCCGGTCGTCATCAGCCAGGGCTCGATGTCGGAGGCGTCGAGGCCGATCTTGCCCTTGGCGGTGGCGCCTTGCGGTGTCTGAGCAACGGTGCCGTCGAACGTCGCCTTGAAGTCATCGGCGGCGAAATTGAAGCTCGTCGCCAGGCCGCCGCCAAACGTGCCTTTCGCCGAAATATCGGTGCTTGCCTGGCCGAGCATGCCGAGCGGCAGCGCCGGCAGGCCGTAGAGCGCCAGCAGCGCCGTGGCGTCGGGGTTTTTGGCGTTGAAGGTCAGCGTCACCGGCGCGTCGAGCAACTGGCCGACGGCCCCCTTGCCCGACAGCGACGCCGAAAAGGCCGAACCACCGGCCTTGCCTTGTCCGCTCACCGCCAGCCCGGTCGTGCCGTCGCCATTGTCGGCGGCGCTCGCCACCAGATCGACGCGCGCGTCCTGGAACAGTTCGGGATAGGCGGCCGTGCGGCCAGCCAGTCCCTTCAGCATCAGATTGTCGGGATAGTGTTGCGCGGCAATGTCGATCAGCGGCTTCAGATCGACGGCGACCACCGAGGCATCGAGCTTGCCGGTCGGGCTTGCCGGAAAATCCTTGATCCGGCCGGTGGCGCTGATCGAGGCGCCGGCAAGGCCGCCAATCGACAGCCGGTCGATTTCGAGCAGCCCGTCGCGGAGCCGGAGCGCGGTATCGACCGTGTCGGCGGTGAGCCCGCCGGCATTGACCGGCCCTGCCTTGATCTGAAAATCGAGGTCACGGTCGGAAAAGCGGTTGGCGCCCTTGTCGCTGACGAAGATCGAGGCGAAGGCCGTCAGCCCGTCGACATCGAGTTCGCCGCCCTCGAGCCGCATCAGCACCGAGGACTTGGCGTCGTCGGGCTGGTTGGAATCGATGCGGCCGGTGAACTTCGACTTGCCGAGGATCAGTTCGAGATCGCTGAACGCCTGGCGCTTCTCCGACAGGTCCACCTTGGCCTTGAAGCCGGCGGCCGGCAGCCGGCGGATCGCCTCGTCGACATCTTTCGACAACCAGGCAGCAAAGCCGGAAGGCTGCGCCACCGCCAGCAGCATGGAGCCGCTGAAACGGAAATGATCTTCGACGCTGAGCATGCCGCTGGCTTCCAGCGTCGTGCGCCCGGGCAAGGTCGCGGCCAGCGATTTCACCGACCAGCCGCCCTCGACCGGCTCGGCCGAGAGATGCACGTCGCGCACCGTGGTGTCGCCGGCCACCACCGCCGGCAGCTTGACCTCGACAGTGCCGGGGATGCTCGGCTTCGGCAGTTCGAGCAGCGCCTGCTCGATTCCGGCAATGCGCTGGTCCAGCGTCAGGCCGGCGCCCTTCTCAGCGCCCACCGCCTCGTCCAGTTGCACCTGCGCGCCATTGGCCTCGATGGCGAAGTTCGGCCTAAGGCCGAGATCGACCGAAGCCTTGCCGTCGGCTGTGTAGGGATTGTCGAGCGGCCCGGTCTCGAAGCGGAATTCGTCGACGCCGAGCTTCTGGTGATCAAGCGAGAACTTGCCGTTCAGCCGGAAGCCCGGATCGGGCTTGCCGGCGCTGACCTTGCCCGTATTGATCTCGACAACCTCACCATCGCTGCCGCGCAGCGTAGCCGAATTCTTGTCGTTGCCGGAAATCTTGAACTGGCCGGAATAGACGGCAGCCCCATTGACGATGCCTGCATTGCCGTCGGTTTCGATGACCACTGGATAGGCATCGGGATCGACCTTGAGCCTCAGCCGCATCTGGCCGCTGCCTTCGGCCTTGCCGGTCGAAGCCGCAACCGTCGAACGCAGTCCGTCGAGCAGCAACGTTCCGTCCATGCGCCACGGCCCGGCCAGCGACTTGGCAGAGATGGTCGAATTGATCTCGGAAATCAGATGGCTGCGCCCGCCTGCGGCATGGCGGAGCGCAATTTCTCCCTCCGTCACCGTGAGCTTCTCGATCGAGATCTGGTTGAGATCGAAGGGCGAGGACGGCCGTATCGCCCAGTCGACCGTGCCGTTATCGGCGATGTCGATCGTCGCCTTCGGATGCACCAGCCGCATGTCGAAAATCAGCACTTCGCCGCGCAGGAACGGCGCCAGTTCCGCGTCCATCGAAAAGGTCTCGACGGTCATTGCCGGCTGGCCGCCGGGGCCGCCGGCGACCGTGACGTTTGAGAAGGTCACCGAGGGGAACGGCAACAGCCGCGCCGTGGCGTCGCCTTGCACCGTCACCTTGCGGCCGAGAATGGCGCTCGCCTCGCGCTCGAATTGGGCGCGGTACCCGGTCCAATCGACAAAATACGGCACCACCAGCGCCGCAACCAGCACCAGCACAAACAAGCCACCGAAGATCACGAACAGGCGTGCGAGCATCAGCTCCGAACGGGTTGATTGAAAGTCAGCCGCACTCTACCCGCATCAGCGTGTCGATAAAGAGGCAATTCATCCAGAGTTGCTTGATCTCTGATGTATCTGGAAGAGCAGAGATTTTTGGACGCCTTTGACCGCGGTCCGGCCTGTGCGCAAGAGACTATCCTGCCATGGCCCGTCGGCGATATTCGTTCAGCAGCACCACCATCTCCTCGGGCGACAATGTCCAGCCCTGCGGTAATGCGGCTTCGGCGCCGAGGCTTTTGGTCACGCTGCCCATGACGGAGCTTTTCTTGACCCCCGGTGCGAAATTGTACCCGATCATATCGCCTATCCTGCGCCGGCGATGGACGACGAAGAAGCTTTCGATATTCTTCCAGGGGACCAGCTTGGGCGATCGAACAAGGCCTCCGCCGAGACTGAAACCTTGTCCGTTCAGCACCAGAATCTGCGGCCGCACAAGCTGCCAGGCAAACACCAACGCGACCAGCCCGAAAAAGGCCACGCACCACCAAAGGCCGGCGGTGTCGCCGTCCTCGGAGACATAAATCAGGAAAGCGCAGGCCAGGACAAAGAAGAGGCTGGCCGACAGCAGTAACAGTGTCTTGCCAAGCGATGCCCTTATAATCAGGGTATCCATTGCCGCTCCTCACATTTCGGCTATGCAGGTAATATCTTGCCCGGGTTCATGATGTCTTGCGGGTCGAGCGCTTTTTTTATGGAGCGCATGATGTCGACACCATGGCCGAGCTCATGGCGCAGGAAGCCGATCTTGCCCTGGCCGATGCCGTGTTCGCCGGTGCAGGTGCCGTCCATGGCGATCGCCCGCACGTTCAGCCGCGAGACGAATTTCTCCGCCAGCGCGATCTCTTTGGGGTCGTTGACGTCCATCAGCACCAGCACATGGAAATTGCCGTCGCCGGCATGGCCGACGATCGGCGCAACCAGGCCCATCTCGGCAATGTCGGCCTCGGTTTCGGCAACGCATTCGGCCAGCCGCGAGATCGGCACGCAGACATCGGTCGAAAGGCCCTTGGCGCCCGGCCGTAGCGTCAGCGACGCCCAATAAGCATCGTGCCTGGCTTTCCAGAGTTTCGTGCGCTCCTCGGCGACGCTGGTCCAAAGGAATGGCCCGCCGCCATTGTCTTCAGCAATGGCACCGAAGGTCTCGGCCTGTTCGGCGACGCCGGCATCGCTGCCGTGGAACTCGACGAACAGGCACGGGCTCTCGGGATAATCGAGCTTCGAGTAATTCTTCATCGCCCGCATCTGCAGTCCATTGACCAGTTCGATCCGCGCCACCGGAATGCCCATCTGGATGGTCGCGATGACCGCGTTGCAGGCCGCCTCGAGGTTTGGAAACGGGCAGACGCCGCCGGAGATCGCCTGCGGAATGCCTTGCAGCTTCAAGGTCAGCGAGGTGATGATGCCGAGCGTGCCTTCCGAGCCGACCAGAAGCCGCGTCAGATCGTAGCCGGCCGAACTCTTTTTCGCCCGCTTGCCGGTCGTCACCGTCTCGCCATCGGCCATGACGGCCGTCAGCGACAGCACGTTTTCACGCATCGTGCCGTAGCGCACCGCATTGGTGCCGGAGGCCCGCGTTGCCGCCATGCCGCCGAGCGAAGCATTGGCGCCGGGATCGATGGGGAAGAACAGGCCGGTATCGCGCAGGTGCCGATTCAAATCCTCGCGCGTTACGCCAGGCTCGACCGTGCAGTCGAGATCCTCGGGGTTGACCGACAGGATGCGGTTCATGCGCGAGGTGTCGACCGAGATGCCGCCACCCGGCGCGTTGGTGTGGCCCTCCAGCGAGGAACCGACGCCGAAGGCGATGACCGGCACGCGGTGCGCGGCGCAGGCACGTACGATCTCCTGCACCTCTTCTGTCGTCTCCGGGAACGCGACACCGTCAGGCGCCTGCGTCGGAATATAGGTGGTGGTATGCGCATGCTGCGAGCGGATCGCCGCGCCTGTCTGGAAGCGTTCGCCGAGCTGCTGCTTGAGAATGCCGAGCACGGCGGCGATGCCTTCCTCGTTGCGTTCGACCGGATTGAGGTCGCTCAGAGCCATGAATTCCTCCGCGAATGGACCAGCGTCCACGCTTGTTATGCGATTATGGATGCGTAGTCTCGACTGCCGCGCTCTGTCCAGCACCAGAACAAGGAACTTTCCATGCCTGTTCCCGCCCCCTTAGTTTCCAAACCGATGGACATCGAGAAGGACTGGATCGACTACAACGGCCATCTCAACATGGCCTATTACAACGTGTTGTTCGACCGCTGCTCGGATGAGGCGTTCGAGGCGATGGGCATGGGGCTGGACTATGTCGAAGAGCGGCGCCTGACCATCTACACGGCCGAAGTCCATGTTTGCTATGTCCAGGAACTGCACCTCGAACACAAGGTCGTCGTATCCTTCCAGCTGATCGATCACGACGACAAGCGGCTGCGGGCCTACCAGGAAATCCGCCATGTCGATGGCTGGCTTGCCGCCACCTCCGAAACCCTGTCGCTGCATGTCGACATGTCCGGGCCGAAAGTCGCGCCCTTCCCCGCCGATGTGCAGGCCAAGGTGGAAGCCATGCGCGCCGCCCATTCTGCACTGCCGATGCCCGAGCGCGCCGGCCGTTCGATCGGTATTCGCCGCAGGACCGCTTGAAGCGCTGCCGCGCCCGCGTTAACCTTACCAAGGTTTTAACGTGAACAAGCCATTTGGGCCATTGAACGACTCAGCTGACCGTTTGAGAACGGTGCCATGCGAGTTGTGACGCGGGCGGCGGGCAACAGGCGGTTCGAGGAACGTGCATGAAAACCGACATCAAGGTCGAGGTGGACAGGCTGGCTGCCGATCCGCGCATCACCGACTATGATTTCTGGCGCTCGTTGAAGAACGTCAACAACGAGATCTTCCACATCGCCAACAACAACGAGCCTATCCCCTTCGACATGATCCGCTGGCGCGCCATCCTGAAGCAGGCGCGCATGAAGCGTGGCCACGCCTGATGTTTCCGCTGTTCTGAGAAAGCCGCCACCGGCGAGCGCCGCCACGGACCATTGCGACCTGATCATTTCCAAAGGTCTGCGCCAGCCCCGCTTTCAGCGAATCGGCTGCATCCGACAACCTTCAAAAACCGTTCATTTCGACAGTTTGCGCAACCGGCGATTCGGTTTCGCAAACGGCTGCCTGCGACAAGAAGATCAAGATTGAACCAATTCCACGTCTAAGCCGTTGTGACCCCTGAAAAACGGCTTGGAGTGAAAGCATGGACTGGAAAAGGACCAGGGAACCGGCCGACGCATGGCACATGACGGACAATCTGCATGCCGAGCACGGCAAGGGCGATCCGTTCGCGGCCGCCATCCGCGCCACCCGCATGTCGATGGTCATCACCGATCCCCGTCAGGCGGACAATCCGATCGTCTTTGCCAATGACGCGTTCCTGCGCCTGACCGGCTACGAGCGCGACGAGGTCATGGGCAAGAACTGCCGCTTCCTGCAGGGGCCAGAGACAGACAAGGCAGCTGTGGCTAGCGTGCGCGACGCGATAGCAGCGGGAACCGATATCGCCATCGATCTGTTGAACTACCGCAAGGACGGCTCGACATTCTGGAATGCGCTCTACATCAGCCCGGTTTCCAACGACAAAGGCGAACTCCTGTTCTTCTTTGCCTCACAGCTCGATGTCTCCGATCGCAAGCGCTCGGAGGATCGCATCACCGCCGACAAGAACCGCTTTGAAAAGGCTGTCAAGGAACGCACGCGCGAGCTTGAGGCCGCCCTTGAGGCGCAGACCACGCTGCTGCACGAGGTCGACCATCGGGTGAAAAACAACCTGCAGATGATCTCCTCGCTGATCATCATGCAAAGCCGGGCAATCAAGGATGAAGCGACAAAGCGATCGCTGGCCACCATGCTGGAGCGCATCGAGGCGCTGAGCACGGTGCATCGCCGTCTCTACCAGTCAAAGGATGTCAGCCGCTTCGATGTCTCGGATTTCGCCAGGGATCTGGTCACCGACCTGCTGACCGCATCCGGACGCGCCGAGATCAAGCCGACGCTGGACCTCGAACCCATCGTCATTCCGGCCGAAAAAGCCACGCCTGTTGCCTTGATGGTCAATGAGCTTGTCACCAACGCGCTGAAGCACGCCTTCAAGGCAAAGCCGGACGGCACCACCGCGGGGCGCATCGGCATCAAGATGAGCCAGCCCGACGGCCACTTCAACATCGAGGTTTCCGATGACGGCGTCGGCATGGCCGAGGCCAGTGGCGATGCTTCCTTCGGCATGCGGCTGATCAAGTCGCTTGCCCGGCAGTTGCATGCCGACATCGAATGGCGCGACGCCGGCCCGGGCACAAAGGTCGTCATCTCGATGCCGAACGAACCGCAGCAGAAAGGGAAGCTGTCATGAACGAACCGCTCAAGGTCCTGATCGTCGAGGACGAGGCGTTGCTGGCGATGGAACTGGAAAGCCTCGTCGAGGAAGCCGGCCACAGCGTTGTGGGTTGGGCGACATCCTTGGCCGAAGCAAGAGGTATGATTGATACCGCCGATGCCGATATTGCCTTTGTCGATATCCACCTCGCCGACGGACCAACCGGGGTCGAGGTTGCCGAGCATATCCGCGAGGGTAACCGTTCCATGGTGGTGTTCATGACCGCCAATCCAAAACGCATCCCCGACCATTTCGCCGGCGCGATCGGCGTCATCGCCAAGCCCTACACGATGAACGGACTGGTGTCGGCGTTGCGCTATCTGCAGGAGGGCGTGCGGCGCCCGCCCCCGGTCTCGGTGCTGCCGGCCGGTTTTACGCTGTCGCCGGCCTATGAAAGCGTATGGGCGTCGTCGGCGGCCTGAAGCCTACGCCAGCTTCTCCTTGAGGAAAGCGATCGTCCGTCCCCAGGCGAGATCGGCTGCCTTCTTGTCGTAGCGCGCGGCCGAGGTGTCGTTGTTGAAGGCATGGTTGACGCCGTCATAGACATAGAGCGTGTATTCGACATGGGCGGCGTCGAGCGCTTTCTTGTAGGCATCGATGCCGGCGTCGATGCGCTCGTCGAGCCCGGCATAGTGCAGCAACAGCGCCGCCTTGATCTTCGCCACATCCTCGGCCTTCGGCTGCATGCCGTAATAGGCGACGCCGACGGCGAGATCGGGCGCGTTGACCGCCAGATTGTTGACCGTGCCGCCGCCCCAGCAGAAGCCGACAGCACCGACCTTGCCGTTGCCGTCCTTCTCGCCCTTGAGATAGGCGATGGTCGCCAGGCCATCGGCGGTGACCTGGCTGGCGTCGAGCTTGGTGAACATGTCGCGCGCCTTGTCTTCGTCAGCGGGCGTGCCGCCGAGCGGCGACAGGAAATCCGGCGCCAGCGCCACGAACCCTTCCAGCGCAACGCGCCGCGCAACATCCTTGATATGCGGGTTGAGCCCCCTGTTCTCATGCACCACGATGACGGTGCCGAGCTTGCCGGACTGGTCCGCCGGCCTGACCAGATAGCCCTTCATCTCACCGCTGCTGCCGGAATAGGTGATATCTTCAGCCTTCACGCGCGGATCGTTGTCGGCGACGATTGCCGCCTGCGCCGAATTCGCCGCAAGCAGCGGCGCGATCGCGGCCGCCGCCGCGCCCGATCCGGCAAGCCTGGTCAGCTGTTCCATGAAGCGGCGGCGGTCGAGCGTCAGATGCGTGTATTCGTCATAGGCATCGATCATCGCCTGGGTGATGGCAGGTTTGGCAGGTTTGACGGCTTCGGCGGTGGGTTTCGTCATGGCGTGCTCCTCGTTAGGAGATGATCTCACGGTCACTCCGGGATGACCTCATGGTCACTCCGGGATGACCTCGCGGTCACTCCGGGATGACTCGCGGATCAAGATAGGGTGCAAGCTCGCACGGTCCAGTCTCGGATGGGTGGGTTGTGTGCGTCAAGTTCTGCAAAATGGGGCGGCCATGATGCTGGTCATGCGGCTTGGCGCAGAGCGAGCTTCTTGTGCTCGCGCAGGACGTCCATATTGATGTATCGGTTGGCCTCCATCCAGTTTTCATTGGTCTCGACGGCCAACGCCCTGACCAGGCGCAGGCAGCTTTCGGTGTTGGGGAAGATGCGCACGACATAGGTGCGCCGGCGGATTTCCTCGTTGAGCCGCTCCAGCATGTTGGTGGATTTGAGATGCTTGTGGTGCTGTCTCGGCAGCCTGAAGAAGGTCAGGGTTTGTTCGATGGCATCCTCGGCCCAGCCTGTCAGGCGCGGATAGCGTGCCGACCATTTGGCAAGCCATGCGGCAAGATCAGCCCTGGCCTCTGCGAGATCGCGCCGGTCGTAGAGCCAGCGCAATTCCTGCAGGCAGTCGTCGCCGTGCTTCCTCGGCAGATGATCGAGCGCGTTCCTGAGGAAGTGCACGTAGCAGCGTTGCCAGGCGGCTTCGGGGATCACCTCGCCGATCGCTGCCACCAGGCCGGCGTGATCGTCGGACACGACCAACTCGACGCCCTTGAGGCCGCGCGCCTTGAGGCCGACGAGGAAGTCCCTCCAGGCCGAGCGGCTCTCGCGATTGGCCATCTCCACGGCCAGGATCTGGCGCCTTCCGTCCCAGTCGATACCGACCGCTATCAGCACCGCCTGGCTCATGACAACACCGGCTTCACGCACCTTCTCGTAGCGCGCATCGAGGATGAGGTAAGGAAACGGCTCTTGAAGGGGGCGCCTGGCAAAGGCAGCGAGGCTCTCGTCCAGCCGCTTGTTGATGGCCGAGATCGACGAGGCCGAGAAGGCATGGCCGCACAGTTCTTCCGTGATCGCCTTCACCTTGCGGGTCGACACGCCCTGCACATACATCTCCGCCAGCGTCGCCACCAAGGCCCGCTCGGAACGCTGGTAGCGCTCGAACAGCTCGGTGGAGAAGCGCCCGGCACGGTCCTGCGGAACCCGCAGCTCGAGCTTGCCGACCCGCGTCACAAGGGTACGGCCGTAATAGCCCGAGCGATAGCCAAGCCGTTCGGGCGTGCGCTCGCTCTTCGAGGCACCCAGCGCCTCGTCCATCTCGGCCTCAAGCACCTCCTGCATCACCGCACGGAGCACCTCGTGCAATCCATCCGGGTTCGAAAGCAAAATGTCTTTGACGGCAGCGCTGGCGGTCTTAACTTCAGTCTTGGTCATGGTGGCGTTCCTTCGCGGGAATCAGGTGACGTGAACAATCACCAGCCTGCCATGACCGCCCCCTCTCAGCGAATTTGCAGAACTCTCAGCACACTACCGATGGGTGACGCTTGCGCCATCGAACGATGCGGCCGCCCCGCCGAACGCGCCCATCACATTTTGGTCATTTCAGAGAATGTCGATGGTGCCGCCACAATATGGAAGGAAGCTGATGATGGTCTCGCTCGTAGCGGCGAGCCCGACGAGAAGGAACAACGCCATGACCTTGTCTACTCCGATCCTTGCAAGCGCGCTCGTGCTTGCTGTTGCTGCCTTGCTGGCAATGCGCTCCGCTGCTGCCGCAGCCGCCGCTCGGATGGTGAAGGTCCGCGTCGACCGGCGTCGGCCGGCACCACGCTGATCCAGCAGGCCGAAACAGGGCCGCAGCTAACCAATGAAGTACTGGGCTCCGTGCCCAGCCTCAAAGGCCATCTCTTACGCAAGCTGACCAAGGCTGCTGCTGCCCTCATCGCCCTGCCGGGCACTTCTCCCCGTATAGATGCCGGCAGGCAGATGAGGGGCGGCGCGACAGAATATCTGCCGGGCCGATCACTTACCTAAGTCACATCGCTGCTACTTCGGCAGCGTATAGGCCATCACATAGTCGCCGGGCTTGGTGCCGACCGAGCCATGGCCGCCGGCGACGATGACCACGAACTGGCGGCCGTCGGCGACGGTGTAGGTCATCGGCGTCGACTGCCCACCGGCCGGCAGCCTGGCCTGCCAAAGCTGCTTGCCCGATGTCAGGTCATAGGCGCGCAGATAGTCGTCGACCGCCGCGCCCAGGAAGACGACGCCGCCGGCGGTGATCATCGGCCCGCCAATGCCGGGAACACCGACCTTCAGCGGCAAGGGCAACGGCGTCATGTCGTAGACGGTGCCGTTGCGGTGCTTGTAGGCGATCTTGCCGGTTCTGAGGTCCGCTCCCGCCACATAGCCCCATGGCGGCGCCTGGCAGGGCACGCCGAGCGGCGACAGGAACGGCCCCATCACCACCGCATAGGGTGCGCCCTCATTGCGGTTCAGCCCCTGCTCGCTGCCGCGCCCCTCATCCGGCGGCGGCACCTGGTCGCGCGGAATGAGCTGCGATTTGAACGCCAGATAGGTCGGCATGCCGAACATCACCTGCCGCACCGGATCGACGGCGACGCCGCCCCAGTTGAATGTGCCGAAATTACCGGGATAGACCAGCGACCCCTGCACCGATGGCGGGGTGTAGCGGCCCTCGTAGCGCAGGCCCTGGAATTCGATCCGGCAGGCCAGCTGGTCGAACATGGTGATGCCCCACATGTCGGCGCCGGTCAGCGGCCTCGGATTGAAGGAGAGATCCGAGACCGGCTGCGTCGGCGACGTGTGATCGCCCTCGACAGCGCCGCCCGGCGCCGGCACTTCCTTGATCGGGATGATCGGCTCGCCGCTGCGCCGGTCGAGCACGTAGAGGTCGCCCTGCTTGGTCGGTCCAACCAGGCCCGGAACGACGCCGGCAGCGGTGGTGATGTCGACCAGGGTCGGCTGTGCCGGCACATCCATGTCCCAGAGGTCGTGATGCACGGTCTGCCGCACCCAGCGCACTTGTCCGGTGGCCAGATCGAGCGCGGTGATCGAGGAGGAAAACTTCTCGACATTGGCGCTGCGGCCCATCCCGAGCTGGTCCGGCGTCTGGTTGCCGAGCGGCACATAGAGCAGGCCGAGCTTCTCGTCGGCGCTTGCCGTCGACCACATGTTGGGCGAGTTGTGGGTGTAGGTCTGGCCTGCCGCCAGCGGCGTTGTCTGGTCCGGATTGCCGGAATCCCAGTTCCACACCAGGGCGCCGGTGTCGACGTCGAAGGCCCGGATGACGCCGGACGGCTCTTGCGTCGAATAATTGTCGTTGACCGCGCCGCCGATGATGATCTTGCCGCCCGCAATCAGCGGCGCCGAGGTCGAGTAATAATAGCCCGACTTCGGATACGGCATGTTGGTCAACAAATTGAGCGTGCCGGCTTCGGCGAAGGACGGGCAGACCTGGCCGTTGGCGGCGTCGAGCGCGATCAGCCGCGCATCCGAGGTCGGCAGATAGACGCGCGTCGCGCAAGGCTGGCCGGCGGCGATCTTGGCATCGGCATAATAGGACACGCCGCGGCAGGTCTGGTGCTGGCGGTCCTTGTCGAGCTTGATCTTGGGATCGAAACGCCATTTCTCCTTGCCGGTGGCGGCATCGATGGCGATGGCGAAATTGTGCGGCGTGCAGATATAGAGCGCATCGCCCACCTTCAGCGGCGTCACCTGGTAGGTGGTTTCGCCGACATCGTCCGGCCCTTTCACGTCGCCGGTCTGGTAGATCCAGGCCGGCTGCAATTTGGCGACATTGTCGGGCGTGATCTGGTCGAGCGGCGAATAGCGCTGGCCAAATTGCGTACGGCCGTAGAAATGCCATTCGCCCGGAGGCACATTGCCGCCGAGATCGGCAGTCGGCGTCACCTTGTCGGCGCTGAGGTCGCCGGCGATGTCCTTGGGATCGGCCGTCATCGAATAACCGGCGACGGCGAGCGATGCGAGCACGGCCAGAATGAGCGGCGCGCGCGCGTCGGGGCCGATCAGGCCCCGCCTTGCCCAAGGCGTCAGCAGCCACAGCGCCAGAAGCACGATGATGCCGCCGCGCGGTGCGAGTTCCCACCAGTCGAAGCCGATTTCCCACACCGCCCAGGCCAGCGTGCCGAGCACGATCGCCGCGTAGAGCCAGAGCGCCGTCGATTTGCGCCGGAAGAGCAGCCATGCGGCGATGAGGAAGGCGAGACCGGTGACGACATAGTACCAGCTGCCGCCCAGCATCGCGAGCCAGACGCCGCCGCCGCCAAGTGCGAGGCCGATGAGGAACAGGATGAGGGAGGTGATGACGACAGCCAAGACGATACTCCTTCGACTGATGCGCATTCCGCGGCGCGGCCATGGGCAAAGGTATGCCAATCCTGCCCCCGGCGGTACAACCTTCTCCCGCCCGCCGTGCCTGTCAAGCCGCCGGGGAGCGATCCATGGCGAAACCAAACGGCCATGCCGCAGGCTCCGCGCACAGGGCGTTTTTTTCGAGGCCACACGCCCAGGTGGCAATCCCGCCTTGCCGGCATCCGGGTTTTCCAGCAGTCTGCTTTCGACCAACCATCAGGAGCAACCAGAGTGATGTCATTCGCCTCGCCTCTGACGCGAGTAGTCCTTGTCCTCTGTAGCTTCGTCGCGCTCACGGCCGGCACAGTGGCCGCGCCGGCACAGACGCTGAGCGAGATCAACAAGGCAAACGGCTTTCACGAGATGCTGATGGGCATCGGTCCCGGCATCGCCGCAGCCACGAAATCCATACCCGAACCGTTACCGGCAAATTTCCAGGACGCCTTGTCGGTCGCGCTGGAAGGCGCCTTCGACGCAGTCAAAATGGAGACTGCCATCGAATCGCGGATGGCGGACAGGCTGTCGGCCACCGATCTGTCCGACCTCGCAGCGTTTTACGCTTCCCCGTTGGGCAAGCACGTCACCGCTTTGGAAATTCAGTCGTCTGGCCCGGAAGGCAGGCAAAGCAAGAAGACAGAGGGCAAGCAAATCCTCGCCGAGCTTCCGACCAAGGATCCAGCCCGGCTCGAATTGTACCGCAAGATCATCGACGATATCAGCGCTGTCGACACCGGCGAGGCGATAGCGCTGAACATGAGCTACGCGATGGTTACGGGGATGCTGGGCGCAGCCGGAAAGCCTCTGTCGGACGAACAGATCATGGCGCTGGTGCGTCAGCAATCCGTGAAAATTCGCCAGAACATCGAACAGAATGCCATGCAGGGTAGCGCTTATACGTACCGGGATCTCCCGCTCGGCGATCTCAGACTGTACTCGACATTCCTGGCGTCACCCGCGGGCAGCCGCTATTACGACCAGATGCTGACGGCCTTTGGCATGGTGATGACAGAGGAAGCGCGCTCGTTCGGACATCGATTGTTCGTCGCGCTCGGTTACCGAAAGGCCTGAGCCGCAGTATCGGGCACTTTAGCAGAACAAAACGTAGACACTTCTGGTCTTTCGCTCCCGAATCACTACATTCGGGGGAGATGTCCGGCTTTGCGGAAGAAATGCCCTTTTTCGACGAACCCAATGCGCGGCCCGCGGCCCCGTCGGGCATAGCCGCGCGCGCCATGGCGGCCCGCAGCGGACCCAACAGCGCACCCGATTATCTCAACGGCCTCAACCCCGAGCAGCGGCTGGCGGTGGAAACCACCGAAGGCCCGGTCCTGGTGCTGGCCGGCGCCGGCACCGGCAAGACCCGCGTGCTGACCACCCGCATCGCCCATATCCTGGCCACCGGCAGGGCTTTCCCCTCGCAGATCCTGGCGGTGACCTTCACCAACAAGGCCGCGCGCGAGATGAAGCAGCGCATCGGCCATCTCGTCGGCGAAGCCGTCGAGGGCATGCCGTGGCTCGGCACCTTCCACTCCATCGGCGTCAAGCTCTTGCGCCGCCACGCCGAGCTGGCCGGGCTCAAATCCGATTTCACCATCCTCGACACCGACGACGTCGTACGGCTGATCAAGCAGCTGATCCAGGCCGAAGGCCTCGACGACAAGCGCTGGCCGGCCAAGCAGTTCGCGCAGATGATCGACGGCTGGAAGAACAAGGGCCAAGGCCCGGCCGACATTGCCGAGGGCGATGCCCGCAGCTTCGCCAACGGCAAGGGCCGGGAACTATACAAGGCCTATCAGGAGCGGCTGAAGACGCTGAACGCCTGCGACTTCGGCGATCTGCTCTGCCACCCGATCCGCATCTTCCGCGCCAATCCGGACGTGCTGAAGGACTACCACAAGCGCTTCAAATACATCCTCGTCGACGAGTACCAGGACACCAACACCGCGCAATACATGTGGCTGCGGCTGCTGGCGCAAAGGCCAAGTGCGCCACAACCGCCAAGTGAGCCACAACCGCCAAGAAGTGGCGTTCCAGGTGGCCGCGTTCCAAGTCCTAGCCCGTCCAGGACTCCTGATCGAACTGAGGCGGGCAACTACAAACCTGCGGCGTCAAAAGACGATCCTTCGGAAGAAGGTAACTACGTTAGACCAAACACCTCCTACCGCTGGAATGTTCCGGCCGAAGGCCGCAAGCCCGACCGGGCGTCCGAGCCGTTGCGAGGCCCCCGCGGAGGGCCCGCGCCGGCAGGCGCGGAACAGCCCGTGAGCGTGAATATTTGCTGCGTCGGCGACGACGACCAATCGATCTATGGCTGGCGTGGCGCCGAGGTCGACAACATCCTGCGCTTCGACAAGGATTTTCCCGGCGCCACCATCATCCGTCTGGAGCGCAATTATCGCTCGACCGCGCACATCCTCGGCACTGCCTCGCACCTCATCGCCCACAATGAGGGCCGCTTCGGCAAGACGCTGTTCACCGAGAAGGTCGCCGAGGACGACGAGAAGGTGCATGTCCACGCCGCCTGGGATTCCGAGGAGGAGGCGCGCGCCGTCGGCGAGACCATCGAGACCTACCAGCGTGCCAAGCACAAGCTCAATGATATGGCCATCCTGGTCCGCGCCTCCTTCCAGATGCGCGAATTCGAGGATCGCTTCGTCACGCTCGGCCTCAACTACCGCGTCATCGGCGGCCCGCGCTTCTATGAGCGCATGGAAATCCGCGATGCACTGGCCTTCTTCCGCGTCGTCGCGCAGGGCGCCGACGACCTCGCCTTCGAGCGCATCGTCAATGTCCCCAAGCGCGGCCTGGGTGAAGCCACCATCCGCCAGATCCACGACACGGCGCGGAGCTTGCGCATCCCGATGCTGGAGGCAGCCGCCAAGCTCGCAGAAAGCGACGAGCTGAAGCCCAAGCCCCGCGCGGCCTTGCGCGAAGTGGCGGCCAATTTCGAGCGCTGGCAGAAGGCGCTGGAAACCACGCCGCACACCGAACTCGCCGAGACCATTCTGGAGGAGAGCGGCTACACCGACATGTGGAAGAACGACCGCTCGGTCGAGGCGCCGGGCCGGCTGGAAAACCTGAAAGAGCTTATCCGCTCCATGGAGGAGTATGAATCGCTGCGCTCCTTCCTCGAACATGTCGCCCTGGTCATGGACGCCGAGCAGAACGCCGAGCTTGACGCCGTCAACATCATGACGCTGCATTCGGCCAAGGGCCTCGAATTCGAGACCGTGTTCCTCCCCGGCTGGGAGGAAGGCCTGTTCCCGCACCAACGCGCGCTGGACGAAGGCGGCCGCTCCGGCCTGGAGGAAGAGCGCCGTCTCGCCTATGTCGGCCTGACCCGGGCCAAGAAGAACCTGCATCTGTGGTTCGTCTCCAACCGCCGCATCCACGGCCTGTGGCAGTCGACCATCCCGTCGCGCTTTCTGGACGAACTGCCGGAAGCCCATGTCGAGGTCGCCGAAAGCGGCAACTCCTATGGCGGCTACGGCAATTCCTATGGCGGCGGTTCGTTCGCGTCGGGCCGTGGCGGCCAGGGCGCAGGGCGGCAGAACCCCTACGGCGCCTCGCGCTTCGACAATGTCGGCGCGGAAAAATCCGGCGCCTTCTCCAACACCTATGCGACGCCCGGCTGGCAGCGCGCGCAGGCCAACCGCACCGAGGCGACCGACCGCAACTGGGGCTCGCGCTCCGGCCACCAGGTCGAGCGCATCGGCTATGGCGAGACCGACTCCGGCTACGGCGCCGGCCGAACCAGCGTCAAAGGCCGCACCATTGACGGCGAACTGGTCGCCAAATCCGTCGCCGACACGCCGTCGCCCTTCAGCGTCGGCGACCGCGTCTTCCACCAGAAATTCGGCAACGGCAACATCTCCAACATCGAAGGCAACAAGCTGACCATCGACTTCGACAAGGCCGGCCAGAAACGCGTGCTGGACGGGTTTGTGGCGGCGGTGTGAGCGCCCGCTTGTCCTGTTGTCCTACAAGCGACCACATTGTTGTAGTCTGGCGGAGCCCTCCCCGCCTCGTCATCCACGGGCGGAGCAAGGAGCGTAGCGACGCAGCGTAGACCCGAGGATCCATCCCGCGTCTTCAACGCGTTGCCACGGTGCGGAATCCTGCGCAGCTGCACGCCAAGGTCGCGGAATGGATTCCAGGGTCTACGCGACGGAGCTTCGCTCCTGCTCCGCCTTAGAATGACGAAGCGACGGGCGTCTGCCCAGTCGTCGGGGCATGCGGTCCGCAACATGAGCGTCCCCGTCAATTTAGCCCGCCCCTCACCTGTACCGCGCCTGGTTCCACTTGTGCCCCAGCAGCGACAGGATGATGATCAGCCCGTTGAAGAACTGGACGTAGAAGCCGCTCAGGCCCGCCGCCACGACGCCGGTCTGGATGAACGACACGGTGACCGCGCCGATCGCTCCACCGGCAACCGTACCGATGCCGCCCCAGGTCGGCGTGCCGCCGACGAACACCGAAGCCAGCACCGGCAAGAGATAGCCGTCGCCCGCGGTCGGCCACCAGGTGAAGTTGATCATCACCGAAAACGTGCCGGCGATCGCGGCCCCGATGCCGGTGAAGATGAACACTTTCACCCGCACACGCTTGACGTCGATGCCCATTTGCTGGGCGCTGTCGGGGTTGTCGCCGACGACCCTCACCTGCGCGCCGAAGCGGTGCCGGTTGTAGAGCATTGCCGAAAAAATGACGAAGGCGAGTGCCCATAAGACCTGTACCGGAAAACCCCACACCTGACCGGAGAAGATGGTGTACGCCCAGCTGTCGCTGAGACCGGTCAATGCGGTCGATCTGCCCTCGTTGATGATCTGGATCAGTCCCCGCAGCAGGAAATTCATGCCGAGCGTGGCGATCAGCGACGACAGCCCGCCATAAACGACCAGTGATCCGACGAGAAAGCCGAGCAGCGTGCCGGTGATGAGTGCGGCAGCAATGCCGAGGAACGGATCATAGCCGGCCTGCACCACCAGCGCGAACACCCACGAGGCAAAGCCCATGGTTGCGGGAAACGACAGGTCGATCTCGCCGCAAGTGACGACGAAGACCAGCGGCACCACCACGAACAGCGCAACGGGCAGCGTGGTCAGCACGGATCTGTAGAGATACCAGGTGGTGAACACGGTGGGGTTGGCGATCAGGAACGCCGCCATCATGATGATGAACACGGCGAGCGTGCCGAGCGCTGCACGGTTGTCGATGACGAAACCGCGCAGCCAATGGTCGGACGGATGCTTCCACTCAGGTCGGGCCGCCTTGCCGCCAAGAGGGCTCTGCAGATCGGGTTCCATGGTCTTGCTCATCGTGCTGCCCTCTCCGCGTCGCCGGCCTCCTGCAGCCCCGGCAATCCGCCGGGATGCGCAACGTCTTCCATGAAGTTGATCAGCTCTTCGGCCGACTTGACCTGGCTGCGATCGGCGGTCAGCGCCACCTTGCCGCGGTCAATCACCACGAAGCGGTCGGCGATGTCGAAGACATGGTGGATGTTGTGGCCGATGAACAGGATCGAACGGCCGCTCGCCCGCACCTGGCGCACGAAATGGAAGACCTTGGCGGTCTCGGTCAGCGACAGCGCCGTCGTCGGCTCGTCGAGGATGATCAGCTCCGCCTGCTTGTAGATGGCGCGCGCGATCGCCACGCCCTGGCGTTCGCCGCCGGAGAGCTGGCCGACGATCGAATGCGGCGTGAACACTTTCGAGGTAAAGCCGATCTCGCGCATCAGCCGGCTCGCCTCCTCTATCTCTTTATTGACCTTCAGAAAGCCCATGAAGCCGGTGAGTTCGCGGCCCATGAAGATGTTGCGCACGATGGTCTGCTGCACGGCCAGCGCCCGATCCTGGAACACCGTCTCGATGCCGGCGTCGCGCGAGCGTGCCGCACTCCAGCCGGTCACCGGCTTTCCGCGCACCAGGATCTCGCCGCTGGTCGGCTTGACGACGCCGGACAGGATCTTGATCAGCGTCGATTTGCCGGCGCCATTGTCACCGATCAAGCCGACCACCTCGCCGCGGTCGACCGAGAGATTGACCCCGCCCAGCGCATAGACCTGGCCGTAGGATTTGCTGATGTCGCGCAGTTCGATGATGCGTTCGGCCATGGCGATCCTCGCTCCTGTGGTATCATCCCGGCCTGGTGCCGGCGGTCCTGCCGGCCGGGCTTGCGCCCAGCCGGCAGTTTGGGAGGTCAGCGCAGCGCCTGCTTGGCGAGCTCGGCGACGATCTCGTAATTCTGCGGCGTGACGAAGCCCGCCCCGGTGTCGACATTCATCGGCGCCAGCCCCAGCACCACCTGCTGGCAAAGGCTGAGGATCGGCAGATAGCCTTGCAGGAAAGGCTGCTGATCGGCCGTCAGCTGCACCCAGCCGCCCTTGAACGCCTCGACGATCTGCGGGCTGGTGTCGAAGCCGAAATTGAAGATGTCGCCGGGTTTGCGCCCCGCCGCCTGCATGTAGGTGGCGACGTTGCCCAGCATCTGGCCGCCGGGATAGCCGACCGCCTTGACGTCGGGATTGTTGAGCAGGGCCGCGGTGATCACCGGGATCGCCAGATTGGGGTCGGACGCCCATTCGCCGCTCGGCGGCGACGACAGCTGGATGACCTCGACGCCGGCTTCCTTGAGTGCTGCCACCGTGCCGCGCTCGCGCGCGCCGCGGGCCTCGTTCTCGAACGGACCGATCATGATTGCCTTGTCGCCGGACTTGAGCTTCCCGAGCTTGAACGCCTCAGTGCCGAGCGCGCGGCCCTGCTGCTCCTGCTGGGCGCCGACATAGCCGCCGCCGAACGCGTCCACCACCTTCGGAACCGGCACGTTCTGGTACATCATCTTGATGCCGTCCTTGTGCGCCTGTTCGGCCAGCGGCATGATCGCGGCGTCGCCGGGATGGCCCATCATGGCAATGCCGTTGGGCTTCACAGCGACGGCCTCGCGCAATTGCTGAACCATCTTCTCGACGTCCCACTGCGAGAAGATGTAGTCGACCTTGGGTCCGAGATCGGACGCCGCCTGCTTGGCGCCATTGTAGACGATGGTGCCGAAAGCGTCGCCCTCGGCGCCGCCGACGAAAAAGCGGATGTGGACATCCTTGCACCACTGGGCGTCGAGCGCCTGCGCCGGCAGAGTGGAGATGGCAGCGCACAGTGCCGTGGCCGCAGCCACGACGGTCGAGCGCAGAAATGTCGTTCTCATTGCGATGCTCATGCACGTTCCTCCCTTTTGTCCTCGGTGAGCCGAGGGGTTCGTCATTCGCTATCAGCAGTGCTTGTCGGCAGTGCTTGGCAATTTGTCAGGCCGGCTCCTCCCACCGGCCCTCGGTCACGCTGGGTTCGGCAGGTAGATCGCCCCTCCCCGGCATTGCTTGAGGTATTCCAGCCCGCGCACCTGACCTGTGATTTCGAGGTCGCCGCGATAGACCGGGTCGTGCCACCCTTCGATGTCGATGGCGCCCTTGTAACCGGCCAGCCGCAATTCGCTGATCACCCGCGTCCAGTCGCTGTCGCCAAACCCGGGTGTGCGCATCTGCACGAAGGGCAGCTTGCCGAACACGCCGTGCTCGCGGATGACATCCCAGCGCACCGTCGCGTCCTTGCCGTGGACATGGAAAATGCGCGGCGCCCATTTGCGGATCTGCGGCATCGGATCGATGAGATAGACCAGTTGATGGCAGGGCTCCCATTCGAGGCCGAGATTCTCGTCGGGCAATTCGTTGAACATCAGCTCCCAGGCGTCGGGATTGTGGGCGATGTTCCAGTCGCCGGCCGCCCAGTTACCATCCATCGCGCAATTCTCGAAGGCGATGCGCACGCCCTTGTCTGCGGCGCGCCTGGCCAGCGGACCCCAAACCTCACGGAAGCGCGGCAGGCTGTCTGTCAGCTTCTTGCCACGCAGACGTCCGGTGAAGCCGCTGACGATCGAAGCGCCGAACAGATGCGCATTGTCGATGACGGTTTCCCAGGCCGCGAGCACGCTGCGATCGACCTCGCCATCCTCCAGCGGATTGCCGAACACGCCGATCGACGACACGGCGACATCGGCATCGCCGATCGCCTCGCGAATCTCACCGGCGAGCCGCCGCAAATCCTTGCCGCCCAGCGTCTGCCAGAAGAAGGGCTGGATGCTCTCGAAGCCGAGCGGCAGAATCTCTTTGATATAGGCGGCGGGGTCTTCGAGATTGGCCCGCACCATGGTGCCGATGCGGATGTCGAGAAGCGGGTTCGGCATCATTGTGTTTCCTGTGTCGGGATAGCCACTCGCCGCCCCGTCTCGGCACTTTCGATAGCGCCGAAAACCATGGCCAGGCTTTTGATGTTGTCGCTGCCACGCGTCTCCGGCTCGCTGCCGGTCTCGATGGCGTGGATGAAATCCTTGATGATGCCGAGATGGCCACCGACGCGGTCGGCGGGATCGAGCGGCGGCACGATGATGGGCTGGGTCAGGTCGAACAGGCCGTCGCGGACCGACAACACAACCTCTGCCTTCAGCCCGTCCTCGCCGTCCCAGAGCAGGCTGCCGTGCTCGGCTACGATGCGCCATGTGCTCTCCCAACTGGTGCGGAAGCCCGCCGCGCACCAGGAGCCTGCATAGGTGAAGCGCTTGCCGCCGCCGAGATCGAAGATAGCGCTGGCCGACGAGCCCTGCCGGTACCAGGAATTGGCCGGCTCCCATTCCTGGCAATAGACGCCGGCGGGATCGCCTGCGACCATGTAGCGGGCGGCGTCGAATGTGTGGATCGCCATGTCGAGCAAAAGCACATGCGCCATCTCCTCGCGAAAGCCGCCGAAATGCGGCGCGACGAAGAAGTCGGCATGGATGCTGGTCGGCTTGCCGATGGCGCCGGAGTCGAGAAAGCGCCTGATGCGCCGGACATTGGCGACGTAGCGGCGGTTCTGCACCACGGCATGAACGCGCCCTGCCTGGCGCGCCGCGTCGACAATGGCGCGGGCATTTTCCGGAGTGTCGGCGAGCGGCTTTTCGGTGAGCAGATGGCAATTGTGGGTAAAGGCGGAAAAGGCGACGTCTCGGCGGGCGGCGGGAACCACGACGTCGAACACCGCTTGCGGTTTGGTCTGGTCGAGGACCTGATCGAGGCTGGTGCCGATGGCGGCGCTATCGAGCCCGTATTCGCGTGCCCTCGCCCGCGCCCGTTCGGCGTCGAGATCGACAAGTCCGACAATGGCCAACCCGTCGATCTGCCTCGCGGCATCGAGCCAGGCCTTGCTCATCGCACCACAGCCGACGAGGACGGCATTCATCATCCGGCATTCCTCCCGTCCGGTCCCTCCAGACCGAATGTCACGGCATTTCCGGCATCACCGTAAACGTTTCTCCGTAAACGTTTACGAGAACACACCCGATGGCCTAGAATGTCAATCGGCTGCCCGCGAAAATCATCCCGAAGCCTTGGCCTGGGCGGCAGCCGGTGCTAGCCAAGACAGGGGGAGAACTGTCCTTGCCGTCCAGCATCCATGACCTCGCGCGTCACCTGAACATTTCGATCGGCACCGTGTCGCGGGCGTTGAACGGCCGCGCCGACGTCAATGCCGACACCCGCCAGCGCGTGCTCGCCGCCGCCAAGCAATTGAACTATTCGCCCAACCAGTCCGGCCGCAGCCTGCGGCAAGGCACCACCCATTCGATCGCCTTCATGCTGCAGCCGCATCCGGGCGACCAGCAATATGGCGAACCGTTCTTCATCCCGTTCCTGATCGGTCTGCAAGGCCGGCTTGCCGAGGATGACCTGGATCTGATGGTCGTCATGGGCGAGCCCGGCCAATATCAGCAGGAGAGGCTGCGCCGCGTGGTTGAGACGCGCCGGGCCGACGCGGTCGTGTTGGCCAATACACGGCGGGAAGACGATCGGATCGACTATCTCAGCAAGGCCGGCTTTCCCTTCGCCACGCTTGGCCGAAGTCAATCCGGCGACGACACCTATCCTTCGCTCGATATAGATTTCGAGAGGGCGGGTGATGAAGCCGTCGACCGGCTGGTCGCGCGCGGCCACCGCCGCATTGCCGCCATCCGCCCTTCGCTTGATCTCAACTTCGGCTACCTGTTCCTCGACGGCTACCGCAAGGGGCTGGAGCGGCATGGCATCGAAGTCGACCCCGGCCTGATCGCCGACGGCTTCATCAACGAGGCAGGCGGCTACCAGGTGACGCCGCGCGTGATGCTCTCCAAGGACCGGCCCACAGCCATCATCTTCAACAATGACGCAATGGCGCTCGGCGGCTGCAAGGCACTGGCCGAGATGGGCATCAGGCCCGGCCACGACATCGCGGTGATCGTCATCGTCGACACGCCGCTCTGCCGTTATTTCTCGCCGGCGCTGACCGCCTTCCGCCCGTCGCTGGAGCCCATGGGCCGGCGGCTGGCCGAAATGCTGCTGGCATCGCTTCCGGCCTTTGCCGGCCCGGAAGGCCCGCGCATCATCCGCGAAGTCTGGCCCCTGGAGCTGATCGCGCGCGACAGCGATTGATAGTGCGTCCTTCCCTTCTCCCACAAGGGGAGAAGGGAGAGGCCCGCTCTGTCACGCAAGTATCATGTTCGCGTCCTAGACCGCTTTGCGAGAGGGCGACATCGTCGATGCGATGCGGTGGCCCCTTTGCGCCGCTCAAGGCTTGTCACAAAGAGGATCTCCATGAAAATCTCGCACCGAACCGTGTCGCTCGGCGCCGTGCTGGCGCTGTTTACCGCCCTGACCCCTGCCCTTGCCGGCAGCACCGCCACCGTTGGCGGCTTCGTCAACAAGGGCCTGGTCGGCGTCGGCCGCATTCCGGCCGACCTGAAGGACAAGTTCGGCGAGACCTTCGGCTCAGGCTCCGGCATGTCGATCGACGCATCGAGCTGGACCCATGGCGCGGATGGCTACAAGGGTTCGCTGTGGCTGCTGCCGGATCGCGGCTACAATGTCGTCGGCACCACCGACTACCGGCCGCGGCTCAACACTATTCGCATCGAGTTCACGCCGGCCGCACTGGGCGCCACGCCCGCTGCCGGCCAGGAACAGACAGGCGTCAAGGCGACGCTAGCCGATTCCCTGCTCCTCACCGACGACAAGGGCGCTGACGCCACCGGTCTCGATCCGCTCAACGGCGTGCGCGCGGCCAATGGCGACCTGCCGATCCTGCCCGAGGCCAATGGCAAGCTGGCGCTCGACAATGAGGCGATCGCGCGGCTGCCCGACGGCACCATGTTCATCTCTGACGAATACGGCCCCAACATCTACCGCTTCTCGGCCGACGGCCATCTGTTGTCGGCGACGCAGCCGCCGGCCGCTTTGGTGCCGATGCGCAAGGGCGGGCCGAACTTCGCCTCCGACAATCCAGGCCCCGGTGCAGTCGAACCCGATCCGAAGGATCCCGAAACCGGCCGCCAGAACAATCAAGGCCTCGAAGGCATGGCGCTGACGCCGGACGGCAAGTCGCTGATCGCTGTGCTGCAATCGGCGCCCCGCCAGGATGGCGGCGATTCACCCGCGACGCGCCAAAACACCCGCGCGCTGGTCTACGACGCCTCCGACCCGGCCCATCTCAAGCTGGTGCATGAATATGCCGTGCCGCTGCCGGTGTTCAAGGACGCCAAGGACAAGACCAAGGTCGCCGCGCAGAGCGAAATCGTGGCGCTGTCCGACAAGACCTTCCTGATGCTGGCGCGCGACAGCGGAAACGGCCAGGGGGTGAAGGGCGATACTTCGCTGCTGCGCCAGATTTTCGTCGTCGACGTCTCTGGCGCCACCGACATTGCCGGCGGCGCCTTCGATGCCGCCGACAAGCCGCTGGCGCCCAAGGGCGTGCTCGACCCCTCGGTGACCCCGGCCAGGCTGACGCCGTTCATTGACATCAACGACAACAAGGAACTCGGCCGTTTCGGCCTGCATGACGGCAAGCCGAACGACAAGAACAATCTCTCGGAGAAGTGGGAAGCGATGTCGGTGGTCAGCGTGCTCGATCCGGCGCTGCCCGACGACTATTTCCTGTTCGTCGGCAACGATAACGACTTTCTCACCCAGGACGGTTTTCAAGTCGGCGCGCCCTACAAGGCCGAAGACGGCGCCGATGTCGATACCATGTTCCTGGTCTATCAGGTCACGCTTCCGGGCCTCGCCAAGAAGTAGCCGTATACGGAGAGGCGGACGCGCCCGGCGCGTCCGCCTCTAACCGTTTGTCGGTGATCAGCGATGCCGTGAAGGCACCTATTTCAAAATCTCCGCATCCCTTGGCACGCCGGCATCGATCGCCTCGGCGGTCCGGCTCGACACGGCCATGATCTTGCCCGCGGCCGAAAGGTTCGGGCGCACATAGACCTGGGCTACGCCGTTGACCCGGCTGTAGAGGTCGATGATGTCCTGGTTCATGAAGCGCACGCAGCCCGACGACGCGTTCTTGCCGATGGAATCCCATTCCGGCGTGCCGTGCAGCCGGTACATCGTGTCCTTGCCGTCGCGGAACAGATAGAGCGCACGCGCGCCGAGCGGGCTCTGCGGTCCCGGCGGCATGCCGTCCTTATATTTCGCCAGTTCCGGCCGGCGCTGGATCATTTCGGGCGGCGGCGTCCACACCGGCCATTTCTTGCGCGCCTGGATCACGGCGCTGCCGGTCCAGCCAAACCCGGCCTTGCCGAGGCTGACGCCATAGCGCATTGCCTTGCCGCCGTCGCGCACCAGATAGAGAAAATGCTCGGATGTATCGACAACGATCGTGCCGGGTTTTTCGCCGGTCGGATCGTCCACGATCTGGCGCACGAACTTCGGATCGAGCTTGGCCACGGGGATTGCCGGCAATGAAAAGCCCTCATCGACGCGCGCCGAATACATGGTGGCGGCATCGCCCAGAGCCGGTTCAGGCGCCGGGGCGGGCGTTGGCGGCACCACGACATCGGTCGTGGTGCAGGCTGAAAGCGCCATGGAAGCGGCACCCAAAGCGGATATTCCAAGAAACGCGCGCCGGTTCAGGCGCTCGGAAAAAAGCGGATTGTCGGACATGATCCCCCCAGCCTATTCATCATATCCAACAGGATATGCGACCCCACGCGGCGACGACCCATAGCCCATTCCGGATGTTTTGAGAACTGATTAGCGTGAAGCCGCCAGGTGGCATGTTCCAATGCCGCATCGACCTTGTCCGTCAAATCGGCGATCATTGCCGGGCGGACTTTGAGATGAACCTTCGCCGAACAGCCATGGACGAAAAAATACCACCGCGCCGGCGCACCGGCGACCTGACCAGCGGCCCGATTCCGCGCACGCTGCTTTTGTTCGCTCTGCCGGTGCTCGGCTCCAACGTGCTGCAATCGCTCAACGGTTCGATCAACGCCGTCTGGGTCGGCCGCTTCCTCGGTGAATCGGCGCTGACCGCCACCTCCAACGCTAATCTGGTGCTGTTCCTGATTCTCGGCACCGTGTTCGGGATCGGCATGGCCGCGACCATCCTGGTGGCGCAATCGGTCGGCGCCCGCGACCTGCCCGAGGCGCGGCGCATCGTCGGCACCAGCGCCACCTTCTTCTTCCTCGTCTCGGCTATCTTCGCCGTCTGCGGCTGGATCTGGGTCGACGCCATCCTCAACACACTGGGCACCCCGCCCGATGCGCTGCCGCTGGCGCGCTCCTATCTGCGTATCATCTTCGTCGCCGTGCCGATGATGAATCTTCTGTCCTTCGTCATGACGGTGCTGCGCGGTGCGGGTGATTCGCGCACGCCATTCCTCTTCATGGCGCTCGCCGTCGTGCTCGACATCATTCTCAATCCGCTGCTCATTCGCGGCATCGGCCCCTTCCCCGAACTCGGCATCGCCGGCTCCGCCACCTCGACGCTGATCGGCCAGACGGTGAGCGTGACCGCCATCCTCGTCGTGCTTTATGCCAGAAAGCATCCGTTGCGGCTCGCCGGCGCGAACCTCGCTCTGCTGCGGCCGGATCCGGCGCTGCTCAGGATCGTCGTCTTCAAGGGCGTGCCGATGGGCCTGCAGATGATCGTCATTTCGGCGGCGGCGCTGACCGTAATGGGCATCGTCAACTCCTACGGCTCGCAGGTCGCCGCCGCCTACGGCATCGCGGCGCAGCTGTGGACCTATATCCAGATGCCTGCGCTGGCGATCGGCGCCGCAGTCTCGTCGATGGCGGCCCAGAATGTCGGCGCAGGGCGGTGGGACCGCATCGGTCGCATCGCGGCGTCCGGCGTCAGCTTCAACCTGGTGCTCACCGGCGCCCTGGTGGCGCTGCTGTTCTTCTTCGACAGGCCAGTGCTCGGCCTGTTCCTTAGCGGCGACAGCACCGCAATCGACATTGCAGCCCACATCAACAAGGTGGCGTCCTGGTCGTTCATCCTGTTCGGCGTCACCATCGTGCTGTTCGCCACTGTGCGCGCCACCGGTGCCGTGATGCCGCCGCTGATCATTCTGGTGATTTCCGTGCTGGTCGTGCGTACCGGCTTTGCCTACTTCTTCAGGAGCTACATCGGCGAGGAAGCCCTGTGGTGGAGTTTCCCGGCGGGATCGATCACCTCGCTGGTGCTGGCCGCCGCCTATTATCGCTTCGGCCGCTGGCGCACCATGCACATGATCGAGGACCGGCCGGCCGCCGGCGAGCCGCCCGACACCGGCCTCGGCATCCCGCGCGGACGGGCAAACATGGCGCCCGAGACGCCAAACGGGTGAGGCTCAGCGCGCGTATTTGACGCCGAACCCCAGCGCTACGACAGAGAACAGCGTGATCATGCCGACGAAGGCCAAGCTTGCCGTCGTCGGAGTGGCCCAACTCGACAGCAGCCCAATGCCGATCACCGGCAGCGCATTGCCGCAGAAGCAGCAGATGAAGAACGCCGACACCAATTCGGCGCGACGCTCGGCAGGTGCGATCTGGTTCACCACCTGCAGGCCGCCGCGATAGCCGAGCGCCGCCGCCACGCCGCACACAGCGGTGGCGGCAACCATCAGGGACATCGACGCGAAAAACTGAGCAGCAACCATCAGCCCTACGGCCGGGATCATCAGCGCCAGCGCGGCCAGCATGCCGGCGCGACTGGACAGTCGGGTCGTGGCCAGAATGGTCGCGGCCGCAACGATCGACAGTTCAAAGAACAGCGCGCCGGCCTCGGCATGGTTGGCCACATGCAGCTGCTGCGCCAGGATGCTCGGCGCCAGGGCTGCATAGAAGCCGACCAGCGCCATGGCGCCGAAACCGGTGACCGCCGGCGCCACGAAGGCAGCGCGGATATCGCTCGGCACCGATAGCCGTGGCCGCAACGAAACGTCGGTCAGCCTGCCCGGCCGGGACACGGTTTCGCGGGTACGCCAGATCAGCAGCGTCACCACCACCAGCAAGGCAAGATAGACCGCAAACGTTAGTCTCAACGGCCAGGGCGCATATTCGGCGAGCAGGCCCGATGCCAGCGCGCCGAGGCCAAGGCCAACGAAGTTGGTGCTGGTGGCGATGATTGCCGCGCGCGATTTGTCCTTACCCTCGATCAATTCGGCAAGCCAGGCCGTGCCGGTTCCCGCGCCGACGCCGATGCCAAGGCCGCTCAATATGCGGGCGACATCGAGCCATGCGACGTTCTCGGCCAACAGGAACACCAGCGCGCTGACCACCGCTATGGCCATCGACGCCAGCGCCGCAGGACGGCGGCCAATGCCGTCGGACAAGCGCCCGAACATCAGCAATGCGCCGAGATTGCCGACGACATAGACGGCGTAGACCAGCGTCAGCGTGATCTGCGAGAAACCGAAGGCCTGCTTGTAGATGACGTAAAGCGGCGTCAGCACCGTGCTGCCGGCGAACAGAGCGGCGATCATGGCGGCAACCGCGGCCATCGCGGGCCGGCCATCGAGTCCGTTGTCGCGCGTTATGGTCTCGGCATAGCTGGTCATGGCAACCTCCGGCCAATCGCCCAACGCCCAATTGCGCCCCAACGTCCATGTAAGGATGGCCGTTCCACGCGCCGAACTTCATCCTGACAACCTTGTCAGGATGGTCTTGCCCGAAATCCTCGCTTAACGTCTTTCCATCGAGAAGGAGAATCCATGGGAAAAGGCAGAGTCGAGGCATTCACCGATGGGGTGGTCGCCATCATCATCACCATCATGGTGCTGGAGCTGAAAGTGCCCCATGGGGAGGATTTTTCAGCGCTTCTGCCGCTGTGGCCGATCTTTTTCAGCTATGTCTTGTCGTTCATCAATGTCGGTATCTACTGGAACAATCTGCACAACATGTTCCACACCGTCCAAAGGGTCGACGGCCGCGTGCTGTGGGCCAACCTCAACCTTCTGTTCTGGTTGTCGCTGATGCCGGCGACGACGGCCTTCATGGGCGAGAACCATTTCGCGCCGGTCCCCGTCGCCGTCTATGGCATCGACCTGGTGCTGTGCGCGGTCGCCTACACCTTTCTCGCCACCAAGCTGCACCATTTGCACGGCAACGACACCGCCTTCGCCAAGGCGCTGGGCAATGACCGCAAGGGCAAGATCTCGGTGGCCCTCTACGCCGCCGCCGTCCCGCTTGCCTTCGTCAACCAATGGATCGGCGTTGCGATCTTCGTGCTGGTGGCCGCCGTCTGGTTCGTTCCGGACACGCGTTTTTCGCGGGTGCTGGAAAAGTAGCGTAGGACGCCTCTACTTGCGCATCGCCTTCAGCTTTTCGGCAACCGACGCGGCCAGGTCGGCATAGCGCTCCTCCAGCCGCTCGGCCGCCTTGATGATCGAAAAATCATGGCCGAATTTTTCCAGCGCCATGCGCAATTTCTCGACGAACTCGGCCTGTTTTTCGAGTGCCGAAAACAAGGTCTTCACCTGCGCTTCGCTTATGTCCGGATTGGCAAGCATCTGTGGCACCTCGCGGCCCATCTGGTCGCCGGTGGCGGTCTGCTCCTTCAGGATCGCAACCCAGTCGGTCAATCGGCAGTCTCCTGTTCAGCCGCAGCATGCACAGCCGCCGTTGATGCGGTCAACCCGAACACGCGGGACGGCCTTGCACGATGCGCGTCCCGCGCTAAGTTCGGCGCCACCCGAACCCTAGGAAAAAGATCATGACCTCCGACGCCGAAATCCAATCCGCTTTGCCCGCCCTCAGCCGAGGCAACGTCGCCGTCATCACCGGGGGCGCCAGCGGCATCGGGCTTGCCGCCGCCAAAAGGCTGGCGGCTATGGGCATGAGACTGGTGCTGGCCGACATTGGCGGCGCGCGCCTCGATGCGGCCCGCCAGGCAGTCGCCGCGATCGCCGGCGAGAATGCCGTGCTTGCGGTCGCCACAGACGTCTCGAAGGCCGACGAACTCGGCCGGCTGGCGGAAAAGACGCATGCCGCTTTCGGCGCCGTATCGCTGCTGATGAACAATGCCGGCGTCGGCAACAATCCGGGAAAACCGTGGGAGAACGGCGACGCCTGGAAGCGGCTGATCGACATCAATTTCTGGGGCGTCGTACATGGCGTCGAGGCCTTTGCGCCGGCCATGCTGGCCTCCGGAGAGCCGGGCCTGATCATCAACACCGGCTCCAAGCAAGGCATCACCACGCCACCCGGCAATCTCGCCTACAACGTATCCAAATCGGCATTGAAGACGTTCACCGAAGGCCTGGCGCACGCATTGCGCAACGAGCCGGGCGCGAAGGTCGCGGCGCATCTTCTCATTCCCGGCTTCACCTTCACCGGCCTCACCGAAGGAGCGGTCGAAAAACCCGCTGGCGCCTGGACCGGCGAGCAGGTGGTCGACTTCATGCTGGCTTCGCTGGCGCGCGGGGACTTCTACATCCTGTGCCCCGACAATGAGGTGATGCGGCCGACCGATGAAAAGCGCATGGCCTGGGCGATCGGCGACATCATCGAGAACCGGCCTGCTCTCTCGCGCTGGCACCCCGACCATAAGGACGCTTTCGCGGCCTTTATGGGAAACTGATCGTCGAACTCAGCCAAAGCCGAGACTCAGGCGGGCGCGCGTTTTTTCGCGGTGCGCTTTTGCGCGACGGCCTTCTTGCCCGCCAGTTCGGCGAGCTCGTGGTCATGGCGTTTTGCCGCCCGCTCGCATTTGTCTCTGATCTCCTCGACCTCGGATTCGGTCAGGTGCTCGATGCCGATGAAATGATTGTGGCCCTCGCTGACGCGGATCAGTTCGTCGAGCTTGGCCTGAACCGCGGCGCCGTCGCGGTTCTGGGTGTTCTGAATCAGGAACACCATCAAAAAGGTGATGATCGTCGTTCCCGTGTTGATGACGAGCTGCCACGTATCGGAGAAGCCGAAGAATGGCCCGCTTACCGCCCAGACGATAACGATGGCGCAACAGGCGATGAAAGTCGGCGGCAGGCCCGCCAAGTGCGAAACGGTGTTGGCGATTCTGGTAAACAGCTTTTCGATCATTCACATCCTCAACCGTTCAAAGCGCGACGAGCTGACCAAGGCCGCATTCATCGCTCCAACAATAAACAACCGGCAGCCGCTTCCGGTTCCCTGTCGCAGAGGGCATCGCTGGTGCAATTGTATGCACGCCAAAGGCGCAGCGCCGTGAAAAGCCGCCTTATCGGTTTGTTGCCATTAGTCACCATGCAGGCCAAAACCTGTTCGTTCCGCTTCACGGCGGATTTGTCTCCAAGCCCCTTCCGCTGCGCCACCCCCGCATGGCGGAAGGGGTCCGTTGCGTTGCCGCAGACCGGCGGAACTCTTCCCGACACGTGCCGTTCAGAATTTTGGCGCCAGGATTTCGGCCAGCCAGTCGATGAAACCGCGCACGCGCGGCGAGCTCTCAGGAATGCTCTTGCTCCCAACGATCGAGGAAATCCTCAATCGGCAAGGCCTGCATGTCGGGAACCGCTTTGGCGAGTTTCTCCGGCGGCCAGTCCCACCAGGCAAGGCTTTCGATCCGCGCCGCGATCTCGGAGGGAAAGCGCATGCGCAACGGCTTCGCCGGTACGCCGGCGACGATTGTGTAGGCCGGCACATCCCGCGTCACCACCGAATTGGCGCCGATGATGGCGCCATTGCCGATGCTGATCTCGGGCATGATGACGGCGCCATGGCCGATCCAGACATCATTGCCGATGCCGACCGCCTTGGCCTGCCGCCGCGCGCGGAACGCCGCGTCGACGCCCAGCCAGCGGAAATACTCGTTCGGCCGGTAGCTGAGCTTGTGCTGCGTGATCCGCTCGATCGGATGCTCCAAGGCATTGATGCGGCTGTTGGCGGCGATCGAGCAGAATTTTCCGATCGTCGTGTAGATCGCCTCGGCGTGGCGCTCGAAATAGGAGAAATCGCCGACATTGACCTCGCGCAGCACCACCCGTTCGCCGATCGAGGCATAGCGGCCAAGCTTGCACGCTTTCAGCTCCGCGGTCGAATGGATGCGCGGCTCGGGATCTTTCAGGACGAGGTTTTCGGTACGGTCCATCTGGCGGATTTACCCCCGCGCAATTGCGGAAGCAATTGTCGCGTTGCGCCCGGAGGATCGTTATTTCGGCTTGCCGCCGGTCCACACCACGTTCTGGCCGAACAGCGGCACGGTCGTCACCGACATTTTCGCCGAGCCGTCCTGCACTTGGCGCGAATGCGAGAGATAGATCAGCGTCTCGTTCTTCTTGTCGTAGATGCGGTTCACCACCTGCTTCTTCCAGATCAGGCTGATGCCTTGCTTGAACACCTCTTCGCCGCCCTCGCTCATGTCGATGTCGCCGATGGTGATCGGCCCGGTCTGGCGGCAGGAGATCGAGGAATCAGACGGATCCTCGAACCAGTTGCCCTTGTGCAGCCGGTCGATGACGCTGCGGTCGAAATAGGAGACATGGCAGGTCACGCCGTCGATCTTGGGATCCTTGATCGCCTCGACGATGATGTCGTTGCCGACCCAATCGACGCCGACCTTGCCGACTTCCTCTGCCGCTGCGGCACCGGCGCCAAGGGCAATGCATGCGGCCAGCGCGCCGCCGATCAGTTTCTGCCCAATCCGTCTCTGCCCAGTCCGTCTTTGCAAGGGAGCCTCCTCAGGTTCAGTTTGCCGGTCTCAGGTGGGATAAGGGCCAGCTGTTTGCAAGGTAGCGCCCAGCCCGGTTGCGGCAACGCGGCATCTTTGCCTTGCCCCCTGCGACCGGCTAAGACTGCCGGCAGAGAGGCGCCGATCCGGCGCTCGATGATTTCTGCTACGGACAATTCCTGATGATGCGTTCAATTCTGGTCGGCATTCTCGTTCTGATGGCGGCGGGCATCGGCTGGCTCACCTTTGACTTCTATCGCGGCCACTATGGTGGCGAACCGTATGGCGCGCCATTCACGCTGGTCGACCAGAAAGGCGCGCCAATCACCGAAGCCGCCTTCCGGGGAAAACCCAGCATCGTCTTCTTCGGCTTCACCCATTGCCCGGAAGTCTGCCCGACCACTTTGTTCGAAATGGCCGGCTGGCTGAAGACGCTGGGCGACGACGGCAAGAACCTCAACGCCTACTTCGTTACCGTCGATCCAGAGCGCGACACGCCGCCTGTGATGAACACTTACGTCAGCAATTTCTCCGACCGCATCGTCGGCATATCGGGCGATCCCGACAAGGTGCACGCCATGGCGAAGTCCTTCAACATCTACTGGAAGAAGGTCGACACCGGCGACGGCGATTATACGATGGACCACACCGCCTCGGCGCTGCTGCTCAATGCCAAGGGCGAGTTTTCGGGCACCATCGCCTATGGCGAAAGCGCCGATACCGCGATTGCCAAGCTGAAGCGGCTGGCAGCAGGCTAGGCATGATCCCTAAATGTGGAATCCGGTTTTCTCGGACAGAAAAGTGTTGTCCAGAGATCATGCTCAAGCAAGAGACCAACTGATGGGTCAGACCAGGCTCCACTTCATCGCTGGTAAGATCGAGGCCGACCGCATCTTTGCCGCGCTCGAGCCGGCTTTCGAGGATGAAGGCCTGCCGATCGCCGTGCTCGAAGTCGATGAAGACCGCGACATCTATGAGGTTTCGCTCTACACCGACGGCAATGTCGACGCGGTTGAGGCGCGGCTAAAAGACAGCCTTGTGGGACTGTCCCTGTCGAAGCCGATCGAGCGCGAGGTTTTGCCCGACATCGACTGGGTGGCGCGCTCGCTGGAGGGACTGAAGCCGGTGCGCGCCGGACGTTTCTTCGTCCATGGCGCGCATGACCGCCGGAAGCGCCACAGCGGCGAACTCGCCATCGAGATCGAGGCCGGCCTTGCCTTCGGCACCGGCCATCACGGCACCACGGCCGGCTGCCTCGAAATGCTGGAACGGGTCGTGCGCCGCGAACGTCCCAGGAATGCCCTCGACCTCGGCACCGGCAGCGCGGTGCTGGCAATCGCCGTCGCCAAACTGGCGCATATTCCGGTGCTGGCGACCGACATCGATCCGATCGCCGTCAGGGTCGCCGCCGCCAATGCCCGCCTCAACCACGTCAAGGCGCTGGTTGAAACGGTGACGGCGCCCGGCTTCCACCACCCGATCTTCGGCAAGCGCGCGCCTTTCGACCTCATCGTCGCCAACATATTGGCGCGGCCGCTGATGCGGCTGGCGCCTGAGATGGCCAGGCACATCAGCCTCGGCGGCTCGATCGTGTTGTCCGGCATCCTCGAGCGCCAATGCAATGCGGTGATCTCGGCCTATGTCGGCCAGAATTTCCGGCATGTCAGGACCTTGCATCGCGAAGGCTGGGTGACGATCCACCTGAAGCACTGAGACGCAACGCGCTTTGGACCAATCCGAGCCTGTTGCGATTGGCGAAAATCGATTCCGGTTTTCCGGGTCATGCGCTACGGTCGCGCCCGATACAGGAGGCATACCATGTTCCAGACCTTCGATTCCGCAGGCGACCCCAGCGTCGGCAAGCCGCGCGTGACGTTGCTGCGGCGATGGCTGGCGGATAATGGCCTCGACGGTTTCCTGGTGCCGCGCGCCGACGAGCACCAGGGCGAGTATGTCGCCGATCGCTCGGCGCGGCTGAAATGGTTGACCGGCTTCAGCGGCTCGGCGGGCGTAGCACTTGTGCAGCGTGACCGCGCCTTCATGTTCGTCGATGGCCGCTATACCTTGCAAGTGCGCCACGAGGTCGATCTCGACATTTTTGCGATCGAGAGTCTCGTCGACAACCCGCCGGCCTCCTGGATCAAGGACAATCTCGGCAAGGGCGCCAGGCTTGGCTTCGACCCGTGGCTGCACACGATCGCTGAGGTCAAGGCGCTGAAAACCTCGGCCGAGCAATCCGGCGCGACGCTGGTGCCGCTCGACAGGAACCCGATCGACATCATCTGGAAGGATCAGCCGGCGCCGCCCGTGGCGCCGGTCGAAATCCACCCGATCGGCTTTGCCGGGGAACTCGCCAAGGACAAGCTGGCGCGGCTGGTGGCGGCAATCGGCAAGGAGGGCGCGACGCACGCCGTGCTCACCGACCCCTCCTCGATCGCCTGGGCCTTCAACATCCGTGGCGGTGACGTGCCGCACACGCCGCTGGCGCTCGGCTTCGCGATCCCTGCCGCCGACGGCAAGCACCAGCTGTTCATGGACCAGCGCAAGTTTTCGCGCACGGTCGCCGCCTATCTCACCCAACTCGCCGATCTGCACGAGCCCGGCGAATTCGAGGCGGCGGTCGTTACCCTTGCCAAGGGCGGCGCCAAGATCGCGCTCGACCCGGTGCTGGCGGCGGAGAAGCTGAGAATGCTGGTCGAGGACAATGGCGGCGCATTTGTTTCAGCGGCCGATCCCGCCCGCATTCCGCGCGCCACCAAGAACCAGGCGGAAATCGCCGGCAGCCGCGCCGCGCACCGCCGAGACGGGGCGGCCGTGGCGAAACTGCTGTGCTGGCTGGAACGGCAAAAGCCGGGCACGCTCGACGAAATAACCGTTGTCACCAAGTTGGAGGAGGTGCGCCGGCAGACCGGCGAGGAAACGCAGATGCCGCTGCGCGACGTCTCCTTCGACACCATTTCAGGCAGCGGTCCGAACGGCGCCATCATGCACTACCGCGTGTCGCGCGCCACCAACCGCGAGCTGGCAAAGGGCGAGCTGTTCCTGCTCGATTCCGGCGCCCAGTATCAGGACGGCACCACCGATATCACCCGCACGGTGCCGATCGGCCAGCCGACCGAGGAGATGCGCGAGCGCTTCACACTGGTGCTGAAAGGTATGATCGGCATTTCCACTCTGCGCTTTCCCGCCGGCACGCGCGGCTCGGAAATCGACGCGGTGGCGCGCATGGCGCTGTGGAAGCATGGCTGCGACTTTGCCCACGGCACCGGCCATGGCGTCGGCTCCTATCTGGCGGTGCACGAAGGGCCGCAGCGCATCGCCCGCACCGGCACCGAAAAGCTGCTGGCCGGCATGATGCTGTCCAACGAGCCCGGCTATTACAAGGAAGGCTCCTACGGCATCCGCATCGAGAACCTGATCCTGGTGACACCGGCTGAACAGGTGGAGGGCGGCGACATCGCCATGCACGGTTTCGAGACGCTGACGCTGGCGCCGATCGATATCAGGCTGATCCGCACCGACCTGTTGACGCGCGAGGAGTTGCACTGGCTGGATACTTACCATGCCTGGGTGCTGGCCGAGATCGGCCCGATGCTCGACGGCGAGACGCTGGCTTGGCTGGAGAAAGCGACAGCGCCGCTGCCGCACGACGCCAAGATCTGAAATGAGCTTCTTTCTCCCCGTCACTATACGGGGAGGTGAGGAGCGGTCCGCGAAGCGGACGAAAAGCCAATTGCTTGGCTTTTCGAGTGACGAACGCCCGCCAGGGCAATGAGCGGCGGCGCCGACAGTTCGAAACTGTTCCGCGCGCAGGCGCCCTATGCCACAAACTGCCGCGCGAGGACCAGCACCACCGCCCCGGCCAGAAACATCGCCATCAGGCCGCCGCGCAGCGAGACCACAGCGGCGACGACCAGCGCCGCCCATTCCGCCGGTCCGGCGCTAAGTGCGGCGGGCGCCACCAGCGTCGTCAACACTGCGGCCGGCACGGCATTCAAACCCGCCTCGACGCGTGGATGGATGTGGTCGAAGCGCGAGATCACCAGATGGCCGCCGACGCGGGTGAGATAGGTGGCGATCGCGCCGGCAATGATGATCCACAAGTTCGCGCTCATCGTTTTGCCTCCACACCGCTATGGTGCGGCGGCAGGATGACGGCCAGAAGCACGCCTGCAACGGCGCCGATGGAGACGTGCCATGGCGATCCCACAGTTTTGTAGGCAATGATCGACGCCGCGGCGCTGGCGATCACCACCGGCAGCCACAGTGGCCGGTTGCGAAAGCCCATGACCAGCCCGAGGAAATAGATCGGCAGCAGGAAGTCGATGCCGAGCGCATGCGTGTCCGGGATCAGCTTGCCGAACACCGCGCCCAGCGCGCTCTCGATCCCCCAGAACACATAGACCGGCAGGCCAAGCCCCATGTACCAGGCAAAGCCAACGGTCTCGCCGGCTTCGGCCTTACGCTCGGCCACCGCGAATTGCGGATCGGTGAGCACGAAATAGCCCAGCGCTTGGCTGATAACCGGCCAGTGCGCGATTCGCCGGCCGATGCTGGCGGAGTAAAGCACGTGACGGAAGTTTACGGCGAAGATCGACAGCACGATCAGCCATGGCGCGACATGCTGGCCGAACAATTCGATGCCGACCATCTGGCTGGCGCCGCCGAAGATCAGCGCGCTCATCAAGAAAGCTTCGAGAACGGAAAAGCCGTTGTCGACGGCGATGGCGCCGAACAGCAGCCCAAATGGCGCCGCGGCGACAACCACCGGCATCGACAGCCGCACGCCGTCCCAGAAGTCGCTGGCCACGGAATTTTCGCTTAAGGTCTCTGCCGACATGTCACATTCCCATCTCGCGCTGCTATGTAGGAGCCGGCGTTTGAAAAGTCAGACGAATTCGCTTGAGCCAACAAATCAGCGAAACTGATGTTGTAAAAACAAATGAGGGGGTTCGGATGATCGCTTATGACTTCACCGGCAGGCACGCGGTCGTCACCGGCGCCGGTGGCGGTATGGGCGAGGCGATCTCGCTGGCGCTGCTCGATGCCGGCGCCTCGGTCACCGCCATCGACGTCAAGCCGCGTCCGGCGTCGCTTGCCGCCTATGACGACCGGCTCACCTTTGCCCAGGGCGACCTCACCGACGCCGCCTTCGTCGAGCAGACCATCAATGCCGCGGGCCGCGAGCGCGGCGGCATCGATTATCTCGCCAATGTCGCAGGCGTGCTCTGGTTCGGTCGCGACAAATCGGCCCTCGAGATGGACCTCGATGTCTGGGATCAGGTCTTCAACATCAATCTGAAATCCTTCGTCCACACCGCGCGGGCGGTGGTTCCGCATATGCGGGCCGGCGGACGCGGCGGCGCCATGGTGCACTTCTCCACCATCCAGTGGTATCGCGGCGATCCGACCCCGCAGGATGCCTACCAGGCATCGAAGGCCGGCGTCTGTGCGCTGTCGAAGTCGCTCGCCATGCAGTTGGCGGGCGATGGCATCCGCTCCAATTCGATCTGCCCGGGAATGGCGTTGACGCCGCTGCAGGCGCGCTGGGACACCGAAGAGAAACGCGCGGCCGTTGCCAATTATGCGCCGCTCGGCCGCATCGGCACGCCGCAGGACATGGCCAATGCCGCGCTATTCCTGCTTTCCGATGCGGCAAGCTACATCACCGGCATCGAACTGGCAGTCGACGGCGGTCTTTTGATGCGGATGTAGCCGTGCAGTGCGCCGGGCTGATTTAGCTCCGCGGTGCCGTGCCCTGGATCGCCCTGCCCCAGTCAAGCAGCGGCTTGGCGCGCAAGGCGAAATCGACAAGCTCGTCGACCAGCGTCGGCGCGTGAATTCCAGCCGGATCGATCATGTGCTGGACATAGAAGTGCCGGTTGCGGATGGCGTCGACAAGGTCGGGTTCGTTGACCTGCTCGAAGCCGCGCGGCGTGCGCTTCATGCGGCCCTCGGTTTCAAGTTCGAAGCCGTTTTTCTTCAGCGTTGAGAGCAGTTTTCGGAACTCGGCCGGCCGGGCGACGATCGCCTTGCGCATCGCCAGCAGCAGGGACGGCTCCGGATTCCACCAGGCGACATCGGCAAAGCAGCGGTCGATCCCGACATAGACGAAGAACACGCCCTGCTCCATCTTGGTGCCATCCGGCGACAGCATGGCCGACAAATGCTGGTTGTAGGGCCGCTTGTCCTTGGCGAAGCGCACGTCGCGGTTGATGCGAAACAGTGACTTCTTGCGGTCTCCGCGCAAGCCCAGACCCGCCGCCGCGAAGCGCTCGGTCAGCGTCTCGACCAGATCGCAGAACGGCTCATGCAACTCGCTGTCGTAAAGCGCGCGGTTTTCCTGGAACCATTCGCGGCTCTGGTGGAAGTCGAGCGCCTTGAGGAACGGTATGGCCTTTTGCCCGAACCCTTTGAACGAACCGGCGGTCATGCCTTGCCGACCCGTTGCAGCCATGTGTCCTCGTCGATGACTTCGACGCCGAGTTCGCTGGCCTGCTTCAGTTTGGAGCCAGCGCCCGGCCCGGCCACCAGCAGATCGGTCTTCGCCGACACCGAACCCGCCACCTTGGCGCCGAGCCGTTCGGCCATCGCCTTGGCTTCGGAGCGTGTCATCTTTTCCAGCGTGCCGGTGAAGACGATGGTCTTGCCGGCAACCTCGCTGTCGGTCGACACGGTGACGACATACGGCTTCGGCTTGACCTGTTCGAGCAGTCTGTCGAGCACGTCGTCATTGCGTTCATTGCCGAAGAAATCGCGCAACGCGTCGATCACCGTGTCGCCAATGCCGTTGATGGAGGGGAAGACGCTGTGCGGATCCTCAGCCGCCGCCGTTTCCTTGCCGACGCGGATCAGCTCCTCGATGGTCGAAAACGTCCGGGCAAGCACGGCCGCCGTCGTTTCGCCGATATGGCGGATGCCGAGTGCGAAGATGAAGCGGTCGAGCTCCGGCTCGCGGCGCGAATCGATGGCCGCGAACAGCTTGTCGAGGCCTTCATAATTGCGGTTCTCGACACCGCGCACATTCTTGCGCGCCTTGCCCGATGCCGCCTCGCGCTGCCTAGCCTGCTCCTCGCGCCGCTCGGCCAGCGCCCTGGTGACGGCCGGGCGGCGATCCCTGAGGGTGAAGATATCGGCGGCGGTCTTGACCAGTCCCGAATTGAAGAACAGGTCGATATTCTCGGCGCCCAGCCCCTCGATGTCGAGCGCGCCGCGCGACACGAAATGACGCAGCCGCTCCACAGCCTGCGCGGCGCAGATCAGCTCGCCGGTGCAGCGCCGGCGCGAATCCTCCTTGCCGGTCTTCTCGTTGATTTCGCGCGTCGCCGGCGAGCCGCAGACCGGACAAATGTGCGGGAATTCATAAGGCACCGCATCAGCCGGCCGCTTATCGACGACCACGCTGACGATCTGCGGAATGACATCGCCCGCCCGTTGTATGACAACCGTGTCACCGATGCGGACATCGATGCCGTCGCGAATCGGCAGGCCGTTGCTGTCGAAGCCCTTGATGTAGTCCTCATTGTGCAGTGTGACGTTTTCGACCACCACGCCGCCGACCGTGACGGGCGCCAGCCGCGCCACCGGCGCCAGCGTGCCGGTACGGCCGACCTGGATGTCGATCTTCTGCACCGTCGTCATCGCCTGTTCGGCCGGGAATTTGTGCGCAACGGCCCAGCGCGGCTCACCGGTGACAAAGCCCCAGCGACGCTGCAATTCCAGCTGGTCGACCTTGTAGACGACACCGTCGATGTCGTAGCCGAGCGACGAACGCAGCTCCTCGATCTTATGGTAGTGCGCGATCAGCTCCTCGACCGACTTCGCCCGCACCATCAACGGGCTGACCTTGAACCCCCATTCGGCGAATTTCTGCACCGAATCATATTGGGTCGGCGCCGGATCCGCTGTCGTGTAGCCCCAGGCATAGGCAAAAAATTTAAGATTGCGGCTGGCGGTGACGGACGCATCCTTCTGTCGCAAGGAGCCCGCTGCCGTGTTGCGCGGATTGACATAGTCCTGGCCCCCCACCGCCGCCGAGCGGGCCTTCAGTGCCTCGAATTCCGCATAGGTCATGTAGACTTCGCCGCGGATCTCGATGGTCTCGGGCCAGGCCGATCCTTTCAGCTTGGCGGGGATGTCGGCGATGGTCCTGAGATTGGCGGTGATGTCCTCGCCGACAGTGCCGTCGCCGCGCGTAGCACCCTGCACGAACACACCGCGTTCATAGCGCAGCGACGCCGACAGGCCGTCGATCTTCGGCTCGGCCGTAAACGCGATGTCGAGATCCTTGTCGCGGTCGAAGAAGCGCCGGCCACGCTCGATGAAATCGGTGACGTCCTCGTCTGTATAGGCCTTGGCGAGGCTGAGCATCGGCACCGCATGGCGCACCTTGGCAAAGCCCTCCGCCGGCGCGGCGCCGACCCGCAGCGAGGGCGAATCCCCGCGCACCAGACCGGGAAACCGCTCCTCGATGGCAAGGTTGCGCCGCCGCAGCGCGTCATATTCCGCGTCCGTAATCGTCGGCGCGTCCTCGGCATGATAGCGCCTGTCATGACCGGCGATCTCCTCGGCCAGCCGCTGGAGCTCATCCGCGGCTTCGCTTTCGCTCAACGATTCGACTGGCTTTTCAGACATGCAGCGGTCCCTGGACAGTGGCGCGACACCATAAATCAGGATTTCGGAAAAAGCATTCCTGAACAGCGGGATGGAGCCATATCCTGACTCAGTCCGAAAGCCTTGCGACGACTACGCTGCAGCAATATTCTCGCGCAGCAGCCGTTCCGCGGCTGCGCGCGCCTCGTCGGTGATGGTAGCGCCGGCCAGCATGCGCGCGATCTCTTCCTGGCGCGCCGCCCGGTCCATTTCGGCGATGCCGGTGGCGACCTTGTCCGAGCCGCCGGATTTGGAGATCAGGAAATGCGTCGCAGCACGTGCCGCCACTTGCGGAGCATGCGTGACCGACAGCACCTGCACGCGTTTCGACAGCCTGGCCAGCCTTTGGCCGATCGCATCGGCCACGGCGCCGCCGACGCCGGTGTCGATCTCGTCGAAGACCAATGTCGGCGCCGAGCCACGGTCGGCCAGCGCCACCTTGAGCGCCAGCAGGAAGCGCGACAGCTCGCCGCCGGAGGCGACCTTCATCATCGGCCCAGGCCTGGTGCCGGGATTGGTGCGCACCCAGAACTCGACCTGGTCGATGCCTTCTTCCATGCGGTTCTCGCCATCGCTGGCCAGTTCGACGATGAACTCGGCCCGTTCCAGCTTCAGCGCTGGCAGCTCGGCCATGACAGCCTTGGTCAGCCCGACCGCCGCGGCATGGCGAAGCGAGGACAGCTGGGCTGCTGAGATATCGTAGGCCTCGCGCGCCGCCGCGGCCTGCTTTTCCAGGACATGCAGGCGCCCCTCGCCGGCATCGAGATCGGCAAGGTCGGCCAACATGGTGTCGCGCAGTTGCGCCAGATCGTCGACAGCGACACTGTGCTTGCGTGAGGCCGCACGCAGCGAAAACAGCCGCTCCTCCGCCTTCTCCAGCCGCTGCGGGTCGTATTCGGTAGCGCGCAGTGCCGCCTCGACGCCCGATTGCGCTGCATCCAGCGACAGCATCGCCTCATCCAGCGACTTCACCACATCCTCGAGCAGGCCCGGCGCTTCGCTGGCCTTGCGCTGCAGGCGCCGGAGCAAACTGGCCAGTTGCGGCAGTGGCGAGGACGGGCCTGACAGCACATCCTGCGCATCGTGTATTTCCGAAGCGATCTTTTCCGCCCGCATCATCGTGGCGCGCAATTCGGCCAGTTGCGTCTCTTCGCCGGGCTGCGGATCGAGCTTTGCCAGTTCCGCCACCGAGGCCCTGAGATAATCGGCCTCGCGCGCCGCTGCCTCGACCTTGGCGCGGTGCCTGACGAACTCCTGCTCGGCGCCACGCCAGTAGCGCCACGCCTCGCCGGTCGCGCGGGCAGCGCCCAGATGGCCGCCAAAACTGTCCAGCAATTCGCGATGGGCGCCGGGATCGACCAGAGCCCGCTCGTCATGCTGGCCGTGGATCTCGACCAGCGCGTGGCCGATGTCGCGCATCAGGGTGACGCTGGACGGCTGGTCGTTGACGAAGACACGGGTGCGGCCATCCGCGGTCTGCAGCCGGCGCAGGATGATGTCGCCGTCATCCTCGATGGCGTTTTCGGCCAGCAGCGCGCGCACCGGGTGGTTGCGCGGCACATCGAAGACGGCAATGACCTGGCCCTGTGCCGCGCCGTGGCGCACCAGCGAGGCGTCGCCGCGCGCGCCAAGCGCCAGCGACAGCGCGTCGAGAAGGATGGATTTGCCGGCGCCGGTTTCACCGGTCAGCACGGAAAGGCCGGGCTGGAAGTCGATATCCAGCTTCTCGATCAGGACGATATCGCGGATCGACAGTCTGGAAAGCATCAGAACCCGGACCTCAAGCAATTCCGGGAAAAGTGCGTAGCGGTTTTCCGTCCGGAATTGCGTAGAACAAAAAGTTAGGACGGTTCAGCGCCTCAATCAAACCACTGAACCGCTGTGAAGCGGCATGCGACCGATGGAGTCGCAGCGCCGCACTATCTTTTTGTTTGAGCGTCGGATCAATCCGAAAAGCGCGTTCCGCCTCAGTCGATGCTCGGGCGTCAGGCGCCGGTGATCAGCTTGCCGGCCTTGGATATCCACGATCCGGCATTCTCGCGCGGCTCAAGCCCGTTGCTCTGCAACAGCTTGTAGGTATCCTTGTACCATTGGCTGTCGGGATAATTGGTGCCGAGCACAGCAGCGGCGGTTTGCGCTTCCGAGGTCAAGCCCATGGCGTAATAGCTTTCGGCCAGACGCGCCAGCGCCTCTTCGACATGGCGGGTGTTGGAATAGTTCTCGACAACGTTGCGGAAGCGCTTGACGGCAGCAATGTATTCGCGCCGCTCGAGATAATAGCGGCCGATCTGCATCTCTTTGCCGGCCAGCTGGTCGTTGGCGAAACGGATCTTTTCCTTGGCGTCGTCGACATATTCCGACGTCGGCCAGCGCGTCACCAGATCCTGCATCGTCTGCACGGTCTGGCGTGCTTCCTTCTGATCCTGGGTGACGTCCTTGATCTGCTTGTAGTAGCTCAGCCCGATAATATACTGGGCGTAAGCCGCGTCGTCGGTCGACGGATAGAGCGTGAGATAGCGCTTGGCCGAGCCGATCGCTTCGTCATAACGGCCGGCGCGATAGTCGGCGAAGGCGCCCATCACCATCGATTTGCGGGCGAATTCCGAATAGGGGTGCTGGCGGTCGACGGCGTCGAACTTCTTGCTCGCCTCATCCAGGCGGCCGGCATTGAGATTGGCAAGGCCTTGATTGTAAAGGACGTCGGCCGGTTCGGTCTGGTCGACATAGGTCGACAGGTCGACGTCTTTCTCGGACGACATGCAGGCCGAGAGGAAGAGCGATGGCACAACCACCGAAAGCGCCAGGAAAACAGCCCGATACGGCGCTTTCGATTGACCAACTCGCTTGAAGAACATGATTGGATTGCGCCCTTTCGGCGTTAGTTCAATGCCTTTCGCATGGCGTTCCCTCAAAACTGATCCCCACTTTTGAGCGACATGCGCCTAACAGACGGCAGCAGCCATAAACCATAACTGCCTTGCCCAGCAACGCTATGTCTAGCCAATCGCACATTTTTGTGGCGGCTTGGTGTTGCCCGGAAAGCTATGCACTTTCACCGCCGGTGATGCATCCGTGCAACACCGGCCAGCGTTCAGAAAGCCAGAAATACGTTAAGAATCAGATCACCCAAGGTGCAAAGACAGGGCCGGTGACGGCGCTCATCTCGGCGGTGCGGCCGCGCTCGCGGCGCGTGGTCTCGACGACCTCGAAGGCCGAACGGTCGGACAGAAGTCGCCGCAAAGCAGCCGCATTCATCCGGTGACCGCCGCGATAGGAGCGGAAGCAACCGATGAAACGGGCGCCGGCCAGCGCCAGGTCGCCCATGGCGTCCATCGTCTTGTGGCGAGCGAACTCATTGGGATAGCGCAGGCCACCCATGTTGATCACCCGGTTGTCGTCGCCGATCACCAGCGAGTTCTCCAGCGAGGAGCCCAGCGCATAGCCGGCCGCCCACAGCCGCTCGACATCCTTCATGAAGCCGAAGGTGCGGGCGCGCGCGATATCCTGGCGAAAGATGTCGGGGTTGATGTCGGAGGCGAATAGCTGGCGGCCGATCGCCGGGCTTTCGAAATCGATCTCGACCTCGAAGCGCGTGCCGCTATAGGGCCTGAACTCGGCCCAGGACGCGCCATTCTCGATGCGGACGGGCTTGACCACCCTGATGTAGCGGCGCTTGACCGCCAGCGTCTCGATGCCGGCTTGGTCGATGGCTTCCACGAACGCCACCGCACTGCCATCGAGGATCGGAACCTCATGACCGTCGATCTCGATGACGATGTTGTCGATGCCGAGCCCGAAAAGCGTCGCCATCAGATGTTCGACGGTGGCGATATGCTCGCCTGCCGGATCGCCGAGCATGGTGCAGAGATCGGTCGCGCCGACTTCAGCAACCAGCGCGCGGAACTCGCGGCTCTCGCTTCCGTTCGAAAGGTGGAAGAGCACGCCGGTGTCGGCGTCCGCAGGGAGGAAATTGACGGTGACCGGTTTGCCGCTGTGAACGCCGGTACCGGTCAGCGTTGCACGCGATTTCAGTGTCGTCTGATAGTCTTGCAAGACAAACCCCATAGCCCAAACGCCTAAGTCCGCTTTAACCCAAAAGGCGCGGCTCTTTTTTATCGGCAGGCAGGGCCACTTCCCCGAATCCCAGCACACCGAAAGTGCTGCGGCAAAGATAATGGTCTGTCAGGGAGACTCCAAATCACGGTTTCTTACTCTGTGTAACCGCGACAGACCTTGAGCGTCACATCGTAACGCCTTGTTATTAAACCACTTTAAACGTTAACAGGCAGACAATCTCTCGTCTGCCTGTTAACAAGTGTTACATACCGTTAACGGCTCAGTTGGCCTGGCGGCGCAGGAAAGCCGGTATCTCCAGCTGGTCGTCTTCCTGGGTCGACCTGGTCTGCGGCGTCAACCGGCCCTGATCGTCGAGCTGGCCGCGGCGCGGCGCGTAAAGCTGCGGATCCTGGCTGGCAAGGCGGCGCATTTCCGGCGCCGCCTGGCGCAGTTTCGGTTCGCGCGGCTGAGCCGGCTGCAACCGGGCCGGCTCTTCTTCGCGGCGCGTCAGCCCGTTGGTCAGCCGCTTGAGCAGCCCCATCGGCCCGCTGTTTTCATGGTCGGCCGGACGGCCCTTGGCTTCCACCTCGGCCCGCACCACCGGCGGAAAATCCTCCACCCGCGGCATGCGCTGCGGTGCGGCAGCCACCGGCTGCGGCATTTCCCGGATCGGCGCCGGTTGCATCACCTGCTGCACGACAGGCTGCGGCTGGGCAGGCGGGGCTTGGAAGATCTTGCTCTGCGGGCGGAAATCTTCCGCCTGGGCCATCGGCGCCGGACGAGCCATTGCCGCCGCATTGGCCTCGGCAAGCTGGATCGCCTCGGCCACCGGATCGGCCGCGCGCTGCTCATAGGTCTGCTGCTGGACCGGTGCCGGACGGCCTTCCGCCCCCGGAGCCGCTGGGCGGCTGACCGGCTTCTGCTGCGGCGGTACGGCCCGGATCGAGATCGGCGCCGCGGCAATTTCAGCTGCCGATTTGTCGATGCCGGTGGCGACCACCGAGACGCGGATGACGCCTTCGAGTTCCTCGTCGAAGGTGGCGCCGAGGATGATGTTGGCGTCCTGATCGACTTCCTCGCGGATGCGGGTCGCGGCCTCGTCGACTTCGAACAGGGTTAGGTCGCGGCCGCCGGTGATCGAGATCAGCAGGCCCTTGGCGCCCCTCATCGAGGTCTCGTCGAGCAACGGATTGGCGATCGCCGCCTCGGCGGCGGCCATCGCGCGGCCCTCGCCCGAAGCTTCGCCGGTGCCCATCATCGCCTTGCCCATTTCGCGCATCACCGAACGCACGTCGGCGAAGTCGAGATTGATCAGACCTTCCTTGACCATCAGGTCGGTGATGCAGGCAACACCGGAGTAGAGCACCTGGTCGGCCATGGCGAAGGCGTCGGCAAAGGTGGTCTTGTCATTGGCCAGCCGGAACAGGTTCTGGTTGGGGATGACGATCAGGGTATCGACACATTTCTGCAGCTCCTCGATGCCGAGATCCGCCGTCTTCATGCGGCGCTGGCCTTCGAAATGGAACGGCTTGGTGACGACGCCGACGGTGAGGATACCCCGTTCGCGCGCCGCGCGGGCAACCACGGGAGCCGCACCGGTTCCGGTGCCGCCCCCCATACCGGCGGTGACGAAGCACATATGGGTGTTGGAGAGATGATCGATGATCTCATCGATGCACTCTTCCGCCGCCGCACGGCCCACTTCAGGCTGCGAGCCGGCGCCGAGCCCCTCGGTGACATGCGCGCCGAGCTGGATCAGCCGCTCGGCCTTCGACATGGTCAGCGCCTGTGCATCGGTGTTGGCCACGACGAACTCGACACCGCGCAAGCCCGCGGTGATCATGTTGTTGACGGCATTGCCGCCGCCGCCGCCGACACCGAATACGGTGATCCGCGGCTTGAGCTCGGTGATGTCCGGCTTTTGCAGATTGATCGTCATTGTCTCCGTCCTTTGCCTTTCCCGCCGCTTCGCCGCCGCGGCCGCCTATGGGGCTGTCCCCGTCAATTAGAAACTGTCTCTCAACCACTGACTCATGCGATGCAGTTTTCCGCCCGTCCCGGTCATCCTGAGACCGGAAATTCCTTTCGCCGGATGGCTCTCGAAGCTCGCCATCTGCGGATAGATCAGCAGCCCGACCGCCGTCGAGAAAGCCGGCCCCTTGGCAGCTTCCGGCAGGCCCGCCACGCCGAGCGGGCGTCCGATGCGCACATTGCGTCCCAGAATGCGGCGCGCCGCCTCGGGGAGACCCGCAAGCTGGCTGGCGCCGCCGGTCAGCACGACGCGTTTTCCCACGGCATTGCCGTAGCCCGACTTGTTCAGCCGGTCGCGCAACAGTTCCAGCGTCTCGTCGATGCGGGCGCGGATGACGCGCGTCATCACCGAGCGCGGGATCTGCAGCGGCATCTCGCCGTCTTCGCCGATCGGCTGGATCGAGACCAGGTCGCGATCGTCGGCACTGCCAGGCAGCGCCGAACCATGCATCACCTTCAGCCGCTCCGCGGCGTCGAGCGAGGTCGACAGGCCTTTGGCCATATCGAGCGTCACATGATTGCCGCCGATGGCAATGGCATCGGCGTGGACGAATTTGCCTTCCGAAAACACCGAGATGGTCGTCGTGCCGCCGCCCATGTCGATGCAGGCCGCACCCATTTCCAGTTCGTCGTCGACCAGGGCCGCAAGCCCGCTGGCATAGGGCGTCGCCACCATGCGCTCGACCGAAAGATGCGAGCGGTTGATGCAGAGCTCCAGATTGCGCAGCGGCGCGGCATCGCCCGTCAGCACATGCATATCGACGCCGAGTTGGTCGCCGACCATGCCGCGCGGATCGCGCACGCCGCGCTCGGCGTCCAGCGAAAAGCCGACGGGCAGCGAATGGATCACGTCGCGTTCGGCCTTGAGCGCCTGCTTGGCGCCGGCGGCAAGCACGCGCTTGATGTCGGCTTCGTCGGCCTGATGGCCACCGAGATTGATCGTGGCCGAATAGGTTTCGCTCTTCAGCCGGCCCGCCGTCATGTTGACGATTAGCGAATCCACGGTCAGTCCCGCCATGCGTTCGGCGGCGTCGACGGACAGGCGAATGGCGTGCTCCGCGCGGTCGAGATCGACGACCACGCCCGACTTCACGCCTTGCGATTTCTGGTGGCCGATGCCGATCACCTGGATGCGGTGCGAGCGGCCGCGCAACAGCTTGCCGTCCTCGCGCGGCTTCAGTTTCGCCACCACGCAGCAAACCTTGCTCGAGCCGACATCCAGCACGGTGAGCGTGCCGGAACGCCGCGAAGAGGCATCGCTGTTGCCGCCAAGCCAGCTCATATCTTCGTCCCCGACTTGCGCTTCAAATTTTGCGGCTTTTCATTGAGCGCGGCCTGGCGCTGCGTCGCCGCTTCCGGCGTCAGCTGCACCACCAGGCGATCGGAGATGCGCATGTCGACGGCGGCGATATCGCGCGTCAGAAGGCCGTTATCGTGGTCCATCCGAACCAGGTCGGCAATCGCCTGATCCTCGCCATCCTCGGGCAGCTTGATCGTGATGCCGTTTTCCAGCTTCAGGTCCCAACGCCGTTCGCCGATGCGGATATAGCCTTTGACCCGAGCCGCGAGCTCGGGAAATTTCTTGATCTTGGCCACGAAGTCGGGCGCCTTGGCCGGTGCGCCGGTGCCGATGATCAGCGGCAGCAGCGCCTGCTTGCCGCCGGAGAACGGCGCGATCACCGCGCCGGAGCGTTCGATGACCGAAAGCTCCGCGCCCTGCTGCCAGAGCGCGAAGGGCTCGCGCTCCTCGACACGCACTTCCAGCGTATGTGGATAGACCTTGCGCACCGCCGCCACTTCGACCCAGGGCAAGGTATCAATACGTTCACGCGCGGCCTCAGCATCGAAGCCGATCAGTGACGTCCAGCCGTCGAGCTCGAGCCGGTCCAGTATGTCGATCTCCGAAGTCTGGCGGTTGCCGACCACCTTGATCTGGTCGACGGCAAAGCCGGTGCGGGCGGTGATGCTCTGGACGATGTCGTCGGCATGGCCGCCGAGAATGGCGCCATAGAGGCTGCTCGATGCAATGAGCGAAGCCGACAGGATGGCCGCGGAAAAGCGCGGCGCGACGAAGTCGCCGCCGCCCAGGCGCGCCAGCACGCGTACCGGCCGGCGCAGCACGCGCGGCAGCACGAAATGGTCAAACGACAACGACATGCCGAACAGCGCCGGCCCGGCGCCGCCCCTGCCCTTGTCCTGTCCCCATTTCAACGCAGACACGAAGCGTCCTCCACCATCCAACTCAACAATTCGCCAAACGAGTGCCCGGCCTGGGCGGCGATTTCAGGCACCAAAGACGTCGGCGTCATGCCCGGCTGAGTGTTGATCTCGAGCCAGACAATCTCGCCGTTTTCGGAGTGACGGTCGTCATAGCGGAAGTCCGATCGGGAAACGCCCCGGCAGCCGATAGCCAGATGTGCCTTGAGTGCCAGTGTCTGTATTTTTTGGTAAATATTTGATGAAATTTTAGCAGGGATTTCGTGTTTTGATCCGCCGGCGACGTATTTTGAATCATAGTCGTAGAAGGAATGGCCGGTCGGAATGATCTCGCAGACGCCGAGCGCCACGTCGCCCATGACGGCGCAGGTCAGCTCGCGCCCATGGATGTAGCGCTCGACCATGACGGTCTCGCCATATTTCCATTCGGACGAGCCGATGACCTGCGGCGGATGCGACTGGCCTTCATGCACGATGACGACGCCGAAGCTTGAGCCTTCATTGACCGGCTTGACCACGTAGGGCGGCTTCATCGGATGCTTGTTCTGGATGGCAAAGCGGCTGGCAACCTTCGATTCCGCCACCGCGATGCCGGCAGCCTTGGCGACCTTCTTGGCTTGCTCCTTATTCATGGCGAGCGCCGAGGCGAGCACGCCCGAATGGGTGTAGGGAATGGCCAGATATTCGAGGATGCCCTGGATGGTGCCGTCTTCACCGAACGGGCCGTGCAGTGCGTTGAAGACGACATCGGGCTTGAGTTCGGTGAGCACGGCGCCGACATCGCGCGCAACATCGACGCGGGTAACCTGGTAGCCTTCATTCTCAAGCGCATCCGCACACGCCTTTCCCGAAGACAGAGACACGGGCCGCTCGGACGAGAATCCGCCCAGGAGGACAGCCACATGCTTGTTCTTCATATCCCGTCATCCCTCTCACGGCGGGCCCGCAACCACGCATTCAGCGACCAGATTGAGTCCGAGTCTCCCGGCAGGTTGCCCCCCCAGACGGAAAACGCGGTCGACGCGTCGAACGACTCAAATCAGGAAACGCTTTAAGGCAGAGAATCAGAGAGTTGATTCGCTGGCAAGTGCTTATGATTCCGACAGATTCACTTTCCGCGAAAACGGCCGGAAAAAGCGTGTTGTGAGTCTTTGGAGCAACGGTGGCGCTGTTGTTTCAGACCGTTTGAAGTTCAAGCATCACATGAACTTCAGCTTGCGCTAAAGAAGCTGTCCGAGGAATTCCTGCACGGCATGGCCGGGGCGGAAATTGCCGAGCCGCTTGATTTCCCACTGCAGGCGGATGCCTGAATTTTCAAGCACGCGGGCGCGCACCGTCTCGCCGAGATATTCGAGGTCGTATCCGGTCGCTGTTCCGGTGTTGATCATGAAGTTGCAGTGCATCGGCGACATCTGCGCGCCGCCGATCATCAGCCCGCGGCAGCCGGCCTTGTCGATTTCCTTCCAGGCCGAGGTGCCTTCCGGATTCTTGAAGGTCGAGCCGCCGGTCTTCTCGCGGATCGGCTGCACCGTCTCGCGATGCGTCTGGACGGCGTCCATAGCCGCCTTGATCGCCTCCTGGTCTTCCAGAACACCTTCGAAAACGGCGGAGGTGAAGATCAGCCCGGCAGGTGCGGCCGAGTGACGATAGGCATAGCCCATGTCTTCATTGCTGAGGGTGTGGAGATTGCCCTTGCGGTCGAGCGCCTGAACCTCGACGACACGTTCCCGCGTCTCGACGCCATTGGCGCCGGCATTCATCCTCAGCGCCCCGCCGATGGCGCCGGGAATGCCGTGATAGAAATGAAAGCCGCCAATACCGGCCTCATAAGCGACGGCTGCGACGCGCTTGTCGGGCGTCGCAGCACCGGCCTTGATGACGGTCGGCGAAACCACCTCGGCCTCGCCAAAGCCCTTGGCCGAAAGCCGGATGACGAAACCTGGAATGCCGCCGTCGCGCACCAGGAGGTTGGAGCCGACACCGACGATGGTGAGCGGGATGTCCTCCGGCACGGCGCGCAGGAAGGCAGCCAGATCCTCCTCGTCGGCCGGCTGGAACAGGGCGTCCGCCAGACCGCCGGCGCGGAACCAGGTGATCTTGTCCATCTCGGCATTGGGCGTGATGCGGCCGCGCAGGCCGGCAAGCCGGTCGCCAAGTTTGTCGAGCAGGTCCTGGCCGCGCATCATGAGACGGTACCGCCGAGTTCCCCAGGCAGCGCATAGGCCCATTGGGTGATGTTGCCGGCGCCCAGGAAGATGACGAAGTCGCCCGGTTTCGCCAACGCGCGGATGACGGGCGAAATCGCGGCAGGGGTTTCGACGTAGCGCGCATCGCGATGGCCCCCGGAGCGGATGCGCGACACCAGCGCCTCCGAGGTCACGCCGTCGATCGGCTCCTCGCCCGCCGCATAGACCGGCGCCACCATCACCGTGTCGGCATCGTTGAAACAGACCGAAAATTCGTCGAACAGATCGTGCAGCCGGGTGAAGCGGTGCGGCTGCGCAATGGCGATGACGCGGCCCTTGGTGGCGCTGCGCGCCGCTTTCAACACCGCCGTGATCTCGACCGGGTGGTGGCCGTAATCGTCGAAGATGTCGACGCCGTTCCACGAGCCGGTGTGGGTGAAGCGCCGCTTGACGCCGGCAAAGGACGACAGCCCCTTCTTGATCGCTTCGGCCGACAGGCCGAGTTCATGCGCGACCGCAATTGCGGCGGTGGCGTTGGAGACGTTGTGGCGGCCGGGCATCGGCAGCCGCAGATCCGATATCGTCGTCTGGCCGCCGGTCTTGCGGTCGCGGATCACCACGTCGAATGCCGAGACGGCACCGGCCATGCGGTGGTTGGTGAAACGCACATCGGCCTGCGCGTTCTCGCCATAGGTGATGACGCGGCGGTCCTCGATGCGGCTGACCAGCGCCTGTACTTCCGGATGGTCGGTGCACATCACGCCAAAACCGTAGAACGGCACGTTCTCGACGAATTGCCGGAAGGCCTCGCGCACCTTGTCGAAACTGCCATAATGGTCCAGATGCTCGGGATCGATGTTTGTGACGACGGCGATCTCGGCCGGCAGCTTGAGGAAGGTGCCGTCGCTTTCGTCGGCTTCGACCACCATCCACTCGCCATCGCCCATACGGGCATTGGTGCCATAGGCATTGATGATGCCGCCATTGATCACCGTCGGGTCGAGCCCGCCGGCATCGAGCAGCGTCGCCACCATCGACGTGGTTGTTGTCTTGCCATGCGTGCCACCGATCGCAACCGCCTGGCGGAAGCGCATCAGTTCGGCCAGCATTTCGGCCCGGCGCACGATCGGCAGCAGTTTTTCGCGCGCGGCCTTCAGCTCGGGATTGGATTTCTTGATCGCGGTGGAGACGACAACCACTTCGGCCGCGCCGATATTCTCGGCCTTGTGGCCGACAAAGCATTCGATGCCCTTGTCGCGCAGCCGCTGGACATTGGCGCTGTCGGCTTGGTCCGAACCCTGCACCTTGTAGCCGAGATTGTGCAGAACCTCGGCGATGCCGCTCATGCCGATGCCGCCAATGCCGATGAAATGCACAAGGCCGATGGTCTGCGGCATCTTCATCAATGCGTCCCTTTCCTGAAATCCGAAACGGTTTTTCTGGACGCAATAGCCTCTGTGAGATCAGCGAGCAACCGTGCCGCGTTCGGCCGGCCAGCCGACTTCGCTCCGGCAGCCATGGCCGTCAGCCGCTCGGGAGTGTCCATCAGCCCGCCAATGAGAGCCGCGATGCGCTCCGGCGACAGTGACGATTGCGGATGCACCTCGCCGCCGCCCGCCGCGGCAAGGGCGGCTGCGTTCGCCGCCTGATCGTGATCCAGCGCATAGGGATAAGGCACCAGCAGCGCCGGCCGGCCGATGACGGCGATCTCCGAAACCGTCGAGGCGCCGGAGCGCGAGATCACCAGATGCGCCGCGCCCATGCGCTGTGCCATGTCGGTGAAGAAGGGCGAGACCTCGACATGGACGCCGAGTGCCGCATAGCCGGCCTTCACCCGCGCCACGTCGTCGGCGCGGGCCTGCTGGGTGATCACCAGCCGCTTGCGCTGCGCCTCCGGCAGAAGCGCGATCGCCGTCGGCATGGCGTCGGAAAAGAACTGCGCGCCCTGGCTGCCGCCGAACACCAGGAGCCTGAACGGATCCGCCCCTTTGGATGCGGTGTAGGGCGTCTTGGCCGCCTCCAGGATTGGCGGCCTGACCGGATTGCCTGTCGTCACCGTCTTGGCGCCTGTGGCACTTTCATCTTGCGGCAGGAATCCGCCGGCGATGGCATCGACGCGCCCGGACAGCGCCCGGTTGGCGCGGCCCATCACTGCGTTCTGCTCATGGATCAGCGTCGGCAGCTTGCGCCGCGTCGCGGCATAGAGCGGTGGCAAGGTCGGATAACCGCCAAAGCCGACGACCGCATCAGGCTTGATCCTGGCGATGACGGCGGAGGCCTGGCGCACGCCGCGCCAGATCTTCCAGAACGCGCCAAGCAGCGCGACAGGGTTTTTCGAGCCCATCGTCGCCGACTGGATCGGATGGATGGCGGCGGCCGGGAAATGGCCGGCAAAGCGCTCGGCGCGGTCGTCCGTCGCCAGATGCACGCCCCAGCCGCGCTCGATCAGCTCATGCGCCAGCGCCTCGGCCGGAAACAGATGTCCGCCTGTTCCGCCAGCAGCGAGAAGGATGACACCCCGCGCCATATCACTCCGCCGGCAGGGCGCGCTGCGACAGGGCAAAGCCCATCTGCTTGCGCTTTTCCGGTCGCTTGCGCGTCAGCGCCAGCACCATGCCCATCGAGATGGCAATGGCGATCTGCGAGGAGCCGCCATAGGAGATGAAAGGCAGCGTCATGCCCTTGGCCGGCATCAGTTGCAGGTTGACGCACATGTTGATGACCGACTGCAGGCCGAACACGGTGACGAGACCGCCGACGGCGTAGCGGGTGAAATCATCATGTTCCTTCAATGCCGTGCTCAAGCCGCGCAGCACGATGAAGGCGAAGATCGACATGATGAAGAAGCACATGATCAGCCCGAACTCTTCGCCGGCGACCGAAAACACGAAGTCGGCATGCGCGTCGGGAATGACCCGCTTGACCGTGCCCTCGCCCGGCCCGACGCCGAACCAGTGGCCGTTGATCAGCGCCTCGCGGCCCATGTCGACCTGGAACGTGTCGCCTTCGCCGGTTAGGAATTTGTCGATGCGCGCGGCGACGTGCGGGAACACCGTATAGGCGGCAAACAGGCCGCCGGCGCCGGTGGCGCCAAGCGCGATGATCCATAGCCAGGGCAGGCCGGCCATGAAGAACATGACGCCCCAGGTGCCGGTCACCAGCATGGTCTGGCCGAGATCGGGCTGCGCCACCAGAAGCGAGATGACCAGGATCAGCAGCAGCATGGCAAACAAATTGCCCGGAATGTCGGGCTGGCGCTTGTGTTCTGCGAACAGCCAGGCGCAGACGATGACGAAGGCGGGTTTCAGGAATTCCGACGGCTGGATCGACATGCCGACAAACGACACCCAGCGCCGTGCGCCCTTCACCTCGACGCCGATGTAGAGCACGGCCACCATCAGCACCAGCATGATGCCCAGGATGATCAGCGCCATGCGCCGGATCTGCCGCGATTCCAGGAAGGACACCGCCAGCATCACGCCGAGGGCCGGCACGGTGAAGATGATCTGCCTGGTGGCAAAGTGGAAACTGTCGAGGCCGATGCGTTCGGCCACCGCCGGGCTTGCCGCAAAGGACAAGACGATGCCAAGCCCCATCAGCGACAGGAACGCCGCCAGGAACCAGCGATCGATCGTCCACCACCAGGTTGCAACCGGGCTTTTGTCGAGACGGCTTTGCATTATCGTGCCCCTCCGATGGGTTTCACGCCCTCGATAGCATTCGCAGCTTGCCTGAAGGCTTCGCCGCGAACTTCGAAATTCTTGAACTGGTCGAAACTGGCGCAGGCCGGCGACAGCAGCACCACCGCCTCGCCGCTGTCATCCTTGGCCGCGTCTTTCGCGGCATGGTCGACCGCGGCGGCCAGCGTGCCCGAGATTTCATAGGGCACGGCTTCGCCGAGCGTCGCCGAGAACGCGGGTGCCGCCTCGCCGATCAGATAGGCCTTGGCGATGCGTGGGAAGAAACCGCGCAGCGGCTCGATGCCGCCTTCCTTGGGCAGTCCGCCGGCGATCCAGTAAATGCGCGAAAAACTCGACAGCGCGGGTGCCGCCGCATCGGCATTGGTCGCCTTGGAATCGTTGACAAACAGCACGTGGTCCTTGCGTCCGACCTGCTCCATGCGATGCGCGAGGCCTGGAAAGCTCTCCAGTCCCGCCTGGATCTCGCCCAGGCTCAAGCCGACCCTGAGGCAGGCGGCAACAGCGGCAAGTGCATTCTGCGCATTGTGCTGGCCGCGCAACGAACCGATGCCTTCGAGGAAGGCGACGCGGCTGTAGCGGCCATGCACGGCTTCCATCAGATCAGAGCCGTCGGCGAAATAACCATCGGTCAGCGGCAGCCGCTTGGAGATGCGGATCACCTCCCGGCCCGCCCTCTCCAGCCGGTCAGCGATCTGCGCGCACCAGGAATCGTCAACGCCGACGATCGCCGTCTCGCTGCCGGCAACCAGCCGCTCCTTGATCGAAGCGTAATGCTGCATGGTGCCGTGGCGGTCGAGATGGTCGGGCGTCAGGTTGAGCAGGATGCCGGCCGTCGGGTTGATCGAGGGCGCGAGATCGATCTGGTAGGACGAACACTCGACGACATAGTCCCGGTCAGCCTGCGGTGGATCGAGCGTCATGATGGCCCGGCCGATATTGCCGCCCATCTGCGTGTCGCGCCCTGCCGATTTGAGGATATGCGCGGTCAGCGCCGTGGTCGTCGACTTGCCGTTGGTGCCGGTGATAGCGATGAACGGCGCATCAGGCGCGCGCGCAATCCGCTCGCGGCAGAACAATTCGATATCGCCGATCACCTCGACGCCGGAGCCACGCGCCAACTCCACCGTCCAGTGCGGCTTGGGATGCGTCAGCGGCACGCCGGGTGAGAGCACGAAGGCCGAGAATTTCGACCAGTCGGCGCCGCGCAGGTCGGCGGTCGCAATGCCTTGGTCAGCAGCCTTGGCGACGCTATCGGGATTGTCGTCCCAGGCGAGCACGTCGGCGCCGCCCTCGATCAGCGCGCGCGCCGTGGCGATCCCCGAGCCACCGAGCCCGAAGAGCGAAACGCGTTTGCCCGAAAAGGATGCGGCGGGGATCAAGCGGGTTCCTATCTCAGCTTGAGGGTCGACAGGCCGACCAGCGCCAGGATGACGGCGATGATCCAGAAGCGGATCACCACCTGGCTTTCGGTCCAGCCGAGCTTTTCGAAATGATGATGGATAGGCGCCATCAGGAAGACGCGCTTGCCGGTCATCTTGAAGTAGCCGACCTGGATGATGACCGACAGGATTTCCACGACGAACAATCCGCCGACGATGACCAGCACGATTTCGTGCTTGGTGGCGACCGCGACCGTACCGATCAGGCCACCCATGGCCAGCGAACCGGTGTCGCCCATGAAGATCGCTGCCGGTGGCGCGTTGAACCAGAGGAAGCCGAGGCCGGCGCCGATGACGGCGCCAAGCACGACAGCCAGTTCGCCGGTGCCGGGCACGAAATGAATCTGCAGATATTCGGCGAACACCGCATTGCCGGAGAGGTAGGCAATAACGCCGAAGGATGCCGCCGCAATCATGATCGGCACGATCGCCAGCCCGTCGAGGCCATCGGTCAAATTCACCGCATTGCCGGCGCCGACAATGACGAAGCAGGAGAACGGCACGAAGAACCAGCCGAGATTGATGATGAATTCCTTGGCGAAGGGGAAAGTCAGCGACGATGAGAACGGCGCCTGGCCATTATGCATGATCGCCCAGGCGGCAATGCCGGCGATGACGAATTCCAGCGCCAGCCGCGCCTTGCCGGAAAAGCCGAGATGCGACTGCTTGGTTACCTTGAGATAGTCGTCGTAAAAGCCGATCGAGCCGAAGCCCAGCGTCACTAAGAGCACCACCCAAACATAGATGCTGGACAGGTTCGCCCATAGAAGCGACGAGCCGACGATGCCGCACAGGATCATCAGCCCGCCCATGGTCGGCGTGCCGGCCTTCTTGAAATGCGTCTGCGGGCCGTCGGCACGGATCGGCTGGCCCTTGCCTTGCCGCAGCCTCAGCGAATTGATGATGGTCGGCCCGAAGATGAAGACGATCAGCGCCGAGGTGATCAGCGCACCGCCGGTGCGGAAAGTTATGTAGCGGAAGACATTGAAGACCGAGACCTTGTCCGCAAAATCGACGAGCAATGTAAACATGCGATTCCGTCCCCCGGACTAGTTCTGTTTCGTGCCTGCGGCTTCCGCCGGATATTTGCCGAGCAAGGCCTCGACCAGCTTTGAAAAGCCGATGCCTTTCGACGATTTGATCATCACCACGTCGCCTGCCTCCAGCGTCGACAACAGCAGCGGCTTCAATTCCTCGGCGCCGGCGCGGTATTCCGTTTTGATCTCGTCGGGCAGGATGTCTGCCAGCGCCCGCATTTCCGGGCCGCCGAGAAAGACCGTGTGCGTGCCGGTCCCGACGATCAGTTCGGCCAGGGCTGCATGCAGCTTGGCCGAATGGTCGCCGAGTTCGAGCATGTCGCCGAGCACGGCGATGCGCCGGCCCTCGCCCGTGACAGGCGTCGCGTTGAGCAGTGCCATGGCGGCAGCCATCGAGGCCGGATTGGCGTTGTAGCTCTCGTCGATCAGTGTGATCGGTCCCTTGGGATGGCGAAGCACATGGCGCTTCCCACGGCCACGCTCGGCGGAGAGATCGGCCAGCGCTTCCGCCACCTTTGCGATGTCGGCTTCAACGAGATGCGCCGCGCCAAGAACGGCGAGCACATTCTGCACCATGTGGCGGCCGGGCGCGCCGATCCGGGCAACGACATCCTGCCCGCCGATCCTGGCGGTGATGTCGGAATGATCGGCATGCAGCTCGCATTTGGTCAGCTTGTAGGTCGACCGTGCATTCTCACCGAAGCCAAAGACATGTTCGACGCCGGCGGCCCGCGCCATCTTGTCGAGCAGCTTCCATCGCGCATCGTCGCGGTTGAGCAAGGCCGCACCGCCGGGCTCGATGCCTTCAAAAATCTCGGCCTTGGCCTTGGCGATCTCGTCGAGATTTCTAAAGAAGCCAAGATGCGCCGCGGCGATCATCGTGACGATGGCCACATGTGGCCGGACCATCTTGACTAACGGCCGGATCTCGCCGGGATGGTTCATGCCGATCTCGAACACCGCATAGTCGCAATCGCCGGGCATGCGCGCCAGCGTCAGCGGCACGCCCCAATGATTGTTGAAGGACTGCGCCGAAGCATGCACCGTGCCGACGGCCGACAGCACATGACGCAGCGCCTCCTTCGTGGTGGTCTTGCCGGCCGATCCTGTCACCGCGATGATCTTTGCATTGGACCGGGCGCGGGCGGCAACACCGAGTTTCTCCAGTGCTGCCAGCACATCCTGCACGACGATCATCGGCGCCGTCAGCCGCCCAAGCGACGGCAACTTGCCCTCGGCAACGATCAGCACGCCGGCGCCGGCCTTGATCGCCGCGGTCGCGAAGTCATGGCCGTCCATCGCCTCGCCCTTGATGGCGAAGAAGGCGTCGCCCGGCTGCAGGCTGCGGCTGTCGATCGAGATCCCCGAAATTCCCTCCGGCATCGGCCCGAGCGGCCGACCGCCCATGGCGTCGACCAGCGCCTCGGAAGTCCAGAGCACGCTCATGCGGCCCGCTCCCGCAGCGCCGAGCGGACTTCTTCGTGGTCGGAGAACGGAAATGTCTCGGCGCCGATGGTCTGGCCCTCTTCATGGCCCTTGCCGGCAACGATCAGCGTATCGCCCGCTTTGAGCATGGCGACCGCTTCGTGGATCGCCTTGCGGCGGTCGCCGATTTCAATGGCGCCGGGTGCGGCTGCCAGGATCGCGGCACGGATCGTTTCCGGCACTTCCGAGCGCGGATTGTCGTCGGTGACGATGACGACATCGGCCAGCCGCGTGGCGATCTCGCCCATGATCGGCCGCTTGCCCCGGTCGCGGTCGCCGCCGCAGCCGAACACGACGATGACGCGCCCGGTGGTGAATGGGCGCACGGCGGCCAGCACATTTTCCAGCGCATCCGGCTTGTGGGCATAGTCGACATAGACGGGCGCGCCATTGGCGGTGGCGCCGACCAGGTCGAGCCGTCCTGGCGCCCCCTGAAGTTTCTCCAATGCCATTAAAGCTTTGGCGACCGGCGTTCCAGTGGAAATGGCCAGTCCGGCCGAAACCAGGGCGTTGGCGATCTGGAAGTCGCCGGCGAGCGGCAGGTCGATCTCGTAGAGCACGCCGTCAGCTTCGACCTCGGCGCGCTGGCGGTGGCGCTCGTGCTCGACCCGCTTCAGGCGCAGGAAATCGCCATGGCGGCCGACAGTCAGCACATTGAGCCCCGCGGCCTGCGCAGCCTGGATGGTCGGCGCCGACCACGGATCGTCGGCAAAGATGACCGCCGGCGCGCCTTTCGGCAGCAGCGTGTCGAACAGGCGCAATTTGGCGCGATGGTAGTCCTCGACCGTCGGATGATAGTCCATATGGTCGCGGCCGAGATTGGTGAAACCGCCGGCGGCGAGCTTGACGCCATCGAGGCGGCGCTGGTCGAGACCGTGGCTGGAGGCTTCCATCGAGGCATGGGTGACGCCGGCCTCCGCCAATTCCTTGAGCAACTGGTGCAAAGCCACCGGATCGGGCGTGGTCAGCGAACCGTAGTCGTTGCGGCCCGGCGCCACCACGCCGGTGGTGCCAATGGACGCGGCGGCAAAGCCGGCCTGCTCCCAGATCTGCCTGGTGAAGGCGGCGACCGAGGTCTTGCCTGCGGTGCCGGTAACCGCGACCATGGTCTCCGGCTGGCTGCCGAAGAAACGTGCCGCGCTCAGCGCCAGCGCCAGGCGTGCGTCGTCGACACTGAGCACCGGGACGGACAGACCGGAAACGGCGCTGGCCTTGCCCACGACAACCGCCGCTGCGCCGCGCTTTGCCGCATCGGCGGCATAGGCCGAACCATCCGCCTTGCTGCCGGCGAGCGCGAAAAAGACCACGCCGGTCTTGACCGTGCGGGAATCCGACGAAATCCCGGTTACCTCCACATCGCGGGAAGATGTTCCCTCGACAGGCAGGATACCGGCTAAATCTCTCAGGTGCATCGAACCCCGTTTATCTCAACAAAATAGCGCGCAGTTGCCGGCGCGCCCTAAGAATCACTGATAGGAAACCAGCGTTGCGCCATTTTCATGGCTGAAATCTGGCTTCACGCCAAGCATGGCGGCTGCCCGCCTGATGATGTTTCCGGCCATGACACCCGCATTGTTGGCGGCGACGTCGGTCATCCCGGGCTTTTCCGGGTGCGGAGCGTCAGCGATCGTAAACACCAGATATTGCGGATCGTCCATCGGGAAGGCAGCGACGAAGGTGTTGAAATTCAGTTCCTTCGAGTAGCGGCCATTGATGACCTTCTCGGCGGTTCCGGTCTTGCCGCCAACGCGGTAGCCGGGGGCCCTGGCGTTTCTGGCCGAGCCTTTCTCAGCATTGAGCGTGTAGAGGTAGCGCATGCCCTCCACAGTCTTTTCGCTGACCACTCTCTTGGCCACCGACATGGCATCCTGCTCGCTGCGGACCAGGAAAGTCGGCGGGATCAAATAGCCCTGCATCAGCGCCGCGCAGCCGACGGCGGCCTGCAGCGGCGTCGTCGACACGCCATGGCCGAAGGCGATGGTGAAGGAGTTGACCTGTTTCCAGACCTTCGGTTCGGTCGGGCGCGCGACCTCAGGCAGTTCGGTCTGCATCCTGTCCAGAAGGCCAAGGCGATGCAGGAATTCGCGGTGCCCCTCGATGCCGACCATTTCGGCCTCACGCGCCGATCCGATGTTGGAGGAGTAAAGGAACACCTCCGGCAATGACAGCACGCGGTTCTTGCCGTGGAAATCGTGAATGGCCTGATGGCCGACCCGGATCGGATGCGAGGCGTCGAAACGGCTGTTCATGTTCGCCTTGCCGGAATCGAGCGCCATGGCCGAGGTAAAGCTCTTGAAGGTCGAGCCCATCTCGTAGAGGCCGGCCGACATGCGGTTCAGGCGGTCCTTGTCCTGCGCATTGAAGGGATTGTTCGGATCGAAATCCGGCACCGAGGCCATCGCCACCACTTCGCCGGTCTTGATGTTGAGCACGACGGCGCCGGCGCCCATGGCGCGATAGCGCTCGAGGCCGGCGGCAATCTCGTCGCGCACCACATGCTGGACGCGCAGGTCGATCGACAGCTGAACCGGCTTCAGATCCTTGGCGATCGCCAAGCCTGAGGCCTGCAGGTCGCTCAGGCCCTGCTCGTCAATGTACTTCTCCATGCCGGAGATGCCCTGATTGTCGATGTTGGTGAGGCCGACAATGTAGGACGAGGTCACGCCGGCAGGATAGAAGCGGCGCTTTTCGGTGCGAAAGCCGATTCCGGGAATGCCGAGCTGCATGATGTCGGCCTGCTGCTTGGGCGTCAGCTGCCGCTGCAGCCAGACGAAGCCGGCGCCGCTCTTCAGCTTGTGATAGGTCTGCTCGGGGTCGATATCTGGCAGAATGGTCGACAGCTTTTCGATCGCCTCGTCGGCATCGACGATGCGGCGCGGCTCGGCAAACAGCGATGCCGTCTTGATGTCGGTCGCCAGCACCTCGCCGTTGCGGTCGACGATGTCGGGACGCGACGCCGTCACCCGGCTTTGCGGCCCATTCGACATGTCGGGGGACTGGAAACCGAGATAGACCAGCCGCCCGGCGATGGTCGAATAGATGCCGAAGAACACCGCCATCGTCATCACGATGCGGGTCTTGGCCTTGCCGCCGGTCGCCTTGCGAGCGCCTTCGACCACGATGGAGCCGTCCTCGCCGGTCCGTGCGCGGCGCTTCAGCAATTTGCCGACCGACGGAAGTTTGGCGCGCATTGGAAATCCAGCGATCATTGGACGATGGCTCCGGTGACCACGGGATCCTTGTCGGCTGGTCCTTTGCCGGAATTGTCGGCCATGCCGCCAAGCCGTTGCGACGACAGGTCCTCGATGTTGAGCGGTTTTGCCGGCAGGTCGTCGAGCCCGACGATCTGCCGCGCATTGACCGGCTCGAGTGCGAGCTGCGATTTGTAGATTTCAGCCAGCTTCTGCAGGCGCGACGGCTGGGTCAGCAGGCTCCAGTCGGCCTTGAGCAGGTCGATCGTGTCCTCCTCATAGCGGATCTGCGCCTCGATCTTCTGCACCGAAGCCAGCTGTTCCTCGGCCTCGCGCTTGGCCTTGTAGGTCAGGGCCGCGGCCGAGACCATGACGGCGATCAGGACTATGTCGCTGGTTCGAAACACGTATTCACCTCTCTCGCGGCGCCTGGATGCCGGGAAGCTTTGGAAGGCCGAAAATGGTGAGATCACCGGCGCGCGCCGGCGCCTCGGTGCGGATGGCGGTACGCAGCCTGGCCGAGCGCGCCCGCGGATTGGCAGCGACCTCGGCATCGCCTGCCGTCACGCCGCCACCAGCCTTGCGGAAGGTCGCAGTGCGCGCGTGCGCCTCGGGCAAATGACGTGAGCCGGTGGCGACGTCGGCGCGGTCGGCGATGAAGCGCTTGACGATGCGGTCTTCCAGCGAATGGAACGTCACCACCGCAAGCCGCCCGCCGGGCTTCAATACCCGCTCGGATGCCATTAGGGCTTTGGCCAATTCGCCCAGCTCGTCATTGACGAAAATGCGCAGCGCCTGGAAGACGCGGGTGGCCGGATGAATCTTGTCCTTCGGCGCGCGGCCGATATGCGTTTCGATGGCGTCGGCGAGATCGAGCGTGCGCTCGAACGGACGTTTTTCGCGGCGTGACTCGATCATGCGGGCAATGCGGCCGGCATTCCGCTCTTCGCCGAGGAAGCCGAAGATGCGGGCAAGGTCGCCTATCTTGAACGAATTGACGACGTCGGCAGCACTCAAGCCCGCCTGCGCCATGCGCATGTCGAGCGGCCCGTCGGTGCGGAACGAAAAGCCGCGCTCGGGCTGGTCGACCTGCATGGAGGAAATGCCGATGTCGAGGACAACGCCGTCGGCGCTTTCGACCTGCTCGTCCAGCGTCGAAAATGGCGCCTGCACCAGCCTTAGCCTGCCGCCGGATTGCTGTTCCAGGCCGCGCCCGGCGGCAATCGCATCGGGATCGCGATCGATCGCCACCACCGAGGCGCCGCTCGCCAGGATCGCCTTGGTGTAGCCGCCGGCGCCAAACGTGCCGTCGACGATCACATCGCCGGCTTTGGGTGAGAGCGCCTCCAGCACTTCGGCGAGGAGGACCGGAATGTGGCGGACCGGTCCGCCAACGGCGCTGAGATCATCGCCGTGATCCGCCATCATTCCGGCCGCTCCCCAGCCTTGGCCTCGTGAGCCTTCGTCCCCTGCCGAAGCTGCAAAAGCCGAGCGCGCGCCTGCGCCCCATAGGCGGCCAGCCGTCCAGGCTCCCAAACTTGAAAGAAATTGCCACGGCCGACAAAGGCCACTTCGCTCGTGATGCCCGTATGCTCGCGGATGAAATCGCTCATCGTGATGCGGCCATCCTGATCGAGCTTCAGGAACGTCCCGTCGCCATGGCAGAAGAACGACATATCGTCCGCCGTCTGCAAAAAAGGGTCTTCCAGCGCGATGCGCTGCTCGTAGCGGTCGAGCAGATCGAGCCCGCCGACATCCATCGCAGGCACGTCCAGGCCGCGCAGCGCATAGAGTTCGGAATAGCCGCGCTTCTGCACGACCGCGCGGAAATGCGCCGGAACGGAGACCCGCCCCTTCGCATCGATCCTGTTCACCGCGCTTGACAGAAACCGGTCCATGACACGCTGCAGCCGCTTCCGCCGCCGCACCCCTCTCCATGTTTTCGTCCGCGCCGAAGCGCGTCCCCTGCCGAAAATCCGCTTCGATCCCAGCGGCAAAACCCCGCAAACGCACAGCCGCCGCGGCTGCCCGATTGGCGTACGCTTTACCCTGACGCGGAACGAAGGCTTTGGTATCGAAATGGGATATCATGGGGCACTATGGGCGTCAACGGGAACAGGCTTCACAAACGCGCGCGCCACAACCGGTGAGAGCAGCTCTGACAACACTCCCGTCTTTATCTCCCATTAAGCCTAACGAACCGTTTAGAGCGGGCTGGCCCAAGCGGAAGCGGCTTGCCGCGCATCACTGCCGCGAATAGCGTCGTCAGTCTTTTCGCTGAGCAACAAGGTCAGAAATCCATGTCCGAAACAGCCAGGTCTCGCGCGGCCTCCCTTGCCCATCTGCGTCGCGACGGACTTGTCAAAGGCGACCCCATCCCATTGCCGCTGACCATGGCCGCTATTTTCCACAACCCGGGCGACGGCGCCGGCTACAGTCAGTACGGCCGTTACAGCAACGCCACCTGGGATGCGGTCGAGCACATGCTGGCGCATCTGGAAGACGCGCCATGCGTCGGCTTCCCATCCGGAATGGCGGCAATCTCGGCGGTGTTTTTCGGCCTGTTGAAATCCGGCGATCGCGTGCTTTTGCCTTCGGACGGCTACCATGCCACACGCGCGCTGGCCGACCGTTTCCTCAAGCCCTTCGGCGTCGCCTATGATCTGCGGCCGACATCGACCTTTCTCGATGGCGGCTCTGATGGCTACCGCCTTGTCTACGTTGAAACCCCGTCGAATCCGCGATTGGACATTTGCGACATCACAGCCGTCACCGAGGCCGCGCACCAAGCGGGCGCGATCGTCGTCGTCGACAACACCACGATGACGCCGTTCGGCCAGCGTCCGCTCGATCTCGGCGCCGACATTGTCGTTGCTGCCGACACCAAGGCGGCCAACGGGCATTCCGACGTACTGTTCGGCCATGTCGCCAGCCGCAATCCAGATATTATCGCGGCCGTCACCGGCTGGCGCGAGACCGCGGGCGGCATTCCCGGCCCGTTCGAGGCTTGGCTGGTGCATCGCGGCCTGGAGACGCTGGAGGTACGCTTCGACCGCATGTGTTCTTCTGCCGAGGTGATCGCGAAGCGCCTGAAAAACCATCGCGCCGTTAGCGGCTTGCGCTACCCCGGGCTGGAGGGCGACCCGTCGCACAACCTCGCCCGGGCGCAGATGGAGCGCTTCGGCTTCCTCATGTCCTTCGAACTCCTCTCCCAGGAAAAGGCCGAGGATTTCATCAACAACTGCACGCTGATGCAGGCGGCAACGTCGTTCGGGGGTGTCCACACCTCCGCCGAGCGGCGGGCCAAGCGAGGAGATTCGGTTCCGCCCGGCTTCGTGCGCCTGTCGGTGGGCTGCGAGCCGGTGGAAGAACTCTGGCAGGCGATCGAGGCATCGCTGGACAAGATCGGCATCTGAGCTGGCGGTTAGGTCACCAAGTCGTCGGCGCCAATATCGCGCCTGCCGTGCAAAACGCGGACGATCTCGATCGCGTCTTCGCCCATGCGATACAGAGTGACATATTCGCCGACGATCAGATGACGAATGCCGGGCGCGATATCATCGCGCGGCGCACCTGAGAACGGGTGCAAGGTGAGCAGTGTCCAGCGCCTCTCCAAAGCGTCCACAAGGCGCATGGCTCCCTTTGGGCTATGTTCCGCAATGTAGTCACCGATGCCTTCGACATCTGATATCGCCTGAGGAAGCAGCCGATATTTCACTCTTCCGAGCCTGCAGCTTCCGACATCCTGTGATATTTGGCTCGCAGCCGGTCCATGAAGGGCTGGCCGTCCACCGCCGGTCCGCTGTCGATCCCCTCCTGAACCAGCCTGCGCAGTTCCTCGACCGTATAGCCGAGCAGATCGCGGCGGTCTTTCCATTGCCGCAGCGCATCACGGATGACTTCGCTGGCCGAGGCATATTCGCCGGCGGCCACGACATCGTCGACCGCCGCCGCCAGTTCCGGCGAAAGCGTGATGCTGCGTTTGTCCACATGACCCATGGCGTGCTCCTGATCAAACCACGACGATCATGGTACGATTAAATCGTACCAGCTTCAAGAATGCGTTTGTCTCGACCCACCCGGTGCAGTTGATTCAATCGCTCAAGCACCTGAATCGTCAGCTGCGCCCGAAGGCGCAGACTGCTGATCCCAAAGGATTAATCGCGATATGGGGAGAAATTGCCAGCTGGCCTGTAAGCCGGGTTTTGTATGGCCCTCGCCCCTTTCGGGGCGAGAACGTGGCGGCCATTCATCTTGGGCGCATGTTGCCATGCGCCTCACGCAACCTACCCGGACGGTGAGCCGGAAACAGCCCTCGAAGGTTTCCCCTCGCACCGTCCCTATTCGGTCTTGCTCCCGGTGGGGTTTACCGTGCCGCTCCTGTTGCCAGTCGCGCGGTGGGCTCTTACCCCACCCTTTCACCCTTGCCCCGATAAATCGGGGCGGTTTGCTTTCTGTGGCACTTTCCCTGGGGTCGCCCCCGCCGGCCATTAACCGGCACCGTGTCTCCATGGAGCCCGGACTTTCCTCACCCGCAGCCTTTCGGCTTTGCGGGTGCGGCCGCCCGGCCAGCTGGCACAGCGTATAAAGGGGTTCACGTTCCAAAACGCAAATGAAAAAGCAGACTTTATGCCGGCGATCCCAATGCCGCCAACTGCACCTTGACCTTGCCGCAATAGGCCGCCGACACCGGGTTCATCCGCGTCGCGGCATGGCCGGCATTGTATTTCAGGATCGTGCCGCAGGTGGTGCCGCCGCCGAGATTGCGCGCCATGGCAAGGTACTTCATGCCGTATTTGATGTTGGTGTCGGGATCGAACAGACCCTTGGCGGAGCCGCTATACCCCATCATCCGCGCCGTTGCCGGCTTGATCTGCATCAGGCCGATTTCACCCGCGCTGCCGACGATGTTCGGCCGGTAGTTGCTCTCGATCTTGATGACCGCCTGGGCCAGCGACACCGGCACGCCTTCGGCCGCGGCATAGCGGGCAATGATTGCCGAATACTGGCCGCCAAGCGCGGCTGCCGCAGTCGACTCCGCAGCGGTGCTTGGGCGGATCGATGCGGTCGTCGTCAGGTCGACGCTCTTCCTGTTGCGCTTAAAGTGCCTCTTGGCCGTGGCTTTTCTGGCCTTCACCACGGCTGCTTTGCGCACATTCGCGGTGGTTGCCCTTTTTGCTTTCGGGTTTGCCTTCGTCATGGTGGCTTTGGCGGGTGCGGCGATGAAGCCCTGGTCTGCCCTCTGGCTCAGTGGTGCGGCATCGGCCGTGCTGAAGGTAAAAGTCATTACGCCGGCAGCAATAGCTGCCGTTACAACGGTCAATTTCTGCATGTGGTCCCGTTCTGTTTGGCCGCGCGAAGATCTTCACGCAGCAACGCCTAATCAATATCGGAGCATCCGGGGGGCTGGAGGTCCGATAACTTGCACGAACTGCCTTTGAGGGCGGAATTTGTGTCGAACAAGGCGAGGCAATTCACTTTCAGTGACAGGCTGTAACTTGAATATCAGGAAACGATTATTTAGACGCAACTGACCTAAGGGAAGTCAGCAGGCTTTGCAGCGTGCTAGACGTAGAGCCGTCGGCGACACCATCCACCAGGCGCGGTCGGAAATGCCGTTGAAAAGCTTCGACGACGATTTCGGTCTGGCGGTCGAAGACACCTGATATCTCGACGCCATAGCCATAGAGCGCCAGCATCGACTGCAGTGTCTCGACCTCGGCGCCGGTATCGCCGGCTTTCAGCACCGCGCCGCGCCGGACCGGCGCCGCAGGCACGAGATGGCCGACCCCGGCCGCAAACAGCGCCTTCCAGGGGAATTTCTCGCCCGGGTCGATCTTGCGCCCCGGCGCGATGTCGGAATGGGCAAGCACCCTTTGCGCCGAAATGCAATGGCGTTCGATGATACCAAGGCAAAGCCCGATCACCGCTTCCACCTGCCGCTTGGGAAAGGCCGAATAGCCGAGCGAATGGCCGGGATTGACGATTTCGATGCCGACCGAACAGGAGTTGATGTCGGTACGCCCGAACCAGGAACTTGCACCGGCATGCCAGGCGCGGTCGCTTTCGCGCACCATCTGGATAATGCGACCGTCCTCATGGACGAGGTAGTGCGACGAGACTTCGCTTGCGGGGTCGCACAACCAGGCTTCCGCGGCAGCACCAGTCGCCATGCCGGTATAGTGCAGCACGATCATGTCGGGCCTGAGGGTTTCGCGCCGCGGGCCGAAATTCGGCGATACCCTGACCTCCGCGCTTGGCTCGTCGGGCGGGAAGCCGCTCATGCGTGCCTGAGGCCCCGCTCGATCATTTCATAGGCCGCGTTGATCGCCGCGACCCTGGTCGTTGCAATCTTGATGAATTCCTGCGGCAGGCCGCGCGCGATCAGCCGGTCCGGATGATTGTCGGAGACCAGCTTGCGGTATCGCTTCCTGACCTCCTCGAACGGCTTGCCGCGCTCAATGCCGAGCACGATATAGGGATCGCCGGCGCCGAGATTGACGTGCCTGGCCAGGATGGCCTCGTAGTGCACCTCGTCGATGCGGAAAATCTCGGCAATACGGTGCAGGAAAATCCCTTCGCGCTCATGCACCAGCCCGTCCGCCTTGGCGATATGGAACAGACCGTCGAGTATGTCTTCCAGCATGACGCAGTTCGAATGGCCCGAGCCGCACATCTGCGCCATACTCTCGGCATAGGTCTCGAACCCGGCGACGTCGCGCTTGGCCAGATCGTAAAGCCGCGCCACATTGCGGGTCTGTTCTCGCGGCACCTCGAATATTTCCTGGAACGCGCGAACCTCGTCCTGGGTGACGATGCCATCGGCCTTGGCCATCTTGGCTGACAGCGCAATCATCGCCACAGAGAAGGCGACGCGCCGGCGCAGATCGGCGTCACCGGAGAAAACCGTGCGCACGGCCTCGACCACATCGGCTACGCCGGACGTGGCTGAAGATGAAACGCGGTTGATGAAGTCGCCGAGGCGATCCCAAATCGACATGAGCGCTTATTAGGGCCGCCGGCCATCGCTATCAAGCCAAGACAGCGCCGCAGAGTGGATCGAATTCACGCAAGCAACCGACGCGCCAGATCCCAAACCGTAGGAAAGAGCCGGTTCAAGACCCTTGAGCCCCGAATCGACCTAAACGCAGGAAGGCCGGCGCGAAGCCGGCCTCCTCTCTCGTCACGTCAAAGTGACCGAGACTGCTGCTACTGCGCGGGGGCAGGAGCAGGTGTTGCCGGAGCCGGTTCTGCAGGCTTCGGTGCATCCGGCGTCGCCGGCTTCATGGGCTCGGCGGCTGGCGGATTGGTGCTCTGGGTGGTGGTGTTATCCGTACCGCTGTCGCTGCAGGCGGCAACGCCGAACAGGGCCAGGGCGGAAACGGAAGCAAGAATGAGCTTTTTCATGACATCTCTCCTTCAACACACGCTCACGTTGCGGTGAACGGTCGAAGGCAAAATGCATCAAACGGCCATGAGTTTCGTAACGTTGCGTTTCCTGATGTAACATCCGCGCACTACCGATTGCGGGCCGGGCGATGCCGAACTAACAGTCTGGACCCAAATGCAATGCCGGAGTTCTGCGTGGACAAGAAATGGGATTTTTGGATCGACCGCGGCGGCACCTTCACCGACGTGATCGGACGTGATCCGCAAGGCGGTTTGCATCCCAGGAAATTCCTGTCGGAAAATCCCGAAGCCTATCCCGACGCGGCCATAGCCGGCATCCGCGAGCTTCTGGGGCTGAAATCCGGCACCGCTATTCCTCCGGGCCTGGTCGGTGACGTCAAGATGGGTACCACCGTTGCCACGAATGCGCTGCTGGAGCGCAAGGGCGACCGTGTGCTTTTGCTCATCACCAAGGGCTTTCGCGATGCGCTGAAGATCGCCTATCAGGCGCGGCCGGACATCTTCGCCAAGGAGATCATCCTTCCGGAACAGCTCTACGAGCGAGTCATCGAGATCGACGAGCGTGTGCGCGCCAATGGCGAGGTCGAGCGCTTGCTCGACATCGCCGCCTGCCGGCCCGCCATCGAACAGGCGAAGGCCGACGGCATCGATGCGGTGGCCATCGTCTTCATGCATGCCTGGAAATATCCCGACCACGAGAAGGCGGTGGCGAAAGTCTGCCGCAAGATCGGGTTCAGCCAAGTCTCGGTCAGCCATGAGGTCTCGCCGCTGATCAAGCTGGTCGGCCGCGGCGACACTACCGTGGTCGATGCCTATCTGTCGCCGATCCTGTCGCGCTATGTGCAAAGGGTGGCGGGAGAACTGGGCGCGATGCCAATCTCCCCACTTGTGGAGGGTGAGGAGCGGTCGGCCAAAGGCCGAGAAAAAGCCGACGATTTGGCTTTTTCAGCGACGAACGCCCGGAGCCATAGCGAAGGGCAGTCGGCAAAGCCGACAGGGGGGGTTCTCTCAGGAGGCACCACCAAAGCGTCGAGCACTGCCGCGGCGACCCCACCCGGCGGCTTCGCCGCCACCCTCCCCTCGAGGGGGAGGGAGAACCCTCGCCTGATGTTCATGATGTCGTCGGGCGGGCTCACCGCCGCCGACATGTTTCAGGGCAAGGACGCGCTGCTGTCCGGCCCGGCCGGCGGTGTCGTCGGCATGGTCGAAACGGCGAAACTCGCCGGTTTCGAGAAAGTCATCGGCTTCGACATGGGCGGCACCTCCACCGATGTCGCCCATTTTGACGGCGAGTATGAGCGCGCCTTCGACACCGAGGTTGCCGGCGTGCGCATCCGTGCGCCGATGATGCGCATCCATACCGTCGCTGCCGGCGGCGGCTCGATCCTGCATTACGAAGCCGGCCGCTTCCGCGCCGGGCCGGATTCCGCCGGCGCCAATCCCGGCCCCGCCGCCTACCGGCGCGGCGGCCCGCTTGCCGTCACCGACGCCAATGTCATGCTGGGCAAGCTGCAGCCCGATTTCTTCCCGGCAATTTTCGGCCCAGGCCAGGACCAGCCGCTGGACGTCGCCGCCGTGCATAAAAAAATCGCGGCGCTCGCCGCCGAAATCGGCGATGGCCGCACGCCGGAAGCCGTCGCCGAAGGGTTCGTTACCATCGCGGTGGAAAACATGGCCAATGCTATCAAGAAGATCTCCGTGCAGCGCGGCTACGATGTCACCGAATATCTCTTGAACTGTTTTGGCGGCGCTGGCGGCCAGCATGCCTGCCTGGTTGCCGACGCGCTCGGCATGGAGGCGGTACTGATCCACCCCTTCTCCGGTCTGCTCTCAGCCTATGGTATCGGCCTGTCGTCGGTTTTCGCGTCGCGCCAGCAGGCACTCCTGAAGCCGCTTGCCGAAGAATCCAGGACCGAGATCGGCAGCCTCATCGGCACGTTGAAAAAAGCCGTCATCGCCGAATTGGCAGCGCAAGGCATTGCGCAGGACAAGATTGCGGCAAAGCCGGTGCTGCACATCCGCTATGACGGCACCGACACCACGCTGCCGGTGAATTTCGAACAGGACTCTATCTTCCAGGCCAGGCGCGATTTCGAATTGGCCCACAAGGCGCAGTTCGGTTTCGTCTATGACGACAAGCCGATGATCGTCGAGACCGTTGGCGTGGAAGGCGCCGAGATCGTCGAGACCACGGCCGAAGCCGTTGCGCCCGCCGGACCGGCAATGGTTGAAGCGGGTGCGTCGGGAACGCGGCGCATCTACACCGAGGGCCGCTGGCATGAGGCCGGCATCCATCGCCGCGAAAACCTGCGCCCATCCAATCTGGTCCCAGGCCCCGCTTTGATCATCGAGCCGAACCAGACCATCGTCGTCGAGCCGGGCTGGCAGGCCGAAATCACCAACCTCAATCACGTCGTCATTCGCCGCACGGAACGGAAAGTTCGCACGGCTGCCCTCGGTACCGAAGCCGATCCGGTGATGCTGGAGGTCTTCAACAACCTCTTCATGTCGATCGCCGAGCAGATGGGCGTCACGCTGCAGAACACCGCCTATTCCGTCAACATCAAGGAAAGGCTGGACTTTTCCTGCGCCGTCTTCGACCGTCATGGAGCGCTGGTCGCCAACGCGCCGCACATGCCGGTGCATCTCGGCTCCATGGACCGCTCGGTCGAAACCATCATCCGGCTGAACTCCGGCGACATCCATCCCGGCGACGTCTTTGCGCTAAACGCCCCCTACAATGGCGGCACGCATTTGCCTGATATCACCGTGGTGACGCCGGTGTTTTCCCTCCCCCTTGAGGGGAGGGTGGCCGCGCAGCGGCCGGGTGGGGTCCTCTCAGAAGGCACCGCAAGGGCGTCGAGCACTGCCGCAGCGCCCCCCTCCGGCGGCTCCGCCGCCACCTCCCCTTCAAGGGGGGAGGAAATCTTCTACGTAGCCTCACGCGGCCATCATGCCGATATCGGCGGCACTGCCCCCGGCTCGATGACGCCGCTTGCCACCACGGTCGACGAGGAAGGCGTGCTGTTCGACAATTTCCGCGTTGTCGATCGTGGAAAATTCCGCGAGGCGGAGTTGCAAACGCTGCTCACCGACCACGCCTATCCTGCCCGCAACCCACACCAGAACATCGCCGACCTCAAGGCGCAGATCGCCGCGAATGAAAAGGGCGTGGCGGAATTGCGCAAGATGGTCGCCCATTTCGGCCTCGACGTCGTCGAAGCCTATATGGGCCATGTCCAGGACAACGCCGCCGAAAGCGTGCGCCGCGTGCTGGAGCGGCTGCCAGATAGTTCCGAGTACGAATACCCGACCGACACCGGCCAGGTGATCAAGGTGAAGATTACCGTCGATCGGCAAAAGCGCGAGGCGACCGTGGACTTCACCGGAACGTCGAAGGTCGAGAAGAACAATTTCAATGCGCCCGAGCCCGTCGCCCGCGCAGCCGTGCTCTATGCCTTCCGTGTCATGGTCGAGGACATGATCCCGATGAATGCCGGCTGCCTGCGGCCGATCAACATCATCATCCCCGACGGCTCGATGCTGAAGCCCGCCTACCCCGCCGCCGTCGTCGCCGGCAATGTCGAGACCTCGCAGCATGTCACAAACGCCCTGTTCGGCGCCATGGGTGCCATGGCCAACGCGCAAGGCACGATGAACAACCTGACCTTCGGCAACAAGCAGTACCAGTATTACGAGACCATCTGCTCCGGTTCGCCGGCAGGCCGGATGAACTCCGGCCGCGGCTTTGCCGGGACATCCGGCGTCCACACCCACATGACCAATTCGCGCCTGACCGACCCGGAGGTGCTGGAATTGCGCTTTCCCGTGCTGCTCGAGGATTTTCACATTCGCGAAGGCTCCGGCGGCAAAGGCAAATGGGATGCCGGTGACGGCACCAGGCGCACCATCCGTTTCCTCGAAAAGATGGAATGCGCCATCCTGTCCTCGCACCGCAACCGCCCGCCGCAAGGCCTCGACGGCGGCGGTGACGGCGAGGTCGGCTCGACCAAGGTCCGCCGCAAGGATGGCAGCGTCGAGACGCTGAAGGCCTGCGACCAGACCGTGCTCGACGCCGGCGACGCCGTCATCCTGACAACGCCGACACCGGGGGGATTTGGCAAGGCCTGAACTCGCGTCAACAGCCTGTCACCCGCCTGTCATGCCCCTGAGTTACCCGCTTGCGGCAAAGCAAATGGGGAATCACTTTGCCATGACGGACGTCTCCTCGGATCTCGTTTTTCGCCGCGGCAAGGAAGTTGGAAAAGCCGTCTTCCAGAACCGCCCGCTGTCGAAGGCCGGCATCTCGGAGCGGCTGTTCGCCCTCTTGTTCTCCGGTCTCGTCTATCCGCAGATCTGGGAAGACCCTGAAGTCGACATGGAGGCCATGCAGCTTGGCCAGGGCCACCGCGTCGTCACCATAGCGTCGGGCGGCTGCAACATCCTCGCCTACCTCACCCGCTCGCCTGAACGCGTCGATGCGGTCGACCTCAACGCCGCCCACATCGCCTTGAACCGGATGAAGCTGGAGGCGGTGCGGCATCTGCCCTCGCAGGGCGATCTGTTCCGTTTCTTCGGCGCCGCCGACACCAACCACAATTCGCAAGCCTATGACCGCTTCATCGCGCCGCATCTCGACCCGGTCAGCCGCCACTATTGGGAGCGTCGCAGCTGGCGCGGCCGCCAGCGCATCACCGTCTTCGACCGCAATTTCTACCAGACCGGCCTGCTCGGCCTGTTCATCGCCATGGGCCACCGCATCGCCAAATTCTTCGGCGTCGATCCCGCCGGTCTCATGGCGTCGAAGAGCCTCGCCGACCAGCGCCGCTTCTTCAACGAAGAGCTGGCGCCGGTCTTCGACAAGAAGCTGTTGCGCTGGGCTACCTCGCGCAAGGCTTCGCTGTTCGGCCTCGGCATTCCGCCGGCGCAGTACGATTCGCTGATCACCTCGGGCGATGGTTCGATGGCCAGCGTGCTGAAGGCCCGGCTGGAAAAGCTCGCTTGCGATTTTCCGCTGAAGAACAACTACTTCGCTTGGCAAGCCTTCGCCCGTCGCTATCCCAATCCGGGTGAGGCCGCCCTGCCCGCCTATCTAGAAGAGGCCAACTACAAGGCGATCCGCAACAATGTCGATCGCGTCGGCATCCACCACGCCAATCTGATCGAATTTCTGGCCGGCAAGGACGCAGGCACCGTCGACCGTTTCGTCCTGCTCGACGCGCAGGACTGGATGACGAACGACCAGCTCAATGCCCTTTGGTCGGAGATCACCCGCACCGCCTCGGTCGGCGCCCGAGTCATCTTCCGTACCGCCGCCGAGCCCAGCCTGCTGCCGGGCCGCGTCTCGATCTCGCTGCTCGACCAGTGGACCTACGAGGACGAGGCCTCGCGCGACTGTTCGGCCCGCGACCGCTCGGCCATCTATGGCGGCTTCCACCTCTATGTGAAGCGCGCGGCATGAGCGCGAGCGAGCTGCCGGCCGACCATGCCGAACTGATGGACGGCGTCTACCGCTGGCAGCGCCACATCTACGACCTGACCCGCAAATATTACCTGCTCGGCCGCGACCAGATGATATCCCGGCTGGATGTGCCGGCGAATGGCAGAGTGCTCGAACTTGGCTGCGGCACCGGCCGCAACATCGCGCTTGCCGCCCGCCGCTATCCCGACGCCCGCCTCTACGGCCTCGACATCTCGGCTGAGATGCTGGAGACCGCCGGCAAGGCGATCGGCCGCGACGGCCTGTCCGGCCGCGTCGTGCTGGCGCGCGGCGACGCCACCGATTTCGACGCCAAGACGCTGTTCGGCATCGAGCGCTTCGACCGCATCTTCGTGTCCTATTCGCTGTCGATGATCCCCGGCTGGGAAAAGACGGTTTCAGCAGCCCTTGCGGCACTCGCACCCGGCGGCTCGCTGCATGTCGTCGATTTCGGCCAGCAGGAAGGCTTGCCCAACTGGTTCCGGACATTGCTGCGCGGCTGGCTCAAGAAATTCCATGTCACGCCACGTGAATCATTGCGCGAAGTCTTGGAATCGGAATCTCGGCGAACCGGCGCAAGCTTCTGTTTCCGCGCGCTTTATCGCGGCTATGCCTGGCTGGCGGTCGTCAAGATCGCGCACTCTTACCTCCCCCTCGATGGGGGAGGCCGCGCCGAAGGCGCGGGTGGCCAGGCACCCCGCCCCGGCGCTACGCGCCGACCCTCCCCATCAAGGGGAGGGTAAAGGGAGCTAGCGCAGTGCCTTCATCAGCGCGCCGACCATCACCTGCGGCCGGTAGCCGAGCTTGGCCGGCGTCAACCCCAGCCGCACCACCACCAGTTGCTCCGACGGGATGATGGCGACCGTCTGGCCGTCATGGCCCTCCATCCAGTAGGTATCGTTGGGCAGGCCGGCGGCGACGCCGGCGCCGGGATTTCCTTCGTCCCCCGGGGCTTCGATCCAAAGTTGCCCCTTGCCGTAGACTTTCGAGGCCGGTGCCGGTTCGCGCATCCAGTCGACGAAACCGGCCGGCAGGATCTGGTTGCCGTTCCAGAACCCCGCCCTGCAGCAGGAATTGGCCGAACCGCGCCCAGTCATGCCCCGTGGCATAGAGGTAGGATGAGCCGACAAAGGTACCCTCCTCGTCGGTTTCGAGCACCGCGCTTTGCATGCCGAGCGGCCCGAACAGCGCTGCCCTTGGCCACATCAGCGCCTTGTCCTTGTCGCCGATAGCATCCTGCCACAGCCGCGACAGCATCACCGCCGTGCCGCTCGAATAGGAAAAGACCTTGCCGACGTCGCCGGTCAGCGGCTTGGCCTCGGCGAAGCCCGCCATATCCGGTTCGAGGTAGAGCATGCGCGTCACATCGGCAACGTCGCCATAATCCTCGTTGAACTCGAGTCCGCTCGACATCGCCATCATATCGGCAAGGCTGATGGCGGCGCGGCCGTCCGCCTTCCATGAGCCGAACAGGCCCTGATTGGTCACCGCCATCTTGCCGTCCTTGACCAGCGTGCCGACGAGCGCGGCGTTGACTGTCTTGGTCATCGACCAGCCGAGCAGCGGCGTTTTCGCCGAAAAGCCGTCGCCATAACGCTCGGCAACAATGCGGCCATTTTTGACCACCACCACGGCGCGCATGCCGATGCCGGTCATCGCCGCACCGTCGAGGATCTTGTTGATTTCGGGATTTTGCGAGGCGTCGACTCGATCTCCCCCGGGCCACAGATCGCCCTTGGTGGCCGCCGACGCCTCGGCAGGGATTGACGTGCGCCGTGCCTTGCCGACGTCGCCATCAGGAACCGAGGCGCAACCCAGGCCGGCGCGCGCAACGGCAACGCTCTTGCCGAGGAAGCCAAGCAGCCCGGCCGAGACGGTCCCCCTGTTCTTGTCGACCGACACCTTCATCAGCCTGAGCAGCGGATGGCCGGGCGCCTGCACGTCGATGGCAAGCACCTCATTGGGATCACGGCCGGCGATAAAAACATTCGAGCAGACAATCTTGGCGGAATAGCCGGAACCGACGCGGATCAGGTCGGGCGGCGCGACGTAGAGCCAGGCAAACAGGGCGGCTATGGCCAACACGACCAGGCCGAGCAGCCATTTGATGATCTTCACGGCGATCCGCATCTTTCCGTCCCTGCTTTTCCGCTGCCCGTGGCTTGCGGCCCGATTTTATGTCATCGATTTGCCGCCATTGCTTCCGCAAAATCGGTGTTCTTGTCGAGCGCCGTCAACCTGTTATCAACCATGATCGGCGATCACTGGTGCATGTCGCCCAAAAGTGCGCAGCGGTTTTGGAACAACGACATGCACGAAAATAGCGTATCAGGCGATGCTGTGGGGCGATCGCCTGAGGGGCACCTGCAACGACAACCCAACAGCGACCGGCTGATTCCGGCTCGGGAAATGCGATGCGCCGTTTCGCGGCCCTCATCACGTTGACGCTGCTGGCCGCCTGCTCGACCGCCGGCGATCTCGTGCCCTCGATGTCGCCATCCAGCAGCCCGACGGTTGCCGTGCGCGCACCGCGTTTCGAAGACTCCAAGCCGCATGAATGGGATAGCGGCGCGCCTTGGAACTATGCCGTTCACGGCACCGACGTCTCCAAATACCAGACCTCGGTCGACTGGCCGACGGCCAAGGCCAGCGGCATCTCCTTCGCCTTCATCAAGGCGACCGAGGGCGGCGACCGTTTCGACGAGTATTTCAACGAGCATTGGTCGCGCACCAAGGCCAATGGCATTCCGCGCGCGGCCTACCATTTCTTCTATTTCTGCACGCCTGCCGCCACCCAGGCGCGCTGGTTCATCCAGAACGTGCCCGTCGACCGCTCGGCCATGCCGCCGGTGCTCGACATGGAGTGGAACCCGCAATCGCCGACCTGCCGGCTGCGCCCGGATTCGGCGACGGTGCGGGCCGAAATGACCACCTTTCTCGAGATGATCGAGCGGCACTATGGCAAGAAGCCGATCATCTACACCTCGGTCGACTTCTTCGACGATAACGACCTTTCGACGTTCCGCGGCTATCCCTACTGGCTGCGCTCGGTGGCCGGCCACCCCCGCCAAAAGTACGGCAGCCACCCTTTCACCTTCTGGCAATACACCGGAACCGGTATCGTTCCCGGCATGACCGGCAAGTCCGATATCAACGTCTTCAACGGCACTGAGGCAGCCTGGAAAAAGTGGCTGCGGCAGAACACCCGTTGACACCGGCTCTGCCGCCTGCTTTTCGACGTCCCATGCGCACCTACCTGCAACCACTGGGATATCCACGCCGGAAACGATCGAGGAGCCGATTGCGCTCCGGGCTGCTCGCGGGCCTGCTGCTCGGCGCTACGGCGATGCCGGCGGGGGCGCAGGAATGCGGCGGCGACTTCGAAACCTGGAAGCAAGGCGTGGCGGCGGAAGCCAGGGCGGCCGGTGTCGGCGCTGTCGGCCTTGACGCGCTGGAAGCCGCCACCATCGACGACAAGGTGCTGGCGCGCGATCGCGCCCAGGGCGTCTTCGCCCAGACCTTCATCCAGTTCTCCAACCGCATGATCTCGGCCTACCGGCTGAAGCAGGGCGCGGCCAATCTGAAGAAATACGCCGAAGTCTTCGCGCGCGCCGACCAGCAGTTCGGTGTCCAGGCGCCGATCATCACCGCCTTCTGGGGGCTGGAGACCGATTTCGGCGCCGTCCAGGGCGATTTCCACACGCTGAGCGCCTTGGTGACGCTGTCGCATGACTGCCGCCGGCCGCAGCTGTTTCGGCCGCAACTGGTGCCGCTGTTGACGCTGATCGATCGCGGTGTCGTTCCGGCCGACGTCACCGGCGCCTGGGCCGGCGAGATCGGCCAGACGCAGATCCTGCCTTCCGATTATCTGGCGCGCGGCGTCGACGGCGACGGCGACGGCATCGTCGACCTCAGGCGCAGCGTACCCGACGTAATCATGACCACGGCCAACAAGGTGCTGTCGCGCGGCTGGAAACGCGACCAGCCCTGGATCGAGGAAGTGCGCGTGCCCGAGGACATGCCCTGGGAGCAGACCGGCCGCACCAACAAGCTGCCGCTGTCGCAATGGGCCGCCTGGGGCGTCACCAACCCCGATGGCACGCCGCTGATCGACAATGGCCTGAAGGCCGGCCTGGCGCTGCCGATGGGCCGCAAAGGTCCGGCCTTCCTAGCCTACGACAATTTCGACGTCTATCTCGAATGGAACCAGTCCTTCACCTACGCGCTGACCGCCGCCAACTTCGCCAGCCGGCTGGCCGGGGCAAAGCAGTTCGACCCGCGCAATCCCGAAACCGGTCTCAATGGCGATCAGATGAAGGAATTGCAGACCAAGCTCGAAGCCAGGGGCTATGACGTCGGCACCGTCGACGGCATTCTGGGCACCAACACCCGCGAAGCCATCCGCAAGGAACAGATGCGGCTCGGCATGCCGGTAGACGGCTGGCCGACGCCGGAGCTTTTGGGGAAACTGTGAGTAGAATCTGCCCAAGCTGGGTTCCTTATTCCCTACTCCTTGCCCGGACAAAGTCGATAAATGCCCGCAAAGCCGGGGGGACGTGCCTCGAACTCGGGTGATACAGGAAGAAGCCTGGAAAGCTGGGCGACCAGGGCTCTAGAAATCTCATCAGCCTGCCCGCATCGATCCACGACTGGACCTGATAGTCGATCATGTAGGCAACGCCTGCTCCACCCAGCGCCGCGTTCAGCATCAGCTCGGTGTCGTTAACAGTCAGGCTGCCCTCGACGGCGATTTCCAGAGACCGTTTGCCGCGCGCGAACTCCCATCGATAGAGGTTGCCGCCACCAGGCCACTGGAATGTTATGCATTGGTGCTGATGCAACTCCTGCGGATGGCGCGGTATGGCCCGATTTTCGAGATAGACGGGAGCGGCCACCGCCGCCATCTGCAAATCCCCGCTCAGTTTCACTGCCACCATGGCCTTCTCCAGCCGCTCGCCAAGCCTGATTCCGGCATCGAACCGTCCTCGAACAATGTCGGTCAGCGTATCGTCGACGATGACGGTCAGCGCGATATCAGGATAGGCGCGTTGGAAGTCGCCAAGGATCGGGCCGATGAACCGCACCGCGGCAACACGCGGCACGTTTATTCGTAGCGAACCCGCCGGCCGATCACGCGCGGCATGAATGTCCGCTACGGCGCCCTCCAGCTCTTCGAACGCAACGGCAAGGCGCGCAAACAGCGTCTCGCCAGCACCAGTGGGTGAAACACTACGCGTCGTCCGATTCAGCAACCTGACGCCGATGCGAGCCTCCAGTTGCCGGATCGACTGGCTGAGCGCCGGCGGGGAAACACGCAGCCGGGCGGCGGCGCGGACGAAACTACGCTCTTCCACGATTGCGGCGAATGCCTTGAACTCGGTGAATTCAGAACCGCGCATTGTGTATCCCTAGATTAACAAGCTAGTCAGATAATAGGCCATTATCTGATCAGTTGCAGGGCCCTATTTCTCGACTAGCGGACCCGTCAGATGAAACCGGCACGGGCCTGAATGATTGAAGGAAACGTATCATGCCCAAGTCCTTGCAAGGCAAAACCGCACTCGTCACCGGCAGTTCGCGCGGCATTGGGCGAGCCATCGCCGAAGGACTCGCCTCCAAGGGCGCTGCCGTCGTCGTCAACTATGTCGGCAACCACGAAGCCGCTGACGAGGTCGTGGCCGCCATCGCCGGCAAGGGAGGAAAGGCGATCGCCGTCCAGGCCGACATATCAAGCGTCTCGGATATTCATCGCCTGTTTGACGAGGCTGAGAGTGAGTTCGGCGCGGTCGACATCGTGGTTGCCAATGTCGGCGTCGCCGTCATCAAGCCTCTGACCGAGGCAACCGAAGCCGATTTCGACCATGTCTTCGGCACCAATGCCAAGGGCACGTTCTTCGTGCTTCAGGAAGCAGCGCGCCGTGTGCGAAACGGCGGCCGCATCATCGCGGTCTCCACCGGCGGCACCAAGATGTTCTTCACGCAAACGGCGCTGTATCTCGGCAGCAAGGGCGCCGTCGAACAATTCGTCCGTGTGCTCTCGCGTGAACTCGGACCGCGCGGCATCACGGTGAATGCGCTGTCGCCTGGCTTCACCGACACGGACCTGCTTCCCGAGCGCGATCGCGCCGTGGCGGCCGGCATGTCTCCATTTGGCAGGATCGGCGCGCCCCGCGACGTTGCCGATGTCGCGGTCTTCCTGGCCAGCGACGAGGCCCGCTGGCTGACCGGCGAGAATATCCAGGCCGGTGGCGGGGTCGCTTAGTCCGCCATCGTCTCCAGGCTGGCGAATCCCTGCGGCGCATCGCCTTCGTCAAACGGCGTCGTCACCTCGACAAATGTGTCGGGATAAAAACCGTTGAAGCGGGTTCTCAGCGACAGCGAATAGGCGCCGATATGGCCGATCTCGATCCAGTCGCCGGTGTCGACGGTTTCCGGCAGCCAGAACGGCCGCGACAGGATGTCGACGGAATCGCAGGTCGCGCCGCAGACCTTGAACGGCACGATGTTCTTCTCCTCGCCATTGCGCGAGCGGATCGCCGGATCGGGGATGAAGCGGGCCGGCAGTGTGATCTTGCCGGTCCAAGAATCCGACAGCGACGCCCAGATGCCGTCATTGATGTAGAGCCGCTTGCCCTTGCGCAGCAGCACCCGCACGATCAGCGACAGGCAGCGCGCCACGATCACCCGGCCGGGCTCGGCCACCAACGGGATCTGGTCGAACTGGTATTCCCTCAGGTCGCCCGACAGCCGCGACATGATCTGGCCGAGCGACGGCATCTCGATCTGCTTGCGATTGGGGTCATGGCCGTACTCGGCGGGAAAGCCGCCGCCGACATCGAGCCCCGCAATGTCGAAGGTCAGCCGGTTGCGCACCCAATCGGCGGAGGCCAGCGCCCGCTCATAGGTGTCGGGATCCTCGATCTGGCTGCCGACATGGAAGCACAGGCCGACCTTGTAGCCGGTGCGGTTGAGCCGCTCGGCGAGTTCCACAGCATAGGCCGGCCCGGCGCCGAATTTCTTTGACAGTTCATAGGCCGCCGAACCTTTGGTCTGGATGCGCACGAACACGCTGATGGAGCCCGGATCGATGTCAAGCGCCCGCACCACCCGCGTCAGCTTGGTGATCTCGTCCTCATGGTCGAGCGAAATGACGCGGATGGCGTATTTTTCCAGCGCAAGCTTGATGTCCGACTGCGCCTTGACCGGATGCATGTAGAGCATCTCGGCGTCGGGTGAGACGGCGCGCACTGCGGCGAACTCGCCGGGCGAGGCCACATCGAAGGCGGTGACGCCGGCTTCGACCAGCGCCTTCAGCACGATCTGCTCGCCATTGGTCTTGACTGCGTAGGCTGTCTTGCCGGGAAACATGCCCATGAACTGTTTGGCATCGGCCTTCAGCACCTGCGGGCGAAAGCAGTAGACCGGATCGTCCGGCCGAAGCGCCAGCGCCGCCTCGCGGGCATTCTCGAATCGCTGCATGGACGAATCCCCTGACTTCTCGGCTGCGCACAATTAATCCAAGCTAGCGGCCAAAGAAAACAATTCTGTGTCTGGCGGGCACTGACCCAGCGGCGCATCCTCCTGGCAGCACTGTTGCCAGCAATCAGGTTTCGGGTGGCTCTTGTCGCCGGACCCGATATGCCTTCTGCCTGAGTGGCTGGCATTGATGCCGCGGGGAAGGACGTTCACGATGGCAATAGCCACGACAGCCGTGCAGCGCGGACCGATGACGGCAAGCGACTGGGGACAGCTTCTGCTGCTCGGCGCCATCTGGGGCGGCTCGTTCTTCTTTGCCCGCATCGCCGTTGCCGAAATGCACCCGCTGGTGCTGGTGCTGTTTCGCGTTGCCATTGCGGCCATTGCACTGCAGCTCTATCTCGGCATTCGCGGTCCGTCCTTCCGCCTCGCCTTCCCGCATGCCGGCCTGTTTTTCCTTTTGGCGCTCGCCAACAATGTCGTCCCGTTCTCGCTGATCTTTGCCGGCCAGACCGCGCTTGGCGCCGGCGTCGCATCGGTGCTCAATGCGACGACGCCGTTCTGGACGCTGATCCTCGCCAACGCGCTGACAGCGGACGAAAAGCTCTCCTGGAACAAGCTTGCCGGCATCGGGCTCGGCATCGCCGGCACCGCTGTCATGATCGGCCCCGGCCTGCTGGCCGGGCTCGGCGGCCCGGTCTGGGCGAAATTCGCGCTGATCGGCGCCTCGCTGTCTTACGCCGTCGCGCTGATGATTGCCCGCCGCTTCAAGGGCGTGCCCTCGCCGGTCATCGCCACCGGACAATTGACGGCGTCGACCATCATCATGATCCCGGTGGTGCTGCTCACCTATGGCCCGGCCGGCCTGTTCTCGGCCTCGCCGCCGGTCTGGACGGCGGTGCTGGCGCTGGCGCTGCTCTCCACCGCCTTCGCCTACATCCTCTATTTCAACCTCGTCGCCTCGGCCGGCGCCACCAACGCCTCGCTGGTCACGCTCATCGTCCCGGCCAGCGCCATCCTGCTCGGCCTCCTGTTCCTCGGCGAGCGGCTCGCTCTGTTCGAGTTCTGCGGCATGGCACTGATCGCGCTTGGCCTGGTGACGATCGACGGGCGGTTGTTTGGTCGGCGCTAATGCCTGTCGACCAAAAGTGCGCAGCGGTTTTGGGACAACGACGCGCTTTAGGTCTGGTAGCGCTGCCATGCCTCGCTTTCGCCACGGCCGCGTCACAATTTATTCACAGGCTGCCAGCGGCTTTTGCCGAAGAGTTTCAACGCTTAACGACAGGTGGCAGGTCGCAAATTCCACAATAGCGTCGCATTGCAGCATATTTTCCGCTTGCCTGTGGCACAAATGCCCCTAGACTCCACCCATAGCTCTTGAAGAGGAGACTATGACATGGGACTTACGAGGCCAATCAACGCATTGATGATCTGTGCTGCATTTGCCTTCATTGGCGCCCTTATCATAGGTGTTCTTCCGTAACCGCCGGAGCGGAAGAACAGCAGCAATAGCCCACAAATTCGAAAGGCCGGGTGTTTCGCCCGGCCTTTTGCATTTCAGATTTCATACCACGATGAAGCTCAGGCGGCGGCGGATCCAGCTGCCTCTGTTTCGTGGGAGCGGATGCCGATCATATGGCAGATGGCAAACACCAGGTCGGCCCGGTTCATGGTGTAGAAATGGAAGTCGCTGACGCCGCGCTCGACGAGATCGAGCACCTGCTCGGCCGCCACGGCAGACGCCACGAGCGCATGCGTCTGCGGATCGTTGTGCAGCCCTTCGAAACGCTCGGCCAGCCATGCCGGCACCAGCGCGCCGCAGCGCGCCGAGAAATTGGCGACCTGGGTGAAATTGTGCACCGGCAGGATGCCAGGCACGATCGGGATGTAGATGCCGGCACGGCGCGCCTTCTCGACATAACGCTCGTAGAGATCGTTGTCGAAGAAGAACTGGGTGATCGCCCGCGTCGCGCCATTGTCGGCCTTGCGCTTCAGCATGTCGAAGTCGGTGGCGAAGTCGGGGCTTTCCGGATGCTTTTCGGGATAGGCAGAGACCGAGATGTCGAAATCGCCGGCGTCCTTCAGCGCTCCGACAAGTTCGGCGCCATTGGCATAGCCATCGGGATGCGGCCGGTAGGCCGTACCGGCACCCGCCGCCGGATCGCCGCGCAACGCAACGAAGCGCTTCACGCCCATATCGGCGAATTCGCGGACCACGGCATCGACCTCATGGCGGGCGGCGTCGACGCAGGTCATGTGCGCCGCCGGCGTCAGCGTCGTCTCGTTCAGGATGCGCTTGACCGTGCGGGCCGTGCGCTCACGCGTCGAACCGCCGGCGCCATAGGTCACCGAGACGAATCTCGGCCTCAGCGGCTCCAGCCTGGTGACGGTGTCCCAGAGCCTGGCTTCCATCTCATCGGTCTTCGGCGGGAAGAACTCGAAGGAGACGCGGACCTTGTCGCCAATGTCGGGACGGCGGGAAAAGCGGAACTGGTTCATCAGGCGATTTCCCCCATAGGGTACGCTTTGGTGGGTTGGGTATCATTGGAAGGCTCGGCCATCAGCATGCGGCGGTCCCGGCCGAGCCACAGCTTGACGGTCAGCCTGGCTTCGTTGCCGCCGCGCGGCTCGAATTCCTGGGCATCCTCGAGATCGAGCCCGGCCTCGGCAAACCATTCGGAGATCTGCCGGTCGGAAAAGCCCAGCCTGACATGCGCGTGCTGGTCGCGCAGGAACTCCAGCGCATGCGGCGCGAAGTCGACGATCACCAGCCGGCCCGCCGGGCGCAGCAGCCGCGCCGCCTCGCGAATGGCGCGTGCCGGATCGTCCAGATAGTGCAGCACCTGATGGATGGTGACGAGGTCGAAGGCGTCGCGCTCGACCGGCGGCGCGAAAATGTCGCCTTGGCGGACCTGCGCATTGGCGATGCCTGCCTTGTCGAGATTGGCCCGCGCCACCGTCAGCATTTCGCGCGACATGTCGATGCCGACGCCGCGCCGGTAGAGCGGCGAAAATATCTCCAGCAGCCGCCCGGTACCGGTGCCGAGGTCTAGCATCGACTGGAATGGCCGCTTGCCGACCAGCTTGAGGAGTGCGGCTTCCACGGCGCGGTCCGGCACATGCAGCGAGCGGATGTGATCCCAGCTGGCGGCGTTCTCGGAGAAATACTCGGCGGCACGGTCCTGCCGCTTGCGCTTGACCGATGCCAACCGCTCGAGATCGCGCTCGACCTGCGGATCGGCGCCATGAATGCCGGAGACCAGCCGCAGCACGAAGTCGCGCGCGGAATCCGTATCCGACAGCCGGAAGAAGGCCCAGGAGCCCTCCTGGTAGCGGCCGATCAACCCGGCCTCCAGCAGCAGCTTCAAATGCCGCGACACCCGCGGTTGCGATTGGCTGAGGATCTCGGTGAGGTCGGACACGGTGAGATCGCCGCGCGACAGCAGCGCCAGGATGCGGAGCCGGCTCGATTCGGCCGCAGCCTTCAACGTATCAACCATCGTATCGAGCGAAACATGCATCGGCGCGTTCTCGTTGAAAAAGATATAAACATATGTTTATGTCAGCTTTGACGACATGGCAAGGCCTATGTCGCTTCCTGACAAGAAAATGCCGCACACATGATCCCCGCCTGAGAGAACCGCTTTTCCCTGACGATCGGCTGGAAACTTGTGCTAGGGCGAAAGCCATGTTCGAGACGCGCGACGGCGAAAAGCTCCTGCAGACTGACCCGGCTGACATGCCGGCGGATGGCCATATCGTGTTCATCGGCCGCATCGCCTCGCCATGGACATCCAGGCAAACCTGCCCGAAGAACATGCGCGCGGCGCGCGAGACAGGACAGGCGGCCACCGTTCTCATCGACCCACCCTATCGCGACGGCCTGCTTGCGCTGGAGCGGGCCAGCCACATCGTCATCCTGTCCTGGCTGCATCACGCGCCGCGGGCACTGATTGTCCAGAGACCCCGCCATGCTGCGGAGCCGAAAGGCGTTTTCTCGCTGCGCTCCCCTGCCCGGCCGAACCCAGTCGGGCTGCATGTCGCCGGCCTGATCGCCGTCGACATCGACAACGGCCGCATCGCCATCGACGCCATCGATGTTCTCGACGGCACGCCAGTGATCGACATCAAGCCCTATTTCGCCTCGACCGACGCCTTTCCCGAGGCGACCATTGCCGGGCGTGACGAAAAATGAGCGCGCCCACTGGCCGCCGCCGCGCCATCGCCAAGGCGCTGACCGCACTGCTGCCCCTGGCGCCCTATGCCGATATGGAGAAAATCCGCACCGAGGCCGGCGCCGTGCACATGAAGACGCTGCCGCCGGGCATCGCGGTCTGGCTGGCGACGATCGCCCATATCAGGCACGGCCATACCGACTATGAAAAGCTGCTGGCCGAGGGCTATGACCGCGACTCGGCGCGGTTCTTCGTCATCGAGCAAACAAACATGGTGCTGACCCGTTGGCGCGCCACGCGCCTGCTCGATGCAGAGGACGAAGAGGAATAACTTCAGCTACCGTCGCTTCAATACGGCAACCGCATTGTAGGGCTGGCCGTCGGCCTGGCCAACCCAGGTCCAGGACAGGTTCCCTTTGAAAAATCGGACGGTGATGCCGCCACCGTCGATGCACTTGTCCTGGCCGTAGCTGATGTTTTCCCGGTATTCCGCCGAACTGTCGTCGCGAGAAATCTCGGTCAACGATCCGCCGCAGCCGAGCGACGGATAGTCGATCGACGCGGCGCCATCGCCGATTGTCATTGCGATCGCCCAATCGGCGCCGGCAGCCCCGGCCGGACTTTGATGACCGCTGCCGGTCCAGACGCCGTTGAGCCCCGCCGCGTTGACCACGCAAGGCACGTTCTGAAAGATCGGCGTCAGCTCGCTGCCCGTCTTCTCGCAACGATAGGTCTGGCCGTTCTGGCACGGCGCCTCGCCCTCGCGAGCGCATTGCGCGAAGGCATCGCCAGTGACGAAGACGAGAAAATTGCAAAGCTTATGGTCTGAAAAGATCTGCCCATTTTGCCCCTCCCGGCCGGATATTTTCAAGCCGGACCATAGGGCATATCGAATGTGCTACCTAGGACAAACAGCGATAGTTGGGTGGCCCTATGCCGCCTGCAGGGGACCACTAGCTTGACTCTGCCGCATCAAGCCGAAGGGACCAATCGCCATGAACCGAAGCGCAGCAGCCGGTAGCATTGTGCCATTGCCGGCTTTGTCGGATCGCCATATCGATCCGCATTCCTATCCCGACGGCATCGCCTTTCTCGATGGTCAGTATCTGCCGATGTCGCAAGCCAAGATCTCGGTGCTGGATTGGGGCTTTCTGCATTCCGACGCCACCTACGACACCGTGCATGTCTGGGACGGCAGCTTCTTCCGCCTCGACCTGCATCTCGACCGCTTCTTCGCCGGCTTGCAAAAACTGCGCATGACGATCCCGTCCGACCGCGATGGTGTGGCCGAGATTCTGCACAATTGCGTGGCGCTGTCAGGCCATCGCGCCGCCTATGTCGAAATGCTGTGCACACGCGGCGCCTCGCCGACCTTCAGCCGCGATCCGCGCCAGGCGGTCAACCGCTTCATGGCCTTCGCAGTTCCCTTCGGCTCGGTCGCCAATGCCGAGCAGTTGCGGCGCGGCCTGCATGTCGCGATCAGCGACAAGGTGCGCATTCCGCCGGTCTCGATCGATCCGGCGATCAAGAACTACCACTGGCTCGACCTCGTGCGCGGCCTCTACGACGCTTATGACCGTGGGGCCGAAACCGCATTGATTCTCGACTTCAACGGCAATGTCGCCGAAGGCCCCGGCTTCAACGTGTTCTGCGTCAAGGACGGCAGGCTGTCGACGCCCGCGGTCGGCGTGCTGCCCGGCATCACCAGGCGCACCGTCTTGGATCTCTGCGCCGAAGCAGGCCTTGCCGCCGACTCGGCCGATGTCAGCGTTGCCGCGCTGAAGGCTGCCGACGAAGTCTTCATCACTTCCACCGCCGGCGGCATCATGCCGGTGACAGTGATCGACGGCGCTGCTGTCGCCGACGGCAAGATAGGCGGGATCACAAAGCGCTTGATGGCGCTCTACTGGCAAAAGCATGACGACCCGGCCTGGTCGAGCCCGGTGCGCTATCCCTGACCGGCGAAGGTCCTGCTCCACACGATGACGTGACCAAAAAGATTCCCCCTCGCCTCTGGAAAATCGCTCGACGCACCGTATATCGCGGAAGCGGAGAAGCCTCCGCTTCCCAGTTCACGGCCCGCATGGGCAAGGATTCCACGTCATGACAAGCAAGGTTTGGTTCATCACCGGATCGTCGAAAGGCTTTGGCCGAGTCTGGGCCGAGGCCGCACTCGCTCGCGGCGACCGTGTCGCCGCAACCGCGCGCGATGCCGGCACGCTCGCCGATCTCGTCGCGAAATACGGCGATAATGTCGCCGCGATCAAGCTCGACGTCACCGACAAGAAGGCTGTCGATGCGGCCATCGCCGAGGCGCACAAGCGCTTTGGCCGGCTCGACGTCGTCATCAACAATGCCGGCTATGGCCATTTCGGCGCCATCGAGGAAGTCAGCGAACAGGAAGCCCGCGACCAGATCGAAACCAATGTGTTCGGCGCGCTCTGGGTCACCCAGGCGGCTTTGCCGATCATGCGGGCGCAGGGCTCCGGCCACATCATCCAGATCTCGTCGATCGGCGGCGTCAACGCCTTTGCGTCGCTCGGCCTTTACCATGCCTCAAAATGGGCGCTCGAAGCCTTCAGCCAGTCGCTCAGCATCGAGGTCGCCGAATTCGGCATCCATGTGACGCTTGTCGAACCGGGCGGCTTCTCCACCGATTGGTCCGGCGCCTCGGCCAAGGTCTCCAAAGCGATCGAGGCTTACGCGCCGGCCCGCGCCAAGATGGCGGAACGCCGCGCCAACTCGGTCGCCGGCGACCCCGAGGCCACCGGACCGGCGATGCTTGAAATCGTCGACGCGGCCGAGCCGCCGCTGCGCGTCTTCTTCGGCGATGGCGGCCTGCCGATGATCAAGCAGGAATACGCCAACCGCATCGCGCTGTGGGAAAAGTGGGACCACGTTTCCGTCGAGGCGCAGGGCGCCAAGAAGAACCGCAAGGCGGCCTGAGCGCGTCTTGAAATCCGGCTGCGTCGCCCCGGCGGCGCAGCCCGTGCCCTAGCCCGGTACTAGGATCGATAAATCCACTGCTCGGGCACGCGCACCGAGATCTCGTCCCCTGTTGTCATACGACCCGGTTTCTCGACCCAGGCAACGAGGCCGCGCAGCCGTTTCGCCGCCTTCGGGAAGGCCAGCGCGCCGGCCTCCCGATCGGCCATCCCGGCGTTTTCGGCGATCGAACGTCCAGCAAGCCGGCAAGGCCCGTTCTGCGCATCGACCTTGATCGTCACGCCACCTCTAAAGAACAGCAGCGTGCCTGACGGCAGCATCGAGAGATGCGGCACGCCTTCGATCAGCAGATTGGCGCCGATCCATTCCGGCTTGATCTCGGCCAGCCCCATCCGCTCGGCAACGACGGCGAGCTCATCCGCTGCTACGATTGATATCTGCCGCTCGTTGCGGATTTCGGTGCCGCGCGGATACCAGGGTTCGCGACCGCCGGAACGACGGGTGGCGCCGGCGTGGAAGTCGCCGTCGATGCCTTCGAAACCGAGTTGCAATGCTTCCACTGGGCGCGTCTGGAAGTGATTCGACGGTGCGGCGTAGAGCGCCGTCACCCCGGCTACGAGTTTTCGCGCTGAAATGATCTCGATCGGAGCCTCAGGGAAAAGATCCAGCATGGCTTACTCCTTGTGCAAGGTCGCATTAGCGATAGCCATGAGCCCGGTCCAGTCCAAAGCAATGATGATCCGATCAAGCGGGCTGATGGCAGCCGATCACGATCTTCTTACCGCGGATCGCATATCCTATCGTACTGCGCCGCATTGCCGCCGTGCTGCACCGGCCTCATGGTGAGACAAGTCTGCGGAGGTTTCCATGCGTCCCGGGACTGCAATCGCGCTGCTTTGGCTGATCTGGGTCGTGTCCTGGTTTCTAGCCGCCTTCTGGGCCGACCCGGCGAAAAAGCGTGCCGGCATCCAGGAGGAGCTTCGCTATCGCGCTTTGTGGTTGATCGGCGCGGTGCTGCTGTTCATTCCCGCGCATGGCTATGCCGGCCGGCTGCGATTCTGGTTTCCGACCCTTGCCGAAGCGTGGATCTGCGCAGGGCTTGTTGCCGTTGGCCTGTTGTTCGCCTGGTGGGCGCGATTGCATCTCGGCCGTCTCTGGTCGGCTTCGGTGACGGCCAAGGCCGAGCACCGTGTCGTCGACACCGGTCCCTACAGAATGGTCCGCCACCCGATCTATACCGGACTGCTTCTGGCGATGCTTGCCACAATGGCGGCCAAAGGCACGGTCTGGGGAATCGCCGGCGCGATTCTTCTCACCATCGGCATCGTCATGAAGGCAAGGCTGGAGGAACGCTTTCTGCGCGGAGAACTCGGCAACGCCTATGACGATTATGCCCGTAGCGTACCGATGCTGGTGCCGTTCATGCCGGCCTGATTACAGCATCCGCAAAAGCGCGCCGCCGATCGAATAGCCGGCGCCGAAGGCGCACAGCACGCCGAAATCGCCGGGCTTCATGTCGGCGTGGTTTTCCGACAGCGCGATGATGGCGCCGGCGCCGGCGGTGTTGCCGAGCCGCTCCAGCACCATCGGCGCGCGGTCGTGGTCGACCTCGTGGCCGAAGGCCAGTTTCAGGATCATGGCGTTCATGCGCGCATTGGCCTGATGCAGCCAGAAGCGCCTGATGGCTTGCGGCGTCAGCCCGTGTTCGGCGAGGAATTCGACAATGAATTTGTGGCCGGCGACGGTGACTTCCTTGAACACCTTGTTGCCGACCTGTTTGATCAGATTGCCTTCGAGGTTGATCATGTAAGGATCGTCCTGGGCGGTGCGGGTGTGATAGCCCAGATTGGTGCGGATATTGTTCGACATCTGCGTCCAGGTGCGCGTGTCCAGCACCTCGAAACGCCCCGGCCGCCTCTCGCCCTCGCCCAGCCCCTCGACCACCATCGCCACCGATGCATCGCCGAAGATGAAATGCGTCTGCCGGTCGCGGAAATTGAGATGGCCGGTGATGATCTCCGGCGTGACCACCAGCACGCGCTTGTGCGCACCCGCCCGCACGAGATTGGCCGCAATGTGCAAGGCGGCCGCGGCCGATGAACAACCAAGCCCCATATCGAAGCCGGCGCCCTTGGTGCCCAGCGCCTCCTGCATTTCGATAGCGATCGCCGGATAGGGCCGTTGCTGGTGCGAGGCCGAGCAGATCACCAAGTCGATGTCGGACGGCTTCAGGCCGGCATGGTCGAGCGCCTTCCGGGCCGCGGCCACTCCAAACTCGGCCTGCAGCGACAGCGCGTCATCGGGCCGCGCCGGAATGCGCGGCGCCATGCGGGTCGGATCGAGAATGCCTTCGCGCTCGATCACATGGCGGGTCTGGACGCCCGAGGCATGGACGATGAAGGCGCTGTCGGATTTCTGCAGCAGCGTCTCATCCGTGCCTTGCCGGCGCGCATTCTCGGTGTCGACCCAGGCATTGAAGCTGGCGACCAGTTCTTCATTGGTGATCTTAGCTTCAGGGATTTCAACGCCAATGCCGCTGATGATGACGCGATGCATATCCAGTCCGTCCATGCGCAGGCGTTGTCGTTCTCATGTGAACGACGAAGGGGCGCGACACAACACTTTTCTCACCCACCGGTTTACGCCGGCTTAAACCATAGGCTGTGGCCGGATGTCATCGGGAGTGCTAGCCGGCCCGCTTGGCGACGATGAAGATACGCGGAAAGCGCAGCAGCACCTTGCCGTTTGCGGTCTTCGGATAGGCCTTGGCAATTTTGGCCGTGTAGCTGTCGAGGAAGATCTTGCGCTCGTCGGCGTCCAGCGGATCGAGGAAAGGCTTCAGCCCCGTCGACTTCACCCATTCGACTATCGCCTCGGCGTCGGTCAGCGGATGATTGTAGGCCGTATGCCAGATATCCACCCGGGCGGAGAGCGGCGACAAGAGATCATAATAGAACGACACCGCCGGCAGCTGTCCGCGCGCAGCACCTGCCATCTTGGCGGCGAACGGCATTTCGGCGGCCGTCTCGTGCATCACCTGATGCGACGGCTCAAGCAGATTGTCGGGCATCTGGACGGCGAGCGCGCCACCGGGGGCGAGAAAGCCCATTAGCCGCTGGAACACTACCGGGTGGGTGGGCAGCCACTGGAATACCGCGTTGGCGAAGATGACGTTGACCGGCTCGGCCGGTCGCCATGTCGAGGCATCGGCGAGGTCGAAATTGACGCTGGGCAGGCGCGCCTTCGCCTTCTCGATCATGTCGGGAGAGGTGTCGAAGCCGCTGATATCAGCATCCGGCCAGCGCTCGACCAGCAGCTCGGTCGAATTACCCGGGCCGCAGCCGATGTCGACCACCCGGCGCGGGAAATCCACCGGCACCTGCGCAACAAGATCGCGCGCGGGCCGCGTGCGCTCATCCTCGAATTTCAGATATTGGGCGGCTGACCAGTCGGTCATTCAAGCTTTCCTCGTATCAGTTGAGAAATTCGCCGCCCCGGTTGCTCCCTTACCGCGTCAACCTCTTGTACGTCATCCTGTGCGGGTTGACGGCCTCGGGGCCGAGCCGGCGGATCTTGTCCTGCTCATAATCCTCGAAATTGCCCTCGAACCATTCGACATGACTGTCACCTTCAAAGGCCAGGATGTGCGTGGCCAGACGGTCGAGGAACATACGATCATGCGAGATGATGACGGCGCAGCCACCAAAATTTTCCAGCGCGTCTTCGAGCGCCGCCAGCGTTTCTGTGTCGAGATCGTTGGTCGGCTCGTCGAGCAGCAGCACATTGCCACCGGTCTTCAGCATTTTTGCCAGATGCACGCGGTTGCGCTGGCCGCCGGAGAGGTTGCCGACCTTCTGCTGCTGGTCGCCGCCACGGAAGTTGAACGACGCACAATAGGCGCGCGTGTTGGCCTCGAACTTGCCGAGCTTGACCACTTCTGCGCCGCCGGAAATCTCCTCCCACACCGTCTTTGACGGATCGAGCGCATCGCGGCTCTGGTCGACATAGCCGAGCTTCACCGTTTCGCCGATGCGGACAGAGCCGGCATCCGGCGTTTCCTGGCCGGTGATCATGCGGAACAGCGTCGTCTTGCCGGCGCCGTTCGGCCCGATAACGCCAACGATGCCGCCCGGCGGCAGTTTAAATTCCAGACCCTCGATCAACAGCGTGTCGCCAAAGCCCTTCGACAAGCCTTCCGCCTCGATCACCACATTGCCGAGCCGCTCGCCATGCGGAATGACGATCTGCGTATCGCTCGGACGCCGCTTGTCGGCTGCATCCAGCAGGTCCTGGAACGCCTGGATACGCGCCTTGGACTTGGTCTGGCGGGCTTTCGGGCTGGACTGGATCCACTCGCGCTCGCGGCCGATAGCGCGCTGGCGGGCGTCGTCCTCGCGACCTTCCTGCTTGAGGCGCTTGGCCTTGGCTTCGAGGTATTTGGTGTAGTTGCCCTCATAGGGAATGCCGCGGCCGCGATCGAGCTCGAGGATCCATCCCGTGACATTGTCGAGGAAGTAGCGATCGTGGGTGATGATCATCACGGCGCCCGGATAGGCGCGCAGATGCTTTTCGAGCCACGCCGTGGTTTCGGCGTCGAGATGGTTGGTCGGTTCGTCGAGCAGCAAGAGGTCGGGCTGACGCAGCAGCAGCTGGCAGAGCGCGACGCGGCGGCGCTCACCGCCCGAAAGCTTGGTGACCTCGGAATCCTTGGGCGGGCAGCCCAGCGCTTCCATCGCCATCTCGACCTGCTGTTCGAGATCCCACAAATTGAGCCGGTCCATCTCGTCCTGGAGCTTGGCGGACTCATCGGCCGTCTCGTCGGAGTAGTTCATCATCAATTCGTTGTAGCGCTCGATGATGGCGGTCTTGGCGGCGACACCTTCCATGATGTTCTCGAACACCGTCTTGTTGGCATCGAGCGCCGGCTCCTGCGCGAGATAGCCGACGGTGGCGCCTTCGGCGAGCCACGCTTCGCCGTTCCACTCCTTGTCGAGCCCGGCCATGATCTTGAGGATCGTCGACTTGCCCGAGCCGTTGGGGCCGAGGATGCCGATCTTGGCGTCGGGATAGAAGGAGAGATGGACATTCTCAAGCACCTTCTTGGTGCCATAGGCCTTGTTGAGGCCGGCCATGTGATAGATGAACTGGCGTGCCACGCGCGCTTTCCTTGATGATTGACCGAAAATGTCGGATTGAATGGAGGTTGGCCGCTATGTAGGCGATGCCGGGCCGAACGGCAATCGCTTTTGCCATTTCAAGCCGGGTGTACACCGCACGTTAAGTTTTCCGCCGGTTGTAGGGAGCGTTGAAATCCCCGGTTAACCCTTCAGCGTCAAAACAGGATCGATCGCTGGCCTGTCGCGATCGAAAGTAGAGATCGGACCGAAGGTAGTGCTGAACAGTTTCCTGCTCCTTGCCGAAGCGGTCGTCTACTTCAGCGTCATGGTCACGCTGTTCCGCTTCAGGGATCGCATCGGCCTCGGCGTCTTCGTCTGCGCGCTGGGCGCCATGCATTTCCTCGAAACCTATCTCGCCAGCGTCTTCTATGTCGCCCTGCCCTTCGGCATGGTCTCGCCAGGCTCGGCGGTGCTGTTTTCCGGCAAGCTGGTGATGCTGCTTCTGCTCTACATGAAGGAAGATGCGGCCACGGTGCGCCAGCCGATCTATGGCCTTTTGCTCGGCAACGCCTTGATGATCGGGCTGGTCCTGATCCTGCGCCTGCACGATATTTCAGCCCTTTCCGACGGCAAGCTTCCCGATATCGGTTTCATCGACCAGTTGGGCTGGCTGATGGTGTGGGGCACGACGCTGCTCTTCATCGACGCCATCCTGATCATCCTGCTTTACGAAAAGCTCGGGCGTTATCTGCGCAAGGCGCCGTTCTCCCGCATCCTGATTTGCGTCGCCTGCGTGCTCACCTTCGACCAGGCCGGATTTTTCACCGCCCTGCATTTCGTCGCAGGCGCACCGATCGCCGTCTTCTTCGGCGGCTGGTTCGCCAAGATGGGTGCCGCTTTTGCTTACAGCGCCATGCTTGTCGCCTACCTCAGATGGTTCGAAACGCGGCGGGTTACCGCACCGCGCGGATTGTCCGACGTCTTCGATACCTTGACCTACCGCGAGCGCTACGAAGCCCTGGTCGAACATGTCGGCCGCGACGGCCTCACCGGCCTGTTGCACAGGGGACGCTTTGACAGCGACGGCGAACGTCTGGTTGCTGTCAGCCTGCGCACGGCCCAGCCGCTCAGCCTGCTGATCGTCGACGTCGACCATTTCAAGTCGATCAACGATCGCTTCGGCCATGCCGAGGGCGACAGGGTGCTGAGATCGATCGCCCAGGTACTGACCCAGGCGGCCGGCGCGCACGATCAGGTTTTCAGGATCGGCGGCGAGGAGTTCGCCATCCTTTGCTCGCAGCCGCATGCGGTCGCCAGGTTGCTCGGAGAAAACCTCCGCCAGGCCGTCAAGGCGTGCGTAAACCGGTTCGACATCAGCGTCAGCGCCGGCATCGCCACTGTCGACGAGACCGTAGCCTCGCTTGCCGATCTCTTCGCCCTTGCCGACGAGCGTCTCTACAGGGCCAAATCCACCGGGCGTGACCGCGTCGTCGGCGAAGCGCATGACGATGCCGAAGACCTCAGTGCCTGGACATTGTCCACACGTGGCGTCAGCGGATAAGGTTGTCAGCTCCGCTTGCGCTGCTGCAACGCGCCGACCGCAACTGAAACGGCTATCAGCGCGATGGCCAGCCATTTCAGCGTGGTGATGATCGGACTGGCGTCGATGTCATAAGCGATGAACAACAGAATCCCGGGCACCAGCAGGCCGCACATGACCAGCATGATGCGGTTGATCTGCCAAGACACTTTTGCTGCCAGCGCTTCGTCACCGGCTTCGCCGACAAGACCGGCGCGCATCTCCCGGGAGATGGCCAACGCGCTCGACAGGCGCATGGAGATCGGCAAGCCGAGCCCGATTATGAGGAAGGCACACGCCGCCAGCAGAGCCGAGAATTTGAGCGCGCTGGTCTCGGCCGGCACCGGAAACAAAAGTGTCGCCAGCGGCAGGAAGACACAGACGATGCCGAGCGCGGCAATGGCGATGAAGATCGCGGCATTGACCCAAGTGAACAGCTGGTAGCGGCCTGCCCCGATCGGCGCGGCAAGCACGCGCATGCGCGCCCACTCGGCATCGGTATAGGAAAAGCCCGGCCATTCCATGCGGCCGTCTTTTATGGCTGTCATTCCCCTGGCCCAGAAAGCCAGCCGCGCCAGCCCGCCTGATGTCATGCCACTCATCGCCACCCCCGCCGAATGAATCACAGCCAAACCATATCACCGCGTCACTGCCAAGCGACAGACGGATATCCTACTGGAACCCGGCCGCATCGACCGAACCCTTCGGACAGCCCGCCTTGGTCGTCGGCGCCGAGGCGAGCATGAGAGTGCCCAGCGAACTGTCCGGACCGATCGGGCCGGTCAGGCCGAGCGTCAGCTCGCCGATCAGCCGCCTGCCGCTCGACGGATCGACCAGGCAGGAGACACGCACCCGCGCGCCCGCCCCGGCGCCGAAGGCGCTGTCGAAGGTGCTGCGGATCTGGTCCGAAGTCAGCTGCTTGCCGACGTTCCTGGTGAAGAGCTCGCGCACCGGCGAGGCATTCACCGCCCGCATCAGGTTCAGCGCCTCGGCAAAATACTCCTGCTGGCTCTTGCCGTAGCAGGTGCCGTGCTTGATCCATTCATGCCGTTCGAGCTTGGAGGCGGTGCCAGGCATCACCTGGTCGAGTTCGGCGCGCGTATTGGCATCGAGGTTGACCGGCGGCAGGTCGGCCCAATGGGCCGGATTATCATTGGCCTTGTCGCTCGCCGGCACCTGGCAATAGAAATTGCCGTTCGGTTGCGGCCACAGACCATGCAAAGTGAAATGCGACGCGTCGAAACCGCCCGCCGTCTGCGCCTGGCATTCGGGCTTGCTTGCCTTGGTTTCGCAGAAGGCCGGCTGCCAGCTCAGCGCAAAGACATATTCGGGTTTTCCCGAAGCCGCAGGCTTGCCCTGATCGGCGGGCGCGGCCGGCAGGGCGGCTGCGCTGCCGCCGGTGACATGACCGCAGCTGATCTTGACCCAGCGACGCTCAGGATCGGCGCCCGGCACGCGGATGAGGTAATGCGTCGGCGCATCCTTGTTGCCGGCCAGGAGGTCGTAGCTCTGTCCAGCCGTTGTCGCGATATTGCCGGGGTTCTTGCCGCTCTTGATTGCCTGCGTTGCTGGACAGGCAGCATCGGCCACGAAGGAGCCGCTCATCTTCACATCGGCGCGCGCTAGGCCGACACCGGCCAGCGCCACCAACACCGCACCCCATATCGCCGATATCCGCATTCCAGCACTCCTAGCGTTTCATAGCGCAAGCTAGAAACGTGTGACATGTCAGAATTACGATTTCTTTCGTCCGCCGCAAAAAACAATCGCTCGGTCGATCAGACCCCGCCCTCCTCGACCCGCTTCGTCAACATACGCAGCAGATCAAGCGCGGTCTCAAGCACGCGAGGCTCGATGCCCTCGCTGATGCGGTTGGCCCAGACATGCTGGCGCGTGCCGATATCCCTGATCGCGGCCCGGCCGGCATCGGTCATCGCCAGGAGCTTGGCGCGGCGGTGCGCCGGGTTGTCCGCATAGGCGGCGAGCCCTTCGGCGGCCAGAATGTCGGCAAGGCGCTGCACGCTCTGGCGGGCAAGCCCCATGTCGCGGGCAATGTCGGCCACCGATTTCGGCTCCTTCAGCACCGCGCCCAGAACCTGCCAGCGCGCCGCCGTCAACCCGGCAGGCTCCGCCAGCCGGTCGGCCGCGTCGAGAAACCCGCCATTCAGCCGGAACACGGCAAGCACCAGTTCGGTGAGCACATCTCCGGCTTCGGTCCTGCTTGTCATTTCTGGCCGGCCTCGATGGTGGAAACGAAAGTGTTGACGGCTTCAGCCACCGCCTCCGGCTTGTCAAGCATCACCCAATGGCCGGAACCGGCGACGGTTCTGTGGCCAATTCCGCTGCGCAGCCGAAACAGGGCCGCCGCATTGTCATTGGCCTCCGTGGCCAGCACGAAGATCGGCCCATGATAGACGTCGAGCGTCGGCTCGGGATTCCATTCCGCCAGCGCCTTGCCGACGCCTGCCCGAGCCGCCGGATCGACCACCGCCGCATCGGCGATGACCTGTTTGCGGACATCTTCATTGGAGCCGGCGATCGAGGTGTAATAAGCGCTTAGCACATCGCCGCCGTTTGGCCCTGCCAGATCGCGCACGAACCCGTCGCGGATCTCTTTGGGCAGGGCGCGCGGATCGGTCGCCGGATCGACCAGCAGGATGCCGGCAACACGGTCGGCATTGCCGGCGGCATAGGCGAGCGCGGCCCCACTGCCGCCGCTATGTGCAACGAGGACAAACCGCTTCAGGCCGAACGCATCGGCCACCGCACCAATATCGTCGGCACGGCCGTCATAGCCGTAGTCGGCATCAGTTGCAGGCGCCGATGCGCCGTGGCCGCGAAAATCGAAGGCGACCGCCTCACGGCCACCTGCGGTGAGCTGCATCACCCGGTTCCACTGTGTGGCGCGGCTGCAATCGCCATGCGCGAACAGGATCGGCAGGCCGCCGCCGGATTTGATGTCGTAGCCGGCAAGCTGGCCCTGCGGGCCGGCAATGGTTGAGGTCTTCATGGTCATCTCCCTGGTTTTGCTGGATGCAATGCCGGGCAGGAGCATTGCGGATGACAGGCTCGCCAGCAGAAACGCGCGGCGCGAAACGGTCGAAAAGGTTTTCATGCTCATGCTCGCTATCTTGACAGTATGCTGTCATGTAATCAAATTGACAGCATACTGTCAATAGCCCTCCCCTTGACGCCGGTCACGCCGTCGCCCAACAGTCGCGACGGGAGCGAGAGATGGCATTTGACGAGCAGACGACGCTGGCCTCACCGACCGGAGCCACGCTCAACCTCTATGTGAAGCACGCGGGGGGCTCTCCACGCGCGGTAGTCCAGGTCAATCACGGCCTGGCCGAACATGCGGCGCGCTATGCCCGCTTCGCCGATTACCTCAGCACCGGCGGCTTTCATGTCTACGTCCACGACCATCGCGGCCATGGCGCGACCAAGGCGCCCGATGCCCCGCTCGGCAGGTTCGCCGGCACAAGCGGCCCGGCCAAGGTGATCTCCGATGTCGACGCAGTCCACGATTTGATTGCGAAGGAGCAGCCCGGCCTGCCGGTCATCCTGTTCGGCCATTCGATGGGTGCGTCGGTGGCGCTCAACTACCTGCTGGCGCACTCGCCGCGCGTCCACGCCGCGGCGATCTGGAACGGCAATTTCTCACAAGGCCTGCTTGGTCAGCTTGCACTCGCCATCCTCGCTTATGAGCGCTTCAGGCTCGGCTCCGATGTTCCCTCACGCGTCTTGCCCAAACTGACCTTCCAGGCCTGGGGCAAGGCGGTGCCCAACCACAAGACGCCGTTCGACTGGCTGTCGCGCGACGAGGCTGAAGTGGCCAAGTACATTGCCGACCCGCTGTGCGGCTGGGATGCCTCGATCTCGATGTGGCGCGATGTCGTGGAGATGGCGCAGAAAGGCGGCAAGGATGCGGGCTTTGCCGGCATCAGGCGCGACCTGCCCGTCAGCATCGTCGGCGGCGAGAAGGATCCGGCCTCCGACTATGGCAAAGGCATCGATCATCTCACCAAGCGGATGCGCGCGATGGGCTTTTCGAATCTGGTTTCAAAGGTTTACGCCGACACCCGCCACGAAAGCCTGAACGAGGTGAACCGCGACACCGTTATGGACGATTTCGCTGCCTGGGCCGATAGCGTGCTCAAACAGTGACATCGCTGGCCCACTGCAAGCCTCGTGACAGCGGCATCCCGGATTGATAGAGGCTGCGGTTCCCACCCGTTTTTGGTGATTTATGGCTGAACCTCCGCTGAAAGGCGTCCGCGTCGTCGAACTCGCCCGCATCCTGGCCGGCCCGTGGGCAGGACAATTGCTGGCCGATCTCGGCGCCGATGTCATCAAGGTCGAGAGCCCCGATGGCGGCGACGATACCCGCAAATGGGGTCCGCCCTTCGTCATGAGCCATGATGGCGAGAACCTGTCGGCCGCCTATTACCACTCCTGCAATCGCGGCAAGCGCTCCATCGCGGTCGATTTCTCGACGCCCGAAGGGGCCGAGACGGTGCGCCGGCTGGTTGCCACGGCCGACGTTCTGATCGAGAACTTCAAGCTCGGCGGCCTGAAGAAATACGGGCTCGATTACGAGAGCCTGAAGGCGATCAATCCAAAGCTCGTCTACTGCTCGATCACCGGCTTCGGCCAGGACGGGCCTTACGCCCCACGCGCCGGCTATGATTTCATCATCCAGGCCATGGCCGGCATGATGTCGATCACCGGCGAGGTCGGGCGCGAGCCGCAAAAAGCTGGCGTCGCCATATCGGACATCTTCACCGGCCTCTATTCGGTGATCGCCATCCAGGCAGCGCTTCGCCATGCCGAAAAGACCGGCGAAGGCCAGCATATCGACATGGCCCTGTTCGACACCCAGATCTCGGCGCTCGGCAACCAGAACCTCAACTATCTCGTCTCCGGCAAGGCGCCGGTACAGATGGGCAATGCGCATATGAACATTGCGCCCTATGAGGTTGTCCCGGTCAGGGACGGCCATATCATCCTGGCGGTCGGCAATGACGGCCAGTTCGCCAAATTCTGCGCCGCCGTCGGTCTCGACCATCTCTCAGCGAATCCCGATTTCGCCACCAATCCGGCCCGCGTCGCCAACCGGGTGAAATTGCGCGAGCACATGATCGAGACGCTGAAGAACTGGGACCGAGACCCGTTGCTGGCCAAGCTCGAAGCGGCAAGCGTGCCGGCGAGCCCGATCAACAATATCGGCCAGATGTTTGCCGACCCGCAGACGATCGCACGCGGCATGCGCCTCGACCTGGACGATGGCCATGGCAATCGTCTGCCCTCGGTGCGCGCGCCGATGGTGATGTCGGGCACGCCGCTCGTCTATGAGCGTCCCTCGCCGCGCCTTGGCGAACACACGCAAGAAATCCTTGCCGAACTGGAGAAGTCTGGACGATGAAGACCGGTGGACAACTGATTGTCGACGCACTCGAGGCGAACGGCACCGACCGCATCTTCTGCGTGCCCGGCGAATCCTATCTCGCGGTGCTCGACGCATTGCATGACTCGCCCATCCGCACCATTGTCTGCCGACAGGAAGGCGGCGCCGCCATGATGGCCGACTGCCAGGGGCGGCTGACCGGCAAGCCCGGCATCTGCTTCGTCACCCGCGGCCCCGGCGCCACCAATGCGTCGGCCGGCATTCACATTGCCATGCAGGATTCGATACCCGTCATCCTGTTCATCGGCCAGGTCGCCAGCCACGCCAAGGAGCGGGAGGCTTTCCAGGAGGTCGACTACAAGCGCTTCTTCGGCGACATCGCCAAATGGGTGGTGGAGATCGACGATGCCGCGCGCATCCCCGAACTCGTCACCCGCGCCTTTGCTCTCGCGACATCGGGCCGCCCCGGCCCCGTCGTCGTCTCGCTGCCGGAGGACATGCTGACCAGTCTTGTCGACGCGCCCGCGGCCTTGCCGCACACGCCGGTCGAAACCCGGCCCGGCGAAGCCGAACTCGATGCTTTGGAAAAGCTTCTGGCCAAGGCCAAGCGTCCCTTCGTCATCCTCGGCGGCACACGCTGGGACGAGGAAGCGGTGGCTCGCATGCGCACCATTGCCGAGGCCTGGTCGCTGCCGGTCGGCTGCTCCTTCCGCCGCCAGATGCTGTTCGACCATCTGCACCCGAACTATGCCGGTGATGTCGGCATCGGCATCAACCCGAAGCTGGCCACCGCCATCAAGCAGGCCGACCTGGTGCTGCTGATCGGCGGCCGCATGGGCGAGATGCCGTCCTCCGACTACACGTTGCTGAAAAGCCCCTATCCCGACCAGACGCTGGTCCATGTCCATGCCGACGCCGGTGAACTCGGCCGCGTCTACCGGCCGACGCTGGCGATCAACGCCTCGCCATCGGCCTTCGTCGAAGCCTTCGCCAAGCGCAAGCCAGCCTCCGCGCCAGCCTGGGCGGATGAGACGCCAAAGCACCATGCCGCCTACCTCGACTGGTCGACGCCGCCTGAGACCGGCCCCGGCCCGGTCCAGATGGGACCGATCATGAATTACCTGGAAAAGGTTCTGCCCGAGGACGCCATTTTCACCAACGGCGCCGGCAATTACGCCACCTGGGTGCACCGCTTCCACCGCTTTCGCCGCTTCGCCACGCAGGGCGCGCCGACCTCCGGTTCGATGGGTTATGGCACGCCGGCCGCGGTCGCCGCCAAGGCGCTCCATCCCGACCGCACCGTGATCGCCTTTGCCGGCGACGGCTGCTTCCTGATGAACGGACAGGAATTCGCCACCGCCGTGCAATACGACCTGCCGATCATCGTCATCGTCGTCAACAACGGCATCTACGGCACCATCCGCATGCACCAGGAGCGCGACTATCCCGGCCGCGTCGTCGCCACCGATCTGAAGAACCCTGACTTTGCCGCTCTTGCCCGCGCCTATGGCGGCCACGGCGAGACGGTCGAGAACACGGCAGATTTTGCCCCTGCCTTCGAGCGTGCCCGCGCCAGCGGCAAGCCGGCGATCGTCGAAATCAGGCTCGACCCCGAGGCGATCACGCCGACGCGGACGATGACGCAGATCCGCGACAAGGCCTAAGAACTTCGTAGCGAAAGCCGAGTTCGTCACACCCCTCTGTCCTGCCGGACATCTCCCCCGCAAGGGGGGAGATCAGAAGTCACATCGGCCTTTGCCAATCACCACGTTGAAGATGAGGGCCGGCGGTCAAGCTGTGTAGTGTGCTGAGAGTTCTGCAAATTCGCTGAGAGAGGGCGGTCATGGCAGGCTGGTGATGTTCAACGTCACCGATTCCCTGGAAGGAACGCCACCATGACCAAGACAGAAGGTAAATCGACCAGCGCTGCCGTCAAAGACATTCTGCTTTCGAACCCGGAGGGGCTGCACGAAGTGATCCGTGCGGTAATGCAGGAGGTTCTCGAGGCCGAGATGGAGGAGGCGCTGGGTGCTTCGAAGGGCGAACGCACGCCTGAGCGCCTTGGGTATCGCTCGGGTTACTACGGCCGCACCCTGGTCACCCGGGTGGGCAAGCTTGAGCTGCGGGTTCCACAGGACCGGGCGGGTCACTTCTCCACCGAGCTGTTCGAGCGCTACCAGCGTTCGGAGCGGGCCTTGGTTGCGACGGTTGCGGAGATGTATGTCCAGGGCGTGTCGACCCGCAAGGTGAAGGCGATCACGGAAGAACTGTGCGGCCATGCCTTCTCGGCCTCGTCGATCTCGGCCATCAACAAGCGCTTGGACGAGAGCCTGAAGGCGTTTGCCGAACGACCGCTTCAGGAGCCATTCCCCTACCTCATTCTCGATGCCCGCTACGAGAAAGTGCGCGAAGCCGGCATCGTGATGAGCCAGGCGGTGCTGATCGCGGTCGGCATCGACTGGGACGGGCGTCGGCAGATCCTGGCCGTGGAGATGGCCAATCGCGAGAGCCGCTCGGCCTGGAAGGACTTCCTCGTCGGCTTGAAACGACGCGGTCTCAAGGGCGTCGAACTGGCCGTGTCCGACGACCATGCCGGCCTGGTCGCGGCGATCGGCGAGGTGATCCCGGAAGCAGCATGGCAGCGCTGCTACGTCCACTTCCTCAGGAACGCGCTCGATCACCTGCCCAGGAAGCACGGCGACGATTGTCTGCAGGAACTGCGCTGGCTCTACGACCGGCGCGATCTCGCCGAGGCCAAGGCCGATCTCGCCGCGTGGCTGTCCAAATGGTCCGCCCGCTACCCGCGGCTGACCACCTGGGCGGAAGAAGCCATAGAACAGACGCTGACTTTCTTCCGGCTACCGCGTCAGCATCACAAGCACCTCAAGTCCACCAACATGCTTGAACGGCTCAACGAGGAAATCCGCCGGCGCACCTATGTCGTGCGCATCTTCCCGAACGCCGAAAGCTGCCTGCGCCTGGTCAGGGCGCTGGCCGTCGAAACCAACGAAAACTGGATGGAGGCCAACCGCTATATCAACATGGATGATCTGCGCGAGCACAAGAAGCTCGCTCTACGCCAAGCCGCATGACCAGTTTCATGATCGCCCATTTTGCAGAACTTGACGCACACAACCTCAAGCTGCCAATCTCCCTCCTTGCGGGGGATGGCCGGCAGGCCAGAGGGGGGTGCTGTCCCGCCGACGCTGCCAAGGCGATCGCCCCTTTCCTGATAGCTACAAGCGAGCTATCAGACCGCTGCCAGCGCCTGCGTCAGGTCGGCGGTAAGATCGTCCGGATGCTCGACGCCGATCGACAGCCTGACCGTCGTCTCCAGCACGCCGATGCGCTGGCGCACGTCGAAGGGAATGCCGGAGTGCGTCATCGCCGCCGGGTGGCTGGCGAGTGACTCCGTGCCGCCAAGGCTCACCGCCAGCTTGAATATTTGCAGCCCGTTGAGAAAGGCGAAGGCCGCCTTCTCTCCGCCCTTGATATCGAAAGAAAATGTCGACCCGGCGCCGCTGCATTGCGCCTTGTAGGCCCGTCCCGCTGCCGTATCCTCGCCCAGGAACGGCAGGTAATGCACCTTCTCGACCTTGGCGTGATCGCGCAGGAATTCGGCCACGAGCCGCGCATTGTCGTTGGCGCGCTCCATGCGGATGGACAGCGTCTCCAGCGAGCGGCCGAGCATCCAGCAGGAATGCGGGTCGAGCTGCGTGCCGATGGCGCCGCGCAGCGCCTTGATCGGCTTGGTCACCGCCTTGCTGCCCATCGCCGCACCGGCGATCAGGTCGGAATGGCCGCCGACATATTTGGTCAGCGAATAGACGGAGACATCGGCGCCATGTTCGATCGGCCGCTGGAACACCGGGCCGAGCAGCGTGTTGTCGCAGACGATGATCGGCGTTGATCCTTGGCTTGCGCCGATCTCGTCGGCAATCTTCCTGATCAGCGCGATATCGACCAGGCTGTTGGTCGGATTTGACGGCGTCTCGATGAGGATGACCGACACACGCCCCTTTGCCACCGCAGCATCCGCAGCCGAGCGCACCGCCTTCTCGTCGACGCCGTCGGCAAAGCCGACAGCGCCGATGCCGAAGCCGGACAGCGTGCGCGTCAAGAGCGTCTCGGTGCCGCCGTAAAGCGGCTGCGAATGCAGGATGACATCGCCCGGGCGGGCATAGGCGAGCAGCGTCGTGGCGATCGCCGACATGCCCGACGAGAACAGGATGCAGGCGTCCGTTCCCTCATAGACCGCCAGCCGGTCCTCGACGATCTCCGAGTTGGGGTGATTGAAGCGCGAATAGACCAGGCCGGACGCCGTGCCGCTCGGCGGCTCCTTGCGGCCGGATGTGTAGTCGAAGAAGTCGCGCCCCTCCTCCGCCGATTTGAACACGAAGGTCGAGGTCAGGAACACCGGCGGCTTGACGGCGCCCTCCGACAGCTGCGGATCGAAGCCATAGCTCAACATCAACGTTTCCGGATGGAGCTTGTGGTTGCCGATGTGGGTTTTCGACGGGCGCGGCGCGGTCATGGCTTTTCCTGCATCTGGAGGAGTCTCGTGCAGCAATTTATGCGATCCCGGTCCACCAGTCCTTGCTATTTTGGGCCTCGCATGGCTGCATCCCGGCAACAAATTGCCGAGCGAGAGCAAAAGTGCAGCAGAAGATAGCCGACGATTTCGACCGCAAGATCCTGCGCGAGCTGCAGGCCGACGCCCGCATCACCAACAATGAGCTTGCGGAGCGCATCGGCCTGTCGCCGTCGCCATGTTTGAGGAGGGTACGCCGGCTGGAGGAGGCCGGCATCATCAGGGGCTATACCACGCTGGTTGATCCCTCAGCCTTCGGCTGGAACATGGTCGCCATCGCCACCGTTCGGCTCAGCCGCCAGAACGAGGACGAGATCGTCATGTTCGAGGACGCCATCCGCGGGTGGGAGGAGGTGCTGGAATGCCACCTCGTCACCGGGTCGCGCGACTATGTGCTGAAGGTGGTGACCGGCAGCCTCGAACAGTACGAGCGCTTCATCAAGGAAAAGATCGCGCGGCTGAAATGCGTCGCCTCGATTGAGACCAGCTTCGTCATGAACACCATAAAGGAACGGCGCCTCTGACATTGGGTCAAAGGCGCCGCTCTCGAGGTCGAAATTGCCTGGCCAGGCTTATTTGATCGCCTTGTCGGTGATGGCCGTGGTGTAGGCGCCGGTCGGCGCCTTGGTGATGATCTTCTGGTCGAGCAGCGCCTTGGCGGTGCGCTCGTAGGTCGCCGGGTCGAGCTTGCCGTCGGCATTGTCGATCAGCTTGGCGACTTCGCTCATCATCCGCTTCTGGTGGTTTTCGTCCTGGCCACCGCCGTCCATGACAATGCCCGCGGCCTCGTCATTGTTGTCGATGGCATATTTCCAGCCCTTCATCGAAGCGCGCACGAAACGCACCATCTTGTCTTCGAAAGCCGGATCCTTGAGCTTGTCTTCCGAGGCATAGAGCCCGTCCTCAAGCAGGTCGTTGCCCATCGCTGAGTAGTTGAACACGGTGAGCTGGTCCGGCTTGTAGCCGGCATCGATCAGCTGCCAGTACTCGTTGTAGGTCATGACCGAAATGCAATCCGCCTGCTTCTGGATCAGCGGCTGCACGTCGAAGCTCTGCTTCAAAACCGTGACGCCGTCCGGGCCGCCTTCGGTCTTCAGGCCGAGCTTGTTCATCCAGGCGTAGAAAGGATATTCGTTGCCGAAGAACCAGACGCCGAGCGTGTGACCCTTGAAATCGGCTTCGGTCTTGATCGGGCCGTCCTTCGGGCAGACCAGCTCCATACCGGCCTTCTTGAACGGCTGGGCGATGTTGACCAGCGGCACGCCCTTTTCGCGCGCGGCGAGCGCCCCGCCCATCCAGTCGACGATGACGTCGGCGCCACCGCCAGCGATCACCTGCTCGGGTGCGATATCGGGACCGCCCGGCTTGATGTCGACGTCGAGGCCTTCGGCTTCATAAAAACCCTTGGCCTTGGCGACATAGTAGCCGGCAAACTGCGCCTGCGTGACCCATTTCAGCTGCAAGGTCACCTTGTCGGCGGCCATTGCCTGGAACGCGGCCAGCGACATCGCGCCGGCCAGCATCGGAATGATCAGTCTTTTCATGTTTTACCCTCTGAAGTTAACACCCGAACCCACCGCCCTATCCACCACGGACAGAGGGATGCCAAAACGTGACGGCTCTCTCGACGAGAGCGACCACGCCATAAAAGACCGAACCCGCTAGTGCTGCAACTGCGATTTCGGCCCAGACCATATCGATGTTCATCCGCCCGACCTCGGTCGAGATGCGAAAGCCCATGCCGACCACAGGCGTGCCGAAGAACTCGGCGACGATGGCGCCGATCAGCGCCAGCGTCGAGTTGATCTTCAGCGCGTTGAAGATGAAGGGCGCTGCCGCCGGCAGCCGGAGCTTCAAGAGTGTTGGCCAGTAGCCCGACGCATAGGTGCGCATCAGGTCGCGCTCCATATGGCCGGAGGCGGCAAGACCGGCAACCGTGTTCACCAGCATTGGGAAGAAGGTCATGATGATGACGACCGCGGCCTTGGACGGCCAGTCGAAGCCGAACCACATCACCATGATTGGCGCCACACCGATGATCGGCAGCGCCGAGACCATATTGCCGATCGGCAGCAGACCGCGGCGCAGGAACGGCACGCGGTCGGCCGCAATCGCCACCAGGAAGCCGGCGCCGCTGCCGATGACATAACCGAAGATCACCGCCTTGAAGATGGTCTGCCTGATATCGGCGCCGAGCACCGGCAGGGAACTGGCGATGCGCACACCGATGGCGCTCGGCGGCGGCAAAAGGATGAAGGGAATGCCGGCGCCACGAGTCACCGCTTCCCATATGATCAGGATCCAGGCGCCGAAGATCGCCGGGATGATGAGGCGCAGCGCCATCCGCGCCCCTTTTGCCATCGGGCGAAGCCCCGACAGCACCGCCACACAGCGCCAGGCCAGCAGCCAGGCAGCGGCGAGCAGCAGGAAATACGGCGCCAATGCCGTGCCTTCGAAACCTGTAATGCCCGAGATCAGCATCCAGGCGACGAGATGAGCGCCGATGAACAGCACCGCAGACTCGGCCAGCGGCGAAATTCTGATCATCGAGATCAGCCCTGCCAGCACGGCCAGGCCGATCATCGGGGTCTTTATCCCGAAATAGGGGTAGTCGAAGCTTGCCGTCGGGTCTGCAAGGGCGGCCCCTTCCGGCTTCGACATCGCACCGAGCGCGACGGCGAGGAGGCACAGCGCAACCGCCAGCACGGCTTGCCAGGAGGGCTTCAGCCAGTTCATGCCGGCCTCCCGCCCATGGCGCGGTCAACGAGGCGCCCGGCTATGCCGACCACCATGACCAGAAGGGCCGCCACCACCGAGCCCGCCACAAGGGCGGACCAGATGTCGATGGACTGGCTGTAATAGGCACCTGCCAAAAGCTTGGCGCCGATGCCGGCGACAGCACCGGTCGGCAGTTCGCCGACAATGGCGCCGACCAGGCTCGCCGCCACCGCCACCTTCATCGAGGTGAACAGGAACGGCACCGAGGCCGGCACCCGCAGCTTCCAGAAGATCTGCGAGACACTGGCATTGTAGGTGTGCATCAGGTCGAGATGCATGAGTTCGGGCGAGCGCAGGCCCTTCACCATGCCCACCGTCACCGGGAAGAACGACAGGTAGGTCGAGATCATCGCCTTTGGGATCAGACCGCTGATGCCGATCGCCCCCAGCACGACGATGATCATCGGCGCCACCGCCAGAATGGGAATCGTCTGGGAGGCGATGATCCACGGCATCAGGCTGCGGTCGAGCGTCGCCACATGCACGATGCCGACCGCGATGACGATGCCGAGCGCCGTGCCGAAGGCAAAGCCGAGCAACGTCGACGACAGGGTCACCCAGGCATTGTAGACGAGGCTTCGGCTCGATGTGATGGGCCGCAGGAAGGTGTTCTCGAAGAAGTTCACCGCCACCTGATGCGGCGCCGGCAGCGTCGGCTTGGGCTGCGACAGCGTCTTGCCGATGAATTCGCTCAAGGTATGGGTTTCGCCGGCGCGCCGGTCGAGGTCGCGCTGGAACGGCGCGTTTAGGATGACGGCGAAGACATACCAGAGCACCACCATGCCGAGGAGGATGGAGGTCACGGGGATGAGTTTTTCGCGGAAGGTGTCCATCTAGCGCGCCTCGCCAGCGGGGCGCCCTCCTCTCCCCAACGGGGAGAGGGTGGCCGGAGCGAAGCGGAGGTCGGGTGAGGGGGTAGAAATCTTTCCGTCGAGACAAGCCAAGATCGTATCCAGGACCGCTCGGCGCTCAGCCAAAACTTCGTGATTCCAGAAGCGCAGAACCGAATAACCTTGTCCGTTCAGCCAGGCTGTCCTGGCGGGATCGGTCAGTGAATCCGCGTGTTGGCTGCCATCAAATTCGACAATCAGCCCCTGCTCGCGGCAGACGAAGTCCGCGATGAAAGGTGCGAGCGGCACTTGCCGCACAAATTTGTAGCCGTTGAGATGACGTCCTCTCAATTCCCCCCAAAGCCGGTATTCAGCTTCGGTCTCGTCAAACCGCAGCTTTCGGGCGCGAGCGGTTGCCCCGACATTTCTCTTGGTCGGATCCGTCGGCGCCGCCCCCTCACCCGACCTCCGCTTCGCTCCGGCCACCCTCTCCCCGTTGGGGAGAGGAGCCAGCCGGTCGTTCGCCCCCTCAATCATCATAGCTGTGCCCTGCCCGCAACCCATCGCGCACCCTGGCCGCGATCGCCAAAAATTTCGGCGTCTCGCGGATATCCAGCGGCCGCTCCTTTGGCAGCGTCGATTCGATAATGTCGGTAACCCGACCTGGGCGCGGCGACATGACGACGATGCGCGTCGACAGATACACCGCCTCGGGGATGGAATGGGTGACGAAGCAGATCGTCTTGTTGGTGCGTGCCCACAATTCCAGAAGCTGTTCATTGAGATGGTCGCGCACGATCTCGTCCAGCGCGCCGAAGGGCTCGTCCATCAGCAACAGGTCGGCGTCGAAGGCGAGCGCGCGGGCGATCGAAGCGCGCTGCTGCATGCCGCCGGAAAGCTGCCAGGGGTATTTCTTCTCGAAGCCGGAGAGGTTGACGAGCTCCATAGTGCGCTTGATGCGCTCGGCCTGCTCCGCTCTCGAAAGGCCGATGATCTCCAGCGGCAGCGCCACGTTACGCTCGATCGTGCGCCACGGGAAAAGGGCTGCCGCCTGGAAGACGTAGCCATAAGCGCGTTTCTCGCGCGCCTGTTCCGGCGTCATGCCGTTGACCGAGATCGTGCCCGATGTCGGTTTTTCCAGATCGGCGATGACGCGCAGCAAGGTGGTCTTGCCGCAGCCCGATGGGCCGATGAAGGAGACGAACTCGCCCTTGCCGATGGTCAGGTCGACATTGGAGAGCGCCTCTACCGGACCGTCATTGGTCTGAAAGGTAAGGCCAAGTCTGCTTGCCGAGACGACGGCTGGCGATTGTCCCGTCATCGCTTGCTGCCTGCCTCTCGCAGCCGCCCAGGATGAAATGCCGTTGCATTCGCGTTGATGTTGCTTTCCACTCGTCCAATCCCACCCACTCGACGCCCGGAGCCTTGCCGATGTCGCCCAAACCCACTTGTCACCTTATCCGTCCTGAAAGCACTTATGAAGGCAAGCAGGGATTGACCTATTTTGCCGGCATTGCAGCCGAGACGGTCGGCTCGTCCGGCATCTGCATGCATCTGCTCACCCTGCCGCCTGGCGCCCGCGCCAAGGCGCATCTGCATGAAAGCCATGAGACGGCGATCTATGTGCTCTCGGGCGAGGTCCACACATGGTATGGCGACAGGCTCGAGAACCACATCGTCGTCAAGGCCGGCGACCTCTTCTACATCCCGGCCGGCGTACCGCATCTGCCGGCCAATCTGAGCAACGCCCCGTCCTCGGCCGTCATCGCCCGCACCGATCCCAATGAACAGGAAAGCGTCGTCCTGTTGCCGGAACTGGATGCGCTGGTGGCCTGACGCTGACGGGACTGCCGTCATTTGCACCGCGCCACTTCGCCCATGACATTGCCGTCGTCATCGGCGACGGTCAGCTTCTTGGCGTTCCTGGCGCTGCGCTTGATGGTGAATTTCGTCGGCTCCTGCCCCTTTTCCCCTTCCGCCTCGCATGTCGCTGTCACCACCAGCGAACCATCAGCCTGCGCTTGCTTCTCCAGGAAGGTGCAGGCGCTGGCGGCGGTGACCAATGCCTCGTCGGTCAAAAGCAGCATCCGATCGGCGGCGACTTCCTGGCCGTTGCGGTTGATGCAGCCATATTTGTCGCCATAGGGCTTGGACAGGTCGATGCCTGCCGCAAGAGCCTGACCCGCAGCCAGAACGACTACCATCGCAACAGACGGCCCCAATCCGCGCACGCTCATTCCCCCAAATTCAACGTCACGAACACGGCAGCAGCGGCCCCATTTCTTCGAGGCCGGGGATGGTCACGAAGAACCCACCCTCGCCCTTGTTGGTGACCACAACGGTTTCAGCCGTCGTCCCCGCCTCGCCTTCGGCGGAACAGGTCGCATCAAGTGATTGCGTGCCCGGCGCCCACGTCAATTGCTGCGCGAACCGGCAGCCGCTGCCATAGGTCTCGATGCCTTCGGCGGTCAGCACGATATAATCGTCGCGGCCCTGAAAGCCGGCCTTTGCAAAGACACAACCGGCATCGTTGCCCCAGAAGCCCACCAGCCTCTCGGCCCCTGTTGCCGGACCAGCGACCACCATCGCCACGACCAGTGAAATGAGCGCCCCCGGGCTCCGCAACGTCAAACGCCTGTCGCCGGAATGCCGGTGCGTTCGACCTTGCGCGGCGCGGTGATGTCCTTCCAGGTCGATAGAGCCCGGTTGACCGCCGCGTTCGGCTCGCGGGCGACGAATTCGCCATGGCCGGGCTTGGCCTTGACCTCCGCTTCCTCGACCGACAATTCGCCGCGCGAAAAGACGAAGCGCGGCAGGCCGGTCACCTCAAAACCTTCGAAGACGTTGTAGTCGATCACCGATTGCTGCTTCTTCGAGGTGATGGTCTTCTTGGCGCTGGGGTCCCACACCACGATGTCGGCGTCCGCGCCTTCGACGATGGCGCCTTTCCTAGGATATATGTTGAGGATCTTGGCGATGTTGGTCGAAGTCACCGCGACGAACTCGTTCATCGTCAGCCGCCCGGTGTTGACGCCCGTCGTCCACAGCACGGGCAAGCGGTCTTCAAGCCCGCCGGTGCCGTTCGGGATCTTGGTGAAATCGCCGACGCCATTGCGCTTCTGCTTGGTGGTGAAGGCGCAGTGGTCGGTCGCCACCACCTGCAGCGATCCCGCCTGCAGGCCGGCCCACAGCGAATCCTGGTGCAGCTTGTTGCGGAAGGGCGGGCTCATGACGCGGCGCGCCGCATGGTCCCAATCCTTATCGAAATACTCGCTTTCATCCAGCGTCAGATGCTGGATCAGCGGCTCGCCGAAAACCCGCATGCCCTTCTGGCGGGCGCGGCGGATGGCTTCGTGGCTCTGCTCGCAGGACACATGCACGACATAGAGCGGCACGCCGGCCATGTCGGCGATCATGATGGCGCGGTTGGTCGCCTCGCCTTCCACTTCCGGCGGCCGCGAATAGGCGTGTCCCTCGGGGCCATTATTGCCGGCGGCGAGCAGCTTTTGCGACAGCGCCGCAACCACGTCGCCATTCTCGGCATGCACCAACGGCAGCGCGCCGAGATCGGCGCAGCGCTGGAACGACGCGTACATCTCGTCGTCGTCCACCATCAGCGCGCCCTTGTAGGCCATGAAATGCTTGAACGAGGTAATGCCTCTGTCGACGACGGTGGCCATCTCGTCGAACACCTGCTTGCCCCACCAGGTGATCGCCATGTGGAAGGAGTAGTCGCAGGCAGCCTTCGAGGTCTTGTTGTCCCACATCTGCAACGCTTCCAGCAGCGATTGCTGCGGCGCCGGCAGGCAGAAATCGACCACCATCGTGGTGCCACCGGAAAGGGCCGCACGCGTCCCGGACTCGAAATCGTCGGCCGAATAGGTGCCCATGAACGGCATTTCGAGATGGGTGTGCGGATCGATGCCGCCCGGCATGACGTAACAGCCGCTGGCGTCGAACTCATGGTCGCCATGCAGGTTCGAGCCAATGGCGACGATCTTGCCGTGCTGCATCAGCACATCGGCCTTCCAGGTGCGGTCGGCGGTGACGATGGTGCCGTTTCGGATGACTTTGGTCATTGTCGTGTTCCCTTGTTCTCTTCGCGCTTCTTGTGAGCGTCGTTTTGAATACAGATCTTAGTTCACGCCACGATCCCCGCTGTCTCTACCACCGCATGGAACAGCACGTCGGCGCCGGCGCCGGCCCATTCCTTGGTGATTTCCTCAGCCTCGTTGTGTGACAACCCGTCAACGCAGGGGCACATCACCATGGCGGTCGGCGCAACGCGGTTGATCCAGCAGGCGTCGTGGCCGGCGCCGGAGACGATGTTGCGGTGGGAATAGCCGAGCCGATCGGCGGCGTCGCGGATCGCCTTGACGCAGCCGGCATCGAAGGTGACCGGATCGAAAGCGCCGACCTGCTCGACCTTGTACTGGATGTCGAGCGCCTCACAGATTGTGTCGATGCCTTCGCGTATGCGCCCATCCATCGCGTCCAGCACTTCCTTCTCGGGCGAGCGGATGTCGATGGTGAAGACGGTGCGCCCGGCGATGATGTTGCGCGAGTTCGGAAACACCTCCATGTGGCCGACCGCGCCGACGGCGTCGGGCTGGTAGTCCATGGCGATCTCGTGCACCAGTTCGATGACCCGAGCCATGCCGAGCCCGGCATTACGGCGCTTGGGCATCGGGGTCGAGCCGGTATGCGCCTCCTTGCCGGTCAGCGTTACCTGCAGCCATTTCAGGCCCTGGCCGTGGGTGACGACGCCAATGTCGATGCCTTCGTCCTCGAGGATCGGCCCCTGCTCGATATGCAGTTCGAAGAAGGCGTGGATCTTGCGATCACCGACTTTCTCGGTGCCTTTCCAGCCGATGCGCTCCAGCTCCTCGCCAAATTTCCTGCCCTGTTTATCAGTGTGCTGATACACGTCCGCCTGATCGAGCACACCGGCGAACACGCCGGACGCCATCATAGCCGGGGCAAAGCGCGAGCCTTCCTCATTGGTCCAGTTGGTAACGACGATCGGATGCCTGGTCTGGATGCCGAGATCGTTAAGCGAGCGAATAATCTCCAGCCCGCCGAGCACGCCGAGCACGCCGTCATATTTGCCGCCGGTCGGCTGCGTGTCTAGATGGCTGCCGACATAAACCGGCGGCAGGCTGGGATCAGCGCCTTCCCGGCGGGCAAACATGGTGCCCATTTCGTCGAGCCCCATTTCGAGCCCGGCCGCCTCGCACCAGCGCTTGAACAGATGCCGTCCCTCGCCGTCCTCGTCGGTCACGGTCTGGCGATTGTTGCCGCCGGCAATACCGGGGCCGATCTTCGCCATCTCCATGATGGAATCCCACAAACGGTCTGAATTGATTCGCAGATTCTCGCCCGGGGCGGCCATGCTCTAAAACCTCATCGGTTGCGGGGCGGCGGCGTCCCCCTCCCCCTCGAGGGGAGGGTGGCCGCGAAGCGGTCGGGTGGGGTCGCCCGCGACGCGCGCGACCTTCTCTTTGACCACCTGCGCGACGTGCCAAGCGCTGTTTATGACATCGGGCTCGTCAACACGGAAGACTTCAAATCCGAGCGATCGCAGATAAGCATCGCGAACGGCATCGTGCCGCCTACCCCTGTCGTGTTCGTGCATGTCGCCATCGACCTCAACGATCAGCTTCACCGTCAAGCAGGCAAAATCCACGATGTACGGGCCAATCGGGCACTGACGGCGAAACTTGATGCCGGCTGATTTCAGGTCCCGCAGTTCATACCACAGCAGCGATTCTCCCTTGGTCGCGTGAATTCGAAGCGCTCGCGCCTTTTGGCGCATTTCGAAGCTCACGCGGGTACGGGGCATCAGGAGCGGCCTCGGAACAAAAGAGCGGGTCGGCGTCCGGTCGCACCGACCCCACCCGACCGCTTCGCGGCCACCCTCCCCTCGAGGGGGAGGGATATCCGAGCCCGGTTTGTCAATCGATCGCCCTCAGCACTTCTCTGACATGGTCGATCAATTCGTTGATCTGGCCCTTGGTGATGATCAGTGGCGGCGACAGCGCGATGATGTCGCCGGTGGTGCGGATCAGCGCGCCGCGCTCGAACGCCTTGACGAAGGCCGAGAAGGCCCGCTTGGTCGGGCTGCCGGCGATCGGCGCCAGTTCGATCGCGCCGATCAGGCCGATATTCCGGATGTCGATGACATGCGGCTCGCCCTTCAGCGAATGCAGCGCATCTTCCCAGTACGGCGCCAGTTCCTCGCCACGGGTGAGCAGGCCCTCTTCCTTGTAGGTGTCGAGCGTGCCGAGTGCGGCGGCACAGGCGATCGGATTGCCCGAATAGGTGTAGCCGTGGAAGAACTCGATCATGTGCTCGGGGCCGGTCATGAAGGCGTCGTGGATTTCCTTCTTCACGAACACCGCGCCCATCGGGATGACGCCGTTGGAGACGCCCTTGGCGGTGGTCATGATGTCGGGCGTGACGCCGAAATAATCCGCTGCGAACGGCGCGCCGAGACGGCCGAAACCGGTGATGACCTCGTCGAAGATCAGCAAAATGCCGTGCTTGGTGCAGATCTCGCGCAGTTTCTGCAGATAGCCCTTCGGCGGCAGGATGACGCCGGTGGAGCCGGCGACCGGTTCGACGATGACGGCGGCGATGGTCGAGGCGTCATGCAGGGCAACGATGCGCTCCAGCTCGTTGGCGAGTTCCGCGCCATATTCCGGCACGCCCTTGGAGAAGGCGTTCTTTTCCGGCAGATGCGTGTGCGGCATGTGGTCGACGCCGCCGAGCAGCGTGCCGAACATCTTGCGGTTGGTGACGATGCCGCCGACCGAGATGCCGCCGAAATTGACGCCGTGATAGCCGCGTTCGCGGCCGATCAGGCGGGTGCGCGCGCCCTCGCCCTTCACACGGTGATAGGCGATCGCCATCTTCAGCGCCGTTTCGACCGATTCCGAACCGGAATTGGTGAAGAAGACATGGTCCATGCCCTTGGGCGCGAGATCGACCAGGCGGTTTGCCAGTTCGAACACGATCGGGTGTCCCATCTGGAAGGCCGGCGCATAGTCGAGTTCGGCCGCCTGGTGCTGGATCGCTTCCGTGATCTTGGGACGGCAATGGCCAGCATTGACGCACCAGAGGCCGGCGGTGCCGTCGAGCACCTTGCGGCCGTCGCTGGTGGTGTAGTGCATGTCCTTGGCGGACACGAACATGCGTGGCGCCTGTTTGAACTGCCGGTTCGCGGTGAACGGCATCCAGAATGCGCTGAGATCGTTCGGCGTGACTTTCAGCCGGTTGGACATGACCAAGACTTCCCCTTGTAACCTGTTTCGGTGCGGCTAACGCTTGGTCTTTCCAAAGCTTGGTCTTTGCTGCGTTTTCATGCTACGCAAATTTTTGACCGATTGGACAAACGTTAGCACCGCCCTGTCGGCGGTCAAGGGATTACTAGCGGAAATGCGGCCTGCGAAGTGCGCTCCACGGGTAAGAGAAAAACTGGTCCAGAGAATTGGTCCAGATGAACCCTGCGGCCAAGGCTTGCAGGGGTGAGCGGCGCCATGGAAGGCTCAGCCCCTCGCCGCACCCGCATCCAGCAGGAAAAGCGCGAACTGATCCTGGAGGCAGCCCTCGAAGTCTTCTCCGCCAACGGCTTTCGCGGTTCGACCATCGACCAGATCGCCGAGGCCGCCGGGATGTCGAAGCCGAACCTGCTCTACTATTTCCGCCGCAAGGAAGACATCCACGAAACGCTGATGGAGCGGCTGCTGGCGACGTGGCTGGCGCCGCTACGTGAACTCGACGACATCGGCGACCCCCTGACCGAGCTCAGGAGCTACATCCGGCGCAAGCTCGAAATGGCGCGTGATTTTCCCAGGGAAAGCCGGCTGTTCGCCAACGAGATCCTGCAAGGCGCGCCGCGCATCATGCCGCTGCTGGCGGGTGAGCTGAAAACGCTGGTCGACGAGAAGGCCAACGTCATCAAGGGCTGGATGCGCGCGGGAAAAATCGCCCGCACCGATCCCTGGCACCTGATCTTTTCGATCTGGGCGACGACGCAGCACTATGCCGATTTCGATGTCCAGGTCCGTGCCGTGCTCGGCGCCGATCGCGGCGGCGACGGCCGCTTCGAGGATGCGGCGCGGTTTCTGGAGCAGTTGTTCATTGATGGGCTGAAGCCGAAGGGCTGACCTTGGGCGTCAGGCGCTGCGGCGCTCCGCCGGCATCGCCTCAAGCAAATTCTGCAGCTTCTCGATCGAATTCTGTTCGGCCAGCGGCGTGTAGACGATCAGCTTCATGTCCGAGCCGTCGTCGATCGACAGGCTCATATGCTCGAACGTCATGGCGCCGGCTCTCGGATGTCGGACATGTTTCACCCCCGACAATCGGCGTGCCACGTCGCGATGCGGCCACCAGTCGCGAAACTCCGGACTTGAGCGCGTCATAAGCACGATCAGCCGCTCGAAATCCGCATCGCCCACATAGCGGGCGCTTTCCGCCCGGAACGAGGCCAGCACGGTGCGCGCCAATTGCTCCCAGTCAACCAGCAGGCGCCGGTGATGCGGATTGGTGAACACCATGTGGACGATGTTGCGGGCGTCGCCCTCTAGCAGGCCATAATCACCGAACACCGCTACCGCCGCCGGATTCCAGGCCAGCACGTCCCAGCGCCGCCCGACGACATAGGCCGGCTGCAGCACCAGGCTCTCCAGCATATGCATCAGCGGGCCATCGACCTTTTCCGGCGCAGCCACGCGGTTCTCCGGTTGCTGGCGGCCTGCCAGGATGAACAGATGCTGCCTTTCAACGGCGTCGAGGCGCAGCGCTTCGCTGAGCGCCGCTAGCACCTCCACCGAGGGTCTGACCTCGCGCCCCTGCTCTAGCCATGTGTACCAGGTGGTGCCGACGCCGGCGATCATCGCCACTTCCTCGCGACGCAAGCCTGGCGTGCGTCTCCGCAGGCCGGTCGCGATGCCGGTGGCGGACGGCGTCAATCTTTCGCGGCGCGAGCGCAGGAAGGCGCCAAGCTCGCGCCGGCGGCTGTCTTCAGCGGAGTGCGTGGGAGCATCCATGAGAGCTATTATAGCAGTATTGATACCAGGATAAAGTTTGAACTGTTTGGGCTGCGTCAGGCGCCCCATCTTCCATCCAGAGAGATGGAGGCTCTGAATATGGATCTGAAAGACAAGACAATCCTCATCACCGGTTCGACCGATGGCGTCGGCCGTGTCGTCGCGCAAAGGCTGGGCGCCGGCGGCGCGCGCGTGCTGGTGCATGGCCGTGACGCGGCTCGCGGCAAGGCAACCGTCGCAGATATCGAATCCGCCGGCGGCAAAGCCGAGTTCCTCGCCGCGGACCTCTCCTGGCTAGCCGAGGTCCGCCGCCTCGCCGAGGCCGTACGCGCAAAAACCGACCGGCTCGACATCCTCATCAACAATGCCGGCATCGGCACGGCCGGCGCCAAGCGACAGCTCAGCGCCGACGGCTTCGAACTGCGCTTTGCGGTCAACTATCTCGCCGGTTTCCTGCTGACCTCGGAACTGCTGCCGCTGCTCAAGGCGAGTTCGCCGGCGCGCATCATCAACGTCGCTTCGGCCGGCCAGCAGGCGATCGATTTCGGCGATGTCATGCTGACACGTTCTTATGACGGCGTGCGCGCCTATTGCCAGAGCAAGCTGGCGCAGATCCTGTTCACCATCGACCTGGCCGGAGAGTTGAAAGGCAGCGGCGTCACCGTCAACGCTCTGCATCCAGCGAGCTACATGAACACCACCATGGTCCGCCAAGCCGGCGTGACGCCATGGAGCTCGGTCGAGACCGGCGCCGACGCCATTCTCAACCTCGCGACATCGCCCGCCCTGGAGGGCCGCAGTGGCCTCTATTTCGACGGCCAAAAGGAATCCCGCGCCGAAGCACAAGCCTATGACGCCAAGGCCAGACAGCAATTGCGAACCCTGAGCCTCGACTTCGTCGGCCAGGCTTCCCCACAATCGAAGGAACAGCATTCATGACCGGCAAGATCGAACACACGGTCGTCATCGGCGGCTCATCCGGCATCGGCCTGGCAACGGCGCGAAAACTGCTAGGCCCAGGCATGAAGGTGACCATCACCGGACGAAACCAGGACAAGCTCACCAGCGCTTGGAAGAGCCTCGGCGGCGCCGCCGAAAAAGCTGCCTTCGATGCTTCGAAGCCGGGCGAAGTTCGCCAGTTCTTTGGGGAACTCGGACCGTTCGATCACCTCGTGCTGGCTGCCAGCGGCGGCAAGGGACTTGGGCCGTTCGAAACCCTCGACCTCTCAGACATCGCCGGCGGCGTCGACGAGAAAGTCAGGCCGCAGCTGTCCTGTTTGCAGGCTGCCTTGCCGACGCTCAACAGATCGGGATCGGTCACTTTCATCTCGGCGGTATCGGCACAATTGTCGGCGCCCGGCGTGGCTGGCATTGCCGCCGTCAACGGCATGCTGCTGACGGTGGTGCCGATCCTGGCGGTCGAACTGAAGCCTCTGCGCGTCAACGTCGTGGCGCCCGGCGTCATCGACACGCCATGGTGGGATTTTCTGGCCGAAGACCAGCGGCAGGCGGTGTTCAGCGAATATGCCGGCAAAACCCCGGTGGGCAGGATCGGCCAGGCCGAAGACGTCGCCGGCGCAATCGCGTTCCTCGTCTCCAACGGCTTCATGACCGGCCAGGTGCTGACCTGCGACGGCGGCCTGCGCTACGCGGCGTGACCTTACAGCGACTGCGCGATCAGCGTGAGAAGGCCTCCGGCCAGTGCGACGTTGCCTACGAAACCGTTGATGCGCGACGCCCGGTCCGGGCCCTGATGGTCCCAGAAATTGTGGAACATCGGCGTGGCGACGATGAGAAACAGCAGCAGCACGGCGCAGGCGGTCGCAGTCCACAGGCCGGCCATCACCAGCGCCCCGGCAACGGTTTGCAGGACGATGCCGGCCCACAGCGCCAGCTTGGCTTGCGGCACGCCGCGCGCGGTCATCAGCCCTGTCAGGAAGGTCTCGTTTTGAACATTGCGCAGGCCGGCGAAAACGAAGGCGCCGCCGAGCAACAGGCGGCCGAGAAACAAAAAGGTCGAAGGCAAATCGACAGGCATGAAATCTTCCCCGTACTTAAGCATGAAACAGGTGGAGCGCCGCCCTTTCCACGGCGCTCCATGACTAACCGGACGGTCAGGCTGCTTTGGCAGCCGGCATCGGGTGAATGGCTTGGAACGGGATGCAGAGCCGGTTCCAGGTGTTGATCATGCCGATCGCGACCGACAGCTTGACCAGTTCCTCTTCCGAGAAGTGCTCGAGCGTGCGGGCATAGAGTTCGTCCGAAACGCCATTGTTGGCGATCAGGGTCGTTGCCTCGGTCCAGGCAAGGGCCGCGCGTTCACGTTCGGAAAATAGCGGCGATTCCTTCCAGGCCGAAACCAGATAGAGCCGTGTCTCGGTTTCGCCGTCGCGCCTTGCCTCGCGGCTGTGCATCTCGACGCAGTAGGAGCAGCCATTGATCTGCGAGGCGCGGAGCTTGATCAAATGCAGCAGGCTCACTTCAAGCCCGCATTCGTCGACCGCCTTGTTGAGCGCTGACACCGCCTTCATGATTTCCGGCGCCTTGGCAAAGAATTGCAGTCTCTGTTTCATCGTCTTTCCTTTCTGTCTGGCGGGGTTAACTTTGCTTGGCTGCAGCGGGTTTCTGCGGCCGCTGATGGCGCGCGACAAAGGCACAGCTGGCGGCAAACGATCGCGGATCGCCTTCGGCCTTGTAGTCAGCCACGATGTCGGACAACCGGGTTTCCGCGAGGGCCGCGCGATAGGCGCGCTCGGCCTTCAGCATCGCGGCATTGATGCCGCACGGCTTCACATAGGCCGAAGCATCGATCTTGACCGGGCCGCGCTGGCGGATCTCGCCGCAGCGGAAGGCCGGCTCGCGACCCTCGACCGCAAGCACGATATCGAGCAGCGTGATGCGCTCGGCCGGACGCGCCAGCCGGTAGCCGCCCGCCGGTCCCGGCACCGATTCCAGGATGCGCGCAGCCGTCAGCTGGTTCAGATGTTTCAGCAGATAGCTCGGCGACAGGCCGAAGGACTCTGCCAAGGCAGCACCCGGCATCGTGCTGTTGCCCTCCACGCTGGCCAGTGTGGCTGCGCAATGGATGGCCGCTTCTACACCCTCGCCCAGCTTCACGATGTTGCGCTCCTATTCATGGATATCTTTTATCCTAGATAAATTTTATCTGCAATAGGAAAATGAAAACGGCGCTCGAAAGCGCCGCTTTTTTCTTCGACCCGTTCCCTACTCTGCAGCCACGTTGGCCACCGGGTTGTTCGGGTGTGTCGTCCAATTGGCATAGACCGGCGACACCGGCTTGCCGGTGCGCTGGTCCATCACGCCGGCGGCCAGCGGCTCCATGGTGATGCAGTTCTCGACCGGGCAGACATTGACGCACAGATTGCAGCCGACGCATTCGGCCTCGATCACCTCGAAATGCCTGACGCCGTCGACCATGTTGGTGATCGCCTGGTGCGAAGTGTCCTCGCAGGCGATGTGGCAGCGGCCGCATTTGATGCAGGCGTCCTGGTCGATATGCGCCTTGGCGATGTAATTGAGGTTGAGATACTGCCAGTCGGTGACGTTGGGCGTGGCGCGGCCGACAATGTCGTTGAGCGAGGCGTGGCCTTTCTCGTCCATCCAGTTTTCGAGACCGGCGATCATCTCCTGCACGATCTTGAAGCCGTATGTCATCGCTGCCGTGCACACCTGCACATTGCCGGCGCCGAGCGCCATGAATTCAGCCGCATCGCGCCAGGTGGTGATGCCGCCAATGCCGGAGATCGGCAGGCCGCGCGTTTCCGGATCGCGGGCGATCTCGGCCACCATGTTCATGGCAATCGGCTTCACCGCCGGGCCGCAATAGCCGCCATGCGAGCCCTTGCCGTCGATGGTCGGCTGCGGCGCGAAGCTATCGAGGTCGACGCCGGTGATCGAGTTGATGGTGTTGATCAGCGACACCGCGTCGGTGCCGCCGGAGAGTGCGGCGCGCGCCGGCTTGCGCACATCGGTGATATTCGGCGTCAGCTTGGTGATGACAGGCATGCGGGTGTTGGCCTTGCACCAGCGCACCACCATTTCGATGTATTCCGGCACCTGGCCGACGGCCGCGCCCATGCCGCGTTCCGACATGCCGTGCGGGCAGCCGAAATTGAGCTCGATGCCGTCGGCTTCGGTCTCCTCGACCACCGGCAGGATCGCCTTCCAGCTTTCCTCGACGCATGGCACCATCAGTGAGACGACGATGGCGCGGTCGGGCCAGTCCTTCTTGACCTGCTTGATCTCGCGCAGATTGACCTGCAAATCGCGGTCGGTGATCAGCTCGATATTGTTGAGGCCGAGCAGGCGCCGGTCCGCCCCCCAGATCGCGCCATAACGCGGGCCGTTGACGTTGACCACCGGCGGACCTTCTTCGCCCAGCGTCTTCCACACGACGCCGCCCCAGCCCGCCTTGAAGGCGCGGATGACATTGTAGGCCTTGTCGGTCGGCGGCGCCGAAGCCAGCCAGAACGGATTGGGCGATTTGATGCCGACGAAATTGTTGCGGATGTCTGCCATGACAGGTCCCTTTCAACCGAGACGAAGGAGCATTTCCACGGGTGCGAGAATGCCGCCTTCAAGCGCGGGGGTGAGATTGGCGATCTTGGTGCCGGCGTTCTCGCCCATGATAAGATTAACGCCAGGCGGCGGCTTTTTTCCTTCCGCCTGCGCCGCAGCCATGCGCGCCCGTATCGTGTCGAAAAATTCGATGGCGAAGGCGCCACGAGGGCGCTCGGCGGTTACAGAGAACCCCGCGGCGGCGGCAGCCGAACGATAGTCGTCGGGCGTGGCAACGAAGGACATGCTCTCGTCGGATGCCCATGGCAGCGGATAGGTCAGCGCACCTGCCTTGAGCCGCATCACATCGTAGACGGCAAAGACGCCGCCCGGCTTGAGCACACGCGCCGCCTCGCTCATCAGCTTTTTCTTGTCGGGAAGATTCATGCCGACATGCAGGATCATGGCCGTATCAAAGCTTTTGTTGCTGAATGGCATGTCCAGCGCGCTGCCCTGCACGAACCGGACTTTGTCGGCCATTCCCACCCGCTTCGAAAGGCTGGTCGCAATGTCGACATAGCTTTGCGTCAGATCGATGCCGGTGACATCGGCGCCGGCATTGTTGGCGGCGAAGCGGGCTGGACCACCCACGCCGGAACCAATGTCGAGCAGCCTGGCCCCCGGCTTCAAACCCATCTGGCCGATGAGTTCCCTGGTGGCGGCGATACCGCCAATGTGGAACTCGTCGACCGCTTCGAGATCGCCAGCGCGTAGATGGGCAATTTCCACGCCGGTATCGGCGAGCACGGCAAGAATGTGCTGCTCAAGATCCGAGACGTCGTAGTGACGGGCGATGCCCGATTCCACTGAGGCCATGATCTCTATCCCTGTGCCAGACTCCGGTTGATGCTCTCCGCCGCATCGCGGCCTTGCGCCACGGCCGAAACCGTCAAATCGTCACCGCCAAAAATGCAGTCGCCGCCCGCCCAGACATTGGCGAGCGAGGTGCGCCCTTCCGCATCGACCTTGATGCGGCCGGCTTCGAGTTCGATCGCAGCACCGCTGCCGTTGAGTGCCGCCGGCACAAAGCTCTGGCCGATCGCCTTGAACACCTGGTCGGCGGCCAGCGTCAGCCGCTCGCCGGTGCCGGCAAGCCTGTCGCCGTTCATCGCGGTGTATTCGAGCTCGATGCCCGACACTTTGCCGGCCTCAGTGATGACCCGCTTCGGCTGCAGCCAGTGGCGGATGGTGACGCCGTTGGCGGCAGCCAGATCCTGCTCGAACTCGGAAGCGTTCATGTGTTCCTGGCCGCGCCGGTAGCAGATCGTCACCTCCTCGGCGCCGAGCAGCTTCGATTGCACCGCGGCGTCGATCGCCGTCATGCCGCCGCCAATGACGACGACGCGCCGGCCGACCGGCAGGCTCGCGAGATCGCCGGCCTGCCGCAGTTCCGCGATGAACTCCACTGCATTGACGACGCCACCGGCGTCCTCGCCATCGGCGCGCAGCGCGTTGACGCCGCCAAGCCCCATACCGAGGAAGACGGCATCGTAATTCCGGATCAGGTCCGACAGCTGGTAGTCGCGGCCGAGCGCCTTGCCGTTCTGGATGTCGATGCCGCCGACAGCGGTGACATAGTCGACCTCGGCCTGGGCGAAGTTATCGATGCTTTTGTAGGCGGCGATGCCGTACTCGTTGAGGCCGCCGGCCTTTGGGCGGGCTTCCAGAATGGTGACGTCATGGCCATACCGAGCGAGCCGGTGCGCGGCGGCGAGGCCGGCCGGACCGGCGCCGACCACGGCGACCGACTTGCCGGTCGATTCAGCGCGCGAATAAAACTGCTTGTGCTCGGCCATGGCGACATCGGTGGCGTAGCGCTGCAGGCGGCCGATCTGCACCGGCTTGCCTTCCGCCACCTCGCGCACGCAGACCTCTTCGCAAAGCGTCTCGGTCGGGCAGACGCGGGCGCACATGCCACCCAATATGTTCTGGTCGAAAATCGTCTTGGCCGAACCGATCGGGTTGCCGGTCGATATCTGGCGGATGAACAGCGGAATGTCGATCGAGGTCGGGCACGCGTTCATGCACGGCGCATCGTAGCAGAAATAGCAGCGGTCGGATTCGACCAGCGCTTCGTGGTGATCGAGCGGCGGATGCAGGTCGGAAAAATTCTCGGCGTACTGGTCGGCGGCAAGCCGGCCGCCGGCAATGCCGTCCTTGAACTGGCCTTCTGGCATCGTCAGTTCCCCATGTTTTCGTTTTGCGGAAGGCTAGCACGTTTTATTTTTTTATCAATTGGTCAATTTTCGCCGCAAGCCGTTGAAAAGACTGGCTCATAATATGATTTAGCTACTCATGTTATGGCTTTCAGCCTAAGGCACGGGCGAAAGGCCGGAGCTCGTAGCGGCGCCATGGATCGACCGGATCTCGTCGGCAACCAGTTGCTGCAGCCGCCACAGATTGCGGTCGCGGATGCCGAATTCCTCGAGATGGCTGACGGTATTGTAGAGATATTCCGCGCCTGAGCCGACATGGCCGCAGGCTCTGGCAAGCACCCCCGCCACGGTGTCCAGCGGCTGCCCGAGCGACGTTCCCCTGCCGGTCACCCCGACCCAGAAGCCGAGCGCCCGTATCCGGCCCTGCTCCGTGCGCACGGGAACCCACCGGACCGAGCTGACACTCTCATGATCGTCGATCTCGCGCCGCAGCAGTCTTTCGATCTGCTCCGGCTTGTCGGCGTCGGGCAGGCGGTAGATGACGCCGTCGCATCGGCCGCCGCGTTCGAGCGCCATCATCAGCCCCGGCTGCGCGACGCTGCCGCGCCAGCGCACCATGTCGAGGCAGAAGGAGCGATGCCAGCCAAACGCAGTGGCGCGCTGGCGTTCGACGGACTCGAAAGCCGGCTTCCAGATCAGCGAGCCATAGGCGAACACCCATAACGGCCCCGCATCGGCTTCGTCGGAGAGCTGTAAGGCAAGCGTGCGAAAATCCTCGTCGTTCAGCTGCGTCCAGCTGCAGTCGGGTCCGGGATCGACCTCTTCGCGATGACACAGTGACACAAGCTCAGGCGTGAGCGACATAAGGCGCATGAAACGACTACCCCTCGTTTGCCCCAAGGAAAGTCGAAAACCGCCGCATGCGCAAGCCGCGGGTGGGGCGAAGTGCGGAACGATGTGTCAACGCAGCCGTTGAACTTTCTCCGCCTCGCTGTCGGATTCGCTTCGCTGAAAACGTCCTTTGATGGATCGGACGACGATCGATGCATGAAGGTGAGGAGACCGAAAATGCCGAAATCCGCAATGCCCTTCTTCTGGTACGAGTTGATGACCAGCGACCTCGATGCGGCGCAAGCGTTCTACACCACCGTGGTCGGCTGGCGGGCCGAGCCCTTCGACAAGGCGCCCGGCATGCCGCGCTATATCGTGGTGAACTCCGCCGAGCGTGGCGTCGGCGGGCTGATGACCCTGCCCGAGGAAGCAGCCAGGACGGGTCTGAAGCCGGCCTGGTTCGGCTATATCCACACCAGCGATACCGATGCCTCGACCGAGGCACTGAAAGCCGCCGGCGGGGCTGTTCACCGCGAACCCGACGACATTCCCGGCGTCGGCCGCTTCTCCGTCGTCGCCGACCCGCAAGGCGCCGCCTTCATGTTCCTGCAGCCCAATGGTCCCGACCAGCCCGTCCTTCCGGCAACGACGCCGGGCCATGTCGGCTGGCACGAGCTTTATGCGGCCGACCGCCAGAAGGCCTTCGATTTCTACTCAAGCCAGTTCGGCTGGACTGATGCCGGTAGCATGGACGTCGGCGAGATGGGCATCTATCAGACCTTCTCAGCCGGCCCTGAATCCGGCGGCGGCATCATGAACAAGCCGCAACAGCTGCCGGTGCCGGTCTGGCTGTTCTACTTCAATGTCGACGCCATCGACGCAGCCGCCAAACGCGTCACCGACAATGGCGGCAAGATTGTCATGGGTCCGATGCCGGTGCCGACCGGCCAATGGATTGCCCAGTTCACCGATCCGCAAGGCGCCTATTTCGCGCTGATCGCGCCGGGCCGCTGATCCCCTCCGGTACTCGCCTGCACGGAAACTGCTCTCATCGCACGCCGGTGCGATGAGAGGCGCGTCCGGGCGCGGTCACTCCGGCGCCAGCACCGCGACCTTGAGGTTCTCTTTCCTGGCGCCGCTGAGCTGGATCGTGGCTGCGCCAGGCGTCAGCTTGAAGCGCACGCTCTTGCGGATGCCGGGGCAGGTCTTCACGCCGGTGAAACCCGCTGATTTCACCGCTTGGCCATCCTGAATGACGTCGACCCAGGCCTCGTCGGATAGGCTGATCTGGAGCTCTCCTTCCGGTGGCACCGCCACGTTTGCCGTCGCGCCGAATGTGCCGGCTGCCGGCGCGCGTTGCGGTGAGACCGTGAAGCTGACCGCATCGACCGGCTCCAGCGCCATATCCGCGGCTTCGCCGAAAGCAAGAGAGGCACCTGACTGCGCGGCGGGCGCAGCCGGAAACAGTTCCTGCTCGCGTGTCACCGGCCATTTGAAGGCATCGCAGCCAGCATCAGCGGCCATGGCGAAACTGGTGCTTGCGAGAATTGCGAACAGGCTGACGGCGACTTTTTTCATGGCTAGGAACCCGTTTGGTTTGGAGTGTCTACACGCAGGCATACAACTTAAACGAGCTGTATGCAACCATAACGAGAACAAATTTTGAAGTCCAGACTGGAAGTGATTTCCAATCACCGATTGTTGATGACAGGCCACGCGAAGTGAATGGTCCAGCGCCGGGTGATAATTTATGGCCGGGCCGCAGGGTTGGAAAAATGGAGTTTAGATGAAGCTTTTTGACGGTCTCGCCAGATTTCAGCCGCAGGCACTCGGCGTCCTGCGCATCATGACGGCCCTGCAGTTCCTCGAGCATGGCTCGCAGAAACTGTTCAATTTTCCGGTCAGCGCCGAGCCTCACGCTCTTAGCGGCCTGACGGCGACGGCAGGCATCCTGGAGTTCGCCGGTGGCATCCTGCTGGCGCTCGGTCTGTTCACCCGCCCGGTCGCGTTCCTTCTGGCCGGCGAGATGGCCATCGCCTATTTCATGGCGCACTACCCGCGCGACTTCTTCCCGGTCAACAACAGCGGCGACGCGGCAATCTCCTTCTGCTTCATCTTCCTCTATCTGGTGTTTGCCGGCGCCGGCGCCTTCGCGCTCGACAACCGCCGCAGCACCTGACGCGGCTGATGCATGTCGCCCAAAAGTGCGCAGCGGTTTTGGGATAACGACTTGCACAAAACAAGACTCTGAAGCGCCTCGGCGAAGCCGAAGCGCTTCAGGCGCGCATTCGCTCGAAGTTCGCGTCAAAGAGCGGCGCTGCCTGAACGCGCGCCGCGTGGCGCTTGCCCAAAAGTTCGATCTCGAAGCCGTCGCTCTCATCGGCGATCTCCTTCGGCACATAGCCGATGGCGACGGATTTTTTCGAGTGATGCGCATAGCCGCCTGAGGTCACCCAACCGCGCACCGCGCCACCGTACCAGATCGGCTCGTCGCCGATGACATCGGCATCATCGGCATCGAGGATAAATGTGCGCAGCCTGAGCTTGCCGCCCTGCTTGCGCTCGGCAAGAGCGCCGGTTTTACCGATGAAATCGGCATCCTTGCCATAGGCGACGAAACGGTCGAGCCCGGCCTCCAGCGGCCCGTAGATCGGCCGGTATTCGCGCGCCCATGAGCCGTAGTTTTTCTCCAGCCGCAGCGCATTGAGCGCGCGCGAGCCGAACAGGCCGAGGCCGAATTCCTCGCCTGCCGCCATCAACGCCTGGAAGGCAGCGCGCTGATATTCCGGCGCCACCCAGATCTCGTAGCCGAGATCGCCGGTGTAGCTGACGCGGCCGACCAGGCACGGCGCCGTGCCGATGTCCATTTTCGCGACCGCCATGAACGGGAATGCGGTGTTGGCGACATCCGCGCGGCTGGCCTTTGCCAGCACCTCCCTCGCCTTGGGTCCGGCGATCGCCAGACCGGTCAGTTTCTGCCCCAGCGCCTCTATGCGCACTGAGCTATCCGCAGGTAAATGCGCCTCGAACCAGCGCATATGATACTGCTCGGCGATACCGGAGCCGGCGATGAACCACTCGGTCCCGTTGGAATTGGGGGCACCGATATTGGCCAGCGTGAAATCGCCGATGAGCTTGCCGTCGTCCTTCAGCATCGGCGCCAACGTCATGCGGCCTGGCTTGGGCAACTTGCAGGCAAAGATCCGGTCGAGCCAAGCGGCCGCCCCCTCGCCGGTCACCTTGTATTTGGCGAAGTTCGAAATCTCCGCCAGGCCGACGCTCTCACGAACCGTCGCAACCTCATTGGCGACCTGGGAAAAATCGCTGGACCGACGCCACGAGAATTCGTCCTTGACGCCCTCCGGCGCATACCACAGCGGCACTTCCAGCCCATAGGACACACCCCATTGCGCGCGCCTGGCCGACAGCAAATCGTAGATCGGCGTCGTCTTCAGCTGCCGCCCGGCGGGCAGTTCCTCATTGGGGAAGCGGATCGAGAAGCGGCGCGAATAATTCTCGCGCACCTTTGCATTGGTGAAGGCCATCGTCGCCCAGTCGCCGTAGCGCGCCACATCCATGGCCCAGATGTCGGCGCCGGGATCGCCCTCGATCATCCAGTTGGACAGCGCCAGGCCGACGCCGCCGCCTTGTGAAAAGCCCGCCATGACCCCGCAGGCGACCCAGAAGCCCGGGAGGCCGCGCACCGGCCCGACCAGCGGATTGCCGTCCGGCGCGAAGGTGAAGGGCCCGTTGATGATCTGCTTGATGCCTGTCCTCTCGAAGGCCGGGAAATGCCTGAAGCCGACTTCGAGCGACGGCGCGATGCGGTCGATATCCGGCTCCAGCAGTTCATGGCCGAAATTCCACGGTGTCTGGAATTCGGACCACACCTTGTTGGCCTTCTCATACGTGCCCATCAGCATGCCGCCGCGCTCCTGGCGCAGATAAAGCTCGCCATCGAAATCGACGGCGTGGATGATCTCGGTGCCGGTCTTGGCGTTCCACGCCGCAACCTCGGGCATATCCTCGGTGATCAGGTACATGTGCTCCATGGCCAGCACCGGCAGTTCCAGCCCGACCATGCGGCCGACCTCGCGCGCCCATAACCCGCCGGCATTGACGACATGCTCGGCCACCACTTCGCCCTTGTTGGTGATGACGCGCCACATGCCGTCGGGCCGGCGCACAATGTCCTCGACCTTGGTGAAGCGCTCGACCTCGGCGCCCAGTTTCCGCGCGGCCTTGGCATAGGCATGCGTAACGCCGGAGGGATCGAGATGGCCGTCCTCCTTGTTGCGGACGGCGCCGACGAATTGTTTCGGGTCGAGCAGCGGCATCAGCTCGGCCGCTTCATTGGCCGATATTTCTTCGAGCTCGATGCCGAGGTAACGCCCTTTGGCGACGACGCCGCGCAGCCAGTCGAGCCGCGCCTCGGTCGCCGCCAGAAGCACGCCGCCCGTCAGATGCACGCCGGTCGCCTGTCCCGACAGCTCCTCGATCTCCTTGTAGAGCGAGATCGTGTATTTCTGCAGCTTGGCGACGTTGGGGTCGCCATTGATCGTGTGCATGCCGCCGGCCGCATGCCAGGTCGAGCCGGAGGTCAGCTCGTCGCGCTCCAAAAGCACGACATCGGTCCAGCCATGACGCGCCAGATGGAACAGCACGGAGCACCCGACGACGCCACCGCCAATGACCACGACCTTTGCATGCGATTTCATGAGTTTTGCTCTGTTATCAATGAGTTGAGGAGATAAGGTGAATCAGAAAGGCAGCGCCGCGCGCCGACGCTAAAGTCACGGGTCGCCCTGCCCGATCGCTTCCTTGCGCCTGGCCACATACGCCTCCAGCGCCTCGCGCACGGCGATGTCCATCACCGGCTCGACATAATCTTCCAGCGCCTTCTTCCACAGCCGCGTCGCGCGCGCCGTGGTGTCGAGGCCGCCGGCTTCCTGCCAGGCCTCGTAATTCTGCCAGTTGGACAGCATCGGCTGGTAGAAGGCGGTGGCATAGCGTTCCAGCGTGTGCGGTTCGCCGAAGAAATGGCCGCCGGTCGGCACCGCGCCCAGCGCCTCGACAGCAAGCTCCGCCTCGTCGACGACGATCGGGCGCAGGAATTCCATCATGTGCTGGATCATCTCGACATCGATGATGAGCTTTTCGAACGATGCCGTCAGCCCGCCCTCCTGCCAGCCGGCGGCGTGGTAGACGAGGTTGCCGTGGCCGAGCACAGCGCCCCACAGCGCCATCAGCGTCTCGTAGGCGCCTTGCGCGTCCGCCGCATTCGATGCCGACCCCGGCGTCGTGCGGTAGGGCAGAGAATAGCGCCGCGCCAATTGCCCCGAGGCGATGTTGGCCTTGGTGTTCTCCGGCGTTCCGAAGGCCGGCGCGCCCGACTTCATGTCGACGTTGGAGGTGAAGGCGCCGTACATCACCGGCGCGCCGGGGCGCACCAGTTGCGTCAGCACCACGCCGAACAGCGCCTCGGCATTCTGCTGCGCCAGGGCGCCGGCGAGCGTCACCGGGCTCATCGCGCCCATCAGCGTGAACGGCGTCACCGCCACCGACTGGCCGAATTCGGCCATGGTCATCAGCCCCTCGGCCATCATCTCGTCAAAGCGGCGCGGCGAGTTGACCGAGATGATGGTGGCAATGCCGGGATCATCGCGCATCTCGTCCAGCGTCAGCCCGCGCGCGATTGCCATCATCTCGATGCCGTCCAGCGCCCGGCCTCGTCCGATCGCCGAGACATGGAACGATTTGTCGGTCAGCGTCAGATTGGTGAAATAGGTATCCATGTGCCTGGTGTTGGCCGGCAGTTCCACCGGCGCGCAGACCTGGTTGCCGAGCATGTGGATGCAGTTGAAATGCTGCGCCAGCCGGGTCAGATCGGCATAGTCGTGCAAGTTTCCGGCGCGCCGGCCGCGCTCCATGTCGTGCACATTGGGCGGCCCGGCGACGAGGGTGAAATTGATCGTGTTGCCGCCGAGATGAATGGTGTTGGCGGGGTTGCGCGGCGTCAGCCGATAGCTGGACTGCGTGGTCTTCAGCGCCTCGGCGACAAGGCCCCGGTCGATGCGGACATTGGCCGTTGCATGGTCGACCTTTGCGCCCGCCTTCTCGAACAGCGCCAGCGCCCGCTGAGACATCACCTCGATGCCGAAATTTTCCAGAATGTGCATCGACGCCTGGTGGATCGCTTCGACCTGATCGACTGAGAGCATCGCCATCGGCGGATAGGGATTGGTCACCCGCCGCAGTGGAAGTTGCGGGATGGCGGCGGGCCCCCGGTTGCTGGTTCGCTCCGCGCCGCGCTTTCGTCTTGGTTCATTCATGCCTGGCATCAGAGCGCCGGCATCCGGATATCGCTGTCAGAAATACGCCCTTCGCGGGCGTGATTTTAGCCAAGGCGGCATTTTTGAATTCGTATGGAGACAGAGGCGACGCAAAAGGTCGGAATAATGATACAGGTCCCACTCAGCGGAGCCGGGCCGGCAAGCCGTTAAGAAACGCCGCAAGATTCCCTTTATGATTTCGGCCTATTCGTCTGCGGATGCGTAGTTCGAGTTTGAGTAAAATTGTAGCGGTTGGCGTGCTGCTGGCTTTGCCGGCCTGCGCGACGCCGCCCAACCATATCAACAATGTCTGCGCCGTCTTCGACCAGAACGACGGCTGGTTCGACAACTGGCAGTCGGCCGCCGAGCGCGCCTCGCAGAAATACGGCGTCCCCGTCCCCGTGCTGATGGCGACGGTGCGCAAGGAATCCGGTTTCAAGAGCAATGCCAGGCCGCCGCGTACCAAACTGCTCGGCTTCATTCCGTGGAAACATGTCTCGTCGGCCACCGGTTTCTCGCAGGCGCTCGACGGCACCTGGTCGCAATATCAGAGCGAGACCGGCAGCTGGGCGGCGCGGCGGACCAAATTTGCCGATGCCATCGATTTCGTCGGCTGGTATCATTCCAAGACATCAGACACGTTCGGCGTCGCCCGCAACGACACCTACAATCTCTATCTCGCCTACTATCTCGGCTGGACCGCCTACGGCCGCGGTAACCGTGGCGATGCCGGCGTGCAGGGCTATGCCAGGGCGACCGAAAAGATGGCCCGCGACTATGCCGAACAGCTGCAGCAATGCGGCAGCTGACGTTGCCAAGCGGTCTTGCAGCCACGCAGTTTGCGATCGAAGCGGAACTCAGCCATTCATTCGCTTGGGATCAGGTGGAGGATCGACCTCCCTCCCTTTACCGCTGCCGTCGACAGCTTTCGGTCAAACGTCGCCAATTGGCCGTCACGCGCCTTGGCGAGTCCCAACAGATAGCTATCCGTTACCTGTGCCGGGGTGAGGATCCTGGCTGCATCGATGTCGTTGGAACCGACAAGGCTGATCTCGTCAGGCCAGAACTGATGTCCTGAAAGGGCATGCAGCTTGCCGACAATCTGCGCCACCACGGCGGGAGAACCCGGAGAATTGGGGTATTTCGGGTTGCTTACAATCCTGATGACGCCATTCTCGGTAATGGGACATGTTGCCCATGATAAATGCCCGGTGGATTGGAACCACCGATGGGCATCTTCATGCGCAACGTGAGCTGGATCGATCAACGCAATCAACACATTGACGTCGAGCAGGAAGGTCACGGCAATTCGTCGCGAAGCGCATTGACCATTTCGAGATCGACCATCGGGCCGTCGGGCCGCGATGCAAGCAAGGGGATGCCGTTGCGTTCACCGCCGGTCGGTGGCCTGCGCAGTGAGCGGCGAGCCAGATCGGAAATGACATCGCCAACGCTGCGATCCTGCTGTCGCGCCATGGCCTTGGCCACAAGTAGGACATCGTCATCGATTGCAAGTGTGGTTCTCACAATATGCTCCCTACGGCGCATCAAACATCACGCATCACATAAAGCAATGGACAGCAATATTCAAGCGAACGTAGCTGTCGTTCCTTGAGCTATGGCGACGCTGCGGCAATGCGCCAACGAGCGGCATTGCCTCTATGGCTGGTCAGCTCGGCTTCTTGCCATGCGGGCGCTTCGGCGGTTCGCCGGCGAAACCGGGGCCGATCCCATCCGGTGCGTCTTCCGGCACGCCCTCATGCGCTGCGTGTTCCCTGTCGAACTTGATCACCGGCTCCATCGTCGCCAGCACATCGTCCGACAGCCAGCACAGGCTCATATGGCCATCGCCGAGATGCTTCACCGGCGGCACCTTGGTCTCGCACAGATTGTCCGGCACCAGCCTCTTGTAGCCGCAGCGCGTCTGGAACGGGCACCCGCTCGGCGGGTTCATCGCCGACGGGATATCGCCTTCGAGCACGATGTGCCGTTTGACCACGCTGGTGTCGGCGATCGGGATAGCCGACAGCAGCGCCTCTGTGTAGGGGTGATAGGGTGGCGCGAAGATCTGGTCGGTCGTACCCTGCTCGACGATGTAGCCGAGATACATGACGACGACCCGGTCGGCGATGTAGCGCACGACGGACAGATCGTGACTGATGAACAGCATCGTCGTCTTGTTCTTGCGCTGGATGTCCATCAGCAGCTCGGTCACCGCCGCCTGCACCGAGACGTCGAGTGCCGACACCGGCTCGTCGGCCACCACCACCTTGGCATCGCCGGCAAAGGCACGCGCCACGCCGATGCGCTGCTTCTGGCCGCCTGAGAGCTGACGCGGCTTGCGCGTCTCGAAGGCCCGCGGCAGCTTCACCAGGTCAAGCAGCTCCAGCATGCGCTTGCGCCGCTCCGCGACATTGTTGCCGACTTTGAATTTTTCCAGCGTGCGGATGATCTGCGAACCGACGGAGTGGCTGGGATTGAGCGTATCGAACGGGTTCTGGAACACCATCTGGATCGATGACACCGTTTCGACGCTGCGCTTCTCGATGCCGGTCGACTGGATCTCCTTGTTGCCCAGCGTCACTGTGCCGGCACTTGCCGTCTCCAGCCCGAGCAGGACCTTGGCCAGCGTCGACTTTCCGCAGCCGGACTCGCCGACGATGGCGACGGTCTCGGATTCGCGGGCCATAAACGAGATCGTCTCATTGGCCTTGACGACGCGGCCTTCGCTGGAGCCGAACACTTCGCTGCCGCCGACCTTGTAGTATTTTCTCAAATCCTCGATCTTGAGCACCGGCGCGCCGGGCACAACCTTCTCATTGACCTTCTTGGCGCCGGGAGGCAGCGCTTCCCAGTCGATCTCGTTGAAGCGCACGCAGCGCGAGAAATGCCCTTCGTGACCGGCGACCTCGATCATCGGGATTTCGGCGGCATTGCAGAGGCCCTCAACGAAATGGTGGCAGCGCGGGCCGAAATTGCAGCCCTTGGGCCGCTCATGCGGCAGCGGCAACTGGCCGGGGATAGAGATCAGGGGCCGCGAATTCTTGTCGGCGCCCGGCAGCGGAATCGAGCGGAACAGCCCTTGCGTATAGGGGTGACGCATCCGGTCGAACACGTCCTTGATCTTGCCGGTCTCGACCGCTTCGCCCGAATACATCACCGTGATGCGGTCGCAGGTCTCGAGGATGAGGCCCAGATTGTGCGACACGAAGATCATCGACGTGCCGAACTTCTCGCCCAGCCCCTTGACCAGTTCGACGATGCCGGCCTCCACCGTCACGTCGAGCGCCGTCGTCGGTTCATCGAGCAGAAGCAGCGCCGGCTTCGACAGCAGCGCCATGGCAATGACGATGCGCTGCTGCTGGCCGCCGGACAGCTGGTGCGGATAGGAACGCATCATGCGTTCGGGATCGGGCAATCTCACCGAGCGCACCATTTCGAGCGCCCTTTTGTAAGCCTCTTCCTTCGACACCTTGTCGTGGATCAGCGGCACTTCCATCAATTGCTGGCCGACCTTCATCGCCGGATTGAGGCTCGCCATCGGCTCCTGGTAGATCATGGCGATCTTGTTGCCGCGGATGGAGCGCAACTCCTCGTCGGACAGCTCGCCCATGTCCTTGCCCTGGAACTTGATCTTGCCGCCGACAATCTTTCCGATGTTGGAGAGGTCGCGCATGATGCCGAGCGACACGGTCGACTTGCCGCAGCCGGACTCGCCGACGATGCCCATGGCTTCGCCCGGCATCACCGTGCAGGAAAAGTCCATGACGGCGGGGATCTCGCCCTTGCGGGTGAAGAAGGAGATCGACAGGTTCTCGATCTCGATGATCGGCCCATTGGTCGACTTTGGGGGATTTCGAACTGCCTCATTCATGGGTCGCTCCAATCCTATTTTCATGCTCGCGGGCCGAAACCCGCAGATCAGTCTTTCATCGATTGTTCGCGCAGCGAGTCGGCAAGCAGGTTCAAGCCCAGCACGAACGACATCAGCGCGATCGTCGGCGGCAGCGCCGGGTGGATGAAGGAGCGCAGCAGGCGGCTGGCGTCCTTGATTGCGGTGCCCCAGTCCGGGCTCTCCGGCGCCAGACCCAGCCCGAAATAGCCGAGCGTGCCGAGCAGGATCGTGGTGTAGCCGATGCGCAGGCAGGCATCGACGATCAGCGGCCCGCGCGCATTGGGCAGGATCTCCCACAGCATGATGTACCAGGGCGATTCACCGCGCGTCTGCGCCGCCGCCACATAGTCGCGCGTCTTGATGTCCATCACCAGGCCGCGCACGATGCGGAATACGCCGGGGCTGGAGGCGAACACCACCGCCACGAAGATGTTGAGCTGGTTGGGATCGATGTGGATAATCTTGAACGGATCGGCATCGAAGACCAGGCCGGCATAGACCCAGCCGCCGATGATCAGCGTCAGCCCGAGCAATATATAGAGCCGGTCCGGCCGGTTCTTGTAGCGGGTCCAGAACAGCACCGAAAAGAAGATGATCGGGAACAGGAAGAACAGCCCGGCCATGGCGTATGGGATCGGCGTATCCATGATGCCCGGCGTCACCAGCAGGTAAAACAGCAGGATCACCGGGAAGGCCAGCACCAGATTGGCCAGGAAGGACAGTACAGTGTCGATCCGGCCGCCATAGTAGCCGGCGGGCAGACCGAGCGTAATGCCGACCATCAGCGCGAAACCCGTCGCCGCCGGTGCGATGATCAGCACGATCTGGCTGCCATAAACCATGCGCGAAAAGACATCGCGGGCGAGCTTGTCGCCGCCGAAATAGTAGATGAGTTTCGATACCGGCTCGAGCGCGCCCGGCAGCGCATCCTTCATGATCGGGACCTGGGCGAGCGGATCGAAGGGCGCGACGGTCGACGCGAAGATTGCCGTGAACAGCCAGAACAGGCAGATGCCGACACCGACTATGCCGACGCCGCTATCGAACAACTGGCCGTAGAGGCCGAGCCTTTTCTTGTAGGTGAAGCTCACCCCCATCACCAGGGCAAGCCCTAACCAGACTGGCCAGAAACGCCCAATCACGCCGAGCACGACATTGAAGGCACCGATATATTCGACCTGCATCTGCCCCAGCCCCCTATTGAACTCTGATACGCGGATTGAGGAACGCGTAGCCGACATCCGAAATGAGCTGCGTGATCAGCACGATGAACACCGAGACCAGTGAACAGCCAAGCAGCAGATCGATGTCGTTGTTGCCGGCGGCCTCGACCAGCGTGTAGCCAAAGCCCTGGTAGCGGAACATCACCTCGACGATGACGACGCCGGTAAGCAGCCAGGGAAATTGCAGCATGATGACGGTGAAGGGCGCAATCAGCGCATTGCGCAGCGCGTGCTTGACGACGACGCTGCCGAAGGAAAGCCCTTTCAGCCGGGCGGTGCGGATATATTGCTGCGTCATCACCTCGACCATCGAGGCGCGTGTCATGCGGGCGATGTAGCCGATGCCGTAGATCGCCAGCGTCATCACCGGCAGGGTGAAATTGTAGAAGGTGATGCCCTGGCTTGCCGAGGCGGCCGAACCGTTCAGCCAGCCGAGCCAGGAGGCGAAGATGACGGTGAAGATGACGCCGGACACATATTCGGGCGTCGCCGTCGACGCGATCGATGCGACGGACAGCGTTCGGTCCGTTCGCGAGCCCTCGCGCATGCCGGCCAGGATGCCAATCAGCAGCGAAATTGGCACCATCACCAACAGCACGCAGAGCATCAGGATACCGGTGGCGGCGAGTGCGGGGAAGAGCTTTGACGCAACGGAGGTTTTGAACTTGGTCGAGCAGCCGAAATCACCTTCCAGGATGCCGGAGAATTTCGGCTCCAGCGGATCGTTGCAGAAGGAGAAACGCTGCGTCGGCTTGCCGGTCGCCGGATCGGTCACCGGTTGCTTCGGGACGACGCCCAGCCATTGCCCGTAGCGCACGAAGAAGTTCTGCCGGTAGCCATGGTTGACCAGCCAGCTTTCGAGCTGTTCGGCCGATGTGTGCATTTCGGTCTGGCTGATCGCCAGCTTCTTCAAATTAGGCTCGAGGTTGATCAGGAAGAAGACGATCATCGTCAGGCACAGCATCGTCAATGCCATGGTGCCGAGACGCCGGATTACGAAAGAAAGCATGGCGGTCCCCTGCCGGTCTGGTTGGGGTTGGAGCCAGTTCGAAAAACCAGCTTTGCCGTTGCCGGCAGAGTTGGCCGTCAAATCGGCACTCGGATGCAATCAACCCAGTTTTATTGAACGGTCTTTCAGGAGAGTCCGCAACTTTTTGCTGCGGCGGCTTCCGGTTCTGGGCCATGCGAGGCGTGACGGGAAGGAGCGAAGCGCCCCTTCCCTGACGTTCCAATCACGCCTGGTCGAGCCAGACCTTGCCGTAGTCGCGCTCGAAGGTCGGATGCATCTTGTAATTCTGCACCGCCTTGACCGAGTGGCTGTAGAGCTTGCGCCAGTATGGCTGGATCATGATGCCGGAATCCTGCAGGATCTGCTCGATGTCCTTCATCATTTCCTTGCGCTTGGCCGCATCGGCGACAGCCAATGCTGCATTGAGCTTGGCATCCCATTCGGGGTTGGAATAGGCCGACTCGTTCCACGCCTCGCCAGTGCGATAGCCGATCGCCAGAACCTGAACGCCGAGCGGGCGCATGTTCCAGTTGGTCATCGACAGCGGGTACTTGGTCCAGTCGTTCCAGAACGTCGAGCCCGGCAGCACCGTGCGCTTTACCTTGAGGCCGGCGTCGCGCATCTGCGCGGCGATGGCGTCGCCGGTATTCTTGTGCCAGTCTTCGTCGACCGTGATCAGCTCATGCTCGAAGTCGGCCTGGCCGGCTTCCGCCATCAGCGCCTTGGCCTTGGCCGGATCGCGAGCGACTTTGGGCAGCTCGTAATATTCCGGGTGGATTTGGCAGACATGGTGGTTTTCAGCCACCGTGCCGGCATTTCCGTAGCCAAGCTGCAGAACGACATTGTTGTCGACCGCCAACTGCAGCGCGTTGCGCACCTTCTGATCGCCGTAAGGCTTGTTGTTGATGTTGGTGCGGCACACGATGGTCGAGGCGGTGACGATTTCGGACTTGACCAGGTCCAGTCCGTCGAGGATCGACACATAGTCGGCCGAGGTCTCGAAATTGGTATGGACTTCGCCCGCCTCGAAGGCACTGACCATGGCTGCCGGATCGGTGCCGTAGTCGACGAATTCGATGCCGTCGAGGAACACCTCGCCGTCCCACCACTTGTTGTCCTCGCGGCGCTTGTAGACCACCTTCTGGCCGACATCGTAGGAGACGAGCTCGAACGGACCGGTACCGATCGGGCAGGCTTTGAAGTCGCCGCCCTTCTCGTCGAAGCTCTTGTGGACGATGAGACCGGGATAATCGCACATGTTCGGAATGAGCGCGATGTCGGCCTTGCCGAGCTTCAGCTTGACGGTGTGGTCGTCAACCTTGGTCACGGCGCTTTCGTCGAGTTTGTCGTCCTTGACCAGCGTGCCGAGACGGCCAGGCATGGAATTGCCCTCGGCCTTCTTGTCGGCCCAGCGCTTGAGATTGAAGATGACGTCATCGGCGGTGAAGGCATCGCCATTCGACCAGGTCACACCCTTGCGCACATGCAGCGTGTACTCGGTGGCGTCGTCGTTGACCTCCCAGCTCTCCAGAAGGTACGGGCGGAACGTGTATTCGCTGGTGTACTTGACCAGCGGCTCAAGCGCCTGACGCTCGGCATTGGCGATTTCCGACCAGTCGGCCTTGCGCGGATCCTTGGGATCCTTGACCCATTGCGCGACTTTAAGGATGCCGCCCTTCTTGCCCTGCACCTCTTCGGCCCTGGCTTGGGTCGGCACGGCTACGCCGAGCATGCCGTAGGCCATCGCAGTCGACGCGCCGAACACGCTGGCCATGGCGAGGAACTCGCGGCGATCGACTTTGCCTGCCTTGGCTTCTTCGGCCATGGCCAGGATGTGATCGGGAACGCGATCGCCATTACTCTTGTAATTTGTCATACCTTAACTCCCATTGTTGGCTTTCCGCCTTTTAACATTCCGCATCCCTGCCGTGATGTCAAAGACGGCATGGCTACGGAACCTGTTAGGGAATGTGCAACTTTGAAAAGGGAGCGGTTCGCGTGATAACGACAGACTTGGCGCAAAAGTGCTAGCGCGCCCAGATTCCGCCGGAATCTGCTTAGGCGAGTAACTGATACATTTGGGCGGGTTGAGACAGCGCCAGTTCCGGCGGCGGTAAGGGCCAGGAACTCAATATTCCTTTTCGTAGAAGATGCCGCCCTTGGCCTCGCCGCCATCGTTGGCCTCGCCGCGCAGCTTGACGCCGCGTCCCACATTGAGGTCGATCGTCGCCTTGCCCGATCCTGGCCTGTCGCCTTTCTGGATCGTCACATAGGTGCGGTCATTGAGGTACTTGCCCGCCGACACGGCGGTGCCGCCCTGGTCATCGGTGGTCACATCCAGGTCATCGACGCCGATTGCACTGCGCAGGTTTTCGAGCAGCGAGGTCGAGCCGCCGACGCCGGCCAGTTGGCCGGCGGCCTCGGCCAGCTGCGCGATCTGAAGCGGCGACAGGTTCGACATAGAGCGGCCGAAAATCAGCTGCGCCAGCACCTCGTCCTCGGGCAGCGCCGGCACCGAGGAGAAGTCGAATTTCGGATTGGTGGCTTCGCCCGAGACGACGATGGTGACGGTGGCGCTGGTCGTGGTCGATGTCGCGGTCAAGTTGAGGTAGGGCACCAGCGAGCCCGAAAAGCCGACCGTGCCTTCGGTAAAGGTCAGCCGCTTGCCGAGGATCGACAGCCGCCCACGCTGCAAGGTGAAGGTGCCGACCGCCTGCGGCGAAGCCGCCGGGCCGGTCAACCTCAGCGAACCGCCGAACTCGGCATCGACGCCCCTGCCCTGGATGAAGATCTGGTTCGGCGCATTGACCGTGACGTCGAGGACAAGCCCACTGCCGCCACCACCGCTGGCCGCCGCCGGTCGCAAGGCCTTGTCCTGCGCCCGCACGGAGGCGGGCGCGTTCTTGTGCTTGACACCGAGCGCTGCCAGCGAGCCCGGCAGCTTATCGGGAACGGTGATGACGGTCTTGGCCAGATTGACGGTGCCCGAAATCACCGGCGCCGAGGTGAGCGGCCCCTTGATGGTCAGGTCGCCGCCGAGATTGGCTGTCACCACCCTGCCGTCGGTATAGCGGCCGTCAACCAGCTTGATAGACAAATCGGCTGGGAAACCTTGCGCCGGATTGATGCCGAGGGTGCCGGAGGCCGACAGGCTGCCGCGTGTCGACAGCGTGCCGGTCAGCCGGTTGATCCGGGCAACGCCGTTGCCGATCGAAATGTCGGCGGCAATGTCGTTGACGGCAAGGCCGGAGCGCGCGTCGACCAGGCGGGCGCCCGACGTGCTGACCGTGCCGCCGATCACCGGCGACGCCGCCGGGCCGCGCATCTGGATATTGACGTTGGCGGTGCCGCTGAGCGACAGGCCTTGCGCCGCAAGCTTGGCGGCCAGGAAGGAAAATGGCACCTTGCCGTTGAAGTCGAGCACCAGCGCTGGTGTGCCGGCCGTCGTCACCGTACCGCCGCCCTTGAGGCCAAGCCCGGCGCCGTCGCTGATGTCGGCGTTGAAGGTGAGCTTCTTGCCGGCAAATGTTCCCGACGAAGAGATATTCATGCCGCCAAGACCGGCGCTGCGCGTCTGCGAGGTCTGCACCCCGCCGGCATCGATATCGAAGGCGACAGCCGGATTGCCCAACGCGCCCGTCACCTTCACAGTCCCTGAAATCGAACCGGCGGCCTGGAGGCCCGGCGAAAAACTGTTGGCCAGCGAAGCCGGCACCTTCGACAGCGCGGCACTGATGTCGAGTGCCTGCCCGACCTTGCCGGTCACCGTCGCCGTGCCGCCACCGAGATTGAGCACCAGCTTGTCCAGCGTCGTTGTGCCGTTGGCGATGCTGACGGTCGAGGCCTGGGCGATGGCCGCCTTGATGCCCTGCACCGTGGCCTGGCCGGAAGCGAGTTCGATGGTGGTGGTGCCGCCAGCCACCTTTATCCTGCCCGCAGCCTTCGCCGGAATGCCCTTGACGGTGGCGCCGCCGGAAAACCCGGTCCAGTCGCCGTCGCGCTTCAAATCGACATCGATGCCGCTGATGGCGGTGCCGCCGGAAATGACGCTGTCGGCGCGAATTTTGCCCGAGATGACCGGCGCGGCGAGATAGTTGGCGACCAGCGCATCGATCGACACCGTCTTCGCCTGCAGGTCGCCGCGCGTAATCGAAGCGGTCGCAGCCTTGACGGCGACGTTCGGGCCATCCGCGGTCTTTGAGAAGGCGATGGTGCCGCGCACGTCGCCTTCGGCCTTTTCCAGCGCCAGCGCCGCCAGGGGCCCGATATCCGGCAGGTCGAGCGCGATGGTGCCGACCGGCACGAAAGCCTCGTCGAGCGCAAGGTCGCCGGAAATCTTGTTCTTGCCGAGCGACAGCAGCAGGCCGTTGATGGCGCTCTTGCCGTCCGCCGTCGCCAGCACCGCGCTGCCTTGCAGCGCCTGCCCAGCAACATTGCCGGTCAGTTGCACATTGGCCGCCGGATCGGCGGCATCGGCCTTGCCGGTGGCGGTCAGCTTCAACCCGGTGATTTCGCGTTCCGCCACGAGAAGCCGGTCGCTGCTGACCGTCAGCGACAGATCCGGGGCCAGGCTGGGCCCCTGCGCGTTGAGTGCAAAGCTGATCGCGCCTTTGGCATCTTTCGACAACAGCGAGATGTCGGCCAGTGCACCCTTGATATTTGCGCTAAGCTTGTTGTCGGCGAGGCTGGCCTGACCGTCCGCGGTCAGTGCGCCCGACGCCAGTCTGACCGGATTGGCGCTGACATTGCCATTGGCATCCCGCTTCAGCGTGGCGCTGAGCTGCGTGCGCTCTGCCAGCACGCTGCGCGCCGCCGCCGGCAACGCCGCCGACAGCACGTCGGCGTTGAGGTTGAGGTCGATTGCTCCATCGGCAAAGCCGACACGGCCATTGAAGGCGCTGCCCAGCGCATCGCCCTGCACCGAGCCGCTGTCGATGGTGATCGCATCGGCCGCCAGGCTGCCCGCGACCTTGGCGGTGACTTTGCCGGCGATCAGCGGTGCGATGGTCGGATTGTCCAGACCTATCTTGTCCGCCGTCACCGTGCCCGAGATCGGACCGGTGCGGCTTCTCACATCGAACGCGTCGGAATGCAGCGCCAGCGCGATGCCTTCGACCTTGGTGAAATTCGTCGCCAGCGACGGCAACACCGCCGAGATATCGAGCTTGGCTTGCGCAGCCTGCCCCGCCGCCTTCACGGACAGCGCCTGCAGTTCGAGCTTGATCGGGCCTTCCACGCCGCCGAGCGTCACCGGCAGGCTTGGCCCCGACGAGGTCAGGTCGAGCGCGAAGTCGCTGGCGCCGTTCGGGTTGAGGGTGCCGGCCGCCTTGCCGGAGATTTTCTCACCCGACAGCGTCGCCTGATCCAGCACGACGCCGCCGGCCGTCGAATAGCTGCCGGCCGCATCGACATCGAGCGGTCCGAGCCCGGCCTGACGGGTCTGGCTGGTCTCGGCGCCGGCCAGTTTTGCATTAAAGCGAATGTCGGGATTTGCCGACGGCCCGGTGATTTGCGCCGTGCCGTCGAGCGTGCCCGCGGCATCGAGGCCGGGCGAAAAGCCATTGGCAAGCGCAGCCGGCAGCGCCGAGAAGGTCGCCGCCAGATCGAGCGTCTGGCCCGCCGTGCCCGACAGCGTCACCGAGCCGCCGCCGAGATCGACTACCAGCCTTTGAATGTTGGTTATGCCATCGGCAATGGTCAGGCTCGACGGCTCGGCGATCGCCACCTTGATGCCGCGCACCGTCGCCTCGCCGGACGCGATCTCGACGCTGGTCGCGCCGCCGGCAATCTTCGCCCGCCCGGCAGCTGTCGCCGGAATGCCTGATATGGTTGCGCCGCCGGTGAAATTCGTCCAGTCGCCGTCACGCTTGAGGTCGACGCCGATGCCACTGACGACGGTCGTTCCCGAGGTCACGCTCTCGGCCTTGATCGTGCCGGAGATCGCAGGGCTGTTGAGATAGTTGGCGATCAGTGCGCTGACGGTGACTGCCTTGGCTGCCACATCACCGCGCGCGATCGACACGCTGGCTGCATTGATGGTGACGGTGGGAGCCTCGCCGTCTTTGGCGAACACCACGGTGCCGCCGATATCGCCGGCCGCCGTCTGCCCGGCCAGCGACGCCAGCGGCGCGATATCGGGCGCGGAGATCGTCAGCGTCCCCAGCGGCAGGAATTTTTCATCGAGCGTGAGGTCGCCCGACACCTTGTTGTCGCCCAGCGCTACGCTGAGCCCCTTGATGGAGCGCTTGCCATCGCTCGTCACCAGCGCCGCCTTGATGGCGAGCGGCTGTTCGTCGACCGCGCCGGTCAGCGAGATATCTGCGGCCGGGCTCACAATGTCGGCCTTGCCCGATGCGGTCAGCTTGATCTCCTTGACCGTGCGGCCGGAGGCCGTCAGGCTGGCACTGTCGGCCGAAACCGAGAAATCCGGTGCGTTGCGCGCGCCGCTTGCCGTCAGCGCGAAATCGACCCCGCCGGCGACCGGCACGCCGACCAGCGAAGACAGCACCGAGACGTCGCCGAGCTTGCCCTTGATGTCGGCCTGGATATCGCTGCCTTGCGCGCTGGCGGTGCCGCTGGCGCTCAGCGAACCGGAAGTGAGTTCGATCGAGTTGGCGGCGAAAGAGCCCTGCGGATCGCGCGTCGCGGCCGCCGAGAATTTGACCCGTTCGCCAAGCAGCGAACTGATCTGCGGCGGCAGCGCCGTCGACACAGCATCGGCATTCATCTTGAGCGTCATGGCGAGGTCGGCCAGCGCCACCTTGGCCGTCAGCCCGGCATTGAGCGCATCGCTGCGCAGCATACCCTCATCGAGCGATATCTCATCCTTGCTGATCGAGCCGGAAAGAGAGGCCGTCAGCTTGCCGGTGACCAGCGGGGCCAGTGTCGCGACGTCGGTCTTCAGCCCGGCCGCCGCCAGCGACACGCTGACCGGGCCGCTGCGGTTCTCGATGTCGAAACCGTCGGAATGGATCCGCGCATCGAGATTGTTCACCTGAGAACCGCCCGCAACCACCGAGACCAGTGAAGCGCTGGCGTAAATCATCGGCGCCTTGCCGTCACCGAAGGCGCGCGCGGTCACTTTGTTGATGGCCACCATGATCGGCTGCGCCTGGGTACCGACATTGACCGTGACCGGCTTGGCTTTGGCCACGAGTTCGACCGAAAGGTCGCTGGCGCCCTTGGGGTCGACCATGCCGGCAGCGGTCCCATGAACTGCGTCGCTCTCGATCGCAGCGCGCTCGATGTCGACGCCGCCGGCTGCGGTCGCGGTGCCGGCGAGGTCGAAACTGGTCTTGCCGGCAAACAGCGACTTGAACTGTTGCGGCAGGAACCCTTCGAACGAACCGTCGCCCTTGGCCTCGATCCGGTTGCCCTTGTCGGTCAGCTGGTGCCGGCCGGTGAGCTGGGTAACGATCTGCCCATCGACCATGAAGGTGCCGACGCCGCTCCAGTTGGCCAGCGGCCCGGTGCCCGAGACAACGATGTTGACCGGCGCCGCGCCGGGTAGCTTGAGCAGGTTGGCGATGATGCCGCCGGCCGGCTCGGAAGCCTTGAGATCGAGGTCGAGCCTGTTCTCATCCGGCGCGAAGTGGATGTTGGCGTCGACATTGCCTTGCTTGCCGTCATGGCGGGTAACGTTGAGCACCGTCTGGATCGCCAGCGGCGACGCATCGACCTTGGCCGATCCCTTGGCCGCAAGTTCGGCAATACCGCTGCCGGCAAGTTGCTGGCCAAGCGCGATCTCCGGCAAATCGATCGCTCTGATATCAAGCGAAACCGGCAGGCCGCCCGACCCGCTCTGGCTCGGCTCGGTGCTCGCCACAGGCAGCCGTGCCAGTTCTATCCGTTCGGCCGCTATGCGGTCGGCGCTGAAAATCTTCGACAGCAGCGCCAGCGGCGACCAGTCGACGGCCACCTTGCGGGCCACCAGCCACGCGCCCTCGCGGTCTTCCAGCACGACATGGTCGACCGTCAGCGCTCCGGACCAGATACCGTTAATGCCGCTGACCGTGACTTTGCTGTCCCCTGACGAGGCCATGTCAGAGATGATGCCGGCGAGATTTTCGCGGCCGCGCTCGGTCTTGGTCAGCACGACCAGCGCGCCGATGCCCGCCGCCGCCACGATCAGCAGCGTGTAGAAAAACAGGCGAAGGATGCGTTTCAAAATCTTCATCGTCAGAACGCCTGTCCGATCCCGGCATAGATGCCGAAACGCGGGTCGCCACGGTCGCGGTTGAGCGGCACGGCGGCGTCGATGCGCAGCGGCCCGAACGGCGTGATGTAGCGCAGGCCAACGCCCGCGCCGACCTTCACGTCGGAAAAGTCCGGCGTCGCTGTGGTCGAGACAGTGCCGGCGTCGACGAACGGCACGATGCCGATCGTGTCGGTCAGCGCAATGCGCATTTCGACCGATGTTTCGAAGAAGGAAAGCCCGCCGATCGGCTGATTGTCGATGTCCTTCGGTCCGATGCCCTGATAGGCATAGCCCCGCACCGAGCCGCCACCGCCGGAATAGAAGCGCCTGTCGGCTGGAACGTTCTGAAGGCCGGTGCCGACGATCGAACCCAGCGCGACGCGTTCGGCAAGCACGAATTTCGAGGCCGTGTCGAGCGACTGATAGGCCGACCCCTCGCCCCTGAGCTTGAGGAAGGCGGCGCCGCTCAGAATGTCATAGCTCGGTTCGGCATAGGCCAGAACCCTGAAGCCGCTGGTCGGATTGAGCCGGTTGTCCCTGTTGTCATAGACATATTGCAGCGGAATGCTGGCGATCAGGTATTTGTGCTTGCCGAAGGCGTCGGTGATCCTGGAATAGTCGAGCGCGATTTCAGCCGAAACCGTCTGCTTCTTGTCGATCTCATAGGACAGGCCGGTGCTGCCCTTGACCGAGAAATGGTCGTAGGCATCGGGATGTTCGAGGACGGTCTTGACGCTGGCGATGAATTTCGAAGCCGGCCCGATCACGCCCGGCTTCTCGAACATGATGCCGGCATTGTAGTTGAGCTCGCTGAGATCGTTGCTGCCGATGCCGCTGATCTTGCCCTCGATGCGCAGCTTTTCGGCCCGGCCGAACAGATTTCGGTGGCCCCAATAGCCTTCCAGGCCTAGCCCTTCGGTGTTGGAGAAAGTGCCGCCGACGCCGAAATAGCGCGGTTTGCGCTCGCTGACCTGAACGCCGATCGGAATGTTGCCGTCGGCGTCGAGACTGTCGGCTTCCTTCAGCGTCACGCTGTTGAACACTTCGAGCCTCAGCAGCCGGTCGCGGGCATCGTCGATCTCGTCAGGCGAATATTGCCGGCCGCGTTTCAGCCCGGTCATATATTCGGTGAACTCGCGATCGACCTGCTCGGTGCCGTCGACGGTGGTGTCGCCATAGCCGGCAACCGGCCCGGCGGCCACCGTCAGCGTCACGTCTAGCGTCGAGGTGGTGTGCTCGGCCACGACCTGCCTGTCGGTGATCCGGGCCAGCGGCCGGCCCTCCTGCTTCAGCGCCCGCACGATCAGCGCCTCGGCCTTGAGCACGGCGCCCGAGCCGGCATCGCCGCCGGCTATCAGGCCGAAATCGGCGCTCGCCAGCCCGGCGGCATCGCCCTCCAGCCGAATATTGCCGAGCGTGAATTTGGGCCCGCTCGAGATGCTGATCACCACCGGGATCGGCTGCGGACCCGTAAATTCGGCATCGGGCGGCAAATCGTCGAGCACCTTGCCCTGGATGGTGATGGTGACGACGCCTTCATAACGGGCGTCGGCATAAAGCGCGGCGACCAGCTGTTCGCGGTCGCTACGCGCCTTTGCCAAAAGGCCGAGCGAGCCGGAAACCGGGCGGTCCTCGTCGGATTTCAGCGACGAGGCGTTTTCGAGCTTCTTGACCAGGTCCTTGTCGGCATCGGGCGCTTCGATGGTCACCGCATAGCGCAGCGGGTCGACGATATCGGCGTCCTCGTCATTCGAAGAGCCCCACAATTTGATGCCGAAGAGCTCGAAGGCGGCCGCCGACCCCGATTCGGCAACGAGCACGCTCGAGCACGCCAACGCCACAATCAGCGCACGCGAAAGCGTGCGCCGTGGCGCACTTACCTTCGACATCTGCGCTTCATACGCCGGCATCAGGACAACCTAGGTTACAAAACTAAAATTGGAATGAAGTTTTGAAGCGCTCGTAAAGGGGCCACAATCCAATTGTCTGAAATAGGCAGGGCTTGGAATTCACACCTTCTGCGTTTTCGCAAGAAAGCGTGATCCCTTTCCCGTGGATGAACTATCGGCATACCGGTCATTGGCCGGTTTGGGAACCGTTGGTGGGCGGAAACCTGCCCGTCCTCGTGTTGACAAGCTTGACTGAAGCTTGAACATGCCGCGGACGTAGCAGTGTCTGGAGGGTGTTATGGCGATGCGCGCGGCGGCTCGTGGTCTGTCGATCTTGATTCTTCTCATTTTCGCCTGGGGGTCTGTAGCGCAAGCGGCCGAAGCCCGCCGGGTGGTGACCTCAAATAATTCCGACTATTTCGGCTTCGATCTCAGATCGGACCAGAATGTCAGCCTCGATCAGTGCAAGACGACATGCCTCGGCGACCCCGCCTGCCGCGCCTTTACTTACAACAACAAGGCCAAATGGTGCTTCCTAAAGTCCGACTATAACCAGTTGAAACCCTTCAGCGGCGCGGTCGCGGGCAAGGTCGTCAATGTCGATGGCGACCCCGATATCGGCGCCCCGCCGGAACTCGCCTTCTTCCCCAACTGGATGGCCGACCAGGCCCAGCAATACCGCAACAAGCTGACCGATCCGGCCTATGACAAGCCGACCGACGGGCTGGAATCACTCCGCGCCGCCGCCGAACAGGCTGCACTGACCGGCGACCATGGGCAGGCCATGAACAAATACGAGGCCGCGGTCTCGGTCCTGCCTGACGACGGTCAGCTTTGGCTCGGTCTGGCGCGTGAAACGCTTGCCATACAGCCGGCCAGCGGCACCTCCGAATCCTACAATCTGCCGGTCAAAGGCACCTCCGCCGCCATCAACGCCTACAAGTTGCTGCGCACCACCAAGACCCGCGCCGAAGTGCTGGCGCTGCTCGGCAACGGCCTCGACCGCCGCGATCTCTACCGTCCGGCCCTGCAGGCTTATGAAGCCAGCCTCGCGCTGGTCAGTTCGCCGGCGGTCAAGGCCGAATATGAGGATCTCAAGGCCCGCAAGGGCTTCCGCGTCATCGATCACTCGATCGACGCCGACACCAGCGCGCCGCGCATTTGCGCGCAGTTTTCCGAGGAGCTGGTCAAGACCGGCGTCGACTACGCCCAGTTCGTCACCGTCGACAACCAGCCGCCCAAGGGCGTCGAGGCCAAGGACAAGCAGATCTGCGTCGAAGGCCTGGAGCACGGCCAACATTACGAAGTGACCTTCCGCGCCGGTTTGCCGGCCGCCATTGGCGAGGTCACCGCCGCTCCGGTCGTGCTGTCGATCTATGTGCAGGACCGCGCGCCGTCCGCCCGCTTCACCGGCGACAGCTTCGTGCTGCCCGCCGGCGCCCGCCGTGGCATCCCCATCGTCACCGTCAACATGAACACCGCGCAGATGAAGCTCTACCGTATCGGCGATCGTTCGCTGGCGCAGCTTCTGTCCGGCTATCAGTTCCTGAAGCAGCTCGACGGCTATGATATCTCCAGCATTTCCGACCAGATGGGTGAGCCGGTCTGGCAGGGGCAGCTGGATATCGCCAACGATCTCAACAAGGACGTCACGACTTCGTTCCCGGTCGACGAAGCCTTGCCGCAGCGCAAGCCCGGCGTCTACGTGCTGACCGCGCAAGCGGTAAATGAAAATGACGAGGACAATTACAATTCGCTTGCCACGCAGTGGTTCGTCGTCTCCGACATCGGCCTGTCGACCTATACCGGCCAGGATGGCCTCAATGTCTTCGCCCGCTCGCTCGGAACCGCCAAGCCGATCGCCGGCGCCGAACTGACGCTGCTGGCCAGGAACAATGAAATCCTCGGCACAGCCACGTCGGACGCCGAAGGCCATGCTGTCTTCAACCCCGGCCTGACGCGCGGCGACGGCGGCATGGTGCCGGCCGTTCTGATGGCCAAGCAGGGCGACAACGATTTCGTCTTCCTCGACATGGGCCGCGCCGGCTTCGATCTGTCCGATCGCGGCGTCGCCGGACGCGCCGCACCGGGCGCGCTCGATGTCTATGCCTGGACCGAACGCGGCATCTACCGCGCCGGCGAGGATGTGCATGTCGCAGCCCTTGCCCGCGACGGCGCCTCCAAAGCGGTGGAAAACCTGCCGCTGACCTTCATCTTCACCCGTCCCGACGGCGTCGAGAACCGCCGCATCGTCGCCGATGGCGTCTCGGCCGGCGGCTATGCCGTCGACCTGCCGCTGGAAGCCAACGCCATGCGCGGCACCTGGACGGTGTCGATCTATACCGATCCCAAGCAGGCGGCCGTTTCCAGCCAGATGTTCCTGGTCGAAGACTTCGTGCCGGATCGCATCGAGTTCGACATGAAGTCCGACAAGCAGGAGATCGCACAGGGCGAAACCGCCAACATCGACATTGACGGCCGCTTCCTCTATGGCGCGCCGGCCGCCGGCCTCGCGCTCGAAGGCGAGCTGACGCTGTCGACGGCGCGCGACTGGGACCGTTTCGCCGGCTATTCGTTCGGCCTTGCCGACGAGCAGTCGGCCGAGCCTTCGGTCACCCCGTTCACCGGTCTGCCGGTGGTCGGCGACGACGGCAAGGCGACCTTCCCGGTCACGGTCGACCAATTGCCCGCGACCACCAAGCTGGTCGACGCCAAGGTCACGGTTCGCATGCGCGAAACCGGCGGCCGCGCCATCGAGCGCTCGCTCAACATCGGCATCCGCCCGCAAGGCCACATGATCGGCATTCGTCCGGATTTCGCCGACAATGAGGTGCCGCAGGGCGGCACCGCCAAATTCAGCCTCATCGCGGTCGACCCCGACGGCAAGCGCGAGACGCTGAAGGGCGCGCAGTGGTCGCTGGTCAAGGTCGAACGCAATTACCAGTGGTATCGCAACAACAACTCGTGGAACTACGAACCGGTCACCTTCACCAAGTCGATCGCCAACGGCCAGGTCGATCTCAGCGCCGATGCCGAGGCGACCGTGACGATGCCGGTCGACTGGGGCCAGTACCGGCTCGAGATCGAGACTACCGACCCCGAGGGACCGGCGACCAGCTATGAGTTCGACGCCGGCTGGTATGTCTCCTCGACCTCCACCGAAACGCCTGACGGGCTCGAGATCGCTCTCGACAAGGACAGCTATGCCGTCGGCGACGTGGCCAAGCTGAAAGTGTCGCCGCATTTTGCCGGCGAACTGCTGGTCACCATCGGCGCCGACAAGCTGCTCAAGACCGTCACGGCAACCGTGCCGGCCGGCGGCAGCACTGTCGAGATCCCGGTCGGTGACGACTGGGGCGCCGGCGCCTACATCACCGCAACCCTGTTCCGGCCCGGCGATGCGCAGGAAACCCGCATGCCGGCGCGCGCCATCGGCGTAAAATGGCTGACGGTCGACCCAGGCTCGAAAAAGCTCGCCGTCACCCTGACGCCGCCGGACAAGACGATGCCGCGCCAGCAGCTGTCGATCCCGGTTTCGGTCGCCGGCGTAGCACCGGGCAGCAATGCCTATGTCACGGTCGCTGCCGTCGATGTCGGCATTTTGAACCTCACCAACTACAAGGCGCCGGATCCGGAGGGCTGGTATTTCGGCCAGCGCATGCTCGGGCTTGAAGTCCGCGACATCTATGGCCGTCTCATCGACGGCTCGCTCGGCACCACCGGCAAGCTCAGGACCGGCGGCGACGGCGCCTCGATGCAGCCGCAAGGCAGTCCGCCGACCGAAAAGCTGGTCGCCTTCTTCTCCGGCCCGGTCCAGCTCGACGCCGACGGCAAGGCAAGGATCGACTTCGACATCCCGCAGTTCAACGGCACCGTGCGCGTCATGGCCGTCGCCTGGACCAAGGAGGCCGTCGGCCATGCCACGACCGATGTCATCGTGCGCGATCCGGTGGTGATCACCGCCGGCCTGCCCCGCTTCCTGGCGCCTGGAGATGCAGCTATCATGCGGCTCGACGTCGCCGACACCGACGGTCCGGAGGGCGACTATGCCCTGTCGATCGCCACGACCGGCGACCTCTCGACCGGCGACAAGCCCTTGCCCGAAAAGCTGACGCTGGCCAAGGGCAAGCGCCAGACGCTGACCGTGCCGCTGATTGCACAGACGGCGGGCAATGCCTCGATCACCATCAAGCTCGCCCATGGCGACGGCACCGCCGTCGAGCAGACGCTGTATGTTCCGGTGCGTCCGGCGCAATTGCCGGTCACCACCCGTCTGGTCGTCGACCTCAAGGGCAATGGCGGCTCGCTGCGCGTCGACAAGGAGCTGCTCGCGGCAAGCCTGCTCGACGGCGCCTCGATCAGCGTCGGCGTTTCGCAGGCTGCGGCCTTCGACGTGCCGTCACTGCTGATGACGCTCGACCGCTACCCCTATGGTTGCGCCGAGCAGACCACCAGCCGCGCCATGCCGCTTCTCTACGTCAACGATCTGGCGTCCGGCGTTGGCATGCAAAGCGATCCCGAACTGCACGGCCGCGTGCAGGCCGCCATCTACAAGGTGCTGAGCTACCAGGCTTCGGCCGGCAGCTTCGGCCTGTGGGGTCCGGGCTCCGGCGATCTGTGGCTCGACTCTTACGTCACCGACTTCCTGACCCGGGCGCGCGAGCAGAACTACGACGTGCCGGCCCTGGCGATGAGCCAGGCGCTGAGCAATCTGCAAAACTCGGTCGGTTACGACCAGGACGTCCAGGATCGCGGCAGCGAAATCGCCTACGCGCTCTATGTTCTGGCCCGCAACAAGAAGGCCTCGGTCGGCGATCTGCGCTACTACGCCGACACCAAGCTCGAAGCCTTCTCGAGCCCGATGGCCGTCGCCCAGTTGGCGGCGAGCCTGGCGCTCTACGGCGACGCGCAGCGTTCGGAAGCAACCTTCCAGACGGCGCTGCAGCTGGCCAAGTCGACCACCGAATACGACTACTACCGGTCCGACTATGGCTCGCGGCTGCGTGATGGCGCCGCGATCCTGGCGCTCGCCGCCGAATCGAAGCCGGTGCCGACCATCGTGCCGGAGCTGATCCGGCTGGTGGCAAGGGAACGCGCCGATGCCCGCTGGACCAGCACGCAGGACGAGTCCTGGATGCTTCTGGCGGCCCGCGCGTTGAAGTCGGGCAACGACTCGATCACGCTCTCGGTCAACGGCGCGCCGCATGCCGGTGGGTATTCCAACCACCTCAGCGGCACCGACATTGCCGACAGCCCGCTGACCATCGCCAACACCGGCGCCACGCCGCTGCAGGCGGTCGTCACCACGGTCGCCTCGCCGGTAGAACCCTTGCCGGCCGGCGGCGACGGCTTCACCATCGACCGCACCTACTACAAGCTCGATGGCACCGAAGCCAACGTCACCGAGGCGACGCAGAACGAACGCTACGTGGTCGTGCTCAAGGTTTACGAGCAGAACCGCTGGCCTTCGCGCCTGCTGATCACCGACCTGTTGCCGGCCGGCTTCGAGATCGACAATCCGGGCCTTGTTTCCAGCGCCCAGCTGTCGAACTTCACCTGGCTGGCGCAAACCGACGCCGCCCATCTCGAATTCCGCGACGACCGTTTCGTCGCGGCATTCAATCCCAATGACGGCGATGGCGACCGCAACATCATGCTGGCCTATGTCGTGCGTGCGGTGACGCCGGGCACCTACGCCCATCCGGCGGCCACGGTGGAGGACATGTACCGGCCGCAATATTCGGCCCGCACCGCCACCGGTATGATGGAGATCAAGGCGCCGTAAGGCGCCTTGATTGACGTAGCGATGGCGCTGCCCCTCATCCGCCTGCCGGCACCTTGTCCCCGTATAGTGACGGGGAGAAGGGCGCTGTGGCGTTCGCCGGCACCCCTTCTGCGACGTTGGAAATTGCCGAAAACCTCTGCGCAGGCCCCGGCAGGGCAATGAGGGGCGGCGCCATGCTTTCCAGGAAATTACTTCGCCTCACTGCCATAACCGCGGCCACCTGTGCCGGAGTTCTGGCGGCAGGAGCCGTTACCCTGTGGGAACTCGACCGCGCTTTTCCGCCGCCGCTGCCCGGAAGGCTCACCGTCTCCACCGAGGTCCAGGACCGCGACGGCCAGCTGTTGCGCGCCTTCGCCACGCCGGACGGTTACTGGCGGCTCGACACTCATCTCGACCAGGTCGACAAGCAGTTCGTCGACATGCTGGTCACCTATGAAGACAAGCGCTTCTGGGACCATGATGGCGTCGATGTGCTGGCGCTGGCGCGCGCCGCCGGCCAGTTCGCCACCAGCGGCCATATCGTCTCCGGCGGCTCGACCCTGTCGATGCAGCTTGCCCGGCTGATCGAGCCACGCGAAAACCGCAGCCTCGGCTCGAAGATCAAGCAGATGCTGCGTGCCATCCAGATCGAGCGGCGGCTGTCTAAGCAGGAGATCCTCGAACGCTATTTGACGCTGGCGCCTTATGGCGGCAATCTCGAAGGCGTGCGCGCCGCGTCACTCGCCTATTTCGGCAAGGAGCCGAAGCGGCTGACGGTCTCGGAAGCCGCCCTGCTGGTTGCGCTGCCGCAATTGCCGGAAAAGCGCCGGCCCGACCGCAATCTCACCATCGCTCATGCAGCCCGCGACCGCGTGCTGACCCGCATGGTATCAGCTGACCTGCTTGGCGAGCGCGAGGCCGCGCGCGCAGCGCTCGATGATGTCTCGGGCTTGCGCCGCAAACTGCCGGCACTGGCGCCACATGCCGCCTATGCCATGCTGCCCAAGGCCGTACCCGGCAAGCCATTGCAGCTGACGATCCGCAAAAGCGTCCAGCAAGGGCTGGAACAGGTGGCGCGCGATGCCGCGATCAAGCTTGGCCCGCGCCTGTCGGTCGCCATGGTGATGGCGGACGCGCGCACCGGCGACATTCTTGGCGAAGTCGGCTCGGCCGATTTCTTCGACGCCAGCCGCTCCGGCTGGATCGACATGACCAAGATCGTGCGTTCGCCCGGTTCGACGCTGAAGCCGTTCATCTATGGCCTCGCCTTCGAGCAAGGGCTGGTGGCGCAGGAAATGCTGATCGAGGACAGTCCGGTCGATTTCGGCGGCTACCGGCCAAAGAATTTCGACATGGGCTATCAGGGGGATGTCTCGATCCGCCAGGCGCTGCAGCTGTCGCTCAACGTTCCGGCGATCCGCGTGCTCGACTCGGTCGGCCCGGCACGGCTGATGGCGCGCTTCCGCCAGGCCGGCGTCAGCCCGGTGCTACCGGTCAACGAGGCGCCGGGCCTCGCCATCGGCCTCGGAGGCGTCGGCGTAACGCTGCGCGATCTCGTCCAGCTCTATACCGGCCTCGCCAATGGCGGCAAGGCAAACACGCTGCATGACGGCACCGAGCCGGCCAACCACGAGCGCGCCACCGCCACCATCCTCGACGCCCAGGCGAACTGGCAGATCACCGACATATTGTCGGGCGTAAAGCCGCCTGAGGGCGCCTTGCAGCGCGGCATCGCCTACAAGACCGGCACGTCCTACGGCTATCGCGATGCCTGGTCGGTCGGCTTCGACGGCCGCTACGTGCTGGGTGTGTGGGTCGGCCGCGCCGATGCCGGTGCGGTGCCCGGCCTGTCCGGCTATGTCTCGGCCGCCCCCATCCTGTTCGAGGGCTTCGTCCGTTCAGGCCTCACCGCCGTCCCGTTGCCCAGCCAGCCGGCCGGCGTCGTCAAGGCCAGGCGCGAAGACCTGCCGGTGACATTGGCGCGCTTCGGCGCCGGCGCCGACGGACTGGTGCAGGCAGGCCCGACGGAACCGGCGCCAACGATCATTTTCCCGCCCAACGGCGCCCGCGTCGATCTCGCCACCAATTCCGCCGAGGCCTCGCCGCTGGTGCTGAAACTGCAAGGCGGCCGCGCGCCGTTCCGCTGGCTGGCCAATGGCAAGCCGCTCGTCGGCATCGACCGCCGCCGCACCGCGACCTGGCTGCCCGACGGCGCCGGCTATTCGACGCTCACCGTCATCGACGCCGTGGGACGCGCGGCAAGCGTGAAGGTGTTCGTTGAATAGATGGCGCCAAGCGATTCAGGGGATTGGGCTTCTTCGCCCGAGACCCGGCGCGAGGCACCCCCCTCTGGCCTGCCGGCCAATGGCCGGCAGGCCAGAGGGGGGTGTGCCGAAGCGCTTGCATCGAGGATTGGCCTTAGCCCTATCCATGTTCGTTTCGACTTGCTCCCCCGCCTCCGCCGATCCCCTGCCCGCCGGCTTTGTCCGCCTGGCCGATGTCGATCCCTCGATCCGCCAGGACATCCGCTATGCCGGCCTGGAAAATTTCCTGCATCGCAAGGCCGATGGCTACGACGCCCCAGTCTGCATCCTCACGAAGCAAGCTGCGCAAACGCTGTCCGGCGTGCAGAAAGCGCTCGCCGCCGACGGCCTGACGCTGGTCGTCTTCGACTGCTACCGCCCGGCCCGCGCCGTTGCCGACATGGGCAAATGGACCAGAGAGGGCGGCCCGCCCGATCCGCAATGGTACCCTCAGGTGCAGCGCGGCGACCTCATCGCCAAGGGCTATATCGGCGAATTGTCCACCCATTCGCGCGGCTCGACCGTCGATGTCGCCATCGCCCGCAGCGACGGCAAGAACAAGTCATCCGCCGCTTGCGGCGCGGCCGGCGCCGGCACGCTCGACTTCGGCACCAGCTTCGACTGTTTCGACCCGGCGAGCGAAACCGCCCATCGCCCATTGGCGGCAGAAGCAGCGGCAAACCGCAAAAAGCTGCTCGACGCCATGCGCGCCGGCGGCTTCAAGAATTATGCGCGCGAGTGGTGGCACTACACGCTTCGGGATGAGCCGTTTCCAAAACTGCGCTTCGATTTTCCCATCACTGCGGGCTGAACCGCCCGGTGCTACAGCGAGCCTTCCCTCGCTCGGCCTTGCTTCTGCGCTGTCAGCTCCTAGATAGCGTCAAACCGGCCGGATTCGGGTTAGACCAATATGAGGAAAATATTTCCTTCCGAAACCCAATATCGGCGAAAATTTCCTTCGAGCGGACAAAAAATGCAACGTTGAATGCATCTAATTTCTATCAATTCGATAGAGTTCAGCCGTCATCAACGGAGGCGGGAATGACCAAACCTCATTTCAAGAAACTGCTCGGCGCACTGGTCGCCACATCGATCCAGTTCGGCACGCTCGGTTTCGCGTTTGCCGATACGACCATTCTGAACGTGTCCTACGACCCGACACGCGAACTCTACAAGGCCTATGACGAAGCCTTCGTCGCACACTGGAAGGCCGAGACCGGCGAGACGGTCACCATCCAGCAATCGCATGGCGGCTCCGGCGCCCAGGCCCGCGCCGTGATCGACGGCCTCGATGCCGATGTGGTGACGCTGGCGCTCGAAGGCGACATCAACGCCATCGTCACCAAGTCGAAGAAGATCAATCCGGACTGGCGCAAGAAATTCGAAAACAATTCGGCGCCTTACACCTCGACCATCATCTTCCTGGTCCGCAAGGGCAACCCGAAGGGCATCCACGACTGGAGCGATCTGGTCAAGGACGGCGTCCAGGTGATCACGCCGAACCCCAAGACCTCCGGCGGTGCGCGCTGGAACTACCTTGCCGCCTGGGCCTATGCCAACGCCAATGATGGCGGCGACGAAGCCAAGAACAAGGAATTCGTCGGCAAGCTCTACGCCAATGCTCCGGTGCTCGACACCGGTGCACGCGGCTCGACGGTCACCTTCGCGCAAAAGGGCATCGGCGACGTGCTGATCGGCTGGGAAAACGACGCCTATCTGGCGCTCAATGAATTCGGAGCCGACAATTTCGAGATCGTCTATCCCCCGACCTCGATCCTGGCCGAGCCGCCGGTGGCGATCGTCGACGCCAATGTCGATGCCAAGGGCACCCGCAAGGTCGCCGAAGCCTATCTCGGCTGGCTCTATTCCAAGGAAGCCCAGACGATCATCGCCAAGAACCACTATCGTCCGGCCAAGCCCGAGCTGGTGGATGCGGCTGACATTCCGAAGACGCCCGAAATCAAGCTGATCTCCATCGACGATCCGCTTTTTGGCGGCTGGAAGAAGGCACAGCCTTATCATTTCGGCGATGGTGGTATATTCGACCAGATCTACAAGCCGGCCCAGTAGGATTTAGATCAGGACGACATGACCATAGCACCCGCCAAGGCGGGGTGGCGATTCAGACAGCCGAGTGTCATTCCGGGTTTCGGATTGACGCTCGGCTTCTCGCTTGCCTACCTCACGCTCATCATCCTCATCCCCCTGTCGGGCCTGATCTGGCGCTCGGCAGCCCTCGGCTGGACCGATTTCTGGGCGATCGCCACCGACCGCCGGACCATCAACGCACTCGAAATCAGCTTCGGCACAGCCTTCATCGCAGCCGCCGTCAACGTCGTCTTCGGCACGCTCGTCGCCTGGGTGCTGGTGCGCTACCGCTTCCCCGGCCGCCGCGTCGTCGACGCCATGGTCGACCTGCCCTTCGCGCTGCCGACGGCAGTGGCCGGTATCGCGCTGACCACTCTTTATGCGCCCAATGGCTGGATCGGCCATCTCCTGGCGCCGCTCGGCATCAAGGTCGCCTACACGCCGCTCGGCATTGTCGTGGCGCTTGTCTTCATCGGCCTGCCGTTTGTCGTGCGCACGGTGCAGCCGATCATGGAGGAGATCGACAAGGAAGTGGAGGAAGCCGCCGCGACGCTCGGCGCCAACCGCTTCCAGATCATCACCCGCATCCTGTTTCCCGGCCTGGCGCCGGCCATCATCACCGGCTTCTCACTCGCCTTCGCGCGCGGCGTCGGCGAATACGGCTCGGTCATCTTCATCGCCGGCAACCTTCCCTACAAGTCGGAGATCGCACCGCTTCTGATCGTCATCCGGCTCGAGGAGTACAATTATCCGGCGGCCACCGCGATCGCGGCTATCATGCTTTTGCTGTCGTTCGTGATGCTGCTGGTCATCAACCTGGCGCAGTCATGGAGTCGCAAGCGCTATGGCTGACCCCGAGATCAAATCCTACGAACCGCATCACGAGAGCCGGTCGGCGGCGGTGACCGAAAGCCGGCCGGTGCGGCTGCTGCTGATGGCGGTGGCCTTCGCCTTCCTCGCCATCTTCCTGCTGCTGCCGCTGATCATCGTCTTCCACGAGGCGCTGGCGAAAGGCATTGGCGCCTACACGGAATCGCTCTCCAATCCCGATACGCGCTCGGCGATCCGGCTGACGCTGCTGGTGGCGGTGATCGCCGTGCCGCTCAACGTCGTCTTCGGCATTTCGGCTGCCTGGGCGATCGCCAAGTTCGAGTTCAAGGGCAAGGCTTTTCTAACCACGCTGATCGACCTGCCCTTCTCGGTCTCGCCGGTCATTTCCGGCCTGGTCTATGTGCTTTTGTTTGGCGCTCAGGGACTGTTCGGTGAATGGCTGAAGGCGCACGGCATCCAGATCCTGTTCGCCGTGCCCGGCATCGTGCTCGCGACCATCTTCGTCACCTTCCCCTTCGTTGCCCGCGAACTGATCCCGCTGATGCAGGAACAGGGCAACGGCGACGAGGAAGCCGCGCTCTCTCTGGGCGCCAATGGCTGGCAGACCTTCTGGTACGTGACGCTGCCCAACGTCAAATGGGGATTGCTCTACGGCGTGCTTCTGTGCAACGCCCGCTCGATGGGCGAATTCGGCGCGGTCTCGGTCGTGTCGGGCCACATACGCGGGCTGACCAACACCATGCCGTTGCATGTCGAAATCCTCTACAACGAGTACAACGCCGTCGGCGCTTTTGCCGTCGCTTCGCTGCTTGCCGGCCTGGCGCTGGTCACGCTGGTCTTGAAAACACTTCTCGAGATGCGCTACGGCGCCGAGATCGCCGCGACGCGCGGGCACTGACTAAATGCATATCGCCCAAGACTGGGAACCGGTTTTGGGACAACGACATGCACCAAATTACTGAGGGATCTACATGGAAGTTCGCGTTGCCAACGTACGCAAGGAGTTTGACCGGTTTCCGGCCCTCCATGACGTATCGCTTGACATCAAGTCGGGTGAGCTGATCGCGCTGCTTGGGCCATCCGGCTCCGGCAAGACGACGCTGCTGAGGCTTATCGCCGGCCTGGAGCGGCCGACGCGCGGAAAGATCTTCTTCGGCGACGAGGACGCCTCGCACCGCTCGATCCAGGAGCGCAATGTCGGCTTCGTCTTCCAGCACTATGCGCTCTTCCGGCACATGACGGTCGCCGACAATATCGGCTTCGGCCTCAAGGTGCGGCATGGACCGTCGCGACCACCGGCGGCCGAAATCCGCCGACGCGCCTCCGAACTGCTCGATCTCGTTCAGCTTTCCGGCCTGGAAAAGCGCTATCCGGCGCAACTTTCCGGTGGCCAGCGCCAGCGCGTGGCGCTGGCGCGCGCCATGGCCATCGAGCCCAAGGTGCTGTTGCTCGACGAGCCGTTCGGCGCGCTCGATGCGCAGGTGCGCCGGGAACTCCGCCGCTGGCTGCGCGAGATCCATGACCGTACCGGCCACACCACCGTCTTCGTCACCCACGACCAGGAAGAGGCGCTCGAGCTTGCCGACCGCGTCGTGGTGATGAGCCAGGGCCGCATCGAGCAGGTCGGCTCCGCCGACGAGATCTACGACACGCCGAACTCGCCCTTCGTCTACTCCTTCATCGGCGAATCGAGCATGCTGCCGGTCAAGGTTGAGAATGGCGAGATCTGGCTCGCCGACCGTCCGATCGGCGTGTCGGCGCCGCACGCACCCGAGGGCGATGGGACGCTGTATTTCCGCCCGCACGATATCGAACTGCTCGACGGCTGCAGCGGCTGCATCGCCGGCACGGTCGCCGCCAGCCGCCGCGTCGCCGGCACAAGACGCGTCGAACTGGAAATCGGCGGCGAGCGCCAGCGCGTCGAGATCGAACTGCCTGTGGACCATCCTGCGGCGCAGAAGAGCCGGGTGGCGTTCAGGCCAAGGCGCTGGAAGCTTTTCCCGGCGGCATAGACATCGATCCGGCGCTACTCCAGCCAGTTCTCGACCGTCAGGCCCTTGATCCGACGGAACTCAGCGGTGTTGGCCGTCACCAGTGTCGTCCCCAACACACAGGCATGGGCAGCAATGAAAAGATCATTGTGGCCGATTGGCTGGCCTCTGGCCTCCAGCTCGGCACGAAGTGCTCCGTATTCGTTATCCATCGGCACATCGAGCGGCAACACAGGAACCTCGGCGAGCAATTCCTCCACCTTGGCGAGCAGCTTGGCCGATCTCTTGCGGGCGCAGCCATAACGCAGCTCCGAGGCGACAACGATGCTGGTGCACAGGGCACCGTCTCCCGCGCGAACCGCCGCACTGGCAGCCTTGCCGGCAGGGTTTCGGATCATGTCGCTGAGAATGTTGGTGTCCAGCATGAACCGCATCAAAAGATATCCTCAGGCCCCACGGGCGCATCATGGATCTCGGGAAAGTCGTCTTCAGGACCAAGCGGCGGCTCTTTCGCCCATTGGGTGAGCAAGGCGGTGAGGCCTGGTTGACGGACCGGCTCGATGATCAGCCGGTCGCCATCGCGGCTGATCAGGACTTTTTCGCCGGGAAGCTCGAACTCGACGGGAATGCGCACCGCCTGGCTGCGGTTGTTGCGGAAGAGCTTCGCCTCTCTCGGCGGCGTTGAATGGCGGTGTTGCGGCATCACGATGCATTCTTGTATATGCCAAATGTATATGCCCCAACGACAAGATGCAATCATTCTGCATGGCGTTGGAAGGAAATCCTACCAATCGGCTGTTTCGGCAACGCTTTTTCTCATCGTCGAATGGCGAACCCGGCGCGCATGTCTGGCCGCGCTGGACATGGTCCTATTATGCTGGCGCATTATATCGATGCATAGACAAACGGCCTTCTCAAGGAGCTCCTTTTCATGAAGCGATTTTTCCTCAGCGTAGCCGCCGCCGGCCTGATCCTCGCCTCTTCGCCGGCCTGGTCGGCCGACAAATTGCTCAACGCTTCCTATGATGTCGGCCGCGAATTGTTCGCCCAGGTGAACAAGGCTTTCGTCGCCGGCCATCCGGGCGTCACCGTCGACCAGTCGCACGCCGGCACCTCGGCGCAGGCGCGCGCCATTGCCGAAGGCCTCGGCGCCGATGTCGTCACCTTTAACCAGGTCACCGACATCGACTTTCTGGTCAAGAAAGGCCTCGTCGCCGCCGACTGGCAGAAGGATTTCCCCGACAACGCCTCGCCCTTCTATTCGCTCCCATCCTTTCTCGTCCGCGCGGGCAACCCCAAGCACATCAAGGACTGGAACGACCTCGTGCGCGACGACGTGCAGGTGATCTTCCCCAACCCCAAGACCTCGGGCAATGCGCGCTACACCTATCTGGCCGCAACCGCCTACGCCAAGGAAGCCTTCAAGGGCGACGACGCCAAGGTGAAGGAGTTCGTCACCAAGCTGTTCAACAACGTGCCGATCTTCGACACCGGCGGGCGCGCCGCCACCACCACCTTCGTGCAGCGCGAGATCGGCGACGTGCTGATCACCTTCGAGTCGGAAACGCGCGGCATTCGCAAGGAGTATGGCAACGACAAGTTCGAACAGGTCACGCCAACGGTCAGCTTGCTCGCCGAATTCCCGGTGGCGATCGTCGACAAGGTCGCCGACGAGCACGGCAGCCGTGACCTCGCCAAGACCTATCTCGACTTCCTCTACACGCCCGAGGGCCAGACCATCGCGGCTGAAAATGGCCTGCGCGCCCGCAACGCTGAAGTCGCGGCAAAATACAAGGCCGACTTCCCCGATGTCCGCCTGCTGACGGTGGAAGACGTCTTCGGCGGCTGGGACAAGGTACAGAAGGAGCACTTCGCCGCCGGCGGTCTGCTCGACCAGACCTATGGCAGCCGCTGATATCAGCAGCGTTCGACCTCACCTCACAAGAAAGCCGGCGCTTTGCCGGCTTTTTCGTTTTCGCGCGCCGACAAACGGCTTTCATGCGGAATCTGTCGCGGTGAAAAACGTTACAAAGAATCAACGCCTTTGTGCCTAACGTCTCAACCGGGCGGCTTGTTCTACGCGAAACCGGGTTGTTCAGGCGAAACGTCATGATTTGCACACAAACAACCGCCAGATGCGGGTGGTTGGGGTTTTCATGAACTGAAGCGGGCATGCTTACCAAAAAAGGCAAATACGGCCTCAAGGCCCTCGTGCATCTTTCCGGCCTGCCGGTCGGCCAGCTTGCATTCGTCAACGACATCGCGATCGCCAACAACATCCCGAAGAAATTCCTGGATGCCATTCTGGGCGAGCTGCGCAATGCCGGTTTCGTCCTCAGTCGCAAGGGCAAGGAAGGCGGTTATCGCCTCGCCCGGCCGGCTTCCGAAATCAAGATCGGCCACGTCGTGCGCGTGCTGGACGGCCCGCTCGCTCCCATACCCTGCGCCAGCCGCACGCAATACCAGCGCTGCGAGGATTGCGACGAGGCGACCTGCCAAGTCCGGCACATGATGCTGGAAGTGCGCCAGGCGATCGCCGAAGTGCTGGACAATCGCAGCCTCGCCGCCATGCGCGACGCCGACAATGATGATTTTCCGGTCGAGCTGACATCGCAGATCTAAATTAGAGCATGGTCCCGAAAAGTGCGAACCGGTTTTCGGACAAGATCATGCTGAAATGAGAGTCCTCAGACCAGGCCGAGCTTGCCGGCCAGGCCGACGCGCTGGATTTTGCCGGTGGGACCCTTGGGTATCTCCTGGAGAAACAGGATGTGGCGCGGCACCTTGAACTCGACGATCCGGCTGCGCGCGAAATCACGAATCTGCTCGGCATCGGCGGTGGCGCCCTCGGCCAGCACGATGGCCGCACCCACCTCTTCGCCGAGCATGGCGTGCGGCACGGCGAAGGTCACCGCCTGCGCCACCAGCGGATGATCGAGCAGCACATTGTCGACCTCGAGCGGCGAGATCTTTTCGCCGCCGCGATTGATGATCTCCTTCAGCCGCCCGGTGATCTTCAGATCGCCATCCTCGTCGATGAGGCCCTGGTCGCCGGTGCGGAACCAGCCATCGCTGAAGGCAGCTTCATTGGCCACCGGATTGTCGAGATAGCCATCATGGATGTTGGCGCCGCGCACCGCGATCTCGCCCTTTTCACCCGCCGGCAGGATCGTCCCCTTGTCGTCCAGGATCGTCACCTGCGGACCCGCAGGCAGGCCGACCGAGCCTGGCTTGCGGCGTGCCGGCGGCAGGCCGTTGGATGTCATCTGGTGCGCCGCCTCGGTCATGCCATAGGCCTCGACCACCGGACAGCCGAAGACGCGCTCGAGGTCGCGGAACACGGTGTCGGGAAGCGCTGCCGAAGACGAGCGGATGAAGCGCAGCCGCGCAGCCGCGATGGTTTCGCCATTGCGGGCGGCGCGCGCCAGGATCGCCTGATGCATGGTCGGCACCGCGCTGTACCAGCTCGGCCGGAAATCGCCCAGCCAGCCGTAGAATTTGAGCGGGTTGAAGCCCGGCGTGCAGACAACAGCGCCGCCGACTGCCAGCTGTGCGCTGAGCGCCGCCATCAGCCCGTGAATGTGGAACAGCGGCATCACGTTGAGACACATATCGTTTGCCGACAGCGCCAGGGTGCTGGCGATGTTGGCCATCGATGCCTGCAGATTGCGCTGCCGCAAGCCGACGATCTTCGGTCGCGCCGTGGTTCCCGATGTGTGCAGGACAAGCGCGAAATCGTCGGGTCCGTTGAACTGCATATCGTCGAGGCGAGCCTCGCTGGCAGCCTCCACCTCGGCGTCGCCCGCCAGCAGAAACTCGCCGGCCTTGGCGCCGTCAGTCACGACGACGTCGAGCACCGCAATGCCGAGCCCCTTTGCGGCGTTGCGCGCGGCATCGCCCATGCCTTGTCCGCACAGCAGCAGCTTCACATCGAGATCGCCGAGATAGAAGCGGAATTCGTCTTCGCCGTAAGCCGGATTGAGCGGCGCCGCCGTCGCCAACGCCGAGACCGCCAGGAAACAGGCCGCCATTTCCGGGCCGTTGGGCAAGACGATGCCGACGGCCGTGCCGCGGGCAACGCCACGCCTGGCGAGATCGCCGCAGAGCTTGTCGACAAGATTGGCGAGGCCGGCAAAGCTCAGGGACGGCCGGTCCGGCGCCATCAGCGCCACCGCAGCCGGCCGCCAGGGCGCCAGTTGGGGAAGTGCTACCGATAGGGCCTGTTTCAAGTTCGAACCCTGAATGGCGTTCACCATGGCCTTGCCGGCGCCGATTGCGCGCCCGTGGCAGACGCAGTAAAGCGATTTCCGGACGCACGCAAGAACAGGTGGACACCGATCGGATGAGGCTGCCGTGGTTGGGAAAATCCCGGAAAGCCGACCGGACACCATCTTCCGCCGTCATTTATCATACGGAAATCATCGCCGACATCCTGGTGCCCGAACGCGCCGAGCATGTCCGCTTCTTCAGCCGCAAGCAGGTCCGCGCCGGCAAGTTGCGCACCTTCAACAACAGGGATTTCCGCGAGCTGCTGCTGGCCGCCTTCTATCTCGGGGTCGCGGCATTGCTGCCGGTCAATTGGTGGGCCGCGATCTGCAGCCGCGTATCGGGGCTGCGCCTCAAGCGCCATATCCGCAAGGATTTCGTGCGCTACGCCGCCGCGACGCGCGCCGTGCTCGGCAATGGCATCGATGCGCAAAGGCAGTTCAGGGCCTTGCTCTGCGCCAACCACCGCCGGCGTTTGCTGCTTGCCGCGCATCTCATCGGCCGCCGCTGGTCACCTGATATCCGGCTGGAGGGCCTGGAAGGCCTGCAAGCGGCGCTGAAGCGCGGCCACGGCGCTATCATCTGGTGCGATCAGTTCACGGCACAGACCATCATCGGCAAACGCGCTCTCCATGAGGCCGGTATCGAGACACACCAGCTCAGCGTCAGGGCTCACGGCATATCCGATTCGACCTTCGGCTTGCGCTTCCTGAACCCGCCGATGGTTCGGGTCGAGAACCGTTTCCTGAAAAGCCGGATCGTGTTCGACCGTAGCGACGCCTACCAGGTCACCGGCCGGATCCAGAAGATCCTTGGCAACAACGGCGTCGTATTGGTGACCAACACCGTGCATGCCGGCTCGACATTCACCGAAGTCGGCCTTGGCGAGAGCGGCTGGACTCACCTCGCCTCGGCGCCGACGAATTTCGCTGCCAGAGGCAAGGCGGCGCTGTTTTCCATGTCGACCTTCGAGACCGATCCGTTCCGCCAATACCGCGCCGTCCTAAGTCCCGAACTGGTGCCGGCCCCGGCAGAGGCCGGCGAGCGCGCGGCCAGAGCCGGCGCCAAGAACATGGCGCTGCAGGCCGAGTACATATTGCTCAAGCGCGACCGCTTGCTGGAGGCGCTGAAACTCTGTCCCGAGCAAATGATGGTCTGGTCCGGCGCCGACCGGTTCACCGAACGGCCGGAAACCGCCTTGCCCGACGAGGGTGGTTCATGATTTTGCGCCGGCCAGCAGGCTGGCAACGGCGGTGACGATCTCAGCCACTGGAAGTGTGGCGTCGGCCGTCAGCGCCCGCTCGTCGGCGCCAGGCGGTTCAAGGATGGCGAACTGGCTTTCGACCAGGCTTGCCGGCATGAAATGCCCCTTGCGGCTGGCGACACGCTGCTTGGCGGTAGCGGGATCGATCTCCAGATAGATGAAAACGATATCCCGGCGGAAGCTGCGCAGACGATCGCGGTAGCTGCGCTTCAGCGCCGAGCAGGCGGCAACCACGATTTGGCCGCCGCCGGTCAGGTCGGCGATCCGCTCGCCGATGGCATCGAGCCAGCCCTCACGCAGTTGATCGGTGAGCGGCTCACCGCTCGCCATGCGGGCGACGTTTTCGGGCGGGTGCAGCCTGTCGCCTTCGACAAAGACGGCCCCTTCCTCTGCTGCCAATGCCTTGCCGACAGCCGACTTTCCGCAGCCGGCGACGCCCATCACCACAATGGCCCGAGGCACTGAGCCGGTAGCGCCCATTGGCGGCTGTGCCGTCTCTTCGTCCACGGTCAGCGGCTTGCCGGCGCGCGGCCGTAGAGCAGGAGCATGGCGACGATGACCAGGCCATAGACGATCTGCCGCCCCGCCTCCGGCATCTGCATGACCGAAAGGATGGACTGCAGGAGGGTGATCAGGATGACACCGGCGACGGTGCCGAGATAGGAGCCGCGGCCACCCAGGATGGAGGTGCCGCCCAGAACCACCGCGGCGATCGACGGCAGGAGATAGGCATCGCCCATCGATTGCGCCGCCTTGGAGGCATAGCCGGCGAGAAGCACTCCGCCAAAGGCGGACAGCCCGCCTGAGATAGCGAAGGCGATCATCACCACGCGCCTTGTATCGATGCCGGAGAGATAGGCGGCACGCTCGCGGTTGCCGATGCCGTAGACGGTGCGGCCGAAGCTGGTGCGGGACAGCACGAACACCATCGCGGCACCAATCAGCGCCCAGATGATGACGGCGTTAGGCACGCCAGGAATGGTAAAACCTGTCGCAAGATAGCGCATGGCGCCGGTGGCCGAATCCTGTGGCGAGTAGCCGCCGGTATAAACGACCATGAGCCCTTGCGCGACAGCGTTGGTGGCGAGCGTGATGATCATCGAGGGTATGCGCAGATAAGCGACGCCAAAGCCGTTGACGATGCCGATCAGCACCCCGCAAAAGATGCCGAACGGGATGGCCAGCGCCACACCGATCGGGCCATAGGCCGCAGCCGCACACGCCATCATCGCGCCCGCCGCCACCGCCCACGGCACCGACAGGTCGATCTGGCCTAGCAGGATGACCAGCATCATGCCTGTGGCGATGACGCCGAGGAACGAGGCCACCTTGAGCTGCTGCAAGAGATATTCAGGCGACAGAAAGCTCCTGGAATAGAGGCTGCCTAGGAACAGCAACAGCACGATGCAGGCGAAGGCCGTCAGCACCGCCGGATCGGCGCGGCGGATGAATTTCGGCATGCGGCCGGCGATGCCGCCCAATGTCGTTTCGCTCACAGGAACCACTCCAGCCGGTTGCGGACCCGAAATAGTGCGAAGGCGCCGAGGCTGACCGCAACCAGCAGGATAACGCCCTGGAACAGTGGCTGCCATAGCGGGTCGAAATCGAACACGAACAACAGGTCGCCGATGGTGCGGAAGGCCAGCGCGCCGAAGATGGCGCCGATGGCGCTGCCTTTGCCGCCGAACAGCGAGACGCCGCCCAGCACCACCGCGGCGATTGAAAACAGCGTATAGGCGTTGCCGCTGGCATAGGCTGCATCGCCGGTATAGGTGAAGAAGGTCAGGAACAGTCCGCCGATCGCGGCCAACAGGCCTGCGAGCGCGTAGGCAGCGAACTTGCCGCGCCTTATCGGCACACCGGACATGTAGGCCGCCGTCTCCGACGAGCCGGCCGCATAAGCCGCGCGCCCGAGCACCGAGCGGCTGAACGGCACCCAGACGATTAGCACGACGGCGAGCAGCGCGATAAGACTGGCCGGCACTACGCCGAACAGGCGCCCGGTCAGCGCGTCGGCGAGACCTTCGTTGACCGAACCGCCGGGAAACGGCCTCAGCAGAAGCGCGATGCCGAAATAGACCGCACCCGTGGCGATCGTGGCGACGATCGGCTGCAGGCGGCCGTAGATGACGATGGCGCCGTTGATCGCTCCGCAAAGGAGCCCGGTGCCGAGCACGGCGATGACGCCGAAAGCGGTCTCGAGGCCGGTGCCGATGACCAGCCAGGAGGCGAGGCAATTGGTCAGCGTGAAGATCATGCCGACGGAGAGGTCGATGCCGGCGGTGATCACGACCAGTGTCTGCGCCATGGCGACGAAGGCGAGCAGCACGCCCTTGTTGGACGCCGTCTGCACGACATTGGCGGTGAAGCCCGCCGGATGGTTCGAGGTGTAGATGACGAACATGACAATGAATATGCCGAGTGCCATCAGTGTTCCGCGCTGCTCGGCCAGCCAGTAGCGCCACTCTTTCACGCGTCCGCTCCCTGTCTTGCGCCGGCATCGTCTCTCGCGCCGCCGTCATCGCCGTGGATGTTGAGCGCGCTTGCAATGAGCGCCCGCTCGGTGATCTCGGCCCCGACCAGCTCGCGCTTGACCGCGCCGTCATAGAGCACCAGCACGCGGTCGCAGCAGCCGATCAGTTCGTCATAGTCGGTCGAATAGAACAGGATCGCCGCCCCCGCATCCGCCAGCTTGCGCATCAGTTGATAGAGTTCCTGCTTGGTGCCGACATCGATGCCGCGCGTCGGATCGTTGAGCAGGATGATGCGCGGCTGGCGCATCAGCCATTTGGCGATGACCACCTTCTGCTGGTTGCCCCCCGACAGCGCACCGACCGGAATGTCGAGGCCGGCCGTCTTGATCGCCAGCAGCCCGACCATGTCGTCGATCAGCCGCTGTTCGGCGGCGCGGTCGATGATGCCGGCCTTGGACAGCCGGTCTAGGGCGGCAAAGGACAGGTTCTCGCGCACCGTCATCGGCAGCATCAGGCCTTCGGTCTTGCGGTCCTCCGGGATCAGCGCCATGCCGATGCGGTCGTCGCGCGCCGCTTGGGGGCTGGCGATCGAAACAGGCTTGCCGTCGATAAGGATCTGGCCGCCGAGGCCGCGCAGCACACCGAAAAAGGCAAGCAGCAATTCGCGCTGGCCCTGGCCGTCCAGGCCGCCAAGGCCGACGACCTCGCCTGCCCCGACCGTCAGCGAGACATTGTCCAGCCGGTCCGTCCAGGACAGCTTGCGCGCCTCCAGCACGGGAACGGCGGCGGCTGCGGTGCGCGCGGGTTTCGGCGGGAAAATATGGCTGTATTCGCGCCCGATCATCAGTTCGACGACTTCGTTGTCGCTCTTTGTGCCTGCCTTGTAGCTGGCGACATTGCGGCCGTTGCGAAACACCGTGCAGTGGTCGGCAAGCTCGGCGATCTCGTTCATGCGGTGCGAAATGTAAAGCAGCGCCAACCCTTCCGAGCGCAACCGCTTGAGCACGCTGAAAATCCTGGCGACGTCCGTCGCGGTCAGCGCCGAGGTCGCCTCGTCGAGGATCAGGATGCGCGGCTTCCTGGCCAATGCCTTGGCGATCTCGACCATCTGTCTTCTTGAAAGCGGAAGATCCTTGACCAGCGCCAATGGATGGATATCGGCCGCACCTGCGCGTGCCAGCGCATCCTCGGCAATGCGGCGCTGCGCCTTGCGGTCGATCATGCCGAAACGCTTCGGCGGATCGGAGATGACGATGTTGTCGGCAACGCTGAGTTCGGGAACCAGCGACAGCTCCTGGAAGATGCAGACGATGCCGGACTTGTTTGCAGCAGCAGGCGAAGCGAACGTCACCTCGCTGCCGTTCAGCATCATGCGGCCTTCGTCGGGCGCGACGACGCCCGCCATGACCTTGATCAGCGTCGATTTGCCGGCGCCGTTTTCGCCGAGAATGGCGTGGATGCTACCGGACGAGACCGAAAGCTCGGCCTTTTCCAGCGCCCGCACACCACCATAGCGCTTGGATATGCCTTCCATCCGGAAGAGCGGAACCGCACCGTCCATCGGCCCTCCCGAGGCAGTTTGACTTCAAGGGATATCGAGTGGCCGGCGCCGCGGAGATCCCGCGGCGCCGGATATGCCGCCTATTGGTCAGCCCCTATTGGTCAGCTTTGGTCTGGCCCATAATTTCCTGCGCTGTGAAATTGATGCCGCAGGTCGGGAAGGAATTGCCGACGAAGAAATTGTCGGACTGGTCGGGGAAGAAATCCTGACCGGCCTTGAAGTTCGGATCCTCGACGATCGCCAGTGGCAGTTTCACTGCTTGCGGAACGACGTTGCCTTCGAGCGCGGCAATCGCCGTCTTGATGGCGACCGCGACCTGCGCCGGACCGGTGCCGGCCGATGAGCATTTCAGCCCGTCGCCGGCATGTGCCGCGCAGAACTTGCGGAAACCGTTCTCGGTCTCCCCGCCGAACGGCACGAAAGCATGCTTGGCATCGATCATCGCCTGCACGATGCCGGTGTCGCCGCCTTGCCCGGTGATTCCGTCGAACGGACCGTTGGTGGCAATGGCGTCGGCCGTGGCCTTCTGTGCCACGCCGTCGTCCCATTTGCCGACCACCTCGGTGACGTCCCATTTCTTGCCGGAGGCATCGAGCGCTTCATGGATTCCGTTGTGACGGTCGGTGTCGACGGAAGTCCCGGCAACGCCGCGCACTTCGAGCACCTTGCCGCCATTCGGCACATGGCCGACCAGCCATTTGCCCCACAATTCGCCAAGGCCCTTCTGGTCGACATTGACGTTGATGGCGTCCTTGGTATCGAGAATATTGTCGAAGGCGACGAGGATGACGCCAGCTTCCTTGGCGCGCTTGATGACCGGCCCGAAAGCGGTCGGGTTCTGGGCGTTGACGACGATCGCGTCATAGCCGGAATCGATGAAGTTGTTGATCGCCGAAATCTGAGCCGGCACGTCCTCGCCGGTCGAGACGACCTTGAATTCCTTCAGTTTCGCGGCGACCTCCGGCTGGGCCGCATAGGCCTTGGCGGTCTGCACCATCTGGATGCGCCAAGTGTTGGCGATATAGCCATTGGCGAGCGCGATGCGGTATGGGCCGTCTTTCTTGGGGAACTTGAAGAACTGCGTATCGGCGGCCCAGGGCGCAAAGCAATCCGGCTCAGCCGACGGTCCCTTGACGACTTCTGGGTCGGCCATGGCCGACGAACTCAGCATGACGAATGCAGTGGCGGCAACGATGCCACCAACAAGTGACTTGATCATCGATATTCCTCCCAGTTGTAGTTTTGTTTGCTGCTGCTTGTTTATTTGATGCTGTTTGTCGTGGTGTGGTTTCCACGCCTGCCGAAGGCCCTCCAGCCTGGCCGGCGCCACGTCTCAAGGGCCCGAAGCCGGCCCGATCCCCTCCCCCTCGCCGCTTCACAGGCGAGAAACGAAACTAGCATATTATACATAATAAACAAGCATGAGCTGTTGCTTATGTATAATAAACAGGCAGGGCCTCTCATCAAAACGTCTGCCCGACGAAAATGGTAGCGCTACCATGACGTTGTGTAAAGCACCATTTGCTGAGGCCGGCCAAAGCGTGTTCAGCGTGCGGTGCTCTCGCGGGGCTTGAGTTCGAAACCAAGATCGACGACCCGCTGCTCAGGCCTTCGTCCTGCGATGGCCGCCAGCGCCATGGCGACAGACCGACGGCCGATTTCATAGCGAGGGGTGCGGATACTGGTGAGCGGCGGGAACGCCGCCTGCATCATTTCGAGGTCGTTGAAGCCGACAATGCCGATTGTTTTCGGCACGTTGAGCGCGGCGCTATGGCATTCGAACAAAACGCCGAGCGCGATGTCGTCATTGTTGCAGAAGACGCCGTCGAGCGCCGGCATCTTGGCCAGCGCATCGCGAAGCAGCTCGCGGCCGAGCGTCACGCTGGACAGCAGCGGCGTGGTGGTGACCAGCCGCGGGTCGAACAGGCCGGCCTTCTCCATTGCCGCGCGATAGCCGGCAAGCCGCCGCTGCGAGCGCGGGTCCATGCGTGCGCCGATGAAGCCGATCCGCCGGTAGCCGGCCTCGATCAGATGCTCGGTCGCGGTGCGGCCGCCGTCAAAATGCGAGAAGCCGACCAGCATGTCGACCGGATCGGACCCGGTCTCCATCACCTGCACCACCGGGCAGCCCGCGCTCTCCAGCAGCTTTCGCGAGGTCGGCGTCTGGTCGATGCCGGCCACGATCAGCGCCGCCGGGCGCTGCGGTGCGAACACCTGCAGCAGGCGCTCCTCCTCGAGGCCGGAATAATGGGTGTTGCCGAGCTGGACGCGGAACGGGCCGTCCGACAGGCTGTCATAGATGCCGCGCACCACTTCGGCGAAGACGTTGTTGGTCAGCGACGGCACCAGCACGCCGAACACATCGGCGCGCGCCGAGGCCAGCGCCCGTGCATTGGGATCCGGGACATAACCGAGTTCGTCGACGGCGGCCTGGATCTGGCGCCGCAGATCCTGGCTGACGCGTTCCGGTTCGCGCAGCGCCCGCGACACGGTGATGGCGCCGACGCCGGCCTTGCGCGCCACATCTGATAGGGTCGGGCGGCCGCCCCCACGACGCGAGCGCGGCTTGGTCATGGACATCCTCCACGTGCCAGGCCCCGGCCGCTGCGCCCTTGCGAAACCATGTTCAGCTTTTCCACTGCCACCATGCCGGCTGCTGCCGCACCCACTCGCCTGCTGGCGTCGCGCAGCCAATCGCTCTTGTCAAGCAACAGGGCAATCCTGCCTTCCTAAGCCATCAGGGCAGCACTGCGTTTTGCTTTCCACAGCAGCAGCCCGATGGCCACTATGTTCAGCAAGTTCCACGCGATCCCGTTGAGGAACGCGGCGGCGTAAGAGCCGGTCAGGTCGTAGATCCAGCCCGACATCCAGCCACCGATCGCCATGCCGAAGATGGTCGCCATCATGACGATGCCGATACGCTGGCCGGCCTCCCTGGCGGGCAGGTATTCGCGCACGATGATGGCATAGCAAGGCACGATGCCGCCTTGCGACAGGCCGAACACCAGCGACACGACATAGAGCGAGGCAAGCCCGTCGAACGGGATGTAAAACAAAAGCGACAGGCATTGCAGCACGGAACCTATAAGCAGGGTTTTCACGCCGCCGATGCGGTCCGCGACAAAGCCGGAGGCGAGCCGGCTGACGACGCCCGCCGCCATCATGATCGACAGCATGTCGGCGCCATGCGCAATGCCGTAGCCAAGATCCATGCAATAGGCCACGATGTGCACCTGCGGCATCGACATCGCCACGCAGCAGCCGAGACCGGCAACGATCAGCAGCACCTGTAACGCCGCCGGAGACAGCGAAATCGACTGCACTGTCCGGCTTCCGGGTGAACCGGCGGCAGCCGCCGCGGGAGCAGCGCGCCGCAACAACAGCACCAGCGGCACCATGGTGGCCAGGCAGAAGACACCGATGCCGGCATAGGTGAAGCGCCAGCCTTCCGCCTTGATCAGCGTCGGCATGATGGTTGGCCAGAGCGCTCCGGCGAGATAGTTGCCAGCCGCCGCAGCTGTGACGGCGACGCCGCGCCGACGGTTGAACCAGTGCGAGATGTCGGCGATCAGCGGCCCGAAGATCACCGATGTGCCGACACCAATCAGCACGCCCTGGGCAAGGGTGAATTGCAGGATAGAGGTCGACAGCGCGGCGAGCAGCAGGCCGGCGGCGAGAGCCACCGAGGATAGCAGTGCCGGGATCCAATACCCCATGCGATCGACCGCGCGGCCAACCAGCACATTGCCGGCGGCGAAGCCGACCATGGTTGCGGTGTAGGGCATCGATGCCGCGGCGCGGTCAACGCCGAACTCGGCCTGCACGGCCGGCAGCACGACGACGACGGCCCACATGCCGACCGCACCGATCGTCGCCAGCAGCATGGAGATGGCAAGCCGCATCCAGGCGTAGCTGCTGTCGATGCCGGGGCTATCCGCCTGATTGGCGACGATCGGGGTCAAGGCGTTTCCTGTCTACGGTCCTGGGAAGTCGACCGTTGTGTCGCCACTATCGGCGCATTCACCGCGACGGGCAGCGCCACAGGGCCATGATCCGTGGCTCCAGCGGCCCGGCGACTTTCTCGGGAACCGGCGGCGGCCTGCCCGAGTTTTTGCGACAGGAAGGAGTTTGTCATGACCGCGAAAAAGAAATGGTCGGCCGAGGTGACCGAGCACAGCGATGCGATGGACCTTGAGGACCACATCTTCGAAGCCGACGACGCTAGGAAGATCGCGGCCTCGCTCAAGCGCTCGGCCGAGCACAGCGACCGCCGCAAGGCCGAGCCGTTTCAGTCGGCCATGTCGATGCTGAATTTCTACATCAACCGCGCCGGCAAGAACCTGCCGCAGGCGCGCCGGAAAGTGCTCGAGGACGCCAAGGACGAACTGCGCGCGGCCTTCGGAAGGCCGCAGCAGGATTAATGCATGTCGCTCAAAAGTGGCGCCGGTTTTGAGACAACGACATGCATAAACAAAGACCTAAGCGCGTCGACTTAGTCCGTTCAAACGGGACGGGCTTTAGCGCTCCCGATTGGCTCTGCCAAATTCACCTCAACTGGACCTAGTGACAGGTCCTCTTTCCCCTCAGTTTGCCGGCCTCGGCTTTGTGTTTCCCCGAGCCCTTTGAAGTAGCGGCATGACGGTCAAGATCGGCATCAATCCCATCACCTGGAGCAATGACGATGTTCCCGCACTCGGCGGCGATACGCCGCTCGCCACATGCCTGTCGGAAACCAGGCAGGCCGGCTATCGCGGCACCGAACTCGGCGGCAAATTCCCCAGGCGAAGCGACGAGCTTGGACCGATCCTGTCTTCTTACGGACTGGAGCTCGTCTCCGGCTGGTATGACGGCCGCATTCTGGACCGCACGGTCGACGAGGAATTCGCCGCCATCACCTCGCATCTGACCCTGCTGCGCGACCTCGGCGCCAAGGTCGTCGTCTATGCCGACACCTCGCGCGGCCGTCATGACGGCATTTTCGCGCCGATCTCACAGCGTCCGCGCCTCGCTGACGGCGAATGGGCCGCCTATGGCGAGAAAATCACCGAGCTCGCCGACCGCATGGCTGCCTTCGGTGTCGGCATGGCTTTCCATCACCACATGGGCACCATCGTCGAGAACGATGACGAGGTCGACAGACTGATGGCCGCAACCGGCAAGAGCGTCGGCCTGCTTTTCGATACCGGCCATTGCCTGTTTTCGGGCGGCGACCCGGCCTCGCTCCTGAACCGGCATCTCGACCGCATCGTGCATTTTCATTGCAAGGACGTCCGCGCGGCCGTGCTGGAGAAGGCACGGCGCGAGGACATGAGTTTCATGGCGGCAGTGATGGAAGGAATCTTCACTGTGCCCGGCGACGGCTCCGTCGATTTCCTGTCGCTGTTGAAGCCGCTGGCCAAGCGCGGCTTCGAAGGCTGGATCGTCGTCGAGGCCGAGCAGGACCCGGCCAAGGCACATCCCTTGACCTATGCCACGAAGGGCTACGCCTCGCTTCTCGCCACGGCCCGCACGGCCGGGTTCGACGTCGCGATACGAGACATGGCCTGACCACCGCCGGGGGGCTGGTGGTTGGCCGGTTGGGCGCGCGCCTCGGTAGGGGTAGCGACGCGAATGCGCCCGGCGATCCGCGCCGCCGCCCTCCCTTGGCGGCGCGGATCGCACAGTTCTCGGCAAAGGATTTTCAAGCTCCGGCGTTTCCGCCTTGAGGCTGGCGACGAGGCATGCCTTGATGCGGATGGAGGAGCGACATGGCATTCGAGGCGGCACTCGGCATGGAACGGCTTTGCACCATCCGTGAGATCGCCGAGAAGGCGGAACTCGGCGCGGCAACCGTTCACCGCGCGCTGAAGAACAGCCGTGAGGTCCGTCCCGCAACCAGACGGCTGGTGCTCGAGACCGTTTGCCTGCTTAACGAAGAAAAGATCGCGCGCGCAGCCAGGCTCGTCGGAGACTAGCTTGGCCGACCACATGCGCCTTTCCCTCGACATCATGTCGGTCGACCGCGGCTCGGACGAACCGATGCACCGACAGATCTATGGCGCCCTGCGGCGCTTCATCCTCGACGGCCAGATCCAGCAGAACACGCTGCTGCCATCGACCCGCTCGCTGGCCGAGGATCTCAAGGTCGGCCGAAACACGGTGATCGCCGCCTACGACCAGCTGCTCGCCGAAGGTTTTATCGAGGCGCGCGCCGGGTCCGGCACCTGGGTGGCGCCGATCCAGCAGAAACGCCCGCCGGCCGCGCTGCGCGCCGGCCTCGCCGCCCCGCAAAAGCTGTCGCGGCGCGGTCAGACCATCGTCAACGGCCCGCAGCCGCCGCGCAATGCCGGCGTCATCAACTTCCATCCCGGCGTGCCGGAAACCGCGTCCTTCCCCTTCACCATCTGGTCGAGCCTTCTGGTGCGCAATGCCCGCAGCCGCGACGAGAACTTGCTCGGCTATATCTCCTTTGCCGGCCATCCCGGCCTGCGCCAGGCCATCGCCTCGACCATCAGCCTGTCGCGCGGCATCAACTGCACCGCCGACCAGGTCATCATCGTCACCGGCGCGCAGGCGGCACTCGACCTCGCCTCGCGCGTGCTGATGGACGAAGGCGACCATGTCTGGATGGAGGAGCCCGGCTATCTCGGCGCCAAGAGCGCCTTCCTCGCCAGCGGCGCAAAGCTCGCGCCCTTGAAGGTCGATCGCCACGGCTGGCACCTGTCCGACCCCAACCTGCCTCCGCCACGCCTGATCTATGTGACGCCATCCTGCCAATGGCCGTTCGGCACCATCATGCGCATCGAAGAACGGCTGCAACTGCTTGACATCGCGGAACGCCACGGCGCCTGGATCGTCGAGGACGATTATGACGGCGAATACCGTTATCGCGGCCGGCCGGTGCCGGCGCTGCGCGGCCTCGATCACGCCGACCGGGTCGTCTATATCGGCTCCTTCGGCAAGACGCTGATCCCGGCGCTGCGCATCGGGTATCTCATCGTACCGCGCGAACTGTCCGTGCCCTTCGACCGTGCCGTGTCGATCACCGGCCAGTTCGCGCCGCTGATCCTGCAGGCGACGGTCAACGACTTCATCACGCAAGGCTATTTCGCCACACATCTGAAACGCATGCGCCGCCTTTATGCGCGCCGGCAAGCCAATTTCGTCAAGCTGTGCCAGGAGCATCTGGCCGAATGGCTGACAGTGACCGAGAACGATTCCGGCATGCAACTGCTGGCCAGTTTTGTCCGACCCTACAAGGACAGTGACGTCGTCGCCGCTGCCGTCAAGGAGGGCCTCGACGTGCAGGGCATCTCGATCAACTACCATTCGAGCGAGCCGGAACACGGCCTGCTGCTCGGCTATGCCGCGATGGACGAACGCCAGATCCTGCGCGCGGTGCTGGCGTTGCGCGCTGCCTTCATGCGGCTGGACCGGCAATAGGCCGATCCAGCGCTGAGCGCTTCAATTCACACTATCGAATTTCTGCAGATCGACGGGCGCTGCCTTGCGCACCTCGACATCTTCCAGCGAGGCATTCTCCAGCGCCACACGGGCCGCCGCATCGATGTTATGGATCATGTCGGCGATGTCGGCGTCGCCATGCGCCGGATTCATCGCGATCATCACCGTGCGGTTGAGGATGTCGAGAGAACCCTTGCCGAGGTCGTCGGCATAGGTCAGCCGCAGGCCCTTGTTTTCCGGCAGCGTGTACGGATTGAGCGCCGGATGGTGCGCGCCCTCATGCATCAGCACCTGGTCCCACTGGGTGAAATTGTGGCGGCCGGTCTTGCCGGCAATGACGCTCGGAATGGTCTTCGAAAAAGTCTGCGCCGCCTGTTCGCTGGGCAGGAGATACATCACCTGCGCCGCGCAATCGTCGTCGGGGCTGTTCATCGGCGACGGCGTCAGGCCGAGATTGCCGAGATGGCGCGTGCCGGCCAGCACCTTCTTCTTCTCCGACCGCATCGCCTCGATGATGCCGTCCAGACGGTCGAGCTGGACATTGAGCATCGCGCCCATCAATTCCGAGGCCCGCGCGCCGATGCCGGCGAACGGCTTGATGCTGTCGCTGCGGCCCTGCCAGTAGAAATGGCAAGGGTCGATGGCGCAGCGCCCGCGCTCGGCCACTTTCGGATCGCTGGTGGCGATGCCGCCGCCCTCGCCCGACGTCATGTTCTTGAAGTAGTTGAAGGAGTAGGCCCCGGCATGGCCGATGGAGCCGAGCTTCTTGCCCTCATAGCCGCCGCCAATGCCCTGGCAGACATCTTCCAGCACGAGCAGACCGCGTTTTTTAGCGATGTCCATGATGGCGTTCATGTTGCAGGCCGCACCCCACATATGTACCGGGATGACCGCCTTGGTGCGCGGGCCGATGGCGTCGCGCAGAGCGGTCGGGTCGATGGTCAGGCTCTCGTCGATATCGACAATGACCGGAATGGCGCCGACCGACAGCACTGCCGTTGCGGTCGCCATATAGGTGTGCGCCGGCACCAGCACCTCATCGCCCGGGCCGATGCCGAGGCCGATCAGGCCGGCGGCGAGCCCATAGGTGCCGCTGGCGGCCAGCGCAAAATGCTCGACGCCGAGATGCCTGGCATAGCGGGCCTCGAAGCGGTTGCACTCGCTGTTCTCGCCATAGCGAAACAGCGCACCCGAGCGGATCACCCTGGCAATGGCTTCGATCTCTTCTTCGCCGGCAGTGTACATGGCAAGTCTCCACATCGCTGATGGTATGAAAGCAGTACGCCTGCGGCCGCTGTTTGAAAGAACCACTCCGCTGCGATCGGACCAAGCCATCCTGCTCACGTCGGAGCGGCGTTTAGCGCAGAGTGTGGGCATATCGAATGAAATCGACATTCCAGAATGCAGGCCCGCGGAAAATCGTACCCATCCGAATTCGTTGAAGTGGCCCTGTCGGAAAGCCGGCATAGGGCGTTCCATCGCGTCCAGTTGGGCAAACGGTCGGTTCCATGCAGCACGGGACACACTTTGGAAGACCCTCGAAACCGGCATGCCGGCAAGATGGTGGCCGGCAGGACGGTGGCCGGCAAGACGGTGGCCGACCATGACGCGACAGCTCGTCCTGCATGAAGACGATGTCGGCATGTGCCATGGCGCCAACAGCGCCTTCCTCGAACTGACCGCACTGGGCGCCTGCAGCTCCGGCGCCGTGATGGTGCCGTGCCCATGGTTCCCTGAGATGGCCGAAGCGGCAGCCGCCGACCCCCGGCTCGATCTCGGCGTCCACCTGACGCTGAACAGCGAAAAGCAGCACTACAAATGGCGGCCGCTGACGTCGCCGTCGCGCGCGGCCGGCCTGACGGACGAGTTCGGCTATTTCTGGCCCGATGTCGCGACCACCCGCCGCAAGGCAGCACCGCAAGCGGTGGAAACCGAGCTTCGCGCCCAGATCGACACCGCCTACCGCGCCGGCATCGACGTCACTCATCTTGACGCCCATATGGGGGCAGCGCTGTCGCCCGAGTTTTGCGACGTCTACATCAAGCTCGGCCTGGAATATCGGCTGCCGGTGCTGTTGACCAAAACGCTGTCGGCCTATTCGCCCAACGACAATCTGGTCGGCGTCACCGAAGCGGCCTTCCAGCGCGGCGTCACTGAAGCCCGCGCCAAAGGCTTTGTCATCTTCGATGCCGCCATTCAGACGACCTGGGGCCGTCCACGCTCAAAGCCGATAGAGCCAGCCTACAAGGCATTGGTCGAAGGGGTCCGCAAAGGCTTGACCTTCTTTTGCCTGCATTTCAATGCGCCGGGCGAGTTGGAACTCATCGAGCCGCGCTCCGCCTATATCCGCACCGAGGAATATGAACTCTTCCGCGACCAGGCTTTTCGCGACTGGCTCGGCGCGCAGGACATCGACATCATCGGCATGAAGCCGCTGCGCGAGGAGCTTCGTGCACGGCTCGGGGCATCGACACCGGCAAAGGCCCGCAAAGCGGCCACCCGGGCAGCACCGTAAGCCGATCCATCGGCCAATGGCGCAAAGAGGGAATTGGAACTGCAACGACAATGGGAGAATGACATGAAGACTGTTCTGAAACTGGCGCTCGGCGCGCTTGTCTCGATGAGTATTCTGGCGGGCGTCGTGCAAGCGGCCGGCCTGAAGGATCCCAAGGATGTCCGCATCACCTTCGTGGTGCATGGCTCGGCCTCCGATCCCTACTGGTCGGTGGTCAAGCGCGGCGTCGACGATGCGGCGGCGCTCACCGGCGCCAAGGTCGAATATTATGCGCCGCAAGTGTTCGACGTGGTCGAGCAGGCCCGCCTGCTCGACGCGGCCATCGCCACCAATCCAGACGGCATCGCCGTCTCCATTGCCGACGCCAATGCACTTGGTAAATCGGTCAAGGCCGGCCTTGCCGCCAACATTCCGATGGTCGTCCTGGATTCCGGCGAGAAGGAAGGCGCCGAACTCGGCACCTCTCTCTACGTCGGCACAGTCTCCGAATATGATTCCGGCAAGAAGGCCGGCGAGCGGCTGGCCAAGGAAGGCACGCTCAAAGTCGTCTGCATCAACCACGAGGTCGGCAATGTCAGCCTCGACCAGCGCTGCCAGGGGTTGAATGATGGGCTGAAGCCGTCAGGCGGCGGCACCGAAGTGCTTACCGTGTCGCCCGATCCGGCCGACATCCAGCGCCGCACCGAGGCCTATCTGTCGGCGCATCCCGACACCCAGGCCGTCTTCGCGCTCGGCGCCACCGCCGCCAATCCGCTGATCCCGTTCTTCCGGCAGAAGGAATTGTTCGGGAAGATCAAGCTCTACACCTTCGACATCAGCCCCGAAGTCCTGGATTCCGTCGTCGCCGGCGAAATGGGCTTCGGCATGGACGCCCAGCAATATCTGATGGGATACCTGCCGGTGATCTATCTGGTCGAGCATGCCACACATGGCTTCTGGCCGCAGAACAACGCCTACACCGGCCCGCTCTTCATCGACTCGCCCGACAAGGCCAAGGCGATCCTGGCGCTCGCCAAGGACGGCATCCGCTAAGGCAAGACCAAAACGGATCGGGGAGCCGCCATGCGCTCCCCGTCTCTGGTCGAGATTGCGAAGTGAGCGATTGGGGAGCCTAATGGCTGTTGTGGAAGACAAGGCGATACCTCCAGAAGCGCCGGCCCCCGGGGTACTGGGCAAGGACCGTTTCGGCATGATGTCGAAACGGGCGGCCGGTGCTGACGAGCGGCTGGCCAGCACCGGCCGGCTGACTCAATGGCTGCGCCGGCCCGAAGCCGGTGCCGCCGGCGGCCTCATCGCCACCATCATCATCTTCGCCCTGCTGCCGGGTGCGTCGAACCTCTATTCGCTGCAGGGGTCGATGACCTTCCTGACGCTGGCAGCCGAACTCGGCATCATCGCCACGGCCGCAGCCCTTCTCATCATCGCCGGCGAGTTCGATCTCTCCGTCGGCTCGATGGTCGGCTTCGCCGGCGTCGTCATCGGACTGACGGTGAAATACTGGGGCCTGCCGCTGTGGGGCGGCATCGCCTGCGCCTTCGCTGTCGCCATCCTCACCGGCTACGTCAACGGCCTGATCGTTGTGAAGACCCGCCTGCCCTCCTTCATCGTGACGCTGGCGTCGCTCTACATCCTGCGCGGCCTGTCGATCGGCATCACCCGCGCCGTCACCGGCCGCACGCAGATCCCCTACATCCTCGACGGCGCGCCGGACCCGGCAACCGCGAGCCTGTTCAACGGCCATCTCCTGACCAGCTTCTTCCAATGGATGGGCACGCAAGGCTGGATCGCCACCCGCACCGACGGCATTCCCTTCGTCGTCGGCATTCCGATGTCGATCGTCTGGTGGCTCGGCCTGACAGCGCTTGCCGGCTATGTCTTGACCCAGACCAAATACGGCAACTGGATATTCGCCACCGGCGGCGACCTCAATGCCGCCCGCAATGTCGGCGTGCCGGTCGACCGGGTTAAGATCGCACTCTTCATCTACACCGCCTGTGCCGCGACCTTGCTTGCCACCATCCAGGTGATGGAGGCCGGCTCCGCCGACACCACGCGCGGCCTGCTCAAGGAATTCGAGGCAATTATCGCCGCGGTCATCGGCGGCGTGCTGCTCACCGGCGGCTATGGCACCGTCTATGGCGTGCTGTTCGGCGCGCTGATCTTCGGCCTGGTGCAGATGGGCATCTTCTACACCGGCATCGACACCGACTGGTTCAAGGTCTTCCTCGGCATCGTCATTTTGATGGCCGTGCTGGTCAACAACTACATCCGCCTCAAGGCGCTCGGACGCGGAGGTGGCAAATGACCTACCCAAACCCGTCCCCGGTCATCCAGCCAGCCATGGAATTGCGTGGTGTGTCGGTCAATTTCGGCTCGGTGCGCGCGCTCCAAGATATCGACATCAAGGTCTATCCCGGCGAGGTGCACTGCTTGCTGGGCGACAACGGCGCCGGCAAGTCGACGCTGATCAAGGTTCTGTCGGGCGTGCACCGGCCGACCAAGGGCGAGATTTTCGTCGACGGCAAGCCCGTCACGTTCCGCAGCCCGCGCGACGCGCAGGACCTCGGCGTCGCGACGGTCTTCCAGGACCTCGGCATGATCTCGCTGATGTCGATCACGCGCAACTTCTTCCTCGGCCGCGAGCCGACCAGAAGCCGCCTGCCCTTCTCGCGCTTCGACAAGGAGCGCGCCAACACAATTGCCCGCCAGGCGATGGCCGATATCGGCATCGACGTGCGCGACCCGACACAGGCAGTCGGCACGCTGTCGGGCGGCGAGCGCCAGTCGGTGGCCATCGCGCGCGCAGTCCACTTCGGCGCCAAGGTGCTGATCCTCGACGAGCCGACCTCGGCGCTCGGCGTGCATCAGGCGGCCATGGTGCTGAAATTCATCATCGAGGCGCGCATGCGCGGGCTGGCGGTGATCTTCATCAGCCACAACATCCACCACGCCTACCCTGTCGGTGACACTTTCACGCTGCTCAACCGCGGCCGCAATCGCGGCACATACGCAAAGTCCGAGATCTCGCGCGACGAGGTGATTTCCATCATGTCGGGCGGCGAGGATCTGAAGGCGGTGGAAGCTGAGATTGCCGGGCTGTTGGCGCAGATCGGCAATCGGCCGGCCGCCGCACCCTGAGCCTGGAACACTTTGCAGAGAGTTTTAGCAGCATGAGCAGGATACGGGTTGGCGTTATCGGCGCCGGCATGATCTCGCAGATCATGCATATTCCGAATCTGTTGCGGCTCGGCGACCTGTTCGAACTGGTCGGCGTCGCCGATCCGTCGAAAACCTCGCGTGAGTTCGTCACAGATATCCACGGCATCGCCAATTTCGAAACGCCGGAGCAACTGTTCGGCCAGAAGCTCGACGCCGTCGTCATCGGCTCGCCCGACCCGCTTCATTACGAGCAGGTACTAGCCGCCCTTGGGTGCGGCCTGCATGTCTTCTGCGAAAAGCCGCTCTGCTATTCCCCGGCGGAAATCGCCGAGATCATCGCCGCGCGCGACAAGGCCGGCAAGGTTATGCAGGTCGGCTATATGAAACGCTTCGATCCGAGCTACCGGCTGGCGCTGGCCTCGCTGCCCGGCACGGCAAAGACGTTGCGGTCCGTCTCGGTCGAGGTCAACGATCCCGATGCCTGGCCGTTCATCGCCCACCAGCGCTACAAGCGCGGCAACGACATTCCCGAGGAGCTGATTGCCGCCGCGCAAGCCAGGCAGAAACAACAGGTCGAGCGCGCCATCGGCCAGCCCATGACCGATCTGGCTTTCCGTGGATTTACCGGCGCTTACAGCTCCGCCTTGATTCACGATGTGAATGCCGTGCACGGACTGCTCGACGCACTCGGCGTGCCGGAGGGCGAGGTTGTCGGCGCGCAGATCTTCGCCAATGGCGATGGCGGCCAGGGCGCGGTAAAACTGCTCGACAGCCAGGCGCTGTGGACGATGACGCATCTCACCGTGCCGAAGCTCGCCGACTACAAGGAACGCATCACGCTCTTCTTCGACGATGCCAGCCTTGAGCTCGAATTCCCCTCGCCCTGGCTCAACCATCATCCGACCCGGCTGACTGTGAAGACCTCGGACGGCCACACACTGTCGACCAGGGATCTACGCGCCGGCTACGGTCAAGCCTTCGTCGAGGAACTGCGCGGCTTCTGGGGTGCGATCGTCAATCGCGACGAGGTGGTCAACCGCCCCGAGCACGCCGCCCGCGACCAGGCGCTGCTGGTCGCGCTGACCAGGCAGCATTTGGCCACTTCGCAGGCCGGCTGAGCGCTCGCAGGATGTGTTGAGATTCAGGTCAGGCCGCGCCGAAAACATTGGGTTTCGAGAACCGGAGCGGAGCGTACTTAAGTACGTGAAGCGCGAAAGCCGGCGTTTGCAGGCCGGCCTCACCTGAATATCAGCACATCCTACCGGGTGTTGATGACGCCGTCTGTATTGGCGAGCAGCTTGCGCACCGCGTTGCGGGCCGCATCCGGCCGCTGCAGGCGGATGGCCTTCTCGATCGCCTCGTGCAGTTGCTGTGCATGCTGCAGATCGTCGAGTTCGCGCGTCGTATAGGTGAACAGATGATCGAAGGCGGATTCGATCAGCACGCCGAGCGGCACCAGCAGATCGTTGCCGGAGGCGCGCAGGATGGCGAGATGAAAGCGTGTGTCGGCGCGCGTGCGCTCCTGCAGGCTCGACGCCTCGCCCATCTCGCGGCAGGCCTGGCTGATCTCGGCCATCTGCTCCTCGGTGCGTCGCATGGCGGCGAAGGCAGTCGCTTCCGGCTCGATGATGTGGCGGAATTCCTGCACCGTCTTCAGGAACACCTCACGGTCGGGCGCGGTCGCGTACCAGGCGAGCACATCGCGATCGAGCAGGTTCCAGCGCTCCCTGGGCTCCACCCAGCTGCCGATTTTAGGGCGTGATGCCAGAAGGCTTTTGGCCATCAGCATCTTGATCGCCTCACGCACCGCCGAGCGGCTGACGTTGAAGGTTTCAGACCATTTGGCTTCATTGGGCAGGATGGTGCCCGGCGGATAGTCGCCGCGCACAATCCGAAGCCCGATTTCGCTGGCCAGTGACGCATGCACGCTGGTGCCGGGCATCCGGGCCGCGTCAGCCCGGCGAAGGGTCGCCGGGCGCTCTGCGGATGCCGCCTTTTCAGACATCTTTCCCTTGTTCGGCTTTCCGTCCCTCATGCCTCCACAAAGTCCGGATTTCGGAAGCTGTCAAGCAAAGGGCGGGACGTTGACGGCAAAGGCTGCGGCTGTGCACAGATCAGGTCGCAACCTTGCCCCCAGCCGGCCTATTTGACGTATTTGCGCCAGCTGTGCTCGGGACGGAAGCCAAGCATGTCCCTGGCTTTGCGGTTGGAAAGCAGCGTCTCGTATTCGTCGAGCTCCGCCTTGACCGGCACGTCGGGGTAAAACCGCTTCAAAAGTTCCGCTGTCGGCAGGTCGGACGAGGTATCGTCATTGGCCGCGTTGAACACCTGGAAGCCGAGCCCGTCCGTTTCAACGGCGCGCAGCGTGATCTGGCCGAGATCGCGCGCGTCGACATAGCTCCAGGCGATGCGCTTGCGAAAGCCCGGATCGGCAAACCACTTCGGAAACAGCGAATATTCGTGCGGCTCGATGACGTTGCCGATGCGCAAGGCATAGATATCGGTGCCGTTGCGCTGCGCAAAGGCGCGCGCCGTGTGCTCGTTGACGACCTTGGACAGAGCATAGCTGTCCATCGGATCGACGTCGTATTCTTCATCGAGGGGAAAATATTTGGGGTCGCGCGGTTCGTTGGCGAACACCACGCCATAGGTGGTCTCGCTGGACGCGATCACCACCTTAGGGATGCCGAGTTTCACCGCCGCCTCGATGACGTTGTAGGTGCCCATCGCATTGATGCGGAACACCTCATTGTCGGTCGTGATCATGATGCGCGGTATGGCGGCGAAATGCACCACGGCATCGACCGGCTGCGGGCGCAGCGACGGGTCGAATTCGTGCAGACCCATATAGCTCGACAGCGCGTTGAACACCTGGCCGCTGTCGGTGATGTCGGTGATCAGCGTGCGTACCTTGGGATTGTCGAGCGGCTTGGTGTCGATGTTGAGCACCTGGCAGCCCTGTTCGATCAGATATTGCACGACATGGCGACCGGCCTTGCCGCTGCCGCCGGTGAACATGATCCGCTTCGTCATTTTCGTCTCCAATGCCTAGGATTTCTGTGTATTGTCAGACAATATGGCATTCTGCAACCACCCTCGCCCGCAAGACGGCGGCGCCCAATATCAATCATCGCAACAGGACTTCAAGACATGACCACGACCGCCGCGAGCGAAAAGATCGGCTTTATCGGCCTTGGCCTGATGGGGCACGGCATTGCCAAGAACATCGTCGACAAGGGCTATGGCCTGACCTTCCTCGGCCGCAAGAACCGCAAGCCGGCGGAAGACTTGGCTGGCCGCGGTGCGAAGGAAGTGGCCACCTCGCGTGAGGTGGCAGCGGCATCCGATATCGTCTTCATCTGCGTCACCGGCTCGCGCGAGGTCGAAGCCATCATCCGTGGCCCCGGCGGCCTCAAGGAGGGCCTGAAAAGAGGCTCGGTTGTCGTCGATTGCTCGACCGCCGATCCGGTCTCGACCGTGGCGCTGGCGGCGGAACTGAAGGAGATCGGCGTCGACTTCGTCGATGCACCGCTCAGCCGCACGCCGAAGGAAGCCTGGGAAGGCACGCTCGACGCCATGGTCGGCGCGCCCGACGCGCTGTTTGCCCGTGTGAAGCCGGTCATCGAAACCTGGGCCGGCCGCATCGTCCATATTGGCGATACAGGTGACGGCCACCGCATGAAGCTGCTCAACAACTTCATCTCGCTGGGCTATGCCGCGATCTATTCCGAGGCGCTGGCGCTGGCCGAAAAGGTCGGCATCTCGCCACCGCGTTTCGACAGCGTCATCCGCAACGGCCGCATGGATTGCGGCTTCTACCAGACCTTCATGCGCTGGACGCTGGAGGGCGACCGCGACGCACATAAATTCACCATCGCCAACGCCTTCAAGGACCTGACCTATCTGGAATCGATGGCGGGCGCGGCCGGCATCGCCAACCCGCTCGGCAACGCCACCAAGAACTCCTTCGCCGGTGCCCATGCCACTGGCCCGGCCGAGCAATTCGTGCCGATGCTGGCGACATATATCGGCAAGGTCAACGGCGTCGACCTGATGCCCAGCAAGGATGGCAAGAAGCAGACGATTTGAGGTGGCGAAAAGCCTGTGTCAGCGCCTCGACCGGCCGATAACATCGTCGGTGTTGGCGAGCAGTTTGTGCACCGCATTGCGCGCGGCCGCAGGACGCTGCAGGCGGATGTTCTTCTCGATCGCCTCATGCAGCGCCTGCGCCCGCCGCTGATCGCTGGTCTCGCGTGTGACGAAGACAAAGAGATGATCGAGCGCCGACTCGATCAGAACGCCAAGCGGCACCAGCAGATCGTTGCCCGAGGCGCGCAGTATGGCGAGGTGAAAACGCGTATCGGCGCGGATACGCTCCTGCAGGTTCAGAGCCTCGCCCATCTCACGACAGGCCTGGCTGATCTCGTCCATCTGCTCGTCGTTGCGCCGCGTGGCGGCAAAGGCCGACGCTTCCGGCTCGATGATGTGACGGAACTCCTGCACCGTGCGCAGGAAGGCTTCCCGGTCCGGCCCGGTCGCGTACCAGGCCAGCACATCGCGGTCGAGCAGGTTCCAGCGTTCCCTGGGCTCGACCCAACTGCCGATCTTGGGCCGTGAAGCCAGCAGGCTTTTGGCCATCAGCATCTTGATGGCTTCGCGCACCGCCGAACGACTGACATCGAAGATCTCGGCCCATTTGGCCTCGTTGGGCAGAATGGTGCCGGGCGGATAATCGCCGCGCACGATTCTGAGGCCGATCTCGCCGGCCAGCGAGACATGGACGCTCGCTCCCGGAAAATGCGCGGCACCGGCCCTGCGCATGACAGCCGGACCGCGGCTGGCTTGTGCCTTGGCCCGCTCGGTTCGCTTCTTTGATTTCTCGTCCGGCATTCACGTTCCAATGCGTCGGCCGTCTGCGTCCGGACTGGTCCGAACCTGCACGGCGCGCCGATCTCGTTGCCGAAAATCCAAACTACAGACGCGTCAAAGCCGGAGCCTGCTGCCCCAACCGTTGCGTCCGTCCGGGAAGAGACGGGGCGCCCGTCAAAGGGCGCCCCGAAATCGAGAACCTACTTCTGGATGCAGGTGTCGACCGTGTCCTTTGTGCATTCGTCGAGGCCGGTGAACACCGGATCGGCGACGGCCTTGCCTTCGACCAGATCGATCATCACCGACGGTGCCTTGTAGCCCATTTCGAACGGCCGCTGACCAACCAGAGCGGTTACAAGGCCGTCACGGGCGATCGCCACTTCATCGCCGATCGTATCGGCGGCGCCGATGACGAAGTCGTTGCTGGCGATGCGGTCCTTGAGCGGCCCGAACAGGTCGCGATAGGGCTGCGGTGCGCCAAACAGCGGCCAGCCGCCCATGATGCCGAAGGCGTCGAGCTTGGGATTGGCGGCGAGGATGTCGGTCATCGCCTGCACGCCCTTGGCGCCGTCGTCATTGGTGAACACCGGGCAACCGGCGACTTCGGTCCAGCCGCCTTCGCCGGCAAGTGCCGCCAGGCCTTCCTTGCCCGACAGCGCGTCACGCATGCCCTGCGCGCGGCGCAGGATGTTGTCGGCCGCGGGATTGCCTTCGATGGTACAGATCGTGCCGCCGTTCGGCTTGCCCTTCTTGATGTACTCGCCGATCTTGTGACCCATCAAATAGTTGTCGGTGCCGAGATAGGTCTTGCGCAGCGCGGCATCTTCCTTGCTGAGATCGGCGTCGAGCGTCATGATCGGGATCGTCGGATTGGCGGTCTTGATCGTCTGAGCGATCAGCGGCGCGTTGGATGGCGAAATCGCCATTGCCACCGTGTCGGCCTTGCTCAGCATGTCCTGAACGATCTGCGCTTCGCCGGCCTCGTCGGAGGTCGATGCCGGGCCGGTGTAGAAGCATTCATATTCCGAGCTTGCATTTTCCTTGTTCCATTTCTCGCAGCCCTGGTGGATGGCTTCGAAGAATGGATTGTCGAGACCCTTCACCACGATGACGAGCTGTTTCTTGGCCAAAGCCGGCCCGGCGCCCAGCGCCATGGCGGCGACGGCGGCGAGCAAAAGTGTTTTCCTCATGTCAGTCCTCCCTTGAAACAGACGGACACGGCGTGCCCGCCACACAGATCGACCGGATGCTTAATGACCGAGGTTCGTTTCACGAGCACTCGTGTCGCCAAGACAGATCGATAAGCATTTCCAGATGCGGCATTGGCCCGGCTCACACAAGGGTGGCGCCGCAACCTCGACCGATAAACCTCCGCCGATTCCGCCCGGCTAACCGCCAGCGGCATCGGCATAATCTCCTCCGACGCTTAGCTAATATCGGCTTGCGGCCAACGTCAATGCTATTTGTCCTACAAAACGGATTTTTGGATAACCAAGGCTTCAATTCGTCCGACAATTGATTGACGAGCGCCGGCTTTTGCGTAAAAGAACGCTGACGCTGTTTCCGGGAGGAGATGGGGAGAGCGGGGCCAAAGCAGCGCCGGCATTCACGCCGGGAACAGCAGCGGGTCGCAAAACACGGGGAGGCAAAGACTGGTGGCGGTTCTCGAACTCACCAATATCTCGAGGCATTTCGGCGCCATCCAGGCGGTCAACGACGTATCGCTGTCGATCGAGCCCGGACAGGTGGTCGGCCTGATGGGCGACAACGGCGCCGGCAAGTCGACGCTGGTCAAGATGATCGCCGGCAATTTCCGCCCCAGCCATGGCGTCATGCGCATGGACGGCAAGGAGTTGATCCTGCACAAGCCGGCGGAAGCTCGCCAGCACGGCATCGAGATCGTCCACCAGGACCTGGCGCTGTGCAACAATCTGACCGCTGCCGCCAATGTCTATCTCGGCCGTGAATTGCGCCGCGGCTTCGGCCCTTTACGCATCCTCGACTATGCCGCCATGTACAAGCGCGCCGGCCAGCTCTTCGCCGAGTTGAAGTCCGAGACCCGTCCGCGCGACCTCGTCAAGCAGATGTCGGGCGGCCAGCGCCAGGCAGTAGCGATCGCGCGCACCATGCTGTCGCAGGCGAAGATCGTGTTGATGGACGAACCGACGGCCGCGATCTCGGTGCGCCAGGTCGCCGAAGTGCTGAACCTGATCCGCCATTTGCGCGACCAGGGCATCGCAGTGGTGCTGATCAGCCACCGCATGCCTGACGTGTTCACCGTCGCCGACCGCGTCATCGTCATGCGGCGCGGCCGCAAGGTCGCCGACAAGACGATTGCGTCAAGTTCGCCCGAGGAAGTCACCGGGCTGATCACCGGCGCCATCGAACAGGTTTGATCTCAGCGAATTTCACCACGCACAGCACATGAAGGTCGACGATGGCACTGACAATTGACCAGCCGATCGAACAAAAGCAGCAATCCTTGCCGGCAAGACTGTTTGCCAGCCAGACCTTCTGGGTGGTGATCGCGGTCATCCTGGCCTGCCTGTTCCTGTCTTTTGCCACCGACGCCTTCGCCACGTCGAAGAACCTTTACAACATCACCCGCAACATCACCTTCGTCGCCATCATCGCGCTCGGCATGACCTTCGTCATCATCACAGGTGGCATCGACCTGTCGGTCGGTTCGGTGCTCTGCCTGTCGTCGATGGTGCTGGCCGTCACCATGCATGCCGGCTACTCCATCGAGGTCGGCATCCTCGCCTCGATCGCCACCGCGCTCGCCATAGGCGCCTTCAACGGCATCATGATCGCCTATCTCGGCTTTCCACCCTTCGTGGTGACGCTCGGTATGCTGTCGATTGCCCGCAGCCTCGCCATGGTCGCCTCCAACAACACCGTCGTCTTCCAGTTCGGCCCGGATCACGACAAGCTTCTGGCGCTGGGCGGCGGTGCATGGGTGTTCGGCATCGCCAATCCGGTGCTCTACATGATCCTTTTGGCGCTGATCACCGGCTTCACGCTGCGCTGGACCAAGTTTGGCCGCCACATCTTCGCCATTGGCGGCAATGAGCACGCGGCGACGCTGACCGGCGTTCCCGTCAAGCAGATCAAGGTCGCCGTCTATATGATCTCGGCGCTGGCGGCGGGCATTGCCGGCATCATCCAGACCGGATGGCTGGGCGCCGTCACCACCAATCTCGGAACCGGCATGGAACTGCAGGTCATCGCCGCCACGGTCATTGGCGGCGCCAATCTCGCCGGCGGCGTCGGCACCGCCTTCGGCGCTATTGTCGGTGCCGCGCTCATCGAAGTGATCCGCAACAGCCTTGGTCTGCTCGGCATCAATGCTTTCTGGCAAGGCGTGTTCATCGGCGGCGCCATCCTGCTCGCGGTGCTGTTCGACCGGATCCGCAACTTCAGGCGCAATGACTGAATGTTTTTGGACTGAACCTTTCGGCTGGAAACCGTTGCCTTGACATCGAAATCCCTGTTCGAGCTCAACGGCCGGCTGGCGCTGATCACCGGCTCCGGCCAGGGCATCGGTCTGGCGCTGGCGCGCGGCCTTGCCGAGCATGGCGCAAGTGTCGTGCTCAACGGCCGCGATGCCGGCAAGGTTGCCGGTGCTGTCGCCGGCTTGCGCGACGCTGGCTTCAAAGCGCACCCCTCGACCTTCGACGTGACGGATTTTCGCGCGGTCGATGCCGATGTCGCCCGCATCGAGGCCGAGATCGGCGCCATCGACATCCTGATCAACAATGCCGGCGTGCAGTTCCGCGCTCCGCTCGAGGACTTTCCCGAGGAGCAGTGGGAGCGGCTGTTCAAGACCAATGTCTCCGGCGCCTTCCATGCCGGCAAGGCGGTCGCCCGCAATATGATCGCGCGCGGCAAGGGCAAGATCATCAACATCGGCTCGGTGCAGAGCGAACTCGCCCGGCCCAACATCGCGCCCTATACGGCCACCAAGGGCGCAATCCGCAATTTGACACGTGGCATGTGCACCGACTGGGCGAAATACGGCTTGCAGGTCAATGCCATCGCCCCCGGCTATTTCCGCACCGAGATGAACCAGGCGCTGGTCGACAACCAGGAATTCTCCGCCTGGCTGGAAAAGCGCACGCCGGCTGGCCGCTGGGGGTATGTCGACGAACTGATCGGCGCCGCCGTGTTCCTCGCCTCCGACGCCTCATCCTTCGTCAACGGCCATACGCTTTATGTCGACGGCGGCATGACGGCTTCGGTTTGACGGGAAACCCTATCGCTCAGTCTGAAAATCCACCACTACGGCCGGCAGCACACAGCGGCTTTCGCCCCGCGCCTTGACGCGAGCCCGAACTCAGCCGCACAATGCCGTCGCAGGCGAAGGGAGGCCAGTCGTCTGCGGGAGGTATAACCCATGACGGACGCGATCAGGCTCTATTGGGGCCGGTTCGGACATGTTTCTGTCCTGAATGTCGCCAGCGACTTCGTCACCCATGCGCATGTCGAGGCCCACATCATCATCTGGCTGGAGGGCACGGCCGGCGAGATGACCGTCGGCCGCGAGACGGTGCCGCTGGGTCCCGGCACCGCCGCCGGCATCAATTCCTACCAGCCGCACAGCCACATTCTGTCGCAGAACGGCAGGCCCGGCCTGTTCCTCGCTTTCTACATCGATCCGGATTGGGCGCGCCGGCGCCGCGACCTGCCTTCGTCGGCGCCGTTGTTTGCACAGGCTGCGATCACGCTCGAACCCTGGCTGCACCAGGCCGCCGCCAACCTGCTCGACCATTTGAGCGATAATGAAAGCATCGACGACGTCGCCAATTACGAGATCGAGCGCTTCATCGATAGCCTGCTCGACGCCGCCGACGCCTCGGCGCCGCAGGAGGCGCGGATCCGGGTCAACACAATGCAGGATTTCCGCGTCCGCAAGGCAATCCAGCTGATGAAGGCCAATGTCTGCGAACGCATCTCGTTCGACGACGTCGCCCGCAGCGTCGGCCTGTCGCGGCCGCACTTCTTTGCTTTATTCAAGGAACAGACCAATCTGACGCCCAATGTCTACTGGAACACGCTGCGCATGGAGGAAGCCGTGCGGCAGCTGCAGTGGTCGCAGGAGCCGCTGATCTCGGTCGCCTGCAATCTCGGCTTCACCACCCAGGGCAATTTCTCGCGCTTCTTCCGCGACCATGTCGGCGTGCCGCCGACGCTTTACCGCGAGGCGGCGCGGGCCATGGCCTGAGCCAAGCCGCTCGTTTTTCAGACTCCTTGATAGGGCCGCAAGACCCATTGATAAGCGCAGCGCCGGCCGCCGCCCTACCCTGCAGCGTATCGAATTCGTAGGGGAATGATCATATGGCTGAAGTCACCGTCTCCAGCGTCATCGACGCGCCGGTCGAAAAGGTCTGGGCGCGCATCCGCGACTTCAACGGCCTGCCGGGCTGGCATCCGCGCATGGTCAAGAGCCATATCGAAGACGGCAAGAGCGCCGAAACCATCGGCTGCGTGCGTAATTTCGAGCTCGCCAGCGGCGCGCGTGTCCGCGAAAAACTGCTCGACTTCTCCGATGCGAATTTCCGCGTCAGCTACTCCATCCTGGAGACGCCGCAGCCGCTGACCAATCACAAAGCGACGCTGCAATTGCGCCGCGTGACCGACGGCGACCGCACCTATGCCGAATGGACCGCGAGCTTCGACGCGGCGCCCGAAGAGGCCGACAAGATCGCCGCCGGCATGGCCGCCAATGTCTTCCAGGGTGGCTTCAATGCGTTGAAGAGCCATTTTTCTGGCCAGAGCTGAGTCAGGGGAGACTGCCATGGCGCTTGCCCTCCAGACCTTTTCGGCCGTAAGGGATGCCAACGCGGCGCTGAAGGCGCCCGGCACCCGCTATCTTGGCGGCGGCACACTGGTCGTGCGCGCCGCCAATGAAGGCGATATCTCCGTCTCCGGCCTTGTCCGTTCGACCGATCCGACCCTTTCCGGGATCACCGTTGCCGGCGGCAAGGTCCGCATCGGCGCTTCGATGACGATGGCGGCTATCGCCCGCCATCCCGAGCTTGCGGCGCTGTCCAAGGCCGCGCGCGCCGTCGGCGGCCCGGCGATCCGCAACATGGCGACTGTCGGCGGCAATCTGTTCGCACCCGCGCCCTACGGTGATTTCGCTGTCGCCCTGCTGGCGTTGGATGCGACGGTCGGCACCGATGATGGGGAATTGCCTATCGAGGATTTTCTGGCCAGGCGGGACGCCAGCCGCGCCATCGTCACTTCAGTCGCCTTCGCGTTGCCGAAGGCCGAGAATTTCCGCTTCCTGAAAGTGTCGCGGGTCAAGCCGAAGGGCGTCTCGGTGCTCAGCATCGCCGCCGTTCTCGAACAGGCCGGCGACGGCACTGTCTCCTCGGCGCGGATCGCGCTCGGCTGCATGGCAGACCGGCCGATGCGCGCCCGCGCTGCGGAAAAGGCACTGATCGGCAGCAGGCTTGACCAGGACGGCGTCGCAGCGGCGCTGGCTGCAGCCGGTGAAGGCACTTCGCCAATCACCGATCCGATCGCCAGCGCCTGGTATCGCGCCGAGGTTCTCTCGGTCCATCTCGGCCGGCTGCTGCTTACTTAACCACCGCTTGGGGGGCGCGTGTCTGTCCGATCAACCGGGCAGGCGCGCTGGGAGGAAAACATGGCAAAGGTTCCGGTTCAGTTCACGCTCAACGGCTCGGAGAAGGCCGAATTTGTCGACAGCGGCACGACGCTGCTGCACGCGCTGCGCGACAAGATCGGCGACACCTCGCCCAAGGGCGGCTGCCACCAGGGCACCTGCGGCGCCTGTTCGGTCATCATCGACGGCGAACTCCGGCTCTCTTGCCTGACCCTGGCCGAGACCTGCAGCGGCGCCGACATCCGCACCACATCGGGCCTCGCTGAGGCCGGCGTGCTGCACCCGCTGCAGCGTGCCTTCCTCGATGCCTTCGCCACGCAATGCGGCTTCTGCACGCCGGGCATGATCATGGCCGCCAAGGTGCTGCTCGACCACACGCCCAATCCGAGCCGCGAGGACGTGATCGAGGCGCTGTCCGGCAACATCTGCCGCTGCACCGGCTACGAGCCGATCATCCAGGCGGTGCTGACGGCGGCCCGAGCCAATTCGCAGAACGCGGCCTAAGGACCAAAAGAATGGAACTGCGCAAAAACTATTTCGCCGATCAGCGCAAGGACGGCCTGCACGAGATCGGCCATGGGCGGCCGCGGCTGGATTCGCCGGGACATGTGACGGGCAAGACCGCCTATTTCGCCGACCGCAACTTCCCGAATATGCTTCACCTGAAAATGGTGCGCAGTCCGCACCACCATGCCCGCATCCGTTCGATCGACACTTCCGAAGCGGAGAAGCATCCCGGCGTGGTGAAAATCCTCACCGCCAAGGATGTGCCGCACAATGTCTACACCATCCTGATCCTGATCCAGGTCGGACCGGAAGACGAGACGGTGCTGGCCGACGGCAAGGTACGCTGGAAGGGCGAGGCGGTGGTGGCGGTGCTGGCCGAGACCGAGCGCGCGGCTCAGGAAGCGGCAGCCAAGGTCAAGGTCGACTACGAGGTGCTGCCGGCCGTCTTCGACATGGAAGAAGCGCTGAAGCCTGGCGCGCCTTTGGTCAACGAATATCACGGCCAGAACTATTATCTCTATGACAGCGGCGAATGCCGCAAGGTGCGCTTCGGCGATGTCGAGGCGAGCTTCGCCGGCGCCGACCACATCCTCGAACAGAGTTATCAATCCTCGCCCATCGAGCATGCGCCGACCGAGACCACCGGTTGCGTCGTGGTGCCCGAAGGCAATGACCGCTTCACCTGCTACACCAACACCCAGGCGATGTTCTTCACCCTCGACAACGCCTCGATCATCCTGCAGATGCCCGGCTCAAAACTGCATTTCGTCGGCGGCACTGTCGGCGGCGGCTTTGGGGGCAAGGTCGACGTCATCGTCGAGCCGATCGCCATTCTTGGCGCCAAGCTCACAGGACGTCCCGTCTCCTTCATCTACAGCCGCGAGGAGGAGATGCAGATCTCGTCACCCCGAGCGGCCGAAAAGATAATCATCAAGGATGGCGTGATGAACGATGGCCGCATCGTGGCTCGCAAGGTGACCGGCTACACCGATGCCGGCGCCTATTCGCGCCACTCGCCTTATGGCGCGCAGAAGGGAGCGGCGCACTATCCCGGCCCCTACACCATTCCCAATGTCTGGATCGACACCTACTGCGTCTACACCAACCGCACCCCCTCCTCCGCGATGCGCGGCTTCGGCGTCACCATCGGCGACTTCGCGCTTGAGGTGCAGATGGACAAGCTGGCGCGGCTGATCGGCATGGACCCGCTCGAATTCCGCTTCATCAACGCCTATCGCGATGGCGACATGAAGGCGCATCGCCAGCCGACCGAAGGAGCGGCGCTGATCGAGTGCATGCAGGAGGCGTCGCGCGCCGCCAACTGGCCGGTGGCGGAGAAGTATATGGCGATGTCCTCCTACAAGAAGGGAGCTTGAGATGGCGATAAGGCGCGGACGCGGCGTCGCCGCGATCAACTACCCGACGGGCATGAATCTTGGCGGCGACCCGACGCAGGCGCTGGTGCATTCGACGCCGACCGGCAATTTTATGGTCACACTTTCGTCGGTCGATCTCGGCCAGGGCCTGAAGCAGATCATGGCGCAGATCTGCGCCGAGACCATCGGCGTGCCGACCGACCGGGTCACCATCGACACCGCCGACACCGACACCGGCCCGCACTGCATGGGTACCTTCGCCTCGCGCGGCACCCACCGCGCCGGCAATGCCGTCATCCAGGCGGCCAAGGAAGCGCGCCAGGTGATGTTGGAAGTGGCGGCGGAAGAGCTGGAGGTCAACGCTTCCGACCTTGAGACTGACGGCCAGGGCAATATTCTGGTCAAGGGCGCGCCGCAAAAGTCGATCTCGATCTTCGATGTCGCCTTGTCGGCGCATTTCAAGCGCGGGCGCTCGATATCCGGGCGCGGCATGTTCCTGATCCCGCGCTCCTATCCGGAGAAAGAGACCGGCGCGATGAAGCCGTCGACCTGCTACGCCCATGCCTGCACGGTGGCCGAAGTCGAGGTCGATGACGAGACGGGCGAGGTTACGGTGCTGACCGTGAAGAACGTCTTTGAGATCGGCCGCGCGCTGAACCCGAAAATGGTCGAGCAGCAACTGGTCGGCGGTTCCTGGATGGGCATCAGCCACGCGCTCTACGAAACGACCGAGCCCTATTATCCCAACCGCGACCATGGCGGCACCGACTTCAACCAGTATCTGATGCCGGGACCGGGCGATCTCGCCCAAACCGAGATCATCGTGCTGGAGCGGCCGTCGGCGGATGGTCCTTACGGTGCCAAAGGACCAGGCGAAATGTGCGCGAACCCGCAGATCCCCGCAGTTGCCAATGCCGTCTTCGACGCCGTCGGCGTGCGCATCGACACGCTGCCGATCACACCGGAGCGCATATTGCGCGCGCTGAAGGCGCAAGCGGCGAACTGAGGACGACATGCAGGAGCCGAATGCCGAGACTGTCGCGACCTCGCCGGAGGCGGTGGCACGCCACCTCGCTGGATCGCGCTACCTCGCCGACGACAGCCTGGCCACCGCCATCTTCCTGGCCATACGGCTCGGCAAGCCGCTGCTGCTGGAAGGCGCGCCCGGCGTTGGCAAGACCGAAGCTGCGAAGGCGATCGCGCAACTGCTTGGCCGCGATCTGGTGCGGCTGCAATGCTATGAAGGCATCGACGCAGCAAACGCGCTCTACGAATGGAACTACCAGCGCCAGCTGCTCGCCATCCGCCATGCCGGCGAGCATGAGATCGACATCTATGACGACCGCTTTCTGATCGCGCGGCCATTGCTGCAGGTGCTGCGGGCGCCGGAGCAGCGCGTGCTGCTGGTCGACGAGATCGACCGCTCCGACCACGAATTCGAAGCGCTGCTTCTCGAATTCCTTTCCGATTTCCAAATCAGCATCCCTGAGCGCGGCACGATCCGCGCCGAGGCGCAGCCGATCGTCATCCTGACCTCGAACCGAACCCGCGAACTGGCGGAGGCGCTGCGTCGGCGTTGCGTCTATCACTGGATCGGCTATCCCGACGCCGAGCGCGAAGCCGCCATCATCATGCTGCGCGCCGGCGATGTCGCCGAGACCACCGCCCGCGCCGTGGCGACCGCTGTGCAGGAGATCCGCGTCCGCCCGCTGGCCAAGCCGCCCGGCATCTCCGAGGCCGTCGAATGGGCCAACGCCGCCACCATACTGGAGAAAGGCGGCAGCCCATGGCCGCAAGCCTTCCGCCGAGCCATCGGTGTGCTTATCAAGGACGAGGAGGATTTGTCCGCGATCGCGCCGGAGCTTGGCCAGATTGTCGAGGAGGCGCTGGGGTGACGTGTGAGGTCAACAGCTCGTTCATAGCGAGGTGGCCTCACCTGGGCACTCTGCAACGCTGGCGGGACAGCGCCCCCCTCTGTCCTGCCGGACATCTCCCCCACAAGGGGGGAGATCAGCCGTCATCCTGGCTTTCGCCAATCTCCAGCGGCGCAGAAAGAACCGAAGCGCCAAAGCTGCTGATCTCCCCCCTTGTGGGGGAGATGTCCGGCAGGACAGAGGGGGGCGCGAAGGAATGATGCGTCAGGGAACCCTTCCTCTCGCCTCCGCGCCCTTCCTCCACTTCGCCCGGCTGCTGCGCCGCCACGCCTTTGCCGTCGCCCCCGAGCAGGTCTCCAGCTTCATGCAGGCGGTCACCCTGCTCGGCCCCCGCTCGATGGCCGACATCCGCGAGGCGGCGCTCGCAACGCTTGCCCCCCCGCCCGATCGCCGCGGCGAATTCGAGGCGCATTTTCGCAATCACTTCCATGGCGATGGCCAACCCTCCGTCGAAGGCGAAGACGACGAGGAAACCCGCATCAAGGACGATGGCGGCACGCGCCAGGAGGAGAAACAGACCACGCGCCAGGAGAAAGGCGGCGAGCTGTCGTCGGCAATCGAACAGCTCAGCAGCCGCGATTTCCTCCGCGACGACGATGGCCTTGGGCCCTTCCGCCGCAAGCTCGCTTCAGCCCTGCCCGCGCGCCGCTCCTTCCGCACCGTGCGCACCCATTCGCGCGGCAAGCTCGACCTGCGCCGCTCGCTCAGGGAAATCGTCAGCGCCGATGGCGATATCCCCTCGCCGCAGCTCCGCCGCCGCCAGACCGTTTCGCGCAAGCTGCTGATCCTGATCGATGTTTCCGGCTCGATGAAGCTGTACACGTCGGATTATCTCAAACTGGCGCACGCCGCCGTACAAGGTGCTGACCGTGCCGAAATCTTCACCTTCGGCACGCGGCTCACCCGCATCACGTCCGCACTGCGTATCCGCGATCGCGACCAGGCTCTCGCCCGAGCGGCGGCACTCGTAGACGACTGGGACGGCGGCACGCGCATGGGACCGACCCTGCTCGCCTTCCTCTCGGTGCCGCGTTTCTCAGCTTTCGCCCGCGGTGCCGCTGTGATCATCCTGTCGGACGCGCTGGAGCGCGGCGACCATGCCGATCTCGAGACCGCAATGCGCCGGCTGAGCGCCCGCGCCTTTCGCCTGTCGCTGGCCACACCGCTGGCCGGTGACCCGCGTTTCCTTCCCGCCACGGCAGCACTCCGCGCCATCCTGCCTGATCTCGACGATCTCATCGACGGCTCGTCGCTCGGGAGCCTCACCGATTTCATCCTGTCGCTCGCCCGCCCCGCCCCGGCGGCGTCGGCAATCTGGAAAAGGGTATCGTGATGCAGAAAGCCATCGACGCGCATTTCCACATCTGGCGCCAGCAGGACCAGCCATGGCTGGTCGGGCCGATGGTGCCGCGCATTTTCGGCCCCTACGAACCGATCCGCCGCGACTATCCGATCGAGGAATTTCTCGCCGATCAGCAAGGCGCAGGTGTCGAGAAGGCCGTCTATGTCCAGACCAACTGGGCCAAGGAGGATTTCGAAAAAGAAGTCGCCTTCCTGCAGAAGACTGCCGACGAGACCGGCTGGCCGCACGCTATCGTCGGCTATACCGATATGACCGTCGACGATGTCCGGCCCCAGATCGATCGATTGAAAAAGTACCCGCTGCTGCGCGGCGTGCGCATGCAGATGCATTGGCACGAGACGCCGGCCTTCCGCTTCGCTGCCTCGGCCGATCAGGTCATCGACCCCAAGGTGCGGGCCAATGTCGCGCGGCTTAAAGACTATGGCCTGTCCTTCGACCTGCAGCTTTTCCCTGCCCAGATGAAGGATGGGCTGACGCTGGTCGGCGAGAATCCTGAGACCAACTTCATCCTCACCCATGCCGGCATGCTGACCGGCATGGAGCCGGAAACCACCGAGGCCTGGAAAGCCGGCCTGAGTACTCTATCAACAGCGCCGAACTTCTACGCCAAGCTGTCGGGCCTCGGCACCTTCGCCCACCGCAACGATCCGGCGTTGATTGCCTACATCGTCGACAATGCCATCGACATTCTGGGCGCTGACCACCTGATGTTCGGCTCCAACTTCCCGATAGAGAAGCTCTGGACCAGCCACGCCGAACTGATCAAGGCGCATCGTGCAGCCGTGGCGAAGCACGGTCCGGTGGCGGAAGCGGATATCTTTTGGAATACAGCAGAGAAGGTTTACAGACCGGCATAGCGCACGCTTTCCCTTCTCCCACAGGGGAGAAGGGAAAGCCGCCCCTCACTTCACTTCAAACTCAGGATCGACCGGAATCTGCATCGCAGTCACCAGATGGTTGGTCTGCCCGGCCAGCCCGATGATCGACACCAGCTCGCCATGCTGCGCATCGGTCAAGCCTTTGGCGCGGGCGGCTGCCGTATGCGAATGGACGCAGTAGGAGCAGCCATTGGCGGTCGACACCGCGATATAGATCATTTCCTTGGTCAGCGGGTCGATGGCGCTCTCCGTGGCCATCACCACCTTCACCTGTTCCCATGTCCGTTTCAGCAAGGCCGGATCGTTGGCGAGCCCACGCCAGAAATTGTTGACGAAATCCGATTTGCGCGTCGCGCGGATGTCGTCGAACACAGCCTTCGCAACCGGGATTTTTTCGACCTCAGCATCGCTGAGGAGTTTTGTGGCGGCCATGGCGTTTCCTTTCGTTGAATCGGTGGATCAGGTGGTTGAATCAGGTCTCGAGCAAGGGCGGCTAACCGGCTATTCCGATTCAGTTTTTGATGCAGACAGAACCATGGCGATTGGCCGAAGCATCTCAGCTTCATTCACGTGCGAAGCAGGGGGAAGCGCCGTCGCGGAGACCCGAGGATGACGAAGGCGCTGAGGCCTTCGCCAATTGGCGACGTATGCGCACCCTCAAACACCGACCAGAAACCTAATGAACCGCCGCATACATGATCTTCTCCTCCGTCGCCTCCGCCGGCGAGAACTCCTCCACGATGCGCCCCTGTCGGCACACCAGAATCCGATCCGACAGGTTCATGATTTCCGGCAGGTAGGACGAGATCACCACCACCGCCAACCCCTCGTCGGCCAGCCGGTTGATGATCTGGTGGATCTCGGCGATGGCGCCGACATCGACGCCGCGCGTCGGCTCGTCGAAGATCACGATACGCGGCTGCTGCACCAGCCCCTTGCCGATCACCACCTTTTGCTGGTTGCCGCCGGAAAGCTCGACCACGCGGGCATTGTCGTTGATCGCCTTGATGTTCAGCGTCTTCGTCCATTCAGCGGAAAGCCTGCGCATCTCCTGCTGGTTGATCACCCAGGCCTTTTCGCGGCCCGCCGCCAGGAGCCCGCCGAACAGGTTCTCGGCAATGCCCATCGTCTCGAAAATGCCCTCGCTCTTGCGGTCCTCGGTAACATAGACGATGCCGTCGGCGACCGCCTCACTGGGCACGAGATAGCGCACCGGCCTGTCGTCGAGTTCAATCGCGCCACCGCGCAAAAAATCGCGCTTGTAGATGCCGGAGACGATCTTGAAGGTCTCGGTGCGGCCGGAGCCGATCAGCCCGAACACACCGGTGATCTGTCCCTGAAAGATCGAGAAGGAGGTGTTGCGCACGACATTGCTCATCGAAATGTCCTGCACCGACAGCACCTTCTTGCCGGCCTTGCGCAGCTTCGCCTCGTCGCGCTGGCGGTAGATCTGTCCCGACAAAGTGCGCCCTACCATGGCGGCGACGATCTTGTCGCGATCGAAGGCCGATGTGTCGTCGGTTATGACCAACTCGCCATCGCGCAGGATTGTGATGCGGTCGGCGATCATCAGCGCCTCTTCCAATGCATGGCTGATGAAGACGATCGAGACGCCGTTCGCCTTCAGCCGCCGGATCAGTGCGAAAAAGTGCCGCTTCTCCTCCGGCGTCAGCGTCGCCGTCGGCTCGTCGAAGATGATAATCTCGGCATTGTGGTGAACGGCGCGCGCGATCTCGACCATCTGACGCTTGGCCGCGCCGAGCGTTGCCACCATGGCGTTCGGGTCGACCGGGAAGTTCAGCGATTGCAAAAACTGTTGCGCCGAAATGTAGGTGCCGCGCAGCCGGTTGAGAAACTTTTCGGTGCCGAGATAGAGGTTCTGCGCCACTGTCATCGACGGCACCAGGCTGGTCTCCTGGAACACCATGGCGATGCCGGCCTCGAGCGCCGCATGCGGCGAGGCGTAGGCGATCTCGCGGCCTTTGTGGAACATCTTGCCGGAAGTGGCGTCGACGACGCCGGCAATGATCTTGGTCAGTGTCGATTTTCCGGCGCCATTCTCGCCGAGCAGCGCGTGGATTTCGCCCTTGCGCAGTTCGAAGCTGACTTGTCTGACCGCGGGCACGCCGCGATAGTTCTTGGTGACATTTTCCAGGCGCACGATCGGTTCCATCAGAAACCTCCCGCGTCGAGCACGCAATCGCCGCCCCTGGAGGCGATGAATAGAAGTCCGTCCTTCTCCGCCACGCTGCAAATGCCGTGGCGCGTGCCGTCGGCGCGGCTGTGCAGGCTGAATTGCGGCTGCATGGTCCGGTCGAGCTTCACCACCAGCCCGTAGGAGCGGCTCGGCGACCAGGGCTTGTGGATGCCCATGGTGCGGATGCCGCCACATTGCAGCGGTTCGAGGAAGCTGCGGTTGGAGGCCAGCGCCGGCGCGATCCAATAGGCCGGCGGCACTTGGTCGATCATGTCGCGCCGGTAATGCGTTTCCTGCAGCACGAATTCGATCAGCCGGTTGCGCGGCGCGAACAGGGCCAGCCACGCGCCGCCATCGCCGGCCGGCGCAAGGCGCGCGGGATAGCCGGGCAGATGCGTCAGCACGGTCGAGCGGCTACCGGTTGCACCATCGAAGCGAACGAGCTGGTGACGCCAGCTTTCGCTGACCAGCACATCTCGCCCCGTGGGATGGAGCCCATAGGGAAAGGCGATCTCGCCGGCCACTTTGCGGAACCCGCCGCCGGCTGCGTCCCGCCTCCAAAGCGATCCGGACGCGCCCTTCTTCATCAGGTCGGCGGCCCATAGCGACGGCGCATGCTCAGCCGAGCCATTGGCCAGCCACAACGTGTCGTCCTCGGCATAGGCAAGCGCGGTGATGCAGCTGACGCCAGACGGCAGCGAAACCTCCTTGCCGGCGACCAGCAGCTTGCCGCTCTCAAGTCCGACCGTCAGTTCTCCCGACAGTGATAGAGCCAGCGCAGTGATGGGGGAAGGAAAGGTCTCGACAACCTTCGGCTCCACTTCTGCGGCAAGCGAATAGATGGCGTTGCCGCTGGAAGCGAGCAGCCGGCCATCGGCAACCAGCAGATTGTCGGGTTCGATCAGTCCGGCAAAAACCGGCGCATCATCGAGCCGCGTGTTGGGCCGGAAGGCGCCGTCGAGCGGCGGGATGGTGACGGCCTTGCCGCGAAACATGTCCAAGATGGGATCGAGGATCATGGCTGCGTTCCCCAATAAGAAGCGGAGCTGGTCCAGGTCGGGTCCGCGCCCGCAATCTTGTAGCGGCCGATGCGGTTGTTGAGGATGCCGCCGACGAACAGGAAACCCTTGTGCTCGCGCATCGAGGTGACCATCGGATGCGCGCCGCCGGTGAGGTCGCCCATCGCCTCGATAATGCCGCCCTTGTCGTTGAATTTCACCACGCCGCCGGTGTTGATGTTGGGGAACAGCCACTCGTCCTGCGGCAGCCGGCGCGTCATGCGCTTGCGCATATCGGGATGGCGCAGCGACAGGTCGAAGCTCGGCGTGCGCATGCCGAGCCATGCCATCCAGTAATTGCCGTCGGAGGCGCGGTTGATGTTGTCGGGATAGCCCGGCATGTCGCGGATGACGCATTCGGCGGCGCCCGCCTTCGGCCCTTCCAGCCAGTAGCGATGCACGCGGCAGGCCCAGCTCTCAGCGAAGAACAGCGACTTGCCGTCATGCGCCATGCACACACCGTTGGTGTAGCGGTAGCCGTCGAGCAGTGTCTTCGTCGAACCGTCCTTCGGGTCATAGACCAGCAGCCGGCCGGTGGCGCGGTTCTCGATCGAGTCCAGTGCCCAATCGTGGGCGTCATAGCGCTTGGTGGAGTCAGTGAAATAGATGCGCCCGTCCGGCGCGATGTCGCAATCATTGGGGTCGCGCAGCCGCGCATCGTCGACGATCGAGGTCCAGGAGCGCGACGTCTCGGCCGACAGGCGCTTCACTTCCCGATCCGGCGAGACGGAATAGAGCCCCATGGCGCCGACGCAGCTGATCAGATTGCCCGATTTGTCGAAGGCCAGGCCCAGCGGAAAGCCGCCGATGTGGGCAAACACCTCCGATTTCACATAGTCCGGCGCGAAGAAGCGGACGATCTCGCCATGGCGCGTGCCGCAATAGAGGTGATCGTCGCGGTCGAGGATGACGTCTTCCGGCCCTTCCAACTCGCCGAGCCCGATATGGTCGGCCGCCGACAGCCGGTTGTCGAGCGCGTAGGGCGTGCCTGAGCCCGGCACCGCAGACTGTGTCTCGCCCATCTTGAGATAGACCGGCGCGACATAGACTTCGTTGAGCACCTTATGGCGGTTCTTCAGCCAGCGAATGTCGATCGTCACCGCCACCGCCAGCATGATGCCCAGCACCATCTGGTTGGTGCCGGTGCCATAGCCCAGCCGGATCAGCCCGTTGGTCATGGTCAGCACGATGATGGCGCCCATCAGCCCCTTGATGACCGAGCCGCGGCCACCACCCAGGCTGACGCCGCCGACCACCGCCGCCGTCAGCGCCATGATCTCAAGGTTGAGGCCGGTGCCCGGCCCTGCCCCACTCAGGCGGCAAGCGATCAGGAAGCCGCCGATCGAGGCGCAGAAGCCGGAAAAGACATAGGTCATGAACACGGTGCGGCGCACGCGAATGCCGGCATTGTGCGCCGAGCGCCTGGATCCGCCGACCGCCAGCACATGCCAGCCCGGCCGTGAGCGCGTCAGCGCGATATGGGTGACGATGGCAAGAATGATCGCCAGCCACACCGAGACCGAAAGCCCCCAGAAGGTGCTGTCGCCGATGAAGTCGAGCACATCGGATGTCGCCTGGGAAAGCTGCACGTCTGCGGCATAGGTGGTGACGAGAATATCGAACAGCGCCCGGCCAAAAATGAAGGTGACCAGCGTAGTCAGAAAGGCGCGCAGCCTGAGATAGCCGACGAGGTAGCCGTTGACGGCGCCGAAGATGAGGCCGGTGGCGAGCGATGCCGCCACCGCCAGCCAGATAGACTGTTCGAGAATGAAGAAGACATAGACGGCGGAGAAGCAGGACAGCGCGAAGATCGAACCGACGGACAGATCGATGCCGCCGCCCAGCATCACCACCGTCATGCCGGTGACCACCATCGAGAACTCGCCGAGCTGGCGGGTCGATTCCTGTAGCGAGGTCAGCTTGAAGAAGCCGGGAATGATCGAGCCGAACACGCTGAGCGTCGCCACCAGCGCCAGGAACGGAATGGCGTTGTCGGTCCAGCGTTTTGTCAGGATTTCGCCGACCAGATGGTCGGGCACGAGATTGTAGCGCCAGGACTGGAGGCGTTCGCGAAAGGACATCGGCGGCTGCTATTCCATGAGGGAACGAGGTGACCGGATTGTCCAGCCACCTCGTTTATTTCAGTCGAAAAAGCGCGGCTTACTTCGCCGCCGCTTCGGCCTGCAGCGCCTTCAGGTCCCAGCAGCTGTCGGGCTTGAGGTCGGCCTTGGTCGTAGCCTTCTCCAGTGTGTAGATGTAGGTGTGCGACGTGCCGGCCGGCTGGCCGCTCTGCAGCAGGAACTTGATGATAGCGTTCATGTCGCCGGACTGGCGAGCCAGATCGGTCATCACCACGGCGCCGTAAGTTCCGTCCTGCAATTTGTCGCAATCGGCCGCCTTCTCGCCGCCGCCGGTGGTGACCAAAAAGACCTTGCCGTCGAGCTTGGCGTCGCGGATGGCGGCGGATGCGCCGGTGGCGTCGCCATCCCAGAAGTCGATGATCGAGCAGATGTCGGGGTTCTGCTGCAGCATTGTCGTCGTCACGTTGCGCGACGTCGTCGGATCCCAGTTGGAGTCGGGCTTGGCCACGACTTTGAAGTCGGGGTGCTTCTCCAGCACCTTCATGATGCCGGCATACTGGTAGAGACTGGACGAGTTGGCCTGATCACCCTGCACAAGGCCGATCTTCTTCGACGAATTCTCGCCGCAGCCCTTGATCGCCGCTTCGGCCTCGAGTTGGCCGAGCCGGTCCCAGTCGCTGCCGACAAAGGCGTCGGCCGGGAAGTTGGCGGGATTGTCGACCAGTATGACGTAGGTGCCGGCGGCCTGCGCCTTCTTCATCAGCTTGGAATAGGAGTTGAGGTCCGGCGCATGGATGATCAACACGTCCGGCCTTGTGTCGGACGAGATCGCGTCGGTGATCGCCTGTGCACCGGCATCGACGACCCAGTTCGGATCGCGTGTTTCGAAGGTGCCGCCCCAGGCCTCGACTTCCGTCTTCAGATAGTGCGACCAGCCCTGCGCAAGGTCGAAGCCCATCGCCAGCGGCACCAGCATGACGCGCTTGCCCTTGAGCGCCTGCGCGTATGCGGCCGGGCCCGGATCGTCGGCGGCGAAGGTCGGCGCGACGAAGGCGGTAGCGGCAAGCGCCGTGGCGGCCGCCATCAGTGTTCTGATCAGTTTCATGTCACATCCTCTGTTTTTCACTTATTGCCGGCCGGTCCGCATGACCCGTCGGGTACCCCTTAGATGTCGCCCTGCTGCGCGGTCTGTTCGTCGCGCGGATTGATGATGCCGTCGACGATGATGGCTCCGAGCAGGATCGCCGCCTTGATCAGGTTTTGATAGAGCAGCGGAATGTCGATGATGGTCATCGCGTTCGACAGGATGCCGATAAGTGCAGCGCCCACCAGCACATTGCGCACTCCGCCCCGCCCGCCGGACAGGCCGATGCCGCCGATCACCGCCACCAGCACGATGTCATAGAGCAGCGTCGAGTTGACGACGCGGGTGTTGATCGAGTGCAGGCTCGACGCCGTCAGCAGGCCGGCGATCAGCGCGACGAAGGCCGAAACCACATAACGCAGCACCAGCATTGGCCGCACCGGAATGCCGATGTTGCGCGCGGCGACCGGATTGTCGCCGGCGAAATAGATGTAGCGGCCCCATTTGGTGTAGCGCAGGAACAGGAAGAACAGGAAGGCGAGCCCGGCGAAGACGAACACTTCGATCGGAATGTCGAGGAAACGCAGGCCGCCGAGCAACTCCACCCAATGGCCCTGAGGCACCGGCACCGCATCCTGTGTGATCAGTTGCGAGCGGACATAGCCGAAGACGAAGGAGCCGGTCGCCAGCGTCACGAAGATCGCCGGCACGTCGGCATAAGCGACGAGAAAACCGTTGAGCAGGCCGATGGCGAGCACGCCTGCCAGCACATAGGCGAAGGCGAGCCCATCAGGCGTTCCGGCGTTGAGCAATTGTAGATACCAGGCGACCGACATCGCCATGATCGCCACCGCCGACAGGTCGATGCCCCTGCCGATTATGACGACCGCCATGCCGAGCGCCAAAATGCCCAGCACCGACACCGAGCGGACGATGGCAACGAGATTGTTGGCAGCGATGAAACCAGGCAGCCCAATGGCAGCGGCGACGAACAGCACCACGGCGATGGCAAAGACAATGCCTTCCTGATTCAGGCTCCTGACATTTGGCCAGCCAATCGTGTTCATGTCTGCATTCGCCCCGATGGCAGCTCTGCCACCCCTTCCGAGAAAGCTAATCGGCTCGGCGCCGCTTCGTCAAATGAATCCGCGCTCGGAACACCCGTTGGCAGTGATAATCTTCCAGTGGACGCACCGATGCTAGAACTGGCGCAATCCTAGGAAAAGGCTGCGCTTTTGGCATTTGGTTGCACCATTGCGCGTATGCGCGAAGGTGCCGTTCTGAGGCGAAAGCACAAGGCGGAATTAATTGCCGCCTGAGCGGCGAAAATTGCGAATTCAGGTCCTGGACGTGTGGCCTGAAACTTCGGCGCCTGCACCGGGCGGCAGCACGAGGAACCGCAACGCCGCCGCCAGCCCGATGGCGCCGATGACCAGGAAGGCGATGCGAAAATCGACGAGGTCGAGCGCCGGCCGGTGCCTGACGATCTGCGACAGGTTCAGAATGGCAGCCGCCACCGCTACGCCGAACAGCATCGACATCTGCTGCAGCATGGACGACAAAGTTGCCGCCGAGCTGCGCTGCGCCGCATCGATATCGGCGAAGGCCAGAGTATTCAGCGCTGTGAACTGCATCGAGCGCGTCAGGCCGGCGATCAGCATCAGCGCTACCACCAGCGCCTGCGGCGTCTCCGGCGAGATCGCCGCGCAGGCCATGATCGAGGCCGAGGCGATCAGGCCGTTGACGACCATGACCGTGCGAAAACCAAAGCGCCGCAGCGTCGGCGTCGTCACCGTCTTCATGCCGAGATTGCCGAGGAAATAGGCCAGGATCATCAAGCCGGCATCGACCGGCGAAAGGCCAAAGCCGACCTGAAACAGCAGCGCCAAAAGGAACGGCGTGGCGTTGATCGCCACGCGAAAAATGGTGCCGGCGGCAAGCGTAGAGATGGCGAAGGTCTGCACCCTGAACGCGCTGAGATCGAGCAGCGGATGCGGCGCGCGCCGGAGATGCCGCACCGCCAGCCAGCCGATGACGATGCCGGCGGCAACCAGCAGCACGGCGGGCAAGGCGCCGTCTTCCGGATGTGCGATGCGCTCAAGGCCGTAGAGCAGCAGCGCGAGCTCCAGCGACGTGAGGAAAAACCCCGGCCAATCCAGCGGCTTGGGATCGGCCGCGCGGTCGCCCGGAATGAAGCGCGCGACCAGCGCCAGCCCGACGAGCCCAAGCGGGACGTTGATGAAGAAATTCCAGTGCCAGGAGAGATAGGTTGTGATGAAGCCGCCAAGCACCGGCCCGACCACGGGCGCAAACAACGCCGGCCAGGTGATCAGCGCCGTGGCGTTGAGCAGCTCCGATTTCGACGCATTGCGCAGCACCAGAATTCGCCCGACCGGCGTCATCAGCGCGCTGCCAAGGCCTTGCACGACGCGAGCGGCAACGAACTGAGGCAGACTTTGCGAGAAGCCGCAGGCCAGCGAGGCCAGCGTGAACAGTACGATCGCCAGCAGGAAGATGTTGCGCGCGCCGAAGCGGTCGGCAAGCCAGCCCGACAGCGGCACGAACACTGCCATGGTCAGCATATAGGCGGTGATGCCGATGCTCATCGCCACCGCCGGCACGCCGAAGGATTGTCCCATCTGCGGCAGCGAGGTCGAGATGATCGTCGAATCCAGCAGCTGCATGAAAAAGGCGATGGCAACGATCAACGCCACGCGCCGCGCATTGCTGGCGGTTACGGCGGAGGCCTCGGTGTCGGGAACGGCAGTCATGGCGAACCGCGTTGAACAGCATATGGCTGGCCCCGTCCAGAGCTTATCCAACAAACTTCCGTGTCGGCTCGCAGCCTGTTATGGATGGGCGGGCGGCCAAGGACATTGCATGAAGCCTATCTATATCGACTACCTCAATGGCCTCGATATCGAAGCCCTGGAGATGACCGACGGCGAAATCATTGCCGCTGTCGAAGCCGGGCTTATCGCGCAAGGCAATGGCCAGACGGTGATCGAGCCGCGCGTCCATCTTGAACCCGCCCCTTCCTTCCATGGCCATTTCAACGTTCTGCGCGGCTACGTTGCGCCGCTCGATACGGCGGGCGTGAAAATCGTCGGCGACTATGTCGACAACTATCTGCACGGGCTCCCTTCAGAATTTGGCATTTTGAACCTGTTCGATCCGCGCACCGGCACGCCGCGCGCCATTCTCGACGCCACCGTCATCACCGACATGCGCACCGGCGCCGTCACCGCCATTGGCGCCAAACATCTGGCGCGCAAGAACTCCAAGGTGCTGGCCCATATCGGCGCGCGCGGCACCGCCTATTGGAATGTGCGCCTGCTCGACCATCTCTTCGACTTCGACGAGATCCGCGTCCATTCGCGCCGCCCGGAAAGCCGCGACGGCTTCGCCGCCAAACTCTCGGCCGATCTCGGCAAGAAAGTTACCGCGGTTGCCGACTGGGAAAGCTGCATCAAGGGCGCCGACATCGTCGTCGAGGCCTCGCGGCTGCCGGAGCCGCAGCCGCTGCTCAAGACCGAATGGATCAAGCCCGGTGCGCTGGTCGTGCCCTATGGTACGATGAGCGCGGTGGAGCTGTCATTGACCGACATCATGCAGAAAATGGTCGTCGACGACTGGGGCCAGTGCAAAGGCGGCAAGTTCGGCTCGCTGCGCGCCCATGTCGAGACCGGGCGGCTGAGCGAAGCGACGCTGCACGCCGAGCTCGGCCAGATCGCTGCCGGTCTCAAGCCGGGACGCCAGAGCGACGACGAGACGATCCTGTTCTGGCATCGCGGCCTGTCGCTGTCCGACATTGCGCTGGGCAAGGCGATGCTGGCCAAGGCTGCTGATAAAGGCATCGGCCAGAGGCTGCGCTTCGCATGAGCGCGCTCGTCCTCACCGGCGCCGGCGTCAGCGTCGAGGACGTTGCGCAGGTCGCCCGCGGCGGCCGCAAGGTCGAGGTTGAACCGACAGTCATCGAGAGGCTCGACAAAGCGCGAAAAGTGCTCGATCAGGTCGCCGCGTCCGGTCAGCAAATCTATGGGCTCAACACCGGGCTCGGCGCCAATCTCGGCACATCGGTCGAGGGCGATGCCAGCGCCTTCCAGCGCCAGTTGCTGGAAGGGCGAAGCGGCGCTGTCGGCGAACCGTTGCCCCAAGAGGCGGTGCGGGCGACCATGCTTGCGCGCGCAGCGATGCTGGCAGTCGGCGGCTCCGGCATTTCGCCGGCGGCTTTCACCGCCCTTGTCGATGCGCTCAATGCAGGCGTGCATCCGGTAATGCCGCAGTTGGGCTCGATCGGCGCCGGCGATCTCGTGCTGATGGCGGCACTCGCCCGTCTGCTGACCGGCGACGGCGAAGCTGACTATCAGGGTCGGCGCATGCCGGCGGCCAAGGCGTTGATGATGGCGCGGTTGGCTCCGATCAGCCTGGCGCCGAAAGACGGCCTGTCGCTGATCAACGCCTCGGCGGTATCAGCCGGCACTGGCGCGTTGGTACTGGCCGACGCGCTGTCGGCCTTTGCGCAACAGCAGCAGGCCGGCGCGCTGACCATGGAAGGGTTTGGCGCCAACCGCACCATCCTCGATCCGCGCCTGCATCTGGCGCGGCCGGCAGCCTGCCAGCAACTCGCGGCCAAGGGCTTGCGCTACCTGCTTGCCCGCGACGAAGAGCCGGCGCCGACCACCCTGCAGGACCCGCTGTCGATCCGCTGCATGCCGTCGATCCATGGTGCATTGATCCAGGCGATCGACCAGGCGCGGCTGGCGCTGGAGATCGAACTCAATGCCGCCGCCGACAATCCACTGGTGCTGGGCGATGACGGGCTGGTTCTGTCGACCGGCAATTTCCACACCGCATCGCTGGCGCTTGCCTTCGAGACGCTCGGCCTGGCGATCGCGCAATGTGCCGCGGCAAGCGTTGCCCGCTTCATCCAGCTCGCCGGCTCCGGCCGCAACGGTCTGCCCAGATATCTGTCGCCGGTTGGCGGCGCCTCGGCCGGTTTCGTGCCGCTGCAAAAGACGGCAACGGCAATCCTGGCCAGCATCCGCCACAAGGCCAATCCGGTGATGCTGGATTTCCTGGCCGTGTCCGAAGGCGTAGAGGACCACGCCACGCAGACGCCGCTTGCCGTGTCGAAATGCGCTGGGATGATCGCGCTGTGGCGCCGGCTGATCGCCTTCGAACTGATGGCCGCCGCGCAAGCCGTGGACCTGCGCGACGGTCTCAAGCTGGCGCCCGGCACAGCAGCGGTCCATACCGCGGTGCGCGCGCATGTAGCGATGCTGAGAGAGGACCGGCCGCTGGGAACGGATGCCGAGGTGCTCCATGCCATGCTCGCCGACGGAACATGGCAAGGTGCAGCGATGATCGGCAAGGAGGCCGAGTAGTCAGCCCTTTGCGTCCACCCGTTTCATGAACAGGCTGAGCTCGGCCGGATCCATGCGCACGACATGCCTGTCTTCCGGATAGGCGCCGCTATCGACGTCGGCAACGTACTCGGAAAACGCCGCGACGCGTTCCGCCTGCAGACGATCGTACTCGGCGGCGAAGTTGCGGTAGACCTTGGAATGGCGCGGCATGTGGCCCCGGTTCTGGCCAAGAATATCGTCGGCAAACAGATATTGCGCGTCGCAGCCGGTGCCCGCACCCATCGACAGCATGATCAGCGAGGTCCGTTCCGAGATCGCCTTCGCCACCTCGATCGGCACCACTTCGATCTCGGCGCCGAGAGCTCCAACGGCCTCATACTGCTTGACCGCCTCAAAAATCTGCATGGCGGTGTCGGCGGTCTTGCCGACGGCCTTGAAGCCGCCGGTCCAGGTGGCGCGGGACGGAATGAGGCCGACATGGCCGATGACGGGGATCGCGTCGTCGGCGAGCCGCTTCACGGTGGCGAAACCGGCGCTGCAATAAACGGCGTCGGCGCCGGCCTTGTAGAGCCGGAACGCCCAGCGCAGGAAATCGTCCGCCGTGCCGATCTCATAAAAATTCTCGCCCGGCATGGTGAACAGGCTGGGCGCCGCATCGCGATACTCAGGGTTGAGCACCAGCTCGGGCGGCACCGAGACGATATCGACCCCTGCCCGCTCGGCAGCCTCGGCCTCGTCCATGGTCAGGACGCGCAGCATGGTCAGCTGGCGCTTGCCCTTCATGGCGCGCAGATCGGCGACGGTCGGTCTCTTTCGGCTCATCGGGATGTCCCTGTTGGCTGGTTGCTTTTCCCGGTCACCTTACCGGCCCCGTAACAGGCCGGATAGAAGGCGGGTGGTTTATTCGCTACTCGGCCGCCGCCGACATATCGAGCTCGTGAAATTCACCGCGATAGGGCCGCGCCGTCGGCGGCAATTCGCGCTTGAGGAAATAATCCTCGTACCGCAGCTGCTTCAGCAGCACCGGCCAGACCTCGCGATAGGCATGCCACATGGACGGGTTCGCCGCCGGCAGGTCGTGCTTGACCAGCTCGTGCAGCCTCGGCAGCGCATGGTAGGGCACCATCGGAAACATGTGATGCTCGACGTGGTAATTCATGTTCCAGTAGATGAAGCGGCTGACCGGGTTCATGTAGACGGTGCGCGTGTTCAGCCGGTGGTCGACGACATTGTCGGCCAACCCGATATGCTGCAGCAGGCCGGTCAGAACCATGTGCCAGCTGCCATAAAAACGCGGCAGGCCGATCAGCACCAGCGGCAGCCATGAACCCAGCGCGATCGCGAGGGCGATCGTCGCAACGTACACGGCGACATGCCAGCGCGCCGCCGTGATGGCCTTGCCCTGTTCGGTCTCAGGAATGTAGCTCTTTTCGTCGTCCGACAGCTTGCCCAACGCCTGGCGCGCCAGGATCGGCAGCGAATAACGGAAATCGAGAATGCCGGTGAAGGCAAGCGCCGCCTTGACCAGATTTGGCGGCCGCATTACCGCGATCTCGGCGTCACGGCCGACGATGATCGTGTCGGTGTGATGCCGCGCATGGCTCCAGCGCCATTGCACCGGATTGCGCACCACCATGAAGCTGGCGATTTCGTAGATCGCATCGTTCATCCAGCGTGTGCGGAAGGCGGTGCCATGGCCGCATTCGTGCCAGCGCGAATCGCTCGACGATCCATAGAGCACGCCATAGACGAGCAGGAACGGCACCACCCACCACGTGCCCCAGAACCACACGATGCCGGCGGCCGAGCCCAGGATGGCTGCGATCCAGATCACCGTATCGCGGATCGCCGGCCCGTCGGAGCGCTGCATCATTTCCTTCATTGCCTTGCGCGGCACGTCGGTGTGATACCACTCGGCCGAGGCCAGCCCGGTCTCGATCGCCCGGCGGGTGCTTTCGCCGACCAGGCCGTAATCGCGCTTTGTCTTGGCCGTCGCCATCACCGTCTCGCCCTGCCCTTAGAGACCGTTGGCGCGGAATTTCCCGTCGAGGAATGTCTTTGCGCGCGGCACGTCGTCCTCGGTCAGATGCTCGATGATAACAGGGATGTTCGGGTGCTTCTCACTGAGCCGCTGCAGATAGAGATCGTAATTCAGCGATCCCAGCCCGGGCGCCGGCAGCTCGATCTCGCCGACGCCGCGGAAGGTCAGCCCCTCATGCGCGTCCGCGTCGCCGATATCGGCATGCTTCTCGGTCTTGTCGCTGCCTGAGCGCTTGACGTCCTTGGCGTGCGCGATGCGGATCTTGTCGGCCAGCGTGTCGAACACCTGGTTCAGCACCTGGTCCATGCGGTCGATATTGTGCGCCTCGAAATAATTGGTCGGATCCATCAGCAGGCCGAGGCCCGGATGGTCGACCTGCGCGAACATTTTGACCGTCTCCTCGACCGAACCGACGACATTGTTGACATAGGTTTCGAGCAGGAACACCGCGCCATGGTCGTAAGCCGTCTGGGCAAGATCCGAGATCACCTTGCGGCATTCCTCGAAGCCTTCCTCGGTCTTGTTTTTGGGATGATGCACCCAGTCGGATTCGGTGTTGTAGGTGCCGGTCTCCGAGATCACGTAGGGCGAGCCGAAGTCGCGCGCATTGCGGATGATTTCCTTGAGATAGCCGACGCGCTTCTCGCGCTCGGATTTGTCGGGATGGATGATGTTGGTGTAGCCCGAGATGCAGCAGACCGGCAGATTGTGGTCGCGAAACGTGTCGCGCACTGTCCTCGCCTTGTCCCCGGTGATCTGCCCGGCCGTGAGATCGACATCCCTGAAATGCATGTCGAGCTGCACTGTGTTGAAGCCGAGTGCACGGATGCGGCGGGCGGCCTCCGCCAGCTCATAGGGGAAATAGCCGGTGAAGATACCTGCCTGCATCATGATGTGAACTCCTCCCGGTAAGCGATTCAGCCGCCACACTATTCGGCGGCATGTTCAGTCGATCGATATCTCGGACAGTTTGACGGTGCGGCCTTGCGCCATCGAGCGGTAGCCCGCCTCGACCAGTGCCATTGTCTTGACGTTATCGGCGACGGAGAGCGCCGGCGGCGCGCCTGTCTTCACCGCATGCTGCAATTGCTCCATCACGCCGATGAAGGCATGCGGGAACCACATCGTGTCCCAGCTCGGGCTGACCCATTCGCCGCCGGTCGTCTTGGTCGACGCATAGGTCAGCGTCGAGGCCACGCCTTTCGGCCAGCCGATCGTGCCTTTGGCGACACCCTTGGTGCCGTCGACGCGCCAGTTGATGTGCTGGTCGTCCTCATAGCCCTCCTGGCGCGGTCCGGACCAGACATCCTCCAGCGACACGGCGAGCACGCCGGAGGGAAAGCGCAGCGTCGAGACGGTGATGCCGTCTGAATGGTCGAATGTCGTGCGCGGATCCTTGCGCGTCAGCGTGGTGATTTCCGAGGGATCGCCGAACAGGAAGCGCAGCACGTCCAGATGATGCACGCTCATATTGGCGAGCGTCAGCCGGTCGTAGTCCTGAAGGAAAGTCTGCCAGTGCGGGATCGCATGCATGTCGATCTGCGCAAAGACGATGTCGCCCAGCGCGCCGCTGTCGATGATCTGCTTCAGGACGCGCATCGACTGGTCGTAGCGCATGTTCTGGTTGACCGAGAGGATCTTGCCTGACTTGGCTGCCTCGTCGCGCAGCTTCACGGCTTCATCGACCGACAGCGCCAGTGGCTTCTGCGCCAGGATCGCCTTGATGTGAGGCTGCTTCAGCGCATGGCGGATCAGCGCCGGCTGCTGGTCGGGCGGAAAGGCAAGGTCGACGATCTCGACCTCAGAATCCTCGATCAGCTGTTCCGGTGTGTCGTGGACGGTCGCAATGCTCCAGCGCTTCGCCACCTTCTCGGCGCTGGTCTTGGTGCGCGAGGCGATGGCGACGACTGGGAAACCGGCCTGCGCATAGGCGGCAAGATGGCATTCGGCCATGATCATGCCGGCGCCGATGCAACCGATCCGGTATTCGCTGGTGCGAACCCTCACATCCGGCTCGAAACCCTGGCCTGCCATCCATTCCTCCCTTGGACGACAGGATATAACGCCATGGCCGGCCCATCAGCCAAGGTCCGCTCCATCAATTCCCATCAGAACCATGCCGGGGTGACGGTGCGAACTAGTTTGCGGCAATCAGCACGGTGCTTTCCGGCGACCAGCTGAGCATTACATTCTGGCCCTCGGCCAGCCGGTCACTGCCGGTATTCTGGACGATGACTTTCAACGTCTGGCCGGCACGCTCGACGAAATAGGTGCTGTTGTTGCCGGCGAAAATGCGCTTGGAGATCTGGCCCTTCAGAGCGTTGGCATTGGCCGCATCCGCAACCCCGGCATCGGTCGCGATGCGAATGCGTTCGGGACGCACGGCGCAGCTGGCCTTCGTACCGGCGGCAAGCCGATCACCCACCCCGGCGGCGATCGCCGTGCCGTCAGGCAGCCGGATGCCGTTGCCGGTCGCATCGCCGCGAAAAATGTTTGCGTCGCCAAGGAAGGTGGCGGCGAATTCGCTCTTCGGCCGGTCGTAGATTTCCTCCGGCGGCCCTTCCTGCACGAGCCTGCCGTCCCGCAATATGCCGATGCGGTCGCTCATCGTCAGCGCCTCTTCCTGGTCGTGGGTGACGAAGATGGTGGTGATGCCGATCTCGCGCTGGATGCGCTTCAGCTCGATCTGCATGTCGACGCGCAGCGCCTTGTCGAGCGCGCCGAGCGGCTCGTCGAGCAACAGCACGCGCGGCTTGGTGACGATGGCGCGCGCCAGCGCCACACGCTGGCGTTGGCCGCCGGAGAGCTGGTGCGGCCGGCGCTCGCCGAGCTTGCCGAGCTGAACCAGATCGAGCGCGCGCTGCACTTCGGTGGCGATCGTCGCTTTCGTTTCGCCGCGCACCGACAGGCCGAAGGCGACATTATCGGCGACGCTCATATTGGGAAACAGCGCATAGTTCTGGAACACCATGCCGATGCGCCGCTTTTCGACCGGCACCCGTTCGACGCTCTCGCCGCCAATGGCGATGCGGCCGGAGTCGGGAAAGTCGAAGCCGGCGATTTGCCTGAGCAGCGTGGTCTTGCCGCTGCCCGAGGGGCCAAGCAGCCCATAGAAACCGCCATCGGCGAAATCGATGGAGACGTGGTCCAGCGCCTTGTGCGCGCCAAAACTGCGGGAGACGTTCGATACCTGCACGCCGGCCATTATTTCTCTCCGCCGAATTTGAAGAAGCGCGCCGTGAACAGCATCAGCGCCATCGACACGACAATGATGATGGTCGAGACCGCGTTGATCTCGGGCGTGAACCCCTTGCGGATCGCGGCGTAGATTTCGACCGGCAGCGTCGTCTGCCCCGGCGTCGCCAGGAAGTAGGAGACGACAAACTGGTCGAACGACACGGCAAATGCGAACAAGCCGCCGGCAATGACGCCGGGCATGATCCACGGCAGCGTCACACGCGCGGTCACCTGCCACTGGTTGGCGCCGAGCGAGCGCGCCGCCTCTTCCAGCTCCGGTGCAAAAGTCTGCAGCCGGGCCGAGACGACGACGATGACATAGGGCAGCGCCAGCGCCACATGGCCGAGCAGGATGGCTAACAGGCCGCGGCCAATGCCGACGCCGAAGAAGAAGATCAGCATCGCCGTGCCGGTGATCAGCCACGGAATGGCGATCGGCGGAAACAGCAGCGCCTGCAGCACTTTCTTGCCGCGGAAGTCGTAGCGGAAGAGCGCCAGCGAAGCGGCCGAGCCAAGCACCACTGAGATGAGCGTGGTGATGACCGCGATCTCGAGGCTGTTCCAGGTCGCCGCGATCAGCTGGTCGTTCTGCCAGAGCGAGGCATACCATTCCGTCGTCCATTCGAACGGCAATTGGTAGAAGGGCGAGACGTTGAACGACATCAGCGCCATGATGATGATCGGCAGATAGAGGAAGACGAGCAGCAGTCCGATGTAGAAGCGGCCTAGTCCTTCGATTATGCGGGTCGTCATCATCAAGCAGCCCTCCGCAGCACCGGCGAGGCAACCGCCAGGATCACCAGCACCACCGCCAGCAGGATGAAGGAAAGCGCCGCCCCCAGCGGCCAGTTGAAGACGGCGACGAACTGGTCCTCGATCACCGTGCCATAGAACGTGCCGGTGCGGCCGCCGAGAATGCGCGGCTCCATGAACGAGCCGACGACCGGCACGAAGATCAGTGCCGCACCTGCCACCAGGCCGGGCATAGACAGCGGGATGATCACCCGCTTCAGCACCTGCAGCCGCGAGGCGCCCAGCGAACGTCCGGCCTCGATCAGCGAGTCGTCGATGGCCTGCAAAGTGAGGTAACAGGTCAGCACCATGTAGGGCACGTAGGAGTGCACCAGGCCGATGATGACTGCGGGGTAGGAATACATCAGGTCGATGTTGATATTGAACGGCAGCACGGCGTTGAGCGCCGTGTCGAGGATGCCGCCCTCGCGCAGCACCATCGCCCAGGAGAAGATGCGCACCAGCCCGTTCGACCAGAACGGCAGGATGACCAGCAGGAAGATCGCCTCGCGGCTGCGCCCCTTCAGCACCTTGGCCAACACATAGGCTGCGGGATAACCGATGACGACGCACCACAAAGTCACTTCGAGGCCGAGCCGCAGCGAAGCGAGCAGCAGCGTCAGGTACAGGCTCTGCGAGAAGAAGGCGGCGTAATTGCCAAGGGTCAAGGCCCACGGCTTTCCCGACAGCGGCAGGTCGGTCATGAAGGAGAAGAACACCATGGCCGAGAGCGGCAGGAAGATCGCCACCGTCAGCCAGAGATAGGCCGGCGCCAGCAGCGGCAGGGCCGATCTCAGCCCGCTGCGCGACGCGACCGCACCCTGTACCGCCATGATACCCTCCTCCCCAGGATTGAAGGGCCAGCCGGCGCCAACCGCCGGCTGGTCCGGACGTGAGCGTTACTTCACGTCGACTTTGAGCTGCTGCCACAGCGCCAGATAGGCCTCGCGCTGCGCGTCGGTGATCGGCGCCTGGAACTGGATGCGCTTGGCCACCTCGGGATCGCCCATCACCTTGCGGTTGAAGGAGTCTTCAGGCAGCGCTTCCACCGCCTTGGTGTTGGCCGACACCGGAGCGCCGACCTTGGTGACCCATTCGACATAGAATTTCGGATCGATCATCCAGTTGATGAAGGCCTGCGCACCTTCGACATTCTTCGAGCCCACCGGGATCGAGAACGCGTCGAGCCAGGCGACGGCGCCTTCCTGCGGAACGACCAGCGAGACCGGCAGCTTGAAGTGGGTCTTGGCGCGATCGGCCGAGCCGCTCCAATAGGTGCCGATGTCGATCTGGTTGGAGGCGACCATCTGGTTCCAGTCGTTCTCCGAACTCCAGAACGTCTTGATCTGCGGCATCAGCGAGGTCAGCTTCGCCTTGACCGCTTCCATATCCTTGATGTCGTTGATATTCTGACCGGTGGCGATGGCGCCGAACTGCACCGCTTCGACAGCGTCGTCGCGAATGACGACCCGGCCCTTATGCGCTGGGTCCCACATTTCGGCGATCGAGGTCGGTGGCTTGTCGAAGGACTTTTCGTTGATTGCCAGCGCCGTCAGGCCCCACACCCACGGCACGCCATAGACCTTGCCGTCATGGTCGAGCATCGGCGATTGCGCCTTGTCCTTGCTGATGTCGGCATAGTTCGGCAGCTTCGAGACATCGATCGGCTGGATCAGCTTTTCCGCCATCGCCTGATCGTTGAAGGCGGCGTTGATCATGACCACGTCATAGAGGCCCGGATTGGTGCGGATCTTGGTCAGCATTTCCTGTTCGGAATTGAAGAAGTCGTTGACGACCTTGTTGCTGGTCGCCTTTTCGAAGGCTTCGATCGCCCACGGCTCGTCAGCGCCGTAGCCCTTCCAGTTGAGCACATGCACTTCGGCGGCACTGGCGGCCAGCGTGAGCGCGGAGGTGATGACGGCGGTCGCCGTCAGCAGGGCAGTCAGTCTTGGCATGCGCATGTTCGTTCCTCTCTTGTTTGCCCGCTTGGCGGGTCAGGCTGTCTGATGGGCCTTCTGGTTCTGGCCCGGCTCGCCCGTGGCGGCCTGGCTCAGGAAAGTCTGGATCTCGCTGTCGGTCGGCGCCGATGAGCCGCCATGGCGGGTGACGGAAAGTGCTGCCGCCGCATTGGCATAGCGCGCCGCCTCGAAGGGATGCACGCCGCGCGAGAGTGCACTGACGAAACCGCCGATATGGGTGTCGCCGGCGCCATTGGTGTCGATGGCATCGACCTTGAAGCCGGCAATGGTCTGCGTCTCGCCATTGACCAACCTCACGAAACAGCCCTTGGCGCCGGCGCGGATAACGACGCCTTCGGCCTTTGGGCAGTGGTCGGCGAGCAGCCGGGCGGCGAGTGCCTCGACATCGCCTTGCCCAGCGATCTCGACCGCTTCCGTCATGTTGCAGCTCAGCCATGTCGTACGGGCAAGCACCCGCGAAAGGATGGGACGTGGGATATCCGCGATGACCGGCGTTGGATCGAAAACGAAGGGAATGTTTTCTGGCAGCGCCTCGATCCAGTCGGTCAGCGCGTCGCGGCTGCCGGAATAGCTCAGCGTATAGCCCGACGTGAACACCCAATCATCAGGCGCGACCACCACGGGCCTCATCATCTCGAGGCTGAGAAAGCTCTCCGCACCGGGCCACGACACGAAGGTGCGCTCGGCATCCCCGGAGATCATGGCGACGCAATTGCCGCTGTCCATGACCGGCGATGGCGACGTCAGCGTTATGATGCCTTCGGCCGCAAACGCGGCGCGCAAGAAATCGCCATTCGGTCCGCTGCCGAGCTGGCCGCCGAACACAACCGTCATGCCGGTGCGGCTGGCCGCGACCATCATGTTGAAGCCGCCGCCGGCGACCTGCGCAAAGCTCGACGCGGTCTTCTCGCAGCCCGGCGCCGGCAAGGCGTCGATGCGGTAGACATAGTCGACGACGGCGCTGCCGATATGGACCAGACGCCCACTCATGCCGCGGCATCCTTGCTGGCCTTTGCCGTGCGCGCCGCGACGAGGTCTTCGGCAAGCGAGCGCACCTCCCCCATATCTATGCCGACGAGCCCGGCAATGTGTTGTTGCGGCAGTTGCGAAAAGCCGACGCAGGCGCCGGCCATGCCTGAGGCAATCGCGCCGATCGTGTCGGTGTCGCCGCCGAGATTGGCGCTGATGATTGCCGCTTGCCAGGGATCGCCCTGCGCGACTTCAAGCACGGCGAAAGCTGCCGGCACGGACTCCTGGCTGGCCACACCGGTGCCGACGAGATCGGTGATGAGCCCGATCGCATCCCGCGTGGTCTTGCCGCGCACGAGCTCCTGCGCCCAGGCGATACGCGCGGCGATATCGCCACCAGTCACCCAATGTCCGAGCCTGGCGCCTCGCCGCGCGGCTGCTACCGCGCTGTCGGAAGCGGCACGCCAGTCGCCGCCGGCGACGCCACGGCTGACGGCGGCGGCGACGGCGGCAGCCGTGGCAATGGCGATCGAGGTGTTGTGCGTCGCGCGGCAGGTCTCCGCCACCTTGGCGATAAAAGCGTCGAGCGGTTCCAGCGGCATCATGATGCCGACCGGCGCGATGCGCATGGCCGCGCCATTGGTGTCGCCCCGGCTTCCCGCCTCTTCCGCCGGCACGCCGTCATTGATGGCGTCGATGGCGCGCTTGGTCGATGGTCCCAGCAGGTCATAGCTGCCGCGCGCCTTGACCTCGCGCTCCCAGTCGAGCAGTGCGTTCACCCAGCGCGCATGGTCGAAGCGGTCGCCGGACTGGACCAGAATGCGACCAAGCAGCAGCGCCTGTTCGGTATCGTCGGTGATGGTGCCGGCAACGAGCCCCTTCGACACCGGATGGTCGGCGAAGGGCGCCACGAAATCCTCGACATGGCCGTATAGCTCGGCGATCCGCGCCGGCGACAGAAGCTGTGTCGGCATGCCGAGCGCATCGCCCAGCGCGCCCCCGACAAGCGCGCCCATGGCGCGATCGAGAATGGTGCTGTCTGGCATCGCTCAAAACCTCATATGCAGCGCGAAATGCGCCGGGTTGAGCAGGCTGGTGACATATTCGATCGGCCGGTCGTCAGCCGCACGCGTCAGCCGGCGTCCGCGCAGGAACGGCGTGCCTTGCGGGCAGCCGAGGATGGTGGCGTCTTCGGCGTTGAGCATCTCGATGCCGACCCATTCCTCGCCATGGTCTGGAATGAGACCGGCGGCTCGCAGCGTCTGGTGGAGCGAGCCTTCGCGCAGACCACGCAGCGGCACGTCCTCCAGTTCGGGCGACAGCGGCAGGCGGCTGCGTTCGATGGAGATCGCATGGCCGTCGCTGGCATTGGTGCGCACCCGGTCGACGGCGATGAAGAACGGGCTTTCGATGCCAAGCAGCGCGGCAAGATCGGCATCCTCGATCACTTCAAGCCGCAGCGTCCGGGTCTCGGCATTGGCGCCGGCATTGGCAAGCGCCCGCGACCAGCCAATGCTGTCATCGACCGGCTTGCCGTCGAAAGTGACGAAGGAGCCGATGCCGACCTTGGTGGTGATCAGCCCACGGCTGGACAGCTCCTCGAGGCCCTTGCGGACCGTGTTGCGGCTGACGGAAAAGCGCTGGACGAGTTCGTTCTCGCTTTGCAGGCGGTCGCCGAAGCCAAGCACGCCGGAGCGGATCTCATGTTCGAGAACGGTGGCGATCTGCTCGGGCTTGCCCGTGCCGGGAGACAGTTGAACCGCGCGCCGCTTCATAAGGGTACCTGTTCAATAAACCTGTATAGTCCTGTTCAATATTGGAGTTGAAGGGCGACGTCAACGATATATTTGGATTCACGCATATGCGTTGTGCTCAGGTGCCCCAGGTTCGCATGGCGACGCTAACGCGTAGGGCGTCCTGTCTCCGAGACAGAGCGGGGGCAGCGCTTCCCTCAGGCGATTAGCCTTGCGCTCACACGAAGAAAAATTCCTCAATCTGTTGCTTGGCCGTCCGCAGCGCTGGCAGGATATCCCGCTCCATCGCCTCGACGGAGAACCGCGCCGACTGCGCCGAGACGTTGATCGCCGCCACGGTCTTGCCTGCGCGGTCACAGATAGGCACCGCGATCGAGCGCAGGCCAAGCTCCAGCTCTTCATCGACGACGGCAAAGCCACCCGCCCTCGCCGCGTCGATGGCCTTGGCCAGCGCGGTGCGGCTGGTGATCGTCTTCGGCGTCCGCCGTTCGATCTTGGCTTCTGCAAGGAAGGCCTTCAACTCATCCGCGCCCAGCCCCGACAGCAGGACGCGCCCCATCGAGGTGCAATGCGCCGGCAGCCTGGTGCCGACATCGAGCGAAACACTGAGGATGCGGCGGCCGGGAATGCGCGCGACATAGACGACATCCTCGCCTGACAGCACCGCAGCGTTGCAGGCCTCGTCGAACTGGCCGGCCACGTCGCGCATGATGGGTGCGGCGAAGGTCCACAGCGAGGCGCCGCCGAGCCAAGAGCGCACGATGGCGAGCAGGCGCGGCGACAGCGAAAACTGCCGGCCGGATTGCGTGGCATAGCCGGTGGCGGTCAGCGTCAGCAGGAAGCGACGCGCGCCGGCGCGGGTCAGCCCCGCCTCCTCCGCCATTTCGGTCAGCGTCATCCCGGCCGGATGCCGGGCCAGTATCTCCATGACTGCAAGGCCGCGCTCCAGCGAGCCGACATGGTCGCGCGTCTTTGCCTTGTCCTCCATGCGGCCTCCGCAAGACAATGCGCCGCCTTGACTCGTCTCGGCGGCGCGATGTAAAAATATCTCATACAAAACAAATGTTCGCAATACGAACTTTTTGAACTTCGGAGTTCTTGGCGATGGTCAATTTCCTGCCGCTCAAACAGGCCGTGGCTGAGAACCTGCATGATGGCGATACGGTCGCCTTCGAAGGCTTCACGCATCTGATCCCGACGGCGGCGGCGCATGAGGCCATCCGCCAGGGCTTTCGCGACCTGACGCTCATCCGCATGACCCCCGACCTGATCTACGACCAGATGATCGGCATGGGCATGGCCAAGAAGATCATCTTCTCCTATGTCGGCAATCCCGGCGTCGGCCTGCTGCGCCGCGCCCGCGACGCCATCGAGAACGGCTTCCCCCGGTCGATCGAGATCGAGGAGCACAGCCATGCCGGCATGGCCAACGCCTACGAGGCGGGAGCTGCCGGCCTGCCTTGCGCGGTGTTCCGCGGCTATCGCGGCGCCGGGCTGGCAGCAGTCAATCCCAACATCCGCTCGGTCACCTGCCCGTTCACCGGCGAGGTGCTTGCCGCCGTTCCTTCCATCCGACCGGACGTGACCTTCATCCACGCTCAGAAGGCCGACAAAAAAGGCAATGTGCTGGTCGAAGGCATTATCGGCATCCAGAAGGAAGCGGTGCTCGCGGCCAAGCGCGCCGTGGTGACGGTAGAGGAAGTCGTCGACAATTTCGACGACCTGCATCCCAACCTCACCGTGCTGCCGCGCTGGACCATCGCTGCGATCTCGGTGGTATCAGGCGGTTCGCATCCCTCCTACACGCACGGCTACTATGCCAGGGACAACGCCGCCTATCTCGAATGGGACGACATCGCCGCCGACCGTGAAAAATTCCAGACCTGGATGCAGGCCAATGTCCTCGAGCGCACGGCGGACGATTTCGCCGGCCGCGTAAAGCATCTGAGGAGCGCGGCATGAGCGGCTTTACTCCCAATGAGATGATGACGATTGCCGCCAGCCGAGCCCTGAAAAACGACGATGTCTGCTTCGTCGGCATTGGCGCGCCGTCGGCCGCCTGCAACGTCGCGCGACTGACGCATGCGCCCGACATCACGCTGATCTATGAAAGCGGCACCATCGGCACCGCGCCCGATGTTTTGCCGCTGTCGATCGGTGACGGCGAACTTTGCGACACCGCCGTCACGACCGTCTCGGTGCCGGAGATGTTTCGTTACTGGCTGCAGGGCGGCCGCATTTCGATCGGTTTCCTCGGTGCCGCCCAGCTCGACAAGTTCGGCAACATCAACACCACCATCATCGGCGACTATGCGCATCCCAAGACCCGCCTGCCCGGCGGCGGCGGCGCGCCGGAGATCGCCACTTCGTCGAAGGAGATCTACATCACCATGGCGCAGTCCAAGCGCGGCATGGTCGAGAAGATCGACTTCTTCACCTCCTTCGGCCATGGCGATGGCGGCGACCATCGCCAGCGCCTCGGCATCGAGACATCAGGGCCGACGCTGCTGATCACCGACCTTGCCATCTGGAAGCCAGATCCGGTGAGCAAGGAATTCACCGTGGTGTCGTTGCATCCCGGCGCAACGCGGCTTGAGGTGCAGGACAGCTGTGGCTGGATCGTAAAGTTCGCCGAGGCGCTTGACGAAACGCCGGCGCCGACGGAACTCGAGCTGACGACATTGCGCGACCTGCAGGCCCGCACCAAGGCGGCGCATGAGGGAAGCGGAAAAGAAAAGGCCGCATGACATGACCGAGGCATTCATCTGCGATTACATCCGCACCCCGATCGGCCGTTTCGGCGGCTCGCTGTCGTCGGTGCGGGCCGACGATCTCGGCGCCATTCCGCTGAAGGCGCTGGTCGAGCGCAATTCCGGCATCGACTGGCAGGCCATCGACGACGTCGTCTATGGCTGCGCCAACCAGGCCGGCGAGGACAATCGCAATGTCGCGCGCATGTCGCTCCTGCTCGCCGGATTGCCGCAGGAAGTGTCAGGCTCGACCGTCAATCGCCTCTGCGGGTCCGGCATGGACGCGCTCACCATCGCCGCCCGCGCCATCAAGGCGGGCGAAGCCGAGTTGATGATTGCCGGCGGCGTCGAATCGATGAGCCGCGCCCCCTTCGTCATGCCCAAGGCCGAGACCGCCTTTTCGCGCCATGCCGAGATCCACGACACCACCATCGGCTGGCGTTTCATCAACCCGCTGATGAAGAAACAATATGGCGTCGATTCCATGCCGGAGACCGGCGAGAACGTCGCCGAGGATTTTTCAGTGTCGCGCGCCGACCAGGACGCCTTTGCCGTGCGCAGCCAGGACAAGGCCGTCGCGGCACAGGCCAATGGCCGGCTGGCGAAGGAGATTACCCCGGTGACGATCCCACAGAAAAAGGGCGATGCGATTATCGTATCGAAGGATGAGCATCCCCGCGCCGGCACCACGGTCGAGTCGCTAGCCAAATTGCCGACGCCGTTCCGCCAGGGCGGCACCGTCACCGCCGGCAACGCGTCCGGCGTCAATGACGGCGCGGCAGCGCTGATCATCGCCTCCGAAGCGGCTGTGAAAAAATACGGCCTGACGCCGATCGCCCGCGTCCTCGGCGGCGCTGCTGCCGGCGTGGCGCCACGCATCATGGGCATCGGCCCTGCCCCGGCGACACAAAAGCTCTGCGCCCGCCTCGGCCTGACACCGCAGCAATTTGATGTCATCGAGCTCAACGAAGCTTTCGCCTCCCAAGGCATCGCCGTGCTCCGCCAACTCGGCATCTCCGAGGATGCGGAGCACGTCAATCCGAATGGCGGCGCCATCGCGCTTGGTCATCCCTTGGGCATGTCGGGCGCGCGTATCAATGGCACCGCGGCACTGGAACTGCGCGAGCGCAGCGCCCGCTATGCGCTGGCCACCATGTGCATCGGCGTCGGCCAGGGCATCGCGGTGGCGCTCGAACGGGTTTGAGTTTGCACCGCCCTCAATACGGCAAACCGACATAGTTCTCCGCCAGCGCGGTCGACGCTGCCTGCGAATGCACGAGATAGTCGAGCTCGGCTTCCTGGATGCGCTGGCCGAGCTCGCCCGTATCGGGAAAGCGGTGCAGCATCGTCGTCATCCACCAGGAGAAGCGCACCGCCTTCCACACTCTGGCCAGCGCCTTGGCTGAATAGGCCTCGAGCCCGCTTGGTGATTTGTCCAGATAGAATTCGCGTAGCCCGGCAAAGAGATAGCGCACGTCGCTGGCGGCGAGGTTGAGCCCCTTGGCGCCCGTCGGCGGCACGATATGGGCGGCGTCGCCGACCAGGAACAGCCGGCCGAAGCGCATCGGCTCGGCGACGAAGGAGCGCAGCGGCGCGATCGATTTTTCGAAGGACGGGCCGGTAACGACGGCGGCTGCGGTCTGTTCCGGCAAGCGACTGCGCAACTCGTCCCAGAAGCGATCGTCGCTCCAGGCGTCGACCTGTTCGTCAGCCGCGACCTGCACATAGTAGCGGCTGCGATGCGTCGAACGCATCGAGCACAGCGCAAAGCCCCGCTCATGGTTGGCGTAGACCAGTTCGTGATCGGCCGGCGGCACTTCGGCCAGCACGCCGAGCCAGCCGAAGGGATAGGTCCGCTCGAAGGTTTTCAGCGCCCGCCCAGGCGCCGATTTGCGGCTGACGCCGTGATAGCCATCGCATCCGGCGATGAAGTCGCAGTCGATGCGATGGCCGACGCCGTCCTTGCTATAGGTGACGTAAGGCGCCTCGCCATCGAAACCATGCAGCGCGACGTTGGCGGCCTCATAGACGGTGGTCAGCCCGGCCGCCTCGCGCTTGTCCATCAGATCGTGCGTCACTTCGGTCTGGCCATAGACGGTGACATGCTTTCCCCCAGTCAGTGCCGTGAGGTCGAGCCGGTGCAGGCCGCCGCCGAAGGCAAGCGAGATGCCGGCATGCAGCAGGCCCTCGGCATGCAGCCTTGCAGCTGCGCCCGCCTCTTCGAGCAACTCGACGGTGCCTTGTTCGAGCACCCCTGCCCGCACCCGGCCAAGCACATGCTCCCGGCTCGAACGTTCGAGGATCACCGTCTCGACGCCAATGGTGCCGAGAAGCTGGCCAAGCAGCAGCCCGGACGGTCCGGAGCCGACAATGACGATCTTTGTGCGCATCAGTGTCCCAGGCTTTCGATCTGTCCGGCGAGTTCGGCGGCGAGCCGTAGCGCAGCCGCGGTCGCTATCGCCATTTGCGGCAAGAGCAGCCATTCCAGCGTCCAGGCAGCACCGGAGCGCTCCTGCTCATGCACCAGCGCCTGGTGCATGCCGGAAAGCTGGGTGGCGTTGAAGCGCGCCAGCGTCACCAGCACTTCCGCCTTCACCGGGTTCTGCTTGTGCGGCATGGCCGACGAGCCGCCGCCGCCGGACAGCTTGATGTCGGTTCCCTCTTGCGCCATCAACGCAACGTCCTGGCCGAACTTGCCGAGGCTGCCGGTGATGAGCGATAGCAGCCCGGCGAATTCGGCCAGCGCATCGCGCTGGCTGTGCCATTGCGGCGCATCGCCAAGGCCGAGTTTTGCGGCAAGGGCCGCGCGCACGGCAGGTCCTTTGTCGCCCAGCTTCTCCAGCGTGCCGGCAGAGCCGCCAAACTGCACCAAGAGCAGACGCTTGGATTGCTCCGACAGTCTCTGCTGATGCCGTTGCAGCGGCGTGCGCCACACCGCCACGCGGTCCGACGCCTGAATTGGGATCGCCGGCTGCATGCGCGTCATCGCTGTCAATGCACGGCTGCCAAAACGTTCTTCCAGCCCCACCAGCCGCAGAATGTTTTCAGTCAGCAGCAGGTCGAGATGTTCAATGAGCCGGCGCAGCCGAAGCACCAGGCCAGTGTCGATGACGTCCTGGCTGGTTGCGCCGAAATGCACGCCGGCGTCGTGCGGCGCGCCGACCGCTGCCTTCAACTGGCGCACCAGTTCGGGCACGATCACGCCATCCTTCGCCACACCGGCCCGCAGCCGCGCGGTGTCCGGCTTGTATGACAACAGGACAGGTATAATAGCCGCGGCGGCATCCGTGCCGATAATCCCGCTTTCGGCTTCCGCTTGCGCCAGCGCGCGCTCGAAATCGAGCATGGCGGCGATTTCCGCATCCACCGAAAAATGCCGAGCCGCCTCCTCGTCGCCGAGCAGGCCGGAGAGCAGCGGATGGTCGAAGGGCGATACGGTCATGTCATTGGTTTCCTGACCGTCAGCTGTCGAAGAAGACCGTCTCCTTCTCCCCTTGGAGATGGACGTCGAAAATATAGTTGTCGCCTTGCCGCTCGGCGATCAGCGTCGGCACGCGCACCTTGTGCTCGATGCGGGCCAGGATCGGATCCTCGGCATTGGCCTTGGCCTCGTCTGAGAAATAGAGCCGCGTATGGAGGCCGATATTGATGCCGCGGGCGACGATCCACAGGCTGATATGCGGCGCCATCAGCCGGCCGTCGTCGAACGGCACGCGTCCCGGCTTGATCGTCTGAAAACTGCACAGGCCGGTGTCCATGTCGGTCGGCTGACGGCCCCAGCCCTGAAAATCCGGATCGGCATCGCCGCGCAATTCGGTCGGCGAATTGTAGAAGCCATTGGCGTCCGCTTGCCAGATCTCGATCAGCGCGTCCCGGAGCGGCGTGCCGGTGCCGTCGAGCACGCGGATGCGCAAACCGATGCGCTCGCCCTTGCTGTGGTCGTTGAGCATCGTCGCGCCGAGGTCTGTCGGATAGACGCCGCCGATGCCGCTGAAATTCGGCGTCAGCCCGATATGCACGTAAGGCCCGGCGGTCTGCGACGGACTCTCCTTCAGCCGGCTGAGCGACTGCGCCATCAATTGCCCTCCGGTCGGTTTTCGAACAGCGAGGCGCGACGCCCGCGCAGCACGATGTTGAACTTGTAGGCGCGCGCATCGAACGGGATCGTCGCCTGCATGTCGAGCGCCGCTACCAGCGTCTCAACGGCCGCCTTGTCGCGGATACCGCGCACGATCGGGCATCGCCAGATCAGCGGGTCGCCCTCGAAATACATCTGGGTGATCAGCCGCTGTGCGAAGCCGTGGCCGAACACCGAGAAATGGATGTGCGACGGCCGCCAGTCATTGGGCCCGTTCGGCCAGGGATAGGGACCTGGCTTCACCGTGCGAAAGGCATAACCGCCATCGGCATCGGTGATGGTGCGGCCGCAGCCGCCGAAATTCGGATCGAGCGGCGCGAGATAGCCGTCCTTCTTGTGGCGGTAGCGGCCGCCTGAATTGGCCTGCCAGAATTCGAGCAGCGCGCCGGAGACGCCCTGGCCGCGCTCGTCGAGCACGCGGCCATAGACGATGATACGCTCGCCGATGGCGCTCTCGCCGGGCTTTGCGAAATTGTGGATCAGGTCATTGTCGAGTTCGCCCAGCATGGCGTGGCCGAACACCGGACCGGTGATTTCCGACGCCGTGTTGTCGAAGGCCAGCAGCGCCTTTTGCGGCGAGCGCAGCACCGACGTCTTGTAGTCGGGCGTCAGCGCCGGCGGATGCCAGCCGCGGTCGCGCTGGAAGAAGGCGCCGCTCTCGGGCCTGCGGTTCGAGCCGGCATCAGCTGGCATGGCCAGCCCTGCTTCCGTCCATTTCCGAAAACACCTCCTTGGCGATCCTGAAGGCGCGGTTGGCGGCCGGCACGCCGGCATAGATCGCGACATGCAGGAACGCTTCGCAGATATCGTCGCGCGACGCACCGGTGTTGGCGGTGGCGCGCACATGCATGGCGACCTCTTCATCATGGCCAAGGGCGGCCAGCAGTGCCAGCGTCACGATCGAGCGCTCGCGCTTGCTAAAACCCGGACGCGCCCACACAGTGCCCCAGGCTGCCTCGGTGATCAGCTCCTGGAACGGCCGGTCGAAATCGGTGACGGCATCCTCGCTGCGATCGACATGAGGGTCGCCGAGCACCGAGCGCCTGACGGTCAGCCCGGTTCGGTATCTGGTTTCGTTTTTGGGCAGTTCATCCATGGGTCTGCTTTCTCAGGGGAAGCGCCGCGACGAAATCGCGGATCAGGGTGGTCAGCGCCTCGGGCTGTTCGACGCAAGGGATGTGCGCGGCGTCACGAATGATTTCGAAATGTGCGCCTGGGATCAGATCGGCCAGCCAGCGGACGAGATCCGGCGGCGTCGAGCCGTCCTGGTCGCCAACGACGCAAAGCGTGGGCACCGCGATCGCCTGCGCAGCCTCGGTAAAATCGGCATCGCGCACCGCGGCGCAGGTGCCGACATAGCCGGCGACGGCTTGCCGGGTCATCATGTTCCAGTAGCCGTCGAGCTCGGCGACACGGTCCGCGTGGAAGGCAGGCGTAAACCACATTTTGAGCACGGCATCGGCGATGGCCTGGATGCCTTTGCTTTCGACCGTTTCGATGCGGGTGTTCCAGCTGTCGGCCGTGCCGATCTTGTGGGCGGTGTCGCAGAGGATGAGGCTGTCGACGATTTCGGGGCGCCGGGCATAAAACCCTTGCGCAATCAGGCCGCCCACCGACAGGCCGCACAGCACCGCATTGTTCAGTTCGAAATGATCGATCAGGCCCGACAGATCATCGACATGCTCGTCGATCGAGCTGACGCCACCAATGTCGGACAGGCCATGGCCGCGCTTGTCGTAGACCAACGCAGGCATTTCGCCACCCAGTTCGGACAACACCTCGTCCCAGATGCGGAAGTCGGTACCCAGCGAATTGATGAACACGATCGGCCGCGCATTTCCGTTCGCCTTGATATGGCGATGGTGCAGCGTGATGCCGCCAATGTTGACGAATGGCACGATTTCGATCCTCCGTGTTCACATTGCACAAGGCGTTTGGTTTGGTAAAATGATATTTTACGCCGTTTCATTAACTGCTAGGTTATGAGAACATGTCCGAAAGCCGCATAAGGTTCCGTCACCTGCAGGCATTCCTTGAGGTAGCGCGGCAAGGCAGCGTGGCGAGGGCGGCCGACTTTCTCCATGTCAGCCCACCGGCCGTGACCAAGACGTTGCGCGAACTGGAGGAGGCGCTTGGCATCGCTGTCGTCGAACGCGACGGCCGCGGCATCAGGGTGACGCGGCTTGGCGAAGTCTTTCTCGGCCATGCCGGCACGGCGATCACGGCACTGAAGCGCGGCGTCGATTCCGTCCGCCAGGACGGCGCCATCAACCGGCATCCGATCCGCATCGGCGCGCTCCCGACAGTGTCGGCCAAGGTGATGCCACGCGCCATAAGCCTGTTCCTGAGTGAAAATACCGGTGCTGCGATCAAGATCGTCACCGGCGAGAACGCGGTCCTGCTGGAACAGTTGCGCGTCGGTGCGCTCGATCTCGTCGTCGGCCGGCTTGCGGCGCCGGAAAACATGACCGGCTTCTTCTTCGAGCATCTCTATTCCGAACCGGTGCTGTTCGTGGTGAGGGCCGGCCATCCGCTGCTGCAGCCGGGCCAGGACATCTTCGCCCGGCTCGATGAATTCCCGGTGCTGATGCCGACGCGGGAATCGGTCATCCGCCCGTTCGTCGACCGCTTGTTCATCACCAACGGCATGACGGCGCCTGCGACCGAGATCGAGACCGTCTCGGATTCCTTCGGCCGTGCCTTCCTGCGCCACAGCAATGCGGTCTGGATCATATCGACAGGCGTCGTCGCCAACGAACTCTCCAGCGGCGCCTTCGTCGCCTTGCCCGTCAACACCGAGGAAACCAAAGGGCCGGTCGGCCTGACGATGCGGACCGACACTGCGCCTTCGCCGGCCTTCACCATCCTGCTGCAGACCATTCGCGAGGCGGCCAGCCAGAACGCCTGAGCACCTTTCGCCAATCTGGCGCAGAGCGGGCCTTCAGCCGTATTTCCATAACCTGTTGGTTAACGAAACACCGCAAAATATCATTTTACCAAACCAAACACCTAGGGCACTGTGACGATGGGAGGATCGAAATCGTGCCGTTATCGGCATTGGCGGCGTTCCGCTGCCGCCTCAAGGCCTGCCGGGGCGATCTCCGATCTTAAGAACGGGCGGCATCGATTTTGAGCAGGCCGGCGGTGACCTCCAGGTGCCGTCAGGAAAGGGAGGAATACCAGCATGACCTCAAGCAAATCCGGCGTCTCGCGGCGCCAGTTCATCGCCACATCGCTCGCCGGCGGCGCGGCACTTGCGCTCAGCCGCGGCCAGGCATTCGCGCAGGCCGCCGACACGCTGAAGGTCGGCTTTGTCAGCCCGCGCACCGGGCCGCTCGCCGGCTTCGGCCAGACCGACGGCTATGTGCTCGATCTCGCCCGCAAGGCGCTCGCCAACGGCCTCGACATCGGCGGCAAGAAATACAGTGTCGAGATCATCGACCAGGACACGCAATCCGACCCGTCGCGCGCCGGCCAGCTCGCCAAGGACCTCATCAACAACCAGGCCGTCCTGATGCTGGCGGTGTCGACGCCGGAGGTGATCAACCCGGTCGCCGACGCCTGCGAAGCCGCCGGCGTGCCTTGCCTCTCCACCGTCATGCCGTGGGAGGCCTGGTATTTCGGTCGCGGCGCCAAGCCCGGCGAACCCTCGCCGTTCAAATGGACCTATCATTTCGGCTTCGGCGTCGACGAGTTCTTCCGGACCTACATCTCGCAATGGAACCTGATCGAGACCAACAAGAAGGTCGGCGTCATGTATCCCAACGACGCAGACGGCAATGCCATCCGCACCCATCTGGCGCCGTTGCTGGCAAAGCAGGGTTTCACCATCGTCGATCCCGGCGCCTACGAGACCGGCACCACCGACTATTCCTCGCAGATCGCGCTGTTCAAGCAGGAAGGCGTCGAGATCTTCAACTCCTTCCCGATCCCGCCGGACTTCGCCGCCTTCTGGCGTCAGGCTGCACAGCAAGGCCTGATCAAGCAGATCAAGATCTGCCAGGTCGCCAAGACCGGATTGTTCCCGTCCGACATCGAGGCGCTGGGCGATCTCGGCAACAAGATTTCGAGCGCCGCTTACTGGCACAAGGCCTTTCCCTACAAGTCGCCGCTGACCGGCGTTTCGGGAATCGAACTGGCCGACGGTTATGAGGCCGCCAGCGGCAAGCAGTGGACGCAGCAGCTCGGCGCCTCGATGTCGCTGCTCGACGCCGGCTTCGAGGCGCTGAAGGCAAGCACCGACGCCAAGGACAAGGCGGCCGTCGCCAAGGCGCTGAGCACGCTCAACACCGAGACCATGATCGGCAAGGTCGACTTCACCAGCGGCCCGGTCGCCAATGTCTCTCCCGGCCCGATCATCGGCACCCAATGGGTGGCGGCCAAGGAAGGCGGCAAATTCCCGCTCGACTACGTCGTGACCGAGAACGCCACCGACCCGAAGGTTCCGGTCGAGGCCAAGCTCCAGCCGTATAACGGCTGACGGTCGGTTACGGGGATCGCATCGTGAACGGTTCAGCAAACGCCGCGATCCTCCGCGCTGCCGGCATCCAGAAACGCTTCGGCGCGCTGGTGGTGCTCGACGATGTCTACTTCGCCATGAATGCCGATGAGGCCGTCGGCATCGTCGGCCCGAACGGCGCCGGCAAGACGACGCTGCTCAGCATCTTATCAGGCGCCTTCCCGCCGAGCGCCGGCACGGTCGCCTTCAAGGGTGGCGATGTGACCGCGATGCCGGCTACAGCGCGCTGTCGTCTCGGCCTGGTGCGCACGCACCAGGTGCCCAAGCCGTTCAGCGGCATGACCACGTTCGAGAACGTTTTTGTTGCCGCGTCGCATGGCGCCGGTCTCGCCCGCGACGAGGCCTATGAAGAGGCGCTGGAGTCGCTGAAAATGTGCGGCATGATGGGCGTGGCCAACCGGCGCGCCGAAACGCTCGGCCTGCTCGACCGCAAGCGGCTGGAACTTGCCCGCGCGCTCGCGGCAAGGCCTACGCTGCTTCTGCTCGACGAGATCGGCGGCGGACTGACCGATGGCGAGGCGAGCGAACTTGTCGATACCATCAAGGAATTGCGCCGCCGCAAGATCGGCATCGTCTGGATCGAGCACATCGTCCACATCCTGCTGCAGGTGGCAGAGCGGCTGATCTGTATGGACGCCGGCAAGATCATCGCCGATGGGGAGCCGCAAGCGGTGATGGCCGACCCGGAAGTCGTGCGCGCCTATCTCGGCGGAGGCCCGAAATGAGCCTGCTCGCAATCGAGAATCTGGTCGTCCGCCATGGCCTGTTGCAGGCGGTGCGCGGTGTGAGCTTTACGATCGAGCGCGGCGAAACGCTGGCGCTGGTCGGCGCCAACGGCGCCGGCAAGACGACGCTGCTGCGGGCGATCGCCGGCGCCCATGAGCCGACGGCCGGCCGCGTGCTGCTGAATGGCGCCGATATCACCGGCGTTCCCTCGCACAAGCGCGTCGGCATGGGCGTCGCGCTGGTGCCGGAAGGGCGAAAACTGTTCGTGCAAATGACGGTCGAGGAGAACCTCCTGCTTGGCAAGACCGCCGGCCGTCCCGGCGACTGGAGCGTGGAACGAGTGCTCGACACGTTCCCCAATCTGAAGCCGCGCCGCCATGCCAAGACCGGGCATCTCTCCGGTGGCGAGCAGCAGGCCACCGCCATCGGCCGCGCTTTGATGAGCAATCCCGAACTGCTGCTGCTCGACGAGGTCTCGCTCGGCCTGTCGCCGCTGGTGGTCGATCGCGTATACGCTTCGCTGCAAGGCCTGATCAGCTCCGGCACGACGATCATCCTGGTCGAACAGGACCTCATTCGCGCGCTCTCGGTCTCGGACAAGGTCATCTGCATGCTCGAAGGACGCGTCGCGCTGGAAGGCCCGAGCAAGGGCATGTCCCGCGATGAAGTGACGAAAGCCTATTTCGGCCTGCACAGAAAAAGCGCCGGGAGTGTGCCGGCATGAGCAACCAGATCGTCCAGGGCATCCTGCTCGGCGGCTACTACGCGCTGATCGCCTGCGGCCTCTCCTTCATGTTTTCGGTGATGCGCATAATCAACCTCGCGCATGGCAGCCTGGCCGTGTTTTCCGCCTACGCGCTGTGGTGGCTCGCCTCGCAATTCCATATCTCGCCCTTCGTCGGCCTGCTCATCGTGCTGCCGCTGATGGCGGCCATCGGCTGGGCGCTGCAGCGCTTCCTGCTCGAGCGCAGCGCCCGCGGCGGCGCGCTCCTGCCGATCCTGACCACGTTCGGCCTCGCCATCGTCATCGACAATGCGCTGTTCGAGCAGTTCGGCGCCGACACACGTTCGCTGGCGCCCTATATCGGCAGCCTCTCCTACGATTCCTGGGAATGGCCGGGCAGCATCTATGTCGGCAAGCTTGCCGTGATCATGTTCGCCGCCGCCGTCATATTGCTTGGCGGACTGCAGCTGTTCCTCACCCGCACCAGGCTTGGCCGCTCGATCCGCGCCACGTCGGAAGATCCCGACACGGCCGGTCTCGTCGGCGTCGATGCGCGCCGCGCCAATGCCGTCGCCGCCGCCATCGCCATGGTCACCGTTGGGCTGGCCGGCGCCTTCCTCGCCATGCGCGCCACCTTCGATCCCTATACCGGCGCACCTCAATTGCTGTTCGCTTTCGAGGCGGCGGTGATCGGCGGCGCCGGTTCGCTATGGGGCACGCTGGTCGGCGGCATCGTGCTGGCGCTCGCCCAGACCCTCGGCGCGCAGATCCATCCGCAAGGTTTTCTGATCGGCGGCCATGTCGCCTTCCTGATCGTGCTGTTCATCCGGCTCTCCACCTCCGGCCTCGGCCTGCGCGGCCTGCTGCGCCTGCCCGCGAGGAAAGCATCATGAGCGCGGTTTTAAACGGCCCCGTCATCGAGCGCGGCACCTCCGCCTCGCGCATCTCGGCGATCGCGGTCGTCGTCATCATCGCGCTGCTCGCTGTTGCGCCGCATTTCCTGTCGGCCGGCGCCGTCGACCGCATGACCGCCTTGTTCATCTATGTGATCCTGGCGGCGATGTGGAACGCGCTGGCCGGCTTCGGCGGGCTGGTTTCGGTGGGACAGCAAGTGTTCTTCGGCCTCGGCGCCTATTTCACCATCCGCCTGGCCGATGCCGGCCTCAACCCGTTCGCTTCTCTGTTTGTCTCGGCGATCATTGTCGGCGCGATCTCCTGGCCAATGTCGCTATTCATGCTGAAGCTGAAGAACGGCGAGTTCGCCATCGGCATGTGGGTGATCGCGGCGCTCACCCATCTCCTGGTCAATCTCGACCGGCTGGTGCAAGGCGAGACCGGGACGTCGCTGATCTCGCTCAACGGCTATGACGCCGGCTCCAGGCGGGCAACGATCTACTGGCTGGCGCTGGCCGCGATGACGGCGCTGCTCGCCACCCTGTTTAGCATGCTGCGTGGCAGCACGGGTGCGGCCATCCGCGCCATCAGGGACAATGAGGAGGCCGCGGCATCGGTCGGCGTGCGCGTCACCGGAACCAAGCGGCTGCTCTTCGTGCTCGCCGCCTTCGGCATCGGCATGGCCGGCGCGCTGTGGTTGGCCACGTCGATCACCTTCCAGCCGAAAACCTACTTCAACGTCCAGTGGACCGCCTACATGATCTTCATGGTGCTGGTCGGCGGCATCGGCACCTTCGAGGGCGCCATTCTGGGTGCGCTGCTGTTCTTCCTCATCGAGACCTGGTTCGGCGGCACCGGCGTCTGGTATCTGATCGGCCTCGGCGCCACGGCGGTGCTGTTCTCGCTCTTCCTGCCGCGCGGCCTGTGGGGAACGCTGGAGGAGCGCTTTGGCCTGCGCCTGCTGCCGGTCGGCTATCGCGTCAGGCTCCCGCCAAACGCCGCAGATGGCGACGCGGCGCCCTCGCCGCAACAGGCCGCAACGCATCCAGAAAAGGCGTGACCATGCTGTTCGGCAAGACCATCCTCATCACCGGTGTCGCCTCTGGTATCGGCGCTCGCACGGCCGAACTTGCCGGCCAACTGGGCGCTGACGTGATCGGCGTCGACGTGCGTGAACCTGCCGCACCGGTCGGCTTCTTCGTCAAGGCCGACATCTCGTTCAAGGCCGGCGTCGACGATCTCCTCGGGCGCCTGCCGCAGCGCATCGATGCGCTCTGCAATGTCGCCGGCCTCCCCGGCAACACCGGTGCGGTGTCGACACTGGCCGTCAACTTCTATGGCCTGCGCGCGCTCTCGGAAGGCCTCGCACCCAGACTTCGTGAAGGCGGCGCCGTGGTCAACGTCGCCTCGATCGCCGGCTATGGCTGGCGCGCCAATCTCAACCGCGCGGCATCGATGGTCGGCATCGAAGGCTTTCCCGATGTGGCGGAGGTGGTCGCCGACCATCAGGTGAAGAACGAGGAAGGCTATTCCGTTTCCAAGGAGCTGCTGCTGTTGTGGACGCAGCGCGCCGCGCATCAGGACCTGTTCAGGAGCCGCGGCATCCGCGTCAATGCAGTGAGCCCCGGCCCGGTCGAGACGCCGATCCTCAAACAGTTCCGCAATGTGCTGGGCGACGCCCGCGTCGATAGCGACATCGCCCGTGTCGGCCGCGCCGGCACATCGGGCGACATCGCGCCTGTCGTGCTGTTCCTGTGCTCGGACGGCGCACGCTGGGTCAACGGCGCCAATGTGCCGGTTGACGGTGGGCTTGAAGCATCGATCAATGCCGAGGTGCTCGGCTTCTAGACCATGATCCCGAAAAGTGGGAGCCGGTGTTCGGAATCAGATCGTGGTCGATAATAGGTAGAAAAGACGCTCGACGGCGAGCGAGGGAGAGAACAATGGACATCGGACTTCTGATCGACGGCGATAAAAGGGATGCCTCCGGCTCAGCCTCTTACGAGCGCATGGACCCGTTCACCGGCAAGCTGGCGACCCGCGCTGCCGCAGCCAGCATCGCCGACGCCAATGCCGCGGTCGAAGCCGCTGCTGCCGCTTTCAAGACGTGGTCGAAGACCGGTCCGGGCGAGCGCCGCGCTTTGCTGTCCAAGGCGGCCGATGTCATGGACTCCAAGGTCGGCGAATTCACCAAATTGATGATGGAAGAAACCGGCGCGACCGGCCCCTGGGCCGGCTTCAACGTCATGCTCGCCGCCAAAATGCTGCGCGAGGCAGCCGCCATGACGACGCAGATTTCGGGCGAGGTCATTCCCTCCGACAAGCCCGGCACGCTGGCCATGGCGATCCGCCAGCCGGCCGGCGTCTGCCTCGGCATCGCGCCGTGGAATGCACCGGTCATCCTCGGAACCCGTGCCATCGCCATGCCGATCGCCTGCGGCAACACGGTTGTGCTGAAAGCTTCGGAAATGTGCCCAGGCACACACCGGCTGATCGGGCAGGTGCTGGTCGAGGCCGGCCTGCCCAAGGGCGTCATCAATGTCGTCACCAATCATCCCAAGGACGCAGCGACAATCGTCGAGGCACTGGTCGCGCACCCCGCCGTAAGGCGTGTCAACTTCACCGGCTCGACCAAGGTCGGCAGGATCATTGCCGAACTCGCCGGCCGTCACTTGAAGCCGGCGCTGCTCGAACTCGGCGGCAAGGCGCCGCTGGTCGTGCTCGACGATGCCGACATCGACGCCGCGGTCAATGCCGCGACCTTCGGCGCCTACATGCATCAGGGCCAGATCTGTATGTCGACCGAGCGTCTGGTCGTCGATGAAAAGGTCGCCGACGAATTCGTCGCCAAGCTCGCCGCCCGCGCCGCGCAGCTGCCTGCCGGCGACCCGCGCGGCCATGTCGTGCTCGGTTCGCTGATCAGCGACCAAGCCGCCGACAAGATGGAAGAACTGGTTGCCGACGCCGTCGCCAAGGGCGCCAGGCTTGTGGCCGGCGGCAAGCGCACCGGAACCGTGGTCGAGGCGACATTGCTCGACCACGTGACGCCAGCGATGCGCGTCTATTCGGAAGAATCCTTCGGCCCGGTCAAGCCGGTGATCCGCGTCAAGGGCGAGGACGAAGCGGTATGTGTCGCCAACGATACCGAATACGGCCTGTCTTCAGCCGTGTTCAGCCGCGACATCCGCCGTGCCATGGCGGTTGCCGCGCGCATCGAAGCCGGTATCTGGCACATCAACGGCCCGACCGTCGGCGACGAGGCGCAAATGCCGTTCGGCGGCGTCAAGGGTTCAGGCTACGGCCGCTTCGGCGGCAAGGCCTCGATTGCCGAGTTCACCGACCTGCGCTGGCTGACCATCGAGGATCCGGGGCAGCACTATCCGTTTTGACTCCACCTTCTCTCACAGGGGAGAAGGAAAGGAGCCCTCAGGGCCGTTGCCTGGCGAGCCAACGGATTCCCGCATCAAAACCCGGCAAGGCTCGAGCCACGCGATCGGCGGCCCCTCCCGGAGTTGTAAATCGTTTAATGATGGGTATTTTACCCCTCAAGCACATGCCGCCGGACGGCGGCAAGCGGTTTTGGGGACTACCACAAGTGCAAAGCAAAATACGCGATACGGATCGCGCCGGGGAGGAATCGTCATGCCAAACAAGGCCCTGCCGCTGGTCATCAGCGCGCCGGAACCACGCACGCTCGACCTGATCTTCACCTCACCTCAGCTGGCGCGCCTCAAAGCGCATTACCGCGTCGTCGAGACGACGGCCGAGGGCGTGGCGAACTTGCCCGCCGACGTGCTTGCCGAAGCCCGCTATATTATCGGCCAGCCGCCGATCTCGCCCGAGACCTTGGACCGGATGCAGGCGCTGCGTTGCGTCTTCAATGTCGAGACCAACCTCATCAACAACATGCCCTATGAGACGCTGTTTGCGCGCGGCATCCATGTCGTCACCACCGGCCTCGTCTTCGCCGAGCCGGTGGCCGAGCTTGGCCTCGCCATGGCGCTCAACCTCGCCCGCAACATCGTCGATGCCGACCTCGCCTTCCGCAAAGGCGAAGAGCTGTGGGGCGGCGACGGCAATTTGACGGCGCGGCTTCTGTCCGGCGCCGATGTCGGCATCATCGGCTTCGGCGATCTCGGCCGTGCGCTCAACCGACTGCTGTCGGGTTTTCGCACCCGCACCAAGGTCTTCGATCCCTGGCTGCCGCCATCGATCCTGATCGACAGTGGCGTCGAGCCGGCCTCGCTGGACGAGGTGCTGTCGACCAGCGATTTCGTCTTCGTCGTCGCTTCGGTGACCTCAGAGAATCAGGGCTTTCTCGGTGCCAATGCTTTTGCCTCCATGCGCAAGGGCGCCGCATTCATCCTGCTCAGCCGCGCCGGCGTCGCCGACTTCCCCGCCCTGATGGCGGCGGTGGAAAGCGGCCACATCGTCGCCGCCAGCGATGTCTTCCCTGAAGAACCGCTGGCGCAGGACCATCCGGTCCGCACGATCCCCGGCTTCCTGCGCTCCGCCCACCGCGCCGGTGCGCTTGACATCGCCTTCAAGCGCATGGGCGACATGGTGCTGGAGGACATGGACCTGATCGACCGCGGCCTGCCGCCTCTGCGCTCCAAGCGCGCCGAGCGCGAGACGGTGTCAAGGATGCGTTCGAAGCCGGCGGACAGGAACTAGTTGTCGCGAGAAATCCGCCTGAGATGGATTTCGCAGTTGGCCAAAACCCCTTTGTCATCGCCGCTCAGGATGACCGGGAACCTTCCGGCATTGGCGTTTTTCAGCCGGATCGCTCCCATTCGATCCAGACCCTACTATCGATGCCCCGCCAGGCCTAGCCGGCGGGGTATTGATTTTGAAAGCAATCGGGCTGTGGGAGGCCTGGCCTACTCCAAGGAGGCTCGTCACGATTCGCGTCGGTGGCGGGCCTTTTTATTCATTCCCGAGCAAAGCCGGAGGCGGCCTGCTCGCCTCGCTCTATCCGGCAGCAACGCCGGCTGCCGAGCGATTGGCCAGCACCAGCCCGACCTCGCCGACAACCTGCTCGACGCGCTTCAGGATGGGTTCGGCCCGCAGCACGCCGTCGGAAAAATCCTTGTCCGTGGCATAGACGCCTGTCGGCAGCGTCAGCGCCTCGAAGAAGCCGAACAGCGGCCGCAGCTGGTGCTCGACGATCAACGCATGGCGATCGTTGCCGCCGGTGGCAAGCAGCACCACCGGCTTGCCCCGCAAGGAAGCGGGATCGAAGAGGTCGAAGAAGTGCTTGAACAGGCCGGTGTAGCTGCCCTTGTAGGTCGGCGACCCCACCACCAGCACATCGGCATTGACGACGCTGTCGAAGATTGCCCGTGCCTGGCCGTCGAGATCGCGCGCCCATTTGGCAGCGCCGAGCGACGGGCCGAGGTCTTCGATGTCATAGGTGCTCGCCGACAGGCCATGCTGGCGCGCAATATCCCTGACAACCTGGTCGACGAAACCGCGCGTCTTGGACGGCCTAGTGAAATTGCCGGAAAACCCGACGACGGTTGGATTGGGCATATTCTGGCACCTCTTGCGCGGCGCGCAGGCCCGCTTCATACCGCATGTTTACAGGCTTGCGCCTGCAGCAAGAAGCAAATGACTGACCTTGCAGCACCATAGTGAGGAATTTTTTTCCATTTGCCCGCTCGTCTCAGGCCGCGAGAAGCCGGCCATAGGATTCCAGATAGAAGCCGGTTGACCTAGCGCAGGTCCGCACCGCCTCCCTGGCGGCAACCGTTTCCTGCCACCGCAGCAGGCGCTCGCATTCGGCCGGCATGGCGAAGCCCAGATATTTCTCAAGCACGCACAGCTGTTCGAACCAGGGATAGAAGGAGATGTCGGCGGCGCTGAATTCCGAGCCCAGCAAAAACCGTTCGTCCGCCCCTCGCCTCGCAAAGGCATGCTGTTCCACAAAGCGCAGGGCGTCGGCAAGCTGGGCCTTGATCCGCTCATGAACCATAGCGTCGGAACTGTGCATCATGGTTGCCGTCCTGGCGTAAAGCTGCGTGTCGGCGAAGCTGATCCAGATGCGCGCCTCAGCGCGGGCATGAGCATCCCTGGGGAAAATCGGCCGTTCGGGGAATGCATCATCGAGATATTCGCAGATGATCGCCGACTCCCTGACATATTGCCCCTGATGGCGCAGCAGCGGCACCTTTCCCGTCGGCGTGAGTTTCAGGAACCACACCGGCTTGTTGCGCAGATCGATTTCGATTTCCGTCGCCTGCAGGCCTTTCTCGGCAAGGGCGAGCCTGACACGGTGCGCATAGGGACAAAGCTGCGCGACAAAAAGCTCGATTGGCGGCATGAATAACTCCTGAGTTTCGTTATCGCCGACAAGCGGCCTGTCGGGCATAGCTAGGTCCAGTAAGGCCGGCGCGCTATTCGACAGCGTCTAGATTGATTTATCGATCGTCTGTTTCTGGAGCGAAGCGTGGACCTCCTGGCTACCCTCATGCGCGAATTGCACTTCGCAGCCGCCGGGTACCGGCGCCTCGAACTGGCCGCGCCCTGGGCGATCTCGTTCAGCCAGGCTGGGCTTCGCGGCATTCACGTCGTCATCAAGGGGCGATGCGAAGCGGTGTTCGGTGAGGAAGATGTCGAGCCTCTCGATGCCGGCGACCTGATCATTGCACCGCGCGCCGATCCGCATGTGCTGCGGTCGCCCGGCGCGCTCAAAAGCGCGAACGTCCCCGCCGCCGAACTGGCGACCCAAACCGCAGCTGGGCGTATTCGCAGCGGCGGCGAAGGCGAAAAGACCGTCATCCTGTGCGGCGCCTTCGCCTTTCGTGACGCCGACCATCCGGCACTTGCCGGCCTGCCGCGCATCGTTCACATCCGGGGATCGAATGGCCGTCTGCCCAAATGGCTGCGTGGCTATGTCGAGGCCTTGCTGGTGGAAGCGACCGACGAAGGTCCCGGCAGCGACGTGGTCATGGCTCGCCTGTCTGGGGCCATCGTCACGCGCGCCTTGCGCTCCGGTCTGGAAAGCATGGACAATCCAGGTTGGCTGAGGGGATTGCAGGACCCCGCGATCGCCAGAGCGCTCGCCACCCTGCATGAAGCCTATGGCCACGACTGGACGATCGAGACCCTGGCACGCGCGGTCGGGCTCTCCAGGGCAACCTTTGCCGCCCGCTTTCGCGATCTCGTCGGCGAAGCGCCCATGGCCTATCTCTTCGGCTGCCGCATGCGGCAGGCCAGCCGGCTGCTGCACGAGGGCAAGAGCCTGGGCCAAGTCGCCGAGGCGGTCGGCTACAGCTCGGAAGCCGCCTTCTCCACCGCCTTCAGCCGCCACGCCGGCGTCTCGCCCGGCCAATTCAGGAAACGGAAGGATCTGTAAGGCAGAGCGATATTGGCGGCGGCCGCGCCTCGCGGTAGGACTTTGCCAGCACTATGTCTGATCATATCCCGACGCGGTTCGCCGCCGCTTTGCCCAGGAGATGCTTCGTGCCCAAAGGTTCTGACCTGCTTGTTGCCGCCCTTGAGAATGAGGGCGTCGATCGCATCTTCGGCATTCCCGGCGAAGAAAACCTGGACGTCGTCGAATCCATCCGCAAATCCTCGATCCAGCTCATCCTCACCCGTCATGAGCAGGCGGCGGCGTTCATGGCCGCCACCCATGGCAGGCTCACCGGCAAGCCAGGTGTGTGCATCACCACGCTGGGACCCGGCGCCCTGAACCTGACGACGGGTGCCGCCTATGCGCTGCTCGGCGCCATGCCGATGATCATGATCACCGGGCAGAAGGGCATCCGCTCGTCGCGCCAGGCCCGCTTCCAGATCGTCGACATCGTCGCCGCGATGAAGCCGTTGACCAAGCTGTCACGTCAGATCATCTCGGCGAAGACCATTCCCGCCGTGGTGCGCGAAGCGTTTCGGATTGCCGAAGAGGAGCGTCCGGGACCGGTGCATCTGGAACTGCCCGAAGACATCGCGGCCGAGGAGTGCGACGATGTCGCGCTGATCCCGCCGCATCCGGTCGAGCTTCCGCTGGCCAGCCCGCTTGCGCTCGACCGCGCCGCTGAGATGATCATCAAGGCGCAGCGTCCGCTGGCGATGCTGGGCGCCGCCGCATCGCGGCCGCGCTCGACCTCCGACCTCGCCCAGTTCGTTATCAGAACCGGCATCCCCTATTTCACCACGCAGATGGGCAAGGGCACGGTGCCTGGCGGAACCGAGCTCTATATGGGCACCGCCGCGCTGTCCGAGCGCGACTATGTCCATGAGGCGATAGAGCAGGCCGACCTCATCATCACCATCGGCCACGACACGATCGAGAAGCCGCCCTTCATTATGGGCGACAAGGGACCGAAGGTGATCCATGTCGGCTACCAGCCGGCCAATGTCGAGCAGGTCTATTTCCCGCAGACCGAAGTGGTCGGCGACATCGGCGCTTCGCTCAGGCTGCTTGCCGACCGGATCGAGGGCAAGATCCCCAACGCGCAGGCGCTACTGCCGCTGCGCGAAGGGATTTTGAGCCGCATTGCCGCCCGCGCCACCGAAGACCGTTTCACGCCGCAGCGCTTGGTGCATGACGTGCGCGCGGTGATGCCGGCCGACGGCATCCTGGCGCTCGACAACGGCATGTACAAGATCTGGTTTGCGCGCAACTACCGCACGCGCGTCGCCAACACTTTGCTGCTCGACAACGCCCTGGCCACGATGGGCGCCGGCCTGCCGTCGGCGATGACGGCGGCGATGCTCTATCCCGGCCGCCGCGTCATGGCGATCTGCGGCGATGGCGGCTTCATGATGAACAGCCAGGAGTTGGAAACCGCCGTCAGGCTGAAGCTCAATTTGGTCGTGCTGATCATCGAGGACAATGCTTTCGGCATGATCCGCTGGAAGCAGGCGGTCGACCAGTTCCCCGATTTCGGCATGACCTTCGGCAATCCCGATTTCGTCAGATATGCCGAGGCCTATGGCGCCAAGGGAACCAGGGTCGGCGCCGTCTCAGAAATACAATCGACGCTTGAACAGGCTTTTGCCGGCGGTGGCGTCCATCTCGTCGTCGTTCCGATCGACTATTCGGAGAACGAGCGCGTGCTGGTCGAGGAACTGCGCCACTGGTTGCCGGCGCCACCGGAGGCCTGACGGTGGAGTAGATACCGCCGCAGCAGCGCTCAGGCGGCCCGGACCTTGGCGCTCCCACGCGCCCAGGCCGGCAGCCAGTCGCCATGCGCCGCCAGCAACTCATCGACCAGCGCCCAGATCTGGTCGAGATCGAGTTCGGCCGCCGTATGCGGGTCCATCATCGCCGCGTGGTAGATGTGCTCGCGGTTTTCGGTCATCAACGCCTGCACCGTCAGTTCCTGCACATTGATGTTGGTGCGTATCAACGCGGTGAGTTGCGGCGGCAGTTCGCCAATATAGGTCGGCTGGATGCCGGAGGCGTCCACCAGACACGGCACCTCGGCGGCGCAATTGTCCGGCAGCGAGGTGATGCAGCCATTGTTGCGGACATTGCCGTAGATCACCGAAGGCTCCCCGGTCCACACCGAGTTCATGATCGAGGACGCGTATTCCTTCGATTGCTCGACCTCGATGCGGTCGGCCGAGCGATAGGCCTCGGCCTGGCCCTTCCAGCGCTCGATCTGTTCGATGCAGCGCTTGGGATATTCGTCGAGCGGAATGCCGAACTTCTCGATCAGGTCGGGGCGCCCTTCCTTGATGAAATAGGGCGTGTATTCGGCGAAATGCTCGGAGCTTTCGGTGACGAAATAGCCGAGCCGCGTCAGCATCTCGTAGCGCACCTTGTTGGGGCAGCGCGGGTTCCAGCCCGGCTTCGGCGCCCTGCCTTCGCGATAGGCGCGGACCAGGTCCGGATAGAGGTTGCGGTAAGAGCCATCCGGCTGCCGGCGCTCGAACTTCAGGTAGAAGGCCATGTGGTTGATGCCGGCCGAGCGGTAGCGTATCTCGTCGTAGGGAATGTCGAGATCGTGCGCCAGTTCCATCGCCGTGCCCTGCACCGAGTGGCAGAGGCCTACCTGTTTGATCTCAGGGTATTTCTCTGAGATAGCCCAGGTGTTGATCGCCATCGGGTTGACATATTGCAGCATGATCGCGTCGGGGCAGACGGCCAGCATGTCCTCGCAGATCTTCCACAGATGCGGCACGGTCCGGAGGCCGCGCATGATGCCGCCGACGCCGAGCGTGTCGGCAATGGTCTGGCGCAGGCCGTATTTCTTCGGCACCTCGAAATCGGTGACGGTGCAGGGCTCAAAGCCGCCGATCTGGAAGGCGACGACGACGAAGTCGGCGCCGGCGAGCGCCCTGCGCTGGTCGGAATAGCTCTCAGCCTTCGCCTTCACGCCCAGAGTCGCGATCAGCTTGTTGACGACGATGGCGCTCTCTTCCAGCCGCTGCGGATTGATGTCCATCAGCGCGATCGTCGCGCCTGACAGCGATGGCCGCTGCATCACGTCGCCGACAATGTTCTTCATGAACACGGTCGAACCCGCGCCAATGAAGGTGATCCTGGGATGTCTTGCCACTATTAAGCCTCCGGCACTTTGCTACGCCACGTCGAAGGCGGCCCTGACGAGCCGTTCGGTGTAGGCGGTCTTGGGATGGGTGAGGACCTCGTCGACGGGTCCCTGTTCGACGATCTTGCCGTTCTGCATGACGATGACGCGATGGCAGAGCGCGCGCACCACCTTGAGGTCGTGCGAAATGAAGAGATAGCTAAGGCCGCGTTCGTCCTGCAGCTTGCGCAACAAGTCGATGATCTGCGCCTGCACCGAAAGGTCGAGCGCCGATGTCGGTTCATCGAGCAGGATGAATTCGGGCTCCAGCGCGATGGCTCGGGCAATGGCGATGCGCTGCCGCTGGCCGCCGGAAAATTCGTGCGGGAACCGCGACAGGATATCGCCGGGCATGCCGGCGCTGACCAGGGCGTCGCGCACCCGACCGACCCGCTCGCGCCGTGTCGCGCCGATCCTGTTGACGACCAGCCCTTCCTCGATGATCTGGCCGATCGTCATACGCGGGTTGAGCGACGAGAACGGATCCTGAAAAACGACCTGCATGCGCGAGCGCAGCGGCCGCATCTCCGCGCGCGACAGGCCGTGGATCGGCTGGCCGTCGAAGCTGACCTCGCCGCGCTTGGCCTCGGTGAGCCTGAGCAAGGCGAGACCGAAGGTGGTCTTGCCGGAGCCGGATTCGCCGACCAGCCCCAGTGTTTCGTGGCGGCAAAGTTTCAGGCCGAGATCGTCGACGGCGACCAGTTCGCGCCAGTCCGGCTTCAGGAAGCTGCCATGGCGCAGCATGAAGCAGACGCGCATATCGCGGGCCTCGAGGATGGTGCCGCTGTTTTCCGGCAGCGGCTGCGGCTTGCCGTGCGGCTCTGAAGCGAGCAGCCGCTTCGTATAGGCATGCTGCGGGTCGGCGAACAGCCGCTCGGTGACGTTGTGCTCGCACATCTCGCCATGCTGCATGACATAGACATAGTCGGAGAATTTTCGCACCACGGTGAGGTCGTGGGTGATCAGGATGACCGCCATCCTGAGTTCTTTTTGCAGATTGCGGATCAAATTGAGGATCTGCGCCTGCACCGTGACGTCGAGCGCTGTCGTTGGCTCGTCGGCGATCAGCACATCGGGGTCGTTGGCGAGCGCCATGGCGATCATCACGCGCTGGCGCTGCCCGCCCGACATCTGGTGCGGATACTGTTTGATGCGCGCTTCCGGCTCGGGGATCTGGACATGCCGCAAAAGCTCGAGCGCCCGCGCCCAGGCTTGCTTGCGGCTGACCTTTCGATGCACTCTGATCGCCTCGACGATCTGACTGCCGACCGTATAGATCGGGTTGAGCGAGCTCATCGGCTCCTGGAAGATCATAGAGATGCGATTGCCGCGCAACTTGCGCCGGGCGCTCTCGGGGAATTTCAGTATGTCCTGCCCGCAATAGTGGATGGTGGATTTCGGCGACACGGTGGCCCGCTTTGACAAGAGCCCCATGACAGCGCGCGCCGTCACCGACTTGCCGGAACCGGACTCGCCGACGATGGCGATCGTCTCCCCGCGATAGAGCTGGAACGAGACATCCTTCACCGCGTCGACGACGCCGTGCTCGACCTTGAAGGCGACCTCGATGTTGCGGGCATCGATGATGGGGTGGTCGTGGCGGCCGGCATGGTCGAGCCGGACGGCTGGTGCGAAGGTGGCTGCGAGCGCTACAGTCATCCCGGCCACCTCAATAAGGATCGACGGCATCGCGCAGGCCGTCGCCCAGCGCGTTGAAGGCAAAGACAGTGATCAGCACGAAGCCGACCGGCGACAGGATCCACGGATAGGTACCGATGACCGAATAGGTAGCCGTGTCCTGCAGCATCAGCCCCCACGAGATCAGCGGCGGCTTCACCGCGAAGCCGAGGAAGCCGAGAAAGGCTTCGAGCAGCACCACCGTCGGGATGGCGATCGTCACGGCGACGATGACGTGGCTCATCACATTGGGGAAAATGTGCTGCATGATGATGCGCATGTCGGTGGCGCCGACCGCCATGGCGGCGCGCACATAGTCGATCCGCGCCAGCGCCAGCGTCTTGCCGCGCACCTCGCGCGACATCTGCGCCCAGCCCAGCGCCGACATGACGATGATGACGAAGGCGAGGAAGACGTTGGTCGGCGCGGTCACCGGGATCAGCGTCGTCAGCGCAAGATAGAGCGGCAATTGCGGGAAGGCGAGCACCAGCTCGACAAAGCGCTGCATCCAGACGTCGAAGCGGCCGCCGAAATAGCCCGAGACCATGCCGACCGTGGTGCCGATGACGGTGATGATGAACACCACCGTCAGCGCGATCATCAGCGAGACGCGCGAGCCCTGGACGGCGCGCGACAGCACATCGCGGCCGAATTTGTCGGTGCCGAGAAAATGCACCGGCTGGCCGTTGGCCGAAGCGAAGAAATGCCGGTTGGCGGGGAATAGGCCAAGCAGCCGGTAGTCGGCGCCCTTGACGAAGAAGCCGAGCAGGCGCGGATGCTCGTAATCCGGCCCGACGACCGGCTGGAAGGTGACCGGGTCGAGGTCTGCAGAATCCGCCAGCGCATAGACCCGCGGCTGGAGCACGAAATTCCCGTCTCTGTCGTGAAAACTCATCACTTGCGGCGGGGCGAAAGCGACATCGGTCACCTTGGGGTCCATCGGCGCGAAGAAATCGGCAAACAGCGCCATCAGCACCAGAAGCACGACCAGGATCAGCCCGGCCATGCCGGTCCAGGAGCGCCTCAGCCGGCGCCAGACCAGCGCCATATAGCTCTCATTGCCGCGCGGGGTCGCAATCGCGGTTGCTTCAGCCGGGGGCGGCGGCGGGGATGGGTCGCGCGCCAGCATCTAGCTCTCCCTGAACTGGCGCACGCGCGGATCGAGCAGCGCGAGCAGCATGTCGGCGATGATGTTGCCGACGATCAGCGTTGCCGACAGCACCATCATGAAGGTCGCCGTGACGTAGACGTCGCCGACCGCCATCGAGCCGACGATGGCCGGCCCGACCGTCGGCAACGCAAAGATGATCGCCGTCTCGATCTCGCCGGTCAGCATGTAGGGCAGCACCACGCCCTGATACATGATGAGCGGGTGCAGCGCGTTGGGCACGGCATGGCGCATGACGACGGCGCTGCCGGTCAGGCCCTTGGCCTTGGCCGTCTCGACATATTGCGCGTTCAGCGTATCGAGCAGATTGCCGCGCATGACGCGCATATTGTAGGCGAGCCCGCCGAAGGTGGCGATCGCCACCACCGGCCAGACATGCTTGACGAGGTCGGCGAATTTCGCCCACGACCACGGCGCGCCGCCATATTGCGGCGAGAAGAAGCTGCCGATCTCCGACACGTTGAACTGGAAGACCAGGAGATAGACGATGATCAGCGCCATCAGGAAGCGCGGCACCGTCATGCCGAGGAAGGAGATTGCCGACAGCGCCGAGTCAATCCAGGTGTATTGCCTGGTCGCCGCCCAGATGCCGAAGGTGATGCCGAGCACCGACGCCAGCAGATGGCAGACCAATGCCAGCAGCAGCGTGCGCGGCAGCCGCTCGCCGACCACGGCGGCGACCGGCTTGTTGTAATAGAGGCTGTAGCCGAAATCGCCGCGGGTGATGATGCCGGCGACCCAGTTCAGGTACTGGACGGGCAGCGGTTTATCGAGGCCGTGCTCGACCCGATAGGCCTGCGCCTGCGCGTCGGCTTCGGCAAAAGACGCCCCGCCCTGGTTGATGAGCTGTGAACGGATATAGTCGGCATAGTCGCCCGGCGGCGCCTGGATGATGGCAAAGGTGACCAGGCTCAGGATGACCATGACCGGCACCGCCGATGCTATGCGCATGGCCAGGAATCGCAGCATCGGACCGTTTCTCCTCCTTGGATCTAATCTGTTGCCGCTGACCTTACTCCGTCCCGGCCGCGCGCGCAGCGCGGCCGGGCGTCAGCCAGGGGAGGAAACTCAGTTCGTCGGACCCTTGTCGCCGGGCTTGCCGGGAAGCTGGTCGGGAAAGAGTTCGTATTTCTGCTGCTTGTCGGCGGCGACGAAGACGCGTTCGCGCACGATCGAATCCTCGGCCCAGTTGAACATGAAGATCGGCGTTCCCTGCGGGATGTTGGAGAAGCGCTTGTTGATGATCAGGGCGCCCGGATATTCGGTCAGTCCGATATTGTAGACATGCTCCGTCGAGATCTTCTGGAACGTCTTCATCAGGCTGGCGCGTTCGTCATTGTCTGACGAGGAGACGAACTTGCTGACGATGTCGACAAGCTCCTTTTCGAACGGCATCAGGTCGACCACGCCGCTTTCGGGCGCGCGGTGATCCCAGCTGGTCTTGGGTCCGACGGGCGCGAGTTGCACGGTATTCTGCACGACGGAAGTCAGCTCCTGCTCGTTGCGCCTGATCAGCCAGTCGAAGCGGCCGGAATATTGCGAGGCATCACGCTGGGTGCCGTTGAGGCCGTTGAGCACGACCCTGATGCCAAGCTTTTCCATCTGGCCGACGACGCCTTCGGCGAGGCTCTTGTCAGTGCCGTAGTCATTGTTGACCAGCATCACGATCTCGACATTCTTGCCGCCGGCGGTCCCGGCCGGGAAGTTCACGAAGCCGTCGCCATCCGTATCCTTGAGACCAGCCTTGGCCAGTTCCGCCTTGGCGCCCTCGATGTCGAAGGGATAGTAGACGGTCGAGTTGCGGTCATAGAAGCTGGTGCCCGAGGAAAAGCCACCGGGGTAGATGGCGGTGAACGGCCCCTTGACCAGCGAGTCGCCGAGCGCCTTGCGGTCGAGCGCCATGGTGATGCCCTTGCGGAAGTCCTCATTGCGGTTGAGCTCGCGGATCGCCTGGCCGCGTTCGTCGGGATTGCCCCAGCCATTGGCGGAAAAGTTCATGCGCAGATTGTAGCCGATCAGGCGCGGGCCAAAGGCGAGCCGGGCCGGCGCGTCCTTGTCCGCCGCTCGCTTCAGCGAAGCGACGAAATTCTCCGGCTGCTCGAGGTTGGAGAAGTCGGCGGCCCCTGCCACCGCCTGCACGTCGCGGTCGGCCCAGGTCGACAGCTTGTAGTGCAGTTCGTTGAGATAGGGCAGCTGGTTGCCCTTCTCGTCGACCTTCCAGTAGTAGGGATTGCGGCGCAAGACGATGATGTCGTCGGGCCTATACTCCACCGGCACCCAGGCGCCCATCACCGGAATGTTCATATATTCCGGCGGGAACGCGTTCTTGAACTGCTCGTAGGTATTCTTCGAGTACTTCGGATGCTGCGGCTTGAGGATATGCGCTGGGCCGGGGCAGAAGGTGCCATAGGCCATGGCGTAGAGATACTGTTTGGGGAAAGCGTCCTTGAAGGTCCACTCGACGGTGTAGTCGTCGACCTTCTTCAGCGTCGTGCCGACACCGAAGGTTTCCGCTGTGGCGCCGTTCAACGGCGAGACATTGGGGTCGACGACCTCATCGTCCCAGTAGAACATGACATCGTCGGCATTGAAGGCAACGCCGTCAGACCATTTGGCGCCTTCGACCAGGTGCATGGTCAGCGTGTGGCCATCCTTCGACCAGTCCCAGCTCCTGGCGAGGTTGGGCAGCGGCTCGGTGTCCTTGGCCTCGACCTGGAACAAAGGCGCGGTGCGCGTCAGGCATTCCGAAAGGCCGATGTCGATGCCGCCCCATCCTTGGGTCTGGCCGGCGCCATAATTCCAGCCTTCCGGCCGGCCGCCAATGACGTGGCGCATGGTGTCGCCATAAACGCCGATGCCGTCCGGCATGTTGCCGGTCTTGAACACCAGCGGCTCCTTCGGCAGGCGATCCTTGACCGGCGGCAGCTTGCCAGTCTTGACGTATTTCTCGGTGACCCACTCGGGCTCGTGATATTCGGGCAGCGCCTTGAACTCCAGGATGGAATCGCGGGCGACGTATTTGATCTTGCCCTCGGCGGGAAACGCCGCCGGCGCCGGCGGCGTGGTCGGCTCGGACGCGTATGCACTGCCAAGCGCCAATGCCGAGACGCTCAGCGCCAGCCCGGCGAGAATGCCAATTCTTCGCCCGGCGAGAATGCCAATTCTTCGACCGGCGAGAATGCCAATTCCACGAAAGTTCCTCATTGTGTTCCTCCCAGATGTTTCGACGTCTGCTGCTGCCGCATCTATTCATGACGGCTGATTGGCGAACCGGCCTCCCGCTGTCCGCCTGCCAGCATTCTCAGCCGGCCTGTTTCAGGGCCGTTTTTTCGGCGCGCAGTTCCTCGATCGAGCGCACTTTGCGCCGCGCCGCACCCGCCCAGTCGCGGGTTTTCACCATCGATTTCGAAAGCCGCTCCTTGGCGGCCGGCACGGCATCGGCGTATTGCGGTAGCCAACGCGCCTGGGCGACGACCATCTCGTCGACCATCTGCCAGACCTCTTCCGGCGTCGACACCGCACCCACCAGCGGATCGTGCAGCACCGCGAGCTTGAGCAGGTCAATGTCGCCCGTAACAGCCGCATGCACCGACATGCGCTGAACGTTGATCGAAGCCATGCAGGTGGCCGCGCAGGCTTCCGGCAGCGTGATGCCTGACGCCATGTTGATGCCGAAGCGATCGACGAAACCGGGCGATTCGATGATCGCGTCCTGCGGCAGATTGGTGATGATGCCGGTGTTCTTGACGTTGAAGTGGCCGCGATAGACGCGGTTCGTCTCCAGCGCTTCGAGAATATGGCTGGCATGCTCGTTCGAGCGCTTCGATACGTCGAGCGGCTTCGACGCCGCTTCGAGGAATTGCGGATATTCCGTCTCGAACCAGTTGCGGGTTTCCGTGGAGTAGCGAAGATAGCCGCCGGTCTCGCCATGGATCCAATCGGACATGTCGATCCAGCGGGTGATTTCGTCCGGCCGCTTGCGATACCAGGGCAGATATTCGGAGAGATGACCGTTGCTTTCGGTGGAGTAGACGCCGAAGCGCTTCAGCACGTCGATGCGCAGCTTTTCCTGCTGCGAATAGACCGGATGCGCCTCGAAGGCAGCCACCAGTTCGTCCTTGCCGATCTTGCGGCCGTTGAGCCGCAAATCGATGAACCAGGTCTGGTGGTTGATACCGGAGCAGACATAATCGAGTTCGCTGTGCGACTTGGCGCCGAGCACTTCGGCGATCTGTTCGGCGCCGTGCTGGACACCGTGGCAGAGGCCGACCGTATCGACCTTGCCATATTCGATCGCCGCCCAGGTGTTCATCGCCATCGGGTTGGCATAGTTGAGGAATTTGGCGCCTGGCTCGGCGACCTCCAATATATCCTTGCAGAAGTCGAGGATGACCGGGATGTTGCGCTGGCCGTAGAGGATGCCCCCGGCGCAAATCGTGTCACCGACGCACTGGTCGATGCCGTATTTCAAGGGAATGCGGATATCGTCGGCATAGGCTTCGAGCCCGCCCACCCGCACGCAGCTGATGACGTAGCGCGCGCCTTCCAGCGCCTTGCGGCGGTCGGTCGTCGCCGTCACCCTGGTCGGCAGCTTGTTGGCCTCGACGATGCGGTCGAGGATCGCCTTGATCATTTGCAGATTGTGTTCGCTGAGATCGGTCAGCGCGAATTCGATGTCGCTGAATTCCGGGACGCACAAAATATCGGTGAACAGCTTCTTGGTGAAGCCGACGCTGCCGGCGCCGATAATAGCGATTTTGAAACTCATCACCTCACCTCGATGCATTCGAATGCCGGGTAAGGAGCAACAGGAAAGGGAATGGCGGCTCGCCTCGGCGCGCATGCCATTCGAGCCGGAATTCCGGCTCGTTCTCCTCCCCGCCCGCTCCTCGACCGCGGGTCTTTCGCGTTCTCAGGATTTGGATTATGCCGTTATTCCAGGGCGCGGCCAGAGAACGATTATGCTTTCGAGGGTAATTTTGTGCTGCATGATCTGATCGCCAACGGACAATTGATGCGCACCATTTCGCTGCCGCGCGGCCGCCAGCGCCTGCATGCCATGCCGACCAGCACCGGCTATGAAGTACGCGAGGGCGTGACTTACGACTGGGATGGGCGCAAGCGCGGCCAGACGCCGTTTACCGTGCTGCAGCACACGATCAGCGGCACCGGCCAGCTGCGCTACGAGAACCGCAACTACCGCCTGCAGGCCAACGACACGCTGCTGGTGCTGGTGCCGCACAACCATCGCTACTGGCTGGAGAAGGGCGACCGCTGGGAATATTTCTGGATCTCGATGAATGGCGAGGAGGCGCTGCGCGTCCACAAATCCATACTTAGCGTCTCCGGCCCGGTGTTTCGGCTGCAGCCGGAGACGATCGATCATCTCGCCGATTGCAGCCTGCGCCTGATCAAGGGCGGCGCTTCGCCTGGCGCTGCTTCGGCAATCGCCTATGAGGCGGCGATGGCGCTTTACGACGATGTCTTCGGCTCGCACGCCTTCACTGAGAAACAGAGCGTCATGCAGCCGGTCATCGATCATATCAACGCCAATCTCGACAAGCCCTTGCCCGTGGCTGAGCTCGTCCAGATCAGCGGCCTCAGCCGCGCCCATTTCTCGCGCTGCTTCGCCGAGAGCGAAGGCGTTCCGCCGGCCGAGTTCGTGCTGCAGCAGCGGCTGCAGCGGGCGGCGAAGCTGCTAACCAAAGCCGATTTCCTGCCAGTCAAGGAGGTCGCCATCCTGTGCGGCTTCGAGGACGCCAACTATTTCTCGAAAGTCTTCCGCCGGCTCTACGGCATCAACCCGACGCAGTTCCGCACCACCGGCATGTATGCCAGCCTGGGCAGCCTTCGCTAGAGCCTGATCCCGAAAAGTAGATCCCGGTTTTCGGAAGAGATCATGCTCGGAAAACAGGCCGGATGGCCGTCATCAGCCGATGCGGTTGCCGCTTGCAGGATCGAACAGATGCAGCGCCGCCGGATCGGCAGACAGCCGCACCGTATCGCCCGGTCGGATAGTGCTGCGTCCCATGACGAAGACACAAACCAGTTGGCTGGCGAGCCGGACATAGAACTGCGTCGACAGGCCGAGCGGCTCGACCACCTCGACCTCTGCCATGAGCCCTCCGTCGTCAGCCAGCTGGATGTGCTCCGGCCGTAACCCGACGGTGAGCTTGTCACCATCCGTGAGCGGCAATCCATCCGGCAATCTCAGCTTCTGGCCGTCGGCCAGCACCGCATCCACCTTGCCGCCCATGGCGACTGTCGCCGGAAAGAAATTCATGCCGGGCGAGCCGATGAAGCCGGCCACAAAAGTATTGATCGGCCGATCGTAGAGTTCCAGGGGATGGCCGACCTGCTGCACATAGCCGTCATGCATGACGACGATCCGGTCGGCCATGGTCATGGCTTCGATCTGGTCGTGGGTGACATAGACCGATGTGGTCTTGAGCTGCTGGTGCAGCGCCTTGATCTCGGCGCGCATATGCACGCGCAATTTGGCGTCGAGATTGCTGAGCGGCTCGTCGAACAGAAACACTTTGGGATCGCGCACGATGGCGCGGCCCATGGCGACGCGCTGGCGTTGGCCGCCGGACAGTTGCCTGGGCAGACGTCCGAGGAAACTGTCGAGGCCGAGGCGCTTGGCCGCCGCCCCTACCCTGCCGTCGATCGTCGTCTTCTCCGCCTTCTTCAAAAGCAGGCTGAAGCCCATGTTCGACGACACATCCATGTGCGGATAGAGCGCGTAGGACTGGAACACCATGGCAATATCGCGGTCCTTCGGCGCGACATCGTTGACCAGCCGATCGCCGATATGGATCTCGCCGCCCGACACCTCCTCCAGCCCGGCAATCATGCGCAAAAGGGTCGACTTGCCACAGCCGGACGGGCCGACCAGCACGACGAACTCGCCATCGGCGATCTCGAGGTCGACGCCGTGCAGGATGCGCAGCGAACCGTAGTCCTTCTCGACGTTTTGCAGCGTGACGGAAGCCATCGATTATCCTTTGACCGCGCCGGCGGTGAGGCCGGTGACGAGATAGCGTTGCAGGAAGGCGAAGAAGATGCAGACCGGGATCAGCGCCAGGATCGACGCCGCCATCATCTGCCCCCAGTCGACGGCGAACTTGCCGATATAGGTGAGCAGGCCGACGGCAAAGGTCTTCTGGTCGTCGCTGGAAATGAGCATCAGCGCGAACAGCAATTCGCTCCAGGCGGCGGTGAAGACGAAGCCAAGCGTGGCGCCCATGCCGGGCAAGGTCAGCGGCACGATCACCTTGCGCATCGCCTGCGCCCGCGTGCAGCCGTCGATCATCGCCGCTTCCTCCAGATCCTTCGGAATGCCGTCGAAGAAGGACTGCATCAGGAAGGTGGCGAAGGCGGTGTTGAAAGCCGTGTAGATGATGATCAGACCGACCAGGCTGTTGGTCAGGCCAAGCTCGCCCATGACGCGGTAGATCGGCGGAATGACCATCACCAGCGGAAAGGTTTGCGTCAGCAAAAGCATGATCGCCAGCGTTGCCTTGCCGCGAAAGGTGAAGCGCGACATGGCGTAGCCGGCGAGCGTGGCGATGACTGTCACCAGGGCCGCCGTCGACACCGAGACGATAACGCTGTTGAGGAAATAGCGGGGGAAGTCAGAGGCTTCCAGGACAGTGATGAAGTTGCGGAAGGTGGTCTGCGACGGCCACAGCGTGATGCCCTCGGAATAGAGCAGCCGCTCCGGCGTTACCGAAATCTTCAGCGTCCAGAAGATCGGAAACAGCGCAAAGATCATATAGGCGGCAATCGCCGCGTAGAGGCCGATGCCGCTGAAGATGCGCGAGGAGGTGGAGCGTCCGGCAATCATCAGACGTGCCTCACCAGCAAGCGGCGGATGGCGATCAGCGCGATCGCATAGGCGATCAGCAAGATCAAGAGCAGCACCGCCACCGCGGAGGCATAGCCCTTGTCCAGCGACTTGAAGGCACTGACATAGATGTAGACCGGCACCGTGCTGGTCGAGCCTGCCGGCCCGCCCTCGGTCATGACAAAGATCAGATCGGCGAAGGTGGCGATCCAGATCGTACGCAGCATGACGGTGATGACGATGGTCGGCGCCAGGAACGGCAGCGTCACCTTGGTGAAGCGCTGCCAGGGCGAAGCGCCGTCGATTGCGGCCGCCTCATGCAGTTCCGACGGGATCGACTTCAGCGCCGCCAGCAGCGTGATGGCGAAGAACGGAATGCCGAACCAGATGTTGGCGATGATCGGCCCCCACATGGCGGTGGCCGGATCGGACAGCACATTGGTCGGCTCGGCCTTCAGCCCGAGCGCAAACAGCCAGTGCGGCAGCGGGCCGATGATCGGGTTGAACAGCCATGCCCAGGTCAGGCCCGACAGGAAGGATGGCACCGCCCAGGGCAGGAACACCACCGCCTGCACGAACTTGCGCCCGACAAACGGTTTGTCGAGCAGCAACGCCAGACCCAGGCCGAGGAAGAACTGGAAGAACAGGCTGGCGACGGTCCACCAGAGCGTGTTGACCAGCGCCTGCCCCAGCACCTGGTCGGTCAGCATCGCCTGGTACTGGCCTAGACCGACATATTCGGATTTGAAGGCGGAGAACTTCCGGAACGAATAGCTGATGCCGATGATCAGCGGCACCAGCAGCACCACGACCAGCAGAACGATCGCCGGGCTGAGATAAAGCCAGGGCTCGATGGCCGCATGCGTCAGCCGCTTCTTTCGCGGCCGGCCGGCGGATCGTATTTCGGACACGGCGTAGGTCATTGGGTGCTAAATCGTCTCCTGGAGGAGCGCCGGGATTGGCGACAAGCGTCCTACCCGCTCACGAGGAAGATGCCGGTCCACCCTCCGTAGCTGCAGCGCAGCTGCTGCGGAGGACGGGCAGGCAGATGAGGGGCGGCGCCAGCCTTGGGGTGCTGGTGCTGCCCCTCATCCGGGCCTGTGTGTGCATGTCGTTGTCCCAAAACCGCTACGCACTTTTGGGCGACATGCATTCGGGCCACCTTCTCCCCGTGAACGGGGGAGAAGGAAGAAGAACTACTTCTTGTTCTTGGCCAGCCAGTCCTGCTGTTCCTTGGTCAGGAACGCGGCCCACTGGTCGGCAACGTCCTTGGCCGACTTCTGGCCGAGCAGCACTTCCTGGAAATTCTTGATCGCCACCTGGTCGACGAAATTGCCGAGGTTCTCCAGATGTGTCGGCGGCGTCACCATTTCATATTTGGAAGTGTCGCTGAGCTCGGTGAACCAGCCCTTGAACTGCTCGGTCTTGAAATGGGCGTCCTGGTCGGCGCCGTTGTGGATCGGCACGACGCCGACTTCCTTGGCCCATTCCAGATTGTCCTTGGGCGAGAGCAGCGTCGCCATCAGCTTCCAGGCATCGTCCTTGTGCTGCGAATTGGCGAACATCGCCCAGCCGGCATAGCCCAGCGTCGGATAGGACTTGCCGCTCGGTCCCACAGGCAGCGGTGCCACGGCAAAATCGTCGGCGCTCATCTTGTCGGCGATGCCGATCAGCGCATCCGGATCCTGGTTGAGCATGGCGCAGGTGCCGGAATAGAAGCCGGTGACGGTCTCGTTGAAGCCCCAGCTCACCGCATCCTTGGGCGCCAGCCCGTCCTTGTACATGTCGGCCAGCATCTGCAGGCCCTTGACCGAGCCCTCCTCGTTGATGGTCGAGGTGCCGTCCTCGTTGAAGTAGCCGCCCTTGCCAGCGGCGATGTTCATGAACATGTGCATGCCGTTGAAGGCGCCCGGCCCACCGCGCAGGCAATAGCCGTACTTGCCTGGAATGGCGGAGATCTTCTTGGAGTCGGCGATGAAGTCGTCGAGTGTCGCCGGCGGGCCGTCGAGACCGGCCTCCTTGAACAACTTCTTGTTCCAGAACAGCGCATTCACATAGTAGCCGTACGGGATCATGAACTGGGTGTTGTTGACGGTCGAGCCGAATTGCTTGGCGCGGTCGCCCAGCGTCTTGGCGTCGTCCCATTTGGCCATGTAAGGGCCGAGATCCTCGAGCTGTCCGTTGGTGGCGTACAGGCCCATCCAGCGCTCCGGCATCTCGACGATGTCGGGCGTATCGCCGGCCTGCACCATGGTGAGGAACTTCTCGAACGCCTGGCCCCAGGGCAGCGAGACCACCTCGACCTTGACGCCGGCATTGGCGGCCTCGAACTCGGCGATCTGCTTCTTCAGGAATTCGGTGCGCTGCGGGCTGGTGATGACCTCGACCAGCTTGAGGGTGGTGTCGGCCAATGCGCCGCTGGCGGACATCGCCAGGCCGGCAGCGGTGGCAAGCATGATGCTCAGTCGTTTCATGTTCAGAACTCCCATTTTGAACCCAGTCATTTTTTTGCTTTGTCGAAGGCCTGGCCGATGTCGGCCCAGAGGTCTTCGACGCTTTCCAATCCGACATTGAAGCGGATGGTTCGGGGGCTGACGCCGAAGCGCGCCATCGAATTGAGACCCGGTGTCTGCTCGAGCGAGGCCTTTGCCGGCAAGACGAGGCTTTCATGACCGCCCCAGCTGACGCCGATGCGGAAAAATTTCAGCGCATCGACGAAAGCGGGAATGTCGACATCCTCCGTCACCTCGAAGGAGAACAGCCCGGCATAGCCGGCAAGCGTCTTCTTGCCGGGATGGTTGGAATAGGCGGGATGATTGACCCGCTCGACCTTGTCATGCGCCTTCAAGCGCTCGGCGATGATGAGCCCGCTCTTCATGTGATGCGGCAGTCTCAGCGGCAGCGTGCGCAGGCCGCGCAACAGCAGCCAGCCCTCGAAGGGCGACAGCTTTGCGCCGAGCTGCGAATAGGTCTGGTCGTTGATATGCTTGATGTGAGCGGCCGAGCCGGCCACCACGCCGGCGACGGTGTCGCTGTGACCGCCGAGATATTTCGAGGCGGAATGCAGCACCAGATCGACGCCGTGCAGGATCGGCTTCTGGAACACCGGCGTCGCCCAGGAATTGTCGATGGTGGTGACGATGCCCTGCTCTTTCGCCAGCCGCGTCAGATGTTCGAGATCCTGCAGCTCGAACGTCATCGAGGTCGGGCTTTCCAGGTAGAGCAGTTTGGCGCCGGGAAGAGCCGCGGCCACCGCATCCGGATCGGAGCCGTCGACATAGTCGACCTTGATGTGCAGGCGCGGGAACAACCGCTCGAACAGTCGGTAGGCGTCACCATAGCAGTTGCGCACCGCAACGATGCGCTCGCCGGCGCCGACAAAGGCAAGCAATGTCGCGCTGATCGCCGCCATGCCGCTGGAGAATCCGCGCGCGGCTTCCGCACCTTCGAGCGCTGCGACGCGTGACTCGAATTCCATCACCGTCGGGTTGTCGCCGCGCGAATAGATCGGCTGCTTCCTGCGCCCGGCAAAGGTGTCGGCCATGTCGGCATAGCTGGCGAAGGTGAACAGCGAGGTCTGGTAGATCGGCGGCACCACCGCATTGCCAGGGAACGGGTCGTCATGCGCCAGAAGCGTCGCCGCCTCGGCGAGATAGTCGCTGCCGGAAATGCCTGGGTCGAAGCTGTGCTCGTTCATGTGCGGACCGAAAGTTTGAGGTTGGCGGCGCCGCGCTTCAAATCGTCCTCGACCGTGGCGATCAGCTTCAGCGCTTCGGCCCGGGCGCCTTCCGGATCGTGCGCGGCGATGCAGTCGAACATGGTGCGGTGGTAGGGAAAGCTTGCGTGGCCGAAATCGCGCACGCCGAGCGGATGTTCCCAGAAGCGGTGGAACAGTTCGTGCATGGCGGCGATAATCTGCTCGAACAGCGGATTGCCGCAGGCGCGGTAGATCGCCTGATGGAATTCCCAGTCCTCTTCCGACGACATGCCGGCGCGGCTGAGAAACTCTTCCTCCATGATGTCGAGCTTGCGCTCGATCTCGGCGAGGTCGTCCTTGTCGGCACGAATGGCGCAAAGGGCGGCGGCTTCCGCTTCCAGCGCGCGGCGGATTTCCAGCGTGCGCATCAGGCCGGTGAAATCATTGCCGCCGGCAAGCGTCAGCGGCATGTGCAGCATGTCGAGCGAGACGGCGGCCTTGAGATAGGTGCCCGAGCCCTGCCGGCGCTCGACCAGGCCAAGCCCTTCCCAGCGCGTCAGCGCCTCGCGCACCGTGTTGCGGCTGACCTTCAGACGCTCAGCGAGGATGCGTTCGGTCGGCAGCCTCTCACCGGGTTCCAGCTTCTCGCGCATGACGAAGCCGGCCAACGCCTTCAGCACCGCGTCGTCGCGGGCCGTCGTCTGGATCGGCGGAAGGCTGAATTCGGTCACCGGGGCTATTACCGAAGTGGTTCAATGGTCCAACCAATTTCTGCACAGACGAAGGGACCTGTCAACAGTGGAAACGCAGCGAGGCCGAAGGGCCAGGGGATGCACCTTCGGCCTTGCTGCTTCAGCCGTGGATGCGCGCCGGCGCAGCGGCGGCGCGAGCCTCGCGCCAGCGAGCGAAGATTGCCTCGCGAACCCGCCTCGAACCAGAGAGGCGCTTTTTTGCCTGCGCCAGCACCGCAGGCGACGCCTCGGCGGGCGTGCCGGACCGAAAGGGAGGAGCCGGGGCGTATTCGAGCGAGAGCTGCACGATCTCGGCCTCCTCCTGTCCAAGCAGCCTCGCAACCAGCGCCAGGCCGAAGTCGATCCCCGAAGTGACGCCGCCGGCGGTGATGAGCTTGCCGTCTTCGACGATACGCTCGTCGACCGGGATCGCTCCGAACTCCTCAAGGAAAGCATGCGCATACCAGTGCGTGGTCGCGCGCTTGCCCCTCAGCAGTCCGGCCGCCCCAAGCACCAGGGCACCGCTGCAAACGGAGGTGATGTAGCGCACCTGCCCCGCGCGCTCCCACACGAAATCGAGGACTGTCTGGTCCTCCAGCAGCGCGTTGACCCCGCCCCCGCCAGGAATGCACAGCACGTCGAGGGGCCGGCAATCGTCAAAGGTCGCGGTTGGCGTCAGCGAGAGGCGCGTCGATGACGTCACCGGGTTGCGATCCTTCCAGATCAGTTCCACCTCGGCATCCTTGGCCGATGCCAGGACTTCGTATGGGCCGGTGAGGTCGAGTTGTTGGACGTCGGGGAATACGAGGATGCCGAAACGAAGGGGCATGGAAATCTCCGTGGGTTGACTTCCGGCAATCTACGGCATCATGGTTTGGCACGATTGCCATTCATCCCTCGCTTCGGGCCAAACCAATGCGCCGTATCGAAGTACTTGCCTATCCCGACATCCAGCTCCTCGACGTCAGCGGACCGCTGCAGGTCTTTGCCAGCGCCAATGATTTCAAAAGGCAGGCCGGCGAACCGGCTCCTTACGAGGTCGTGGTCGTCGCCGCCTCACCGCGCATCCGGACATCGGCCGGTCTCGTGCTGGAGGCAGCAGTGCTGCCAACCCACGGAGGTAAGATCGACACGCTGCTTGTCCCCGGAGGATGGGGCGTCAACGCGGCCTGCGACGATCCCGTGCTGGTCCAGTGGATCGCCGGTCGCTCGCGCGATGCCACCCGAACCGCTTCCGTCTGCAGCGGCGCCATGCTGCTGGCGACGGCTGGCCTGCTCGACGGCCGCCGCGCGGTGACCCATTGGGGACGCTGCGCGGAGTTCGCCCGGCGCTTTCCCGCGGTCCGACTCGAACCCGATCCGATCTTCATCCGCGACGGCAATGTCTGGACATCCGCCGGCGTAACGGCGGGGATCGATCTCGCCCTCTCCCTCGTCGAGGCCGACCTTGGCCGGCACACGGCGCTCGGCGTGGCGCGCGAGTTGGTGGTCTTCCTGAAACGTCCCGGTGGCCAGGCGCAATTCAGCCAGACCCTCAAGCTGCAGCAAGGCGACGGGCGCTTCGACCGGCTGCATGGCTGGATCCTCGAAAATCTGGCCGGTGACCTGTCGCTCACGCAGTTGGCCGACCACGCCAATATGAGCCCGCGCAGCTTCTCGCGGCGCTATCGCGAGGCCACCGGCCGGACACCTGCCCGCGCGATCGAGGAGATCCGGATCGAGGCGGCGCGGCGGATGCTGGAGCGGGGCCAGCCCGTCAACCAGACGGCCCGCCGCTGCGGTTTCGGCTCGGAAGAAACCATGCGGCGCGGCTTTCTGCGCGTGCTGGGCACCAATCCGCGCGCCTATCGCGAGCGTTTCTGATCGCGACTGCTTGCTCCATTAGGCCGGCGGTCGATGCGGTAGAAATAGAGCCTCTCCAGCGTTCAGGCGGGATGCTGTAGCTGGCTGAGGCCGCCATCGACGACGAGGGTCGCCGCGTTCATGAACGGGCACTCCTCAGAAATCATGAACACAGCGGCCAGCGCGATCTCGCGCGCCGAGGCGATGCGGCCGCCGGGATGCAGCGCCAGCGTCTTGGCGCGCGCCGCAACCGGATCGGCAAAACTGTTCCAATAGTCGGTCGCCTTCTGCGTCTCGACATAACCGGGCGCCAGCGCGTTCACGCGCACGCCCTGCCCGGCATATTCCAGCGCCAGCGACTTGGTCAGCCCAAGCAGCGCGTGCTTGGCCACGGGATAGGGGAAGGTATGAGGGATGATGGTGAAGCTGTGCGTCGAGGCGATGTTGAGGATCGCGCCACCGCCATTTGCGATCATTGCCGGCAGCACCGCCTTGGCGCAGTTCCAGGCGCCTTTGACGTTGACATCGAAATTGCGATTCCACTCCTCCTCGGTCGCCTCGAGCGGCGTCGAGAACACATTCATCCCGGCATTGTTGATCAGCGCGTTGATCGGCCCGATCGCGTCGGTCGCCCGGCTGACGGCAGCGGCAATCGCGGCCCCGTCGCTGATGTCGGCTGCGGTATGTCCGACATGGCCCTGCGGTGCGGCAAGGCCGGCGACCGTTTTGTCCAGCAGCGCGCCGTCGCGATCGACCAGGAACAGTTTTGCCCCTTCGGCCAGGCAGGCCTCGGCGATGGCAAGCCCGATGCCTTGCGCGGCGCCGGTGAGGAAGATGCGTTTGCCGGACAGGCGCTCAGCCATGGCTGTCACTCCACTGGAAGACGGATCAGCGCCGGCCCAGTGCCGACGAACGCAGATTGTCGAGCAAAACGGCAAGCAGCAGGATCACGCCGCGCACAATGTATTGGTAGAAGGCTGGGATGTTGAGCAGGTTCATGGCGTTTTCGGCGATGCCCATGATCAGCACGCCGACGATGACGCCCGACATGGTGGCGCGGCCGCCGGCAAGCGAGACGCCGCCGAGCACGCAGGCCGAGATGACCGATAGTTCAAGCCCCACCGCCGCATTGGGCTGGCCCGACGTGATGCGCGAGGCCAGAAGGATGCCGGCGATGCCGCAAACCACGCCTTGCAGCGCAAAGATCCAGATGCGCGTCCAGTCGACATTGACGCCGGCCAGGCGCGAAGCCTCCGGGTTACCGCCGATGGCCAGCGTGTTCTTGCCGAACACGGTACGATTGAGGACAAAACCGAAGATGCAGAACAGCACGGCCAGGACCCAGACCGGCGTCGGAATGCCGAACAGCTTCGACAGCGCCAGTTGGTAGAAATCCGGGCTGTTGATGCCGACGGCGCGGCCATCGGATGCGATCAGCGCAAGGCCGCGCACGATCTGCATGGTAGCAAGCGTCGTGATCAGCGCGTTGATGCGGAACTTGGCGATGACGACGCCGTTGATGAAGCCGACGAAGGCGCCGCAGGCGATTGCCGCAAGAAGCCCGAGGATGATCGATCCGGTATAGTTCGACGCCATCACCGCGACCATGCCGGCGAAAGCAACGATCGAACCGACCGAGAGGTCGAAGTCGCGCGCGGCGAGGCAGAACATCATCGTGCAGGCGACGATGCCGACGGTGACCACCGATTGCAGCAGGCCGAGCATGTTGCGGTCGGTCAGAAAATTCGGCACCAGCAGCGACACCAGCGCGAAGGCGACGATGAAGATCACGACGAGGCCCTGTTCGCCGAGCAGGATCTTCTTCAACTGATCGGTCATGGCAAAGATCCTCAGGATGCGATCGCGTCGGGGGTTTTCTGATCGGGAAGAGCGGCGGCCAGGATCGCTTTTTCGGCGAACTGGTCGCGCGCGAGTTCGGCGCTGATGCGCCCGCCGCACATCACCAGGATGCGGTCGCAAATGCCCATCACTTCCGGCAGTTCAGACGAGACGACGACGATCGCCATGCCGTCTTCGGCAAGCTGGTAGAGCAGTTCGTAGATTTCCGCTTTGGCGCCGACATCGATACCGCGTGTCGGCTCGTCGACGATAAGCACGCGCACGCCCTGCTCCGACAGCCAGCGGCCGAGAATGACCTTCTGCTGGTTGCCACCGGAGAGGTTGATGATGTCCTGCTTGCGCGACGGCGTGCGCACCTTGAGCTTCTTGATGAAGGTCTCGGCGGTGGCGATCTCGCTAGCGCGGTTCAAGATTCCGAAGCGTGTGTGATGACGCCGCGACGAGATGTTGATGTTCTCCTCGATCGAGCGGCCCTGGATGATGCCGTCATGCTTGCGGTCTTCCGAGCACAAAACGATCCCGGCGCGGATCGCGTCATGCGGATCGGTGGCATGCACGACCTTGCCATCAACGGTAATGGTGCCACCTGAGCGCGGGTCGGCGCCGAACACCAGCCGCATCAGTTCCGAGCGCCCCGCGCCGATCAGGCCGAAGAAGCCGACGATCTCGCCCGCCCTCGCCTCGAAGCTGGCGGGCGTCGTCAGTTTTACTCCGCAAACAGCGTCGACCTTCAGCCGGACATCGCCGGCCGGGCGTGGGCGAAACCCCCAGATATCGGAGATTTCGCGGCCGACCATTTCGGCGACGACCTGGTCGCGTGTGACGTTTTTCAGCGACGCATGGTGCGCCGCGAGCTTGCCGTCGCGCAGCACGGTCAGGCTGTCGCAGAGGCGGAACACTTCGTCCAGCCGGTGCGAGACATAGATGATGACCTTGCCCTCGCCGCGCAGGCGGTCGATCAGGGCAAACAGGATTTCGCTTTCGCGCGACGACAATGACGAGGTCGGCTCGTCCAGAGCGATGACGCGCGCGTCGAGCATGATCGCCTTGGCGATCTCGACCATCTGGCGCTCGCCGATCGACAGCGTCTTGACCTTGCGGCTGATATCGATGTCGATGCCGGCTGATTTCAGCTTGGCGCCAACATCGTCCAGCATCCTGGCACGGGCGATGATGCCGGCGTTGGCGGGGAAGCGGCCGAGGCTGAGGTTTTCGGCAACAGTGAGCTCAGGGACCAGCTGCAGTTCCTGGTGGATGACGATGACGCCATTGTCGAATGCATCCCTCGTCGATGAATAGGCCTGGACCTTGCCGTCGATGCTGATTGCGCCGTCATCGGCATGCTGGTCGCCCGACAGGATCTTGATCAGCGTGGATTTGCCGGCGCCGTTCTCGCCCATCAGGCCGTGCACGACGCCCTTGTCGACGCTGAACGAGACGCCGGACAGCGCCTTGACGCCCGGATAGGTCTTGGTGATTTCCGAGAAGTCGAGAAAGGACATGGGGCGCCTATCCTTTTGCCATGCCAAACAGGCGGCGACTGTGAGCCGCCGCCTGTTTGTACAGGGAGGATTATTCGATGCCGAGACCCTTGCGGACCGTCTGGTAGTCGTCGCGCTTGGCCAGCGCACCGGCGGTCAGGATGAGCTTCTCGGGTTCCTTGTTGTTGGCGACCCAGTCATACATGTTGAGCGCAGTCTCGTAGCCGTGACGCTTCGGCGAGATGATCACCGTGCCGACGAAGCCGGTGGCGGTCGGCTTCTTGAACTCGTTGATCGCCGAATCCGCGCCGCCAATGCCGACGCCGATCACGTTTTCGGCCGGGATGCCGACGCTTTCGGAAGCGCGCACGGCGCCGAGAACGGCTTCGTCGTTGAGGCCGAAGGAGACCCACTTCTTGATGTCGGCATGGGCGTTGAGTACCACCGTCGCCGCATTGAGCGCAGCCTCGGTATCGGTCTTGGCCTGAGGTGCGTCGAAGATGTTCTCGGCCTTGAAGCCGTTGGCCTTGAGCACCGAGATGGCGCCTTCGACCCGGTCGACGGCGGTCGGCAACTGATCATAGGAGACGCGGATGGCGCCAACCTCGTCGGCCTTCCAGCCGCGCGCCTTCATTTCGTCGACGATCGCCTGGCCGACGGCCTCGCCGATCTTGGTCGCCGAAATGCCCATATGCGGCACGTCTTCCAGCGCCTTGCCGTCTGCGCCGACCAGACGGTCGTCAACGGTCATCAGCTTGAGATTGTTGGCGGCGGCCTTGGCGACGATGCCGGGGCCGAGTTTCACATCAGGTGTGCAGACGATGAAGCCTTGCGCGCCCTGCGCGCCGAGATTGTCGATCGCCGACATCAGCTTCTCACCGTCCTCGGCGCCGATCTTGACCAGGGTAAAACCCTTCTCCTTGGCGGCCTGGTCGGCGAACTTCCATTCGTCCTGGAACCACGGCTCCTCGGGCTGTTTGACGATAAAACCTATCTTGGTGTCCTGAGCATATGCAGCGATGGTCGTGACGGACAGCACGGCAAGGGCGCCCGCGACGAGCGCGGTCTTCAGAAGTCGCATGATTACCTCCCAGCGATGGCCGGGCGCTCAGCCCGGATGCAAAGTCTCTAATTCTTTTTATCATACTCGTCAATTGATCTGGTATGATAATTGAGCTACATGCTCCGACCAGGGATCGCTGGCGCAAATCATCCGCATCCGGTAAGGCCGGGGACGCGAGATCAGTGGTTTCGCCGCCTTGGAGGAGGGCTGAGGTGACCGAAACTTCGAAGAAGGCATCAGGCGACACCCGCCGCCCGCGCGTCATGCCCGATGTGACCAAGGCGCTTGCCTCAGACATCTTTTCCGGACGCTATCCCGCCGGCTCGTCTCTGCCGACCGAAAACGAGCTCGGCGTCGAATATGGCGTCAGCCGCACCGTCATCCGCGAGGCGCTGAAGGTGCTGGCCGCCAAGGGGCTGGTGCTGTCGCGGCCGCGCATCGGCACGGTTGTATGTGAACAGGACAACTGGAACATCATCGACCCGCAGGTGCTGGCCTGGCACGCGCCGCATGTGCTGGACGACAAATTGTTCGACGCCATCCTCGAGACGCGCCGCGCCATCGAACCTCTGGTAGCTGAACTGGCGGCGACTCGTGCGACGCTGCAGGAGATCGCCGATCTCGAAGCCGCCTGGCGCGGCATGGCCAATGCCGGCGAGGATCTCGCCGCCTTCTCGCGCTCGGACATCACCTTCCACCAGATCGTCTATGCCGCGAGCCACAACCCGATCTTCCGCCAGATCGGCAATCTGATCGACACCGGGCTGAAATTCTCGCTTGAAGCAACGGCGACCATTTCGCTCGCTCGGCGCATGGAAGCAGTGGCGGCGCACCGCGAGGTGGTGGAGGCACTGCGCATGCGCGATGCCGCGGCGGCGCGTGCGGCGGCAGGCCGGATCCTCGACCTTGCGGCGCGCGACCTGGTCAGCGCCAAGAAACTCAAGAACAACTGAGACCAGCATGAAAATCATCTCGCTCACCACCTACATCGTCCCGCCGCGCTGGCTGTTCCTGAAGATCGAGACTGATGCCGGCGTCACCGGCTGGGGCGAGCCTGTGGTCGAAGGCCGTGCGCTGACGGTCGAGGCAGCGGTCAAGGAACTTGGCGATTATCTGATCGGCAAGGACCCGCGCCTGATCGAGGACCATTGGACGGTGATGCATCGCGGCGGCTTCTACCGCGGCGGGCCGATCCTGATGAGCGCCATTGCCGGCATCGACCAGGCGCTATGGGACATCAAGGGCAAGGCGCTCGGCGTGCCTGTGCACGAACTGCTCGGCGGCAAGCTGCGCGACAGCATCAAGGTCTATTCCTGGATCGGCGGCGACCGGCCGGCGGAAGTGGCTGATGGCGCCAGGGAAGTGGTGGCGCGCGGTTTTCAGGCGCTGAAGATGAATGGCACCGAGGAACTGCAGATCGTCGACAACCATGACAGAATAGATGCGGCTGTCGAACGAGTCGCCATGGTGCGCGAGGCCGTTGGGTCCAACATTGGCATCGCCGTCGATTTCCACGGCCGCGTCCACCGGCCGATGGCGCGCATGCTGGTCAAGGAGTTGGAACCCTACCGGCTGATGTTCATCGAGGAGCCGGTGCTGAGCGAAAATCGCGAGGCGCTGAAGGAGATCGCCGCCCTCGGCTCGACGCCGATCGCACTCGGCGAGAGGCTCTACAGCCGCTGGGATTTCAAATCGGTGTTCGAACAAGGCGCCGTCGACATCATCCAACCCGACCTCTCGCATGCCGGTGGCATCACCGAATGCCGCAAGATCGCGGCGATGGCCGAGGCCTATGATATTGCGGTCGCGCCGCACTGCCCGCTCGGCCCGATCGCGCTCGCCGCCTGCCTGCAGCTCGATGCCGTCAGCTACAACTGCTTCATCCAGGAACAGAGCCTCGGCATCCACTACAACGCCGCAAACGATTTGCTCGATTATGCCGCCAACAAGGACGTCTTTCGCTACGAGGATGGCTATGTCGCAATCCCCGATGGTCCCGGCCTCGGCGTCGAAATCGACGAGGACTACGTCAAGGAAAGGGCCAAGGAAGGCCACCGCTGGCGCAACCCGGTCTGGCGTCACAAGGACGGCTCCTTCGCCGAGTGGTAGCCCGGCCGACCTTGCGGCCAGGCCTTCAGGACCTCAAGCTCAATTTCGCGGTGGCGCCAGCGTAACGCAGGCCTCTGATGGGCCGCAGCGCCGAGCACCAGCGCATGGGAACCGTCGGCGCCGGCAAGCCGCAACTCGCTGACCGCCTGGGTTGCCGCAAGCGATCGAAAGCAGTCGCTATCCATGGAACATGGCGGATGTCCTGTTCTCATCGACCTTTTCTTGGCCCGCCAGCCGCGTCACCTGCCCGCGGCGTGCCGGCCTGCGTTCCTGCCGGAGAAGATGCAGCTGCCGAGAAATGTCCCTTCCAGCGCATTGTAGCCGTGATAGCCGCCGCCACCGCCGCCGGCCACCTCGCCTGCCGCATAGAGCCCGGCAATGGGTTCGCCATTGCCGTCGAGAACCTGCGAATTGAGATTGGTGTGCAGGCCGCCAAGCGTTTTGCGCGTCAGGATGTTGAGGCGCACCGCGATCAGCGGCCCGTGCCTGGGATCGAGTATCTTGTGCGGCTTGGTCACCCGGAAGATCTTGTCGCCAATGTAGTTGCGAGCGCCGCGGATGGCTGTGACCTGCGCATCCTTGGTATAGGCATGGTCGACCTCGCGATCGCGCGCCACGATCTGGGCGTTGAGCCGGTCGTAGTCGAGCAGATTGTCGCCTGACAGCGCGTTCATCCCGGCGACCAGGTCGGCCAGGTTGTCGCGGACGACGAAGTCCTCGCCCTTTTCCAGGAACGCCGCCACCGATGGCGGCGCCTTGCCGCCGCGCCGGTTCTTCAGCACGGCCCGAAAATCCTTGGCCGTAAAGTCGAGGTTTTGCTCCGAACCCGAGAGCACGAACTCCTTCGAAGCGATCGTCTTGGTCAGCACGAACCAGGAATAATCGTGTCCCGTCGACAGGATACGCTTCAAGGTGCCGAGCGAATCGAAGCTCGGGAAGAACGGCGCCTCCATGCGTTGTCCGAGAGCGTCGAACCATAGCGGCGACGGCGCAGACAGGATGCGGATGCCGTGGTTCGGCCAGATCGGATTCCAGTTCTTGATCCCCTCGACATAGTGCCACATGCGGTCGGCGTTGATGACGGCCCCGCCGGCGTCCTGGGTGATCGCCACCATGCGGCCGTCGACATGGTGCGGCACGCCGGCAACCATACGCTTCGGCGCCGGCCCCAGCCGCCCGACCGGCCAGACCTTGCGAACCAACTCATGATTGCCGCCGATGCCGCCGGAGGTGACGATCACGACACCGGCCGAAAGGTCGAAATCGCCGACGGCCGTGCGGCTCGACTGCTTGCCGCGCTCGACATCGGATGCCTCCAGGATTTCGCCCGCGACGCCGGTGACCGCGCCGTTGGTCTTGATCAGCCGGCTGACCTGATGACGGAATTTCAAAGTGATCAGCCCTTTGGCGACGTGCTCGCGCACGCGCCTTTCGAACGGCGCGACCACGCCCGGCCCAGTGCCCCATGTCAGGTGGAAGCGCGGCACTGAATTGCCGTGGCCATTGGCCAGCGCGCCGCCGCGCTCGGCCCAGCCGACCACCGGCCACCAGCGCATGCCCATGGCGTAGAGCCACGGCCGCATCTCGCCGGCGGCGAAATCGACATAGGCTTCCGCCACTTTCCTTGGCCAATGGTCCTCGGGCCGGTCGAACTGGGCAGAACCCAGCCAATCCTGCCAGGCGAGGTCGCGGCTGTCCTTGATGCGCAGGCGGCGCTGCTCGGGCGTGTTGACCAAAAACAGGCCGCCGAGCGACCAGAATGCCTGGCCGCCGAGAAAACCGCCACCCTCTTGCTCGACGATGATCACGCGCTTGCCGGCATCGCCGAGTTCCGCGGCTGCGGCCAGGCCGGCCAGCCCGCCGCCAACGATGATTGCGTCCGCGTCAGCCATTGTCGTAGCTCCTGTGCCGGCTTTTGTTTTCGAGATCGGATGCTCGTTGCTAGCCGCGCAGCGCGTTCCAGATGATGCGCGGCAGCTTCAGGAGGCTCGGCTGGTAGTTGAACTCGGTGATCAGGCGGCCGACCATGTGTGCCCTTTTGTGGGTCAGGAACCAGGCCGGCTTCGGCATGATGCGGAACGGCGCTTCGAGCACGCTGCGTTCCGGTCTGTCGAACAAATAGGTGTTGTGGACGACGCCGATGCCGCTCTGCACGTCGTCGAGCGTGTGGCCAGGGAAAGCACCCCAGGTCGGGCGCAGCAGCGCGAACAGAACGCCGCTCCAGGAATTGATGCCGATGCCGCCATAGCGCAGTTCGGCAATGATTTCCTCGAAGCGCTGCCGGCCGATCTCGGCGATCGTCCTGGGATGGATGAGGATGTTGGCGGCAAGCGTGCCGTGCAGCTTTTCATTGGCGTAGGCGACAGCGGCGCGCAGATAGGATTCCGCATTGCCCGCCGGCAGCCGCATGACGCTGAGCGCCGGCGCGAACACCTCGGCATTTTCGAGATAGGTATCCGTGCCCGGCCGGAACGGCACCACCACGCAGGCCGGCCCGCCGGGCCGCTCGAATTTCTGTACGCTGTCGGCATGCGCCTCGAAGGCGGCGAGGCGCTCGGTCGCGCCGGGATAATAGGCCGGGCGCGACGGGGCTTTCTGCATCACCTTTTCGAGGGCCGCCAGAAGCGCGTCGGATTTGTCCCAGCGTTCGGGCAACACGAGCATTTGGCAGGCGATACAGTTGAAACCGGAATTGTTGAGCTTCTGTGTGGCGATCAGTTCGGCATGGTAGGCGATGTCGGCATTCGACCATGGGCCGGGCACCACGATGGTCGGCGCCACGCCGCCAAGCTCAGAGGTGATACGCCGGCTGTTGCGCGGCGTGCCCGCCGCCTTGTTCTTGCGGCCCTCCTCGCCGGGACCCCAGACGATCGCGTCATGCGAGGCGGCGGCACCGGTGATGTGGATGTCGTCGACGAGATCGCGGTTGCACAGATACGCACCGACATCGGCGCCGCCGCGCACGATGCGCAGCGCGCCGAATTCGATCAGCGGCCGCAGCGCCGGCCGCAGGAAATCAACGAGGTAATCATTGACCGGGTTCATCTTGAGCAGGACGACCTGATGTTCGACGAGCAGCTTGTGCAGGCAGTCGAGCGGCGCGATCGAGGCGACGTTGCCGGCGCCGAGCACGAGGCCGATCTTGCCCTTGCGGCTGGTGCGCGGCGCGTCATAGGCCGAGGCGGTGTTTGCGGCGAGGTTCGCCTTGGTCACGCCGGGCTGCATCCAGATCTCGGCCTTCAGCCCGGTGAACAGCACCTTGTCCCAGAGCGAATTCGGAACCACCGTCACAGCCACCTGTCCGTTGGGCAAGGTGCGAACCGGCAGACTGTCAAGGAACTTCTTGCCCTCCATCAGGCTCAGCGTGTGGATGAACTGGTTGCAGCCATCCATCAGCGCCGCCGGGCCAGCCAGCCATTCCTCACCTTCCAGCGGCGAGCCGGTCGGGATGCCCTTCTTGCGCGTCGCGGTTTTGACCCACGCCTCGGCGACGTCGCGGATGTGATCCTTGACCTGCCGCAGCAAGGCGATCCGCTCGCCATTCGAGGTCTGCGCCCAGTCGTCCTTCCTGGCGTCGAGATCGGTGAGCGCGAGGTCGAGTTCGGCTGCCCATTCAGGCTGCACTGGCTGGGTTTTGACTGCCTTGGCAACCATCCTATCCTCCTCCACTTCGATCTCTTTGTTTGACGCAATTCCTGTGGGAAAACCGCTTCACACTTTTCCTGGAATTGCTCTACGAAAACGGCAGTGCGGCCCATTGCTCGACGAATTTCCCGCCGGAATAGACCTGGATCGAACCGAACTGCTGTAGCACGAATTCGCTCTGCGTCGGACGCAGGAAGGCGTAGTCGTCAGGCCCGACATTGACGTTGTCGGGCAGCGCCATGAATTGCTGATTGGTCGAAAAGCCGAACGTCTTGTCGGTCTTCATCCCCACGGGATGGACGGGCTTGGCCATCCATTTTCCGCCATAGAGAAAACAGCCGCGCCGCGGCAACAGCCCGAGCTTCTGCAGCAGCCAGGAGCGCTGGTCGAGGCCCGGCGCCTGGACATCGACCACTTTCAGGATCGGCGTCGCGATGAATGCGGCAGGCCGCAATTGGCTGAGGCTCGGCACATCGAAATCGGTCGGCAGCATAAAAGCCGATCCGATGGACAATTCATTGGCGCCGACCCAGCTGTCATAGAGCAATGCGGTGCTGCTGCCGCCAAGATTGAGGATCTTGCGCTGGTCGGCGGCAAGGCAAGCGACATACTGGCGAAACAGGCTGATCGCCTTGACGCGCGCCTTGGCCCGTCCTCCCAGCAGTTTGGGGATATGGCCGATATGCGCCTCGTAGGCCATGACGCCTTCGCATTTCAGCCGCGGGTAATTCGCCACCGCGGAAACTGCCCGGGCCAGTGAGTCGGGATCGCTGATACCGCCGCGATGAAGGCCGACATCGACCTCGAAGCAGACGCGCAGCTCGCGGTCGAGCTCGGCGGCAAGCGAGCCATAGGCGGCCAGCCGCTCCTCGGTATCGATCAGCCAGACGATGCGCGACGTAGCTTCGCCGAGCCCGGCGAGAACGCCCTTCGTCAGCGCGTGCCTGGCGCCGGCAACCGGCATCGGCTTGCCCAACAGGAGATCGACTTGGGGAAACACTTTCAGCATCTCGGCGCTGATCGGCAGATGAAAGGTCATCAGCCTGTCGGTCGCAAACGCCGCGCGGATATAGTCGATCAGCGGCAGGCATGGCAGCGACTTGTCGACGAGGCGCAGATCGAGGCCCGTGGCGAACTTCGCCTTGATCGCAGCGATGTTGTGATCGAGCCGGTCGAGATCGAGCACCAGGCAAGGCTGAAAGATCCCGGCTGCCCTGAGCGCGCCCGACATTTCCGCGAAATAGGTGTCGGTCAGGCTCATGCCGCGACGCCGAGCAGCCTGGCAATATAGGGCGACACGAAGCGGTTGTCCGGGTCCATCTCGCGGCGGACCGCCATCGCATCGTTCCAGCGCGGATAGAGCGCGCTCAATTCCCTTGATGTCAGGCTGTGCATCTTGCCCCAATGCGGGCGGCCGCCGCGCTTCCTGAAGATCGGCTCGGCGGCGTTGAAGAACGCCATCGGATCGCGCTCGACGCCGTGATGGATGGCGATGGAACAGGTTGGGCGCTTGTAGAAGGGGCTGAGCCAGACATTGTCGGGCGCGACGACGCGCACCTCCATCGGAAAATAGACCTCTGGAAACCGCGTCTCGAGCAGCGCAATGATTTCGCTGAGTGCGGCCGCCCCTTCCTCGAACGGCAGGTGGTATTCCATCTCGTTGAACTTGACGTTGCGCTCGGAGGTGAAGACCTTCAGCCACTCCTCGATATAATCCTCGGCCGGCACCTTGGCGAAGGCCGAGCCGATGAGACGGCGGCGCAGCCAAGGGAGCCAGCTGAGATAGTCGCGCAGTTTTCTCAGCGTCGTCACCGCATCGTCGTCTTCCGTCGGCGGACGCACCGTCGCCGGCGCCTCGGTGATGTCGCTGGCAATCAGCAGCGCCTGGCCCGAAAACGGCACGTAGTAGAACTCGGCCGAACGATGCGCCGTCATGGTGCTTTCGAATTGCGCAAGCACATCGGCGATCGGCGCCGTCCAGCGGCGGTGCCGCATCCGGTAGCTCGCCACGTTGCGGATCGTCACTTCGGTGACGGCGCCGAAAGCGCCGAGCGAAGCGCCCATGGCTTCGATCATGTCGGGGCTCTTGGCACGGTCGAACTCTTTCAGCGCGCCACGCCCGTCGACGATCTGCATCGCCTCGAGCTGGGTGTGGTACGCGCCAAGTGTGATGCCCGAGCCGTGCGTGGCGGTGCCGAGGGCCCCGCCGAACGCCTGCTTGTCGATGTCGCCCATGTTCGGCAGCGCCTGGCCGACGCCGTGCAACAGCTTTGCCAGCGCGCCGATCTTGGTGCCGGCGCCGACCCGCGCCGTCAGTTTTTCGGGATCGTGCGACCTCAGGCCCTCGAAGCGGTCGAGCGACAGGATGGTGCCGTCATTCTTGACCAGCGGCGTAAAGGAATGGCCCGTGCCGACAAATCGAACTGGTCCCGGCGAGTTGCGAATGGCACCACTCAGCTCATCGAGACTCTGCGGTTCGGCAAAAGCCTGCGGCGTGGCCGTGACATAGCCCGACCAATTGCTCCACTGGCTGATAGCCTCTCCCACGATCCCTCCCTAGGGCGCCGGCTTTGCCGGTCTTTCCCCTAGCGCTAGATAATATGATACATAGTCAGCTTTTCCGGATATGATACATTGTCAGCTTTCTGTCAACCTGGCAATCGGAGGTGTCTTGCGTCCGCGCCGGCCGCATTATCTACAGCGACGCACGCTGAGCCGGCGTCGGCATTGAACGCAGTTCGTTGCCCCTTCAAGCCAGCCCAAACGTTTCCACGGCCCGCATGATGCCGCGCAATTCGGCCAAGCCCTTCAGGCGGCCGATCAGCGAGTAGCCGGGATTGATCCTTGTCTTGCCGATATCGTCGGCGAGCAGGTGGCCATGGTCCGGCCGCATCGGGATTTGCCAGTCGGCGCGGCCCTCCTTGCGGCGGCGCGCCTCCTCCTGCATCAGCGCCAGGATGACATGCGCCATGTCGGTGCCGCCTTCGAGATGCTCGGCCTCGTAGAACGAGCCGTCATCCTCGATGGTGATATTGCGCAGATGGGCGAAGTGGATGCGGTCGGCGAATTCCTTGACCATGGCGACGATGTCGTTGTCGGCGCGCGTGCCGTAGGACCCGGTGCAGAACGTCAGCCCATTGGCCTGGCTGTCGACGGCATTGAGAATGAAACGCGCATCCTCGGCGGTCGAAACGACGCGCGGCAGGCCGTAGAGCGAAAACGGCGGATCGTCGGGGTGGATACACATGCGCACCCCCTCCTCTTCCGCCACCGGAATGATCTCGCGCAGGAACCACGCGAGGTTGTCGCGCAACTCCTTCGACCCGATCCCGTCATAGTCCGCAAGCGCCTCGCGAAAACTGTCGCGGTCATACTTGCGCTCTGTAGCCGGCAGGCCGGCGATCAGATTGCGCTCGATCTGGTCGATCTTCTCGGGCGGCAATTCCTTCAGCCGCGCTTCCGCCTGCGCAATACGCGCCGGCGTATAGCTTGCCACGCCGTTTCTGCGCTTCAGCACGAACAGATCGTAAGCGGCGAAATCGATCGCATCAAAACGCAGGGCGTAGCCTGTCGTCGGCAGACGGTAGGCTAGATCGGTGCGGGTCCAGTCCACCACCGGCATGAAATTGTAGCAGATCGTGGCGATGCCGGCCTTGGCCAGCGCGCGGATCGAATCGCGGTAATAGCCGGCATAGCGCTCGCGTTCCGGCGCGCCGATCTTGAAGGAATTGTGGACCGGAATGCTCTCTACGACCGACCAGGTCAGTCCTGCTTCCTCGATAATGCGCTTGCGCTCCAGCACTTCGGCCTCAGGCCACGCCCGGCCGTCATAGATATGGTGGAGCGCCGAGACCACGCCGGTGGCGCCCGCCTGCTTGACATGATCGAGCGTCACCGGATCATCGGGCCCATACCAGCGCCAGCATTGTTCCATTTCGGCTTTCCTTCTGCGAGAGGTTGGCAACTTATTGTTGGACCGCGATGGGAGTCGATAGAAAATGGAGGAGTTTTTAGAAATGAAGGATTTCGACGGCAAGGTAGCTCTTGTGACGGGGACGACCGGCATCGGCCTGGCAACCGCCAAGCGCCTTGCGGCCGGGGGTGCTGCAATCATCGCCTGCGGCATCGACCGCGTGGCCAATGCGGCGATGAAGGCGCAGTTGGAAAGCGCTGGAGCCAAGGCGCTGGTCATCGACACCGACGTCTCCGTTTCCGACCAGGTGCGCGACGCGGTGGCGGCTGGCGTCGCAAGGTTCGGCGGCCTGGATGTCATCGTCAACTCAGCCGCCGTCCATCCCTATGGCACCGCGACGACGACCGACTGGGAAACCTGGAACCGAACGATGACGGTCAATGTCGGCTCGATCTACCTGACCGCGCATTTCGGCATCCCCGAAATGATCAAGCGCGGCGGCGGCGCCATCGTCAATGTCGCCTCGGTGCAGGGCTTTGCCTGCCAGCAGAACGTTGCCGCCTATGCCACGACCAAAGGGGCCATCCACACGCTGACGCGCTCGCTGGCGCTCGACTACGCGGCATCAGGCGTTCGGGTGAATTCGGTCAGCCCGGGCTCGATCCGCACGCCAATCCTGGAGAAGGCCGCGCGTGGCGGCAATGGCAGCGATGCCGATGTCGAAGAGGCTTACAAGCGCTTCGGCGCGGCGCATCCGCTCGGCCGTATCGGCGAACCGGAGGAAGTGGCGGAACTCATCGCCTTCCTGTGCTCGTCGAAGGCCGGTTTCTGCACCGGCGCGGACTACAGGATCGATGGCGGCCTGACGGCAGGTATCGGCGTGAAGTAGCGCTATGATGGCGTTCTGCGCGCTTGCAGGCAATCGGTGTCCGACCGCGCTACAGCTTCCACATCCGCTTGGCATTGCCCGACAGCAGTTTCGTCCTCTCCTCAGGACTGGCGCCCGCGATCAGCGCGTGTGTCGCCGCCACCCAAGTGGCAAGGCCACCGCCAAGCGTGCACACCGGCCAGTCGCTGCCCCACACGACGCGGTCCCAGCCGAAAATGCCGATCGTGTGCTCGACATAGGGGCGCAAGGTCTCGACGGTCCATGAGCCGGCATCGGCATAGGCGACGACGCCGGAGATCTTGCCGATGACATTGGGACGCCGCGCGATCTCGGTCATATGCTCGCGCCACGGATGTTCCGCACTGGCCTTGATGTCGGGCACGCCGCAATGGTCGAGCACGAACTGCACATCCGGCGCCAGATCAGCGAGCGCAACCGCCCTTGGAATCTGATGCGGCAGGACGACGAGGTCGAAGGTCAGGCCGGTGCCGGCAAGCCGCTTGATGTTTTCGCGAAACAGCGCGCTGTCCGAAAGCTCGTCCGGCATGACGTGCAGCACGCGACGGAACCCCTTGACGAAGGGATCGGCCTGCTGGCGCTCGAGATAGGCGGCGAAACCGGCCTCCTCCGGGCGGCAGGAGGCGATCGCCCCGCGCAACAGACTGCCCTTCTCCAGCGACTGCGCCTTCACATGGCTGGCCTCGGCCTGGATGTCGGCTTCATCGACGTCGACCTCCATATGCAGCGCGGCCTCGATGCCGGCCCGGCGGGCCTGGATCGCATATTCTGCGTGCGGGAAATCGCGGTTGAGCGCCGGCTCGCGGCTGAGCCAGGGATAGCGCAGCGCCGAAAGGTCGATCAGGTGCAGATGAGTGTCGATGATCATGGCTGTCCTCCTCGGTGATTTCAGATCATCGCCAAATGCCTAAACCCAGCGCATGACACAAGCTTTGGCTCAGGCCCGCTTCGGGATCTCTTTGTCCTCGAGCAGCAGCGTCAGCCCCATGGCGACGAAATAGAGCGCCGCCACCCAGATGAACATCACGTTGAAGCCACTGGAGTAATGGTCGAGCACCACTTCGCGGATCGCGCCCGGCAGGCTCGATGCGAGGTGCGGCGTCAACCCGTTCAGGCCACTGGGCAGCAGGGCGGCGGCGTCTGCAGGAAGCTCGGCTGTCTGCCGGTTCAGCGCCCAGATCATCACCGCGCCGTTCAGCGCCAGTCCGAGCGAAGCTCCGAGCGTCCGCGCCTGGGTGATCAGCGACGTCACCGCGCCGATATCCTGCAGCGGTGCTGCCGCCTGGATCGCCACGATCAGCACCTGGAACTGCAGGCCCATGCTGATGCCGAACACTGCCATCATCGTCGCCAATACCCAGATCGGCGTATGCTGGTTGGTGAGGACGAAGCCCAGCATCAGAAACCCGCCAATACCCATGGCGACCACCGGCATCCATTTGTAGCGTCCGGTTGCGGCGATCACCCGCCCGGCCACGATCGAGATGACCATGGACGTGAGCGACGCCGGCAGGAACAGGAAGCCGACTTCGGCGGGGCTCAGGCCCGTCAGCGTCTGCATGTAGAGGGCGAAATAGAAGAACATGCCCAGCGTCACCGTTCCGGCGACCAGCGACACGCCCGAGACGATGCTGACCGTCGAATTGCCGAACAGCCGCAGAGGTACGATCGGCTCTTCGGCCCGCCGCTCGACCATGACGAACAAGGTGATGGCGACCAGCGCCAGCAGCGGCAGCGCGAAGGTGATGAGGTCCGGTCCGCTGGGGTCGAGCACGTGATAGCCCCAATAGACGATCGCCGTCGTGCCGGTGGCGAGCAGCACGCCGCCGAGATAGTCGATGCGGTGCCGCTTTTCGTTGAACCGGCTGCGCATGGCGAAGGCCAGCACCGCCAGCACGATGATCCCTATCGGCAAATTGACCAGGAACACCCAACGCCAGCCGAACAGGCTGGTGATGTAGCCGCCGGCCAGCGGGCCGAGCACCGACGACAGCGCGAACACCGCCGAACTGTAGCCCTGATATTTGGCGCGGTCGCGCGGCGAAAACAGTTCGCCGATCATCGCGAAGGCCGAAACCATCAACCCACCCCCGCCGATACCCTGCAGCACGCGCGCGGCGATCAAGCTCTCCATCGACCATGCCATGCCGCAGACCAGCGAGCCCAGCAGGAACAGGCCGATCGCCGTCAGCACGACATTCTTGCGGCCATACATGTCGCCAAGCTTGCCGTAGAATGGCGAGACCGCGGCGGTCGAGAGCAGGTAGGCGGCACCGACCCAGCCGAACAAATGCAGATTGCCGAGTTCGCCGGCAATGGTGGGCAAGGCGGTGACGACGATCTGCATGTAGATGGTTGCCATGAACATGGCGATCAGCGCGCCGAAATAGACGATCAAGGTCGTAAGGTCGGGCCTGACTTGGGCCTCCACGGGCGCTGTGTCCGGCAGCGTCTGCTCGACAGTCATCGGTGTCTCCGTAACTTGGGGCGCGATTTATGTGCCCACAGCCGAGAGGTGTCAACCAGATATGTGCGCTCAGCATATAATTGACATCAGCATATATTCTTGCTAACGCGCTATGGATGAGCAGCAACGCATCCAGCAGTCCGGACCGATTTCCATCCCTGTTCCAGACGCGCGGCGATCGGGACCTCGCCGGTCTGGCGCGCGGCAGCGGCCTGTCCGAACCGGCGGCCGAGGCCGTGGCCGCCATCGATGCGGTAATGAGCAAGGTGCGCCGCTCGATCCAGCGCCGCGACTTCGGCCGCATGATCCTGGCGCGCGTAGACCCTTCGCTGGAAGTGAGCCATCTCGATGCGATCAGCGCCATCGCGAACAATCCGGTTTTCAGCGCTACCCAGCAGGATGAGGTGACGGTTGGCGTCATCGCCGAGCGCCTCGAGATCGATCCGTCGCGCGCCAGCCGCATCGCGGCCGACCTCGTCGAACGCGGCTATGCCTGCCGTGTCGCATCGCAACGCGATGCCCGCCGCATCTGCCTCAAACTCACCGCCAAGGGTGAGCGCCTCGTGGCGGCGGTGCGCCAGACCAAATGGCGGATTTTCGCCGGATCGCTGGCACAGTGGGATGAGCAGGACCTAGTAAGGTTCGCCACCTTGCTGGAACGCTTCGCCGGTTGGGCCATGGACGAAGCCGGGATGAAAAGATCCGCCGAGGCCGTCAAGCAGTTGATGGACGAGATGCTGCCCGAAACGAATTAGGCGGCACGGCGTGGACGCTCACCCATGTGTGCGAGCCGTTCGATAGCCCTTGACGCTCAGGTCGCGTCGGATCGTTATCGGTCGAAGAAACCGGCGTCCTCTGCCGCGAGATACTTCTTCGCCGCCTTGGCGTCGATGTCGAGGCCCAGTCCCGGAGCTTCGAGCAGGTCCACCATGCTATCCCTGACGATCTGCCCCTTGGGCAGGCCGATGACGATGTCCTCCCACCACGGGTCGGAGGCGCTGGGATATTCGAAGGCGATGTAGTTGGCCGGCAGCGTGGCGCAGACATTGATCAGCGCGCCGAGGCCCAGCAGACCGTTCGCCGTGCCGTGCGGCGCCATCATGATCGAGTGCATATAGGCATGCTCGGCCACCCATTTGAGCTCGGCGATACCGCCTATATCGGCAGGATCCGGGCCGATGACGCGCACCGCCTGTGTTTCGATCAGTTCCTTGAAATTATGGCGCAGATAAATCTGTTCGCCCGTATGGATCGGGGTGGACGTCGATGTCGTGAGTTCGCGGTAGGCCTGCGGATTGACCCACGGCACGTAGTCGCCGGTCAGCATATCCTCCAGCCACATCAGATTGTATTTTTCGACGGCCCGCGCGAAGCGGATGGCGTCGGGCAGGAACCAGCCGGGGCCGCAATCCAGCGCCAGCGAGACCTTGTCGCCGAGCACATCCTTCATGGCGATGACGCATTCGATCATATGCGCCATGCCGCGCTCGCTGATCTGCCCCTGGTCCATCGCGCCGTGATAGGTCGGCGGCTGACGCACGCCGTAGTGGAAGTCGGGGACGCTGGTCTTCATGTTGGAATGAAAGCTGATGCCTTGCTTGACCATGAAGAAGTTTTCCGGCCGCTCCATCATCCATTTGACGTCGGCCGCGTAATCCTCCGGCCTGTCGCCGGTGCGCTTCTTGCGGATGGAACCGTTATAGACCCGCACCTTGTCGCGCACCTTGCCGCCGAGCAGCTTGTAGACCGGAACGCCTGCCGCCTTGCCGGCGATGTCCCACAGAGCATGCTCGATAGCGCTGACGGCGGCGCCATAGGGCTTGAACGAGCCGCGCTGGCGGATTTTCAACATCACGCGTTCGACATCGGTCGGGTCCTCGCCGATCAGCGCGTCGCGGAAATGCAGCACCCAAGGCTTGAGATAAGGCTTGGTGTACTCGACCTCGCCGAGGCCATGGAGGCCTTCGTCGGTGACGATGCGCACGATGGGATGCTTGCCGATGACGGCGCACCTGAGATCGGTGATCTTCATGATGTCCTCTATTTCACCGACGAGAAGGCGGTTGGCGCGAGAAACTGGCTGGAAATATTGGCCAGGATCGGGCCATCGCGCTCGGACTCGTCGCGGGCCTCGAGCCATGCCCGATCGGTGGTGAAGGCCTTCCATTTCACTTCGCGCTCGGCAAGGGATTCCCAGGCGATGAAATAGGTCAGTCGATTGCTGCTTTCGCCGACCACCGTGGTGAAGAACCCGGCTTGGCGGATGCCGTGCTTGTCCCACAGCGCCAAGGTATGGTCGTTGAAACGCTTGAGCAGCGCCGGCAGCTGGCCCGGCACGCAGTCGTAAATGCGAAGTTCGTAGATCATGGTCCATCCTTCTGTTTACCTCTCCCTCCGAGGAGAGAAGTGTAGAGTCAGCTCCAGGTGCGGTCCCAGGAATATTCGTCGTCCCAGTGATCGGTCGGTTGCCAGATGCCGGTGACGCCGGGCTGCAGGTGCTGGCTGATCACTTCGTCGACGATGTCGTCGATGCCCAGACCAGGCTTGTCGGGCACGGTGATGAAGCCGTCCTTGACCAGCGGCTTGGGCAGGCCGGTGACGATATCGTCCCACCAGTCGACTTCGACGCTGTGATATTCGAGCGCCATGAAGTTTTCCGTGGCTACAGCGACATGCGCGGCGGCCATTGCCGCGATCGGGCTTTCCGCCATGTGAATGGCCATGGCGACGCCATGCTCCTGCGCTGCGTCGCCGATCTTCTTGGTCTCGAGAATGCCGCCGGTGGTCAGCAGATCCGGATGGATGACCGAGATGCCGGCGTTGAGCAGCGGCTGGAATGCTTCCTTGAGGTAGATGTCTTCACCGGTGCAGATCGGCACGGAGGTCGCCTGCTGCAACTGCCGATACTGCTCGGTGTACTGCCAGGGGATCACGTCCTCGAGCCAGGCCGGTGCATACTTCTCGATCCGCCGGGCCAGACGGATGCCGTCCTGCAGCGAGATGTGGCCGACATGGTCGATGGCGAGCGGGACCTCGTAGCCGATCACCTCGCGGACCTCGTGAATATATTGATCGAGCAGGTCGAGGCCCTTTTCGGTGAAATGGAGGCTGGTGAAGGGATGCGGCACGTTCTGCGCATCATAGGCGGCGTTGCGCGCCCGGCGCTCGTCCAGCGTGCGTGCCGGACCGCGCGCGGCATGGCTGCGGAAACCGTCGAGCACGCCGGCCGGCGCCACCACTGCGCCCGATATGTGCGCGATCTGCGCCAGACCGAGATCCATCTTGAGGAAGGTGAAGCCAAGATCCATCCGCGCCTTGAGCCGCTTGCCGGTCTCGGTGCCGCTGGGCTTGTCCGCGTCGGTGTCGCAATAGACCCGCACCTTGTCGCGGAACCGTCCGCCAAGCATCTGGTAGACCGGCACGCCGTAGGCCTTGCCAGCGAGATCCCACAGCGCGATCTCGACTGCCGAGACACCACCACCTTGCCGTCCATGGCCGCCAAATTGCTTGATGCGGCGGAACAGCCGGTCGACGTCGCAAGGGTTCTCGCCTAGCAACCGGCTCTTCAACATCAGCGCATAGGTCGCGCTGGCGCCGTCGCGCACTTCGCCCAGGCCGACAATGCCTTGATTGGTGTAGATCTTGATCAGCGCCGAGGTGAACGGCGCGCCGACGATCTCGGCGACCCGCAGGTCGGTGATGCGCAGGTCGCTCGGCCTGGAGTTCGTATTTACCCGATTGAGCGCCTCGCCGGCGCTACCCGTCTTTGCCATGGCTTATCCTCGTTCTGATGGTGGCGCCCCGCACCCCCGGCCTGCATAAGCGTTGCTAGCCAAGCTCTATCTCGTGGGCCTGCAGGTAGTCTCGGTTCATCTCGACGCCCAGACCCGGCTTCGACGCCAGCTTGAGGCTGCCGTTCGAAACATCGAGTGGCTCGTCGATGAGGTGGTTGTATTTATCGAGATTCCACTCCGACGTTTCGAGCTTGTAGAAGTTGGGAACCGTCATCATCACCTGCGCTCCCGCAACCACATTGATCGGTCCCGCGGCGTCATGGGGCGAGACCGGGATGTAGTAGGCTTCGCACAGGGCGGAAATCTTCTTCAGTTCGGTAATGCCTCCGGTCCAGGTAACGTCCGGCATGATGTAGTCCGCAAGCCTGTTCTCGAGCACCGGCACGAAATCCCATTTGGTGTGGCCGCGCTCGCCCCACGAGATGGCGGCACTGACCTTCTCACGCACTTGCTTGAGAGCATTGAGGCTTTCTGGCGGGCATGGCTCCTCGAACCAGTCGATCTGGCCGGCTTCCTCGAGGCTTCGGCAGAGGCGAATGGCGGTGGGGACGTCGAAGCGGCCATGCGCGTCGATGAGAATGTCGACATCGGGCCCCGCCGTTTCACGGATCAAAGCCGTTAGTTCGGCAGCCTCGCGCTCGTCCTTGCGGGTCATGCTGCCATCGAGGTAGCCGTCCCGCTGTTCGCGCGCCAAGCCATCGGCGATGCGGCCCTGGTGGGGGAAAGGATCGAACTTCAGCCCGGTGTGTCCGGATTCGACGATGTCTCGAATTTCGCGGACCACAGCCTCCTTGCTGGTAAACTTGGCCTGGTTGGGGTGGGTATAGAGCGCGATTTCATCGCGTACCGGACCGCCCAGCAGCTCGTAGATCGGCTTGCCTAGAACTTTGCCGCGAATGTCCCAGAGCGCTATGTCGATAGCGCTCACGCATTCGACTGCGGCGCCGCGGCTGCCCATATAGGTGAAGCTGCGGAAAATCTTGTGCCAGAGATGCTCGATGCGCGCCGGATCCTCACCTGTGACGGCAACACCGATCTGCCGCAGGATCGTGCACAGCGCGCGGTTGGCGAGCCTTGTGGTGGTGGTGATTTCCCCCCAGCCACTGACCCCTTCGTCGGTCGTCACCTCGACGAACAGGAACTCTCCCCAATAGGAAGCATCGGACTTGATCAGCCACGGCCGAACGCTCGTGATTTTCATCTCTCAACTACCTCTGTCTGATGGCCGGACCAATGATTTTCTGGGCTGGAAGTTCTATCCGGCCCGAGCGGCGTTGCGCGCACGCATCTGTTCGAGAACGTGCCGGCCGGAACCCTCGACATGGCGGGCAATGAGTTCGGCCGCCTCGTCGGCATTTCCCGCTTTGATATGCGCGATGAGCTCGCGGTGTTCACGCATGATGGCGGCCCGCCGCGCGAGCGTGAAATTGAAACGCCGGCTCACCGCCCGCAGCACTTCGCGATGCTTCCACCAAAGCTCGGCGGCATGGCGGTTGTAGTGGCGCTGGTACATTACGGTGTGGAAGGCGGTATCAAGTTCACTGTGCCGCAATGTGTCGGTGAAGTTGTTCTCTTCGATCAGAGCCTGGATGCGTTCGAGTTCGGCGATGTCCTCGCCGGTCGCCATGTTCACGAACCATCGCGTCAGGGCCGGCTCGATCAGGACGCCGATCTCGTAGATATCCCGGACAAAATCCTGGTCTATGGGCCGGACGCGCGCGCCACGGTTGGCGACAAAGGTGACGAAGCCCTCCCCTCGCAACAGCTGCAGCGCCTCGCGTACGGGGTTGGTCGAGGTGCCGTGACGCCGGGCGAGATCGGTAACCACAAGTCGTTCGTTGGCGGCGAGCCGTCCCTCGATGATGTCTTCCCGGATCAGCTCATAAAGCGAGGCGCCCTCGCTGGACGCCGCGATGGGATCAATCCCCGCGGGTGGCTCTGCTTTGAAATCACTTGTTTCGGCCAAAGCCGGCTCCCCCGATTAGTACATCACATGCTCGATATCATACACGCGTTTTGCAAACAATGTACGATCGGGTGCGTTGACAGGCAATCCACGATCTGAAAACGTACCAGATGATCGAAGGGATACATTGAGCAGAAGGACACATCCCGCACGGTCGAACGAGCCCTTGGCGCACGGCGGCATGGGAGAATCTGGGAGGATACTATGACGAGGATTACACTCGGCGGTGCCGTCCTGCGCGGCACAATCGCCACTGCTTTGATGGCGTCGCTCATGTCGGGATCGGCGCTGGGTTCGCCGCCAGTCGATTTGAGCAAGTGGTCGCCGGAATATGTGCGCTCCATCGCCGGCACACAGGATTTCGACACGGCCGCCGATTGCGGCAAGGTCACTCCGCTCGACTACAAGGGGCGACTGACGTTCTGGTATCAGGGCGTGTTCGAGGGCGACCCCGACCTGCTGCGTCAGTACTACAAGGATTTCTTCGAGACCTTCCGCAAGACCTATCCGAACATCCAGCTCGAGGATCAGGCCCTCACCTACAACGACCTTCTCGACAAGTTCCGCACGGCGCTGCTGGGCAATGCCGCGCCGATGGCGGTCCGCCTGCAAATCCTGGGCGGAACCGAGTTCGCCTCGAAGGGTTATCTGCAGCCGCTCAAGCCGGAAGATGTGGGCTATCCCACAGAGGATTTCTGGCCCGGCGCCATGAAGGCGGTAACCTGGGATGGCGTGACCTACGGCATTCCCACCAACAATGAGACGATGGCGTTCATCTGGAACGCCGACATTTTCAAGCGTGCGGGCCTCGATCCGGACAAGGCTCCAGCGACCTGGGACGACGTCGTCAAATATTCCAAGCAGATCCATGACAAGCTCGGCATAGCCGGCTACGGCCTCGTGGCGCGCAAGAACGCCGGCAACACGCCGTACCGCTTCATGCCGCAACTATGGGCCTATGGCGGCGGTGTCTTCGACGAAGCCTCCGCGAACCCGACCTATAAGGAGGTCGAGCTCAATAGCCCGCAGAGCAAGGCGGCGTTGCAAGCCTCCTACGACATGTATGTTCGCGACAAGTCGGTTCCGGTCTCGGCCCTCACCAACCAGCAGGCCGATAACCAGCCCCTGTTCGTCGCCGGCCAACTCGGCATGATGGTCTCGCACCCGTCCGACTATAACGTCATGCTCGACCTGCAGAAGAAGGCAACGGGCGCCGACAAGGACAAGGCGCAGACCGTCATCGACAACATGCGCTATGGCCTGATTCCGACCGGCCCCGACGGCAAGCGCGCCGTCGTGTTTGGCGGCTCGAACATTCACATCCTGAAGCCCGAATATGTCGAGGGCGGCAAGGTGGACGAGCCGGCTGCAAAGGCCATCATCTGCATGTGGACGAGCCCTGAATGGTCGCTGAAGATGGCGTATGCCGGCTCGAACCCGGGCAACCTCAACGGCTTCAAGACCAAATGGATGAAGGAACGTCTGGACAACATCAAGTTCCTCGATGTCACGACCTCGATGTTGCCATACGGCATCCCGTTCCCGGCGCTGCCGCAGTCGCCCGAGATCATGAATATCATCGTCCCGGACATGCTGCAGAACGCCCTGACCGGAGCGATGACCGTCGACCAGGCAGCGGACGACGCGGCCGAGAAGGTGAAGAACCTGATGGACGGACTCTAGTCCGGGCCTGACCTGCGATCCGACCGGCTGTGCCGATAGTGCGTGCAGCCGGTTTGCTCCGAAGAACAAGGGCACGCCATCGTGACGATCGTGACCGGCAAGGCCGAGGCTCGCCAAAGATTGCAACCCGGTAGCTCCGGCGTGCTGCGGAATATCTGGGAGCACCGCGCCGACTACGCATACGTGCTTCCAGCGATCGCCGTGATGCTCATCGTCATCGCCTATCCGATCTACTACACGGTCGAGCTGTCGTTCTTTAAGACACCGCCTGGCCTGCAGCTCCGCGACAAGACCTTCATCGGATTGGACAACTACACGGCCATCCTTACCAGTCAGGTGTTCTGGAAAGTCACCTTGAACACCCTGATCTGGACGATCGCATCTACCTTCGTTGCCTTTGCCTTGGGATTTGCCGCCGCGCTGGCCCTCCACCGCGAGTTTATCGGCCGGGGTGTCCTGCGCGCTATCCTGATCATTCCCTGGGTCATCAGCGCGGTTGCCGCCTCCTATATCTGGAAGTGGATCTACCATTCGGACTTCGGCATCATCGGCGCGGTGCTGGTCGGCCTCGGATTGGCTGACCGGCCGCCGAACTTCATCGACAACGTCAGCACGGTGCTGCCCTCCTTGATCGTCGTCAATATCTGGCGCGAGTTTCCGTTTGCCATGATCATGATGATGGCCGGTTTGCAGACGGTCCCCGACCAGTTGTTGCGCGCCGCGGAAGTCGACGGGGCCAATGCATGGCAGCGTTTCTGGCACGTCACCTTCCCGCATCTGCGCAACGTCTCGACGGTGACGATCCTGCTGCTCGCAGTGGCCAATTTCAATTCCTTCATCATCCCGTGGATCATGACCGGTGGCGGGCCGTCGAACGCTTCGCACATCTGGATCACCCACATTTATGAGCTCGCCTTCGGCCGGCAGCGATGGGGCGTCGCATCGGCCTATTCGGTACTCCTGTTCCTCATGCTGATGGTGCTGGGCTACTTCTACGTCCGTGCGCTGGCCGGCAACGAGCGCAACGAGGGGAGCGCATGAGCACGATCGTCGAGACAGTCCCTCAACGTCCGGCCCGGCGCCGCATGCTCATCGACGGATGGCGTTGGGCCGGGCGCATCTTCCTCGTGTTCATGCTGCTTTACACCGCGTTGCCGATGATCTGGATGCTGATCACCTCGATCAAGTCCGGCTTCGCGGCGATGCAGTTCCCGCCGCAGTGGTGGCCGGAAGAGCCTACCCTGGCCAGCTACCAGAAGCTGCTCGATCCGCAAAACAGCGTCGGCCAGGACTTCCTGCGTTTTTTCTGGAACAGCCTCTACGTGTCGACCGTCACCACAATCCTTTCGGTGATCGTGGCCGTTCCTGCGGCCTACGCCTTTTCGCGCTTTCGTTTCCCCGGTCGAAACTTCCTGTTCTTCACCGTGCTTTTGCGCAACATGTTCCCGGCGGTGATCTTTCTCGTGCCGCTCTTCATCCTGATGCGCGCGATCGGGCTGGTGAACACGCATGGCTCGCTCATTCTCACCTATCTCACCTTCGGCCTGCCGCTGGCGATCTGGCTGCTCAAGGGCTTTTACGACAACATTCCGGTGCAGCTCGAGCAGGCGGCGCGGATCGATGGGGCGACCCGGTTCCAGGCCTTCATCCTGATCGTGATGCCTCTCTCGACGCCCGGAATCATCGCCACCGCGATCTATTCCTTCATTGGCGCCTGGAACGAGTACATCTATGCCTACACCTTTCTCTCCAAGAACGAGCAGTTGACCCTGCCAGTCGGCATACAGCGTTTCTTCTCGGAGAATACGACGGACTTTCCGGGCCTGATGGCGGCCAGCTTCATGATGAGCGTGCCCGTCGTGGTGCTGTTCCTCCTCCTGCAACGATACTTCGTACGCGCCCTTACAGAAGGCGCGGTCAAACACTAGAGCCGGATGATTTCAGGTCTGTTCGACCTGAAATCTGAATCCGCCTCTAAATCAAAGAGATAGAGCATGATGTCGTCCGAAAACCACTTCACACTTTTCGGCATCATGCCGTAGGGAGTTGCCGATGGCCCACGTGGTCCTGAGAGATCTCGTCAAGACCTATGGCGGCTTCAAAGCTGTCAACGACGTTTCGCTGACGGTCAATGACGGCGAGTTCGTTGCGCTCGTCGGCCCTTCGGGCTGCGGCAAGACAACCACGCTCAATCTTGTCGCGGGATTGATCCCGGTCACATCGGGCGACATCGTCATCGGCGACCGCGTGGTCAACGACCTCGACCCCAAGGACCGGGACATCGCGATGGTGTTCCAGAACTACGCGCTCTACCCGCAGAAATCGGTCTACAAGAACCTGGCGTTCCCGCTGCAGATGCGCAAGCTGCCCAGGGACGAGATCGACAGGAAGGTCAAGGAAGCGGCGCGCGTGCTCGACATGACGCACCTTCTCGAGCGCAAGCCGCGCGAACTTTCAGGCGGGCAGCAGCAACGTGTCGCCTTGGGGCGCGCCCTCGTCCGCGACCCCGCCGTTTTCCTCATGGACGAGCCGCTCTCCAACCTCGACGCCAAACTGCGGGTCCAGATGCGCTCGGAGATCAAGCGCTTCCACCAGGACCTCAAGGCGACCATCATCTATGTCACGCACGACCAGCTCGAAGCCGTGACCATGGCCGACAAGATGGCGGTGATGAACGGCGGCTACCTGTTGCAATACGATTCTCCGGCGCAGGTCTTTGCCCATCCGGTGAACATGTTCGTCGCCAGCTTCATCGGCAGCCCGGCGATGAGCCTTGTTCCACTGGAGGCATCGACAGCAAACGGCAACACTGCGTTGACCGGCGCGGAGGGCTGGAGCCTTGAGCTCTCGCCGCTCAACGCCCGGAAGGTTGCGGGGGCAACGTCGAGGAAAGTCGTGCTCGGCGCACGTCACTCGACCATCAGGCTCCACAAGAGCGCGGCGCCAGGCAGCGTCCCGGCCAGGGCCTATACAGTGGAGCCGACCGGAGACGTCACCTTCGTGCAGGCGTTGCTGTCAGGCGCCATCGTCAACATCAGCGTGTCCCCCAACATCGCCGTCGCACCTGACGAGCAGATCTGGCTCGAGTTCGACCAGGAGCGGCTGCATCTGTTCGATGGCGAAACTGAACTGGCCCTCAAGGCCGGCTGAGACAAGACGGGGTTCATTGGGAACGTTGGGGATGACTGAAAAGCTTAAGATCACCGCGATCAAACCCTATCCTGTATGGGTTGGAACGCGTAATCAGATGCTCGTCAAGATCGAGACCGACCAGGGCGTCTTCGGCTGGGGCGAGAGCGGCTTGAGCGGGCGCGAAAAGGCCGTTGCCGGCGCGGTCGAGCATTTTCGCGAGTTTCTCATCGGCCGTGACCCGATGCAGATCGGGCGGATCTGGCAGGAGGCATATCGCAGCCAGTACTTCGAAGGCGGGCGCGTTCTGCAGGCGGCTATCTCCGCCATCGACATCGCCCTTCACGACATCAAGGGCAAGGCGCTGGGGGTGCCGGTCTACGAACTGCTGGGCGGCAAGCAGCGCGACCGCATCCCCACCTTCGCCTCGACCGGAGACGAGGCCGAGGGCGACCTCGCCATCGAACGAGCCCGGGAGCTGCGCGCACGGGGGTGGCAGGCGATCCGCTTCTTCCCCGTAGGGCAAAGCAGCAGGGACATCTTCGAACCCCGCGAGTCGATCGGCGCTACCGCGAGCATGCTGAACAAGGCGCGCGAGGCGCTGGGCGACGACGTCGTCCTCGGCATCGACTATCATCATCGGCTGTCGGTGGCAGAGGCGGCGAGCTTCTGCAACAAGCTCGGCCGCGGCGTGCTTGATTTTCTCGAGGAGCCGATCCGCGACGAGACACCTGAAGCCTACGAATCCCTGCGCAGGATGACCGACATTCCCTTTGCCATCGGCGAGGAATTTGCCAGCAAGTGGCAGTTCCTGCCCTACATCGAGCGCGGCATCCATCAGTTCAACCGTCTCGATGTCTGCAATGTCGGCGGGCTCACCGAGGCGATGAAAGTCGCCGGCTGGAGCGAGGCGCACTATGTCGACCTGATGCCGCACAATCCGCTTGGTCCGGTGTGCACGGCCGCGACCCTGCATCTCGCCGCCGCGGTACCCAACTTCGCGTGGCTCGAGACCAGGGAACCCGAGACGAAGCTGGGCTTCGACAATTCCGACTTCTTCCCCGTGCAGCCACGGCTCGACGGTCCCGACTATCCGGTCAGCGACCTGCCGGGGCTCGGCGTCGAGGTCAACGAAGCGGCGGTCCGGGCGGAGGCTTTTCGTTTCTGGGAAGCGCCTCACCTCAGGCGCCGGGACGGGTCTGTTACGAACTGGTAGTTCCATCTCAACCGGAGTCCACAATGACGCATATCCCTGACATCACGCGACCGTCCAAAGACCTCATTGACGCCCTGAGGGAAATCGGCGCCGCGACGGTTGCCGGCACGCTGGGCCACATGGGTTTCCGCAATCCGCACATGGTCGGTCCGGTGGCGCAGAACCATGGGAAGTCGATCGTCGGGCCGGCGCTGACGCTGCAGTTCCTGCCGCAGCGGCCGGACCTCTTCAGCGAGGGAGAATACGCCGACCCGGAAACGCAACTGCACCGGCACGTGCTCTATCACGCGCAGGAAGGCGATGTGGTCGTCGTCGACGCGCGCGGCGACATGAGCTCGGGCGTCTTCGGCGATATGATGTCGACCTACTTCAAGGGCAGAGGCGGCGCGGGCATCGTCATCGATGGATGCATGCGCGACCGGCCGAATGTCGAAAAGCTCGATCTGCCGCTATGGCTGCGCGGCTGGACGCCCAACTACCATGTGCAAACCAGCATCTATCCGAACGCCGTCAACGTTCCGATAGCCTGTGGTGGTGTCACGGTGATCCCGGGCGACATTATCATCGCAGACGACGACGGGGCGGTTGTGCTTCCCGTCGCAATGGCGGCAAAGGTAATTGAAGAATCGAAAAAACATCACGATTGGGAGGAGTTCTCGCGCGAGAAGCTCATGCAGGGCGCCCCGCTGCAGCGCTATTATCCGCTGCACGACGATGCTCGCGGCGAATATGAGGAGTGGCGCAAAGCCAACCGCCCGGCGGATTGAAGCAGGCATTCAAAACGATCCATATGCGGTGAAATTTGATGTGCGCCCCGACAGACTACTGGGAGGACGTCTCAGCCAGGACCGCGCCGCCGACGAACGTCCCGATCAAGAAAGGCGCTTTCGTCTGGCGAGGCGGCGGCTCCGACACGGAAGGCGAACGACGTGACCCGCGTCGCATTGATGTCGATACCGCACCGGAAGCTCAGATGGTACCATGTCGTTGCCGTGCGGAAAGCGGTGTCTGGGGCGTCAAGAACATTGCCGGCCTTGAGCGGAATGCTTGGGATCAGTTGGGGAGAATAAGAGGCGTCGTTCAACTCTTGCTCAAGAACGCTGGCGCAAAGTCTGGCGGCCCGTTGATCGCGAGGCACGTCGGCCATCGAGTTCGTTGCGAACACATCACCGGTAGCGCCTTGCGAAAAGAGTTTGCGAACGCCCGGAAGGCCCGAATATGGCCGCGGTGTAGCCGAGGCCACGTCGATGGAGTTTGGCTCTTCGGTGATTCCGCGTCCTGACTTCGTAGCCTTTGCCGGGCGGCGTTTCGGCACGTTTTCGGGTCTGGTCCGAGGCGCCTGAGCCGACGCGGGAAGCTCGATCTCACCGTCGTCCCCATGGGCAGCCAAAGGCATTGCGGCCGCGGATGCCTGTTTGTCAGCGGGAGGGGTCGCAGCCTCCTGTTTGTCCGCTTCCGGCTTCTCATTAATCTTGGCTGACTCTGCCGGCCCTCCGGCGTCTGGCGCTGGGGCGGGTTTACTCTCCGCATCCTTTGGCGCGACAGCCGACTGTGGCTCGTTATCCTTGGCCGGCGATGGCGCATTGTCATGAGCGCTGCCTCCATCCAAGGATTTTTTGGGGCCAGTGTCTTTGTCGCCGAACTGAAAAACAGGCTTCAGGACCTCGATTGGCGGCAGCTTTTCCGGTGCCGGCTTTTCAACCTTCTGCTCCGGCGGCTTTCCAGGTTGCGGTGGAGGCGGCGCGGGAGCGGGCTCAGGCTTTGGCGGTTCGGGCGGCGGCACGAGCGCGACGTTCACCGCTTGCTCCTCCTGCGGCTGCTGGGCAGGAACGGGCAGGCCATAGACCAGGAACGCGGTGATGAGCGCATGCAGGACCAGCGATGCGGGCAAGGCCCACAGCAAAGTCCGACGCCGCTCGGATGTCTCGGTCTTCATCCCTCACGATGTGGAGCGAAACTGCGGCGGCATCAAGCGTGGCAACCGTATTGGCGCATTCAGCCGCAGCTCAGCAGTGAGGAGACGACGCATGATTGCTTCTCGCCGCCGGCTCCATTCTCTGCATGCCCGCCTCCAATCTCAGCGACGCAGGCTGGCGTCGCGGGCACGCTCGCGGAGCTCTTCGCGAGAAAGGCCCGCATCCGCCAATATGCTGTCTGGAAGCCGCCTCAAGCTCGCAAGCGTCTGGCGATAGGCAAGCCAGCGGGCGAAACGGTGTCGAAGTTCATGCAACATGATCGTCTCCTTGGGAGCGAAATACCTCACGCTCTTGAGTTGGTCGAAAACGCAAAGCAATCGCGCAAAGCGTATGCACGATCGAAGGATTGGACTGACTTCCTGGCCAACCGAGGTGCCTGTCATTGTCCCACCAGGGCAGGAATTTCCAGCGCCTCTAACGGCTGCATACTTGCGCATGATGTCCGCTTCGCGCTACAGCCACGGTCGCAAGGAGTTTTTCATTTCTGCAATATGGATATTGGCTGGGACGATCTGAGGTTGTTTCTCGACGTTGCGCGGCTGGGTGGTCTGAGCGCGGCTACGGCAACCACGCGCCTCAGCGCAGCCACACTCGGACGACGTGTCACCGCGCTCGAAAAGCAGATCGGCGAAGCGCTGTTCGTACGGCAGCAGACCGGCTACCGGCTAACCCCGGTCGGTGAAGAACTGCTGCGGCGCGCCGAAGACGTCGAAGCAGCAATGCAGTCGCTAACCCGCTGGCGCGAGGGAAACCTGCCCGACCGCATTGTCCGCGTCTCGGCCGGGCCTTGGACCTCGGCCTTCGTTTCGGCCCATATCGGCGAAATCTGGACGGTCGATGACGGCATCAGGGTGGAACTCGTCACCACGACCGATCGGGTCGACATCGGTCGCCGCGCCGCCGATATCGGCATCCGCAGCGAGCGCCCAACCGAACAGTGGCTGGCCGGCCGCCAGAGCGGCAAGGTCGCCTATGCCATCTATTCCGGACGCCACCTGATTAACGGCATCGCTGCCGGCTTGTTCGTCGGCGTCACCGGCGAAGGAGCGAACGTCGCCTCGGCGCGCTGGCTGCAAGCCCATCACGGCGACCGCATCGCCGTGCGCGGGAACAACGTCCATTCGGTGCGAGAACTTGTGGCCGCGGGCGCCGGCCTTTCAGTGTTTCCGTGTTTCGTCGGCGACAGCGACCTGCGGCTGGTTCGCGTCGCTCAGCCTATCCCAGAACTCGAAACCGACCAGTGGATCGTCACCCACCATGAGGAACGCCACTCCCCGCCAGTACGAAAGATTGCCGACCGGATTGCCGCCCTGATGCGGACCCGTCAGCCGTTGTTTAGCGGCAAGATGCCGATCCGGTAAGCCTCAGGGGTCGATCGGCCGCCACATTCTCAGGTTCTGGCGCGTGAGGCGGGCGCGTGAAGCTTGAAGGGGTTGGATCCCGGATGTGGATTTTCGCTGGCCAGAATCCGAGCCGGTTCCGGAAGATTGAACTGGAGACTCGTTCAAAAGGTCGGCTCATTCAGGCGTATATGGCACAAGTCCCACATCTTGTCTTGCCGCAAAGATCACCCTCTGATTCCCTGTGCCAAGGCGATAGAACCTGATTCTTGCACCTGGCGTGTTCAAGCGGCGCGTTCCGGGAACTTTTTTATCGATCAATTCCAAGGAGACAAGACGATGAGCACCGCGGCAAGGCCCGTCATCTCGGAAATGCGGCCGAAGATAACCGTTATCGGTGTCGGCGGTGGCGGCGGCAACGCGGTCAACAACATGATTGCCGAAAATCTGCAGGGTGCGGAGTTCATCGTCGCCAATACCGATGCCCAGGCACTGACCATGTCGAAAGCATCGCGGCTGATCCAGCTGGGCGCCCATGTCACGGAAGGCTTGGGCGCCGGGTCCCTGCCGGCGGTCGGCCGCGCGGCAGCCGAGGAATCGATCGACGAGATCAGGGACCACCTTGCGGGAACCCATATGTGCTTCGTGACCGCCGGCATGGGAGGCGGAACTGGAACCGGTGCCGCGCCCGTCATAGCGAACGCTGCACGGGCAGCCGGCATCCTGACTGTGGCGGTCGTCACCAAGCCGTTCACCTTCGAAGGGAAGCGCCGCATGCAAGCCGCCGAAGAGGGCATCGAGCAGCTTCGCGAATGCGCCGATACCGTGATCGTTATTCCGAACCAGAACCTCTTCAGGATCGCCGACGCAAAGACGACTTTCGCGGACGCCTTCGCCATGGCTGATCGCGTCCTTTATTCCGGCGTCGGCTGCATAACCGATCTCATCGTCAAGGAGGGGCTGATCAATCTCGACTTCGCCGACGTGAAGTCGGTGATGCGCGACATGGGCCGCGCAATGATGGGTACCGGGGAAGCCACGGGCGAGGACCGCGCCAGGAAGGCCGCCGAAGCGGCGATAGCAAACCCGCTTCTCGACGAAGCCTCGATGATCGGCGCCAAGGGCGTCCTGGTCTCGATCTCGGGCGGCATGGACATGACGCTGTTCGAAGTCGATGAGGCCGCCACCCGCATCCGCGAGGAGGTCGACGCCGACGCCGACATCATCGTCGGCGCCATATTCGACCGGGCACTCGCCGGAAAATTCAGGGTCTCAGTCGTCGCGACAGGATTGCGGCAGGGCCTGGAGATACCGCAGTAGGCAGGATCCGGGCTGCTGATTTATGAGTTTGGTGGACCGTGGTCATGGGCTTCGCCACCGAAAAGTCGGCCCGCAAGCCCGCACCATTGAACTTGCCGGTGAAGTTGCCGGCCTAGGGACCGAATTCGTTTCGAGGCCGCTGCCACGAATGCGCGAACTCGCATCAGCGCCGCCGCGGAACCGCTCCCAACTGCAACCGCGCCGCGAATGCGCTTCGACCCGGATCCCCAACCGGAGGCCATACAGATTGACCGCGGCAGACATTTCGCCTGCGATATGGCCACTGTCTGCTGACCACATGATCGGCCCTTTCTGATCGGTGATGCGGGCTCGCTGGATATGGCACAATAAAAACCGGCATGGGTCAGACGTCGGGAGCATCCAGTGGCGGCCAGCCTCGCAAGCGCTATATCGAAGAAAAACTCAGGTCGACCCGACAGGAGCATACTCCATGGCTGACACGCCGACACCCGATGCTTCGTTTCTCGCGGCCCTGACGACAGAGCATTTCGTGCAGCAGACAGCGATCAGCACGTCCATAAGTGAAATGGCGTCGCGGACGACCATCTACATTATGGCTCTGTCGAGCGCTCTGGTGGCAACGGGCTTTGTTACGCAGTCCTCCGAGTTCTTCCTGCCGTTTGTCGCGGTTGTGCTGCCATCGGTCTTTTTACTGGGTGCCTTTACCGTCTTGAGGTTGGTCGACATCGCCGCTGAGAACATGCAGGCCCATATCGGCATTGCCCGGATCAGAGCCTACTATCGAACTTTGGGCGACGAGGCTGCCTTCCAGTTTTCCAAGGAATTCGGTCGCTGGCCCGAAAATGACGCCGAACCTTCTCTTCGTACTGGGCCTCTCCTGGCGTACCTGACCACTGCAGCGACTATGATCGCATTCATAAATGCCATCGTCGCGGCGGCGGGCGTTACTCTGCTTGCGTTTCGTGTCGGTGCAGACCTATTGCTCGCGCTGTGTCTTGGCGCTGGAACAGCAATCGGCTTGATGACGATTTTCTATTTATACCAGCGCCTCCGGACGAAAGGCATGGTCCGCATTGCCAAACCCTATGGTTCTGAAAAGAGCGTGCTTTGAGCGGGTAATAAATGTGGTGTTTGTCTGAACGCCACCGGCATGGCAATTCCGATCTTATTGACGACCAATGCTCCACGCCCCTCGCAGGCTGTTCGCAATGGCGAGCCCTTTCGGGATCGAGATATTTGCGCAAACTTTTTTGCCCGGCATGCGTTGTTCGTTCTCCGAGCACAGGAGAAAGCCATGCAGACTAAGTCGCAGACTTCAGCCGAAGCCGCCAAGCAACGCCATATCCAGCGTGGTATCGATGCCAAAGACGAGACGAAGAGCAATGGCAAAATGCAACAAGCGATGCAAGCCGGCGCCCGCAAATATCCCGAGCCACCTTTTCCCGAGCAGCATCAACCCAAACCGGGGCATGAATGGGCGATCGAGCCCGCTCCGCTCTACGATGCGCCTTACTACCTCGGATCGAAAAAACTCGACGACAAGGTAGCGCTTATCACGGGTGGTGATTCCGGCATCGGCCGTTCGGTGGCAGTCTTGTTCGCCCGCGAGGGCGCCGACATTGCGATCGTATACTTGAGTGAAGACAGGGACGCCGAAGCGACCAAAAACGCCGTCGAAAAGGAAGGCCGGCGTTGCATACTGATAAAAGCCGATGTCAGTGAACGCGAGCATTGCCGCAACGCCGTGGCGCTGACGGTCGAAAAATTCGGCAGGATCGACGTGCTGGTCAACAACGCCGCTTTCCAAATTCATTCCAGTGACTTCAACGACCTGACCGAGGAACATTTCGACACGACGCTGAAGACCAATCTTTACGGCTATTTTCATATGGCGCAGGAGAGCGTGCCGCACATGGAGCCGGGCTCCGCGATCATCAATACCGGTTCGGTGACCGGCATCGACGGTTCCAAGCAACTGGTTGACTATTCGATGACCAAGGGCGGCATTCATGCCTTCACGCGAGCGCTTTCGGGCAATCTGATCGGCAAGGGCATCCGGGTAAACGCGGTCGCGCCAGGTCCGGTGTGGACGCCGCTCAACCCTTCGGACAAGGAAGCCGACGACGTCTCGAAGTTCGGCGCGGATACGCCGATGAAACGGCCAGCGCAACCGGAAGAACTTGCCCCGGCCTACGTGTTCCTCGCCTCGTCGCATTGCTCAAGTTACATCACGGGAGAGATCCTGCCGGTGGTCGGTGGCTACTGAGGTCGCGGAACGTATTTCATTGCGTTGGCTACCGAGTAGACGGCACGCGACGACGTCGTCTCCAGGGAGACGCTTGCCGCGCTCGATCGCTCAAGAAACGCGTGATCGGTGCCGTGCGCCGCCGCTACACGGCACCCGCCACGGCTCCGGAGCAATAGCGCTCCGTGTTGGTCGAAATCCTCGCTCGCGTTTTCAGTTTCTGAATTTCCGCTTGGAACTCTCCCGCCGGCATACCGTTCAAACATCATTGAGCCAGGAGAACGACCATGCCACGAGGCGACAAATCGAAATACAGCGACAAACAGGAACGCAAAGCCGACCACATTGCCGAAGGCTATGAGAAGCGCGGTGTTTCCGAGAAGGAATCCGAGCGCCGGGCATGGGCGACCGTCAACAAGGACGATGGCGGCGGCAAGAAAGAAGGCGGCTCGGGTCGTGGTAAACACACCGGACACCCCGCGGCCCACAAGGGTGGGAAAAGCGGCGGCAAGGCATCGGCTTCACGGTCAGCCGCAAGCCGATCGGAATCGGCAAAGAAGGCAGCGGCAACCCGCAAGCGGAATGCCGAGCACCATGCCCATTAACTGCCCCGCAACAGGTTCGGAACGCGATGAAACCCAAGCTCGCTAACCAGGTCAGCGGGCAAAGAACTTTCGTCGTGGTGCTCGACCTCGGCGACGAAGGGTTCGGCGCGCTGACAGCCTTCGCAACCGACCAAAACCTCGGCAGTGCCTCTTTGACTGCGATCGGAGCGTTCGGCGCCGCCTTGATCGATCTTAATGCGTGAGGTTGGCAAGCGCCTGCCCGGTTCCTTGGCCATCCATGGCGGATGTCTCTGTGGCAGGATCCGATTCAGCGCCGGGATCGAACCGAGGGTTCACTACTGCCACTGCGATATGTGCAGACGAGCGACCGGCAGCGCGTTTGCAGTTCTTGCCTGGATGCCCTGCCAAAGCCTGACCTGGAATTCCGGAAAGCCAACATATCGAAGGTCTTCGCCGATTGCGCAAAGAGGCTTCTGCCCAGAATGCGGGTCGCCGCTCAGCCTTTGCTACGACGCGTCGCCAACCGAGATCGCGCTGCACGTCGGTACCTTCGATGATCCGGCTCACCTTGTGCCTCGGTACAACTACGGTTCAGCGCGGCGCCTTGGTTGGGTGTGCTGCGGAGTAGACCTACCAGACCGCGACACCGAGGAGCGCTGGTAGCGCCGCCTGTTGCGAATGACCCAGATTGCCGATCAGGAATGCGGCCCTTGTCGCCGTGCCCCGAAGTGCGGTCTCGATCTGCCCGGCCTGCCGACGTGGCCAAACCGCGACAATCCCTAAGCGCTAGCCGGTTTTGATCCTTTGGGGGGCCGCATTCTCTATCGCGAGGAAAATCGCTTCGAACAGATCCTCGTCGCGGAAGGGCTTGCCGAGCAAGGGCACGTCGGCTGGCCGATCGGCAATCTCCCGGGCATCGGCATAGCCCGTGATCATGACCGCTGGCCAGTCCGAGCGCAAATTGCGCGCGAAGCGGATCACGTCGACGCCGGATACGAGCGGCATGGCGAAGTCGGTGATAATGACGTCGAACTCGTCGGGAGTGCGCTCCATCATGGCCAGCGCCTCCGCCCCTCCTCCCGCGCAGGTCACCTCGAAACCACGCTGGCGAAGGGACTCGGCGGTCAATTGCCGCAAAACATGGCTGTCGTCGATCAGGAGGATTGATGGGTGCTCCATCCCGGCATCGGCGAACGCTCGTTCAATGTCGGGTTCCACCACAGGATCGACCGGCTGTTCGGTCGATCGTGGCAGCCAGAGTTGCATGGTAGTTCCGCGATTGACGACGCTTTCTATGCGAAGTGTCCCGCCTGACTGCTTCATGAAGCCGTAAACCGTGCTGAGGCCGAGGCCCGTTCCCTTACCGACCGGCTTGGTGGTGAAGAACGGTTCGACGACCTTGGCGACAAGATCGGGGGGTATGCCGGATCCGGTGTCCTTGACGGCGATCAGCACATAGTCGCCCGGCGGAATATCCTCTGTTGGCGTCCCGATCGATCGATTCTGCGCATGCACGGTTATTGTCCCGCCAGAGGGCATGGCGTCACGCGCGTTGAAAACCAGATTCATCAAGGCCAATTCAAGTTGGCCTGCATCGACATGCACCGGCCAGATCGTGTCATCGATCTGCCAGTCGAAACGGATCAACCCCCCCAGCACAGGCGCCACCAATCCATTCATCGTGTCGCCCAGCGCAGCAAGGCGCACCGCTTCCGGCTTCAGGGTCTGGCGCCGAGAGAATGCCAGCATTCGCGCGACAAGGTCAGCGCCTTGTTTTGCAGAACGCCGCGTCAGGTCGAGTACCTGTTGCGCCTGATCATCCAACGCAGCTCGGCGTTCAAGCAGCCCTAACCCACTGAGAATTGCGGCGAGCAGGTTGTTGAAATCATGCGCCAGGCCGCCGGTTAGCTTGCCGATAGCGTCGATGCGCTGGGATTGAAGCAGCTGGTCCTCAAGACCGCGCCGCTCGGTGATGTCAAGCAATGTGCCGATAATTTCCGGTTCACGGCCATCTGAGCCGTCCGACATCACGCCCTGGTCGAGAAAGATGCGATACTCGCCATTGGCGCATTGCCAGCGGAACTCGCACGTATAGGAGCCGGTGGTTTTTGCCGCCAGCAGCGCTTCCCTCAATCGCGGCAGGTCGTCGGGATGAACGCGGCTGAGACCGAACTCTGGATCCGATGTCAGGTATTCAGGCGCAAAGCCGGTCAAGCGCTCGACGCCCTCGGTAACAAAGCGCGCCGCGAAGGGTGGCTCGGCTGCCCGAGCATGAAAGCAGACCGGCAACGAATTCAGGATGGCGTCCTGCCGTTGCTCGGCGCCGCGCAGCGCGCGTTCGGCCTGAAGCTTGTCCTTGTGCGCCTGCAACGCCTGCGCCAATAGTCCCTGCTCGACCTCCGCCTTGCGCTGGATCTCGAGCGTCTTCTCGTGGAGTTCGACGAAAACCGCGACTTTCGAACGCAGCATGATCGGATCGAATGGCTTGAACACATAGTCGACCGCGCCGGCGTCGTAGCCGCGCAGCATATGCGCATCCTCCTTGTTGATGGCGGTCAAGAAGATGATTGGGGTGCGCTTGGATTGCTCGCGCTGGCGGATAAGTGCGGCCGTTTCATACCCGTCCAACCCTGGCATGAGGACATCCAGGAGAATGACGGCGAACTCCTCTTTCAGCAGAAAGCGCAGAGCCTCTTCGCCCGATTGGGCGCAGATGACCTCTCCGATAGTCGCGAGCACTTCGCTGATCGCCAGCAGATTGCGCTCATCGTCGTCCACCGCCAGGATACGGGCTCTTGCCGGCCCTTCGGCAAGAGCTGCCACCTCAAGTTTCCTTACCCTGTTTCTTGCCAGCTTTTGCATCGAACGGCCGTCAGTTCGCTGCCAGGAGAATTTTTTCCGGGCTCTCGACACGGGATCGGGCACGTCCGATCCAGACACGAAGCAGCGCCAGCAGGAGATCCAGATCGACGGGTTTGGCGATGTAGTCGGAAGCCCCGGCATCCAGACATTTTTGCCGATCCCCCTTCATCGCCTTTGCGGTGACGGAAATCAGCGGGATATGAGCAATCGCCGGTGTGCCGCGAATCCGCCGCATCGTCTCGTAGCCGTCCATCTCCGGCATCATGATATCGATCAATGCCACGTCTACATCGGGCGCCTGTTCAAGAAGCGCGATGCCATCACGGCCCCGCTCGGCATGCAGAACCTGTATGTCATAGGTCTCCAGAACACTGGTGAGCGAATAGATGTTGCGAATGTCGTCGTCGACGATGAGAACTTTCGCCCCAGCGAGATCGGACTTGCCGTTGTGTTCAGTTCCTGCCCAGGCCTCTTGGCGACCTTCTCCCGGCAGCGTTGCCGAAATATGCAGCGCCAATTGAGCGAAGTTCTCCGCCCGCGGTGCTTCCGCCAAGGCCGGGTTCAATGCCAGCACCTGTTCAAGCGCGTCCGGGTGAGGCGTAAAGAACAGCAGCTGCGGCAAGGCTTCGCCGAATTGGCCGGTGATCTCGTCCAGCGCCTTTGCGTTGTCCTTGGCGGAGCGTCCAAAGCCGAGCACGACGGCATCATAGGAGGCGAGGCCAACGTCTTCTGCATTTGCCGCAACACGACCGATCGCGGTGACCGACGTTACGCCGTCGCGGATTGCCTCGACCAGCGCCAGACGCCGCTCCGGGTCAGGGTCCACGACCAGAACGCGGCGCTGAACGCGGAGCTTCTTCGAGTGAATATCCTGAAACACCTTCATCAGCTCGTCCGAGGAAACGGGCTTGGTGGAAATGCTGGACGCCCCCTTGCGTGCGAGACTGTCGATGTCTTCGGCACCCGAGATGACATGGATGGGAATTCCTCTCGTCTTCTGGTCATGCCGCAGCAGATCGAAAAGCACCCAGCCATCGATATCCGAAAGTCCGAGATCAAGTGTGATTGCGTCGGGAACGAGCTTGCGGGCCAATGCCAGCGTGCCGGAACCTGCAGTCGACAGAACGCCTTTCAGCCCGGCCGACCGGGCGAGGCCAAGCAGCAACCCGCCAAAGGTCGGATCGTCTTCGACGATCAACACGATCCGATCGGTGGGTAGGATTGAATCGCGGTCGTCGATCAGCTCTGCCGAGGGCGGACTGCTGAGCAGAGCTGTCGCAGCAACCGCCTCCGCCGCCGGAGCCAAGGTCGACTGTACTGTCGTCACGCGGGGGCCGTCGAACGGGATGATGAGGGTAAATGTCGACCCCTTGCCCGGCGTGCTTTCGACCCGCAATTCGCCGCCAAGCAAGCGAGCGATCTCGCGGCTGATCGAGAGCCCAAGGCCGGTGCCGCCATACTTGCGGCTGGTGGTGCCATCGGCCTGCTGGAAGGCCTCGAAAATCAGCTTCTGTTTGTCTTCTGGAATGCCAATGCCGGTGTCGGTGACGGCGATCGCGAGAGCCTTCACCGGCTGCGTCGCGCCATTGCGGCGGCCGGCCTTCTCAACCCGGAAGTTCAGGCTGACCTCGCCTTCCGAGGTGAATTTGAATGCGTTGGAAAGCAGGTTGAGGACAATCTGCTGCAAGCGTTTCTCATCTGTGCGGACCGTGTCGGGAAGCGCCGGATCGACCTTGATGGTGAAGCCAAGTCCCTTGTCGGCTGCCAGCTGACGAAAAGTTCGTTCCATATGCTGGCGAAGATGCGTCACCGGCATATCGTTGATGTCGATGGAAACAGTGCCCGACTCGATCTTCGACAGATCGAGGATATCGTTGATGAGGCTGAGAAGATCGGTTCCTGCCGAATTGATGGTGCGGGCGAACTCTACCTGTTTTTCGTTGAGGTTGCCGTGCTGGTTGGTCGCCAGCAGGTTTGACAAAATGAGCAGCGAATTGAGCGGCGTGCGCAGTTCGTGGCTCATATTGGCCAGGAATTCGGATTTGTATTTCGACGTGAGCGCCAGTTGCTCGGCTTTTTCCTCCAGCGCGCGTCGCGCCATCTCGATTTCGAGATTCTTGTTTTCGACCTGCTTCTTTTCGTTCTCGAGCAGCTGCGCCTTTTCCTGCAGCTCCTCGTTCGTCGCATGCAGCTCTTCCTGCTTTTTTGTCAGCTCGGTTTGACGCGCTTGCAATTCCGACGTCAGCAGTTGCGACTGCTTGAGCAGGCCCTCCGTGCGCATCGTCGCAGCGATGGTGTTGAGAACGATGCCGACGGATTCCATGAGCTGGTTGAGGAACGACTGGTGTGTGTCACGAAACTCGCCGAACGAGGCGAGCTCGATGACGGCTTTGACTTCATCCTCGAACAGGGCAGGCAGGATGATGACATTGGCTGGCGAGGCGCTGCCAAGACCAGATGTGACCCGAAGGAATTCTGGCGGCACATTGTCCAGCATGATGGCGCGCTTGTCGGCGGCACTTTGCCCAACGAGGCCCTCTCGCAGATCAAGCCGCTGCTTGATGGCAGCTTTGCTCTCGGCGCCATAGGAAGCCGCCAGCTCAAGATAGGATTCCTCCTCGTCGCGATTGGTGACGTAGAACACCCCATACTGGGCGTTCACCAGAGGAGCGAGTTCGGACATGATGAGCCGCGAGACGGTGGCAAGGTCGCGCTCGCCTTGCAGCATGCGCGAAAACCGGGCGAGATTGGTCTTCAACCAGTCCTGCTCGGCATTCTTCAGCGTCTGATCCTTCAGATTGCGGATCATCTCGTTGATGTTGTCTTTTAGCGCGGCGACCTCGCCGGAGGCTTCGACGCTGATCGAACGGGTAAGATCGCCCTTGGTCACCGCCGTCGAAACCTCGGCGATGGCACGCACCTGGGTGGTCAGATTGGCAGCGAGTTGATTGACATTGTCGGTGAGGTCGCGCCAGAGGCCGGCGGCACCTGGCACACGCGCCTGACCGCCGAGCTTGCCCTCGATGCCCACCTCACGGGCGACGTTGGTCACCTGGTCGGCAAAGGTGGCAAGCGTCTCGATCATTCCGTTGATGGTGTCGGCCAGCAGGGCGATCTCTCCCTTCGCGTCGACCGTCAGTTTGCGCCTGAGATTGCCTTGCGCGACAGCCGTCACGACATCGGCGATGCCACGCACCTGATTGGTCAAGTTCGTCGCCATCAGGTTGACGTTGTCGGTCAGGTCCTTCCAGGTACCGGCAACACCTTCGACGCGCGCCTGGCCACCAAGCTTGCCCTCGGTGCCAACCTCACGCGCGACTCGGGTGACCTCGCCGGCGAAGGAGTTCAACTGGTCCACCATGGTGTTGATGGTCGACTTGAGCTCCAGGATTTCGCCCTTCACATCGACGGTGATCTTCTTCGACAGGTCGCCGCGCGCCACGGCGGTCGTGACTTCGGCGATGTTGCGCACTTGGCCGGTCAGATTCTCGGCCATCGAGTTCACATTGTCTGTGAGATCCTTCCACGTGCCGGCAACGCCGCGCACCTGCGCCTGGCCTCCCAACTTGCCTTCCGTGCCGACCTCGCGTGCCACGCGCGTGACTTCCGAAGCGAAGGAATTGAGCTGGTCCACCATTGTGTTGATGGTGTCCTTCAGCTCCAGGATCTCGCCGCGGACATCGACGGTGATCTTCTTCGAAAGGTCCCCGAGCGCCACGGCGGTGGTCACCTCGGCGATGTTGCGCACCTGGCCGGTCAGGTTGGCTGCCATGGCGTTGACGTTTTCTGTCAGATCCTTCCACGTGCCGCCTATGCCCCGCACCTGCGCCTGGCCGCCAAGCTTGCCGTCGGAGCCGACCTCGCGCGCCACACGCGTCACTTCCGAAGCGAAGGAATTGAGCTGGTCGACCATCGTGTTGATGACGTCCTTAATCTGCAAGATCTCGCCCAGCGCGTCGACGGTGATCTTCTGGGTCAAGTCGCCGGTCGCAATGGCCGTTGCCACCTTCGACACGTCGCGCAATTGCACCGTCAAATTGCCGGCCATGGCGTTGACGTTGTCGGTCAGATCCTTCCAGGTGCCACCGACGCCTTCGACATGCGCCTGGCCACCAAGCTTGCCTTCCGATCCCACTTCGCGGGCCACACGCGTGACCTCAGAGGCGAAGGAGTTCAGTTGGTCGACCATCGTGTTGACGGTGTCCTTGAGCTCCAGGATCTCGCCTTTGACGTCGACGGTGATCTTCTTCGACAGGTCGCCGCGCGCCACGGCGGTGGTGACTTCTGCGATGTTTCGAACCTGGCCAGTCAGGTTGGCGGCCATGAGATTGACGTTGTCGGTCAAATCCTTCCATGTGCCGCCGACGCCCCTCACCTCTGCCTGGCCGCCCAGCTTGCCTTCGGTGCCGACCTCGCGTGCCACGCGCGTCACTTCCGAGGCAAAGGAGTTCAGTTGGTCGACCATCGTGTTGATGGTGTCCTTGAGTTCCAGGATTTCGCCTTGCACGGCGACCGTGATCTTCTTGGACAGATCGCCCGACGCGACCGCCGTGGTCACCTCGGCGATATTGCGCACCTGACCGGTCAGGTTCTCGGCCATCGAGTTGACGTTGTCGGTGAGGTCCTTCCAGGTGCCGGCGACGCCGCGCACCTGCGCCTGGCCGCCAAGCTTGCCTTCGGTGCCAACCTCGCGTGCCACGCGCGTGACCTCGCCCGCGAATGAATTCAGCTGGTCCACCATCGTGTTTATCGTGGATTTCAGCTCGAGAATCTCGCCCTTCACGTCGACCGTAATCTTCTTCGACAGGTCGCCCAAAGCCACCGCGGTCGTCACTTCGGCGATGTTGCGCACCTGGCCAGTCAGGTTCTCGGCCATGGAATTCACATTGTCGGTCAGATCCTTCCACGTGCCACCAACACCCTCAACGCGCGCCTGGCCGCCAAGCTTGCCTTCAGTGCCGACCTCGCGCGCCACGCGCGTCACTTCCGAAGCGAAGGAATTAAGCTGGTCCACCATCGTGTTGATGGTGTTCTTCAGTTCGAGGATTTCGCCCTTGACATCGACTGTGATCTTCTTCGACAGGTCGCCCGACGCGACTGCGGTCGTAACCTCCGCGATGTTGCGCACTTGCCCGGTCAGGTTCGTGGCCATCGCGTTGACGTTGTCGGTCAGATCTTTCCACGTGCCGGCGACGCCCTTGACCCGGGCTTGGCCGCCGAGCTTGCCTTCCGTACCGACCTCGCGCGCCACGCGCGTCACCTCGGAGGCGAAGGAGGCCAACTGGCCGACCATGGTGTTGACGATCTTGCCGATGCGCAGGAATTCGCCGCGCAGCGGTCGGCCGTCAATTTCGACCATCATGGTCTGCGACAGGTCACCCTTGGCGACGGCGCCGATAACGCGCGCAACCTCAGCCGTTGGCTGAACCATGTCTTCTATGAGATCATTGACTGAACGGACACTGGATTCCCAACTGCCGGTGGCATTGCGAACCCGGCCGCGCTCGCCTATCCGCCCTTCCTTGCCGACGACCCGGCTCAAGCGCTCGAACTCGCGCGTCACTTGGTCGTTGAGGTCAGCGATCTCATTGAAAGTCTCAGCTATCTCGGAATCGAGGCCTTCATAAACATTGTCGATGCGGACGGAGAAATCGCCGCGCCGGAAGGCTTTCAGAGAATTCAGGATGCTTCGACGGTCCAATTGCTTCTTGGATGCCTGCACGGTCACAGCGCCACTCCCAGCCCTATGGATTTATACGGATAAAGTTGCCCCCGCGGCTAATGGTGGATCGCGCCGCAAGACGCCAAACGCGGCATTTTCAATTTTGTTCCATCGTGCCGTGAATTCCAGGCCGACGATTGCGCCTTGGTTTGAACGCCGGATTTCATGATGCGGTTGTGGATTTATCGGGCTTTAGCCGACCACGACACGCCATCGCCGTTTGCCATTGCCAGAGAGGCATGAATTGCGTTGCGCAACTCGGAAGGCGAGGCAGGCTTTGCGACCCATGTCCCTTGAAGGAAAATCGGATCGTGAAAACCCGAATTGGCGTAGCTTGCCGAATGGACGACAAAGGGGATGTTTCGGGCGTCAAGCAACGTAGCTATTCGTACGCAATCCCCATCCGCCAGGCCGATATCCATGACAACGATGTCGGGAGAACTGCCCCTGAACCATTCCAGCGCGTCGGCGCAGGACGAAAAGACCCCAGCGATGTCGAACCCCGCGTCGCGCAACATGTCTTCAAGTTCGAGCGCGATAAACGCCTCGTCTTCCAAAATCGCAACGGACCTATGGTGGTCCAATTATCGCAGTCCTTTGCTCTCCGAAGCGATCGGCAGCGCAGCACGCCGCCTGACCGGTTCCACCCGGTGGTCGAAGCTCACGGCAATTTTCTTGCCGGACACGGCATGGACCATAAGCCCGACCAATTCCTCGTCGTCGCAGCGACACTCAGGAAACCTTGCGCGGATTTCATCGACCGCAAACGCCGTCGAGATAATGTCGTCAGCGCGATAGCCAGAGATCACCGCGTACTGCGCTATAGGTTTCAAGGTCAATGACTTCGGTTTTCAGCACATCATCCTCCCTGCGGAAGGCCGACGGCAGAGGCGCCGGATGTCTCGCAAAGATTGCTAGATGCCGGCATCGAGTCTTCGGCGCTGTATCCTGTTCATTCTATGACGGTTGGCCGCGCTGTCGATAGCTCTGCAAGGCTTTGTACGCTTCCAGACACTGATTCACGCGAGCGACCAGATCAGGCAATCGTGCCGTTCATATACGTTTTCCGGTTCACTGTAGTGCCGTCCGCCAACTGAAACAGTCCACCCGACCAGAATGACGATTGTCGGCCCTTTCACTTGAAGCCCCCCAGATCAGCGAGTGAGTTGTGGCCAACACTCCAACACCTCCGCCATGCTGGCCGCCTCAATCTGCTCACTGAAGCGGGAATGGTAGACTTCCATCAGTGCGTCATGGGTCTGGTCGGCAGAGCTGCAGATGGCATCGGTGACGAGAATGACGCGGAAGCCACGATCGATGGCGCCAAGCACGGTCGCGAGAACGCAAACGTCGGTTTCGCCACCGGTGATCACGAGCGCACGCACGCCGGAGCCACTCAGCAGCGCGTCGAGCCGCCCCTCGGTCCAGGGCGAATAGACATGTTTGTCGACCACCGTCGCCGGCGGTACAAATCGTGCAAGTTGAGGCATCAGCTCAATCAGGCGCGGATCGATGTTGGAAAGGGTTACCTCCGCCCACCGACGATAGTAGTTTGCCCACATTCCCGGCGCCTCGCCCGGGCGGGCGGCAGGAATGAAGCGCGTGAACAGGGTACGGCTGGCATGTCTGGCGACCAGTTCTTCGATCGCCGGGACCACCTTTTCAGCCCACGGCACGGGCCAAGGTCCACCCGGCGCAAACAGGCGCTGCATGTCGACGCACAGATGCAGGCCATCGTCGCCTATTGGTCCGTGAATCAATCCTTGGGCGGCCACTGGTGGATTCCGTCGGGTTTGGGTTACTGGCCTGCCTGCCGCGCTGCATCGGCCTCAGCCACATCAACAGTGTAAAGCAATTCACCGTTTTCGTTGGATACCCTCACAAGCCAGCCGGACAGAGCGTCCGTGCCAGGCTGCAGGTCGGCAAGAAGATCGATTGCGCAGCGGATAGCTTCGGACCGGGCCGCCTCAAGGCTCGCCATCCTCGACGGCGGTATGCGTCGGCTGGTTTCGCCATCGCGATACTCAAAGACATATACGTCGCCGGCGCCGTCGCTTGCAGAGGTTATCTCGACCTGGTCGAAATTGCCGTTGCTGCTCGCGTCATATCCATTGGCTGCGAGATCAAAGGTCGCTGTCTGGACCAGGATTGCCTTTGCGCGGGCAAGCACGTCATCTTCAGCTTGTATCCCGACGTTTGCCATGTCCACCGTAACGCAGTCGCCGCCCTCGCCGCAAAATATCACCCGGCGAACCGACTGCCCGTCTGGCGCCCTGGCATTCACCACTTCGGTCCGAACGACTTGCATGACACTCTCCTGCCTGTGTCTGACAATGTTCATGGTGCGCTTTCGGTTCCTGCGGATGCAGGCGCTGGCCGGGCAACTTAACGGCTTGCGCCGCCAAAGGCCATTCGGAACCCAAGGCCAACAATGAAGAGGCCGGCGATCCGCTGCTGCCAAAGCCGCACACGAGGGCGCTTCAGGATCCAGGCGCCTATGCTGCCGGAGGCCACGGCATAGGTCCCCAACACCAACACGCCCGTCATTTTCTGAGTTGCTCCCAGCAACAACAGTTGAAGCGTCACGGAACTCCCATGCGGATCAACGAACTGAGGCAGGAACGCTACCATAAACGTGATGGGCCACGGATTGAACAGATTGGCAATCATGCCTTCCCGTGCCGCGGCAACGGCCTTGATCGGCGTCGTATCCGGCCGGGCCTGTGTTTCCGGCTTCGTGAAGACCAGCCCTAGCCCGAGCCATACGAGATACGCCGCCCCAAGCCATTGCAGTGCTCCAAAAGCTAGTGGGGAGGTTCGCACGAGAGACGAAACACCGAACGCTATGAGAGGAAGCTGAACCATGCCGGCGCCGGCCGTCATCCCCAATACCGTGAACAGCGCAACCCTGCGTCCCTGCCCTATGCCGCGCGCCGTTACCAGCATGCTATCCGGCCCGGGCGGCATCTGCAGCAGGACGACCGTTCCCACGAATGCTATCCAGTGGGCGGGATCGATGACTTGTTCCTCTCAACAATGATGCTCTTGTTGGACTTGGAGCGGCGATATAGCCGGTCAACGCGAAGCTGCGGCGCCGAGGCCCTTGCGCAGAAGTAGCTCATGTCTGGTTCAGAATTAACTGCAGAGCCGCGACCGCCTTGCTCCACGATCATCTCGGCAATGTACTCCTTGAGGTCCCCGACTTCGTCCTGAATGTCCTCGGGGGCGATGCCTTCCTCGTCTGCATCCGCGATGCATTGGCTTGCGAGTTCCTCTGCGGCATCGACGCCCTTCCGCATGAGAGCAGGCTTTTCGATCACATGCTCCTCAATCCATACTCCGACGAAATGGACTGTACGATTTACGATGAGGTCAGCGTCTTCCGAGAGCTGCGCCTTGGTTTTCAAATCGTCCCTCGTCGACACTTTCATGGAACTCACCTCGGCAAATGGGCTCACTTCCAACGCCGACGGGTTGCCAAAAGATGCATCGTGCCGATGAAAATCGCTGTCTAGACCGACAGGATTTCCCCGCCGGACATTCACGGTGCACCGAGCCCCCGCCGCAGGAACAATTCGAACGGAAACGCGTTGCCCTAGCTGGAAACGGGATAAGCGCAAAATGGCCGCGCCACGTGCTGCCTGGAAGGGCTTCTTGAAGGTTGGTTCGGTTACTTGCGGCGTGAAGATTGTCGGCGCAACCAGCGAAGCATCCAAGATCCATTTCAAGATTTTGAACCGCAAGGACGGTCTCCCGGTCAGGAGCGTCTACGCCGACGAGGAAACCGGACAGCTGGTGGATGCAGCGGATCAGGTGAAGGGTTTCGAGATCGAAAAGGACGAATTTCTCCAGATCGAACCTGACGACATAAAGGCGTTGAAGCTGACGTCGAAGCACACGCTCGAAGTCGGCGAATTCGTATCGATTGACGATATCGATACGCGCTATCTCGAGAAGCCCTACTATCTGATCCCGGCCGACGGCGCCGCAATCGAAGCATACGGAGTGATCCGCGATGCCATGAAGAACAAGGGCGTGGCCGCTCGATCCTGCGTGGTGCTCTACCAGCGCGGCCGCGAAGTGCTGATTCAGCCCTATGGCAAGGGCATGGTGATGACCGAGCTTCGCAACCACAACGAAATGGTTTCGGAAAGCACTGTGTTCGATGGATTGACCAAGCAGAAATACGACCCCGATCTGCTCGAAATCGCCGGCATGCTTATTGACAAAAAAGTGACGACCTTCGATCCCTCGAAATTTGAAGACAGCTATGAAGACGCGCTGATCGCCATGATCGATGCAAAGCGCAAAGGCAAGAAGCTGCCGAAGCCCGCACCAAGGCCACAGGAGAATGTCATCAACCTCGCTGAGGTGCTGAAGAAGAGCCTCAAACAGGAAGGGCTGGCGAGATCCACAAAGAGAGCCTCACCGAAACGCAAGACAGCATAGTTGATAACTGCCCAGCCAGAAGGTCCGCACAGCAGCTCCAGCCGCCCTTAATAGCTCGGAACAATTCTCGCGGTTGCCCGTTGGCCACCAAGGACGATGCCTTATGGCCGAGATCAAGAACGTCGACAGGGCAGTCCTCAAAGAGCCAGAGGCAGCGGATGCCAACATTGCGCTCAAAGGAGCCGGAACGCAGGACTCTGATCGGGCGCCGACAAGCCCCAGGACCGCTGGCCATCGGTAAAAATACATGGGGTGTGAAAAGACCCTTTCGCCTCCAGACGCGGCGACGCGCGACCGGTGGCGGGCCGAACCCCACGCCCAAGCGAAACCCGGAGAATAGATGTGCCCCCCAAACCAGAGCCAACCGAAGAGCCGCCAGTGGATGCGCCGACGTGGACGCCGGACATACGCGAGCCTGAGCCGGATCTTCTTCCCGACGAAGTGCCAGTTCCTAATCCGGACGAGAACCGTGATCCGCCAAAGCGAGGCGTGGTGACAGACTGAACAACGAGTTTGGTCCGGCATCCTCCTGCAAAGGCGTTTATCTCGCCGCCGGGTTCAAGATCGCCAGTGAAATGCGACTGGATTTGGCTGCGCCGAATGCTTGACGGATTTGGTCTCGATGGTGTGGACCTATCGACGCCTCGCCAAGCCTCATTTTCCAAGTATCTGTTCGAACGTGCATTGCTTCGGGCTTTTGTCAGGACGCCATCGCAGAAATTTGGTGCCATGACGGAAACGATCGCCGGTGACATGATCGAACCGCACCTCCGCCACCAGTTCGGGCCGCAATGGCTCCCATTGTCCGCTTCTTTCCGTGCTCCACCGACTGGGACCGCCCGGTGCTTTTCCCGTAAAGCCAGGAGCCGATCGCAAAGCTTCAAGTTGTCGCGTAAGCTTGGCCCTGTCCTCCCGGGCGATCGTCGAAGTGAACCCGACGTGGTCGAGTTGCCCCTGGTCATTGTACAGGCCGAGCAACAGGGAGCCGACTTCACGCGAATTCGCCAGGTAGCGGAACCCTCCGACGACACAATCGGCCGTGCGCAGGCGCTTGACTTTGATCATGGCGCGCTCGCCGGGTCGATATTCGTCATCGAGAAGCTTGGCAACGACCCCGTCGGTCGAACCTTGTCCGGATTGGCCTAGCCATCTGCCTGCCGCCGCCAAATCAAGCGTTGCCCGAGACAGTTCGAGATCCTTTCGCCCGGCCGACTTTACGAACAGTTCGAGTGCAGCGCGCCGAACCGAGAGCGGCTGCTGCATCAAGACGCCCTCGGAGGTCGCCAACATGTCAAAGAGGATCAGCTTTGCCGGCGTCGCGACCGACAGTTTCCGGATCCTGCTTTCCGCCGGATGCAGCCGCATCTGCAAGGCGTCGAAAGAAAGAGAGCCTGCAATTTCGATGACGATCTCACCATCGACCACGAACTCTTTTGTTTTCAGTTCATGCAACATCGCGACGACTTCCGGGAAATACCGCCCTAACGGCTTGCCGGATTTTGCACGCAACTCCACGGCCGCGCCGGATTTAAAGGCCAGGCAGCGGAACCCGTCCCATTTGGGTTCGTATTGCCATCGGCCAGCATCGGCCGGCAACGTGTCGGCAGCCTTTGCTTCCATCGGCGCCGTGCTCAACGCCACGCCGAAAGACGATTTTACACTCGTCGGCAGATCGCGAGAGATGGCAGATTCGCCCGTCATGAAAGTTCCGTGGACAACGATGGAGATCGACTCAACGCAGCACTGGTGCCGGTTTTGGAAAAATCATGCTTCAACAGGGTTAGGTCATGATGAGATTTCAACCAAATCTCATCATGACCTAGGACGGTCTACTCGGCAGCCTGCATGTTGATCTTGCTTTCCGCCATTTCGGTGAGCTTGCGATCGGTCGCCTGCTCTTCCTTCAGGTTCTTGGCCAATACGTTGGCGCAGTCACTGCGGCCAAGCTGCTTGGCCCAGGCGATGAGCGTGCCATATCTGGTCATCTCATAATGTTCGACCGCCTGCGCCGAGGCTATCAGTGCCGCGTCTAGGACCTCCTTGTCGTCAACGTCGCCGCTCACATCGTCGGCTTCCTCCAGAATGCCGTCTATCGCCGGGCAGTTGACCTCCTTGGCCTTGACGCCATGCAATTCGAACACCTGTTCGACGCGCTCGATATGGCCTTTGGTCTGCTCGAGGTGTTTTTCGAATCCGGCCTTCAATTGCGGATCGGTTGCCTTGCCGATCATCTTCGGCAGCGCTTTCTCGATCTGCTTTTCGGCGTAATAGATGTCGCGCAGCGTGTGCACGAAGAGATCGTCGAGTGTCTTGATGTCCTTCGAAAAGAAGCCCATGGCCTTACCTTTCATTGTGCAGAAGTTCGGGTTCGGCGGCGGCTTGCCCGCCACCCGCGGAGGCCGGGAACTCGTCCCGGCTTGCTGGTCAACGCACCGGTGCTGGAGGAGTTCCTGATTCCGAGCCGGGCCGTTACTTCTTTTCGAGACGCTGCGATCCATCTCCAAAGGAGCTTTGACCCAATCACACGTTCCATGGTCCAGACGACGACCCCAAGGCGCACGCCGGCGCGGAAAAACTGACGGCCAGGAGAGCGGAAACGTGCTCTGCGCCGCAAGCTCTCGCAGGCGATGGCTGCCTCGACAAATGCAATGCCAGCGTCGGGCGCGCACTATTTTCGGGAGAACTCTTGGTCAAGTATGCGAAGGCCCTCTTCATATTTGGCCGCCGACGCTCGGACCTGCCTCGACTGCCAGATGTTGTCCTCCAGATCGGCGCGTTTTACGGGGAGCGCCACTGGGTTCGACGCAGCCCGCCGGACAAAGGCGAAATACTCCTCATCCGGCCTGCGCGACATGGCATCGACCGCCGCGGCAATTGTCGGTCCGAAGCCTGCTTCTTCGAGCTTGGCGCGGGTCCAGCCTTCGCCTTTCTCCAGAACGTCATGAAGGTAGGCAACAGTCTTCTGATCGATTGTCTCGACGGCGTCGACGACACGGCGGCAATGCTCGATGTAGGGCCGCCCGGTCTTATCGCGCTGCGACTCGTGAACCTCCTCCGCAATCTTTGCCGCCTGGTAGAAAATGCTCATCGCGCCTGTCGTTACCGTGATTGTCTCTGCCTGATGAAACCTATTCGACGATATGTGGCGTGTGTCGCTTGTCCTCGGCAGGGTCGACATCGATACGGGCCTTTTCCGGATCGAAAGCGCCGTGACCTGCAATAGCCAGAGCAGCCGCATCGGGCGTTTCGTAGGCCCACATGAAATCGTCGGAAGAACTGCCGACGGCGTGGACACGCCAGTAGCTTGCGGTGCCTTTAAGCGGGCACCAGGTGGTGGTGTCGGTCTTTTCGAAAAGATCGAAATAGATGTCCTCGAAGGGGATATAGAAAACGGGCTCGTGCCCGTCTTCACGCAGGACCTTCGCCCGCTCCGTAGCTGCGACGATGGCGTCGGAAAACCGCACCGTCACCGTGCCGGAAAACGGTTCTATGGCCAATCGGCCAAGGTTTTGCTGTGAAGTTGCGCCTGAAGTTTGCATCTGAATTTCTCCCTGGCGATTACCGCAAGATCGGTCATGCCTGGAGACGAAATGCGCGGCGGCGCTTCAGGTTCCGGCATGTCCGATGAACCTGAATGGCGGGCCAGACTTAAAGCGCCTCCCGCTTGCCGTATCCAGCAGTTCTCGTTGGTAAGGCGCGGTGAAATGCTCGTCCAACCCATTCGAAGACTTTAGAAGGACGACACGGTCGTCGCTTCCGTGGAGCGTCAGGGCTGGCGCCGAAATGATCTTCGCCGCTACTTGCCGGCGGGCGAGTTCGTGGCTGGAGATGCTCCAGCTGTTTGGCCGTCGTCAGCTGCCGCCTCATGTACGGGCTCCGGGGCGGCCTCAGTTGCTGCCAAGTGGGCCGCAAGGTCCCTATAGACCTTGTCCCTGCCGCCATCGTGTTTAGCGATCAGGCCAAGTAAGTCATGACGGCTTAGCTTTGCAATCTTCATTAGGAATTCAAATTCGTGCTTCGGAATCGAGGCTGCTAAGCGATCGAGTTTGGCCCGCCGGGTCTCTTTGGACACATGTGCTCCTATGTATCCAGCCATGCGAGGCACGTACTCGAAGGCCCGCCATTGTCTTGATGGCGGGCCTTCGGGCGGCCGAAGCCGCTAGGTCCATCGGCTACTTGTTGCAATTTTGCACGGTCGAGGTCGTTGCGCCACTTGCAGTGTTGTTATCGATGTCATTGCCTGCGGCGTCCTTGCAACGGTCGGTCATGCCGTTCGATTTTGTAGTCGAGTTTGTGGAATTCGGATCGGTTGGCACGGCCGCATTCCCGCTGCCAGTGCCATTGCCAGCGGCGCCGCCGCTGCCAACAGTTCCAGTACCAGTTCCATTACCCGTGCCAGCCGTGCCGCCAGCACCCGTTCCATTTGTCTGCGCCAAGGCGGAACCGGCCAAGGCAATAGTTATCACCGACGCGGCTAGAATTTTCTTCAACATTGGAGTCTCCGTGTTTGAATCGCCGAATTGCGATCGCTTTCCCAACGACAGGTTTTTCTCATTGTTCCCGGCGTAATGGATTGTGATCCGCAGCAGCCTTCGTCGAGGTGGACACTCTTGACGGCGCACGAATTGTGATAAGACCTGACAAGGGCAGGATGGGCTTTGTTCAACACCAAAGCGATATGTTCGGCGCGGCTGCATGCATCCGACGCGGATCGCGATGCGGAATGTGGGCAAGACGGGTTACAACAGAAGCGGCGATCAGAGCTGCGAGCGAACCGGCCGCCTTGATGTTAATCTGACGGTTGAATCTCAAGACCATTCCGACGCAGGAGCAGAACGCATGCCGGCTCGATCCGAAGGATTTACAATCGCTCTGGCTCACAACGGGGATGCACGAACGCAGGCGGCCGCTGCGCTCTATCGACACAACATCGAACAAACCGGAATCGATGACCGGGCAGTGATCGGCGCGGAGCTTACCGACCCCTCCGGAAAGATCTGGGGTGGAATTTGGGGCAGAACGGAACTGGGGCTCCTGTTTCTCGACATGTTCTTCTTGCCTGAAAAATTGCGTGGCCGATCCTATGGATCACAGCTTCTTATGGCGATCGAGGAGGAAGCCGTTAGGCGTGGATGCAAGAGAGCCGTCGTCGAGACGAGCAGTTTCCAGGCGCCTCAATTTTACCGGCATCATGGGTTTGAGGAATTCGGCAAGGTCGAATTCGTTATTCCAGGACACGCCCGCATCTTCCTTCGCAAGAACCTGCAGTAATCTTTGCGGAGGCGCCATCTGCACGAACGGCTGTTCGCCGGCAAAACGCCGGCGCCTTAGCCCTCCCAGCCGTAGCCATCTACTCCCGAAGGTCCTTTTGCCCTTTCCATCCAGGAAGCTCGGTCATCGGGCATAGTAGCCGCGGTCGCGCCGGATCGGAGATATCGAGTTTATCCCAGGGAATGCGGTACAGGCCGTCGCGGCGGCGCAGCCGAAACAGGTCGAGCATCGCGATGCCGATGGTGGAGGCCGACAGACGCTCGAACGCGGCGTAGATGCCAACGTGGAATTCAGTAACGACGAGCTCGTCGCCACGCTGTTCGGCGAGAATCTCTTCGATGTGACCGATGCTCTTTCCGCGCTGCGAGAGCACGCGTCGCCCGGCAAGATGTTCGAGGTTGACTGTCCTCATCATCACGCTCCTGGGATGCGCCCGATGACATGATCGCGCAACCAGTCCTGCCAGGCGAAAATCGACGTCTCGCCCACCTCGATGTCACATTCGATGTCGAGCCCGTTGTCCTGCACCTTTTTCCACGCAATCCTGTGTGGCTCGGCGTGGCGTTTGCCACCCACCCTCGTCGCCAGTTGCGCCATCCATTCCCCGGGCCGCGCGCCAAGGCGGCGCGCCAAAGTGATGGAGCCGAGTTCTATCGCGACAATCCCTGGTGGTTTGCCCCGCCGCAACTCGGCCACCACTCCGTCGACCTTGCCGATCTTGACCCGCCGGCGGTCGAACACCTGCTTGTCCAGGAGATCACGCATCAATTCCATCATGTGCCTCCGAATATCTGCAGCGGAATCGTCACCACGGCGAGCACGAAGGCAAGCGCGATAATGAAGACAACGGCGGCATTCGAAATGATGCCGTTGCGATGTTCGCCGACATAGCGTTCGTCATTCAGCAGGAAGAGAAATGGAACTACCGTCAGCGGAAGGCTCGCCGCCGTTACCGCCATGGAAAAGATGGTCAGCCTCAGTGGGTCGAGGCCAAGCATGATCGGAATGGCGGCCAAAAACAATGATGCCGTATAGACGGCACTGAAGCCCGGATCATCGCGCGGCTTGCGATCCTCGCCCCAGGTCCAGCCAAAGCCCTGCGCCACCAGATATGCCTGTTGCAACCCGACTTCGAGTGCGGCGCCGAAACAGGCAATGGCGAGCGAGGCAACGAATAGAACGAACCCCCAGAAGCCGAATATAGGGATCAGCATCAACGGCAGTTGGTGATAGTCGTCCACCTGGTCGATGCCGCGCGTCGCGAGAACGAGAGCAGCGACGATCAACACGCCGATCGAAATGGTCCCACCGAAGGTCATGCCCAGCCCGGCGATGGCACGATTGGCCCCAAGGTGGCTTTCATCCCATTTGTCCTCGATAGCTCCCGAGGAATAGAACATGAAAAGATAAGGCGATATCGACGCGCCGAGAATGCTGGCCGCCATGAACCAGTAATTGATGGCATCGTGAGCCGGCAGCGAAGGCACGGCGCTGCCAGCGACCGCTGTCCAGTCGGGCTTTAACATCACCGCACCAACCACGAAGCACAGCGTCACGAGGCCGAGGACCGAAACGCCTTTCTCGATAAAGCCAAACGTGCCTTTCCACAGCAGCAACCATGCCAGCAACGCCACCGGCAGTGCCCACCACTGGAAGCCTATGCCGGTGGCAAGTTCGAGTGCGATGGCCACACCGCCGATCTCAGCGGACAGCACCATGAAATTGACGAGAAGGACGACGAGCAACGGCCATAGAAAGACGTTGAACCCAAATCTTTCACGAATGCCCTCTGAGATCGTGTGATGGCTCATCGCGGCGAACCGACCGGCCATTTCAACCAAAAAGATGATGCATATGGTGCCGAGAACTATGGCCCAGATTAGCTGGAATCCGAAGGCGGCACCCGCCTGCGCCGCCGTAGCCATCGACCCGACTTCGAGGAAACCTCCGACACTGGTGACGACGCCAAGCGATATTTCCAGAAGTTTCTTCACCGCTTTGGTCCGAAAGCGCTGGTGTAAGCGGCGGCGAGCGAGCGCATGCCCGCCCGAAGATCCTGTTGTGCGCTTTCCACCTCAGTGCGATTGTTCACCCGCAATCCCGCCTCGGCATGCGCCACCGCCACCGACAAACTGTTGACTGCTGCCGTCAGTCCTGCTCGCCCGGCTGGTTCAGCGGTCTCGGCCGATCGAATTTGCGCCTCGACATCGGCCAGCGTTTTTCCGACCGAGTGCAGTGCGGCCGTGGCATAGGCGGACGGTGCCGCTCCCTCCACCCAGGCATCCAGCACCATCGATACGGTCTGTGCCGCGGAGGCCGCTGTTCGTGATTGCTGCGCCACCTGATTGGAAGACGAGCATCCGGCCAACCCGGCTAGAATCAGAAGCAAGCACAGGCAGCCAACCGGAAAATGACGGTCGTTATGGGGTACAGCGCGCGTTGGATGCGCCACGCGGATTTCCTCCCCGGCCCGAACCAACTGCGTCCGGCATCAATGATCTAGAGCGCTAGGAGAGCTCGTCAAACGAAACCGACGACGAGCCTGTGAGGTCGGCTAGTCCCACGTAACAAAACGCTCCATCCCGGACAGCCGTGAAAGAGGGCGGGCCCGCGCTTCTCTTTGGCGCGGAGAAGCGCGGGCAGATCGGGCTGAGGGGATGACCCGATCGCGCAGCATCAACATGGGAGGGCAACAACGCTGCACGGTTCGAACTTCCAGCCGGGCCACTTGTTCCAACTTCAACTGATTAGGCTCATCGCCGTTCTGAGTACTCAATCCAGGCGTTGGTGGGCCTTTTGAAGGTAGGCCATGGCGAGTTCTCATGGCGTAGAACGGTTTTTGTCGCAACGGCCCATCCATGAACGCGCGCAACGACCGCGATGACGACCGTCGCCTGACCGTGATGACAGCGCACGATCAATCCAGCCCAAACGCCGCGGAACAATTGTGCCCGCTCGTGGTTCCGATGGCACGAAGATGGAGGATATGATGACGGACGCCAAACTCGCTGTGGTGACCGGCGCCTCGAGTGGCATCGGAAGGGAACTCGCAAAGCTGTGCGCTAAAGACGGTTACGACCTGATCATCGCCGCCGACGAGCCGGCTATCCGGCAGGCGGCAGAGGCACTTGAGACCCACAATGTAACGGTCGAAGCCATTGAGGCCGATCTGGCGACCGTCGAGGGCGCCGATCGGTTGATCTCCCAGATCGGCGATCGCGATATCGACCTGTTGTTTCTCAATGCGGGACGCGGGCTCGGCAACGGCTTCGTCGACCAGGACTGGCGAAAAGTCCGCCGGATCATCGACACCAATGTCACCGGAACGGTCTATCTGGCGCATGAACTCGGCGCCAAGATGGCCCGGCGAGGCCGCGGGCGCATCCTGTTCACCGGATCGATCGCCGGCTTCATGCCCGGCACATTCCAGGCCGTCTACAACGGCACGAAGGCGTTCATCGATTCCTTCTCGATCGCGCTCCGCCATGAGCTGAAAGATAGCGGCGTGACGGTCACCGTGCTGATGCCTGGCCCCACGCAGACGCGATTCTTCGAGCGCGCTGAAATGATGGATACAAAGGTCGGCTCCGATGAAAAGGACAATCCGGCCGATGTCGCCAAAACGGGTTACGAGGCGATGATGGCCGGTGATGAACAGGTCGTCAGCGGTTGGAAAAACAAGCTGCAGGTTGCCGCCGCGCATGTCACGCCGGCAGGCACCTTGGCCGAACAGCACCGTAGGATGGCCGAGCCGGGGTCGGCGTCCAGCGACTGAGCTGATATTTCGCGTCATCAAACGGGCTGGCATTCGCAGAGACCGCATGTGCTGCGCGAGGCAATCTATCGCTGCCGCAAGGCGGCACCATCTCGGTTCCCGGCGTCTGTGTTGGCCTGGTCGATCACATCCCGTCTGGCGGCGATCAATAAGGGACCGGCTTTCCGGATGGGCCAGACGCATACGCAACGCTACCTGGAACCTTTATTGGCGACGGTCCAGAACGGCGAAATCGATTCCTCCTTTCTGACTACCCACCGGCCGATCTGGAAACAGGGCCGGATCTCTACAAGACGTTCCGCGACAAGCAGGAGGTTGTGTCAAAAGTGGTGATGCGGCCTCACGGCCGAGACGGGCAAGGCGACCGACACTCACTGCAATCACAAGGGAACATTCGCGTCGACGGCCGGTTAGGTGCCACTTCCGTAACGGTCACCTGCCGTCAAAGCGAGCCCATGATGAACCACGACCAGCATGACAATGTACCAGACGCAGCGCGTAGACTTGTCGTCGGAAGCATGGCGGGAGGAATTCTCGTCGCTTATGCTTCCACGGCTCAGCCGATACGGGAACAGTGCCTGCTAAAGCAGGCCCTGCGAGCCCGATGCTCAAACAGAATCCGGTGACGCAATATCCCCAGCCGCCGTTCAAGCCACAGGAACAGAAGTGGCCGGGTTTGGCCACCAAGATGGTGCCGCGCCCGGATCACGGCGAAACAACCTACAAGGGATCAGGCAAGCTTGCCGGTCGCAAAGCGCTGATAACCGGCGGCGATTCCGGAATTGGTCGTGCGGCGGCGATTGCATTCGCGCGCGAGCGTGCGGACGTCGCTTTCGGCTACCTCCCCGAAGAACAGGAAGACGCCGACGAACTGGTGGACCTAATAAAAGCGGCAGGTCAAAAGGCTTGCCGGCGATATCCGCAATTAGGCCTTTTGCAGAAAGCTGGTCGATGAAGCAGCAACGCCCCTCGGCGGTCTCGACATCCTGGTCAGCAACGCTGCCCGCCTCACTCGAGTCAACGGTCCTCAAAAAGGGCCGCCAGGCCCACCGCTCCTTAGGCGTGGTGGGCTTTCAGACTGTCCACAGGAGGAACCAATGGCTGGCGATGAAATAGAAAGAAGGCGACTGCAGATGTTGATCGAACAATATCTGGAGACCCGTAAGCGACGGCACGATTTCGTGTCGATCGCGAATGCCGAACTCGCGATCAAGGCGGTCATGCCGCATTGCCCGGTGTCAAGCGCAGCGTTGGCAGAGATGATAGCCGCTGGCGCCGTCACTTACGGCCTTGGCGTCCTATTCGACGCGAGGCAAACCGAGGGCGAACTGCCCGTTGTTTGATAGGCTCATCGCCTGACCAATCGTCGCGCCGTGGCGAAGTTTCGCCCAGCGCTGGAGTACGCCAGACCGGGAGCATGCCAATCGTGCCGGCCGGATCGCAGGCACTTGCCGGCGACGCCGTCTCGGGCCTGGACCCGAATGTCGTCGCATATCTGATGAAAACCAGTGTCTTTGTGCAGTTACCGGGCTTCTCGTTGGGTTGGCACCGTTCCGCTGTCCTGGTGTCTTGCCAAAGACGTCGGTTGAACACCGAGCATATTTCGCACGGCCTCGACCAGCGCAGCAGCCCACACGGGTTTTGACAGCATTTTGTGATGACGCAAATCTTGCGGGATGTCGGATGCCGTGTACCCACTGACGAAAACAAACGGAATTCCGCGGTGCGCTAGAAGAGGGACAAGGGCAGCGCTGGTCTCGCCGCCGAGACCAATGTCCAGGACCGCGGCAGATATGACTTCACCCTCGATCAGCTTTTTCGCGCGAGCAACGGACGGCACTGGCCCGGCGATGGCGAAGCCGGCCTCTTCCAGAATTGCGCGGTGCTCCTCCGCGACCAGCCATTCATCTTCGACGATAAGGATACGAGATGCAGTCACGTTTCGCTCTCCCGATGATCAAACGGAAACTCAATCCGCAAGCTCAAACCATCGGAACCGAAAGATGTTTCAAAATTTCCGCCAAGCCGATACTCAATTTCGCCTTTCACCAGCGAAAGACCAAATCCCGTCTTCTCAGGCGGACTGACAGCGGGACCGCCGCTTTCTAACCATTCGAGCTGAAAACCGTGATCCGACGCCGACCAAGTCACGGACACCACGCCGTTTGGCACGGACAAGGCGCCATATTTTCCAGCATTCGTGGCAAGTTCATGGATCACCATGCCAAGCGACAGGCCCTGCTGAGGCTTGAGCCGAATGTCCTCGCCTGTGGTGTTGATGCGTTCCAGCCCGAACGGCTCGACTTCCTGCCGCACGATTTCCTCTACCGAGACCTCTTTCCAGCTTTCGCGCGAGAGCACTCCGTAGGCCCGCGCCATGGCGCGCAGGCGACCGATGAGCGCTTCGGCGAAAGCCTCCGAAGAGGGAGCATTTTTCAGGGTCTGACTGGCAATGCTGACCGTAACGGCCAGCATGTTCTTGACCCGATGATTGAGTTCCGAGATCAATACCCGCTGGTGGGCTTCGGCTTCAGCCATGGTCGTCACATCGACAAAGGTCACCACCACGCCCTGGATTTTCCGCGCGCTGTCGCGGTAGGGGATCAGCCGCACGAGATAGTGGATGCCGTTGCTATCGCGCGGCAGCTGGTGCTCGATCATCTCGCCGGCCCTGAAAACCTGGGCAATATGGTCGCGCAGGTGCGGATAATCGAGCCGGCTGGCAAGATCGGTCAGCGGTCTTCCGATGTCGGTCGGCAGCAAGTTGAAGAACGAAGACGCCGCCGGCGTGAAGCTGCGGATAACCAGCTTGGTATCGAGAAAAACAGTCGCGATCTGTGTGCTCTCGAACAGGTTCTTCAGATCGCTGTTGGCACGATCGAGATCCTCGATCTTGGAAACCAGTTCGGCATTGATGGTGTTCAATTCCTCATTGAGGGACTGCATTTCTTCCTTGGAGGCCTCGAGCTCCTCATTGGAGGACTGGGCCTCTTCGTTGACCGAGACGAGTTCCTCATTGGAAGATTTCAACTCCTCCAACGCGGTCTCATATTCTTCGATCGTCGATTGCAGGCGCTCGCGCGTATCGCGGAGCTCGCGTTCGAAATCAGCAATCCCAGATGCCACCGGCTGTCGAACCTTTAGAGCCTCCAGCCGCGGCTGCGGCTGGCCCACCGGCTCGAACAGGACGAGAAACAGCGGCTCGCCGCTGCCGCGATCAGTCAAGGGCTCGATCGTCAATGTGACGAATTGGACACGATCTTCATCTTCTTCAATGGCTACCGCTTCGCGCACAACCGTGCGCCGGCCCTCGGCGGCTTCCCGCAAAGCGCCGCGCAATTCCAGACGCAGGCCGCTGCGTGCCATTGTGAGCAATTGTCTGCTCGGCACCCCTTGCGGCGGCTCGAGATATTTGCCGGTTCGGACCGAGTAATAGACGACATCTCCATCACCATTGACGACGACGTGAGCCGGAGCGAAGCGTTCGAGAACCTGCGCTTCAACGGTTTGCCTTAGGGAATAAGACAAGCCGCGGCGGGCATGTGTGTCATTGGCGCTGGAAAAGTTGGTTGCAGGCGCAGCATTCAACAAGATCGGCAGCCGCGGCGGCGCCGAATGTTCTCGTGCCTTGAAGATCCGTTGTTTCTTGTCGACCGGTGCAAACAGGTCGGCATGCTGGCTTATGCTTTCGGAGGTGCCAAGGAACAGATAGCCACCGGGCTTCAGCGAATAGTGGAAGGTCGGAATAACCTGCTTTTGCACATCGGGGCCGAAATAGATCAGGAGGTTCCGGCACGACACCATGTCCATGCGCGAGAAGGGTGGATCGCGGATGACGCTGTGCGCCGAGAAGATGCAGAGATCACGTACGCTCTTGCTCAAGATGAAACTTGTGCCGTCATTGCTGAAGAAGCGTTCGCGACGTCCAGGCGAAACGCCCGCAAGCAATGACTCCGGATAGCGCGCCGAACGTGCGATGCCCAGCGCCGCGTCATCGATGTCCGTGGCGAAAATCTGGATGCGCGGCACAGCCGAAAGTGTATCCATATGCTCGCGCATCAGCATTCCGATCGAGAAGACTTCCTCGCCGGTTGCGCAGCCGGGCACCCAGACGCGGATCGTATCGTTGGCGTCCTTGCCTTCGAAAAGTTTGGGGATGACGGTTTCTTCCAGGGTCTTGAAAGCGTCCGTGTCGCGGAAGAAATTTGTCACGTTGATCAGCAGGTCGCGAAACAGCGACCGCACTTCCTCCGCATTTGAACGAAGCAACTCTATATAGGCATCGATCGCGGTGTTCTGTGTTATTTGCATGCGTCGCCTGACGCGACGCAAGAACGTCTTGGCCTTGTAGCCCGAGAAATCATGTCCCGAATGGCTGCGCAGGATCGCGTAGATTTCCTCCTGGCCCTTGCGGAGTTTCAAAGCACTGGCCTTGCCATCGTCAGCTTCAAGCTCGTCGAGCAGTTCAAAGCTGTGGGCAAATTCCATGAGTTTCGCACCCATCTCATCGGCTGGGATGGCGATATCGATCAGACCGGAACTGATCGCGCTGCGCGGCATGTCGGGATTGCTCGGACCCGACTCGTCGGAGAGTTGCGCCAGCGTCAGGCCGCCATGCTCCTTGATTGCCTTGATGCCCAACGTACCGTCGGAATCGCCGCCCGACAGGACGACGCCGACGGCGTATTCGCCCTGATCCTCGGCCAGCGCGCTGAAAAAGATATCGATGGGCTTGCGCTCCCTGGACACCGAATTCGGTTGGCGCAGCTTTAGGCTGGAATTTTCGATGGTAAGGATCGCGTTGTGCGGCATCACGTAGACGGTGTCAGGATGGATATCCATTGCATCTTCAGCGACACGAACCGGAATTCCGGTGTAAAGCGCAATCACTTCGTGCAGCAGACTTTCCCGTTCCGGGCTGAGATGCGTGACGATCACGAACGCCATCCCGCTCGAAGACGGCATCCCGCGAAAAAATCCCTCCATGGCGGCAATGCCGCCCGCAGAGGCGCCAATACCGACTATGGGGAACCTCGGCAGCTTTTGCATCAATTGTCCTGCTTCAGTGAAATGCAACGCGGCAGCGCTGATTTCGATCCAATGTGTAAACCGTTCCTGGTCGAATTCCCATCCCGCACCGCCGATAGCCACGGAACCGATGGACGCGATCGCCGTTTAAAGCCCGGAGGGCTGCTATGTTATTAGGCATGCGAATTCTGCTCGTCGAGGACGAATTCTTGCTGGCAAGCGAACTTGCCTCCTATTTCAGCGATTGTGGGGCGACCGTTTTGGGGCCGGTGTCGTCAGTCAGCCGGGCTCGACGATATATCGATTCAGCGGATGGGGCGGTGCTGGACATCGACCTCAACGGTGAGACTGTTTTTCCCCTCGCCGATGAGCTGACGGACAGAGGCATCCCGTTCGTATTCTTCTCCGGAAACGATCAGATCACCCTGCCGGAGCGGTTCCGGTACACCCAAAACCTCTCCAAGCCGGCCGGGTTCAGGACGGTTGCCGGGATCCTCGCCGCGCAATCAACAGCGCTTGGCGAAGACAACGTTTTCCGCGCTCTTCCAAAACTGAGGCTGTCCGCGCGGCTGCTGCTGGGCGACCCACAGGCGGCCGATCGCCTCGTCGAACGGACATTGAAGGCGGCGCTGGAGGAGCGGTTGTCGACGCGGCATGACCTTCCCTTGAGCGAATGGCTCAATACGCTCATGGAGGAGGTGCTCCGCAACGACAGGTCTGGAATCATGAATTAAGATTGTCCGATGGTTTGCCGCAGGCCGTCTGTCGACCGCCCCCGCCACGGTACCCCTCCCCCAAGAGCGCTTCGCTTCGTCTTGCAAATACGGCCGCATTCCTGCTAGAAATCGTCGTGGCCAAACCTCCGCAAACCAAACCTGACTCATTCCGCGATCCTGTTGAGGGCGACGCACTCGCAGCGTTGCTCGACGAAATCGCGGAAGAGGAAACACCTGAACGGCTGTTGAAACTCGCCCTTGAGCTGCAGCAGCAACTGCTGTTGTCAAAGCAGCTGAAAAATCCCAACTGAACGGCCTGCAGCTAGGCATCTTGATTTGCCTCGAGTTCCACGATGGCGTCATCGCCTCGTTCGCCAGACCATGCTGCTGCGGTAATCTGTCTGCGCTCGATGTGGGCGAAACCCAGTCTCAATAGCTCAGCGGTTCATGCGCCCAGAAGGCCCTGATCCCATCATGACGCCGATGAGACGATCAGGAAGATCAGGGCCAACTTGGGTCGCAGCCCAAGGTCGATCACTGCTGCCCTGGCATCTCGGTATTTTCTTGCGGGTTCTTTTTAACGCCGGGCGCGGGTGATGTCTCGGCGGGGGCATTGCCGCCTTGGTTCTGTTCCGGGGTGCGCTTTACTGGCGATGTCTGCCACGATCCGCCTGAAAGGGGTATGAACACAAAGAAGGCTAGCAGGGCGACGAAGATCACAGCCGCAATGACGACGCCCCACCCGAGTACATTTCGGGTGCCACGCTGTTCTTCCTTCCGGGACACATGCTCCGTCATCACTGGACTCCTTTGTGTCATTCGATGAGGGTACAAATTTTATCGTGCAGGATCGACCGCACGGTCTGCTCTTCCCCGACGCGTGCCGCCGGCACAGCCGAAGAAGCTGAAGCTAATCTTCTCCAGCTTTTCGGCTGCCTGGTTTGGCGGCCCGCTTTGGCGCTTTCGGCACTGCCGGTTGCCGCTCGGGTGCAGGCGGATTGATCGCCTCGTGCGCCAAACGGGCTTTGCGCAATCGCGCCGTTTTCTCTTCCCGCGCTTTACGCTCGGCCTCCATTACGCCTTGTGCGTAGAGGGTGGCTCGTGCGTCTCTGTCGTTTGCGGATCCACTGGCCGCCATAGTCAGCCCTCCGCCTTGTAGTTTCTTGCTTCCTTCTTGGCGCCGTCTTTGCCGTGCTCGGCTGCAAGCTCTTTGGCCTGCCCGGGTGACACGTCGGTGGCTTCGGCCAACTTGATTGCCTCTTGTTCAGAGAGATCACTGTCCTTTCCCCCGGGGTTCCTTGTCATGGCAGATCTCCTATCAGAGCCCAAACGACCGGACCGGCGGTGTGTTCCGTGGAACCTTCGATAGTCCACCGATTGAGGCGGGCTATCGCGCTTCCGGCAACGAGCGAAAAGTTTCTGATGCGGGCTGACAAGGTACATGATCAGCTTCAAGGCCTTTCGAACTGCTAGGCAAGCCGGGTTATGGCCGGGCTATGACCGTGTGGGACGCGTGACACACGGACGGATTCAGGCATCGATGCCAGGCGCTAGTTCTCACCCGCGAGCGTGGCGAGAAATGACCGCCGCCATTCTGCTGCGTCATTGCGCGTGATGCGCTTGAGCAGTGCACTATGCCTTGCGATTCTTTCCTCAAGCGGCATCGCGAGCGCTTTTGCGATCGCATCGGCAACCTCGTCGACCGCATACGGGTTCACGATCAAGGATTCGGCAAGTTCTTCGGCCGCACCTGCAAAACGCGACAACACCAGCACTCCGGGATCGGCTTCGTCCTGCGCGGCTATGTATTCCTTGGCGACGAGGTTCATTCCGTCACGCAGGGGCGTGACCAATCCGACCTGGCTAGCGCGCAACAGGCCAGCAAGCCGAGAGCGTGATACGGCACGGTGGATGTAGCGGATCGGGGTCCAAGCCAAATCCGCGTATCTTCCGTTGACCGCGCCGGCGGTTGCCTCAAGCTGGGCCCGGATGTCGGCATAGGCGCTGACCTCCTCGCGCGTCGGCGACGCAATCTGCAAATAGGTTGCCGCCCGCTCTTGTTCCGGATGCCTTTCCAAAAGACGCGCGAAAGCCTGCATGCGGCCGGGGAGACCCTTGGAGTAGTCCAGCCGATCGACGCCGATGATTTGCTTGAGGCCCAGAATCTGGCGGCGCATGGAATCGATCTGCACATCCTCCGCCGCCTCATTGGCCATGCGTGCGATTGAATCGACGTCGATGCCTATCGGAAAACACCTCGATAACACCGTGCGGCCGTTCATCTCAGCCGAACCATTGATATCAAAAGTAGTGGAGTTGGCCGCCTGCACTGAGCGCCGGAAATTCCCCACGTCCGTTTCGGTCTGGAATCCCACGACGTCATATTGAAGCAGATCATCGATGAGTTCTTCATGGTCGGGCGTGGCTACAAACAAGTCAGGCGGCGGGAACGGTATGTGAAGAAAGAAACCGATCCGATTCCGGACTCCCAGCCGCCGCAACTGGGCGGCCAAGGGGATAAGGTGGTAGTCGTGAACCCACACCAGGTCGTCGTTGCCCGACAGCAGTCCTGCGAGCGCCTTCGCGAACCGCGCATTGATCTGCCGGTAGGCGTGTAGAAACTCTGCCCGGTGGTTCACCAGGTCGAGTCGGTAATGAAAAAGCGGCCACAGCGTGCTGTTGGCATAGCCATTGTAATAGAGCGAATACTCCTCATACGGCAGGGTAAGCGCAGCGGTCTCGATCTTTCCCACGCGTTCCAAGCGGATCAGCGGTTCGTCGCTCGCGGCGTAGTCCTGATACTCGGCGCTTGCTCCCAGCCACAGGCCTCCACGCTCGGCCAACGCATCCCCGATGCCTACAGCCAGTCCGCCGGCTTGCGACGGATCGCGAATGTTTCCCAGTCTATTCGAGACGACAACCAGACGACGCGGGATGGCGCGATCGCCAGTTAGCTCAGCCTCCCCACCTAAGGCGTCGCGCTCAAGAGGATCACCAACCGTTTGCGAGGCCTCGTTGAAAATTTCATCCGGTCGCTGCAACAAGAGCAAATCCTGAGCGTGAAGATCGCTTGGGGAACGGTCCGCGCGTGCGATTGTTCCCGACGTAAGTGTCCAGCCGGATTCGCTGGATCGCATTCTCGGCCCGCTCGGGCGAATTTTTCAGCGGCTCTCGCAGGATCGTCGTCGGACACACCGGTGATGAGACCCCGATCCAGCACGCCGAGCAGCCGTGGCTTTGGCGAGGGCCGGACTTACCGCTTTGGTATTCATGCTGCCGGATCCCCTGCCCTGTCATATCAACTCCCCACCTTGGCAGAAGCCCCAACGGACCAAACCGTCAGTCCACCTCGATTACCTTGCGCGTCGGCTTTCGTTGGCGGGGCGGCGGCTTTACCGCTGCGGACGACGCGGGCGGGGTCCGCGCTATCGATGCCTCCAACAACTGTCGCTGTTCTCTAAGCCGCGCCGTCTTGGCTTCCCTGGCATGCCGCTCCGCTTCCAACAGCAACTTGGATTCTCGATCCGCCCTCTCGATCTTTTCCCTGTCGATGCGTCGTGTTTTCAAGGTCGCCTCCTTTGGTCAGACGGCGAACAAAAGTGCGGACCTGAAAAAATGTTCCCAACAAACTAAGGCCTGATCTGCCTCAAATGATATTGACGAGCAGCCCGCCGGTTGCGCGCATCTGCGGCTCTGTGATGTCCAAAGGAACTGCTTGCTGGCCGCGGCGTTACGCCACCACGCTGGCGGGAAGATTACCATGGACGACAAACCACGAACGACGATCAGAAAACCCGCCCGGATTGATCGAGGGCATTGCTTTTGCGGAGCCATCACAGCTGAATTCAGTGGCGATCCCTTTTGGATCTGTTTCGACCACGACGATGACTGCCGACGAGCGATCGGCAGCCCACTGACGATCTGGATTGGCTATCGTCCAGATCAGGTCGATTGGCTCGGCCCAAAACCAAAAACATTCTCGAAAACCAGGGGCGTCGTGCGCTCCTTCTGTTCGGAATGTGGCACCTCGATTGGGTACACCGATGAAGGCTTGCCAAACGAGTTCTACATCTCGATCGGATTCATGGACGCGCCCGAGAAGTTCCATCCCCAAGCCCAGGCCTATTGGGAAATGCGACTGCCGTTTATCAGGATGGATGACGGTTTGCCTCGCGTCGAGGGCTACACCCGGGCGCGCGACCTTACCCTGGGCAATCCCAGAGACCGGTGAGGCAGGAGGTTGGACTTTGGGCCGCGTACCTGCAAGCCAGCGCGAACCGACGTCGTCATGCGGCGAGCTTTGCTGAACCAATCCGTTTGATGGCACTGCTGATCGACCGTTCGCCATCGTCGTAGTCAGCCCAGGCGACGGTCTTTTTCAGGTGGCCCGGGACGGTGCGAACGGTGTATTTTTTCGGATCGAGATCCGCCTTCACCTGACTCCAGGTCAGCGGCATGGATACAGTCGCGCCTTCCCTGGCGCGAGGGGAGAGAGGAGCGACGGCTGTCGCCATGCGATCATTCCTGAGATAGTCGAGAAAAATCCGGGATGTCCGCAGCTTCTTGGCCATGTTGACGAGGTAGAGATCCGGGCTGTCTGCCGCCATCTGGATGCAGACGGCCTTTGCGAAGGCCTTGGCCTCGGCCCATGTCGTCTTGCTGCGTTGGGCCGCCAATGGCGTCACGACATGCAAGCCTTTGCCGCCCGTGGTTTTGCAGAAGCTCACCAAGCCCAGATCTTCGAGACGATCGCGCATTTCCTTGGCTGCCGCGACCACCTTCGCAAAAGGGACTTCCGGACCAGGGTCAAGGTCGAAGACAAGTCGGCCAGGTATTTCGGGATGACCCTGCTGGCAATTCCAGGGGTGAAGCTCAAGGCCGCCTATCTGGGCGATCGCGGCCAGACCCTCGACGCGGTCGATTTGCAGATACGGTTTGTGATCGCCGAAGACTTTTACCAGTTCAAGCAGATTGGATGTGCCTGGCATTGCGTGGCGCTGGAAAAACTGCTCGCCGGCGTAGCCATCCGGCGCGCGCACGAGTGAACAGGGACGACCTTTGATATGTCTGATCATCCATGGGCCAACGGTCTCAAAATATTCTGCAAGATCGAGCTTGTCGACGGGCTGACCGTCGCCGGCATTCGGCCAAAGCGGCTTGTCCGGCTTGGAAATGATGACGCCCATGACAACCGGGCTTTTTCCTGTCTTGCCAGTCACCTTGGCAGGGTCGGCAATCGGCGTCTCTTGAGGATCAGCTGGACGCTCGGCCTCGACGTCTTTTGCGGGCTTGTCTTCACGCAGGCCTTTGAAGGCGGCCTGCCGGATATTGCCACCCCCGGTCCAGCCGGCGAACTCGATTTCCGCGATCAATTCCGGCTTCGTCCAGAAGACGGTTGAATTCCTTTTCGGTGCGCCATCGCCGGTAAACGGCGACGTCGCGGCTTTCATCTCCTGCAGCCTGGGCATCAGCTGCTTGACCTTTGCCTCGCTGAATCCGGTCCCCACACGGCCGATATAGGCGAAATGTTCACCGCGATTGACGCCGACGAGCAATGACCGGAATTTGCCGTTGGTCGTCGACCAGCCGCCGATCACCACCTCATGCCCGGCGCGGCATTTCGATTTTGCCCAGGTGTCGGTCCTCCCCGAAACATAGGTTGCATCGGCCTTTTTGGAGACAATCCCCTCAAGCGACAGGCGACAGGCAGAACGCAGCACCGCGTCGCCGCCATTGCTGAAGTGCTCGACATAGCGGATGAGATTTTGCTCGCCGCGATCGACTTCGCCGAGCATCTCGCTCAGACGTTCCTTCCGTTGTGAGAGAGGCATCTTTCGCAGATCGACGCCATTTGCGAAGAGCAGGTCAAAAGCAAAGTAGATCAGGTCCTTCGTCCGGCGCTCCGACAGCGCTGCCTGCAGTGCGGCAAAATCGGGCGCCCCGTTCTCGCCAAGCGCTACGATCTCGCCGTCGATGATGACGTTGGGGAGGCTGGCGGCCTCCTTTGCGATGGCGCCAAATTTCTCCGTCCAGTCAAGACCCTTGCGGGTCTTAAGGGCGATGTCCTTGTCTTCCACGCGCAACTGGACGCGATAGCCGTCAAACTTGATTTCGTGAACCCAGTTCGTCCCGGCCGGCGGCCGGGAAAGCGTTGCGCAAAGCTGTGGTGGGATGAAGTCGGGCATCTTCGCCGCTGAGGCACCAGCGGCTCGCTTCGGCCGCGGAGCAGGCTTTGCCGACCTGGCGGCGCGCTTGTCGGCATGGCCGCGCTTGCTGTCCCAAACGGCATCCGCATCGGCCAACGATGAACCTTTCATCATGAACGGCTTCGGACCTGCCCCCTTCCCCGCTGCAATCCTCTCCATGCTCCGACCCGAGGCGACGGATCGATCCTGAGCCAGCACCGCATCGCCATTGCCCTCTGTCGCGTATTTGTCGCGGTGTTTTATCAGCAGCCAGTTGGTCCGCTTCCCGCCATTGCGGTCATGCTTCATGCGCACGAGGACGAAGCTTCCATGCAGGCGCTTGCCCTGCAGCGTGAATTTCAGGTCGCCTTTTTCCAACGCCTTTTCGGGAGACATGGCGCCTTCCGGTTCCCAATATCCGCGATCCCACAACTGCACCGTGCCGCCACCATATTGTCCTTTGGGAATCGTGCCTTCGAAGTCGCCGTACTCCAGCGGGTGATCCTCAACCTCCACGGCAAGTCGTTTGTCGTGAGGATCCAGTGATGGACCTTTGGTCACAGCCCATGATTTGAAGACCCCGCCAAGCTCGAGGCGAAGATCATAGTGCAGCCGCGTGGCCGCGTGTTTTTGGATGACGAACCGGAGTCGGTTCGAACCCGCAATCGAGCTTTCGCCGCTGGGCTCTTTCGTCTTCGCGAAATCCCTTTTGGCCCGGTAGGTTGAAAGCTCGCCCGTTTTCATGGAAGTGCCCCGACTAATGACGCATCGCCGGACTCAACGCAGTGGGTGAGATTTGGTTCGGTTCATGGCCGAGACGGCGCCGATGCTGCTTTTCCGCTTCAGAGTGGCATCGCCGTCAAATGTAGGCCTTCACGGAGATTACACGTCATGTCGTCACCGCTGACGTTAAGGTTCCTTGGTTTGCCCAACCATTTTTGCAAGCTCTGAAAATGGTGGGATGTCCAGTTCGCCTTGCGCGTTGTTTGCGATCTGCAGAAGCCGGATCGGGAAGCAGATCGCGTCACGGTTGGCCGGTGACATGTCTTCGTAGGTCCGCTCGTCACTTGTGGTTGTGTGCGTCAAGTTCTGCAAAATGGGGCAGCCATGATGCTGGTCATGCGGCTTGGCGCAGAGCGAGCTTCTTGTGCTCGCGCAGGTCGTCCATGTTGATGTATCGGTTGGCCTCCATCCAGTTTTCATTGGTCTCGACGGCCAAGGCCCTGACCAGGCGCAGGCAGCTTTCGGTATTGGGGAAGATGTGCACGACATAGGTGCGCTGGCGGATTTCCTCGTTGAGCCGCTCCAGCATGTTGGTGGATTTGAGATGCTTGTGGTGCTGTCTCGGCAGCCTGAAGAAGGTCAGGGTTTGTTCGATGGCATCCTCGGCCCAGCCTGTCAGGCGCGGATAGCGTGCCGACCATTTGGCAAGCCATGCGGCAAGATCAGCCCTGGCCTCTGCGAGATCGCGCCGGTCGTAGAGCCAGCGCAATTCCTGCAGGCAGTCGTCGCCGTGCTTCCTCGGCAGATGATCGAGCGCGTTCCTGAGGAAGTGCACGTAGCAGCGTTGCCAGGCGGCTTCGGGGATCACCTCGCCGATCGCTGCCACCAGGCCGGCGTGATCGTCGGACACAACCAACTCGACGCCCTTGAGGCCGCGCGCCTTGAGGCCGACGAGGAAGTCCCTCCAGGCCGAGCGGCTCTCGCGATTGGCCATCTCCACGGCCAGGATCTGACGCCTTCCGTCCCAGTCGATACCGACCGCGATCAGCACCGCCTGGCTCATGACAACACCGGCTTCACGCACCTTCTCGTAGCGCGCATCGAGGATGAGGTAAGGAAACGGCTCTTGAAGGGGGCGCCTGGCAAAGGCAGCGAGGCTCTCGTCCAGCCGCTTGTTGATGGCCGAGATCGACGAGGCCGAGAAGGCATGGCCGCACAGTTCTTCCGTGATCGCCTTCACCTTGCGGGTCGACACGCCCTGCACATACATCTCCGCCAGTGTCGCCACCAAGGCCCGCTCGGAACGCTGGTAGCGCTCGAACAGCTCGGTGGAGAAGTGACCCGCCCGGTCCTGTGGAACCCGCAGCTCGAGCTTGCCGACCCGCGTCACAAGGGTACGGCCGTAATAGCCCGAGCGATAGCCAAGCCGTTCGGGCGTGCGCTCGCTCTTCGAGGCACCCAGCGCCTCGTCCATCTCGGCCTCAAGCACCTCCTGCATCACCGCACGGAGCACTTCGTGCAATCCATCCGGGTTCGAAAGCAAAATGTCTTTGACGGCAGCGCTGGCGGTCTTAACTTCAGTCTTGGTCATGGTGGCGTTCCTTCGCGGGAATCAGGTGACGTGAACAATCACCAGCCTGCCATGACCGCCCCCTCTCAGCGAATTTGCAGAACTCTCAGCACACTACCTCACTTGTCATGGACGCCTCTGCCTTTCGCAGGGCGGTATCGATCTCGTCAATTGACAGCAGACCTTTGTGAACGAGCAGATTGTTGATTGACGCGACCGCCATCATCAACCCTTCAAGCTGAAGATTGGCAACGTTCATGGCTTAACCGTGTTTCCGCCGCCCGGCCTCGCCGGGGCGTTCTGGCCATCGGATTGGTGCGTCTTGTCATCCACTTCGTTGACTGGCCGCGTCAGACCGACCCCACTCTTGGGTTTCTTGTTGCCGGCCGCATCCTGAGAGAACGCATCCGAAGGATCAGGACCTGTTCTAGCCGGGTACTTCGTTGCGCCGGTCTCGCGACGGTTTTCATTATCAGGCATTTTTGATCACTCCAATCGGATGACCGATAACCATTACGAGCCCGGCGAGTTCCGGCGCCGCATGGAACATTTCTGGGCGTGGGCAGAGCCAAGCGGGCGTGTCTCGGCAGTCACGCCTCGCGCACTGGCGGCAGGTCTCGCTTTCGTTGCCCACAGCACTAGGTTACTCGTTGAGGCAAAAGGAATTCCCCATGCGGGTGGCACGCGAAGCCTGGGTTCTTGGCAAGGAGAGCATCCTCGGATTCATCAACGACAATGCCCTCAGCCACGGTGCGGCGATGGCATTCTATGCCGTTACGTCCCTGGCCCCGATCTTGTTGATCGTTGTTGCGATTGCTGGACTTGTCTTTGGGCATGAAGCAGCTCAACTCGCTCTGTCGGCCGAAATCGCAGGCGTGATGGGATCGCAAACCGGCGACCTTCTGCGCAGCACCATTGAAAGCGCTTCTCACAGAACCGCCGGCACTGTTGCCACTTTGGTGGGCATTGTCACCCTCTTCGTGACAGCCTCAGGGGTGTTTGGCGAAATGCAGCTTTCGCTCAACACAATCTGGAAGATTGAGCCACCACCCATGTCTGTGTCGCGATTGGTGCGGGCGCGGGCGGCCAGCCTGGGTCTGGTTGCAGCGTTGGGATTTCTACTGCTTGTGTCGTTGGCGGCGAGTGCCGCCATTTCCGCGCTTGGCGCTGTCATCAACGCCCATCTGCCGTTCGGCACGATCATTCTCGCGTCGATAAACGGCATTGTATCATTCGTGCTGATTTCCGCTCTGTTTGCCGCGATCTTCAAGATCCTGCCGGACCGGTCGCTCGCTTGGCGCGATGTCACAATTGGCGCGGCAGTGACCGCTTTGCTCTTCACCATCGGCAAGTCGCTGATTGGCTGGTATATCGGAACCAGCGCGATCGCATCCTCCTATGGCGCGGCGGGTGCACTGCTGGTCGTACTGCTTTGGGTTTACTATTCGTCTGAGATATTCCTGCTCGGCGCCGAGTTCACGCGAGCCTATTCCGTCCGTCTCGGCAGTCGGTCCGACCTTCAACCAATAGTGGAGGCAGAGAGCCCGTCGCGACAGACATCGAACCTTGGACCAACCATCCAGCGCGAGGTGCAGGCCTGGATTGTGATCACGGGTTTGCTGACCTTCGTGGCGACACGGGTCTGGCCATCGCGGCGATCTTAGCTGCTTCCCACCAATTCTGTTTCTTTGGAACGCAACCCGGACACCGGAATTGCATTAGGAACAGGAGGTTGCCCATGCCGAAATTTCGCTTTGAGACGACAGTATCCGGCCAGACTACCGCTCTCGAGGAAGAGCTAGCCAGCGCGGAGATGGCCAGTCCGAGAGCAATAGAGATGGCAGGCGTGGCAATGGCGGCGGACCCTGGGTCAGGTACCAAGCAATCGGGATCGACTATCAAGGTCTACGATGAAGCCGGATATCTGGTCGCCACGGTCAATTTTTCCGATGTGTTGTCGAGTGATCCGGACGCCGGACATCATGGGACTGGCGACGCGGTTGTCGAAGAACCGGGCGTGATGCGGTCTGGCTGACCCGTGGTAGATCAGGGTTTCACGTTTCGCTCACGCGATCCCCGGCAGGGCAATTTGCTGAGATCGCGAGGTCCTCGGCCATCGTCGGATGCTAGAGCTGAGATTCGATCGGGAGGTGACGGACGAAGACCGCCAGGATACGGCGAAAAAATCCGGCTTCTGGTTCATGCGTATAGTCCTGAATCTTGCCTTCGCCGCATCCATGCCAATGCAGAACATTGTGCTTCAGTTCGAGCCGATAGCTTGTTTCCGGAGATATTTCCGATTGGAATCGATGCCGCAGCTCGGCGACCATTTTCGGATCCTCAAACAGAACGCCCATTTCCGAATTCAAGGACACTGACCGTGGATCGAAATTGAAGGAACCAACAAAGCCGATATTGTCGTCGACGGTGAAAGCTTTCGTATGCAGACTGGCGCCCTTCGAGCCAAACACCGAGATTGCCGAGCGCCGGTTGAACGGCTGAAGCTCGAAAATTTTGACGCCATTCCTCAGCAGCCGCTTGCGATAGTTTGCGTAAGCGCCATGGACTGCGGCGACGTCCGTGGCGGCCAGGGAATTGGTCAGAACCGAAACGTCAACACCGGCGCCGACAAGGTCCAGCAAGATCGCTGTGCCCCTTTTGCCGGGGATGAAATAGGGCGACACAATTTCCAGACACCCGCGGGTGGATTGGATGATGGGACGCAGCTCTTTCATAAGCCAGCTGCGACGTCTCCAACCACGAACCTTCTCCGGCGGATCGGAAATGACCCGCACGCCATCCACCCAATGAACGTCGTTGCTGGCCGCAATAAACTCTGTGATCGAGCCCCGGTTGCCGATGCCGTTCAGGAATTTGGGATCGGGGCCGGTATCGCTTCCTTCAAGCCATTTGGCATGCTCATGCTCAGCCACTGATCCCAAGGTTTTGATTGGCTTGGCTTCATTGCAAGCCCAGAAGGCATCGAATATCGCCGCGGTTTGCCGTACCGCAGGCCCCAGGAGCAGCAGATCGAGGTCCCGGAAATTGGTTTCTGCCGCATCGAAATAGGCATCGCCAACATTCCGACCGCCGACAATGGCAAATTTGTCGTCGACGATCCAAGCCTTGTTGTGCATCCGTCGCGTCAATGCAAAGAGCCGCAACAGCACTTCCACACCACGCATGATCTGGCCGCGCCTGATACCGCTCGGATTGAACAACTTCAGTTCGATGTTTGGATGGTGGTTCAGCGCCAGATATGCCGCATCATTTTTGCGCGGATTGACGTCGTCAAGGAGCATGCGCACCCGAACACCGCGCTCAGCAGCTCGAAAAACCTCGCGAAGCAGCAAGCGGCCGGTGTGGTCATCATGCCAAAGGTAATACATCAGGTCGAGACTGCGCTCAGCGCTCCTTGCCGCCAGCACGCGCACGGCGAAAGCGTCATAATTGTCCGAGACAAGCAGCAAGCCGCTCTTGCCGGCCTTGATGTTGTGGTCTGCGGTTCGCGAAAGCGATACGTCCATGAAAATTGCCACCTTTGGACGGCGCTCGCGCCATCCCGCTTAAATCATAGCTAGAACCATTCTGAGGTATTCTGGTTGCATACGCAGCGTCCAATCACCCAATTCCTGGATGCAAGCGGGGCCCAGCAATCAAGCGGCTGCAGAGCGGTAAGGAGGCTTGAGAGGCGTTGCCCCGACTGCTCTGCTGCCGCCGCGGAACTTGCTTCTCCTGCAGTCCCAGGCCCTCAGACCGCACGACCGTTGGCGGGAGCCCGATGGCGTGCGCCCCGCCGCGGCTCTTCGACGAGAATGACGTGGTCGTTGTTCTCAGTGAAGCGCAGGACCCTTTAAATTTAGATATCTCCATTATCCCGGAACCGGGTTCGGGTTTCCGAGTTAAGAAAATGCTCGCGACGGGCAATTTTCAACAGAGGAGACGGCACAATGCCCACTGCCAAGAAAGCCAATGGCAACAACAAGGACCTGGAGGACCTTTTCCTCGATGGCCTCAAAGACATCTACTATGCCGAGAAGAAAATTCTGAAAGCCTTGCCGAAGATGGCCAAAGGCGCATCCGAAGAGCAAGTTTCGGCAGCATTCGAGAAGCACCTCGCTGAAACCGAGGGGCAGGTCGAACGTCTGGAGGAGGTCTTCGAGATTCTCGGCGCGGCCGCGCGCGGCAAAACCTGCCCGGCGATCGACGGCATCCTGGAGGAAGGATCTGAAATCCTTCAGGAGTACAAGGGTTCGACTTCGCTCGATGCAGGGCTCGTCGGTGCCGCGCAAGCCGTGGAGCACTATGAGATCGCCAGGTATGGAACCCTGATTGCCTGGGCTACGACGCTCGGCAAGGATGACGTGGTTGCGCTCCTCAATGCGACACTCGAGGAGGAGAAGGCCACCGACGAGGCGTTGACTGCCCTCGGTGAAGCCGGCGTCAACGAACGAGCGGCAGAACGGAAAGCGGCTTGATTGATCGCCTACCCAACCGCCTCGGCGACCCATGTGCCGAGGCGGTCCCGGGAGATGAAGGACATGATCACGCATATCTACAAAGGACTGGAATGTTTCCTGCTTGAGTGTTCGGCCGCGCTGGTCAGGCGCCGCGCCCTTGGCGGTTCGCGCAGCGATCCTCGGCAGTTGCGAGAACAGCGCAGAGATGAGTTCAGGGCCCGCAAAGTCGCCGAATGAGCGCCAAGATGGAGAGTCGGATGGGCTTCTTTGGAAAATATTTCTCAGGACTGTTGAGCAAGAAATCGGCTGACGGCAAGGGGAGCGGCGATATGCGTAAAGCTACCGGCGCGGGTCCGGCGATTGCCGCGCATTCCAAAGATGCAAAGACATCTGCTGCTTCCGGTCAAAGCACCAATGCTTCGAGCAAAAATGCAGATGGACGATGACAAAAGGCAAGATTTGGCTACCGACTCTATGTCGCATCGAAGCGGCGCAAAGACGTTAAATCGTCGAGATGACCCGCATCGCAACCTTCAACGTCAATGGCGTCAACGGCCGACTGCCAGTGCTTCTCAAGTGGCTTGGCGAAACCGGCTATGACATCGTCTGCCTTCAAGAACTGAAGACCTCTGACGAAAAATTTCCCGTCGACGCGATTAGAAACGCCGGCTATGGCGCAATCTGGCACGGACAGAAGTCCTACAATGGCGTGGCAATCCTCGCTCGCGGGATTGAGCCGCTGGAACGTCGTCGAGGTCTGCCGGGCGATCCCGACGATTCGCACAGCCGCTACATCGAGGCAGATGTGAATGGGCTTGTTGTCGGCTGCCTGTATTTGCCCAATGGCAATCCAGCGCCGGGGCCGAAGTTCGACTACAAACTTCGCTGGTTCCAACGTTTGATCACCTATGGCCAGGTGCTGCTCGGCGATAGCTCACCGACCATCCTTTGCGGCGACTATAACGTCGTTCCAGGCTCGATCGACGCGGCGGTGCCGGGGCGCTGGGTTGGCGATGCCGTTTACTTCCCTGAGAGCCGGAGCGGGTACGCCGAAATGCTTGCTCAGGGCTGGATTGATGCCGTCCGTCGCATTCATCCAGAAAAGGGAATTTACACCTATTGGAACTTCTCCTACCGCGGCGGGTACGATCGGAGTTCCGGGCTCCGGATGGACCATCTCTTGCTAAGTTCATCCCTATTGGATCGCCTGAAGAATGCCGGAGTAGATGCCGAAACGCGTGCATGGGACAAGCCGAGCGATCATGCGCCAGCCTGGATAGAACTTGATTGAGCTTCCTCGGCAAGGAGCCTGAAGAACCTGATGGCGCTCGTTCGTGATTAGATTTGGCCGCATGTCTATTGCCAGCAATGAGGACTGCCGGCGCCAAGCGATTCAGAGGACGCGATCATGACAAACACTCAAAAGGAAGCTGAACTGATTGCGCGCCTTGCACGCCAGCATGGCGTCACCGATGGCGCTGTCATGGCTGTCCTTGAGGCGTTGCGGCGTTGTGGTGGAACCATGGCCCAGTTCAGCCACGTCGACTTCGGAGGAATGTCACAATGGTCCTCGGCATGACGATGGTCGGCGACATGTTCAACGACAGCCTCAAGGCGACGCTCAACGCTATCGCGGCGGAGCTCTCGGCCTACTTGCGCGAACATCCCGCCAAGCCACAACGCGACGACACGAATGTGAGCTATCGTTCTTCAGCTATGGCCCACGCCGGCTCATGGTGGCCTGAGGAGCTTGGGAGCCCGTCTGCCGCTGGTTCTCAAAACAATATGCGCTACGCAGCGTTTCCTGAGCAAAGCCGCGTGGTCATCGACGATCATGGAAAGATGGAGATTTATGACACAGGCGACCATCGCATATCCGGTGTTTCGCAGAGCCAGAGCACGGCCTCCACCCTGACCTTTGTCAGCCAGCACGGCGTGGTCCGCGTATCTGATCTCAAGCGCGTATCTGCGACGTAGGTCAGGGCCGCTTCCATGCAGACAGTCACGCTCGTCGGCTATCTCGCGACCGTCTGCTCAATGAGCAGTTTCACGCCGCAAGCCTGGAAAATCATCAGGACACGAGAGACAAGCGGCATCTCCGCACCGACGTATGCCATCACTGTGTTGGGGTTCGCCTTGTGGCTGGCCTTCGGCATCATGAAGGCAGAGTGGCCGATCATAATCACGAATGGCGTTTGTCTCCTGCTGTCAGCGTTCATTCTCACAATGACAGTCCTGCCGCAGGCTGAGAAAGAGGCGGTTGCCAAGGCTTTCGACCCCGACGACTAAATTAGCGCTTCCAACTTTTCAGCAGCGGACCTTGGCTACCATATGCAGGATCCTTGCGCGGACGCCCCACCCTGGGGATCGTTGCGAGCGCATCGCTATGCTGATCCTTGCTCCTACATTCGTCATAAGTCCCAAACGGAGGATACGCGCCGACAACCAAAAAGTCATCGGATGCCGAGAGACATTGGTGCCCGGTGCCTGCCGGGAGGACCGCGACGTCGCCAGCCTTCAGCGACAGCGTTCGTCCTTTCTTGCCCCCAAACCGGACTTCAGCATTTCCGCGGGCAATGCCCAGAACCTCGTGTATTTGCGAATGATAGTGAACGTAATCATAGATGCCGTTTCGCCAGCTATCGCCCCATCCGTTTGCATCGAAAAGCACCTCCATGACGGCTGCTGGATCAAGTCCTTCGGGCAATTCGACGGCGCCTCGATAAACGACGAGCGGCCATGCTGGATGATTGGGTACAAGTCCATCATCCTTGAACCAGAACTCATTCGACTTTCGCTGCCTCACAAATCCGGCGACAGCTTGCTTGCGCGGTCTTGCGAAACCGGTGACGTTCTCGATCACTTTCTTGCTGGTTTCCAAAATGCTCATCGACGCTGCCTCTAAAGCAGAGGTTAGTTTAGCCGCTCGCTCAGAGCTCGACCTTTGCGTTGTCGCCCACATTCGGCTTGGCGCCGGTAACGGCCGCAAACACCATCGTTGCGGTAGCCATCATTAGCCCCGGGCTGTCCCACAATTCGCCTTCGTCGGGTTTGACCGTTATCAGACGAATCTCGGGATCATCGGCATTATCCCACCAGGCTGAGTCAGTTTTCTCCCAGAGCTCGGCGATCTTTTCCCTGTCATTTGTCACTGTGGCCGGGCCTGACATCGTGACGTATTTGTAGTGGCTGTTGTCACTCCAGGCCAATGTGACCTTTGGATAGGTCGACAGCTGCTTGCTCTTGGCGCTGTCGTCATTGACGAGGAAGTATATGGCGTTTTCCTCACGGACCACACGCGCAGATAGCGGACGGGCTCGATTGTACTCGCCGTCCCAGGTCACAAACATGCAGACGTCGATGTCCTCGGCGAGTTCCCAGATGCGGTCTGTTGCCTCGGCGGGCGTGAGGTCCGTCTGCTGCTCTCGGCGGTTAGCCATACGCGTCCTCCTGCGGGTGAATATCCTCGCTTACAACTCACGTCCCGCCACGACGTTCCGACTCACTGGGTCCTTCGGCTTGCTAAAGCGGTGGAACTTTCGAAATTGCCGGAAGTTTGGATGGTAAACGCGAGGCCATGATGGCGGACAAGACGCTTCGAACATCAAGACGGACACCCGAGCAGGACGCTAAGGGTCAGTCGGAAAAGGACCACAAGGGCGGCGGAAACGATGGCGTCGCCAGCGCCGATCCGCGGGTGATCTCCGGCAAAAAAGACGGCGACGCGACATTCCCTGTCAAGGGACCGAAGAAATAGCTATGAGCCCATTAGTCGGGCATCTGGCGGTGTCATCGATGCGCGGAGACAATTGACGAACGGGCTGAAATCATTTCGCGATGACACTTTGCTACCGTCACCGACGCGGATCACCTTCAACCCTCAGGAGTTTCATGGCCGCATGGCGCGCATCCGCCTGAAGGCGCTAATGGCAGCCTGGAAATCACGCGACCTTTGAAAAGAGAGCGACGTCGCATCTGGCTAAACCATAGCGCCATCGGTGATCGGTTGTTGCAACCCGACTCTGGTAGAACAGTGAAAGCTGACTGCCATCGATCATCACTGTCGAGTGGCCGTTCTCGCCCGGTTGACCTGGCTCCAACACCGGGCCGATCGAAACGTAAGGACCGCTGACCTCGTCGGCGATGGCAAAAAACACCCGTTGCCGGTTTCCCCGAAGGCCGTCCGGAAGAAAGCACGTGGCATTGAGAAGCACCCGGCCGTCCGGCAATTCGATCAGTTGCGCGCCCTCAATGCCCCATTCGTAGTCGGGATCATCTCTGGTGTTATGGTGGGGAACATCGTTGTGGTCGAGGATTTTGCCGATCCGCTTCCACGGACCGAACCACGAGTCGGACTGGCTACGTGCCAGATAGATGTCGGGCTGAGGCACCCTGGTGAATTTTGGCATAGCCGAATAAACCAGGTAGCGCCCACCGCCAATGACTGCCGGATGCGGATCGTAAATGCCGTCCTCTTCCGTGTCCGGGATGGCCAGAATGGCCGGACTGAGGACTACCCAATGGAACCCGTCGTTGGAAACCGCATGCTCGCAACGGCCACCCGACTTCATGAATTCCGTCTGGATGAACATGTGGAAGACGCCGCACTCGTGGGTCACACCGGGAGCCGCAACACCAGTACCGTTGATTGGAAGTTCGATCGGCTCATGCTCGGCCCACGGCCCATAAAGATCGGGCGCCGTGGCATGCAAGATTCTCCACGTCTCGGTGGTGACCGTGCCGCTTGACCCGAAGACGTGCCAGACACGGCCATCAAAGACAGGACACGGGTCCTTGAGATCATCCACGCTTTGCGGATGAAACAGTGGAAAAACGTTGGTTTCAAAGTTGATGTTCATGTCAGCCCCGGAATTCGCCTCGGCAGTCGGAGACGCGCAGAGATACAGGCGAATCATTGATGTTAGGCACATTCTATAGCCAACGAGTTGAACGCAAATACGGCAATGCCGCTGTCCACCAGCATTCGTCGTTCAACCACGCTTTCAGTGGCGGCCGGGTCCCGACAGCCGCCCTCGCCTACGCAACCAGATCCCGCTTCGTGCGTGGACCAAGCGGGCGACCGGGCCTTCTTCATTTCAGTTGGAACAACTCACCTGATCGAAAGTTAGGAGCTGGAACTAAGTAGTTCTCTCCATTCGCGATTAACAAATGTTAATCGTAACATAAATAGTGTCACAGAGGGAGTATGTCAATGGAAGCGGCCTTTGGCGGGGTAACCGGCAGTCAATATGTTCGTCGCGAAAATATACTGGTTTGCTTCTCCCACTTACGATGGAATTTTGTTCACCAGCGTCCGCAGCATCTCCTCACTCTCGCATCCGCTCAGCAGCGAGTGGTCTACTTTGAAGAACCCGTTTTCGAAGAATTGCCGCAGCCGCTGATGCGGACGAGCGTGGCATCGGAAAACATTCTGATTGTCACACCAGTGCTGCCGCTTGGCACGTCGGCCGCGAAAGCAGATGCCGTCCAGCGGAGATTTGTGCAGCAGACCATCGCTTCTATGCCGCATAGCCGGCTGATCGCCTGGTACTACACCCCAATGGCTCTTCGCTTTACGGAATTCCTCGACCCAGACATATGCGTCTATGACTGCATGGACGAACTCTCTGCGTTCAGGAATGCGCCCCCCGAGCTGGGCCAGATGGAAAAGGCGCTTCTGCGCCGCGCGGATCTGGTTTTCACCGGTGGTCTAAGCTTGTTCGAGACCAAGCGTCACCTCCATCCCGCCATCTTTCCATTTCCGAGCAGCATCGATGTGAGGCACTTTCACACCGCAAGACGGCCAGGAAGGGACCCAGCCGACCAGGCGGGCATTCCTTCCCCGAGGGTTGGATATTTCGGCGTCATCGACGAGCGGCTGGACGTCGATCTCGTGGCGCTAGCGGCAAAGACAATGCCGGACGTGCATTTCGTCATGCTCGGTCCGGTTGTCAAGATCGACCCTGCAAGCCTGCCGCAAGCCGAAAACCTGCATTGGCTTGGCCCGAAAGCCTACTGCGATCTGCCCGACTATTTGCGCCATTGGGACGCCGGATGGATGCCGTTTGCCCTCAACGAGGCGACGCGTTTCATCAGCCCGACCAAGACGCCGGAATTTCTCGCGGCGGGTCTGCCGGTGATCTCGACGGCAATCGTCGACGTGGTGCGCAGTTACGGTGCTGCCGGGCTGGTGGAAATCGCCGACTGTGACGATCTGGAAATCAAGCTGCGCTCCGTCCTTTCGCGACCGCGTCAGATGCTCCTGCAGCAAGTCGATGCCTATCTTGCGGACATGTCCTGGGAACGGACATGGAATGCCATGGCAGCTCACATTGAGCGCGCCTACCAACGCAAGAAGGTCGTGCCCCTTCGCAGGAGTGCATAGCCATGTTCGATTGGCTGATCGTCGGCGCGGGTTTCGCCGGCAGTGTGCTTGCCGAACGGATAGCGTCGCAGCGTCAGGAAAGCGTTTTGCTGATCGATCGCCGCAGCCATGTGGGAGGCAACGCCTACGACTGCTACAATGAAGCCGGCATCCTCATCCATCGCTACGGCCCGCACATCTTCCACACCAACAGCCAAACGATCGTGGACCACCTTTCGCAGTTCACGCAATGGCGGCCGTACGAGCACAGGGTGTTGGCGGCCGTGGACGGGCAACTGGTTCCCATCCCGATCAATCTCGACACCATCAACCGGCTTTACGGGCTAGACCTGACCTCGGCACAGCTGGAGGATTTCTTCGCGTCGCGACGCGAAACGGTGGAGGATGTCCGAACGGCTGAGGACGTCGTCGTCAGCACCGTGGGGCGCGAGCTCTATGAAAAATTCTTCCGCGGCTACACAAGAAAGCAATGGGGCGTCGATCCCAGTCAGCTGAGCAAATCCGTGACGGCACGAGTGCCGACCAGGACCAACCGTGACGACCGCTATTTCAGCGACAGCTTCCAGAAAATGCCGGCCGGCGGGTACACGCGGATGTTCGAACGCATGCTCGATCATCCGAACATCAAGATCATGCTGCAGACCGACTTCCGTGAAATTCGTGAGAAGATACCGTTCAGGCGCATGGTTTATACCGGCCCGATCGATGAATATTTCGGCTGGCAGCTCGGGCACCTTCCGTACCGTTCGCTTCGTTTCGAGCACGTTACACTGGATTGCGAGCAATTTCAGCCGGTTGCCGTGGTCAATTATCCCCAGACGGAAGATTACACGCGCATTACCGAGTACAAACATCTGACCGGCCAGCAGAGTTCGCGGACCAGCCTGACCTACGAATACCCCACGGACATCGGGGACCCGTACTATCCCGTGCCCCGGCCCGAAAACGAAGTGCTCTACAAGCGCTATGAAGCGCTCGCGGCAAGCTGCCCAGACGTCTGGTTTGTCGGTCGGCTTGCAACTTACCGCTATTACAACATGGACCAGGTAGTCGGACAGGCTCTGGCCACTTTCTCGCGCATCCAAAAAAGCCTCCCGGCCTGGGCGCGCACGGACGAGCCGTTGTTGGCCGAGCCGAGAAGATAGTTTCTTTCAAGACGGAAGATCGGGCGGGTATCAGAAGGAGAAACTCGATGGATACAAACTTCAACTCGGAAAGCCGTGAGATATTTATCGTCGGCTTGCGCAACGCGCACGCCATGGAAAATCAAGCGCTGTCGATCATGAAGCCTCAGGTCGAGCGTATAGAGAACTATCCGGAGGTGGCCGATCGCTTGCGCCGGCACATTCAGGAAACCGAAGGCCAGATCACGAGACTCGAGTCCGTCCTGGAGGGCCTTGGCGAGGAGCACTCCACCCTCAAGGACACTGCCTTGTCGATGGTTGGCAGCGTGGCCGCCATTGGACATTCGATGGCCGGCGACGAGATCATCAAGAACAGCCTGGCGAATTTCGCATTCGAGAACTACGAGATCGCTGCCTACAATTCGCTGCTGGTACTGGCCGACGCCGGGGGCTTCCAGGATGCTGAAAGGGCCCTCAAGCAGAACCTGAACGAAGAGGAAGCCATGGCCAACTGGCTCAAGGAAAATCTGAGCGACGTTACCATGCGATATGCCAGGCTGCGCGAGGCTGGGGCGACTGCAAAAAGCTGATGCACCGCACCGGCGCGGGCGGCGTTTCGAGACAGACGCTCGCCCGCCCCTCCCTCGTTTTAGGCCTCTTCAAGGTGTCGTGTCCGCCACGAGAAGACCTTGCTGACGGGCCAGTTCATCTGCTGTGGGTTTGCGCAGGTGTCGCCTGCCGTCAGCCTGGATGACGGAAAACAAACCGACCTCGGCATGTCGCGAATTGTCCCAGCCCGGGTAGGCCGTTATCGGGTACAGGCAAATACCCTCGATCGGCGCTCCGAGACTGATTGCGGAACGCACCTCGTCGCAGACATAATGGAGCCAAGCCGGCCCGCCGGATCCCTCGGAGCCGGTCTCCGCAATGAACATCGGCTTGCCGTATCGATGAGCAACTTCTAGCAACATTTCCGACAGGGCGCGGTACTCGTGGTGTCCCATCGGAATCGTCGGCCCGTTTACGTACCATTGATTGTGCGGATAAAAATTCAAGCCCACGACATCGACAACATCTTCGCTCCCGCCCAACTCAGGTTCGACGCGGCCCAGCAACATGTCGTAAGCTTCGAACTGCCCCTGTCGGGCGTTTTCGGCCCGGCGCCGTTCGCTGCGGGTTCGGTCGCGAGGGGCGATATGGATAAGCGGCTCGGCCCAGACAAATCTGCAGGCGGGGTCGATCTCCCGCATTGCACGAACACCCGCGATGGCGGCCTTCACGAGGTGCCGCTTGAACCATCCACGTTTGTTCGGCCCCACGCGCGGGAAATAGCCGACCTCAACAGCCCATGCGAAAAAGGAGATTTCGTTGATGGGACACAACAGAGGCGATGTTCCGGTGATCGAACGGTGTACCTTGACGGCTTCTGCCGCGAACGAGGCATAGGCGTCGATGAAATGCAGCGAGCCCTGATCGACATGGTCCGGAGATCCGTAGTGAAAGATGTCCCAGATTACCTGAACACCTGCCGATCGGGCTGCCTCCACCATTGGCGCCCAACTTGACCAGTCATAGGTTCCGGGAGCGGTTTCGATCAAATGCCAACGCAGGCCGTCGCGGATGGTGCGAAGGCCGAGTTCGGCGCAGCCGCGGTAGTCGCCCAGGGCATGCAAATTATGCGAGGTCGCACGAATAAGATCGAGGCGAACGCCGTCCTTGCGCCGGTGCGAGGAGCATTCAAAGCCTGCCATGAAAAAACTGGCGAAGCGCGAAGCTTCCGGAACCGAGGCCTCCGTCTGGCGTCCCACTTCGCTCATTTTTCGAAGTCTCCTTTGGGCAATCGGCTTCGAACTCGGCCGCCTTGTCCGGACCGGGAACCGCGTTGGCGAAATACCGAATTCAGTCGGGCGCGCCCCATGTTCGTTGCTCAGTCCAGCTCGTCCTTGCGTGGCCGGGTAGTGCCGAACCCATTGGTAGAGCCTTTGTTCCGGTGGTGAACTGTCCGGGCGCCGCGTGCAAATGAGGAACAAGGAGGCCCGTCCCAAGTTCGGGGCGATGTACAGCCGCCGTCATCCACTCGAGCGGCTGCTCGGCAACAACAGAGGCATGGGATCACATGACCGTTCAGATTCGACTTTCCGAGATCGACCACGCCAGGCGCGAGGATCGTGGCGACGGCGCTTGGAGCATCGCACCGGACCTGGGTTACTTGCGGCTAGCAATCGTCAATGTCGTGTTCTTCGGCGCACCGGGCAGCGGAGATCGGAACTGGGTGCTGATCGATACCGGGTTGCCGACGTCTCGCAGCAGCATTCTAGCGGTCGCGGAAAAGCGGTTCGGCGTTAACGCACGGCCGGCTGCAATCATCCTGACCCATGGCCATTTCGACCATGTGGGAACGGTTCTAGAACTCGCAAATGGCTGGGACGTGCCTGTCTTCGCCCATCCACTCGAGCACCCCTATTTGGACGGAACCACATCCTATCCGCCACCGGATCCCTGGGTTGGGGGTGGACTGATGGCGCTGCTTTCACCGCTTTTTCCACGCGGGCCAATCGATCTTGGCAGCCGTTTGCAACCCTTGCCCGCCGATGGATCGATCCCCGGAATGCCCGGATGGCAATGGCTGCACACACCCGGACATGCCCCTGGGCATATCTCGCTCTGGCGCGAGCAAGACCGCTCGCTCATTGTAGGAGACGCTTTCATCACCACCGGTCAGGAGTCGGTCTATGAAGTCGCCATTCAGGATCTCGAGATGCACGGTCCGCCGCGCTATTTCACGCCAGACTGGGATGCAGCGGAAAGGTCCGTGAAGCATCTGGCTGCCTTGGGTCCCCAGATGGTCATCAGTGGACACGGTGCGGCTGCTGCGGGAGTGGGCATGCGGCAGGCTCTCGATAACCTGGCTGAGCGATTCAGGGTATTCGCCGTCCCGCCGAAATTGAAATTCGTGCGCGAGCCAGCGTCGCCGATAGCTAGGCCAATCGAGCCGCCATCGTTCTGAAATTATGGTCGGATTGGCCAACGCGGGACCATCGGACAGAGTAACTCGGTCCAGCGGAACAAACCCGGCCGGCGACAGTTGGGGCACTCGCTCAGGGGGCGACACCCTGCGAAGTGCCGCGAGGTTCCGCGCCATGGGGAGGCTCAGATGGAAACCCGATGAACGCATGCCCCTAGCACGCGTTCCCGCAAAGAGAGATTGCAGAGCCGGTGTTGTTGCCATCCAGCCCTAAGTTGACACGCCAACTGCTCTGGATCCTCGGAGGCGCATTCTTGCCCGGTTGCGCGGGGGGAGTGCTCGATCCCCAAGGACCAATTGGCGTCGGCAATCGCACGATCCTTTTGAACTCGCTGGCGGTGATGCTGGTGATCGTTGTTCCCACGCTTGTTGCACTTCTGGCATTCGCCTGGAAGTTCCGCGCCTCGAACAGCAACGCCCGCTATAACCCGGAGTTCACCTATTCGGGACGCGTGGAGTTGATCGTCTGGTCGATCCCGACGCTCACCATCCTGTTCATTGGCGGTCTGATCTACTACGGATCGTATCAGCTCGATCCGCGCAAACCGATCCCTTCTAGCCAGCCGCCGCTCGACATTCAGGTGGTGGCGCTCGACTGGAAATGGCTGTTCCTCTATCCCGAGCAGGGCGTGGGCGCTGTCAATCAACTGGTTATCCCCGCCGGTGTTCCAGTGCGTTTCAAGTTGACCTCGGCCAGCGTGATGAACACGTTCTTCGTGCCCCAGCTTGGCAGCATGGTCTACGTCATGAACGGCATGCAGACCGAATTGCATCTGCAGGCCGACCGCGAGGGCAGCTTTTTCGGCCAGTCGGCGCACTTCAGCGGCGACGGCTTCTCGGATATGAATTTCAGTGTGAGCGCGGTTTCAGCCGATGCCTTCACCCGCTGGGCGTCATCGCTGCGTGGCGGGGGCGGCGTGCTCAACGCCAACGCCTATCGCGAACTCGCCCGGCAAAGCACAAATGTGGCGCCGGCTTCCTTCGGTCATGTCCAGCCTGGGCTGTTCGAAGCGGTCGTTCAGCAGACGCTCCCACCGGGTCCGGGGCCTGCTGAGAGCGCAGCCAGCGGCGAGCCACAGGTGAGCCCAAGGGCATTACCCGCGGCGGCGGCAACGATGACCCATCATCCACAAGGCGCAGAATGACGTTGCTGGGCAAGCTCGACTGGTCGGCCGTTCCTTTCGATCAACCTATCCCCCTCGGCGCAGCCCTTGGCGTCTTTCTGGCAGCAGCCGCCGTGCTTGGCTGGATAACGGTGAAGGGCTACTGGCCATATCTGTGGAGCGAGTGGATAAGCTCGGTCGACCACAAGCGCATCGGCGTGATGTACATTGTGCTGGCGATGCTCATGCTTCTTCGTGGTTTTATCGATGCTATCATGATGCGCACACAACAGGTGCTGGCGATTTACGGGCCGGGCTACCTCCCGCCGGAGCATTACGACCAGATCTTTTCCGCGCACGGCACGATCATGATCTTCTTCGCCGCGATGCCGTTCATGATCGGCCTGATGAATTTCGTCGTGCCGCTGCAGCTTGGCGTACGCGATGTCGCTTTTCCGACGCTCAATTCCGTCAGCTTCTGGCTGACGGCTTCCGGAGCCCTGCTGGTCAACATCTCGCTTGTGGTCGGCGAGTTCGCGCGCACCGGCTGGCTGCCCTATGCCCCTTTGTCGGAAACCGCCTACTCGCCGGGCGTCGGTGTCGATTATTATCTGTGGGCGATCCAGATCTCCGGCGTCGGCACGCTGCTCACCGGCGTCAACCTGGTGACGACCATCCTCAAGATGCGGGCGCCGGGAATGGGCTATCTGCGAATGCCGATGTTCTGCTGGACCTCGCTCGCGTCCAACCTGCTCATTGTCGCAGCCTTCCCGATCCTTACCGCCACGCTCGCAATGCTGACGCTGGACCGGTATCTCGGCTTCCACTTCTTCACCAACGAAGCTGGTGGAAATCAGATGATGTTCGTCAACCTGATCTGGGCGTGGGGCCATCCCGAAGTATACATCCTGGTGCTTCCCGCCTTCGGAATCTTTTCCGAGATTTTCTCGACTTTTTCATCGAAGCCGCTGTTCGGATACCGTTCGATGGTCGCGGCCACGATGTTCATCTGCATCGTCTCGTTCATGGTCTGGCTGCATCACTTCTTCACCATGGGTGCCGGAGCGGACGTTAATGCCGCCTTCGGCATCGCCACGTCGGTCATTGCCGTGGGAACCGGTGTGAAAATCTACAACTGGCTCTTCACCATGTATGGCGGGCGCGTTCGTTTCGACACGCCGATGCTTTGGGCATTGGCTTTCGTGACCACCTTCACCGTCGGCGGCATGACTGGCGTCCTGCTTGCCGTCCCGCCGGCCGACTTCGTGCTACACAATTCGCTTTTCCTCGTCGCGCATTTCCATAACGTCATCATCTCGGGCGTGTTGTTTGGAGCATTCGCCGGCTTCACCTACTGGTTCCCCAAGGCGTTCGGTTTCCGTTTGCACGAAGGCTGGGGAAAGGCGGCATTTTGGGTCACCTTGGCCGGCTACATGCTGGTCTTCGTACCGCTCTATATTGTCGGTCTGCTCGGCATGACGCGGCGCCTGCAACATATCGATATGGACCTTTGGGCACCGTGGCTGGTGGTGGCCGCTTTCGGCGTGGTGGTGATGATCGCCGGCGCGGCGCTGCAGATCACACAGCTTTTCGTTTCGGTCCGGCATCGCGACAAGTTTCGCGACGAAACCGGCGACCCGTGGGACGGGCGTTCGCTGGAGTGGTCGACATCTTCTCCTCCTCCTGTCTTCAATTATGCACGGCTGCCTCACGTGGAAGACGAAGAGCCCTACTGGAGCATCAAGCAACGAGGGATCGAACAGAGCTCGGACGAGGAAAAGGCATATGAGCCGATCGAGATGCCTCGCAACAGCCCGACTGGCTTCGTCACCGCCTTCTTCAGCACACTGATCGGCTTCGCGCTGATCTGGCATATATGGTGGCTGGCGATCGTCGGCTTCATCGGCGCCTACGCAACCTTCGTCGTATTCGCCTGGCGCGATCATGGAGACTACGAGATCCCTGTCGACGAGGTCGCCCGCATCGATCATGACCACAAGGCAGCCCAGTTTGCCTGGCTGCGCGGGTGGGAGCGCCCGGCATGAGCGATCACGCATTCTCCGGCGACATCAGCGCCGGCACCCAGGCACGGGACCCGTATCGGCTTAATCACACCGGTCGGCATGCGGTGCGCTCTGCGACGGGCCACGGAGAAGGCGGCCCGGCCTCAAAGTTCGTCACGGTGACCTACGGCTTCTGGATCTTTCTCCTGTCCGACATCATCATGTTCTCGGCATTTTTCGCCACCTACGCCGTGCTCGCCAAGGCAACCGCCGGCGGACCGACAGGCAAGGATCTGTTCGAACCGACACGGGTTGCGGTCCAGACGGGCCTTCTGCTCACTTCGAGCTTCACCGGCGGCGTGGCAACACTCGCCACCCGTCGCAGATCAATGGCTGCCACGCAGTTCTGGCTTCTCGTCACGGGGTTGCTCGGGGCAGCGTTCCTGTTCCTGGAACTACAGGAGTTCGCGGCAATGATCGGCGAGCAGGCAGGCCCCTCGCGCAGCGCATTTCTTTCTGCCTTCTTTGCGCTCGTTGGCTGCCACGGTGCCCACGTCGGTCTCGGCCTGCTCTGGCTGGGAACGATGATGGCGCAGCTGTGGGTCAAGGGCTTTCGGCCCGACATCTTGCGGCGGCTCCACTGCTTCGGGCTCTTCTGGCACGCCCTCGACATCATCTGGGTTGCCATCTTCACCCTGGTCTATCTGCTGGGAGCATCGTCATGACCGAGTTCGAGAGCAAGACCGGCGAGTTGCAGGACCGCCGCGATTTAGCGCCGGGCGAGGAACACATAAGCGAGCACGAAACGGCTGGGGGCCTCTCGGGCTATGTGCTCGGCTTCGGCCTGGCTATCCTGCTCACGATCGCGTCATTCCTGGCGGCGCGAACCGACCTGATTTACCAGCCCGCGGTCATCTCGGCCCTGGTGGTGCTCGCCGTTGCGCAGATGGGCGTGCATCTTGTCTTCTTTCTGCACCTGACCACCGGGCCGGACAACACCAACAACATCCTGGCGCTGGCCTTCGGCGTGCTGATCGTCGCGCTGGTGGTTCTGGGCTCTATCTGGATCATGGCCCATCTGAATGAAAACATGGCTGCCATGACACCCCATCAAGCCGGAACCATGCCTTGAACGCTCCCCGCGAACGCACGGCCGCCCGCAGCGCAGCATTCGCACCGATGGCCCGAGCCAAGCTGCGGCGGCAACGCTGAGATGATACTAGGCAGTGAACTCTGGGATCGGTGGGAAACGGGCGCTCCGGACTTCCTGTACTGGGCGGCTTTGATAGGCGCCATGGTCGTCGAGGTCTGGCGATCCTTATTTCAATCGCACTCAGTCGCGGTAGCGCAGCCTTTCCAGCGCGAGTGCGAAAGCCGGCGAGTGTTGGCGCCGGCTTGGATAATACAGGTGATATCCCGGCCGAAGGGGGCACCAGTCCTCAAGAACGCGCACTAGGCGACCCTGTTCGAGTAGGTAGGTCACTAGATCCTCGGGCAGATAGGCGAGCCCGAACCCTTCAAGGCTGGCCTGGCAGATCATCGCGAGGGTGTTGAAGGCGGCGTGTCCGTGAACGCGCACCTTCAATTCCCGCCCCTCCTTGCGAAACTCCCACGGTGCAAAGCCGCCTGTGGGCAGTCGCAGGGGTATGCATGCATGATCGGCAAGATCTTCAGGCGTGACCGGACGGGAGCGGCTTACAAAGTATGAAGGCGCTACCACAACCGCCATGCGGAAGTCTGGCCCAATGCGCGCCGAGATCATGTCCTTATCCACCTGTTCGCCGAGCCGTACACCCGCATCGAAGCGATCGGCCGCAATGTCAGCCAAGCCGTAGTCGTGGATAATCTCGACCCTGATGTCGGGATAGTCGCGCATGAGCCCGACCATGGCGGGCCAGATGATGGTCTCGCCGGCATGCTCCACGGTGGTGATCCGGACTGTACCGGCCGGCTTGTCGCGCAGGGCGCTGAGGGCGGCAATCTCGCTTGCGATCTCATCTAACTTGGGAGCGATGCTTCGAAACAGGCGATCCCCCGCTTCGGTTAGCGAGACGCTGCGGGTCGTGCGGGTCAGCAGCCGAACGCCGAGGCGTTCTTCCATCGTCCGGATCGAATAGCTCAGGGCAGACTGCGACACGCCGAGCATGGCGGCCGCCTTGGTGAAACTGCGCTCGCGGGCGACGGCGATGAAGGTCAGGAAGTCATCCAGACTATCGCGACGCATTCATCAATCCTACTTCTAAGCCCATGCAGATTATACCACCTAATTGCATGTCGCTAAAGGAGCTAACTTCCTGACTCAAGGCCAGACGGTCAACCGGAGCAACTCTCCGCGCAATGCCTACCGTCCCACTGGCCCACTGAAGGAGAACAATATGAAGAAGGTAATCGTGGGCGCGCTCGCCGCCCTCACCATGATCGTGAGCCCGGCCGCCTTTGCTCAGCAAGCGACGGGCGTCGCTCCCCGCGCCTACATGATCGGCAGCTATGACATCAAGGATCAGGCGGTGTTTCAGCAGTACATCGAAGCGGCGTCGCCGCTCGTCACCAAGTATGGCGGCCGCGTGATCGTCTACAATCCCAATGTCACTGCCATCGAAGGAAGCTCGAGATCGGTGATCGCCATCGCCGAGTTCCCGAGCCTTGCTGACGCCAAGCGCTACTACAACTCGCCGGAATACACGGCGGCCCGGCAGTTTTTTACCAGGTCGACCGAAGGATTTCGCATCATCACCGAAGGCGCCGGCCTTCCGCAGTGACGCAGTCCGCCGGCGGATGGATCAACATGGGGATCAGTCCCTGCTGGCCATCGCGTCCAAATCCGGGGCCGAGCTGCGGCCTAGAGAACAGGAGCCCAATATGAGTGTTTGGTTCATCACCGGCGCAGGCCGGGGCCTCGGTCTGGATATCGCCAAGGCCGCATTGGCGGCGGGCCACAAGGTGGTGGCAACCGGCCGCAACACGGAAAAGGTCGCAAGGGCCGTGGGAAACGCCGAGAACCTCCTTATCGTCAAGCTGGACGTGACGAGCGCGGCCGACGCCGAAGCCGCTGCCCAGGCCACGTTTGACCGGTTTGGCCGCATCGACGTGCTGGTCAACAATGCGGCGAGTTTCTTTGCCGGGTACTTCGAAGAGTTGACCGCCGAACAGATGCAACTGCAGCTCAGCACCAGCCTCGTCGGACCCATGAATGTGACGCGGGCCTTTCTGCCAGCGATGCGCAAGCAGCGGTCCGGCAGGGTCATTTCGATCTCCTCGACGGCCGGGCTAATGGGTTTCGAGTTCTGCACGGCCTATTCAGCCTCGAAGTTCGGCCTCGACGGCTGGATGGAGGCGCTGCAGACCGAAGTCGTGCCGTTCGGCATCGAGACGATGATCGTGAACCCGGGCTTCTTCCGCACCGAGCTTCTCACGGAAGAGTCGACCAACTATGCCGCCCCCTCCCTCGAGGACTACCATGAGCGGCGGACGGCGCAGATCGCCTTCTGGCGTTCTCAGAACGGCAAGCAGGGGGGTGATCCGGCCAAGCTCGCGCGCGCCCTGATCACGCTCACGTCTGGGGACGTGCTCCCCCAGCGTTTCCTTGCCGGTACTGACGCCATTGCGACGGCAGAGCAGAAGATTGCCATTCTGCAGCAGCAGATCGGTGCCTATCGCGAGCTCTCGAGTTCCCTCGCCATGGACGAGAACGGCCGCAACTAACGACCCCTGCGGAACATCCGGACTTGCGGTACTGGCGGCTGAACACCACTGGCACTGCAATTCCGAGGTGAAGACTCGTGGCTGCGGCACTCCCATTGTCGTGCCGCCGCCGGATGGAGAGAAAAGGCTAGTCAGATCTCGTGCTTTGGCTGAGCTGCACGTATGGCATCAAGCGCTAAGCGAACGGCGTCGACGCCAGAGACGCCGGGCGGGATCGGCCTGAAAATCAGGCGGCCGTTCCGGTACTCCAGGCCCAACGCCTTGCTGTTCCGCCATTGGGACGCCGACGGCTTGTTCCGAAGGGTGATCGCGATGGCCTCGGGACCCAAATCGACTTTGCCGATGCCCAGTTCCGACGCTGCTATTCGCAACCTGGTAAATTCCAGCAAAAGGGCTACTTCGCCAGGCATGTCTCCAAAGCGGTCCTCGAGCTCTTCGCTGAATGTATCGAGGTCCGGCTCCGAACGGATGCGGGAGAGCCGCGCATAGAGGCCAACACGCACCGTAGGCTCTTCGACATAGCTCTTGGGAAAAGCGCCCTTTCCCGAACCGTTGATCTCGGCAAGTTGCTTGTCGAAGTCGGCCCCTCCGCCAGCCGCCGAGACCGCCCGCTCCAGCAAGTGCTCGTACAAGCCCACTCCGATCAGCTTCATATGCCCGGCCTGGTCTTCTCCGAAAAGATCTCCGGTGCCACGCAGGTCGAGGTCCCTTTGACTGATTGCCAGGCCGGAGCCGAGCCGATCGAGCGCAAGCATCGTCGAAAGCCGGGCCCTGGTGCTGTCGGCCAGTTCAACGCCAGGCTGGGTCAGAAGAAACGCAACAGCCTGCACCGCCCCCCTTCCGACCCGGCCCCGCAGCTGGTGCAACTGCGCCAGACCGAACCGGTCGGGGCGCCAAACGATGATGGTGTTGGCCCGCGGCACATCGAGGCCGCTCTCGATGATGTCGGTGCTCAACAAAATGTCGCCATCACCGTCGGCGAATCCGACCATGACTTCGTCCAGCTGTCTCCCCTTCATTTCACCATGCGCCGTCTTGACCCGGAGTTCCGGCACCAGTCTGTTCAGTTGGTCACAGGCCGGGGCAATATCCTCGATCCGCGGGACCACGAAGAAGCTCTGTCCACCCCGGTGAAATTCACGCAGAAGGGCCGCGCGCACCGATGCTGGATCGAACGCTGCCAAGATCGTGCGAACGGGACGTCTTTTGGCGGGCGGAGAGTTTAGAACGCTGACGTCCTGGATGCCCGACAACGTCGATTGCAGCGTCCGGGGTATCGGTGTGGCGCTCATGCTCAGCGTATGGAGGCGAGGCGTCATGGTCCGCAGGGCCCGCTTCAACTTGACCCCGAACCGGTGCTCCTCGTCGATCACCAGCAGTCCAAGATTGGCGAAGGTGACGCTCTTGGACGCCAGGGCCTGAGTACCCACAACGACCGCAACCTGGCCGCTCCGCAGACCCTCTTTTGCCGCTCTCGCCTCCGCTGCCCCGACCATCCTAGAAAGGTGGGCGACCTGCAGGCCGTTTCCTGCGAAGCGGCGGCTGAACGTCTCATAGTGCTGTCGTGCCAACACCGTTGTCGGTGCTATGATAGCAACCTGTTTCCCGCAGAGAGCGGCGGCGGCGCAAGCACGCAGGGCGACCTCTGTCTTGCCGAAGCCGACATCGCCGCAGACGAGCCGGTTCATTGTTCTTCCGGACGAAAGGTCATCGAGCACAGCGCGGATGGCGGCCGCTTGGTCGGGCGTCTCCGTATAGGGAAATTTCGCCGCAAAACGAGCCAAGTCCGTGCGGGAGGGCTTCAAGATCTCGGCAGGCTCGCTGGACCTGATTTTGGCAAGGCTCAAGAGGCGCTTGGCCAGCCTGTCGATCTCGCGCAACGCAGCTTCGCGTCGCTTCGGCCAGCCCTCGCCGTTGAGGCGATCAAGCGACACTGCCTCCGGTTCCGAGCCGTAGCGCCATATTCGTCCAAAGTCGTCGACCGGAACCAGCAAGGAAGCCCCGCCGTGATATTCCAGTCTGACGACATCCTGTTGCTGGCCAGCCAACTCGACCTGTTCGACCGCGGCGAGCACGCCCAGGCCATGGTCTTCATGGACGACGACATCGCCAATGCGCAACTCGGGTTCGAGTATGCCCGTGGTCGCGCTCCCGTTCGCCTTCAACGCGGGACCAAACAGGTCGGATGCGGCCACCACCGCGATATTGGATTGCGCGTCGACAAACCCTTCGTCGAGGACGAATTCAGCCTTGAGAAGAGAGCCCCTTGCGGCCGAAAGGATTTGCGGCAAGTCGGCCGCTTCCTCTGCCCGCCGGCCTAGTCTCCTATCGAGCAGGCGATCTGCTCGCTGCAATTCAGAGGCATCGCCGGTGAACACTACTCTGACTCCGGCGCTCGTCTGCCTTGTGACGAATTCCGCGAAATCATGCCCGGGTCGGGCCTGGCGGAAGAATTTGGGAACTCCCACGGCAGAAACGGCAAGTCTCACGCAGCAGCGGTTAAGCAGAGCAGCGTCCCACTCTTCACGGGATAGGTAAAATCGTCCCGGCAAAGGTTTTTTCGTTCCGGCTGCCTCCTGCCTGGCACGACGTGCATCCTCGACCAGATCCAGAATTCTGCCGAGCGGCTGCCCGTCGGTCCCTTCAAGGAAGGAGATCGAGGCGCTGGAAGCCGCATCGAAGACGGATGGCATAGCGCCATACGATGCGACCAGGCGCTCTTCCATCGACGTCGCGCGCATCGCTGTCAGCTCAGGATGCTCACCAGCTTTAAAGATCAGCTCGGATGCCGGTCCGACCGTAACCGAGTCTCGAACCTGATCGCTGAGCTGACTGAGCGGGTCGTAGGTCTTGAGCTGGCCGATGCAGGCATCGGGACCAACGATGATGCGAACGGGGCCATCCGCGCCAGCAGGGAAAATATCGATGAGATCGCCCCGAAAGGCTATCTCACCCGGTTCGTCGACCCTCTCGTCGACGACATAGCCAATGGCTTCGGACCTGGTTCTGAAATCGTCACGGTCGAGCTTTTGGCCTACCTCCAGAATTGTGAAACCGCCAGCGATGACGGGAGCAGGCGGCACCCGCTGCAGAATGGCTTCGAGCGACATTACAGCGATGCGCGGGCGATCCGGCTTCGTTGCGATCTCACGCAACGCACGAAGCCTTCGCCCCATATTGGCACGTGTGGGCCACACCCTGTCGTAGGGCAGGCAATCCCAGGACGGCAGCAAGATGATATCCGCGTCAGGCAGGAACTGACGCAAGGCGCCGGCGATCTCCTCGGCACTGCGTTCCGAGGGAGCTATATGGACGATGTGCTTATCCCGACTGGTCTCCAGCCCACGGGCCAGCGCTACCGCGATTGCTGAGGATGGCGGTCCGCCGTGCTCTATCGCAAACCCGCTGTCATCCGTGTGATCGATTTGTTCGACATCCGTCCGCGAAATATGCCTGTTCACTGAAATCTCACCTTGCCACTGAGACAACGTCAGCGGAGCCACCCCGTTCCTGGTGGCGCATCAAAGAGTTCCAGGACTGGCTGCGGGTGCAGCCCTTGAAATTGGGGGGAGCGACTGGGTCAAAGCTGCGCCGTGATCGGCGAACTCCTGGGGCTGGCTGCCCAGCGGGACAATTTCTAACCGAGCCTATGTCATAGGTTAATGCATTGCTGCCTGGCTCACCTATGGCTGTCCTAAAAAACTGGTGCTTGGATCATTCCGGGATCTTCAACCACCCTCGACGCTGGCAAAACGCCCCAGGCACGGGACCATGCCGCACGGCGGCGCCTTCTGCCGCCGCGCATATGTCCCCATGCCAATCGGAACTTTTGGCGCGGATAATAGTTCGATCACCAACATCAGCCAGGTAGTCAATTTGTTCCCCACCTCATCCTCGGATGTACTCATTCGCAAGCTTCAGACCATCTCGGATCTTCGAGAGGCCGACATCGGCGTTCTGAAAGGCATTCCGATCCAGGAGAAGGAATATTCGGCCAACCACGATCTGGTGCGTGAGGGCGACCGTCCTGTTTACTCGTTTATCGTTCTTGATGGCTTGGTCGGTTCCACCAAACATACGGGCGAAGGAAAGCGACAAATCACATCATTCTTCGTCGCCGGCGACATTCCTGATCTGCATGGGCTGCATCTGTCGGTCATGGATTGTAACTTCTCGACCCTTACGCCGGCCCGAGTAGGTTTCATGCGGCATGACACTCTGCGTGCCGTTTGCGACCAGCACCCTCGCATCGCCACCGCTTTTTGGCGGTCGACGTTGATAGATGCCGCGATTTATAGGGAGTGGGTCATCAATGTGGGAAGACGCGAGGCATACACCCGCATGGCTCACATCCTTTGCGAACTGATTTTTCGCTTGCGCTCCATGGGGCGCATTGAGGATCACGTGGCGGATATTCCCATTACCCAGGCGGCCCTTGGCGATGCACTGGGTTTGTCCACGGTCCACGTCAACCGGATGCTCCAGGAACTACGACGCAGAGGCCTCATTGCCACCTCGGGATCAAAAGTTCACGCACTGGACTGGGCCGGCCTCACTCACGCAGGAGATTTCGACACGACCTACCTGCACCAAAGGAACCCCGCAGATTAGCAGTGACGGAAGCTCTCCGATGGCACGATTTTTCTTCGACAGCGGCGATGGCGATCTCATCTTCGAGGACGAAATAGGTGTCGAATGCGCTGGCCTCGAAGAGGTCCGCCGCGCGGGATTCGAGGGCCTTGTCGACCTCACGAGAGAGTCACTGAAGAGCGTCGACGGGCAGCAATTGTTTATCGAAGTGCGTGATGAAAACGGCGCCAAGATTTTGCGGCTGAGCCTCTCGCTTCGGGTAAAATCGATCGCTTAAATTTGCACTCTGCGCTCAGCGTTAGGCGCGCGGATTGAGACTGCAAACATCCACTGGCATGTCGTTGTCTCAAAAACAGGGCCACTTTTGAGCGACATACATTAACCCATAGATTGTGCCTCGATTCGCCTCGATTTGTGTACAGGACGGGGAACCATCAAAGAGCCGCCGAGTTCGTCCAACGGACAAGCTCGGGTTCTAACATGGAAGAAATCGGCAAGGCACAACAAAAGGTCATAGCCCGCCTCATACGGCAGTGGATTTCATCGGACGCCAATCGTCGCCAGCTTCGCCAGTTGCTGGATCTGCCGACAGATACGGACATGCCCAGCGAGCATCGGTCATTGCTTGACGAACTCGACCGAAAGCTCAACCAATGAGCGCCCCTGCTTTCGGGAGGGCTCCCGAGTGGATGCGAGCCGGTGGCGAGGGGAAGGAGCTGAGGTCGACATCTGGTTGAGGCCGCCGGCCCAAGCAGACGCGAACGCTTTACGCCGGACAGCGCCGATTGAATGTTCCGTGGTTTTCGTGGAGCCGCGGTCCGATTCCTAGAGGTGAGTTTCTGCACCTTGCTGCGCGTTTAAAAGTTGAGAAACGGCAGTTATGATCTGCGGCAGAAAAAAGGGCTTGGTGATCATTATGCTGTTGGGCACACCTTCCGCTCCCCAGTGTACCGCGCTGTCGCCACTGATATAGACAACCGGGATGGTAGAGTTGGACCTTCGCAAGTGCCGAGCGACCTCCCACCCCGACTGTCCTGGTCCCAAACGGATGTCCGTGAGTACGGCCTTGAACTTGGTCGGATCGGGGTCGAAAGCCGCCAGCGCCTCGGCGGCACTCCGAGTGCCGACCACCTGGAAGCCGGCCTCCTCCAAAGCTGACTCGAGGTCGAGCAGGATCATTGTCTCATCTTCGACGATCAGAACAGCACCTTCGCTCATCCGGAATCTCCCCAAGCCGCCACCGCTAATACGATTTCGGCGTCAACTTGGTTCCATCTGACGCGCAGCAGCCTGTTGGTTATCGAAGTTCTACGCTGCTTCGATTGCGCGGCGGACTTGTGACGTCGGGAAGCCGCCCTGGAGAACCCCGACGCCGGCTTAGCTGCTTCGACAGCCCTGGACAATGAGGCTGATTACAGGCTGCAGCCGACGCTGAACCGTTGCCGGCGAGGTCGCTTTGATCAAGCGTTCTCCTGATCTTCAGAAGCTTGCTGGATTTGCGTCATCACCTTTTGGGGATCGACATTCTCGGCGAGTTCCGGCAGCTCTTTGTCGGCCGGGGTCGAGATATTCAGACGCGCCGTCAAGGCAGCCACCATCTCGATCAGCCGCGTGGTTTCATGTTCGTTCAGAAGGCTGATCTGCAAATCCAGTTCCGCTCGCCGCTCGCTGTGTGCGGCCATTCTGTTCTGATTGATCAGCACGAAAGTAGACAGGAAGATTGCCTCAACCGAGGCGACCATGGCCAGGATCACGAAAGTCGGGTCCCAGGCTGGGACGGCTGGTATCGCGCCAAGGTTCGCGAGGACCCAGACGACAAGAATTGCAAGGTGCAGATAGACGAAAGTCATGCTTCCCGCGAAGCGCGAAACAGCGCCGGCGACCCACGCTTGAACGCCTTGGTGCTCCTCTTGCTGCCGCCGGTGCTCCACCAGGGCCTGTATGTTCTGGTGGAGCACCGACTGCATGTCGGCTGGACGTTGGTCGCTCATTTGAAAGCCCCGTTTGGAGATCATTCCGTGCAAGCGGCGTCGCTTATCGCCGCTGGCTCCCGCGAGGCCGGATCTGCCTTGAACTCGTCGGCACGCGACTTGGGTCGCTGCCGAGGGCCCGCTTGGAACAAGGCGTGCCGCCCTGCAATAGTGTGCACCATGCCAACCACTGCTTGCGGGGCGCTCTGATGAACCATATGGCCGGCGCCCGGAACCACCTCAAGGAGAGACCCACCGACTTCCCCGTGCAAGCGTCGTGCATCGCGTTGCGCGTCGAACAAACGGTCCCCGGATCCCGCCATGATGCCGGTGGGCACGGCAATGTCCCTATAGTTGGCTTTTCCCAACAGGGACGCGGCCAGCATCGATGCTGTCTCGAGAGAAACCGCCCGCAGTTGGGAGGGGCTGCTGGCGACATCTTTGGCCAGTGCGGCGAAGTCGCTGGCGACGACGGCGGGTTTAAAGATCTTCTCCATTGCCCAATCCCAAGCAAGCCTTACAAGCGGCGGCAGCAAGGTGTGACGAAACGCGGTGCCGATCACAGGCAGTGCAGGGAGTGCGGCCAGTGCAAGATCCAGCCGCGGCGGCGGATAGTAATAGCCCGAGACCAGCACGATGCCGGCGACCGATTGAGAATGCCTGCGCGCCAATTCAAGGGCGATCCAAGCTCCCCAGGAATGTCCAAGCACGAGGTATTTCTCTATACCCAGCCCGCAGGCGGCGGCATGTATAAGGTCGGCTTGGTCGCGAGCGGACCAACGCCGGCCGCGCGGCCGTGAGCTTCGCCCAAAACCGGGACGATCAAATGCAAGCACCCGATAGGTCTTTGCCGCCTCATCGAAGATGCCGCTCGACTTGAAATCCTCCGCCATGGATCCATTGCCATGCAGGAGAAGCAGCGGCATGCCGGTTCCGGCTTCGATAAAATGCAGGCGCACACCATCGATCTCCATCACACGTCCGCATGCCCGGCCGGCAATCGCACGTTTGGCGCGGATGGCATTGTATGCCGCCAGCGCCGCCAACGAGGCCGCGAGCAACCCGGTCGCGAGTTTCGGTCCATCTCTGTCGAACGCCATGCCCGTGCCTGTTGGAAACCATCTGCCGACCCCAACTCTCGGGGCGAAAGCTTGTTCCGCCAGACAAGACAACGCTGTACAACCGGCTCAAGCGGCTAAAGTAGGCCTTCTCCATGGAGTTGGGACCGTTAAGCCTGGGCAGCGCTGCTGCCTCCCATTTTCCAATCACCCTGCCAACGTGCGCGCACGGCAATGATCAGCATGGCCGCTTCCGTCATCCCGGTCTGGAAAAGTCTGACCAGCTCTCTCGCGATGGATTCTGCCGCGGTAGTGTCCGACGAAATCTCAAATTCCTCACACAGCGCGTCGAAAACCGACCGAAGCGTTTTCAGGTCGTCTGGATAGAGAGCGTCCGTATTCGTAAGAATGGGTCGGTCAAGCATCAAACGTCTCCAAACGAGTGAAGTGCGGTTCGGGCACCCAGCCAGCGGGAGCTCGTCAAGTGCCCGCTGGTTTCCCCCTTTATCCGCCACAGCGCGCCAAGCTGTCATTAACCTATGACCGGTGCGGCGTGTTCGGCTGACCGGCCCGCCAAAGAAACTGCCGTCCTGCGGGGAACTCTTGGCCGCAGACTGCATTTAAGTCCGGGCAAAACGGGGGCGAAATGGGGGCCACTTCAAGCAATCCGCGATCTGAACTGCAGCGCTTCGAGCTTTTGCCGGCGCTGGGCGACCGTATTCGCGAGATTACGGATCCCGCAGAACTGGCCTACGCAGCCGCGGAACTGCTGGGGAACCATTTTGGCATCAGCCGAGCCGGATACGGCACGATCGATCTAGAGAAAGAAACGATCACCATCGACAGGGACTGGAACGCGCCAGGCATCAAAAGCCTGGCTGGGACGCTGAATTTCAGGAACTACGGCTCGTATATCGAGGATTTGAAGCGAGGCGAAACCGTTGTCTTTGAAAACGCCGAGACAGATCCGCGAACCAGCGGCCATGCGGAGGCACTCAAAGCCATCAGCGCCCAATCCGTCATCAACATGCCCGTCACCGAGCATGGCGGGCTGGTGGCGCTGTTATACCTGAACCACTCCGCGCCCAGACGCTGGGCGACGGAGGAAGTAGCCCTCATTTCGGCAGTCGCGGACCGGACGCGTACGGCGATAGAACGCCTTCGCGCCGAACTGGCCCTGCGTGAGAACGCCGAACGCCTTGCTTTTCTCGACCGCCTCGGCAGGGAGATAGCCCTCGCGGCCGACGCCGATGCTGTCATGCAGATCACCACTCGGCTCCTCGGCGAACATCTTGGCGTCTCGATTTGCGCCTATGCCGACATGGAGCAGGACCAAGACCATTTCACCATCCGCGGCGATTGGAGCGCACCTGGCTCGCCCAGCATCAGGGGATATTACAGTCTTGCCGATTTCGGTCGCCTGGCTGTCACCAATCTCAGCGCCAACAAGCCGCTTATCATCAACAACAACCTTGAGGAAATTGCTCCCGAGGAAGCGAAGACCTTTCAGGATATCGGGATAACGGCAACCATCTGTATGCCTTTGGTCAAACAAGGCCGACTGACTGCCCTGATGGCCATCCACGACAAGCAGCGCCGCGTCTGGTCCCAACGCGAACTGTCCTTGCTGACCGAGGTGACGGAGCGGTCCTGGGCTCACATCGAGCGCGTTCGCTCGGAGCAGGCGGCACGGGCGAGCGAGGAGCGGCTGAGGCTTGCCACCGACGCGGCCGCTATTGGCACCTGGGATTACGATCCCATCAGCGGAGTGCTGCGTTGGGACGACCGGTGCAAAGCCCTTTTTGGTTTGCCGCCGGACGCGGAGGTGACATATGAAAGCGCCTTCCTGGCGGGCCTCCACCCGGAAGATCGCGCACGGGCCGACGAGGCCGTACGCCAGTCGCTCGCGCCGGGCACCCCCTCCCGCTACGACATCGAATACCGGACGATCGGCCTTCGGGATGGCAAGGAGCGCTGGATTGCCGCAACGGGGGAAGCGCTTTTCCAGTCCGGCCGTGCGATCCGCTTCATCGGCACCGTGGTCGACGTCACCGCGCGAAAGCGGGTGGAGCATCAGCTTCAGTTGATGAACGCCACTGCGGCAGCCGTGGCGGCCGAGCTTGACGTAGAGCGAATTGTCCAGACGGTAACCGATGCCGGCGTGGTGCTGTCGGGCGCACAATTTGGAGCTTTCTTCTACAATGTGATCGACGACAAGGGCGACAGCTATGTGCTCTACGCCCTGTCGGGGGCACCTCGTTCTGCTTTCGAAAACTTTCCGATGCCGCGCAACACCGCGGTGTTCGAGCCCACTTTCCGCGGAACAAGCGTGGTGCGTTCCGACGATATCCTCACCGATCCGCGCTACGGCAAGAACTGGCCCCGCAAGGGAATGCCGGAGGGCCATCTACCGGTGCGTTCCTATCTCGCCGTGCCGGTCGTCTCGCGTTCGGGCGAGGTCCTGGGCGGCCTCTTCCTTGGTCATTCAGAGACCGGCGTGTTCGCCGAACAGCAAGAAGCGGCCTTGCTGGGGCTTGCCGGCCATGCCGCGACGGCCATCGACAACTCCCGACTGTTCAAGGCGCTGCAGACACTCAACGGCACGCTCGAACAACGTGTCAGAGACGAAGTTGCCGAACGTACCAGAGCAGAAGAGCACCTGCGCCAAGCCCAGAAGATGGAAGCTGTCGGACAGCTCACCGGTGGCATCGCGCATGACTTCAACAATATGCTGGCCGTCATCATCGGCGGCCTGAACCTTGTGCAGCGCAAGCTCAGAAACGGCGATACCAACGTCCACCAATTCGTAACCGGCGCGATCGATGGAGCACAACGTGCCGCAGAACTTACCAGGCGACTGCTCGCCTTTTCCCGCCAGCAACCACTGGCGCCGAAGCGGCTGAATCCAAATCGCCTCGTCTCCGGTATGAGCGAATTGCTGAACCGGACGCTTGGCGAGACCATCCAGATCGAGACCGTGCTCGCCGCGGGCCTATGGCATGTCGAGGCCGACGCAGGGCAATTGGAAAGCGCGCTGCTCAACCTTTGCGTCAACGCAAGGGATGCCATGCCTGCTGGCGGCAAGCTGACGATCGAGACATCAAACGCCCACGTCGACGATCGCTATGCCAGGGAGAACGCGATCCCCTCCGGCCAGTATGTGATGATAGCGGTCACCGATACAGGAACGGGCATGACTGCTGATGTTGTCGCAAGAGCCTTCGATCCGTTCTTCACCACCAAGGGGGTCGGCAAAGGCACCGGGCTGGGACTCAGCCAAGTCTATGGGTTTGTTCGCCAGTCCGGCGGCAGTGTGAAGATCTATTCCGAGCAGGGCATCGGAACCAGCTTGAAAATATATTTGCCGCGCTCGCACCATGGCGTGCTCGACAGCCAAATCGACGTCGTGGCAGGCGAGCACCCCGGCTGTGCAGACGAGATCATCATGGTTGTCGAGGATGAAGATCGCGTCCGGCTGATGGCCGCGGAAGCGCTGCGGGAACTGGGCTACTCCGTGCTGGAAATGCAAGGTCCACGCGAAGCGCTGGTGGCCGTCGAAAGCGGGCAAGTGCCGTCGCTTCTGTTCACCGACGTGGTGATGCCGGAGATGTCGGGCCGGGAGCTGGTGGATCAGGTCAAGACAATGCACCCGTCGCTAAAAGTGCTCTACACCACCGGCTACACACGAAATGCGATTGTCCACAACGGCACGCTCGATTTCGGAACCGAACTTTTGACAAAGCCCTACACGATCGACGAATTGGCAGAGAAAGTCCGGAAGGTGCTGGATCGAAAGTGAACGGGCAACAGCCCGCGACGCTCGCCGTGTGACCGAACCCGGCGTTTGCCGCGTAAGGTGTGCGGCGAAACGGGCCGAAGGTGTCGACACCGACATCGTATTAATATGGCCCGGCTTCACTTTTCCGAGCCAGTATCCCTCCAGATTTTGTCTACCTCTTGCCCATCCGCGGCCTTGCTCATTGCCGTGATGGCGCAGCACGATCGAAATCTCGTTGCCGCCGGTCACCGGTCGGAGAAATAAATGCCGCCTCTGGCTCCCTGCGATGCTCAACACTGAAGCTGCCGTAAAAATGCTCGCTGGCCGATGGCCGGATGGAACAATCATCTTGCGGGGATGTTCGGATGATCTAACCGGAGAGATGTCCATGTTCATGCACAACAAGCGCCTGCAATACACCGTTCGCGTCTCGGAGCCGAATCCTCGCCTGGCCTGCATGATCATGGAACAGTTCGGCGGCGCCGATGGCGAGCTTGCAGCGGCCATGCGCTATTTCACGCAAGGGCTTGGCGAGGACGATCTTGGCCGTCGTGACATGTTGCTCGATATTGCGACCGAAGAACTCAGCCATCTCGAAGTGGTGGGATCAATCGTCACCATGCTCAACAAGGGGCTCAAGGCACAGCTGGCCGAGGGCCAAATGAAGGAAGCCGACCTTTACCTGATGATCGGCGCCAGCGGCACAACAGCCAAGGAATCAATTCTGTTCGGCGGCGCTCCCGCGCTGTGCGACTCAGCCGGCGTTCCCTGGACCGCGGCCTATGTCGACTCGCGCGGTGAACCTACGGTGGATTTGCGGTCGAATATCGCCGCCGAAGCCCGCGCCAAGATCGTTTACGAACGCCTCATCAACATCACCGACGACCCGGGAATCAAGGACGCGCTCGGCTTCCTGATGACCCGCGAGATCGCGCACCAGAAGTCGTTTGAGAAAGCACTCTACGCGATCGAAAACAATTTCCCTTCCGGCAAGCTCCCAGGCGTAGAGAAGTACGCCAGCATGTATGTCAACACCTCTCAAGGCGACGGCGATGTCGCTGGCCCATGGAATTCCGGCGAAGAGTGGGATCGGATCGATGACCTTGAAGAGGTGATGCCCGTCGACGGCGGAGACGGCCTGGCAACTGTCAAGCTGGGGGCCAAAGACATGAAGGTGGTGGCCAGGATGGCCGACCGTACGCTTTCCGATCCGGCTTCCGATCCGACAACAGGCGCTGATCTAGGAGCAGGCCCGGGAGCTGGCCGTACCAAGAACGCCGATTTCGGCGGCGCGGCAAGCATTCAGGAGGCCCCGGCCGTGGCAGAGGCTGCTGTCAAACGCGCACGTAGGCGTTAGTACAGAGCCGACGCGGGCATCTATGTTCCGCGATACGGCCGGAAGCTAACACCGACGAAGGCAGGGCGCCCGACCAGCAACGGGCTGGCCGGAGCGCTCGCATCGACATCTGTGCTGAATGTGGGTGAAGCAACCATGGCCACCGCCGCACCACGATCAGATTCGGAGCGTGCGGGCCAGCCGGACAAGGTCCGTCCCGACGGTTGCGAGAACCGGTGCATCGTGACAATCGGAGCATCGGCCGGCGGCGTCGACGCGCTGAAGAGACTTGTCCGCGATCTTTCGCCGGACATCCCGGCGGCTCTCCTCGTCGTACAGCACGTTGGTCCCACGAGTTACCTCGGCGACATTCTCGGTCGCGCTGCCAACATGCCCGTTGCAAATGCCTCCAACGGCATGAAGGTTAAAAACGGGCACATCTTCGTTGCACCGCCCGGAGCTCACCTTCTGTTACATGACGATCATATGCTGCTGCGGCGCGGGCCGCGCGAGAACCTGGCGCGCCCCGCCATCGACCCCCTGTTTCGATCGGCGGCCTGCAGCTTTGGCGGCAGCGTGATCGGCGTCGTGCTCACAGGCAGCCTCTCCGACGGCACCGCCGGCCTGCACGCAATCAAGATGTGCGGAGGCGTCAGCGTAGTCCAGGACCCCGGCGACGCTGCAGTACCCGACATGCCGCTGAGCGCCTTGCAGAATGTGGAAATCGACCATTGCGTCCCTCTGTCCGAAATGGCTGGCCTGTTGCACAGGCTTGCTTCCGAAATCGCAGGACCGACACCAGAAATCCCGTCCGGCATCCGCCTTGAGGCAGCGATTGCAGCTCAGGAGCACAGCACAATGGAACTGACCGAAGGCCAGCTTGGCGCCCCCTCGACATTTGTCTGCCCCGAATGTCATGGCCCCCTATGGGAGATAGAAGACGGGCCGATTACCCGTTACCGCTGCCACACCGGACATGCGTTCGGGGCAGACGTTTTGATGCAGGCCCAGGCTGACGATGCGGAACAGGCTCTTTGGAGCCTTTTAAGAGCGCACCAGCAGCGGGCTGAGTTGGCGAAACGTACGGCAAAACGCGAAGCCGCGCGGGAAAGACACAGCCTGGCCAGCCAAATGGCTGCGCGGGCCGCGGAGTACGAAGCCGACGCGAAACTTATTGAAGAGATCATCCATCGTCGAACGCCGTGACAAGGCAACAGCGTTTGTCAGGGCGGGTGCGTCTGCGCCATCCCGATCGCATTTTCCTGGATCAGCCGCGTTGCCTCACCGCTTGGCCTGTGGCCACGGGTATCCAGGTCCCATGCTTTGATTGAACACCTGCACCCAAATCCAACTGCACGAATTTTATGCAAAGCAGGAACATAGAAGCATTACGCGAGTTAGGCACTGACGCACTGGACGTATCCTCGCATTCTGCGGTCTGCCGGGGTGGTCCTTGTTATGTAAATGAATGCCAGGACAATGTATCGCTCGCAGCTTTTCGTACCTCTTTTTGGCCTGCTGTTGCTGATGGGTGGCCTGTTCCACGGGCACGATGCCATGGCGCAGGAGCCCTGTCCGGCCGATCACGATAAGCTGCTTGCAGCCCTCAAAGCCAACGTGAAGGCAAGCGGCGGACCAGCCAATGGCGGCTTTGAAACCAACGAATGGGCAGCCATCGTTGCCCGTGACGGCACTGTCTGCGCGATTGCGTTCAGCGGCCCCACCCCCGACTCGCAATGGCCGGGAAGTCGGCTCATAGCAGCGGAGAAAGCCAACACGGCCAACGGTCTCAGCCTGGCTCAGATGGCCCTCTCTACGGCCAATCTCTATGCGGGGGTGCAGCCGGGCGGGCCGCTATTTGGCCTGCAGGAGACCAATCCCGTCAACCAGGCCGCGGCCTATACGGGCGATCCCAAAACGTTCGGAAGCGCCGGCGACCCGCTCGTCGGCAAGCCGATCGGAGGCGTCGTGGTGTTTGGCGGCGGGCTTGCCCTCTACGACGGCAAGAGCATTGTCGGCGGCCTCGGCGTTTCAGGCGATTCCTCATGCGCCGATCACAATGTCGCCTGGCGTATCCGCGCGGCGCTCGGCTTCGACAAGGTCCCGGCAGGCGTCAATCCAAATCGCAAGGATGCCATTGTCTACGATCTGGACCCCGGCGGCAAAAGCGCTTCGGGCTGGGGCCATCCGCTTTGTGCCGGAACGGAGGCCGACATCGCGGCCGAACTCGGCGCCGGCGTGGGAGGCTCGATCAATAAATGAAAGCTATGCCGCAGTTGGCATTAACGCGCGTTGACGTAGAACGACGTACCCGCAAATTGGCAGCCGGGAATTCCTTTGGCGCTATCCTTCTGGTGACGCTGCTCGCCTGCCAGCTGCTTCTGGGCGCTGCGTCCGAGCCTCCTAAAACACCAGCGATCGTACCGCCAGCCGCAGCTTCGCCACCCGATGACGGCCAATGGACGATGCCGGCCAAGAACTACGCGTCGACGCGCTTCAGCGAACTCTCCGAGATCAATGAAGGCAACGTCAAGAACCTGCAAGTCGCGTTCACGTTCTCGACAGGCGTGAACAAGGGCCAGGAAGCAGCGCCGCTGGTCGTCGGCAACAACATGTATATCGTGACGCCCTTTCCCAACTTCGTCTATGCGCTCGATCTCTCCAAGCCCGGCGCCCCGATGAAGTGGAAGTACGAACCCAATCCCGAGCCGGCGGCACAGGGGGTGGCCTGCTGCGACGTCGTCAACCGAGGGGTGGCATTCGCCGACGGGCGAATCTTTTTCAATACGCTGGACGGCCACACGATTGCCCTTGATGCGAACACGGGCAAGCCGATCTGGAACACTCATGTCGGCAACATCAACATCGGCGAGACCATCACCATGGCGCCGCTTGTGGTGAAGGGCAAAGTGCTGGTCGGCAATTCCGGCGGCGAGATGGGCGTTCGCGGCTGGGTAAAGGCGCTCGACGCCGGCGACGGTCATGTCGTCTGGATCGCCTATAGCACCGGGCCGGACAAGGACGTGCTGATCGGATCGGACTTCAAGCCGCACTACGACATGGACAAAGGCAAGGATCTTGGCGTCACAACGTGGCCGCCGGAAGCCTGGAAGATCGGCGGCGGCAACATGTGGGGCTGGATTTCCTATGATCCCGATCTGAACTTGATCTTCCACGGCACCGGCAATCCCGGACCATGGAATCCGGATTTGCGGCCGGGCGACAACAAGTGGACGTCTGGCATTTTCGCGCGCGATCCCGACACCGGCGCGGCGAAATGGTTCTATCAGTGGAGCCCGCATGACCTCCACGATTATGACGGCATCAACGAGCAGATCCTGCTCGACATGACCTGGCAGGGCAAGCCGCGCAAGGTGCTGATCCGGCCGGAGCGCAACGGCTATCTCTACATCCTCGACCGGACAACCGGCGAGGTGCTGTCGGCAAAACCGTTTGGTCCGGTCAACTCCAGCAAAGGTGTGGATCTGAAAACCGGTCGGCTGATCGTAAACCCGGACAAGAAGACCGGCACCGGCAAGGTCGTTCGCGATATCTGTCCGACGGCGTCGGGCCTCAAGGACTGGCAGCCTTCCGCGTTCTCGCCGAAGACCGGCCTGCTCTACATCCCGCACAACAATCTGTGCATGGATGAAGAAGGCGTCGAGGTGAACTACATCGCCGGCACGCCCTATGTGGGCATGAACGTCCGCATGATACCAGGGCCTGGCGGTAATCGCGGCGCCTTCACCGCCTGGGACATCGCCGCGGAGAAACCCGCCTGGAGCCTCAAGGAGAATTTCCCGGTGTGGAGCGGCGCGGTGGTGACCGCCGGCGACGTTGTCTTCTATGGCACGATGGAAGGCTGGTTCAAGGCGGTCAGCGCCAAGACCGGAGACCTGCTTTGGCAGTTCAAGACCTCGTCCGGGATCATCGGCCAGCCCATCACCTATCGCGGTCCCGACGGGCACCAATATGTCGCCATCCTCTCAGGCGTCGGCGGCTGGGCCGGCGCCATTGTATCGGGCGATCTTGACCCGCGTGACGCCACCGCCGCGCTCGGTTTCGTCAATGCCATGAAGGATCTGAAGAACGCGACAACCTCGGGAGGCACGCTTTATGTGTTCCGGCTGCCTTGATGGATTGTACTTGACCGTAGGTCCGGCGCGAAAGGGGTGTCAACGGCTGGCGATCGGCATGGCCGCGATTGCCTTCGTGTTCTTGACGGCCACAGCCGACGCACGTGAGCTGAGGGTCTGCGCCGATCCGAACAACCTGCCGTTCTCCAACGCGGCAGGTCAGGGCTTCGAGAACAGGATCGCAGAAATCGTTGCGTCCGATCTCGGCGCCAAGCTGACCTATACCTGGTGGGCGCAGCGTCGCGGCTTCATCCGCAATACGCTGAAGGCGGGCCTGTGCGATCTCGTGCCGGGCACGCCGAGCAACCTCGAAATGCTGCGCACCACCACGCCCTACTACCGATCGTCCTATGTCTTCGTCACCCGCAGGGACGGCCCCGACGTAGCATCGTTCAATGATCCGCGGCTGCGCGACATGCGGATCGGTGTTCAGCTCATCGGCGACGATGGCGCCAATTCGCCTCCGGTCCAGGCGCTTGGCCGCCGCGGTATCGTCGGGCACCTCGTTGGCTATCCGGTCTATGGCGACTATTCCGCCCCCAACCCGCCGGCGCGCATCGTCGAAGCGGTGGCGAGTGGCGAGATCGACCTTGCCGTGGTCTGGGGCCCCCTCGCCGGCTACTTCGCCGCCAGGCAGAAGGTGCCGCTCCGCATCACGCCGGTTGCGCCCCGCATCGACGGACCGCAACTGCCGATGATCTACGACATCTCGATGGGCGTCCGCCGCGAAGACGATGCGCTGCGCGGCGATGTCAATGGCGCCCTCTCCAGGCACAAGGTCGAGATAGATGCCTTGCTGTCACAGTACGGCGTGCCGCGCCTCGATGCCTCGGGGAGCCCGGTGCGATGAGAGCCGTTGTGGCCATGCTCCTGTTTCCAGTCCTGGCGCTCGCTGCCTGCCAGCGCGAGGACCGTGACACGCGCCCGCAATCGGCGCTCGGATCGGGCGAGCAGCCGACGCCTGTGACCACGCTGGAGCCCGGCGGACAGCGCCCCCCCGCCAGCGATAACAAGGCGGCGAGCTTCGAGGCCAACGCCTTCCATATGAGCGAAGGGAAACGGCTTTTCGGCTGGTTCAACTGTTCGGGATGCCACGCCAATGGCGGCGGCGGCATGGGGCCGGCCCTGATGGACCAGAAGTGGCTCTATGGCAGCTCGATCGAAAGCATCCATGCCACGATCCGCGACGGTCGGCCAAACGGCATGCCGAGCTTCCGCGACAAGATTCCCGACGACCAGATCTGGGAGCTTGCGGCTTTCGTGCGCTCGCTGAGCGGCAACGCGCCGTCTTCCGCCGCGCCGCAACGCAATGACGACATGATGGCGCATCCGTCGGAAAACCGCATGCCCGACGCGGCCACGCTGGGGAAGTCGCCGTGAAACGTCTCGTCTCGATGGCGTTCGCCACCACCGGCGCTCTGTTGCTCCAGGGATGCGCGGGCTGGCAATCCGCCCTCGACCCGAAAGGTCCCGCGGCGAGCGAACTGGCATGGCTGATCTGGTTCTTCACCGCGCTCTGCGCCGTGGTGTGGGTGCTGGTGATGATCGCCCTCGTCGTACCCTTGATGATGCGGTCGCGCGCGCAGGCGGAGCCGCTCGCGATCAAGGCCGGCGCCGACGACCGGAAGCTGCGCGCGGTGATGACCGCCGTCGGGTTGACCGCCATTGTCCTGATCGGACTGACCTTGCTGAGCTTCTTCGCCAACAGGACGCTCGCCGCGATCGGCTCGGATGCCGCACTGACCATTCGGGTCACCGGCCATCAATGGTGGTGGGAGGTGCGCTATGAGGATGCCACGCCAAGCCGGATCCTGACCACGGCGAACGAGATCCATATCCCCGCCGGGGAGCCGGTGAAGCTTCTTCTGACCTCGACCGACGTCATCCATTCCTTCTGGATTCCGAGCCTTTCGGGCAAGCTCGACCTCATTCCCGGCCACATGAACGTGCTCGACCTCAAGGCAGACAAGCCTGGTGTTTACCGAGGTCAATGCGCCGAGTTCTGCGGGGCGCAGCACGCAAACATGGGCACCTTCATCATCGCCGAGCCGCGTGCGAAGTTCGACGCCTGGTGGAACGACCAGTTGCAGCCGGCAGCTACTCCGACGGGGGACGAGGCCAAGGCCGGCCAGGATCTGTTTCTGAAGCGCCCTTGCGTGATGTGTCACAGAATAGGCGGCACGCCTGCCGGAGGAACGGTCGCCCCTGACCTCACCCATATAGCCAGCCGGCAGACGCTTGCCGCCGGGACATTGACGATGAGCCGCGGCAATCTCGCCGCCTGGATAGCCGACCCACAGGGCATCAAGCCCGGATCCCACATGCCGGTGGTGGAGCTCAGCGGCGACGAACTCAACGCCATGGTCGCCTACCTCGAGGCGCTTAAATGAGCAGCGCGGACCTCACAAGCGAACGCGACCTGCCGCGCGAAACGCCCGCCACAGGCGACGTCGCACCCGAGCATGACGGACCGCGCGACACCGGCATGGACGATGCCAGCCTGGATCGCTGGCTGGCGCGGACATGGCGCACGCCCCCCGGCATCATCGGCGCGCTGTCGAGCGTCGACCACAAGGTCGTCGCACGGCGCTATCTGATCACCGCCTTCGTGTTTCTGTGCCTGGGCGGGCTCAACGCTGTCGCCATGCGCATCCAGCTCTCAGGGCCGCAGCGCGGTCTGATCGGCCCGGACCTCTACAACCAGCTGTTCACGATGCATGGTGTGACCATGATGTTCCTGTTCGCCGTGCCCATCGTGCAGGCGACAGGCATCTATCTCGTCCCGCTGATGGTCGGCAGCCGCAACATCGCCTTTCCCCGCCTGAACGCGTTCAGCTACTGGATCTATGTTTCGGGCGGTATATTTGCCTGGGTGTCTTTCGCGCTCAACATGGCGCCCGACGTCGGCTGGTTTGCTTATGTGCCGCTGTCAGGCCCCGAATTCGCGCCGGGCAAGCGGGCCGACGTCTGGGCCCAGATGATCACTTATACAGAAGTATCCTCGCTGGCGGTCGCGGTGGCAACCATCGTCACCGTGTTCAAGCAGCGAGCCCCCGGCATGTCGCTGGACAGGATTCCGCTCTACGTCTGGGCAATGCTGGTTACCTCCTTCGTCGTCGTCTTCGCCATGCCCGCGGTGATGATCACCTCGACCTTCCTGATCCTCGACCGGCTGGTCGGCACACATATCTTCAACCCCGCCGAGGGCGGCGACGCACTGCTCTTCCAGCATCTGTTCTGGTTCTTTGGCCATCCCGAGGTCTACATCATCTTCCTGCCGGCGACGGGCATGGTCTCCGCGATCATCCCGGTCTTCGCCCGGCGTCCCGTGTTCGGGCATCTCGGGCTGGTCTTGTCGCTGATCGCCGTCGGTTTCCTTTCGTTCGGCCTCTGGGTCCATCACATGTTCGCGACGGGGCTACCCAAGCTCGGCGCCAGCTTCTTCACCGCGTCGAGCATGCTGATCGCCATCCCCAATGGCGTTCAGATCTTCTGCTGGCTGGCGACCTTGTGGGACGGCAGGCCGGTGATCCGCACGCCGCTGCTGTTCGTGTTCGGCTTCTTTTTCATCTTCGTCATCGGCGGCCTCACCGGCGTCATGCTCGCTTCGGTGCCGCTGGACCTCCAGGTGCACGACACTTATTTCGTCGTCGCCCATTTCCATTACGTGCTGATCGGCGGTTCGGTCTTCCCGCTGCTGGGCGCGGCCTATTTCTGGTTCCCCAAGATCAGCGGCCGCATGATGAGCGAGCGTCTCGGGCGCTGGCATTTCTGGCTGGCTTTCATCGGCTTCAACGCGGCTTTTTTTCCAATGCATCTCGTCGGGCTCTGGGGCATGCCACGAAGGGTCTACACCTATCCGGCCGAGCTTGGCTGGGGCAACATCAACCTGTTCATCAGCGCTGGCGCGGTGCTCTTTTTCCTCAGCTTCGTACTGTTCACTTTCAATCTTGTACACGGCGCGTTGAAGGGCGCGCTGGCCGGAAACAATCCCTGGGATGCCGGTACGCTCGAATGGGCGACGTCTTCGCCGCCGCCAAGCTATAATTTCGCGCGGATACCGATTGTCACACATGTCGAGCCGCTCTGGGCCGAACGGGAGGCGATGCCTGTGGCGACCGGACTCCGCGTCGATGTCCGTGAGCTATTGATCTCAACCGTGGCGGAAGCCCACCCCGACATTCGCGAGAAATCGGCGACACCGTCGATCTGGCCGCTGCTGGCGGCAATCGCCGTCGGCGGTACGTTTGTCTATTCGATCTTCACGCCCTGGGCGATCGTCTGGGGCGCCGCGCCGATCGCCATCACCTTGATCGGCTGGTTCTGGCCCAAGGACGACCCGGAGGATGAGGGATGAGTGAGCGTCCCAGCTTGGATCTTTCGGACCTCCCAACCTTTGGACATGGTCCGCGCAGCCCGACTTGGTGGGGAACGCTCGGCTTCATGGCGCTGGAAGGCATGGGCTTTGCGTTGGCCGCCGGCGCTTATCTCTATCTCGCCACTTTGTGGCCCAACTGGCGTCTAAGCGCCCCGCACCCCAACCATTGGCCCGGAACGATCGTCACCATCCTGTTCATTATCAGCGTGGTGCCGAATCACATCCTCCACGGCCATGCCAAGCAATGCGCGATCGTACCGGTCCGGATCGGGCTGGTGGTGATGTCGCTGCTCGGTCTGGCCCCGCTTGTCGTGCGCTGGTTCGAATTCCCTGCGCTGAACATCTACTGGGACACGAACGCCTATGGCTCGATGCTCTGGGTGCTGCTCGGGCTGCACACCACACACCTGATCACCGATGTCGGCGACACCATCGTTTTGACGGTGCTGATGTTCACACGCCATGGCTACAGCGGCCGGCGCTTCGGCGATGTCGGCGATAATGTCTTCTATTGGGATTTCGTGGTGCTGACCTGGATCCCGATCTATCTGCTCATCTACTGGATGCCGAGGCTAGGCTGATGCGTGCGTTGAAAATGGGAACGTCCTGGGGTGGTCTTCTGTCGGGGCCGATGGCTTGGGCAATCTCGACGCAGCTGAACTACGCACTCGTACCATGGCAGTGCAACCGCCAGGTGCCGGTGGTGCTTCCCGTGGCACTGGTGCTCGCCGTGCTTTCGCTGCTCGGCGGTGCCTTGTCATGGCGGGCGAAGCGGCAGGGCGGCGCCGCCTTCAAGCCTGAGCGCACGCGCAGCACCGAGCAGTTCGTCGCCGATCTCGGCATGCTTGCGGCATTGCTGTTTGCCCTCGTCATCATCATGCAAGGCAGCGCGGCTCTCATTCTCGACGAGTGCCTGCGATGAGCTTCGACGCGTTCTTCTCGACCTCGATCTGCTACGGCGCCGGCGCGCCCGAGGCCGGATGGACGCTCGCATTTCCCATCACGTTTCCGCTGGCCGCGATTGCCTTCCTTTATACCATCGGAGCGACTCGGTTGTGGCGCCGCAGCAGCCGAGGCCGTCCCGAGCGGATGCGGCAGGCGTTGTTTTTCGCCGCCGGTTGGGGCGTGCTGACGGCAGCACTGGTCAGCCCCATCCATGCGCTCGGCGAGCGGGTGTTTGCCGCCCATATGATCGAGCATGAACTGCTGATGGCGGTGGCGGCGCCCCTCCTTGTCGCCGCTTGCCCAGGCGCAGTCCTGCTCTGGTCCTTGCCGGCCGCACTTCGCCGCGGAACGGGCAAGCTCACGCGCGCAAAGACGCTGCAATCGGTTTGGGCCCTGGTGATCCGCCCCCTCAACGCGACGATCATTCACGGCGTCGCTATCTGGATCTGGCACATTCCGGCGTTGTTCCAGGCAGCGCTCCAGCAGGGCTTTCTTCATTATGCCCAGCATGCGAGCTTCCTCGGCACAGCCTTGCTGTTCTGGTGGGCGCTCCTACCGCGCCCCGGTCGGCAGCAGACCTATGGCAACTCCGTCATGCATCTTTTCTTCACCTCGCTTCATACCGGCCTGCTCGGTGTCCTGCTGCTGATGTCGCCCAAACTCTGGTATCCGGAGAATGGCGCCGGCGCGGCATTGTGGGGACTGACCGCGATCGAGGACCAGCAGCTCGCCGGATTGGTAATGTGGGTTCCGGCCGGCTTGATCTATGGCGGCGCCGCCTTGCTGCTCGCCGGCCTCTGGATAAGCAGCAGCGCAACCAGGGAGGCAACACATGCGTTCCGACCTGGTTAGGCTGATCGGGGGCGCCCTTGCCGCAATCCTGCTGCTGACCGCGGCTGTCGCAGCCGCGACTTTGTGGTCCGACCGGCGCGAGCGCGTCCGGCACGAGTCGGATGCAGCGACCGGGGGCGTAGGCGCTCGCGCCATTCCAATCATGACGGCGAATGGCTGCTCCGGCTGCCATACGATACCCGGCGTGCCGGGTGCGCAAGGCCAGGTCGGACCCCGCCTGGACGGTGGCCTTGCCGACAGGGTCTTTATCGGTGGCCTGCTGGCAAACAATCCGGAGAACATGGTCCGCTGGATACGCTCGGCGAGGGAAGTCAATCGGCACACGGCCATGCCGTCGACGAGGATCACCGAGCAACAGGCGCGGGACATCGCCGCTTATCTCTACGCGTTGAAGTAATTCATCCCTCGCCGCCGCGCCGGGACCACAAGCCGCGGCCGGGGTCATAGCCGATGACCGCCGCGAGGAAGAAGGCGATGAGGCAGCCAAGGACCACAACCGCCGCGACAGGATCGAACCGCAGATAGAGCGCGAAGCGTATCAGCTCGACCGCCGAGCTGAACGGGTTCCAGGCGGCGATTGTTGCCAGCACCGGTCCCGCCTCGGCAAGCCGCCACAGCGGATAGAGCGCCGTCGAGGCAAAGAACACCGGAAAGATGACGAAATTCATGACACCGGCAAAGTTCTCCATCTGTGTCGAAACCGAGGAGACAAGCAGTCCGAACGCGCCAAGCATGAGGCCCGCCAGCACGAGCGCCGGAAATACCGCGACGTAGCCGAGAACGGGCGGCCGCACATCCCAGAAACGCGCGATCAACAGAAACAAATAGACCAGCGGCACGCCGACGATCACGCTGGCCAGCAGGCGCGCCGCAAGCAGGTACCAGCGCGGCAATGGTGCGGTCAACAACAGGCGCATGCTGCCCATCTCGCGATCGTAAACCATGGCCAGCGAACTCGCCATGGCATGGAAGAGCAGCATCATGGCCGCTAGCCCAGGCACCACATATACGTCATAGAGAACATAGGTCTGGTAGGGTGGCGTGATCGACAGACCGAGAACGGAGCGGAAGCCAGCGGCAAAGATTGCCAGCCAGACCAGCGGCCGTACCAACGCCGAGAGCAGCCGGCCGCGTTGCCGCAACGTGCGCAGCATCTCCCTGCGCAGGATGCCATTGAGCGCGCGCACCGCGTGAGACGTTTTCATTCGGACTCCGTCAGCGACGCGAAGGCCTCGCCCGTGCTCGCTACAGCGAGATCGGCAGCCAGCCGATCGGCGCGGCCGGCCCACCGGATTGTGCCTCGATGCAGCACCACCACATCGTCATCCGCCTTCAGTTCTTCCAGAAAATGTGTTGCCCACAGGACGGCAATGCCGCGCTCGCGGCAAAGCTCCCGCACGTGCCGCTCGAGCGCGCGGCGGCCCGGCACGTCGAGCCCGGTGGTCGGCTCATCCAGCAGCAAAAGGCGTGGGCTATGCATCAGAGCGCGTGCTATCTCGACACGGCGACGCTGTCCCCCGGAAAGCGCTCGGGCAGGATCGTCGATCCTGTCCAGCACGTCCAGCCGGCCGAGTTCGTGGATGGAGCGCTCCTTGCTCAAGGCCTGGCTAAGGCCATGCAAGGCCGCGTGGTAACGCAGGTTCTCGCCGGCCGTCAGATCGAGATCGAGGGTCGGCAACTGGAAGACGACGCCCATCTGCGCCAACGCGGCGGACGGGTTGACATCCATCGCCTGGTCGAAGACATGCACCGAGCCGGAGCGGGCGTGATAAAGACCGGTGATGAGCGAGAACAACGTCGTCTTGCCGGCGCCGTTGCGGCCTAGCAAGATGCACATCCTGCCTTGGGCCACAGAGAAAGAGACGCCGTCGAGAACCCGCCGGTTCCCGAAACTATGGCCCAGATTCTCGACCGACAAGGCGTTCATGGCCCGATCACGACGCCCCACGGCCCCCGCCCCACCGGCAGCGATTTCACCACCTCCTGGTTTTCCAGATCGATAAACGAGATATCGCCGGAATTTCCGTTTGCGGTGACCAGGCGCTTCTGGTCGCCGGAGAGCGCAACGTGCCAGGGTCGTTGACCAACAAGGTAGAGCCGACGGACCGCCAGCGTTTTCACATCGACTTCCGCAATCCTGTTGGCGGGGCCGAGCGCCACATAGACGGTCGTGCCATCGCGGGACGTCGCCATGCCGACCGCCTGCACGCCCTCGCGTCGTATACCCGGCACCTCGAACTCGACTTTGCCGGTCTGCGCGCGCGTTGCCGTGTCGAAGACGGTGACGGTGCCCCGGATCTCCGAGGACACCCAGAATTGCTTACCGTCCGGCGAGAATAAAGCCGCGCGCGGCCGGGTATCGACCAGCAGATTGTCGACGAGTTCAAGCGTGCCTGCCTCGATCAGATGCACCATGCTGGTGGTCTCCGAAGTGCAGGCGACATAGCGGCCGTCGGCGCTGGCCGCCATTCCTTCCGGTTCGACGCCGACATCCACGGTGCCGATGACCTTGGCCGCGGCGATGTCCACCACCGACACCAGATTGTCATTCTCGTTGGCGACGAACAGCCGCTTGCCATCGGGATGGAGTGCGAAAAATTCCGGATCGGCTCCCGAAGGCAATTCGCCGACGACCCGCCGCTTCGCGACGTCGACCACGTCGATGCGGTTGTCGTCGCCTTCCGCGACGAAAAGCATCTTGTTGTCGATCGACAGCGCCAGCCCGCGCGGACGGCGGCCGACATCGATCGTCGCCAGCAAAGTCATTGTCACGCCGTCGACGACCGCGACCGTATTATCCTGCTCATTGGAAACGTAGATGGTCTCGGCGGCGGCGGGAGCAGCAAGAGCGAACGCCGCCAACAACAGCGTCATCAGAACTTGCATGTGCTCTCCTCCAGGTCGATGCCCAGCGTGTCGAGCGGCGTGCGCTGATGCAGGAAGCCCGGTTGCGGTGAGCTGGAAATCAAGAGGCGAGGCCCGGCGATCAAAATGGGCTGGCGCATCTGTCCGTCCCAGGGACGGAAACTAAGCCCCTGCCCCTTGAAGCCAGCGAGAAGAAACGCGTCGCCGCGTATATATCTGCCGATTGCCGCGGGATCGAGACTGTGCAGGCGCGTCGTCGCTTCGCCGATACTGCGCACAGCGAGCCAGGCCGCGTAGTCGCTGGGCAACATCCAGCGCCCTGCCTGCCTGTGGAAACGGTCCTGCAGTTGCGTGGCGCCCCATTCCTCGCTGACAGCGCTCCAGCCTGTGGCGACCAGCCCTTGCGTGCCGGCGACGATTCTCGGCAGCGCAGTGCGGCCCTCCAGATAGGCGCCGAATTCATCCGCCTCGTCGGCGACCACGAGCACATCATAGTCGCTGACCTGCGTGACCGCGGGTATTTCGGTCTGCAGCGTGACATGCCCTGTATCGGCACGTCCGTTGGCGGGCCTGAATGTCCACGGCTGGTCGATCGTGATCTCGGCTCCGAAGCGAGCCGCCGCCCGTCGAAAGGCCGCAGCCATCGCCTGATCCTGCGAATGCGGCCCCACAAGCAGGAACCAACGCTGCCAGCGCTTCCAGGCGAGATATTGCGCCAGCCCGTCGGCGAGCATGGCGCGGCTCGGGATCGTGTGCAGGACGTTCCCACGGCAGTCCTGCTGGCGAAGCACGTCGTCCGGCGCCCGGCTGTTGAGCAACGTCATCTGCTCGGCACCGGGCGCGGCACTGGCCTGTAGAAGCTGACTGGCGTCGAGATCGGCGACGACAAAGGCGATGCCGGCATCGGCGAATTGTCTTACCGCGTCGTCCGGCGTTTCGGTTGGTTTCAATATCCTTTCCTCCAGCCGAAATTTCTGCCCAAGAAACCGGCCGGTGCTTTCGTCGTCGGCAATGCCGAGCCGTGCGCCTTGCAGGCCGTCGTCGGTCACGGTTTCATCAAGGGGTCCAAGGGGCAGAGCCGGTTTGCGCTCCTGGCCGATATACCCGATCACCATCGTCTGTTGCTCGGTGGCGCCAGGGCCGGTGATCAGCAAAAGAAAGAGAAGGCCCAGCAACAGTCTCATTGTGTCGCCCCCAGCCCAAAGCGCGACGATCCCGCTTCATCGCCACGAGAGATTGCGACATCGCGCACGATGCGGGCCGGCGATCCCTCCAGAACAATAACCCGATCACCCAGCGACGAGGCATATGCGAGATCATGCGTAACCAGCAGCGTGGTAGTCCGCCGACTGGCGAAACAATCCTGCAGCAGGCGGCGCATGTCTTGCGCGGTCGCCTCGTCGAGTGAAGCGAATGGCTCGTCGAGGAGCAGGAGCGCAGGCTCCACGGCGAGCGCCCGGGCAAGCGCTACGCGCCGCGCCATGCCGCCCGAGAGTCGCTGCGGATAGCTCTTCTCATTGCCTTTCAGGTCGACAGCGGCAAGCCACCGGGCCGCATCGGGCGCGCGATCCGGGATGGCCATCTCTACATTGCGCAAGGCGGTGAGCCAGGGCAGCAGCCTCGGTGTCTGGAACAGCATGCCTATCGGAAGCGGTCGTCCGCTCACGCTGCCGCGAAATTCGCGGTCGACGCCCGAAACGATCGACAGCAGCGTCGACTTGCCGACACCGGAAGGGCCGGTCAGGACGCAGACCTGTCCGTCGGCTATATCAAGCGACAGCGCGCGAAAGATCGTCCGGCGCTGTCCGTCGTCACCGGGGAAAGTCTTGTCCTCGATCCTGATCCTCAGCATCAGCGTCGCCAGGCGAACAGACGACGTTCCAACGGCACAAACAGTCCATACTCTATGGCAAGCATCACAACGCCGAAGCTGATCGCATAGGCAAGGATGTGGGTGACGTCGAAGTTCTGAAAATAGACCTGTAGCTGGAACCCGACGCCGTTGGAGCGGCCGAGCAGTTCGGCGAGCAACACGATCTTCCACGTCAATGCCAGCCCGCTGCGCAGGGTGACGAGAAAGAACGGCGCCAATTGCGGCAGCACGACATGCTGCAGCTTTGCAGCACGCCCGAAGCGATAGAGCTCAGCCATTTCGGCAAAGTCCTTGTCCAGCCGGCTGGCGCCTTCACGAATAGTCACCACGACATTGGGGATCTTGTTGAGCGCGACCGCAAGGACAAGCGCGGTCTCGGCAAGACCAAGCCAGATATAAATTAGAATGACCGTGATCAGCGCCGGCATGTTGAGGAGTAACACGATCCAAGGCCTCATCCATATGTCGGCTCTGTGCGAGCGGCCTGCCGCGTAGCCAAGGGCCGCGCCGATGACTATTGCCGACCCGAGGCTTGCCACGACGCGCGCAAGCGAGATGCCCAAATGGTATGGCAGCTCGCCCCGAACCGCTTCGTGCAGGAGAACCGAAACAACCTGGACCGGACCAGGAAACAGCCGATCGGCGGCGATCGATGATGCAATCTGCCAGACGAGCACCATGGTCAGCAATGCCGCAGTGGATTGACAACGCTGCATTGTGATGGGGAACGCTGGGACATCGGTCATTGGCGCGAGCTCAAGCCGGTATGGCCCGGAAGACACCAGGATCGAGGCTCGTCGCCTTGCCGACCAGATCCTCGCCGCCCAATTCGGCCAGGATTGCAAACAACCGGGCCGCGCCATCACGTTCGTCTTTGCCGAACCGACGAGGGATTCCGGCTCGATAGGCGGCGCGTAGCGCCGCCTGTAGGTGAGGATCGTCCGTGCCCAATTGGGGCGCGAGCACCCGCCATTCGTCGTCCGAAGACTCGAGCAGCGACTTCGCTGCCGCGGTCGCGCTCGTGAATCGCGCGAGGGCTATCGGGTTGGCCCGCGCCCAGCTTTCATGGAAGACGTAGCCGAGCATCGGCAAGTCCACGGATACGCCAAGCCCCTGCAGGATTTGCGCGACACTGAGCAGAGGCCTTGCCCCCTCTGACTCGAGACGGGCGGCGAAATTCCAGAACGTCAGCAGTGCATCCAGTCGCCCCGCCAGAAATTCCTGCTCCAACAAAGGCGGCGCGCCGAACACTGGCTCCACCTCTTCAGCAAGATCGCGCTTCACCTGACGGAGGCCGAGCGCGCGCAACAGGATCCAGCTTTTGTCCAGCGGACCACCTGCGATCCCCAGCCTTTTGCCCTTGAGGTCCGCAAGAGTTCGAATGGGCGAGCCTTGCGGCAGTTCCAGCGCGCCGACGGCACGAGAATAGGGATAAAAGACCAGATCAGCGCCTTCGCTGCGCTGGCGCATGACCCACACCCAGTCCGAAACGATGACGTCGACGCTGCCGGCCAGCAATGCGGTCTTACCGGCTTCGGTACCGGCAAGCCGCTGAGCCTCGATTGATACGCCGTGCATGGTGTCCAACGCATGTCGCCGCATGACGTCAACTTCCCAGGCGGCGGTGCCAAATCCCAGCACGCCAAATCGCACGAGCGGCGATGGCTGTGGCGCGGCTTCTGCGGAAGCACCCAATAGCCAGCAACAAATACCCGCAAGAGCGGCCCGCCGCGAGATGTGACCCTGATCATGCCGGGTCAGCCATTCGCCTGGAAGGGTAGCAGTCAGCACGGGCGCACCGGGTGTGAAGGAACTTTCCTAACGCCGTGGCGGCAGGAATGTTCCTCAATGGTGCATGGAACTAACGGGAAAGCACCTAAGGTCCGTTTTTCAGCTCGTATAGCAGCCCGGGGGGCTTGTTCAGGCGAACAGAAGAAGGTGTCAGGGGCTACGGTCCGCTCTTGGCATCATCGACCTCCAACGCGTCCATTACAGGTGCCGGATCGCTCTTTTCGGAGCTCGGGCTCTGCACCCCGGACCCGGCGTTCTCGATCGCTTGCACGATAGCATCTTCGATGTTTCCGAGTTCGTCCTCCCTTACTTCACGCCCATAACCGGCCACCTCGGCATCTTGCTCGAATTGCTGAGCGAGCACCGCGACGCTGACTTCCTCTCGACCAGGAAGTGTGCCGACATTCTCCTGTAGCCAGTTTTGAAAAAACTCTCTGGTCGCGCTCATCTCAGACCACCCTTTCGCCAAACTAAGCGCGACGATGAGCCGAAGTTCCATGATGCGTTCACTTTCCCAGTGGCGCTGTACTCACAGCGTTGGGAGCCACGAGGTTTTTGCAGGCTTGATGAGGCAGTGGCCTTTCTCTTCACGACTCGATTGGAGTTCACTCTTATCGCGCAGTGTGCATCCTGATTGCGTCCATTTCGACCCTGTGGAACAAGCCTGTTGAGTTGAAGTTAGGCCCTATGCCAAGCTTTTCGGGCGAACCAAGTTTTTCGGGCAAACAAGTTTTTGACGTTGCCATCGTCGGCGGCGGCCCCGCGGGGCTCGCTGCAGCCATGTATTTAGCCAGGTTTCTGCGTTCGGTGATCTCGCTCGACGCGGGGCATGCGCGTGCCAAGCTCATCCCAAAATCCCGCAACTGTCCCGGCTTCCCCGACGGCATCAGCGGGGAAGAACTGCTCGGCCGCCTACGAGCCCAGGCACAGCTATACGGCGCGAGCCTTGTCCATGGTTGCGTAGGCCACGCCGAAAAACGCGAGGGTTTTTTTGTCCTGACGACCACCTGCGGGATTGTCCAAGCAAGGCGCGTGATTCTGGCAACGGGCATTGTGGACAAGGCACCTCCCATTGAAAGACTGGAGGAGGCGATCGCAACCGGCATTGTCAGACTGTGCCCGGTTTGCGATGCATATGAGGCCCGGGGTAGCCGCATCGGCGTTGTTGGTCCGGAGCATCTCGCCGTCAGGGAGGCTCTGTTCCTGAAGGGATATGGCAGTCAGGTCGCCTTGCTCGCCAATAACCAGGATGATGTTTCCGAAGCTGCCCGCGGCGCCGCCTTGGCAGGCGGAGTTGAAATCTGGGACGCTGTCGATGACCTGATCCCTCGACGAACCGGGTTCGATGTCGTCATGGCCGAGGGCGCCCCGATGCGCAACATCGATGTGGTGTACCCTTCGATGGGCAGCGACGTACGCTCCGAACTCGCGGTTGCTCTGGGGGCTAACTGTGACGCAGAAGGCTATGTCCTGGTCAACCGACACCTTGAGACTTCAACGCCAGGACTCTATGCCATTGGCGACGTGGCCGAGGGGCTCAATCAAATTGCTGTTGCGTTCGGAGACGCCGCCAAGGCTGGAACTCACATTCATAACGACCTCCGCGATTGCGCCGAGCCCGCGACGAACTTCCGGCGAAGTTGACCTGCAGATGCGAACGCACCCTACCGGCTCACCTTTGGCTGCGTTGATGCCCGGAACCTGTTCCACCCGGCGTGAGACTACCGGCTTCGGCTTTGCTAGAGTTCTCCCAGGCGCAGCCGCTGGGTTGATGGACGGGCACGCGCTGGCGAACGGCTGGAGGAAGGAATGAAAATTCTCGTCACCGGCGCGTCAGGTCTGATTGGAGCCGCGCTTTGCGCGCGCCTGGCCGGCGAGAGACATGAAGTGGTCCGCGTGCTTCACCACGCAGACACTGGCGTCCACCCGGAGATCCCAACCGTTTCCCTGGATATGGCGCGGGCCTTGCGACCTCAGGACTGGACCCCCTATCTCGCCGGTGTGGACGCCGTCGTAAACTGTGCCGGCGTCCTGCAGGATAGTGCCCGGGAAAACACCCGGCATGTCCATTCTACCGGCGCCTCGGCTCTCTTCACCGCGTGTGAGCACGCAGGTGTGAATAAGGTGATCCACTTTTCTGCCATCGGGGTCGATCGCCAGCAGCCGTCCGCCTTTTCCGCCAGCAAGCTCGCCGGCGATGAGGCACTGATGGCACGTAGCCTTGACTGGGTCATCCTGCGCCCCTCCGTAGTACTGGGAAGGCCGGCCTTCGGCGCAAGTGCACTTTTTCGCGGCCTCGCGGCGTTGCTGCTCTTGCCGTTGATGCCCGACACGGGCCGTCTCCAAGTCGTCCAACTCGATGACGTGATCTCCACCGTCCTGTTCTTCCTCAAACCCGGCAGCCCATCGCACCTCACGCTGGACCTGGCTGGGCCCGAGGCACTTTCGATGAGCGAGGTCGTGGGTCGCTATCGCCGCTGGTTCGGATGGAGCAGTGCTCGGGAGTTCATCTTGCCCAATTGGGCCGCAGCTATCTTGTACAGGTTCGGGGATGCCGCGGCTCAGCTGGGCTGGCGCCCGCCGATGCGCAGCAATGCAGCAAAAGAGATTGCCCGAGGCGCTGTCGGCGATCCCCAACCCTGGATGACGGCGACCGGCATTCAACCATCAAGTCTTACATCTGCACTGCGTTTAAATCCTGCGACGGTGCAGGAGCGATGGTTCGCCGGTCTTTACTTCGTCAAGCCGGCGCTCTTTGTCATCTTGCCGCTCTTCTGGATCATGACGGGCATCATTTCCCTCACTGCCGGCTGGCGCAGCGGAGTTGATTTGCTGATTGGCACTGCTGCCGGCCCCTTGGCCGAACCGGCGGTAGTCGCCGGCGCGCTGGCTGACATCGCCGTCGGGGCGCTTATCGCCTGGCGCCCAACCAGCCGGCTTGGTCTTTTCGGCGCAATCGCGGTATCGCTTTTCTATGCGATCGCTGGGAGCATTCTGCGGCCGGATCTTTGGCTCGAGCCACTCGGGCCGTTGATCAAAATCCTCCCGATCCTCGTTCTGCATTTTGCAGCGCTGGCCATTCTGGAGGAACGCTGATGACGTACTTCGTGCTTAAATACCTGCACGTGATCGGCGCTGCTGTGCTGCTCGGAACTGGTGCCGGCATTGCTTTTTTCATGCTTTTGGCACACCGGACCGGGAATGCCGCGACGATCGCAGCCGTCGCCCGCATTGTCGTGCTGGCTGATTTCCTGTTCACGGCTACGGCCGTTATCGCACAACCTCTGACCGGACTGGGCCTCGCTAGGGTTGCGGGGTATTCGCTGTCCGAAGGATGGATCGTTCTCTCGATCCTGCTCTACATCTTGACGGGCCTGTTCTGGCTGCCTGTCGTGTGGATGCAGATCGAGATGCGAAATCTAGCCACACAGGCCGCACTCTCCAACCAACCTCCTCCCGAGCGCTACCATCAGCTGTTCAGACGCTGGTTTGTCTTCGGCTTCCCAGCTTTCGGCGCCGTGCTCGCCATTTTCTGGCTGATGATTGCGCGCCCGGCAATCGAGTGGTCATCGTTGTAGCTGCGATCGGCAAGCACTGGGCCGTGAATTCATCCGTCGCGCCTAGCTGGCTCGTGCCGGCGCGATGCACTGCGGTCGGGAACCACGGTCACTGCCGCGAGTTCTTTCGCATGGCCAATCATCCCGTCACCGGCGTGCTTACCTCAATCGGCACATTAACCTCCCGCCCCGCGGCATTCCTGATCCTGTTGGTCTACGCAATCCTTTGGATGATCTTCGAGCGACAGACCCTGGACTGGCATGGAGCGGCTACCTTGTTTACGTGGGCCATGACGCTGTTCATCCAGCGTGCCGAGCACCGCGACACTCAGGCCATTCACGCCAAACTGGATGAGATCCTGCGATCAGACCACAATGCCTCGAACATCACGCGGATCGACGATGAAGAGCCCGAGGAAATCGAAAAACACCGCCACCGCAAGCAGCAGGACGACTGATGAGCGGCGTTTTGGTTTCACGGCAGGACGAGTAGCGGGTTTCCAGCTTTTGACGCCTATCCAGCCCCGCCGCCAAAACCACCACCCTGCTAATCCTCGCTCCAACTCGGCGTTACGGCGCCCGGCGTTGATCTCTCTTCCCGCCCGGTTTCGCGTCATTCAAGGTTCTCCGTGATAAGGCCGAACTCAACGGCCTCGGGCAGCAGTTCGTCGTCGCCCTTCGCGTCACTTCTCCTCCTGCGCTCAGGGCTCCGATTCTGCTCAGGCCTTCGATCCTTGCTGCGACTGTGGTTCAGCGACCGAAGGATCGGAGCCCTCTATTGTTCCACCGCATCCAGAAAAATTTGCCCGAGAACCAGGTCAGGCAAATCGGCCGGCTCGAAGTGCGTCATTCGCCCTTCTGGTTGCGCTCGACGAACTTGTTGAAACGGCTGGTTTGTCCGTCACCAGTCTTGGACTGGTAAAGAAAGGCCAGATCGTTCTCGTCGAATATGCGGAAGAACTCATCCCATTCGACCGGCTCGAATGCTTCCTCGGGTTTGCCGAAGTCGATCCGCAGGATGCCGCCCGCGCCTTTGGTGCGAACCACTGCCGGCCGTCCATCCCGCTCCTCCGCCCATTTGCGGATTTCGTCGTGATTGGTGGTCGTTTGCGACTGGGACATTGAAATCTCCTTTGATCATCGGCGTTGCCAACATCGGGCATCGTCGGGGCTGCCGGCGTCCTAACAGCACAAGGGCGGCAATGTTCCGGCACGGCGCGGCGAGCGCGATGTGGCTGCTTCCGAACGAAGCCGGCCAAAGGAACTTTGTTGAAGCCAAGGGAACAAACCTTTTGCCGAAAAGTTCGGGTCGCCAAGATTACCTGTCTGAGGAGTGGTCGTGAAACGGATATTGGTTACAGGGGGCTGCGGCTTCATCGGCCGGCATGTCGCCCAGGAACTCATCGAGCAGGATTATTCGGTTCGCATTTTGGATGTGCTGCTGGAGCAGGTGCACGCAGGCGAAACAGTCGCCCTTCCCGCCGGGGCCGAGCTGATCAAGGGCGACATTCGGGACCGGGAGGCGGTCGCCAAGGCGCTGGAAGGCGTTGACGCGGTCATTCATCTAGCCGCGGAAGTCGGCGTCGGACAGTCGATGTACGAGATCGCGCGCTATGTCGGCACCAACGATCTCGGCACCGCGACGCTGCTCGAGGCGCTGATCAAACACCCGGTCGAGCGCATTGTCGTCGCCTCATCGATGAGTGTCTATGGCGAGGGCCTCTATGCTACATCGGACGGCCGGCGCATCGACAATGCCCGGCGCAAGGCGAGCGACATCAAAAACGGACAGTGGAATCCGCTGTCGCCGGAAGGCGAACCCCTCTCCCCCCTGCCGACGGACGAGGAAAAGCCGGTCGATCTCGCCTCTATCTATGCACTGACGAAATACGCCCAGGAACGCGCCGTGCTGATCTTCGGCGAAGCCTATGGCATCGATGCGGTCGCGCTGCGCCTTTTCAACGTATTCGGCGCCGGCCAGGCGTTATCGAACCCCTATACCGGCGTGTTGGCCAATTTTGCTTCGCGTCTCGCCAACGGCCAACGTCCAATGATCTTCGAGGATGGCGAACAGAAACGCGATTTCGTCCATGTGGATGACGTCGCCCGCGCCTTTCGTCTTGCGCTGCAGCAACGCCAGGCAAGGGGTCACGTCATCAACATCGGCAGCGGCCGAGCCTATGCTATCAGCGACGTCGCGCGGGTACTTGCCGAGGCCATGGGAACGCCGGACCGCTCGCCAGAGTTGCTCGGCAAGGCGCGCTCCGGGGATATCCGCAACTGCTTCGCCGATATTTCCAAGGCCCGTGAGCTGCTCGGTTTCGAGCCGAGGCAACAACTGGAGAATTCGCTCGCCGATTTCGTTTCCTGGGTGCGCAACTCGTCCGCCATCGACCGCGGCGCCGACATGAAACGCGAGCTTGAAGAACGTGGGCTGGTGTCATGAATACGCGCAATCGACGCGACGCGCCCGTCGCCATTGTCGGCGGCAGCGGCTTCATAGGATCGAACCTGGCCGACAGCCTGTTGTCGGATGGCGAGCCGGTGCTGGTGATCGACAATCTCAGCCGCCCCGGCGTCGAACAGAACCTTGAATGGCTGGCGCAGAAACACGGAAGCCGCCTCATGGTCGAAACGATTGACGTGCGCGACGCCAACGCGCTTGCGCCCGTTCTGAAGAGTTCCAAGGCGATCTTCCACCTGGCCGCGCAAACCGCCGTCACAACGAGCCTGGTCCAACCGGACGAGGATTTCGACATCAACCTTCGAGGAACGTTCAATGTCCTCGAGGCGGCGCGGCTGAGCAGTGAGTTTGTTCCGGTGGTCTTCGCCAGCACCAACAAGGTCTATGGCAGCCTGCCCGACGTCGCGGTGCGCGAGGACGGCGATCGTTACCTGCCTTGCGATGGCATCATCCAAGCGAATGGCATCGACGAGACCCACGGCCTGGATTTCTGCACGCCCTATGGCTGCTCCAAAGGCGCGGCGGACCAATATGTGCTCGACTATGCCAAATCCTACGGCATGCCGACGGCGGTGCTGCGGATGAGCTGCATTTACGGGCCGCGCCAGTTCGGAACCGAGGATCAAGGCTGGGTCGCGCACTTCCTGCTGAGTGCGCTGACGGGACGTCCAATCACCATTTACGGCGACGGCAGACAAGTGCGCGACATACTGCATGTCTCCGATGCGGTCGCCGCCTACAGGGCCACGCTCGATCGTATCGAGACGACCAAAGGACAGGCATTCAATCTTGGCGGCGGCCCCGATAATGCGATCAGCCTGCGCATGCTGTTGAGCGAGATCGGTAGCTTGACCGGCCGTGAGCTTTCGATCCGCCATGATGGCGAACGCACCGGCGATCAGCCCTTCTTCGTCGCCGACACCCGCAAGATCAAAGCGATGCTTGGCTGGAAAGCTCGTGTTTCATGGCGCGAAGGCATTCGCGATCTCGCAGACTGGCTGCAACAACACCGGCTCCAGCCTCGCCCCGAAGTCGTGAGGTACGTCGCATGAAAATCGCCCTGGTAAACCCGTTCTGGACCTATGACGACAGCATCTATTTCGGCTGCCGCCAACCACATCTCCCGCTGGAACTCGGCTATTCGAAATCCCTCCTCGAAACAGCCGGCCATGAGGTGTTGATGCTGGATGGGCAATTGCAGAAGCTCGACAACTCGGACCTCTCCGAGCGTGTGGCTGATTTCGCGCCTGCAATGACGGTCGTCAGTACCGCCCCGACTTATCTGTTCTGGCGCTGCGCACCACCCGAGTTGCGCGTGCCGGCCGATTTCCTCAACCGTCTCGCCGGGCGCGGTGGACGCACAGTCGCGGTCGGGCCGCATGGCTCGGCTACGCCCGCGCCAACCTTGCGCAAGCTTGGCGTCGACATTGTTGTGCGCGGCGAATGCGAGGAAATCGTCGCGGAACTTGCCCGGCGCGACGACTGGAGCGCGGTCCCCTCGACCGCTTACCTGCGCGACGCCAAGGTGGTTTTGAACGGCGGCGTCCACGCCAGCTCGTTTGTCGATCATCCGCCACTCCAATGGCCATCAGACTGGATCGCAGCCCATTCGCATCACCATCACAGGTTCGATGACAAGCAGGTTGGGTTCGGCGCGGAGGTCGAAGCATCGCGCGGCTGCCCCTACAATTGCAGCTTCTGCGCCAAGATCGATTTCCGCGATGCCTATCGCCGCCGCAACCACGAGGCGGTCATAGCGGAAATCGATGGGCTGATTGCCCAGGGCGTCGGCTACATTTATTTCATCGATGAAATCTTCCTGCCGCAGAAAGCGCTGCTGGAAGCGTTGATCGATCGCGACGTGAAGTTCGGTGTGCAGACCCGCATCGACCTTTGGAAACCCGATCTGCTGGAACTGCTCGGTGCGGCTGGCTGCGTCTCCATCGAGGCCGGCCTCGAAAGCCTGACCGTGGAAGGTCGTGCGATGCTGGCGAAACGCTGCCGGCTGGGTACCGAGGAACTTGCCGCGCTGCTCGTCAATGCCAGGCGTCACGTTCCGTTCGTACAGGCCAATCTGATCGGCGTCGTCGAGGATGACCCTGCCCTTGTGGACTACTGGCGAACGCACCTCATCGACAACGGCGTGTGGGCCAATGAACCCGTACCGCTTTATCCATATCCGAGTTCGCCAAGCTATCGCGAGCTTTGGGGCGAACCCGACGACCTCGCCTGGGAGCGCGCCCATGATCACTATCTCGCATCATTCCAGAAGTTCAGCGACATCCAGGAAAGGCGCCCGCGTCCGCTGGCGGAACTGGAGGCGACATGTTGCGGACACTGACGCCGCGCTCGCGGCGCATCCTGATGACGGTCGACGCCGTGGGCGGCGTGTGGCGCTATGCGCTCGACCTGGCCAGGGAACTTGTCAACGGCGGCGATACCGTGGTGCTTGCCGGCCTCGGTCCGCCACCGTCCAGGCAGCAGGCCGACGAGGCGGAGGCTTTCGCGAAGCTGATCTGGCTGAACACGCCGCCGGATTGGATGACCCGCAACGGCGGTGATCTCGACGCGCTGCCGCGGGAGTTGCATGCGCCCATGCGCGACCACGCCATCGACCTTGTCCATTTCAACGCGCCTTCGCAGGCAGCGGGATTCGACGCGCCATGCCCGGTCGTGGTGGTCTCCCATTCCTGCGTGACGACTTGGTTCCATGCGGTCAGAGGACAGGCGGCGGATGGGGCATGGGCCTGGCAGAAGGAGCGCAACAGACGCGGCATGGATCGGGCCGACGCGGTCATCGCGCCGAGCCGCAGCCACGCCGACATGCTAGAGACCTGCTACGGCCCGATCGCGCGCTTGAGTGTGGTCAGAAATGGTGCCCGTCCTCTGCTGAATGCCGAAAAGCACCAACCGCTCGTGTTCGCTGCTGCCCGCTGGTGGGACGAGGGCAAAAATGCCGCGGTGGTCGACCAGGCGGCGTCCCTGACGCGATGGCCTCTGTTTGCCGCCGGGTCGACGAACGGCCCAAACGGCGAGCATGTCAGCTTCAGCCATGCTGTTCCTCTGGGAGCAGTGCCGTCCGACGAGGTGCGTTCGTTGATGGCTCGCGCCGGCGTTTTCGTATCGCCATCGCTCTACGAGCCATTCGGCCTGGCCGCGCTGGAAGCCGGCATGTCGGCTACGCCCCTGGTGCTTTCCGATATCGCCACCTATCGCGAACTATGGGACGGGGCCGCGATGTTCTTTGACGCGCGCGATCCGCACGATCTCGCTGCCTGCCTCAATCGTCTCTCCAGCGATGCCGAGCTCCGGCGAGAGCTTGGCCAGGCAGCCATCCGACGCAGCCGCAGGTTTAGGCTGACAAAACAGACAGCGGCCATGCGCGGCGTCTACGACAAAGCGGCCTTAGCGATGGCGGAGCGCTGATCATGCGCTTTGTGTTCTACACCCATTCGGTCGTTTCCGACTGGAATCATGGCAATGCCCATTTCCTGCGCGGCGTCATGCGAGAGCTGGTCCAGCGCCGGCATCAGGCGATTGCGCTGGAGCCGGCGGATGGCTGGAGCCGGTTGAATCTGCTGGCTGAGAAGGGGTCGTTCGCCATCGAACGCTTCCGCAAGGATTTCCCCGAACTGATGCCGGTGACCTACGATGCCGGATTTGATCATGAAGCCTGGATCGCTGAGGCCGACGTTGTGATCGTTCATGAGTGGACGGATCCGGAGCTTGTCGCACGTATTGGCCGTGCCCGGGCCGCCGGCGGCAACTTCATCCTTCTTTTTCATGACACCCACCACCGGGCCGTGTCGGCGACCGAGGCGCTCTCGGCGCTCCGGCTGGAGCACTATGACGGCGTTCTCGCCTTTGGCGAGACCTTGCGTGAGAGCTATTTGCGCGCCGGCTGGGGCAAGCGCGTCTTCACTTGGCATGAAGCCGCGGACGATCGCCTGTTCAAGCCGCACCCGGAGATCCGCCCCACCTCCGATCTGGTCTGGATCGGCAACTGGGGCGATGATGAGCGGACCGCCGAACTCAATGAGTTTCTGATCGAGCCGGTGCACGATCTCGGCCTTGATGCCGCTGTTCACGGCGTACGCTATCCCAAGACCGCACTTGCGGATCTGGCCACCGCAGGACTGCGCTATGAGGGGTGGATTGCCAATGCCGACGTGCCGAAGGCTTTCGCCGCGCATCGTGTCACCGTTCACATCCCACGGCGCCCCTATCGCGAGAGGTTGCCCGGAATCCCGACGATCCGCATGTTCGAGGCACTCGCCTGCGGCATTCCGCTGATTTCAGCGCCATGGTCCGATGTCGAGCAGCTTTTCAGGCCCGGTGTCGACTTCCTGTTTGCCGAGAATGGCTCGCAAATGCGGCAACAGCTTCGGACGGTGTTGTCCGACGAGGACTTTGCGGCCTCCCTGGTGACCTCGGGTCTCGAGACCATCCGCTCGCGGCACACCTGCCGCCACCGCGTCGACGAGTTGCTCGGCGTGCTCACGCAATGCGGGAACCGACACACCGCCGTCCCGACAGCCGCAAAGGAAGCCGTCGCATGAAGATCGCATTCTATGGATCGAGCCTTTTGTCGTCCTACTGGAACGGTGCCGCGACGTACTATCGCGGTTTGCTCAAGGCACTTTCGCAATTGGGTTACGAGATCACGTTCTACGAACCCGATGTCTACGACCGGCAGAAGAACCGCGACATCGAAGCTCCCGACTGGTGCACTGTCGTCGTTTACGAGGCGACCCAGCATGCGCTGATGCAGGTCGCGGCACGTGCCGCCGGCGCCGACATCGTCGTCAAGGCGAGTGGCGTCGGTTTCGAAGACGAGGCGCTGCTTCGCGCCGTTCTCGACCACGCCCGCAGCGACGCGCTTGTCGTATTCTGGGACGTGGATGCGCCAGCCACGCTTGCCCAGTTGCGCGACGAGCCGGACCACCCGCTCCATCGTGCACTGCAGGAGATCGACCTCGTGCTGACCTATGGTGGCGGCGATCCCGTTGTCTGGGCCTATCGTGCCATGGGCGCCAAGGAGTGCGTGCCCATCTACAATGCGCTCGATCCCGAAACGCACCATCCGGTCGCCAGCAAAGCGCATTTTGCCTGCGACCTGGCGTTCCTCGGAAACCGGCTGCCGGACCGTGAAGCGCGTGTCGAATCGTTTTTCCTCGATCCCGCCAGCCAGCTGCCGAAACAGCGTTTCCTGCTCGGAGGCTCGGGTTGGGGCGACAAGCCGCTCCCCACCAATGTAGGCTGGCTCGGCCATGTCCGCACCCGCGATCACAACGCCTTCAATGTCACCCCAAAAGCCGTGTTGAACATCAGCCGCGACAGCATGGCCGCCAACGGTTTTTCACCGGCCACGCGAGTGTTCGAGGCGGCCGGCGCGGGCGCCTGTCTCATCACGGATGCATGGCTGGGCGTGGAACTGTTCCTGAAACCAGGCGAGGAGATCCTGGTCGCGCGTGACGGCGGCGATGTCGCCGAAATAATGCGCTCGCTGACCCCCGGGCGGGCCAAGGCAATCGGCCAAGCCGCACTTCACCGCGTGCTGGCGGACCATACCTACGCGCTTCGGGCGGATGTGGCGGATGCCGTCTTCAAACGTCATTTCGAGCACGGGGCCGTGGAGGCAGCGGAATGACCAAGAAACTGGACATCGTCTTTCTCGGCCTGTCGCTGTCCTCATCCTGGGGAAACGGCCACGCCACGACTTTCCGGGGTCTTTTGAAAGGCTTGCACGGACTCGGTCACCGGGTGACTTTTCTGGAGCGCAACGTGCCCTGGTACGCCAATCACCGCGATCTGCGCGATCCGGAGTTCTGCGCCTTGCGCTACTACGAAACCACTGCGGAGCTGCAACGCGACTACGCACAGTGCCTGGAGCAGGCCGACATCATCGTCATCGGATCCTTTGTTCCAGAAGGACGCCAGGTCATCGACATCGTCGCCTCGCTTTGCAAGGGGCAGCTCTGCTTTTACGACATCGACACCCCGGTGACCCTGGCCAAGCTTTCAGCCGACGATTGCGATTATCTGAGTTCGCGGCAAATTCCGTATTTCGATGTCTATTTCTCCTTCACTGGCGGACCAACGCTCAACCATCTGGCGCAAGACTTCGGCGCGCGCCATGCCGAACCTCTCTATTGTTCGGTCGATCCAGAACGGCATCACCCGACAGGAGATCCGATCCGCTGGGATCTCGGCTATCTCGGCACCTACAGCATGGACCGGCAGACAACGCTGAACGCTCTGCTGCTCGAGCCCGCACGGCATATGCCGAACCTCCGTTTCGTCGTGGCCGGCTCCCAATATCCATCCGACATCATCTGGCCGGACAATGTCGAACGCATCGAACATTTGCCGCCAGCCGATCACGCCGCGTTCTATAGCCGTCAGCGCTACACGCTGAATGTCACACGCAGTTCCATGATCACCGCAGGATGGTCGCCCAGCGTGCGCCTGTTCGAAGCGGCGGCTTGCGGCACGCCCATCGTCAGCGACCACTGGCCAGGGCTCGACAGCTTCTTTCCCGCATCGGCGATCCACACCGCCGCGGAGACGGACGAAGTCATCGATATCCTCGTTGGCGAGTCCGAGCGCGCACGCCTGGCCATGGCCGGCCGGGCTCGCAAACTCGTCCTCGCTTCCCACACCGGTGGGGCCAGGGCTCGCGAATTCGTGGCGGCGCTGACCCAACCAAGGGCGACGGCCCTCGATCTCGACATTGGAAGTGCAGCATGAACGGCAGACAGGAGAAAACAGCGATGCGACAGACAAGAAAGGCGCACAGGGCAAAGACGGTGCTTGTTGCCGGCGGCGCGGGTTTCCTCGGTTCGCATCTTTGCGAAGTATTGCTCCGCAACGGCTGGCGCGTGATCTGCGTCGACAATTTTCTGACCGGGCGCATGGAAAACATCATCTCGATCATGGACCGGCCGGGTTTCCGGTTGATCGAGCAGGACATCTGCCGGCCACTGGATCTCGGCGAGCCCGTGGATCACATCTTCAACCTGGCCTGCGCCGCCTCACCGCCGCGTTATCAGGCCGACCCGATACACACCACGCGTACCTGCGTGATCGGAACCCTCAACCTGCTCGAACTCGCTGTCCGCAATGACGCGCGACTGCTGCAGGCCTCGACGAGCGAAGTGTATGGCGATCCGGAACAACACCCGCAAAGGGAGGACTACGTCGGTCATGTGAACTGCACCGGCCCACGCGCCTGCTACGACGAGGGCAAGCGCACCGCCGAAACGCTTTGCTTCGACTATCTAAGGGCCGGCAAGGCCGACGTCCGCGTCGCGCGCATCTTCAACACCTACGGTCCGAGAATGGATCCGGCCGACGGTCGCATCGTCTCGAATTTGATCATGCAGGCGCTCGAGAAGCGTCCGCTGACGATATTCGGCGACGGCCAGCAAACGCGATCCTTCTGCTATGTCTCCGACTTGATTGATGGATTGATGCGCCTGATGAACATCGACCCCAATCCGGGCAAGCCGGTCAATCTGGGCAATCCCGGAGAATTCACCATCGTGCGACTGGCGGCATTGGTGAAGGCGATGACCGGCACCAAGTCGGATCTGAAATTTCTGCCCCTGCCGCAAGACGATCCTCGGCGCAGGCAGCCTGATATTTCGCGTGCGAAAACGCTGCTCGGCTGGTCGCCGAGAGTGCCGCTCAACGAAGGGCTCAAGCTGACGATCGATTATTTCGCGGCGCTCGAAGGCACCGGCATCGGCGATCAGATGACAGGCCTTGCCAAAAGGAGACCCGCAGGCGGGCTGCAGAACCTTCCTGCATGACGTGGGCCGCGGCCGGACCTGCCCGGAGATCGTGCGGAACATCCATCCAACCTTGTAGTTTGGCGGGAGGGACCCGATACGGAGGATCATCCTCATGCAACCCAAGCGACCCGCGAAGGATGTCGACAAGATTGCCGAACGCGAGGCGGCTGCCTATTTGCGGCGCTCCTCGATCACCTATCTCGAGTGCTGCGTCAGCTTGATGATGACGCATCTGCAGCGCGAGGAAGTGGCCGCTATTCTTGAGCAGGAAGCAGACATGCTGCGAAGGCTGGATTGATCGAAACGTTACACCTGAGATTCGTCCAGGAATCGTATCAGCCCCGCCCTGTATCGGTCTGCCGTCCCGGCCAGCCTTGCTTTTTCCTGGCCATTTTCGGATTGCGCAGCCGTGCTCCAGAGCCCGATTTGGAACGCCAAATAGCAGGGTTCGAAAAAATCGATGTGGCCATTGTCAATATCGAGCCCCATCCCCTCGACCAATGTCGTCACATCGCTGTCGGACAGTCCATATTCGACACAGGCGCCGGCAATGTCCCACTCTATCGGCTGGCAGCCAATCAAATCGTGTGCCCGGCAATGGTCGACGGCATCTGTCTTGACCACCGTGCCATCGGCACAAACGAGAAACTCCCACGCGTGAAGCTTTCCGTCGATTTCCACCCGCTGCAGAACATGCGCAGGGGTTTTTTTCGAGAGCCAATGGCGCAACGTCGCCGCTCGGTTCTCGCCCAGGGCTTCAGATGTATTGGAAACAGCCATTTCCGCGAGTGCGAGCAATGATGCACCCGGTTCGCAGGTTCGGAGATTGAGCGCCCGCCAGGCTAGATAGCGCGTCAACTCCGCGACCAGCCTTCCTCTGGGCAGCGGCGCCTGGTCCATCGTGGTGCCGTCAATCCACCGTTCGACCAGAAAGCCGTGGCAAAGCCCGACCACTTGCGATCCGAACCCGGCTTTCCCCAACATTTCCGCGGCTCGTCTCTTACGCCGTCCGGTTTCGCCGAGGCCGGCGAATTTGACGAGCCAGCGACCACACCCCGCGGACGCCAGGAATTTACGCCGCTCGATGCCGCGCGGGCTCGGCGGCCAATGCTTTTCGTCGACGTAGTGGACGCTCCTCCATTCGCCACCAGACAGTTCGGTCAGGCGTAATTCGGGGCTGCCGACCGCCTCGGCCACCCATTCGCTAAGCGTGGGAATGTTCGAGCTTTCGGGGAAGGTGCATTCGAGCGCCGTCGCCACATGTTTCGGACAGCGCGACCATGTCTCCCTAGCCTCCCGTGACGCTTCGATGCCCGGGTTGCCAGGATGGCTGGGAAACAGGTGAATGCGGTCCATACCAATACCCAGTTCCCGCAGCCACGCGACGACGGCGTGCATCGAACTGCCGGACAGACCGGGACCTTCGTCTACAACGGCGAAGCGTGCCGATGGATTGTTCTTCCAGGAAGCGATCGAGCGCGAATCGGCATTGATGTGCCTGCGGAAAGGATGGCCGACCGGACGAACGCTGAACGGCGCCGGCGCGCCAATCGCGGCAGCCACTATGGCGGCAAGCCCCAGGCCGATGCTGCGGATGCCGATCACGCATGTGTTCGCATCGAGACCTGACTCCTGCGCCGCTCCCAAATAGCTTTCGGGATAAAGCGCGTAATGCGCGTAACCCTCGGCAGAACCGGTCAGAACCTCAGCCTCGCAATCCAACCCGTCCAGCAGTTGGAGAAGTCCCGGCTCGATGCCACCGCCCACGGCGAAACCGCTTCGCCACGACTTCGCCACCTCTGCCGCAAGACCAACCAGCAATCTGGCGCCTTGCTGTTGCCGCGGCGAAAAGATGTCGATGCCCCTGTTCTCGAAATCGACATCGGCAAGCGCGCGAACCAGTTCCGATACGCTGATGAATAGGCCGACCAACGCGGCATGGCGTCGGACGCCATGAGCCATGCGGTCCAGACTTTGAGCAACTTCGCTCGCAGCATCGCGAAGCCGTTCTGCGCTCTGCCTCCGCTTCTGGTCGCCGTAAACGATCATCGACCGGTTTTCCAATGCTTTGCCTTGCGGCAACGCAGCCAGCGCTGCTTCGATCCATGCTGTCTTGCGCAATTTTTCGGCAGGCCAAGGAACATTCCGGCACGCTGGTGGTTCGGCGGCAGGAACTTACCTTTGAACAGCATAGGGCGGCAGTTTCGTGGGATCGAAAAAGGTTCGTGTCGGTATCGTCGGGGTCGGCAATTGCGCATCCTCCCTGGTGCAGGGCCTCTCCTATTATCGTCACGCAAAAAGCAACGAACCAATCCCAGGGCTGATGCATGCCGACCTCGGCGGTTACCATGTCGACGACATCGAGATTGTCTGCGCATTCGACGTCGCCAGGAGCAAGGTTGGCCTCGACGTCGCTGAAGCAATCTACGCCGCCCCGAACAACACGTTCCGCTTTGCCGATGCGGCGGCAAACGGCGTTCGCGTCGAGCGCGGACCGACACTTGACGGCATCGGAAAATACTTGCGCGACGAAATCGAGGAGGCGCCGGAGCCGGTTGCCGACGTCAGCGAAATCCTGCGCAACAGCGGCGCCGACGTGCTGGTCTCTTACCTGCCGGTGGGCTCCGAGGAGGCGACGCGCTTCTACGCCGAATGCGCGCTTGAGGCCGGCTGCGCCTTCGTCAACTGCATACCCGTTTTCATCGCCTCACGTCCGGAATGGCGCCGGCGCTTCGAGCAGCGAGGGCTGCCGCTGGTCGGCGATGATATCAAGAGCCAGGTCGGGGCGACCATCGTTCACCGCCTGCTGGCCAATCTCTTCCGCGAGCGCGGCGTGCGCATCGATCGCACTTATCAGCTGAATTTCGGCGGCAACACCGACTTCCTCAACATGCTGGAACGCGAGCGGCTGGAATCAAAGAAAATTTCCAAGACCCAGTCCGTGGCCAGCCAGTTCGATGTTCCCCTGGAGCCGGGCAATATTCATGTCGGACCCAGCGACCACGTACCGTGGCTGACCGATCGCAAATGGGCCTATATCCGGGTGGAAGGGACGACCTTCGGCGGCGTGCCGCTCAACGCCGAGCTCAAGCTGGAAGTCTGGGATTCTCCAAATTCAGCCGGCGTGGTGATCGATGCGATACGCTGCGCCAAGCTTGCGCTCGATCGCGGCATAGCGGGAGCACTGACCGGTCCCTGCAGCTATTTCATGAAGTCGCCTCCCGAACAGTTCACCGACGCCGAAGCGCGGCAGCGCACGCTCGCTTTCATCGCCGGCAAGGACGAGCCTTTGCTGGATGCCGCGGAATGACGACAACGTTCTTTTTGATCCGTCATGCAGCGCACGACAATGTCGGCTCCTATCTTGCAGGACGAATGGACGGCGTTTGCCTTGGCGAGGCTGGGAAGGCGCAGGCCGCGCATCTTGGTGGCCGCATGGCCCGGGAGCCGATTGAAGCCATCTTGTGCAGCCCGCGTGAGCGTACGCAAGAGACGGCCGTGCCGATCGCGCTTGCCTGCGGCGTCGGTGAAATCGCGATCTGCGCCGAACTCGACGAGATCGATTTCGGCGATTGGTCGGGAAAGACCTTCGACGAGTTGAACGGCGACGCCGGCTGGCGGGCGTGGAACGACCAGCGGCAGGAGGCCAGGACACCGAGCGGCGAGACCATGCTGGATGTCCAGGAGCGGATCGTCGCACTGATGAACGCAGTGCGCGAGCGGCATCCGAACCAGTGTGTCGCCCTGGTCAGCCACGCCGACGTCATCAAGGCCGCCGTCTGCAAGGTGCTTGGCTTGCCGGTCGGCGACTGCTTCCGCTTCGACATCGATCCAGCCTCGATCACGACGATCGTGTCGGGTGACTGGGGCTCCAAGCTCCTGCGAATGAACGAAGCTGCCTGACGAGGACTTTCCGGATGCAGATGGTCATTTTCGGTCTCACCGTTACATCATCATGGGGCAACGGCCATGCCACGCTCTGGCGCGGACTGATCCGCGCCCTGGGTCGGCTGGGATGGTCCATCACCTTCTTCGAACGCGATACCCCCTACTATGCCGGGACGCGTGATCTCGATCGGCTCGATGGCGGCAACGTCGTCATTTATCCGGACTGGGAAGACATCCGTCGCGTTGCGGAGCGGGCAATGAAGCAAGCGGATGTCGTCGTCGTTACCTCCTACTGTGCCGACGCCGTGGAGGCCTCGCGGCTGGCGCAGCAGACAGGTCGCGGATTGCGTGTCTTCTACGATCTCGACACTCCGGTCACGCTTGCCCGCATCGAGCAAGGCGAGCGTCCGCCCTATTTCGGACCTGAGGGTCTTGCCGATTTCGACCTCGTTTTGAGTTACACCGGCGGCTCTGCGATCGAGGCGCTTAAGTCGGTTTTAGGCGCGCGTCACGTGGTGCCTCTCTATGGGCATGTCGATCCCGACCAACACCGGCCGGCAGAGAAGCGGGCCGAATTCGCCGGTGATCTGTCCTATCTCGGAACTTACGCGGCGGATCGCCAGGCCGGCGTCGAAAAGCTGCTGGTCCGCCCGGCCGCGCGCCTGCCCGACCACCGTTTCATCATTGGCGGCGCGCAATATCCGCAGGAATTCCCATGGAGCGACAACATCTTCTTTGTCAGGCATCTTCCGCCAGCCGACCATCCGGCTTTCTTCTCATCATCTCGCCTGACACTGAACGTCACCCGGGAGGCGATGGCGCAAAAGGGCTGGTGCCCGTCGGGACGGCTCTTCGAAGCGGCCGCGTGTGGGGCTGCCATCGTCACCGATGCATGGCCGGGCCTGGCCGAATTTTTCGAACCCGGCCGCGAAATCTTGTTGGCGCATGACACCGATGATGTGGTCGCCGCATTGCGATTGCCGGAGCGCGAGCTCGACGGCATTCGAAGGCGTGCCCGCGACCGGGTCTTGGGCGAACACACTTCCGCACGGCGCGCGGCGGAACTGGATCGCATCCTGAACGAGGCCTTTCAAAGATCTCCCGGCGAACCGATGAGGGAAGCGGTCTGATGTTGGGCATCGTACCCGCTGCCGGGCGCGGCAGCCGCATTCAGCCGCTCGGCTTCTCGAAAGAGCTGCTGCCGGTCGGTAGCCGGATCGATGGACAGACCGAGCGTCCATGCGCCGTGAGCGAGTATCTGGTACGGCGCATGGTGCAGGCCGGCGTCGACAAGATTTGCTTCATCATCGGATCGGGCAAATCCGACATCCTTGAATACTACGCCGCCGGCTACGGTGACGCGGCGGCTCTCTTCGTGGTGCAGCCGAACCCCGTCGGTCTGTGCGATGCGATCTTCCGGGCGGCGCCCCTCGTCGCGCCCGACGAGGTCGTCCTGGTCGGCCTTCCCGATACGATCTGGTTTCCCGAGGACGGTTTCCGCCATTTGCCCGACGATCAGCTCTCATTTCTGCTTTTCCCGGTGGATCAGCCGGAATTCTTCGACGCCGTCGTCATCGACGTCCAAGAGCGCGTGATCGAAATCCAGGTCAAGCGACAGGATGCCGCCACGAACTGGGTTTGGGGTGCGTTCAAGATGCCGGGCCATATCCTGCATCAGCTTGCGGCACTCTGGCGTGAGCGCGAGCGCAGTGACGAATATATCGGCACTTTGGTCAACGCCTATATCGCGGCCGGCGGTACAGCTTTTGGTGTCAGGGCTGGGTCGGACTATGTCGATGTCGGCACTTTCAACGGCTATCGAACAGCTCTGCGGTTGCTTGAAAACGACGCCTCATCCGCGCAGCGCCGGCCCACCATGATCATGCCCGGCGCGCAGTCGCATGTACCCGTCGTTCCTGGCGAAGGAGCCTGAGCCATGCTGCATTCCCATGCCGAAATCCGCCGCCGCATCGATGCGCTCGGCCCATGGTTCCACAACATGGAACTTGCCGGCGTCGAAACCGCTCCCAACCATTTTCTGGGCAACTACCCGCTGATCAAATGGCGCAAATTTGCCAATGCCATTCCCGCTGATCTGAGGGGCAAGGCCGTACTCGATATCGGCTGCAATGCAGGATTTTACTCCATCGAGATGAAACGGCGAGGTGCTGACCGTGTCCTCGGCATCGATTTCGATGACGCCTACCTGGCGCAGGCTCGCTTTGCCGCCGAGGTTGCCGATTGCGAGATCGAATTCCAGAAGCTTTCGGTCTACGACGTCGGCTCGCTGCGCGAGACGTTCGATGTCGTGCTGTTCATGGGAGTGCTTTACCATTTGCGCCACCCCTTGCTCGCGCTCGACCTGATCCGCGAACATGTCGCCCGTGACCTGATGATCTTCCAGTCCATGCAGCGCGGCAGCGCGGATCTGCCCGAGTTGGAAGAAAACTATCATTTCTGGACGCATGACCTGTTCGACCAGCCGCAGTTTCCCAAGCTGCATTTTATCGAGCACCGCTATGCCGACGATCCCACCAACTGGTGGATTCCAAACCGCGCCTGCACCGAAGCGATGCTGCGCAGCGCCGGTTTCGAGATCGTTCTGCACCCCGAGCAGGAGGTCTATTTCTGCCGCGCAGCCGGGGACCCGGCCGGCGGCGGCGCCATCTACCCCTCGAAAGGACAGCTCCATGATTGAAGCCGCCATGATCTGGAACGAGCCCAACAACAAATCGCATTGGGACCCAGAGCTCGATCCCGATTGGAGCCGCTTTGCCAGGATGGCTATCTTGTCGGCTGACGCAATCGCGTCAGAGAACCCGTCTTTGACGAAAGTACTCGGTGGCATCTCGCCGATAGATCCGGGCTTTATCACCCGCATGAAGGAATTCGGCGTGCTGGACCATGTCGATGCCGTCGCCGTGCACGGCTTTCCGCTCGACTGGAACCTGTGGCAGATCCACGAATGGCCACAGAAGATCGGCGAGATCGCGACCGTCACCAACCTACCCATCTGGGTCAGCGAAGTCGGCGTATCAACCTTCGGCGCGGAAGAAATCCAGGTTTGGGGGCTCAAGCGCACCGCTGAGTTGCTGATTGGCAACGCACCACGCATCCAGTGGTACAGCCTCTACGACCTTCCGCGCGAATGGGAAGCAACGACGCGGCATCGCGAGGCGGAGGGCTCTTCTTACTATCGACATTTCCACATGGGGCTGCTGCGCCAGGACGGTACGCCAAAACCTGCGCTGGAGGAGTTCCTGCGCTACACGCCCGCAATGGGGCTGGTGCAGTGGTTTCATTTCGAGGACCCCCGGCTGGACGATGCCGTCGCCTGGATGAAGCGGCTGGGCGTCACCAATATGCGCACGGGGCTTTCCTGGGCAGACAGCTTCCGGCCGAACGCGCTGGACTGGTTTGACCGGCAGATGGAGGCACTCGCCGATTTCGACGTGACGGTCACCTTTTGCTTTACACCGCAGCATCGCGGAATGATGCCCCACCACACCAGCCCACCTCTGGTGCCGGAGGAGTTCGCGGAATTCTGCGCAACCATGATCCGCCGCTATGCGCCCGGCATGACGTCCGCTTCGCTCCCGACGCGGCGGGCCTCGGCAGCGTGAAAGTGTCATGCTGCCAATGCATCAGACGCCTGACACATTGGACGAATTAGCGGCATCATCGACAGGTGGTGCGGCATACGGGACCGAGGCGCAACCAGCCGCGGCGCTCACTGTCCTCAATGTCGCCTACCCTCTCGCACCCGTCGGACCCGATGCTGTCGGCGGTGCCGAACAGGTTCTGTCGATGCTCGATCGGGAGCTGGTTCGCGCCGGCCACCGCTCTATCGTCATTGGCTGCCGCGGCTCCAGCGCGAGCGGTACCCTTGTGGAAATACCGGCTGAAAGCGGCGTGCTCGACGAGGCGGCGAAGAGCCGCGCGCAGCAGGCTCATCGCAAAGCGATCGCCGCTGCCCGCGCCCGATGGCCGATCGATGTGGTTCATCTGCACGGCATCGATTTTCATGCCTATCTGCCCGACGATGGTCCGACCCTGGTGAGCCTGCACCTACCCTTGGACTGGTATCCGGCCGAGGCTCTGCGACCGACGCGCGACGACCTGTGGCTCCATGCGGTCTCGCCCACCCAGCAGCAAACGGCGCCACCAGGGGCCAGACTGGTGGCGCCGATTCCCAACGGCGTTGACATCGAAGCATTGAACCTGGTGCAGCTGAAGCGAGACTTTGCCCTGGTTCTCAGCCGGGTCTGCCCGGAAAAGGGCATTCACCTGGCCCTGGACGCGGCCAAACTGGCGGGCGTGCCCCTGGTCATCGGCGGCAAGGTCTATCCCTACGAAACACATACGCGCTACTTTCGCGACGAGGTCCAATCCCGTCTTGATGCTCGCCGCCGCTTCCTGGGCCCGCTCGGTTTTTACACCAAGAGGCGTTTTCTCAACGCAGCCCGCTGTCTTGTCATTCCAAGCCTCGCCGCCGAGACAAGCTCGCTTGTCGCTATGGAGGCCCTCGCCTGCGGTACCCCGGTGGTCGCATTCCCGAATGGTGCGCTTGCGGATGTCATCGAGCACGGCAGGACGGGCTTTCTCGTCAATACAGTCGACGAGATGGCCCAAGCCATTCTTGCGGCGCCCAGCCTGGACGCCGAGGCGTGCCGGGTTGAAGCGCGGCGGCGGTTTTCGCTGGAACGGATGATCTCGTCGTATATGGCTGCCTATCAGGCCCTGGCACAACTTGGCACCGATCGCAGGCGCTTCGCTGCGGCACCGTGAGAAAAGCAGTGTTGCGCAGCGAAATCATCGATGACCTCGTAAAATTCCATGCCTTGACACCGCACTGGTGGAAACTGTGGGAGCAGAGTTCCTCTGCGACGCCGTTCCAATCCCCCGCCTGGCTGGTGCCATGGTGGCGCGCATTCGCACCCGGTGAACTGGCGACAGTCGCGGTCTGGCGTGGCGGCGATCTGGTCGGGCTGGCGCCACTCTATCTCGAGCATGGAACGGCCGGTTCGAAGCTGCTTCCGGTCGGTATTTCGCTCAGCGATTATCTGGACATCCTGGCTGTCCGGGATATCGAGGCGGCGGTCGTGTCCACAATTGCCGAAACGATCTGCTCGGTCGGGTGGTCACAATGGATCTTGTCTGATCTGCCGCAAAACAGTGCCGGTCTTACGATCGCGCATCCCGGTTTAACGGTCGAGAGGCCGGTAATTCATGCAGCCTGCCCCGTGCTTGCTGTTGCCGGCGACGAAACGTTGGCCGGCTGCGTTCCCGCTCGGCGCAGGCGCCAGTTGCGCCGGGCGCGCCAAGCTGCGTCCAGACGCGGCCGGCTCGCGTTGGCGTCAGCTAGGGGTGATCACCAGAACTTCCTGAAGCAATTGATCCGCCTGCACCATGCACGCTGGGTTGGACATGGAGGTGGTGTATTGGCCGACCCCGCCGTGCAGCACTTCCATGGGCTTTCACTTCCCTTGCTCGATGCTCACGGTCTGGTCCGCTGCTGGTTGCTCGCGATCGATGGCACGACTGTCGCCGCCTATTACGGATTTCACCACCGCGGCCGCGCCTATGCCTATCTCGGCGGCCTCGATCCTGCTTATGCCGAGGAGAGCCCAGGTGCGATCCTGATCGGCCACGCGATCGCGGAGTCGATCCGCGAGGATGCGCGCGAGTTCGACTTCCTGCGCGGCCAGGAAGCCTACAAATATGGCTGGGGCGCCGTCGACAGGTGGACGATGCGGAGGATCTGGACGCGGAGTTGATGTCATGAGTGTGCACGCGCAGCGCCGGACATCGGTCAGACGGGCGGTCGAAGATTGCATGGCCGATGGTGCCTGCGCCGAAGCTGTTCTCGTCAGGCTGGCGCTTCACCTGCCGCCCACAATTGAAGCGGCGGAATTGGCGGAGTTCGTGCTGAAAGTCCGTCCTGCGGATACCGGCGATGCTGAAAGACTGCGAAAGGTCGCTGGACTGCTGCGCCACAGACCGGGCGTCCTTGCCACTTTGCGAGCGACAGGCGGCGCCGTTCGGCATGAACGCGGTAACGGCGAGACGGATATCGCAGTCGTCACGCGGCTGGCCTCGAGTTTTGATGCCGCGGCAGCAATTTCGACAGCCGCAAGTGTCCAGCTAGGATCCCTTGGCGATGACGAGCGGCTGACAGCCATGACCGACGAAATCGTTGAATGGCTCGAGGCGCGAGAATTCACCGGAATTGAACGAGACATTCTCGACATCGGTTGCGGCATCGGACGTTTCGAGCGCGCGCTGTCCAATTCCTTCAAGCGGATGGTCGGCATCGACATATCATCGCGGATGATCTCCATCGCCTCCGAGCAATGCGAAGCGCTCGGCAATGTCGAACTGCGCCAAACCTCCGGTCTCGATCTGGCCGACTTCGACGACGACAGTTTCGATTGCGTGTTGGCGGTCGACAGCTTTCCCTACCTGGTCCTGGCCGGCATGGCTGAGCGGCTTTTCGATGAAATTGCGCGCGTTCTCAAACGGCCGGGCCGGCTCGCATTGCTGCACTATTCTTATCGCGGATCGCTTTCTTTGGACCGGGCCGACATTGGCCGTCTTGCGCAAGCTCACCAATTGCGGGTCGTCATCGACGGCGAGAAGCCGTTTCGGTCATGGGATGGCGACGCCTTCCTGCTTGCTGGGTGAGACGGAACATTACAGCGCGATGCCGGTTCGGGCGTCGGCACCGATCGGTGTCCTGGATTCGAAGGAGGAGATCATGGCATCCGGCGGCAAAAAGCATTTCGGCCAAGGCAGCCAAGGCAAAGGTGCCGGCGCCGGCGCAATGACCACCTTGGACAAGGACAAGATCGAAGAAAACGCGGTTTTGTCCAACCGCGACAGGAAGCAACATAGCCGAGAGCGCGGGCTGGACGGCAATCGAATCAAGTCCGATCAATTTCAGGATCACGCCGCAAACCGGTTGCTGAAGGACTGACGCCACCGCGCCGCGTCTTGCCGCGGCACGGAGGAAAAACTGTGCAAGGGCCGCCGGTGAGCCTCTCGGCGGTCGACAACGCCTTGTAGTGCCGAGCGCTCATCATCAGACTTGGATCTAGGGATGCTATCAAGAGAACGTGATGTCTCATTCGAGCGACGATACCACGGATCTGCTTGTCGAGATGGCAGTGGATCAGGAGATTGCTTCCCTGCTGGCCGCCATAGAGCAGGAAAAGATACCAGACCGCCTGTCCAAGCTGGCGATCGAATTGCAAAACGCTCTCGTCGAGAAGCGTCGGCGAGACGTGAAGAGCTGACTATCTGCGGCTGTCGACCTCTATATCGAGCTGACCATCCGACAGCTGATTTCGCCTTTCTATCAATGTCTGCAACGAGCTCTCCCCGAGTAGCTCAAGGATGTTGGCGCGGGCACGGTTCAGCCGGCTCTTGACCGTCCCTACCGCGCAGCCGCAGATTTCGGCGGTTTCCTCGTAGCCCACTCCTAAAACGCCAATCAGCATCAGCACCTCGCGCTGATGTTCGGGCAGCTTTTGGATGGCGCCATGAACTTCCTTGCTCTGAACGGTCCATTCCTGGGTAGCTTCCGAAATCGGTCTCGAAGACGCGCAGTCGAGAAGGCCTGGCGCTTCCCGTGCAGCGATCTTGATCCGCGTGTAGTAGGTGTTGCGCATGATGGTGAAGAGCCACGACTTCATGCGTGTACCGGGTTCGAACTTGTCGATGTTGGCGAGCCCTTTGGTCAACGTTTCCTGCACCAGATCGTCGGCATCGTCTGGAACGCGGCAGAAGGTGCGCGCGAAAGCCCGCAGGGCAGGTATCAGATCAACGATGGAAACGTCATTGGTTTGTTGGTCGGCCAAGAGATAGCCTCCGGATGACAATGGTCCAGCTCCCAGAAGAAAGAGTGAATGAACGAAGCCAGAGCTAAATGCATGGAAGTTTGGTTCGTTCCCGCCGTTGGAAACAACTCTTCGAAAATTCCACCGGGCGCGAACACGCCGACTACGGTCTTCCCCCAAACACGCCCACTTCAAAGGAACGAAACACCATGCCGAGCTTCATTCCCGGGAACCTCGCCGGTGCGTTTGGCTGTGCAGGGCATGGACCGAGTCGTGCGGCTGGTAACGCGCAAACCACTGCCTGACAAACCTATTCGCGAACCACGTGGCGAACTCGGCTACCATCGATACATAGCGATAATGGTTGGCCCGGAGGACAGTTAAAGTCGTTGATTTTATCGATTTGTTGGCGCGGGTGAAATCCAGCAATCGGTCGAAGTTGCCGGGCAGTCGGCCAACGAACATGCTCGTCCAGCACTTACTCTATTCTGCCCTCCGATCAGGCTAAGCCGATGAAATACCGGGTTGATTCACCCTTGACGGCGTCGCCGAACGGCGTGCTGTGGCGTACAATCTGCAGCTGCTCTCCGAAGCTGGCTGTTGCGGTGCTGTGCAACTCGCTTTGGCGAAAATCACGGATGACGATCAGCGCTTGAGTGAGCGCCCGAACCGGTCTTCGATCCGCGACTGCAGGAACTCGAGCCCCATCGAGAGCAGCCAATAGATCATCGAGGCGGTGATGAGCATCTCGATGTGGCGGAACTCGGTCTGGCCCTGCGTGCGTGCGAGATACATGATCTCCCAGACCCCGACCACCGAGACCAGCGAAGAATCCTTCAGCATCGCAATGAACTGGTTGCCGGTCGGCGGCACGATGACCCGCATCGCCTGCGGCAGGATGACCAGGAACATCGTCTGGTTAGCGCTAAGGCCGAGTGCCGTAGCACCCTCGGTCTGGCCGCGCGAGATGCTTTCGATGCCGGCCCGGAAGATCTCGGTCATGTACGCGCCGTAGCAGAGCGACAGCGCCATGATACCGGCCGGCACGGCGCCGATCACGTAGCCAATCTGCGGCAGGCCGAGATAGATGATGTAGATCTGCATCAGCAACGGCAAGCCACGAAACAGAGAGGTATAGAAGGTCGCCAAGCCATAGACCACGCCGTTGCGGGAAAGTTTGGCGATGGCGCCAACGAAGGCGATGAGGGTGGCAATGGCGATCGAAATGGCCGAAATGTAGAGGGTCGTCACCACACCCTTCGAGACGAGGAAGCCGATCTTCTTGGCGATGAACGCGAAGGACAAGTCGAAGGAATAGAAAAACAACATTAGCAACACGAACAGCTCTATCCAGACTGCCACAATCTGCTGTTTGCGGCTGAGATACCGCAGCGCGTTCCAGTTCGCCACCAAGATCAATGCGATCAGCACCGCCGAGACCGCCCGCCCGACGTCCGGGTTGGCGGCGAGCCACTCGACGGACCACGGAACGAGCTTGCCGAGCCAACTGGCTTTGATGCCGAGCCCATACAGGCCGGCGGCGATGGCGGCGAGCACGAAGAACACGCCAAGGCGGCGCGCCGCGTCCGGGTGGTTGAGCAATAGTCGGCCGATCACGTCTTCGATCTCCCTGCGGTCAGCGGGCCCGCTCGCGCCACCAATCCTGCGCCTGCAGCTTCCAGTAGGTGAGTTGCGCAACCGCAAGTCCAGCCGGGCCGCCCGCCCAGGCAAGGCCGAAGGGTGTGAACAGCCCGTAGCGGTCCGATTGTCCCAGTATGGCTTCGGCGATCAACTTGCCGGCGATCGCCGTGGTGTTGATGCCATGGCCACCAAAAGCCGTGAGGTACCAGACGCCCGGCTGCAACGGGCCTATTTGGGGCATCATGTGCCGGGCATAAGACATGAGCCCGGACCAGGCGAGTTCGGTCTTGAGGTGTTCGAGCTGCGGATAAGTGGTGACCATCTCACGGCGCAATTGCCTCGCCAACACGCCCGATGAGGCTGCCCGGGTGGTGATGCGCCCTCCCCAGAGCAGCCGCCTGCCGTCTTCGACAACACGGTAATAATCGCCTGCGCGACGGTTATCGCCGACGGCGTCGGTCGTCGTAATCGCCTTGGCGATGAGGTCAGGCGCCTCCTCGCTCACCATAACGTAAGTGGCGATCGGCAGGAATGCCCGCTGCAGCCGACTGACCAGTGGCCCCGTATATCCGCCGGTGGCAACTACGGCCTGGCGGGCGCGCACTTCGCCGCTGTCGGTACGCAAGATCTTTTCGGCGCCGTCAAGGTTGGCTTCAACGGCAGCCGTTCTCTCGTATATCCTGCCGCCCAGCCGCTCGATCTCGCCAGCAACGGCGCGCAGATAGTTAAGCGGATGCATGTGGAAGGCGCTGGGATCGCGCAGGCCTTGGTGGTAGCGATCCGAATGCAGCACCGCTCGCACCTGGTCGCGATCGAGATAGTCGAGCCGATAGTCGAAATCCCGCGCCAGTTGCTCGGCATATGCCTTGAGCGCGGCGCCACCATCGTGGCGAAGCACGCTCAATATACCGGAGCGCGGCTCTGCCGCCTTGATGTCGAGATCGCGGATCGTCTGCCGCACGAAGTCGACGCCTTCGATGGACAGGCGGTGCAGTTTTTGTGCCGCGTCGACGCCGGCCATCGCGGCGATGTTGTCGGTGCCGGTGGCGAAACCGGGATTGACGAAGCCGCCATTGCGACCGGAAGCGCCGAATCCTATCCGCTGCGCCTCAAGCACGACGACCTGCTGGCCGGCGCGAGCCAGCTGCAACGCCGTCGTCAGGCCGGCCAGTCCGCCGCCGACAACGACTGTCTCGCACTCGGAAACGCCGCTCAGCGGCGGTCTGATGGTGTTGTCGGCAAGCGTGCGTCGGTAATAGGTGTCAGGACATGTCATGATCAATATGATGAGGTGGCGGCACTAGAGCATTTTGCAGGCAGGCGGAGCGGCCCGGTGTCGTGGAAATGCGGCTGAAACAAAACAGATGGAGCGGGATGTTCAATTGAATGCACCCCGCTCAAGCTTTATCCACGATGCCTCTCAGTCAGAGCTGTAATCCTTGCCGTACCACTTGGTGGTCAGTTTCGCGAGGGTACCGTCCTTCTTCATCTCGTCGAGAATGCCGCCGATCTTGGCATTCCACTCGGCATCACCTTTTTCCGCGATCACCACCAGCGGCTCACGGAAGGCATAGCCGCCTTCCAGGACACGCAACGGGTAGCCGTTCTTTATCGCGTTCTGAGCCGTCTGTTCTGGTGCGATGACCGCGTTGAGGCGCACGCCGTCGCCAAGCCTCAAATCGTCGAACGGCAGCATTGAGTCGGCGAAAGTCCTGATCTCACCTGGCTCCAGCTTGTATTCGATGGGCGGCAGGCCGGGAGCATCGATCTCGAGTTGTCTGCGGATGAAATCCTCCGACGTGGTGGCGGTCTCGACGCCGATGATCTTACCGTTCAGGTCGGCGACCGATTTGGCCGGGCTGTCCTTGTGAACCACGTAAACGTAGGGGCTATAATAATAGATGCCTTCGAAATCGATCACCTTGGCCCGCGCTTTGGTCGGCGTCACCGAGCCGACACCCAGATCGTAGCGTCCCTGCCAATGGCCGCCCGTCATCGTCGCCCAGTCCGGCGTGTCGAAACTGACCTCCACACCGAGGCGCCTTGCGATCTCCTTCGAGACGTCGATATCGAAGCCGACCAACTGATTGCTGTCGTCGAGGAAACTCTGCGGCGGCCAACCGCTGTTTGTGGCGACCACCATTGCCTTCTTCGAGGTAACCCGGTCGATGGTTTCACCCGCCGACGCCGCAGACGCGAACGCGAGCGTGGTAGTGGCCAAGGCCAGCCACGCGATCAATTTCCTCACTTGAACCTCCCTCTTCATCGTCATTCAGACATATGCTTCCCAGAGCGCGCTCCCCGTAGAGAAACAGTAATTGAGAGCGCGGCATGAGATCGATCTCATATCAGCACACATATCGACGAGGGGATCAAGTCCTTTTTCATGTAGCCAGTTGTCCTCCGGGGGCGCAAAGCATCGGCACCCGCACGGTGCGCCGGAACCCGCGTTTGATGTGACGCGCGTGACTTTCAAGACAAGGAACGAAGGTCTACTTCAACCTACACAGCATCATAGACAGACGGGCGACACTCAGGATGGCTTGCTGTCTACGAGTTTCCGATGTTCCGGTTAAGCATGGGTGCGCGGCACACCGGCAGCAGCACCAGCAGGATGATGGCGGAATTGACCCAGAGGACCCTGTTCACGCCCATCGTGTCGACGATCTGACTGGTCGCTAGGGTACCCACGGAGATGGCAAGATTGAAAGTGAAGCAGTAGATGGCCGTCGCGGTCTCCGCGCTTTCTGATGCTGCACTCAGCACCCACGTCTGCAGCGTAATGGGCGCCGCGCCATACGCGAAGCCCCACACCAGCAGCAGGATGGTTCCTGTGAGCGGCGTGACCCCGAGCAACGGGAAGAGAGCCAGCGTGGCGCCGAGCCCAATGACGACGCAGGCCAATGTGCGACCGACGGATTTTGCGGCCCAGACGCCTGCGACGGCGTTGCCAATCATTCCGAGAATGCCATACCCCAACAGTAGCCAACCTATGCTCTCTGCAGTGACGCCCGAGACCTCCAGCAACACTGGGCTCACGAAGGTGTAGGCACCGTAGTGAGCAGCCACCAGCAGTGCCGTCGCAACCACGCCCGCCAGAAGGGCGGGATTGCGCAATTGCGCACGCAGGGCTTTTACCTCCACAGGCTCCGCGGCCTCCAGCTTCGGAAGCACAAGCAGGGCGGCGAGCAGTATGGCAAAGCTCAGGCCGGCGAGAGACCAGAACGCGCCGCGCCAGCCGACTAGATCACCGATGATCGTGCCGGCCGGCACGCCCAGCACCGCAGCGGCACTTACACCGCCGAAGACAATAGTCATGGCGCGCGGCACGGACGGTCCAGGAACAAGGCGTACTGCGATGCTCCCGGCTATCGCCCAAAAGCCACCGATGGTGATCCCGACGAGCAGCCTGGACGCGAGCAGAACGGGAAAGTTCGTTGCGAGCGCTGAAATCACGCTCGCCGCAGCCATTACCGCGAGCAGGCCCGCCATCAGAATACGCCGGTCGAGCCTTCCCACTGCCAACGGCAAACCGATAGAAGCGAACGCCGCAATTACGCCGGGTATCGTCACCGTGAGACCGCCACTCCCAATAGAGACGTTCAACTCGGAAGAAATTGCCGGAATCAGCCCCACAGGGAGTTGCTCCGCAGTGATCATCGAAAAAATACCCAGCGATACGGTGAGCACGGAGAGCCACATGCGAACAGTGGCTCCCTGTTTCTCCTGAAGGGCTGCTTTGGTCAGAGACATGATCACCTCCAGCCCGCAAGAAGGCACTCGACGCCGACGTTTCGGGCAAATGTTAGAGAGACGGATCGGGCAATTGATCCCGGCCTGGCTTCAGATAATCTGTCCACCGAGGATTGATAATGGAGGGAAATATGGATGGTGAATTCACGAAACGTGAATGAAAGAGGTGATTGCAGTTGGACCGGCTGACCAGCATGACCGTGTTTGCCAACGTCGTCGGTGAAGGCAGCTTCGCTGGAGCGGCCAAGCGGATGCGACTATCGCCAGCGGCCGTGAGCAAGCATGTCCAAATGCTGGAAGAGTGGCTTGGCGCACGCCTTCTCAACCGGACGACCCGGCGCATCAGCCTGACAGAGGTCGGCGCCTCCGTCTACGAGCGCAGTCTGCGCATAATCGAGGATGTCGAGGAAGTTCGTACGAGCGCGGCCGAGAGCAAGACACGTCCGACCGGCTCACTGCGTGTCAGCGCGCCGATCTCCTTCGGCGCGATGCACCTTGGGAGAGTCGTTGCAGAATATCTCGCGGTCTATCCGGAGGTGTCGGTTGAGTTGGTGTTGGACGACCGTGTGGTTGACATCGTGGAAGAGGGCCTGGATGTCGCGGTACGCATCGCTCCACTCACGGTTTCCAATCTGGTTGCTCGCCGAATCGCGCCGTCACGCGAGGTGGTCTGCGCTTCGCGCGATTATCTGGACAGACGCGGGCGTCCCACAAAGCCGTCGGATCTCCACGACCATGATTGTCTGGACTACGCGTTGCGCGCCAGCCGCGGAAAATGGCGGTTCGACGGACCAAAGGGGGAAGTGGCGGTAAAAATCACTGCACGGATGACGGCAACGAACGGGCAGCTCCTGCGCGATGCGGCGCTGGGTGGAGCAGGCATAGTACTTTGCCCCACTTTCCTTGTTGGAGAAGCCATTCGTTCGGGCCAACTGGAGACAGTGATGCCCCAGTTCAAGCCGGTAAGCCGGTCGATCTACGCGATGTACCCGTCAAGAAGGCATCTTTCCGCCAAAGTTCAAAGCTTCGTGACGCTTCTCGCCGCCCACTTCGGTGAGAACCCACCTTGGGACAACTTTGGACCATGACGACTGGAATGTTGAGCCCAGAGGCCGCGCGCACTTGCACGGCCTTACTGTGCATGGGACCAGCACCCAGGGCCAAGGGGCGGTGCATATCGAGCCGTCCAGCACCTTTTCGAGACTGAAGCATCCGCTATTTGCCGACGGTCAGTCGCTGAGGCTCAATCCACCGCCCATCCTAAGCGCCGCCACAGCGCAAGTTGTAGCATCTGCGGTGTCTCTGGTTCTCTGCGGCCACCGGCGGAACGGGTTGTAAGCAGGCGCGTTCCTCCAGCGTCAAGCTTGGAGAACATACATGGATGACGAGCTGCGCCTGAAGTTACAAGAGCTGAGCCAAAGCATGCAAACGCGAGCGGCCGAACTTTCGACGCTCGGCGGCAACGCAGACATAAGTACGCTGATGTCGGGGATCGCCGTCGCTCTGGAGGCGCTACTGGTGATTGCCGAAGAGATGAAAACGCCACGTTCCGGCCCTTCGGTCCTGCCCGACGCTACATGAACATCTCCGATCGCTTGGGAGAGGCTCCAGAGCGAGAGCGCCTACCGCTGACCAGCAAATCGCTCGCCGAGGAACTGGCTTTAATCCACATTCCGGGTTGGAGAGTGGAGAGCGCGATCTACTCGGTGGAGTACTCCAGGGGGGGTGAGCGTCGGCAGAAATGGATTTTGCACTCGACGATGCCTTTTGGGTAATCGAGGACGGCCTTAGGACGGAGGACCACGATGGCTTGGATGGCCGCAATTTGCCCGATTACAGATGAGCAGGCGCTCGTTAATTCGGAGACAGTTGGTGACATCCGGGAGTTTCGCTGTCCGAGTTGCGGCGACTTCAAAATCACGAACTCGGCCACCGCGATGTTCAAAGGCCTATCGGCAGAACAGAAGTTGGAGCGCTTCGAATACGCTAGAGCAATCGCGGGCGACAACGCGATCACAGTGACGACGGAACATGGATCTATCGATACCGAAGATCAATAGAATACCCGCCCGACAAGCCGGTTCCCAGCGCATCTCCTCACTTGCTGCCCTGAGACCATTTGACTGCCGGTCCAGGTAGTGGGCAGTTTGAAGGTAGAAGCTCACGTCAACATGGCCAGACCATTTTTACACTGCCGATCTGCGCGGCCAGCAACGCCTCTCGTGAGGGGCAAGTCACGGGCATCGAACGTCTCGGACCGGTCGGCAGCGTAAGGCAGGTTGCCTAGGATCCTCCTACCGGCGAATGGAACCAGATCTGCCACAGCGCGTCATAGAAGCAGATCAGGTGCGATTTAACGCAAGGAGTGACATCGATGATCAGGCTCCTTCTCCTCCTCGCCATTGCACTCGCCTTCGCATGCGGCGGGACGGAGGCGGCCAAGCTGGACCTAGCCGCGGTAAATCAGGCGCAATTCTCCGCCGGCGATCCGAAAGGGCTCGATCCTGCCGTGCTGAAGGCGCAAATTTTTTTGGATCGTGCGCGCTTCTCACCGGGGCTCATCGACGGCCGCCTTGGAGAGAACTTCGCCAAGGCGGTCAAGGCCTTCCAGGCGTCGAACGGACTGGCGCCAGATGGCAAGCTCACCCAGGCGACTTGGGACAAGCTGATGGCAACCTCCACCAGCCCAGCTCTGGTCACCTATGAACTGACCCGCAAAGATGTACGCGGCCCCTTCACCAAACGCATTCCGGGGCGCATGGAGAGGATGGCTCGCCTGAGAAGGCTTGGCTATCACGACTCGATCGAGAAGCTGGCGGAGCGCTTCCATGTGAGCGAACCATTGCTCAGGAGGCTAAACCCAGGCACCGGATTCAGGAAAGCTGGAACCACGCTGCTGGTACCAGATGTTGGCCGGGGTGAACCTCCCGCCACCATTGCCGGCGTCGAAGTCGACAAAGGCGCTCATCAGGTGCGCGTGCTCGACCCCTCCAATAAAGCGCTTGCCGTCTACCCTGCCTCGATCGGGAGCGACGAGAAGCCGGCACCAAGTGGGCAGGCAGAGATCCAAAGGGTGGTGCACAACCCGACCTATCACTACGATCCCGATTTTGCATTCAAGGGAGTCAAAACCAAGCGGCCCTTCACCATTGCTGCCGGCCCTAACAATCCCGTGGGATCGATCTGGATCGACCTCTCCATCGAAAGCTACGGCATTCACGGCACGCCCGAACCCGGCAAGATCGGGAAGACCTTCTCTCACGGCTGCATCAGGCTAACGAACTGGGATGCCGAGGACCTCGCCTCGATGGTGCAAAAACATATGAAGGTGACTTTCAAGGACGAGTGACGCAAGCCGTCGACGAGCCTGCCCGTTGAACGATAGGGTCGGAAACCAAGGCCGGGCCTTCCGGACAGCCTACACCGCACGTCTACTGCGCCAAGATCGACGCTGGCAGCCGAACGGTGAAGGTCGTGCCGCTGGTGCTTGTGGCGATTGCGAGCGAACCGCCCAGCTGCTTGATGAAAGCGTTGACAAACCGCGTGCCCAGCCCGGGTCCCTCGGCCTTGCCGCTTAGGCCGGCGCCATTGTCGCTGACGGTCAGTGTGACCTCGCCATCCCTGCGTTGAAAGCCGAGAATGATCTCGCCGTAGCCGGACGGAAACGCATATTTGACGGCATTGGTCGCCAGCTCATTGGCGACCAGCCCGATCGCGACGGCATGATCGGGCAGGATGCTCAATTGCTCTGTCTTGGTAGTGATCGTGACATTCGAATTGCGGCCGAGCAGGCTCTTCTGGATCGTGCCGCTGATGCCATTCAGGTAAGACTCGATGTGCACCGGACCAAACGCACTCGATTGGGCGATAACGTCGTAGAGTTCGGCAACAGCGCCGATCCTCGCCTGCATGGCTTGATAACCTTCAATGCAGGGCTCCGCAGCGCGCCGTATCTCATACGACACGAACGACGAGATGATCTGGAGGCTGTTCTTGATGCGATGCGCCAATTCGGCTGCAAGCACGTCGCGATGGCGATCAAGAAGCACCGCCTCGGTCGCATCCTCGAACACGACAAGCAATCGTGTCATATGATCGCCGGGGCGAAACACTTTTCGGGCGTTGATCTTGAAGACGCGACGCCCGAGTCCGGGAAAATCGTCTTCCAGCAGCAGCCCGTCTAGGTCCTCGTCATGGGGAATGATCCGTTCGAGGAGATCGTTAAGCGCAGCGACATTCCACTGGCCGGCTCCAAGCTCATGAAGCCGGCGTCCTAACACCTCGCCGGCCTTGACACCGAACAAGTTCAGGAACGATCGGCTCGCTATGGCCACGCTCATGTCCTCCTCAAGGATCAGAAGCGGGTCGCGGACGGTATCGACAATGTTCTGCGCGAGCTGCCAGTTGCGCTCGGCTTCGATCTTCGCGAGCTTGCCCTCGGTGATATCGTCAATTGCCAGAAGGAAGAAGCTGACGTGACCGCCGGGCCTATAGACCGTCCGGGCGTTGAGTAACATGACCTTGCGGCCGAGTTCGGGAAACGAGGCATCAACCTCATATCCATCGACCGTTGTATTCGTCGGCACGATCTCCTCCAGGAGCTGCCGGAGAGCGGGGATATTCCACTGGCCGTCGCCAAGGTCGTACAGCCGACGTCCGATCGTTTCCTCGGCGTGGGTCATGAACGTGGCATAGAACGCCCGATTGGCGGACACCACTGTTAAGTCCGGGCTTAGGACCAGCAAAGCGTCGCGAGCCGTGTCGACGATGTCTTGCGCAAAGATCTCGTTTATCGAGAAGCTTTCCATCGGGCATGCTTTCTGACGGAAGGGATCGCCTTCTCGGTACGAGTGTGCCGCGGGTGACGGGTGTGGATTGGCTGTGTTGTGGGTCAGCACGATGTACTATGGGCGAAGCGCCCTAACCGCGGGTCACTTCACGCCAGCATCCGTCTGCTTTGCAGCTTCCCCATACCGGGCAGGATCCGGGTTCAGGCTCTGGAAGATAGCGTCGTTGGTGGCGCGCCATTTTTCGTCCGCCAGCCATAGATATTCCTGGTCAGGCATCAGCGGCACCATCTTGACCTGCGCGCTGGAAATTCGAAGATAAAAGCTGTTGCGGGCCTCGTTCACCTGCAGGTAGCGGAGGGGAACGACGATGCTGTCCTTGCCCGCTATGAAGAAACCGGCAGCTGCGACGACGGCATAGTCCCAGCGGTCCTTCGTGCCGATAACGACATTGCGGACCTCGCCAACGATCTTGTCGTCGGAACTGCGAACTTCCGAGCCCACGATCTCGTCGACGCGCAAGCCCGGGCCGAGTTCGTCGATGTTGATGAGGGGCCGTGCGTCCGGCGCGTTGCGATTGCCCTGAATTTCGCCCCCCTCATGGATTTGTGGTTCGCTCGCGGCCAGCTGCTGGTCTGCTTCGTCCTCATCGTTGTCGCCGAGCTTCCCCATGGAGGGCGACGCAATCAACTGGCGGATGTTGGCCAGCACTCGCTCGCAATCGTCGTGCAAGCCGTAGGACCACAGGATGAACGCCGCATCGCGCAGTTTGCGCAAATCGCGCACGAGATAGCGGTTCTCGGGCTTGCGCAACTCGGGGCTCTTGAGCACCGCCTCTTCGAGCTTTGCGTCAGAAATGTTGCACACGGCAAACGCCGGAGTAACGCCGAGCGCGCAAAAAAGCGCCAAGGGCGCTGCAATTTTCGCAAAAGTCATAGGATATCCGTTCGGCGGCTTCGAGTGACGAGGTCGGTCTACCTAGACTGGTAGGAACGTACCGCGAAATGCTCGGTACCAACTCAACATAATGCGAAACTCACAGATTGGTTCCGTCATATACTGGCCGGCGGCGAGCTATATTCTTTCCCGAATATCGCGCCGTCGATCGTCTTACCCCGGAATGCGAACGAAACCGAGCCCCGCTCTTCGTCGCTTTCAAGCTTGAGCCGGAGGCGCCATTGGTTCATCCGTGGCTGGATGGTTGGAGACATGGGTCGGCCATTCGCCCTTTCGGCGCGCGTTGACTTTCTCGGCCAAACATATTGGCCTGCTCTGTGGCTCTTCGGAAGACCACTGGTTCCTCCACGCGAGGTGTTGCTTGGCTCCCGTTCGAGCCGCCACGCAAGGTCGTCTGTGCCGGTGACAATCGCATCCTGCGACCCGTTGGCCGATCAGCGCGTGCTTCGGGTTCGGGGTGCAACATCAAGCGGCGCCATTTGCACGGATGGCGGCGAACCAACCACCATGGCGGGGGCGCCAGATTGCTCACCACGTTGGCTCTCTACTTCGCGGCTCATACCTTGTTGAGCAGCTTGCATCTCCGCAACGGTGAAAACCGGCACCTCGCCCTTGAAACCCTGGAGCTCAAAGGCGCCCGCCTGGACGACCGGCATCGATGCTCCTGCCGCAAAGCCGGGTCCAAGCACCAGGGGGATGCCCAGCTTCTTGGTCGTCGATTCGAGCCGTGCCGCGCGGTTCACCGGGGAACCGATCGCGGTGTAATCGAAGCGCCGTTCGGAGCCGAAATTGCCTACCGAGCAGATGCCGGTCTCAATGGCGACGCCGATTTCGATGGAGCGATGGCCGTCCGCGGTGAAGGCGGCGTCTTCGCGCTTTACCCGCTCGATCAAGGCAAGGCCCGCGTCGAGCGCACGCTCACGATGATCGGGTTGATCAAGCGGTGCGTTCCAGAAGGCCAGCACCGCATCGCCCATGAATTTGTCGATGGTGCCGTCGCGCTTGAGTATCTCATCGGTCGCAATGCCGAGGAAATGGTTGACCACCTTGGCGATCTCTTGGGTGTCGAGCTGTTCGCTCATGGTCGTGAAGCCACGTATGTCGCTGATCAAAATTGTGATCTCGCGCTTCTCGCCGGACAGGATTGCCTCGGTGTCCGAGCTTGCGAGGCGCTGCACCACGGAGGGCGACAGATATTGGGAGAACTGTCGCGTCAGGGTGGACCGGCGCTGCTCGCTGCGCCTGTAGAGGACATAGCCTTCGAAGCCCGCAACCATGATGGTTGCAAGCGCCGGCTGCAGCGGGTCATAGAGTGCACCCTGCAGGCTGTACTCGAGAGCGCCGAACACGAACGGCGTGACGGCCAGCAGCGCCAGGGAGACGGCGCCAAGCACGACACGCCCGGCGAGCACTCCGGAAAGCCCGATGAAAACGACGGCACTGAGGAGAAACCAGAGCCGCTCGAGCATACGCGCGTGCGCTGGCTCTGCCAGGAAGCGCCCGGCAAGCATCTGGCCGATCGCATCGGCGTGGATCTCCGCTCCTGGTCGCGCTGGACTCGTCGGCGTGGGCAGGTACTGCGTCAGGCCCACAGCCGACAGGTCGACAATGGCGATGGCGTCTCGCAGCTGCGGATCGCCATGGCCCGAAAGGATAGTGCTGGCAGACAGGCGAGGCGTGTCCGTGGCGGTTTCCCAGAGGCGGATGCTCCCCTCCGGCTCGAGCGGCACAATGGCGCCTGCCATCCTGAGTGCGTCGAACCCGGCTGCATTCATCCGGGCTGTGTAACCGTCCTGTCCAGCGTAAAGGCGCAGGAGCTCGAGTGCGAAAGACGGCCACAGCTGCGCGCGTTGAGGGGTGTTGCGAAGCCAGAGCAGCGGCACATGGCGCAGTACGCCGTCGGGATCGGGCAAGGTGCGAATCACGCCGAGGCCTGCGGCGGCGTTCGAGAATTCGGCAAGCGAGCCGGTAAGACCGGTGAAGCCGGGAAGTGTATCGGGTACTTGCCCGACGATCGACCAGCCGGCTTTGGGTTCTGCTTCTGAAACCGTCGCTTCATTGCCCAGGCTGACGGCAAGCGCCGTTCGATTTTTGGACAGCGCCGCTGCCAGGCGCTTGTCTCCGGCGATGCCCTCAGGCGAGGTGTCAGCCTCGGGGAGTACCAGCGCAAGCCCGACCACCGCCGCGCCGGATTGCGTGATGCCATCGACCAGATCGGCCAAGAGGCCACGGTTCCAGGGCCATCGCCCATGTGCCTTGAGGCTGGCGTCGTCTATCGAGACGATCACGACAGGATTGCTCGTCGCCTGGCGTGGGGCGAGAAACTGATAGAAGTCGTACGTCCGCTCACGCAGGCGCGACAACGGCCCGTCAAAAGCCAAATGGCAGGCGAGCAGCAGGAGCACGACCACAAGGCCGGATATTTTGCGCCTGCCGGCTTGCCGCCAATCAGCCCAGCGCCTACCGACCGAGTGGCTCATCTCGTGCAGCCAGGCCTAATCGCAGTTGTAGTAGTAGCAGCAACCCTCACCCTCACACTCGCCCCGCCGCCCCCCGCTGCCCGCAGGTGGCGTTGGGCTGTCAGGGAATTCCATGACCACTCCTGGCAGTGCGCCGTCCCTGGACCCGCAGACTTTGAGCGAGGAGCCTAGAGCCGACGCACAAATTGCGCTTACGTCCAACCCAGGACCCGGTGCGCCCGGCAGGCCGGTTCCCGCTATCCGGTCGATACTGTCCAAGATCGGGAAGGCGTCGATGCCGCCGTAGCCGGCCAGAAGCTTGCCATCGTCCGACGTACAGGCGTAGCCCGGGTTCGTGATGACCAGCCGTTTGCCATTGATCGTGCAGGTCATGCGGCCGGCGCGCAATATGCCGACGGTCTGGCCGGCTGCCACCAGCACTTCGATGATGCCGCCTCTCGCTCCGAGCACCATGTGCGGCGTCGCAACCTGCATGACGCCCCCTTTCGAAACCTGGCCGCCATAAAAACGGGCTAGGCCGCTGTTCATCCCGATGTCGATCTTTCCCGACCCCGAGCCCGGATTGTAGACGAACTCATCGATGGTCAGGCTGGTGTTTGGACCAATCTTGGCGCTCGATTCATCCCGGAACACCAGCATTCCGAGACCGGTGGGATTGCTGCGCAACTGGTCGCCGAGTTCGACGCCGGCGCCAACGTTCATCGTCCCGCCGTTATTGCGGACGATGATGGTCTGATAGGCCGTCATCGACCCGACCGTCTCAGCAGCGGATGGTGCCGCGAAGGCGAGGCAGGCGATAAAAATGACGATCTGATGACACCTCATCGCGGCCTCTTTCAATTGAGCGTCAACGTATAGCTCATGAGCATTTCGAACGATTTTCGGTCGCGGTTGGCGAGGGCGAAGTTGGTTTTGCGGTAGGCGAGATCGACGCTGATCTTCTGCGCTTCCGTCAGCTGAAAATCGCTTTCCGAGGCAATGCGCCAGAAGTCGCTCTTGATATTTGTGCCGATGCCGACGGACAGATCGGGAGTGTCGCTGTGGCCGGCCGATAAGGCGATCTGGTGCGACCATGCGAAAAGATCCGGTACGTTCATCAACAGGCCGCCATAGCGGACCTCGCCCGTATAGCTGCGGCTGATTTCGCCCGATCCGGAAGCGAAGTCATTCGAGCCTACAAAGCGCAAGCCGAGCGCCTGGCCATTGCGGAAGCGGTAGCTGCCGCCTGCCTCATAGAAGACCCTGCTATCCGCGAAAATGCCTTGCGAGGCGCTTAGATCGATGTAGCCGCCGCCGGCGAAGAGCGTCGTCTCGACCGTCGGGCGAACGACGAAACGTCCACTGAGGCCGATACCGGTTTCGTAAATGTCGCTGTCGAAACGATCCGTAACGGTGAACGCGGAAAGCAGCAGGCGCAGCGAATCGATCCCGCTGTTGGGCAGTCCCTTGTCCCAGGTTATCGCTGCGTTGCCGTGGATAAAAGTCTTCTCGCCACCCGGAACCGACAGGTCTTCCGTGAAAAGACGCTCAGTCGCGGTCAACGACCCCGAAAGAACGAGCGCGTCGGCACTTGGCGTGCCGAGGTCCCACCGCACAAAACCTTCCGCCTGCCCGTAAGGCGAGACGAAGCTGTCGTCGTCCTGCGCCCCGCCTGGCTCAAAATCGGTGAATGCGCTGAATACGCCGCCGGTCAGGGCGAGTTCCCAGGTGACGCCACGCAACGCGCGCTCGATGCGGGCGAGCAGGCGAACAGCTTCCTGTTGCTCACTTGCGGTCAGACCTCCGACTTCGATGCCGTACTGCACCTGCCGCCGGGCCAATTCATAGGACCCGACATGATAATATAACCGGCTGGCCGCAAGCCGGGCGCGCGCATCGCGCGGGTATTGGATCAGATACTGCTCGATCGAGGAGATCGCCTGATCGTATTGCCCAGCGTTGACCGCGACCGTGACGAATTGGGCGAGCGTTCCATTGTCGGCCGGACTGGCGATGCGGGCCGCAAACGCATCGTCATAGGCCCCAAAAAGACCTTGTGCGCCGGCCGGCAACACGCCGGCACAAAGCAGCGCTGCGGCGACGCCGAAGATCGTTCGAAACGAAGATTGCATGCCGAGAACCCACCCCAAACCCGACTAGTGCGAGGGATTTAGCACGACTGCAAGAAAAAGGCGACTGAACGGTCGCCGGACTTATGCGAGTCTCGGCAGCTGTTGCAGCTGCGCAACAAGATATCCGGTTTATTCCTGTTTCGGCTCCGCTGATTGTCAAAAATTCTTCTCAACATTGCTGCACATAATTGAAGTATTTGGCCCAAGGCGTAACAACTCAAATCTCATCAGTAGTGGATCGCACAGCCGACAAGATTAATATTGGGTGGGCGATCCTGCGTATCTGGTCACCAGGCTTCAAGGTCACCACGGCTTCTCCAAAGGCCTTCCGTCGCGTTTCGCAAGGGGCGGAGAGCTGCCGGAGGTGCTTCTCACGAGGCGTGTGCGATTCGGCCCGGGTCTTGCAATTTCTTTGAACGCGAGGTCAGCTCATTGCCCCAACTCCCAGGGACGCGTCACCGCACGCAGCTTGCTACAGCACGAGCATGGTGGCCAGCCCCAGCATCAGGCCCATGCCTACAATATCGGTCACGGTGGTGAGGAAGATCGCCGAGGCGACCGCCGGATCGGCGCCTACCCGGCGCAGGCCCAACGGGATCAGCACGCCGGAGATGCCGGACATGAGGCACGATCCGGACATGGCAAGCAAGATCACAAGTGCCAGCATCGGTGCCTGTGCCGCCGACTCCGGTCGCCTCGAGGCATAGAACCACATCGCCGCAGCCGCAACAACGCCGACGAGCGCGCCGTTGGCGACCGCGAGCGCGCCCTCTCTCATCACCAAGTGCAGCTTCGGTCGTTTGTCCACATCCCCCAGGGCAAGGCCGCGCAGCGTCATAGCCAGTGCCTGGCAGCCGGTGTTTCCGCTCTGCCCGGCCAAGACCGGGAGGAACGCCGCCAGGGCGACGATCTTCTCGATCGTGCCTGTGAAGGAACTGACCACGAATGCGGCCATGAAGGCCGTCAGGAGATTCAACTGCAGCCACGGATGACGCTTCAGGAAGGCTGAAAACAGCGGCGTAAAAGAGCGCTCCTCCTTCTGGAGGCCGACCATCTGGCCAGACTGGGCGGAAATCTCGATGATTTGCTGCTCGAACAAGCGCCAGCCGCGAACCTGCCCAAGCAGCCGGTTCTCCGCATCCACCACCGGATACACAGGGTAGTGACGCCGTACCGCCGCCTTGCATGCGTTACTCAAAGAGAGACCGACATCAAGAGCGAACGGCCTGGGCAGCATGATGTGATCGACAATCGCGTCGGGTTCGCTCAGCATCAGATCGCGCAGGACCGCCAGGCCAACCAGTTTATTGCCCTTGTCCGTGACGTAGAGATAAGTGAGCTCGGTCGGCACCTGGGCGCCTCTGACAGCTTCCACCGCGGCAGCAACCGTCGTCCCGACAGGAACGCTGGCGGGGATCGGGTCCATCACCTCGACGAGCGACTCGGGGATCGCGAAACCCATGTCACCATCATGAGAGCTGATGGGCTGCATATGCAGTGGCAAATGCTCGGCCACCTTACGGGCGTGCCCGTCAGGCAACAGCTTTAGTGTGTCGCGGATGACCTCGGGAGACTCTCTAGCGAGCAATTCAGCTGCGTCATCAGGTGCTCGAGCACGCAGCGTGCGCACCAACTTCTGAACGCCGGTCTCTTCGTTCATATGATATGGCCCCCAATTGAAAGTGAAAAAGTTGTGAAGTATCGGATCGCACCGGGGCGGAAATACGACAGCTTCTTCCGGCCCCAGCAGTCCGCCTTGTGGTTCTCGCAAGTGCCGCCTGCACGCTCCTAGCTTGAGAAGGCAAAGCAGACGTCTACATTTTGGGCGTGCCCTCGTCAGGTCAGCATGCGAGTGTCCGCGCTATTTCCCTCGCTTTTCAACCTTTAGATTTGGGAGGTCGGGTCGCTTGGATACCACACCGGCCTCCTTCAAGGCGGTGTATCCAACCTTTTTGAGGAGCTTCTCTGTTTTGGCGCGCTCCTTGTCCAGAGCGGTACCACCTTTGACCTTGGGCATTCGTCCTCCATTTGGTCGTTGTCGTTCGCCGGTAAATGAGATTGCCGGAAATGTCCCGCAGTGTCGTGCTTTGACCCCCGGCCGAGGACTGAATTGAGGCGCTTTGCCGCCCGGCAGCCTTTGGCGGGAAGCGGACGGGCGGGCTATTCCTGCTGGAATTGACAGGGCCAATTTTCTGGCCTCGTCATGCCAGAAGGCAACTCGGTCCGGGCGTCCCCGCAAGCCATGTTGAGCTGCCACTGGGACAGACCCGCCGAATTGGATAGATCGAGGCCCTCGATACGGGTCAGAAAGAAAAAAGCGCCCTCAAAGTCTATCGGTGCGGTGAACTTCGCTCCTCGGAAGTCCGCCCGCGCGAGATTGGCAAACGAAAAGTGGCTGCCGCTGATATCGGCGTCATGGAACTGCGCACGCCCCAATTCCGCCTTTGTGAAGTCAACATTGACCAGATTGGCGTCCTGGAAATTCGAGCGCTGCACTTCCGCGCCCGCAAACACGGCGCCCTGCGCGTCCATATGGCTGAAGTCGGTCCTGTAAGCCTCGATTTTGTCGAACCGGGCGCCTTTGGCGGTCGAGCCGGCCAGGGAAGCGCGCACAAGCGTTGCCTTCTCAAAATTTGCCGCAAGGAGATTGCTGTTCCTGAGGTCGGTCGAAGTGAAATCAACACCGAACAGGTTTGCCCCGCTCAGGTCCTGTCCTTCTAGGATGAGAAGCTTTTTGTCACACTCCTGCCAATTGACGCCAGACGTCGCGGCTGCGTAGCAATCTTGAGCGGCGGTGGCGTTTTGCCAAGCCAATACAGTGCAAACCGCCAGAACCAAGCCGGATCCGCCGTAAGCTCTGGTTCGTCTCAAAGTCATTGTTGCTGGACCCCTCTGCTACTCGTCGACAATCAGCCTTACCACATCTGCTGACACTCGAGCCACGGTAACGACCGCCGTCACAGTTGCGCATCAACGATCCGCCGATAGCCAGCAGCAGCTTGCGGAACTCATCGAGAGGTGGGGAAAGGCTTTGACGGCAGAGCGCTTTTTCGCGGATGCGATCACAAAACAAAGAGTTCGGCGTAAGCCGTGAGTTATTGGTGGGCCCGGAGGGCGAACGGAAATTGTTGATTTTGCTGAATTTTGGTGGGCCAAAATCTGAAAGGTTCCCGTGTCATTCCGTATGCTCCCGCGACCCCAAACTGCCGACCATAGCTGACCTCGTTTTGCAAACGTTGGGAGATAGGGTCCAGAACCGCGGAAATGGGGGCGGTTGCAGATCGGCAGCTGTGGCAACAGCGCGCGACCAGCTGACGGTCTAGCGCCTCGATATGGCCGATGAGACTCGGGAAGTAACAAACAAGCGGCAGCTTGCAGGCAGTTGTGATCGGTGGAATGGATTTACGTCGAGGCGCCGGACCAGGACGGGCTCACTTGCCTCGAAGTTCAGCCTGTTGGAATGGCGCGGAGGAACGAGTAGTGGTATCTAACGAGCCGGCGGCCTCGATGTTTGACCGCTCGTCCTGCAACTCTCGTATGTCGTCCCGCAAAGTGGTGGCGCAACTGACCACTTCGTTCCGCATTGTTTAAACAGCGTATGACTCAATTACAGTCAAATTTTTTACAGTCAAATTTTTTTCTGAGCTGCGAAAAGGCCGACACTAACCGTCAAAAAAATTGCGCTTTTGATTTTAACGGAAAATCGCCGCAAGAAATATTTGGGGTTTCACTAGCTATCGGGATCAATCGAGCGATTTTTGGACCTTGCAGCATTCGATGGCCTACCGAACCGCCTCAAAAAGTACCGTCACCTCTTCGGTTGACCCAGTCGTTGATCGGCCGTCATACGAGCCCTATGCTGGCACGCTGGCCAGTGAAGCAGTCGTCGGGGTTTATTCGCCGGCTCAGGGATTTATGCCCACGCTTCAGGTCGAAGAAAGGCAGGGGTGTCCGTTCCAGGCTCTTGGCAAGCGGGCTAAGATTATCCTGCCGATTGTAGCTGCCAACCAAGATGTTGTCGGTCACCTCGCTGAAAAAGTACACCCAGAAATAGTCAAGCCATCAGGAGCAAATAGGTCATAAGGTGGCCTTGCGGTCCTCCTTCCCGGAGCGGTTTCGCTTGCCTGTTCAAACTCGGACGGCTGTTACCCAAAAACCGCAGTGGGTATTTTATGTGCCATTTTTGCGACATTCTATAGAATTTTGCTTGAATTCAGCGTTTTAGCGGTCACTAAATCAATAAGTGCTCCCATATTTTGCAAATTTGTGAACAATCACGGTTGAGTTGTAACGCCTGGCAATAATGGCGCAGGGGAACGTTGGGGTGGGGTGAAATGAATACGACATCTATGTCGGCGATAGGCAAGCGCCTCGGCCTGCTGACGACGGTCGCCATATTGAGTTGTGGGAATGCTCACGCGCTCACTCTCCAGGAGGCGATGGCGGTCGCGGTGGAGTCCAATCCCGAGATTGGTCAGGCGATCGAAAACCGTGAAGCAATCGAATTCGAGTTGCGCCAAGCGAAGGGACTTTATCTTCCCAGCGTCGATGTCGAGGCGTCGGCAGGGGTTCGCCGTCTCGACAATTCCTCCCGGCGTGCGCTGTCCATAGAGGATGACGCGCTCTATCCGGCGGAAGCCGATGTCGTTGTCACGCAGACGCTTTATGACAGCGGCGCAAGGCGGGCGGAACTGAACCGTCAGGCGTCGCGGGTCGACGGCGCATCGTTCCGGGTGCTGGAACGGTCTGAATTCATTGGACTGTCTGTCGTCCAGGACTATCTCGAATACATGCTGCAGGCTTCGATCGTTTCAGAAGCGAAGAAGAATCTGGGCTTTCACCAGGCAATCCTTGGCGACATCCGGCAAGGTATTGCAGGCGGCGCGTTGAACGAGGCTGATCGCCAGCAGGCCGAGGAGCGGCTGTTCGCTGCCAAGGCACGTATGCAGGAGGCGACCGAAGAACTGGAGGCTTCCAAGATACGGTTCTTCAAGACGGTCGGTAAGCCGCTGACCAACGCGTCAAGGCCAGGCGATGTCTCGAGCGCGCTGCCAAGGTCGCTCGACGACGCGCTAGGGCTGGCGCGACAGAACAATCCGCGCGTCCACATGGCCAACAGCGATATCGACGCCGCCGCCTCCCTGGTGGATGCGGCGCGGGCGAAATTCGGGCCCTCCGTCATCGCCGAAGGCCGCGCCCGCGGCGGCTATGACATCGACGGCGACGATGGCGACGCTAGCGACCTGCAGGCGCGGCTGGTGCTGCGCTGGAACCTCTATCGCGGCGGCATCGACAAAGCCAACGAGCAAGAGCAGGTCCGCCGGACCAGCGAGCAGCGCCTTGTGCTGCACCAGGTTCTGCGCGAGATCGAGGAAGCCGTCCGTACGTCATGGGATCGCCGCTTCCGGCAGGCCGATCTGGCAAAGACATTGAAGCTTCAGGCTGCCGCCAACGAAAGGCTGGTGGCGTCCTATCGCGAGCAGTTCAAGGTCGGACAGCGCTCGCTGCTCGACGTGCTCGACGCGCAGAACACGCGGTTCAACACAGCTACGCTTGCCGACACCGCATCCTACGCGTCGCTTTTCGCGCAGTACCGGCTGCTGGCGGCAACCGGGCAGTTGCTGAAGACCATGAATCTTCAGCCGGCAAAACAGGCCACCGCCTATGCCAAGGCCGAGTTCAATGCGCCTGAAACGGCCGACACCGAAACCTATGCGCGCACGCCGTCGGAGCAGACGAACGATCTGCCTTTCGACATCCTCGCACCGGTAAGAAAGAAGTAGGAAGGTCAAGGACGAACGATAGTCCTGCGGGCCAATCGTGAACCCACAACCCAAAATCCTCTCCCCAAAAGAGGCGTTCAAGGCCTGCTTCTCCGCTGTTGCCGGGTACCTCGGCAGGCCGAGTTCCGAGACCGTGCTGTTTGCCGGCGTGCCGCTGTCAGACACCCGCATCGATATCGACGCCATCCGGCATCTTGCCGAACGCATCGGTCTTGAAATCACGGAATTCAGCCACCGCGACTTTCTTCGCGGACGCATCGACCTTCCCGCCATTCTGTTTCGCGTGAGCCAGTTGCCTGTAGCGCTGCTTGCCCAGACCGAGGACGGTGGATTTACGACCGCTCCCCAGGAAGACGGCCGCACGACAATCAGCAAATCCGAGTTTTCCGGAAGTTATATTAGTGGCGGCGTTTCGTTCTCGATAACCTATGCCAACGCAGTAGAGGCGATGAGCGTCGGTTCGGCGGCCAAGATCGAGCGGCGACATTGGCTGACCGGCACGATGGGGCCGTTCTGGCGCACCTATTCGAAGGTCATCCTGTCGGCGGTATTCATCAATTTGTTGGCTCTTGCCTCACCGATCTTCACCATGAATGTCTACGACAGGATCTTGCCGAACAAGGCGATATCGACGCTCTGGGTGCTGTCGATCGGGATCGGCGCGGTCATTCTGTTCGACCTGCTCTTGAAGACCGCCAGAGCGTCACTGATCGACTATGCCGGGCGCAAGTCCGATCTTCGCATCTCCTATATGCTGTTCGAGAAGGTGCTGAACTCGTCCTTGTCGGCAAGGCCCGGCTCAACCGGCGAATATGCAAATCGGGTGACCCAGTACGAGTTCGTGCGCGAGTTTTTCACGTCGAACACCATCAGCGTCTTCATCGACACAGCCTTCGTCTTCGTCTTTCTTCTTGTCATCTATGCGATAGGCGGTTGGCTGGTCGTCATACCGGCCATAGCCTTTGTCGCCTCGGTGATCGTCGGGCTGATCACGCAACGGCGCATCGGCAAACGCGTTGCCGCTTCCATGAACGAGGCTTCGCAGCGCCAGGCCCTGCTGGTGGAATCCATCTCCACGCTGGAAACGATCAAATCGCTGCGGGCAGAGGCGTACCTTCTGCGAAAATGGGCGGAGCATTCCAAGAACGCATCCAACACGTCCGAGAAGATCAAACAGCTTTCGGCTGCCGCCGGCAACATAACGCAAGCCATCCAGCAGATGGTCACCGTCGCTTTGATCGTGGCCGGCGCCTATGCCTTTTCGGAAGGGCATGTCTCGACCGGCGCCATCATCGGCACCGTCATGCTGGCAGGCCGGGCAGTGGCCCCGCTTGGGCAGATTGCGATCACCTTGTCCAGACTTCGCCAGGCGATGCTGTCCCTGCGAATGGTGAATTCGATCATGGCGCAGCCTGAGGATCGGCCGGACACGGTTGGTTTCGTCAACCGCCCCATTCGCAACGGTGCAATGGCATTCAGGAATGTCGGCTTTGTCTACCCGGGTTCCGAAAACGAAGTGCTGACCGGCCTGAATTTCTCGGTGAAGCCCGGTGAGCGGATCGGCATCATCGGCCGCATAGGCTCGGGAAAGACGACCATGGGGCGGCTGATCGGCAGGCTTTTCCTGCCGACCTCCGGCGAGCTGCTGCTGGACGGGATCGACATCCGCCAATACCACCCGTCGGAGGTTCGCGCCGCCGTCGGGATCGTCGCGCAAGCCAACGATCTGTTTTCGGGCACCATCAAGGAAAATCTCCTTATGGCGTGCCCGGAGGCGACCGATGAGCAGATCGTCGAGGCGGCCAAGGCTGCCGGCGTCGACGACTTCGTCTCCCGCCATCCGCGAGGCTACGACATGAATGTCGGCGAGCGCGGCACCAATCTCTCGGGCGGTCAGAGGCAGACAATGGCAATTGCCCGCCTGTTGCTGACCAAACCGAAAATCGTGTTCCTGGACGAGCCGTCCGGCTCGATGGATCTGGCTTCCGAGCGCCAGCTGATCAAGCAGCTCAAAGTGGCTTTCGATCGCAACACGACGCTGATCGTTTCGACGCACCGCTTCAGCATGCTCGAGCTGGCCGACCGCCTGATTGTCATCGAGCAGGGCAAGATCGTTGCCGATGGACCGAAAGACCAAGTGATACAGGCGCTGCAGAAAACAAGCGCCTGACGAACAGAATTATGCGTGAATACAGCACGTTGGGACGTGGTAAATGCTAGCCAGGGAAGACCGTCCGCCGCTTTTTGCGTCGGCTTCGATATTCATTATCGGAGCGCTCTTTGCGAGTTCGGTAGCCTGGGCGTCCTTTGCCGAGGTCGATGAAATCGCACGCGGCGACGGCAAGATCATACCGGCGTCGAAGACCCAGATCATCCAGGCCAGCGAGCCGGGCGTGGTTCAGGAAATCGCCGTGACGATCGGTCAGGTCGTCAAGAAGAATGACCTCATCATTCGTCTCGACAACACCTTCAACACTTCCAGCCTTGGCGAGCAGCAGGCCAAGGCGCGGGCGCTGCAGACGCGCATTGCACGGCTCCAATTCGAACAGACCGGCAGCCTCGAGGGCGCGTTTCCCTGTCCGTCCGAGATCCAGAAGGTGGCGCCGGAAATCTGCGACAACGAGCAGAAGCTGCTCGTCGCGCGGCGCGACAACTTCGAAGTCAAACTGTCGGTTCTAAAGTCGCGCCTCGATCAGCGCGAGAAAGAACTCGACGAAGCCAACGCCAATGCCGATCGCCTCACCAAGAACCTGGCCGTCAGCGACCAGGAGGCGAAGCTGGTCGAAGCGATGGTCAAGAAAGGCCTGATGGCGCGAACCGAGCAGCTCCGCGTCGAGCGCGAGCAGACCGAGCTCAACGGTCAGCTGACGCTTGCCGGAGAGACAATCAAGAAAGCCAGGTCGGCCATCACGGAAGCCAAGCTTCAGGTCGATGAACTCGGCCTGCAGCTGCAACAAGAAGCGCTCAGCGATCTCACGCAGGCGCTGGCCGATCTCTCGGTGGTGGACGAGACGATACGCGGTGCCACCGACAAGGTGGCGCGTACCGATATCCGTTCGCCTGTCGATGGTATCGTCAACACGCTTGACATCAACACGGTCGGCGCCTTCGTCCAGCCCGGCGCGGTCGTCGCGGGTATCGTGCCGACGTCCGAGACCCTGCTGGTCGAAGCCCGGGTCTCACCGCGGGACGTCGCCTTCATCCGGCCGGGCCAGGATGCACTGATCAAAGTGACTGCCTATGACTTCTCGATTTTCGGCGGCATCGAAGGCAAGGTCTCGAACATCACTGCCGACAGCCTGGTCGACCAGAAAACCGGCGAACCCTATTATCAGGTCCGTGTCGCCACCGACAAATCGACGCTGACACGCGACGGCAAGACCTATTCGATCATCCCCGGCATGATCTGTTCGGTCGACATCAAGACCGGACGCAAAACGATCCTCACCTACCTTCTGAAGCCAATCAACAAGGCGCGGGAGGAGGCAATGAGTGAGCGATAGTGCGATCTCCCGCCCGGTCGATCGCGACCGGCTGCTGACACCGCTGGCGAGTGAGGATTTCGGTCTCGAGTTCCGGGTTGTGGCGCGTGGCGGCACGCGCCGCGGCATTCGTCTGGAGAGGGCGTTCTGGACTTCGCTGAAGCAGATGGCGGAAAGCCGCAAATGTACGATCGGCACACTGATCGAGGAAATTGCAGAGAGCCACGCCAACGCCGGAAACCTAACATCGGCAATCCGCGTAGCCTGCATGCGTGGACTGGCCGACCAGAACGTCACCTTGCAGAGGCTCGCGTCGATCAAGACCATCAACGCCATTCTCGTCGCCTGTCCCTCGCCGGCCTTTGCCCTGGCATCGTCGAAGAAAATCCTGACCTTCAATGCGCCGTTCCAGCAACTGGTGCGGCGGCAATTGCCGGTGGCGCCGAACGAGGACGCGCGCCAGGATCTCAAGCTGGCGCTGGACCTCAATGTCGCCGACATATTCGCCAGGCTCGACGCCAATGGCGAGACGCCGGTCGCGACCGGTTTCGTCATAGGCGCCGGCGACCGCCGCTACCGCGGTCAACTGAGCGCGGTGCGGGCGCCGGTGGTCGAGCCGGAACTGCTGATGGCGTTCGTCTTCGGCGGCTAGAGCAATTCCGGGAAAAGTGTGAGCGGTTTCCGTGGAAAATTGCGTCAAACAAGAGATAGAGCGCTCAAGACTCTCTGATGGGAGCTTACGGCTGCACACCTTCACCAGGCGCGACCGTCGAAAGGCCGCCCTTGATATCGGCTATTTGAGCAGAACCGGTCTTCGCGCCATGGATCCACGCGCGATCGGTGCTGAACGAATACAGCGGCACGTAGGTCGGCAGGTCTGTGTCGCGGGAAACTACATTGCTCAAACTGTCGAGAATAAAGACGCCGCTGCCGGTGCTGACCGACAGCACGGCATGAAAGAAACCGCGCTTGCGATCCTGCAAGACGACCAGCGACATGCTCTGCGCCGGGATGCCTGCATGCAGCAGCGCGGCCATCTTGAGGATGGCGAAATCCTCGCAGTCCCCTGCCCGCCGCTCAAGGATTTCCGCGGGCTTGGCCCAGTAGTCGAGCTTGCCGTAAACCACGCTGTCCTTCTTGTAGGCGATGGCGCGATTTATACTTGAGTTGACGAAGGACAACTTATCGATGAAGCGCTTGTTCCCGGCTGCCTTGACGATCTCGGCAAAGGCGCTGTTCTTGCGTTCGCACGCGCTGCTCGCGGTACAGTCCACAATTGCCTTGTAGACCGGCGCCCAGCGCGCCGAAACCGGGAAATTGCGCATCGACAGGGCAACAGAACCGAACACGCCGGGAATGATCGCCGCCGTCTGGATCGGGTCGATCCCGGCGGCGGGCGGCGCGATCGAAGAACCACGCTTTTCATCAACGGCAACAGGACCATAGCTGCTGAAAATCATGCCGATCCAGTAGGCTGAAACCGGCTGCCATGGCTGCGGCCGAGCCAGCGAAACGCCGCCGAGACTGGAAGGGGTTTCGACCGCCGCCAGAACTCCAGCGGCAGCGCCGGCATTCACGGTAATTGCTTTCGCGGATGATGGCTGCGGCAGGCTTGTGATCGCCATTGCCAGCAGGATGAGCCTGAGCCCGGTTATTCCCAGGGCAGATTTTTCTTTTTTCATAACGCCCACCTCTTGACTGTGGACGGTACCAATCTTGTCTCAAATTACTGGAAAGGAAGGTGGATAAGTTTCCTTCAATCGGGAATACCCACTTTGTGTAAAACTTTATTCAAATTTATACTTCTGTTTACCAATCCAGCTCAGCCGGCGGATATCAAACGAGGCGCGGCTCGGCCAATGCATATCAGATTATATCTTCCGGGTTTACCACACGTAAAAAATGCCGAGACTTGCATACTGGGATATATGAAATTGATTGCGGGACAGTTGCAAAGCAGAAGTCGTCACTGTCTCTATCCGGGAAATGCCGGAGGGGTTTGGCGATGACGACGAGTAACGATTTGGATACCGTCTCGAATTCTTGGGACGAGCACTCTTCACATGAACATGGCGGCCCGCCATCGCAGGCAGGCATCCAGGTAGCGCAGGCCGCTCAGGCGGCGCCTGCCGAGCCGGTACCGGTCGATGTCGGCAGTGGCGCACCCGTTCAGCCGGCAGCACCCGCGGAGGCGAAAGCGCCGGCGGCAGCCGCGCCGCATGGATACGTGGCCGACGCCAGCAACATCGTGAAACTTCCGGCGGACGTCTCCATCGACAACATCAAGGTCGACGGCCACAATCTGTTGCTGGAACAGGCCGACGGTTCAGTCATCCTCATCAAGGATGGCGCGCTCAACGTGCCGACCTTCATCATCGGTGATGTCGAAGTTCCGCGCGTGGCCTTGCTGGCCGCTCTTGAAGCGAGCCACGTCGATGTCGCCTTCGGTGCCGATGGTTCCATATCGGCCGGCCCGGGCGGTTCGAACCCAAGCGCCGGCGCAGACTTCTCGGTTCCCCCCGGTGGCATCGGCGACGGGTTCGGTCTTTCGGCACTGTTGCCTCCGACAGACCTGGCGTTCGGCCAGCCGGATCATCGCGAGCTGTTCCCAAGCCTGCGGCCGGATTCCACACCGTCGATCATCGACCTGACGCCTTCCGTCGAGGGCGGCGACACCATCGTCAATGAAAAGGGCCTGCCGGAAAGCCCTGGGCCGGAAGGTTCGGGCGAAGCGTCGGCGCCAGGCGTTGACGGCGACATCTCCGAACACAACACCGGCACCTTCACCATCGCCTCTCCCGACGGTGTCGGCTCGCTGACCATCGCCGGCCAGGTGATTTCGGGCGCGGCTCTTGCCAACAGCGCATCGACGCCGATCGACATCATCACGCCGCTCGGCAACACGCTGACCGTCAACGGCTACGACGCCAGCACAGGCCAGGTGAGCTACAGCTACACGCTCGTCCATAGCGCGACTCACCCCGACGCGGGGACAGATTCCATCTTCGACGACATGACGATGACGGTTACCGACACCGACGGAGACGTGTCCCTTCCGGGCACGCTGTCCGTTCAGATCGTCGACGACGTGCCGACGGCGCATGATGAGGCCTCGCAGTCGATTGCGGAAGGTGCCCCGGCGCTGACGGGCACGCTGGACTTCGTCGCCGGCGCCGACGGCGCGACGGTGACGCATATCAACGGCACGGCGCTGATCTTCGATGCCGGCACGGGTTACTCGCAGTTGATCGACATCGGCGCGGGCACCATCCAGGTGAAGGCGGACGGGTCCTACTCGTTCACGCCGGACGCTTCGGTGGATAACAGTTCCGGTCCGGTAGCTGTTAACGCGACCTACACTGTGACGGACGGCGATCTCGACACGTCGATGGCCAACATCGCCTTCACAATCACGGACGGCGCGGCCCCGGTTGCCGGCGCTCCGATCACGCTGGCGCTTGACGACCAGAACCTGAGTGACGGCTCGACGCCGGCCGGCGCTGACTTCGCCTCGAACTCGATCACCTTCACGCCGGGCTCGGATGCGATCGCCTCGATCGCCTTTGGCACCGACCTGAGCGGGTTGAACACCGCCAACTTGACCTGGACCCGGGTGTCGGACACCCAGGTCGTCGGCAATGACGGCGCCGTGACTGTGGTGACGCTGGATCTGGCGGTTGCCAACAATGTGGCAACGGTGACGGCGACGCTGAACAACAATTACGATGCCCATCCTGGCATTAACGCCGACGACCTAGTCGATCTGGGCCATCTCGGCGTGGTTGCCACCGACACCGACGGCACCCAGGCGACAGGCACGGTCAACGTGACGGTGTCCGATGACGTGCCGATC